>NZ_JAUMJO010000003.1:0-452556 GCF_036320425.1 Bacillus nitratireducens
GAGGTTAGGGGTTCGACTCCTCTCGGGCGCGCTTTTATTAACGGGAAGTGGCTCAGCTTGGTAGAGCACCTGGTTTGGGACCAGGGGGTCGCAGGTTCAAATCCTGTCTTCCCGATTTTCCCAAAAACACGGGGCCTTAGCTCAGCTGGGAGAGCGCCTGCCTTGCACGCAGGAGGTCAGCGGTTCGATCCCGCTAGGCTCCACTTATTTGAATATTATTTATGGCGGTGTAGCTCAGCTGGCTAGAGCGTACGGTTCATACCCGTGAGGTCGGGGGTTCGATCCCCTCCGCCGCTACCATAAAGGACCTTTAGCTCAGCTGGTTAGAGCAGACGGCTCATAACCGTCCGGTCGTAGGTTCGAGTCCTACAAGGTCCACCATTGGAAGTTTATATCTCGGAGGTATACCCAAGTTCGGCTGAAGGGATCGGTCTTGAAAACCGACAGGCGGCGAGAGTCGCGCGGGGGTTCGAATCCCTCTACCTCCTCCATTTTTTCTAAATTAAATATTATATCATCGCGGGGTGGAGCAGTACGGTAGCTCGTCGGGCTCATAACCCGAAGGTCGCAGGTTCAAATCCTGTCCCCGCAACCAAATGGTCCCGTGGTGTAGTGGTTAACATGCCTGCCTGTCACGCAGGAGATCGCCGGTTCGACCCCGGTCGGGACCGCCATTTTTTTTACATAAAGGCTCGGTAGCTCAGTCGGTAGAGCAGAGGACTGAAAATCCTCGTGTCGGCGGTTCGATTCCGTCCCGAGCCACCATTTTGAAGTCGCAAGCCGGCTTAGCTCAATTGGTAGAGCAACTGACTTGTAATCAGTAGGTTGGGGGTTCAAGTCCTCTAGCCGGCACCACTTTCAAAATGAGCCATTAGCTCAGTTGGTAGAGCATCTGACTTTTAATCAGAGGGTCGAAGGTTCGAATCCTTCATGGCTCACCATTTTCAATTTAATGCGGGTGTAGTTTAGTGGTAAAACAAGAGCCTTCCAAGCTCTGGTCGAGAGTTCGATTCTCTTCACCCGCTTTTCAATTATGGGCCTATAGCTCAGCTGGTTAGAGCGCACGCCTGATAAGCGTGAGGTCGATGGTTCGAGTCCATTTAGGCCCACCATAATTATTCCGCAGTAGCTCAGTGGTAGAGCTATCGGCTGTTAACCGATCGGTCGTAGGTTCGAGTCCTACCTGCGGAGCCATATTATAGAGAAGTACCCAAGTGGCTCAAGGGGCTCCCCTGCTAAGGGAGTAGATCGCGAACGCGGTGCGAGGGTTCGAATCCCTTCTTCTCTGCCAGAACTGGCCCGTTGGTCAAGTGGTTAAGACACCGCCCTTTCACGGCGGTAACACGGGTTCGAATCCCGTACGGGTCATACTAAAAGAGATAGCATAATCTGCTATCTCTTTTTTGTTGTGTAAAAGTGGACTTTGGATAGTCTGCTTTTTTTTTATGGATTTCTTGTATACTTTTTTCTATTTGAATCGTCTAACTAATAGAAAGGAGAGAGCGATGGAGTGTGAAAAGGTCATCGAATCGTTGATATATTTTGAGTTACGGTGGATATATTCCAAAAATCGTCTATATAATTTCATTTACCGATAAAAACGGAACTATCCACGTTCACAATCTAAACAAAACCCCTAAATTGGTATGGATTCCACACCTAATCCAATAACTTTACACTCTATGTGAAAAAGTTCACAATTAGGTCATAATTTGTGAAGTAATTCACAATAATCCATGCTACAATATGAATGTAAAGAAGTTAAACAACATTAAATTAGTATTTTAATTAATTACTTAAACAATAATAAAAAAATAGATGTAAACAATTGAAAGGGGAAATTAACATGAAAAAAGGTATCAATCGCGTAGTATTAGTAGGAACAGGAGCTGTAGGTTGTAGTTATGCTTACTCAATGATTAACCAAGGTGTAGCTGAAGAATTCGTATTAGTAGATGTTAATGAAGCAAAAGCAGAAGGAGAAGCAATGGACTTAAGCCATGCGGTACCATTCTCTCCAGCAGCAACAAAAGTTTGGAGCGGTAGCTATGCAGATTGTAAAGATGCAGATCTAGTTGTTATCACTGCTGGATTACCACAAAAGCCAGGCGAAACTCGTTTAGACTTAGTTGAGAAAAATACAAAGATCTTTAAACAAATCGTTCGCGGTATTATGGATAGCGGATTCGATGGAATCTTCTTAATCGCAACTAACCCAGTTGATATTTTAACTTACGTAACTTGGAAAGAATCTGGTTTACCGAAAGAGCGCGTAATCGGTTCTGGTACTACTTTAGACTCTGCTCGTTTCCGTTACATGTTAGGTGACTACTTAGATGTAGATCCACGTAACGTTCATGCTTACATCGTTGGTGAGCACGGTGACACTGAACTTCCAGTATGGAGCCACGCTACTGTAGGTGTACAAAAACTAGAAACAATCTTAGCGAACAACGAACAATACAACCAAGAAGATTTAGATAAAATCTTTGAAAATGTACGTGATGCAGCTTACCATATCATTGAGCGTAAAGGTGCAACTTACTACGGAATCGGTATGTCACTACTTCGTGTAACTAAAGCAATCTTAAGCAACGAGAACAGCGTGTTAACTGTATCTGCATACCTTGAAGGCCAATATGGTGAGAAAGATGCTTACGTAGGTGTTCCAGCTGTTATTAACCGCCAAGGTGTACGTGAAATCGTAGAACTTGAATTAAACGAAGAAGAAAAAGTGAAGTTCGCTCATTCTGTAAAAGTATTAAAAGAAACAATGGCACCAGTACTATAATAATTGCTAAATAATTCAGAGGCGGGAAACTGCTTCCTACCTCTGAGTTTTTATATAATTTAATATAAATTCCTTTTCCGGTTTCCCTTGTATATCCCCAATATACCCCTTTTGCTGGATCAGGGTCGTTTATAGAAAAGAGCACTCTATTTTATATAGAGTGCTCTTTATTATCCCGCTATTTGCCGGGCAGTAAGACCCCCACCTCAAAATGCAGCGAAAGCAAAGAAGTTAGGTGGGGGATCAACTGCCCGTAAAAGCCCGATTGGTGAAGGCTAATAATCAGTGGGGGATGAACAAAACCCCCACTGATTAAAGTTTCACTTTATCATTTTTTAGGCGCTAATCCTAATTTCTTTAAAATGTCTGCAAGTGTACCGCTTTTTGATTTTTCAACAGGTGTTTGTGATTTAGATGCATCTGGACCTTTTTTCAAGAAGTTCTTTTCAACGAAACGAATATCTTTTTCGTCGACAATACCATCTTTGTTAAGGTCACCGTCTTTTACAGATACTCCCTTTTTACCATAGTTGCTAGCGATAATTTCAGCATCTTTAATATCAATGACTTTATCTCCATTTACATCACCTGCAAGGTTTTCATCAGGTCGTGCATAATAATATTGGCCAAGCAGCTTACCATCTTTTTCAGTGCCTAATTTCGTTGTTAGGCGGCTTGTTAAATGCCCTGGGACTTCTACGAATAAGTTATAGTCACGTTTATTAACAGGAAGTCCATTTAATTTGAAGTATCCGTATTTATCTAGTGAGCCTTCAAATTTATGACGGTAAGAATCAGTTGCATATACTTTTACGCCAAGTTTCGTATAATCGAACTTTTCATCTAAATATCCACGTTCATTTACGAATGCACCAGGTTTAATATTTCCTTCTACTAGTGAGTTTAAAGACATAACTGAGAATGTTTGATCTTGCAGTACACGCATTCTGTTTGGCTCTGATTCACCTTGTTTCCAGTAAACGAATACTGGTAAATCTAATTGAGCATTTGCTTCATAAAATTCATCATTTTCTACTTTGAAAGTTACATCAATGAATGGGAAATCACCGTCTAATCCAGCGAAGTTTTTATCATCAATAGCTCCGCCTACTGTAACAGAACCTTCTTCTAGTTTTGGTTCATTTACTTTTGCCGTTACCCCTTTTTCAGAAAGGAGTTTTTCAAAAGCAGGATTCAATTTCGCATTTGCAAATTTGAAGTTCTTCTCTAGGAATTTTACGTTAAATTCTCCAGCAACAAATTGTTTTACGTGTTTAGCATCTAGTGTCACAGTGAATTCATCATTTTTATATAATTCTTTTTTATTATAATTAGCTTTTGCATATTGAGTACCTTGCGGGATAAACCAATAGTTATTTACACCGCTTGGATAGTCAGGGCCTGCAGTTGCATAATCGAAAATATACACGCCTGTGTTCATTGTGCCTTCCGTTCTGAAGGAGTCAGGTGTAATACCAACTTTAAAGTCACCATTTTCAGTAATCGGTAAAAACTTATGCAAGTATGGAGAATAGTCATAGTACATAACTCCGTTAGCCTCTTGCGTAATGTTTAATCCTTTTCCTTTTAAGTAGTCAACGTTTGAATCATATACATTTCCTTTAATCCATAGTGCTTTTTTACCGTCTTCTACTGTATAGTTTTCTTCATTTAGTTCATAAATACCAGGCTGTAATCCAGTTAATTTCACTTCTGGCGGTGTATTATCAATTACGACATAATCACCTTTCACACGTGCTTTCCCGGCTTTATCATAGCCAACAAATTCAATTGTGTAATCTCCTTCTGGTAAGTCGATTTTCTCATCACCAATTGGTTTTGCAGGATCATTTGTAAAAGGATACACTCTGCCGTTAAAGAATGAATCTAAGTAGTAATACACATCCGTTTTTAGTTCACTCGTGTTTAATGTTCCAATGAAGCCGAGCGCTTTATTTGTTTTTGAGTCTTTCACAATAAGATCTAACGTTTCAAGTTCGCTGTTTAATTGGAATGCCCCGTGAACATATGATTCACGGTATGGATTGAATGTAGATGTATCAGTTGAGATTGTTTTTCTTGATAATAGTGCATTTTCAATACCAGGCTCTGATACACGAATAGAGAACGGAATTTGATACGTTTCTTCTTTATTTTTCGTGTTTGTAATATGAATATATCCTTCATATCGGCCTTGTTTTGCACCAGCTGGAATATTAATTTTTGCCTCAATTTCATCTGATTTACCAGCATCAATCGTAAGTATTTCAGAAGTAGAAACTTTTACACCGTTTGCGGTAGCATCGTTAATAGCAGAAGATGCTGGTGTATAAGAAATTTCTGTTTTAAATTCTTTCTTCTCTTGTTTATTGCGATTTTCAATTTTAATTTTTCGTTTTTGTTCAATAGATTCCCCGTCTTTTTGATAGTACTTCCCGAATGCAATGGATCCAGTTTCTTCTGGTACTTCAATCACTTCATCATTTACAACTGTTTTTGTCGTATCTAACACTTTAAAACTTGTTTCAGTGTGAACAGAGTTATAAGCATCTACTCGTCCAGCTCCAACTTCATATACGGAATACTTTTCTTTTAAATCATCAGCTGTGTTCATAAGAGATGCCTTTACATCGAATGGAGAGTATTCTGGGTGTTCTTGCAAAATAAGAGCAGCAACGCCAGCGATATGTGGAGACGCCATGGATGTTCCTTGCATACGCTCATAGGAAACATCATAGTTTTCACCCTCTTGTGGGTCGTTAATATATTCAGGTACTGTTGAAAGTACCGCAACACCAGGCGCTGTAATATCAGGTTTAATATCATCATTCGATGTAACAGGGCCACGTGAGCTAAAGTCTGCAAGGTGATCACCTTCTGTTTGAATGTAATTGATTTCATCGAAAGTTAAGGATGTGCTGCCTTGTTCAATTTGAGCTTTTAGTTTTTCGCCATCTTCTTTCGTTAGGCGGAAGGCTGGAATGTATTTTGTGCTTTCACCAATGTAGAAAGGAATTTCTCCGTCCACATTGTTATAAATAATAACGGCTTTTGCACCAGCTTGTTTCGCATTAACGATTTTTTCATCAAATGAGAGTGTGCCACGTGCAACGAGTGCGATTTTTCCTTTTACATCCTTTTTACTAAACTCGTCAGGAGTACCGATTCCTACAGATTCAATAGGGAGAGATTGTCCTTTGAAATCTTCTATTTTATCAGTGAAGTTTTTGCCGAATAAAATTAGGTTAGGGAATTGTAATTGTCCAGCATGACCTGATAGTTTCGGTAAGGAAATAGAGCTATCGCTTGCCCCAACTGTAATAGCAAATGGAGAAGCACCTGGTGATCCGAGTGTCGCTGGATTTGGACCAGAGTTACCAGCAGCAACGACTGTAACAACACCGGAAAGCATTGCGTTATTAACAGCGATAGATGTTGGATCAAGCGGATTGTTACTATCGTCACCTAACGATAAGTTAATGACATTCATACCGTCAGAAATAGATTTATCGATTGCAGCAATAATACCAGAACTATCTCCGCTTCCATAAGGACCCAGTACACGATAGTTATACAGTTCAATGTCAGGTGCAACACCTTTTACTGCTGAATCTGATTTATTTTTCTTTTGAGCAGAAACGATACCTGCTACGTGAGTACCGTGTGCTGTGTAGAAGGAAGAACCACGATTATCAAATTCAGGAGCGCCAGATTGTTGCCACTCTGTATAAGTTGTTTCCATCGGATCTGCATCGTTATTAATAAAGTCCCAACCTTTTACAGAGTTTGGGTCTACCTTACTAGAATCTTCACCCGGTTTTGCGCGATAGCCTTTATACACATCTTTTAAGTCAGGGTGATTGTAATCAATACCTGTATCTAATACTCCGACTTTAATTCCTTTTCCGGTAATGCCCTCGCTATGTAACTTATCTACCCCAATTTGCGGAATGCTATCAGTTAGTTTTTGAGGTGCTTTTTGCTCAGCTTGTTTCGGTAAATTTAATTTTACTTCGTAATCTTTCCAAATACGTTTTACGACGCCAATTCGCAACAGTTCTTCAACTGTATTAGCTGGTAATGTCATCGCCACGCCGTTCATCGCATGTTTATAAGAGCGTTTAATTTGTACAGACTGGAAATTTCCTGATTTCACTGATGGGCTGAATTGGTGAAGGTGTTTTAATCCTTCTTGGAATTCTTCATGCTCTTGATCAATACGTGCCTTTATATTTTCAGGAGCAGCCTGCAATCCTTTTGCTTTTTGTTTCAATTCATTAATTTTTACTGGTGCAGTTTGAAACTCTACAATGATATTTACTGGTTCAGAACTACTTGTATTAATATCTGGTGAAATAGTAAAGCCAGGATTGGCATCCAATGTTTGTAATGCCAGGCGCTCTCCTTTGGAAAGTTTTGATAGTAAAGAATGAGCATTTGATAAGTCAATTTGGTTAATAGGGCTTTTAGCAAGAACATTGAAAGGAAGAGCTGTTGAAAATAGAACGCCAGCCGTTACAATTCCCGTAACAAAACGATTTTTCTTTTTCATGTATAAGCCTCCGATAATTTGTGTTTTTTAATAGAGAAAAAATAAGATTATTTCTCTTCACCTTTTGTTTGTTCTGCATTGAATGTCCAGTTTAGTTGTAAAGAATCACCTTGAAACTTATTTTGATCTTGGTCATTATCTTCAAATGAGAATAGAACGTGTAAGTAATCCGTTTTATCAGATTTAATACCATCTATTAAGTTATGACGTTCTAGAGAAGTAGCTACATCCTCAGGCTTCATAGTTTTTAGTTCTGATAGTTTTGTTTCCCATAAAACCTCGTGATCATCATTTGGATTAGATGGCTTACCATCGTTAACTAGAAACTTTACGACGATATGTTCACCTAAATCTTCACCAGCATTGTTTTGCTTTGCATCTGTAACTTCATAGGATGTTTCGAGTGATACTTTTGCAATATCCAATGTTCCTTTGTTTTCAAGCTTGAAATTTCTTTCAATAAAATCACCAGGCTTTAAATCTTTCACATCAACGATTACACTTGGATTAAGAGAAAGGTCTAGTGTTCCAGCTTGAAATGAATTATTCGATGTTTCAGAATCACTGAAATAGGCGAATACACCACCGAATGTAAGGGATAAGCCAAGTGTGGCTGTGACAAATCCCATTCCTACTTTTTGTTTTAATGACATAAGAAAGCCCCCTAGTTTAAATTTTCATCAAACGTTCGCATGGAATATGAATAGAGTAAACATAGCATTTCAGTATGAATTATATTGGCGAAGGATTGATGTTCTTTATTGAGAACAAGTATATGCTTATGAATTTTCCATTTCAAGAAAATTGTGACAAATAATGTTGAGAAACATTTTTTTATGACAGATTATTTTGTTACGATTTTAAGTGATAAATAGCGAGTAAAATAGGATAAATCTAATGAAATAAAGGTTGAGAAATAAATAATAGGATGAAAGACTAGTAGGGAATGAAGCGTTTGCAATGAATATTCGTCAAAATTCGATATTTTACACAGTAAATTTGAATATTTTAAGCGAAATTAAAGAAAAAAACGAATATTTTTTAAAAAATAACAAGGATATTTCAGTTTTTCGCAGAAATGATAAAGAGTAAAAAATTTCTGTCATCTTAGTGAGGTGAACATATTGGATGTAATAAATTGTGAAGAAGTGAAACGAGATGAGTTTCATACAGAAAAGTACTATGACAGTTATAACATCTTTGGGGCACATATTGTGACGGAAGATGGGATGCGAGGTGTACGATTTACAGTATGGGCTCCTCATGCGAAAGCAATGAGTGTTGTTGGAGATTTTAATGAATGGGATTATGAGCAACATAAGATGCTACAAGTGACAGAAGAGGGGATTTGGTCCTTGTTTGTACCGCATATTGCAGAGAATGAGATATACAAGTATGCGATTGAAACGATGGACGGTTCCGTTATTTTAAAAGCAGATCCTTACGCAGTATATGCAGAAGTAAGACCAAATACGGCATCTGTAGTTTTTGATATAGAGGGATATGAATGGAATGATAAAAACTGGATTCGTAAGAGAAAGAAAAAATCGATTTATAAAGAAGCGATGACAGTTTATGAATTACATTTCGGTTCTTGGAAAAAGAAAGAAGATGGCGCTCTGTATTCTTACAGAGAAATGGCCGAGGAGCTCATTCCGTATGTGGTGGAACATCAATTTACACATATTGAAATTATGCCGCTTGTTGAGCATCCATATGATCGTTCTTGGGGATATCAAGGAACAGGGTATTATGCAGCAACAAGTAGATTCGGCACGCCACATGATTTGATGTATTTTGTCGATGAATGTCATAAATATGGAATCGGTGTCATTTTAGATTGGGTGCCGGGGCATTTTTGTAAAGATGCTCACGGTTTATATTTGTTTGATGGGACACCGACTTATGAATATAAAGATATAGATGTACAAGAAAACCTGATATGGGGAACTGTTAATTTTGATTTAGGGAAGAGAGAAGTACGTAATTTCTTAATTTCAAATGCATTATTTTGGATGAGGTATTTCCATATTGATGGTTTCAGGGTAGATGCAGTTGCGAATATGCTGTACTGGAATAAAGAAGGAAAAGAGCAAAGTAATGAACACGCTGTTTCTTTCTTAAGAGAGTTAAATGAAGCTGTGTTTGCAGAAGATGAAGAGTTTCTTATGACAGCAGAAGATTCAACAGCTTGGCCGCTTGTAACAGCTCCAACGTATGAGGGTGGACTTGGATTCAATTATAAATGGAATATGGGTTGGATGAATGACGTGCTGAAATATATGGAATGTGCACCAGAGTACCGGAAATACATTCATGAGAAAATGACATTCTCTTTACTATATGCTCACTCTGAAAACTTCATATTGCCACTTTCTCATGATGAAGTCGTTCATGGGAAAAAGTCGTTATTAAATAAAATGCCAGGAGAGTACTGGGATAAGTTCGCCCAACTTCGTTTATTATATGGATATTTCTTTACTCATCCAGGTAAGAAATTACTCTTTATGGGTGGAGAATTTGGCCAATTTGATGAGTGGAAAGATCTTGAAGATTTAGATTGGAATTTACATGATTTTGAAATGCATCGTAATATGCATGATTACTTTAAAGAGCTCATAGCATTGTATAAGCGTTCAAAACCACTTTGGCAGTTAGATCACTCGCCTGAAGGGTTTCAGTGGATTGATGCTAATAATAATGAGCAAAGTATTTTCTCGTTTATTCGCCAAGGGGATAAGCAAGAAGATGCGTTAGTTGTCGTATGTAATTTTACGAAAGCTACATATGAAAACTATAAAGTAGGTGTACCAGATTTCGAGTATTATAACGAAATTTTAAACAGTGATGCTGAGCAATATGGCGGATCGGGGCAAGTGAATAAGAAACGTCTCAAGGCAGTTCTAGAACCGTATCATAATCAAGCGGCACATGTAGAAATTACAATTCCACCATTTGGCGTATCCATATTACGACCAGTGAAGACGAGAAAGGGGAGCAAAAAACAAGATGGCTCAAAAACAAAAGTGCGTAGCAATGTTACTAGCAGGGGGAAAAGGTAGTCGTTTAAGTGCATTAACAAAAAATTTAGCTAAGCCAGCTGTTCCATTTGGTGGTAAATATCGCATTATTGATTTTACGTTAAGTAACTGCGCAAACTCCGGTATTGAAACGGTGGGGATTTTAACACAATATCAACCGCTAGAACTTCATAATTATATTGGAATCGGAAATGCTTGGGATCTTGATCGTGTAAACGGTGGAGTCACTGTGTTACCTCCCTATGCGGAGTCTTCAGGGGTGAAGTGGTATACAGGTACGGCAAGTGCTATTTATCAAAACTTAAACTATTTAAGTCAGTACGAACCAGAATATGTCCTTATTTTATCAGGCGATCATATTTATAAAATGGATTACAGTAAAATGCTAGATTACCATATTGAGAAAGAAGCAGATGTTTCAATTTCTGTTATTGAAGTGCCTTGGGATGAAGCAAGTCGCTTTGGCATCATGAATACAAATGAAGAGATGGAAGTTGTTGAATTTGAGGAGAAACCGCAATTTCCAAGAAGTAACCTTGCATCAATGGGAATTTATATTTTTAACTGGGCTATTTTAAAAGAATATTTAGAGATGGATGCAAGAAATCCTGAATCTAGTAATGACTTCGGAAAAGATGTACTTCCACTTCTATTAGATGAAGGGAAGAAGTTGATGGCGTATCCGTTTGAAGGATATTGGAAAGATGTTGGAACGGTGAAAAGCTTATGGGAAGCGAATATGGATTTACTTCGTGATGAAACATCGTTGAACTTGAACGATCGTAATTGGCGCATTTATTCTGTGAATCCAAACGAGCCGCCTCAATATATTGCAGAACAGGCAAAAGTAGAAGAATCACTTATTAATGAAGGATGCGTCATTGAAGGGGACGTGAAGCATTCTGTTTTATTCCAAGGAGTAACGGTAGAAGAAGGTAGTATGGTAATCGATTCTGTCGTTATGCCTGGGGCAAAGATTGGTAAAAACGTTGTGATTGAAAGAGCGATTGTTGGATCAGAAATGGTTATTGAAGATGGGACAATAATTCGCCCAGAAAAAAATGTTGACGATGTAGTACTAATTGCTGAAGGAAAATAGAAAAGGGGGATGAAATGAATGGGAGAAAAAATGTTAGGAATTATTAATGCAACGGGAAGTTTTCCTTCCTTAAAGAAAGTAACAGGGCATCGTTCATTAGCGGCGTTACCGTTTGGAGGCCGTTACCGACTCATTGATTTCATGCTTTCAAATATGGTGAATTCTAATATTCATAGCGTGGCGGTTTTTACAAGTCATAAAAATCGTTCTTTAATGGATCATGTCGGTTCAGGAAAACAGTGGGATTTAGATAGAAAGCGTGATGGCCTGTTTTTATTCCCACCGAATTGCCAATGTGATCATGACGAATTTGGATCTTTTGCACATTTTAGAAGACATATTGATTATTTTCTAAGAAGCAGAGAAGAGTATGTTGTTATTACGAATAGCCATCTTGTAACAGCGTTAAATTTTCAAGCGGTGCTAAAGCGACATATACATACGTCTGCAGATATTACTGAAGTTTGTCATGAAGGGGTTTCGCTTCAAACATATGTGTTAAAGAAACAATTATTGCTAGATTTATTTGAGACATATAAAGATGTGGAGCAATATAGTTTATTTGATGTAGTGAGAGAAAAGCGCGGAAAATCACTGCATATTGCTACGTATGAGCATACAGGATATGTAGCAATTATTGATTCGATTGAAAGTTACTATAAACATAGCTTAGAAATTTTGCAGCCTTCTATTTGGAAGCAATTATTTAAGAAAGAAGCACCGATCTTTACGAAAGTAAAAGATGAACCACCAACTCGTTACCTGAAGGGTGCAGCCGTGAAAAATACAATGATTGCAAACGGCAGTATTATTGAAGGAGAAGTAGAAAATAGTGTTATCTCCCGTTCTGTTAAAATTGGAAAAGGTTCAATTGTTCGTAATAGCATTATTATGCAAAAGAGTAAAATTGGAGATAATTGTATAATAGACGGTGTTATTATTGATAAAGACGTGAAACTTGGCGACGGCGTAGTGTTAAAAGGAAGTGCTGATGAGCCATATGTTGTAGAAAAAGGTAGTGTACAAAATAGTACAATCAATAGTTATTCGTAAATAGCAGGTACATAATTAGTGGGGGATTTAGAAAACCCCCACTAATTATGGTTTTACTCTACATGAAAACTCGAAGGGAGGAAGCTGTAAGAAGAGCGATTTGTGATGTATACGCTTTTCGTGCAGTGGAACAACAGGTGAATATTTTATTTGCAGTATCAGAATGTGTACCGTTTATTAAATCCGGAGGTCTAGCTGATGTAGCAGGAGCGCTCCCAAAAGAATTAAAAAAATTAGGAGTGAATGTTCGCATTATACTTCCGAACTACAGTCTTATCCCGAAAGAGCTAAGAGAAGGATGTACGCTTCATAAAGTAATTAACGTTCCTCTTGGATGGAGAAACCAATATTGCGGGATTTTAAAAGGTGAGCAGGATGGGATTACGTATTACTTAATAGATAATGAATATTATTTTAAGAGAGATTCTCTATATGGTCATTATGATGATGGGGAGCGTTTTTCTTATTTTTCAAAAGCAGTTTTAGAGTGTATTCCGCATCTTGATTTCGAAGTAGATGTTCTTCATAGCCATGATTGGCACACAGCTATGGTTAATTTCTTGCTTCGTGAAAAGTATCAAGATAACCCGTTATATGAGCATATTAAAACAGTATATACGATTCATAACTTGCAGTTCCAAGGTGTATTTCCTCCTGAAGTGATGTACGACTTACTGGAGCTTGGTCATGAATATTTTCATAGTGAACAGCTTGAGTTTTATGGAAACGTGAACTTTATGAAAGGCGGTATTATCGCATCTGACCAAATTACAGCGGTTAGCCCGACATATAAAGAAGAGATTCAATATGAGTTTTTCGGTGAGAAGCTAGATGGATTGTTACGAAAGAATAACAATAAGCTTAGTGGCATTGTAAATGGAATTGATACGAGCGTATATAATCCAGAAACAGATTCGTATATTACTGCTCAGTATAGTGCAGAGTCATTAGATGGAAAGAATGAAAATAAACGTGCATTGCAGCGTTATTTTGGTTTGCCAGAAAAAGAAGATACGCCAGTTATTTCGATGGTAACACGATTAACGAAGCAAAAGGGGCTTGATCTAGTACGTACTGTATTCCGTGAAATAATGGAAGAAGATGTACAATGTATTATTTTGGGATCAGGCGATTCTGAATACGAGCAGTTCTTTGAATGGATGGCATACGAGTATCCAGAAAAGGTAAAAGTATATATCGGATTTAATGAAGAGTTAGCGCACCAAGTATATGCGGGAAGCGATTTGTTTTTAATGCCATCGCTGTTTGAACCGTGTGGCCTTGGACAACTTATTGCACTAGCATATGGTACGATTCCAATTGTAAGAGAAACAGGCGGATTAAATGATACTGTACATTCTTACGATGAAGAAACTGGAATTGGAAATGGCTTTAGCTTTACGAACTTTAATGCACATGACATGTTACATACAGTTCTTCGTGCAATTGAGTTTTATCAAGATAAACCGGTATGGGATAGGCTTGTAAAGCAAGCGATGACTGAAGATTATAGCTGGGGGAAATCGGCTCTTGCGTACAAGAAATTGTATAAAAGTCTCATGGAATAACATTGAGGTGGTGAATAAATGTTTACTCATGTTGAAAGTTTCAAATCCGCTTTTCTAGAAAAATTAGAAACGATGTATGGGAAAAGTTTCAAAGATTCTACAACTCGTGATCAGTATAATACGCTTGGTCATATGGTACGTGAGTATATGAATAGTCAATGGATTGCAACGAATGAAAGTTATCGGTCTGGAGACCAAAAGCAAATGTATTACTTATCCATTGAATTTTTACTCGGGCGTTTGCTTGGAAGCAACATATTAAACTTAGGTATCAGGGATGTATGTGAAAAGGGGCTTTCTGAACTTGGAATTTCTTTGCACGAGTTAGAAGAAGTTGAAGCAGATGCAGGACTTGGAAATGGTGGGCTTGGACGATTAGCAGCCTGTTTTCTCGACTCGCTTGCTTCTTTAAACTTACCAGGACATGGCTGTGGTATTCGTTATAAGCATGGCCTGTTTGATCAAAAAATTGTTGATGGCTATCAAGTAGAATTTCCAGAACAGTGGCTTCTTCATGAAAATGTTTGGGAAGTAAGAAGGTATGATCAAGCTGTAGAAGTAAGTTATTTCGGAAACGTTGAACCGCTAGAAATTGATGGGCGTTTAGAGTTCAGGCATACAAATGCAGAAGTTATTATGGCAGTACCATATGATGTACCAGTTATAGGGTATGAAACAAGTACTGTAAACACGCTCAGACTTTGGAATGCGGAGCCAGTTCCATTCCCGCAAAATTGTAAAGATATTTTGAAATATAAGCGTGAAACAGAGGCTGTATCGGAGTTTTTATATCCAGATGATACGCATGATGAGGGGAAAATACTTCGTTTGAAACAACAATATTTCCTCGTATCAGCAAGTTTGCAAAATATCGTTCGTATGCACAGGGAGAGACACGGTAGTCTTCGTCAGTTACATGAAAAAATCGCGATTCATATAAACGATACACATCCGGTTCTAGCAATTCCAGAACTTATGCGTATTTTATTAGACGAAGAAAAATTGACATGGGAAGAAGCTTGGCACATAACAACGCAGACGATTTCCTATACGAATCATACGACGTTATCAGAAGCGCTTGAGAAATGGCCAATTCACATTTTTAAACCGTTATTACCGAGAATTTATATGATTATTGAAGAAATTAATGAACGTTTCTGTCATGAGCTTTGGGACCGTTATACGTACGATTGGAAGCGTATTGAGGACATGGCCATTATTGCGCATGACCTTGTGAAAATGGCTCATTTAGCGATTGTCGGTAGCCATAGCGTTAATGGTGTAGCGAAAATCCACACAGAAATTTTAAAGCAGCGTGAAATGAGATTGTTCTATGAATTTTATCCAGATAAGTTTAATAATAAAACGAATGGAATTGCTCATAGGCGCTGGCTAATGAAGGCGAATCCGCAGCTGACGAATCTTATTTCGGAAGCGATTGGAACAGAGTGGAAGAAAGAACCGATTAAGCTTCAAGCTCTGCAAACATTTCAACACGATGTTAGTTTCCAAGAAATGCTTGCAGGGGTAAAACAAGAGCGTAAGATTATTTTAGCGGAGCGCATTCATAATAAAATGGGGATCACGATTGATCCAAATTCTATTTTTGATGTGCAAGTGAAAAGACTACATGCCTATAAACGACAATTATTAAATGTTCTTCATATTTTATACTTGTATAACCGTTTAAAAGAGGATACTAGTTTTTCATTTTACCCGCGTACTTTTATTTTTGGAGCGAAAGCATCACCTGGCTATTATTATGCGAAGAAAATTATTAAATTAATAAATGAGCTTGCAAGAAAAGTAAATAATGATCCGTACGTAAGTCAGTTTATGAAAGTTATCTTTCTAGAAAACTACCGAGTTTCTTTAGCTGAAGATATATTCCCGGCGGCAGATGTAAGTGAACAAATTTCAACTGCGAGTAAAGAAGCATCGGGAACAGGTAACATGAAATTCATGATGAATGGTGCAATCACACTCGGAACGTTAGATGGGGCTAATATTGAAATAAAAGACAGGGTCGGTGATGATGCCTGCTTCATTTTTGGCTTAACGGCAGATGAGGTTCTTCATTACTATCAAAATGGTGGATATCGTGCAAGTGATTATTATCACCATAATATGCATATTAAAAAAGTAGTAGATCAGTTAACGAATGGTTTCTTTGCACAGTCGGGAGCTGAATTTGAAGCGATTTATGATTCTCTCGTTATTCAAAACGATGAATACTTCGTTCTTCGGGATTTTAGCCCATATGCTGAAAGACAAGAAGCTGTCGGAAGGGCCTATGAAAATAGGCAGAAATGGCTGGAAATGTCGATTTTGAACATTGCACAATCTGGGCATTTTGCGAGTGATCGAACAATTTTGCAGTACAGTAATGAAATTTGGGGAATTGGTAATACTGTTAAACTGTTTTAGATAAAAGCCCCTTTTGAAGGGGCTTTTATTTATTCACCTTTAAATCAAGAATACGATTGCTTAGAAAAATAAAACGAGCTTAATGAGATTAAGCTCGTTTTACTTATTTTGCTTAAGAAAGAAATGGGATAGTGGTATATATTATACCTGTTCCACCATATTCCCCTGTCGCAAAGTATGAAAATGTAAAGAAACCTGTAAACGAAAAAATTATTATAAGAAAAAGTGCAAAGAAAAATTTTAGCATGTAAGGTCCCCTCATCCGAAAGTCATTTCATAGATTTATTATAGTATATAAATATTCAATTTCCAATTGTTTACTGGTTAAAAATGAGAAGTCAGACATGTTTTGTATGTTGTAATGGAATGATTATTTATAATGGATTTTGTATTTTTCGTAAATGTCATGTTGTGATGAACGTGTGCATATTCCCAATCACGATCATTAAAATTTATGTTTCGGGGAGGGAGAAGTGGAACGACATCGAATAAGTTGACGAAACGAAAGCTACTAGCTACTTGCAGTTTATAATAATTTCGAAAGGCGATATCTCCAACTTTTGGAGAGGCAAATGTATAAAGACCGTACTGTGAGAAGGCAGTATTTATACGTGCATCTAGTATGTGTAATGTAGCGAGTGCCCCTCCTAAGCTATGACCTGTTGCAAGAAGTTTCTTATGGGCTGGCAATGATACGAGCATATCCATAATAGAATCTCGGCAAGATTCATAAATAGAAAGGAAGCCGTTATGGACATTTCCACTATTTAAAGCATATGGGTATGGTCTTTGGTTGACGAGTGAATCGATAATCCAGTCTGTATCTGTTTGTGTACCCCTAAAAGCTACAATAATCGTATCTTCAGATTCTAATATGAACCCAAACCATTCCATCGTTTGAATCGCTTTCCCTTGAAAGCCTTGTACATATTGGAATCCATCAGGTATTTCAAAAATCCCATTTTGTTTATATTGTTCATACGTTAGATCGCAGCAAGATGCTAATAATATGGCAGTATCTTTATCAAAGGATAAAGGAGTACGCATCAAGAAAGCCCTCCTTAAGAAAAGGTATAGTTCAATATATGCAGTGAGGAACTTGATTCATTCTTTTTGAAAAAAGGCTTGAACCTACAGTTACGTGAGGGAGTATGATTTTTGTAAACATATTGTTAGGAGGAGTGTAGGATGAGCAAAAAGGAAGGCTATTCAATTGGTGAGTTTTCAAAGAGAACAGGCACATCAATACGGACACTACAATATTACGATGAAATTGGATTGCTTAAACCTGAAAAAAATATAAGTTCAGGACACCGTGTATATAAAGATAAAGATATATTAGCGCTCCAAAAAATAGTGAGTCTTAAAGTATTAGGATATAGTTTAGAAGAAATTCGTGGCATGCTCAATGTGAAAAGTTTGAATATAAGCTTAAAAGAAACATTACAAAATCAAAGGGTAGCTTTTGAAGAGAAGAAAAAACAACTTGAAGTTTCGATAAAGGCGATTGAACGAACAATGGTATGCCTTAAGGAAGATGAAGAGGTAGATAGTAACATATTAATGAGCTTAATTAATAGTATCCAAAAAGAAAACGAACAACGTGTATGGCTTGAAGAATATGTATCAAAAGAAGTGGCTGATGGATTATATAATAAGCCGGAAGAAGAGGGCATAGCACTTGATAAAGAGTTTGTTCGTTTAGCAAAAGAAGTGAAAAGGTTATTTGGAAGACAAATTGAGGATTCAGAAGTGCAAAAATTGGTTGATGAACATATGAAAGCGACTCTTAAGTATGTCGGCGAAGAGACAATGTATTCTCTAGGTAAATTAGAGAATGTAGAAGAACAATATAATAATGTGATGCCCTCTCCTTATACAGAGGAAGAAGAGTTATGGCTTAATGAAGCGATGGAATGTTATATGGTTAAAAATGGTTTGTATAGTCCACCTAAATAAAAAATCGATTTCAATCTCAAGGAATCGACTTTTTTATTTATATTTAATGAACTAACGCATGCGTTAGTTCATTAAATAAGAGGTTTGAAAAATAGCCTGTATATATTTGAACGATGAATAACTTACCTATTTTCTTGTATTTGTTTGCACCATATACAGAAAATTAGGGAAAACGTAACATGTTATTTATCAGTTTGTTTTTGCTTCTTTTTCAAATATTCCGCACGCAATTTTTCAAGTTGCTGCTTTTTATCAAATTTGGCAGGCGTCTGTTTTTCATGAAACTTTGCCACAGCTACCTGACTTTTGTAATCCAATTGATATTTTCCCACTTTGTTCACCTACTTTTCTTGTCTTTAAAGAGAATCTATTCAACCAATATAATATACCTTATTTTACTGAAGTAAACCTTATTAATTTTTTACTTATATCTATTGTAATCCAAATATTACCTTATTAAACTAACCTGCCCCGTAGGCTTAAGGCAGATTTTATCTAAATAATGCGGGGTGAACCAAAATGGAGAAAAAACGAGGACAGCATTATGTCTGGAGATATTATCTAACATCATGGACTGATGATTCGGAAAATTCATTTCGGAATTCTTCACCTAGTATGTGTAACTTCTCAACCAACTTGTTGTTGTTTGTAGGCGAAAATTAAAACACCCTTTCATGTAGTATGAAAGAGTGTTTTAATTTTATTCATTCTCTTAAGTTGATGGCTATGGCCCCAGAAGGACACTATTTATTCTTTCCCATCTAAAAGGCGACCAAGTCCGCCTAAAACGCTGCCTTCACCGCTGCTTTGAGCTGCTGGACTTGTAAGGCGCGCTGCTAAGCGACTAAGTGTTAAAGACTGAATCCAAACAGTTCCAGGACCTTCTAACGTTGCAAAGAATAAACCTTCGCCGCCAAATAGGGCTGTTTTTACTTTTCCAACGAATTCAACATCATAGTTAACGTCTTTTGTCATTGCAACGAGACAACCTGTATCAATGCGAAGTTTTTCACCAGGTTTCAATTCACGTTTATATACAGTTCCACCTGCGTGCATGAAAGCAAGTCCGTCACCTTCAAGTTTCTGCATGATGAAACCTTCACCACCGAAGAAACCAGTTCCAATTTTCTTTGTAAACTCGATTCCGATAGAAACACCTTTTGCGGCACAAAGAAATGCGTCTTTTTGACAAACGACTTTTCCTTGATACTCTGTTAAATCAACAGGAATAATTTTTCCTGGATACGGAGCGGCGAATGATACGTGGCGTTTGCCATGACCTGTATTTGTAAATACAGTCATAAACATGCTTTCACCTGTAACGAGACGTTTACCAGCGCCCATTAATTTTCCAAATAAGCCGCCAGATGGTCCTGAAGCATCGCCGAAGATTGTTTCCATTTCAATATGATCTTCCATCATCATCATTGCGCCAGCTTCAGCGATAACGCTTTCTTCTGGGTCCAATTCAATTTCAACGAACTGCATATCATCGCCATATAATTTATATTCGATTTCATGTGCCTTCATTTTCTTCACCTCAATGTAATAGATAATCATATTGTACAGAATTTAAAGAGATTAGAAAACTACAGTTTTGTTAATTTTCAAATAAAAGTAAAATAGAATAGGAATTTATGGTTATACTAGGATTATAAAAAACGCTGGAGTGAAAGTGTTCTCATTTGACGTTTTGGATTGAGCGTGATATAGTGAAGTCACTATTGAGCTACATAATGTGGTACGGAAATAAAGCACGTTGAATTAAAGGCTGTAAGCTTGTTATACATTCATGTCCTTTATATCCACCTTTTCATGTGGATTCATAGTTTCATTTTTATTTAGGAGGTACATGACATGCAAACAGGTAAAGTTAAATGGTTTAACGGCGAAAAAGGTTTCGGTTTCATCGAAGTTGAAGGCGGAGAAGACGTATTCGTACATTTCTCAGCTATTCAAGGCGACGGATTCAAAACTTTAGAAGAAGGTCAAGAAGTTTCTTTCGAAATCGTTGAAGGCAACCGCGGACCACAAGCAGCTAACGTTACAAAAAACTAATTAGCTAACGATAAAAAGCATTCCGAATTTCGGAATGCTTTTTTTATTCTTTGGAGCTAGATTCATTTGAAGATAATTCACCTTTAAAAGTACGTTCTTCAAAGTCATCAAGCATTTGCTCATATTCTTCATGTTCCTCTGTAGCGAAAACTTGTGGGTTTTTGCCATACATATCCGTACCAATAAAGTTTTCAAAATCCTCAACGAAGCCTACATTCTCTTCACTATTTACGTACATGCCATTATAGTTTTTTGAATCTTGTCTTTCTAAATCAGATGGAGTTTCAGACGTTCCGTAATTTGCGACGTCTTGCCATGCATCTTCAGCATCGTACTCTACAGAATGATCTTCGTCGTGCTTATGAAACGAAGGAGCCAACACCTCTTCTTCAACTGGTCGGGTGTTCATATCCAATTTATTTGTAGTGTGCTGTATACACGTTGTAGCAGTCGGCATTGCTTCTAATCTTTCGAACGGAATTTCCTCACCAGACACTTCGCAAATACCGTACGTACCAGCCTCAATTTTTTGTAGGGCATGTTTCGTATCTTCTAGTTGTTTATGCCAAAATTCGATGAGACCGAAATCTTTCTCACGTTCGTACAATTCTGTAGCCATATCACCTGGATGGTTGTCATAGCTAGACAATTCTCCTACTGAATCACGTTCAGAAGCACGATCTGTATTCTCATGAGTTTGTATTGTTTGTTCAACTTCTTGCTGTTGTTTTTCTAAAATAGATTTAAATTGATTTATTTGTTGTGGAGTTAACATAGTCGTCCACCTTCCTACAATTCAGTTTCTTTACATAGTATGAGCGTTGGAGGTGGGAATTATGAGATGAATTTCAGCTTAGAAGTTGGTATATAAAAAAAGGAGCTGCGTAAGCAGCTCCTTTCTATCCAGCTATTTGCTGGGCAGTAAAACTCCCACCTTAAAATTTGGCTGGAGCAAAGAAGTTAGGTGGGAGCCCTGCTGCCCGTAAACGCCCGATTGGTGAAGGGCTAATAATCAGTGGGGATGAACAAAACCCCCACTGATTAAAGTTTCACTTTATAGGAAGTATCCAAGCAATAATCCGATTCCCATTAGGAAACCGAAAATTGTATTTGTTTTTGCTGTTGAAATCATCGCAGGTACCATTTCCATTGGAATGCTTTTGCCGATAAAGCCTTTCGTCGCTTTAAATGCTTTCGGTGCACTTAAGAATACGATAAGCATCCATGGTGATACGATGTTAACGATGATTAATGCGATTGTCCAAATGTAGGATACGATGAACATAGAGGCAAGTACACCAACTGCTCTTTCGCGTCCAACGAGAATTGCTAACGTTTTACGCCCGTTTTCTTTATCGCCATCCAAGTCACGAATGTTATTAGCTAGTAAGATCGCACCAATTAAAATGGAGCTTGGAATAGATAGTAAAATGACTTCTGATGTTACAGTTCCAGTTTGAATAAAGAATGAAATCCCAATAATAATGACACCCATAAATAATCCGGCTGTTAACTCTCCAAATGGTGTATATGCAATTGGAAGTGGGCCACCTGTATAAAGATAAGCAACGGCCATACAAACAAGACCGATTGCAGCAAGCCACCAGCTAGAATTCATACAAATATAAACACCTAATAGTATTGCGATGCCGAAAAATCCAAATGCTAAGTTAAGCACTGTTTTTGGCTGAATGCCATCGCGAACGATAGCGCCGCCGATGCCAACTGAACCTTCGTGATCGAGCCCTCTTTTATAATCAAAGTATTCATTAAACATGTTCGTTGCTGCTTGAATGAGAAGACAAGCAAGAAGCATTATAAGGAAAAGAGGGAGATGTATTTGATTTATACCTCCGACCTGCATCGCATACGCTGTTCCGATGAAAACAGGAACGAAAGCTGCTGTTAATGTATGGGGACGTAATAAACTCCACCAAATGCGCCAGCCTGTTTGTTTACTTGGCTTTGGCGCCGTAGGAGAGGAATTCGTTTCGACGTTCATTTCCATGTTGAATCCTCCTTAGGTCACATATTGTACACAATTAAGTGTAGAAAAAGCATCATTTAGTGTCAACGTTTATTTTCTAGGAAGAGAAGGTGAATTTCTCAGAAATGCTAAACGTTGACAGGCCTTTCGTTTGAGGTGTATCTTAAAATCAAGCGTAATTATGACTATTTTTCGCCCATAGGGGGGAGACAATTGTGATTCAAACGAAACAAAAAGGCTTACAAGAAGTTTTTGTTGCAGCCATTAAGCGTGTGACTGATGAAAAAATATTAGTTAGTTTTGTAAAACAAATAGATTGGGTGGATCCACTTCTGTTTTATGCAGCAGGAAAAAGGATTGCATTCGAAAATAGATGTTATTTTGCAGACCCAGCTCAGCATGTAATATTTGCTGGAATTGGCTCTGTTTTCACTATAGTAAATTCTTCTCACAAACGCTTTCAAACTGCTCGTGACGAGTGGGATAAAGTAAAAGAGAAAGCATTTGTGCAAAGAGAAGGATATGAATTTGGAACAGGTCCTCTTTTATTTGGTGGATTTTCATTTGACCAAGAAAAAGAAAAAACAGATCTTTGGAAAGAATTTGATGATACCACATTTTCACTACCAGCATTTTTATTAACTGTAAAAAATGAAAAAGCGTGGTTAACCATTAATAAGTTCGTTTCAGCTGAAGATTGCGCAGAAACTCTTTCTAACGAAATTATTTCTTTAGAAGAGAGAATTTTACAAGAAAGTAAATGTGCACTAGAAGGAGACAAACTAACAACTACTTCGAAAGTTGAAGTTGATCCGAAGGGCTGGATGAATGCGATTGGAAAAGTGCAGGATGAAATGAAGCAAGGGAACGTGCAGAAGGTTGTATTAGCAAGGGAGCTAAAATTGACGATGGATCAGCATATTGATTCCGCTCTTGTTTTAGAAGCGCTTCGCATTGGGCAACCGGATTGTTACGTATTTTCTTTTGATTATAAAGGAGCATGCTTCTTAGGGGCGACACCTGAGCGATTGATTCGAAAAGAAGGCGAGAAGTTTACATCGATGTGCCTTGCGGGCTCAATTGGTCATGGTAATTCTATAGAAGAAAGTAAACAAAATGGTGAGACGCTTCTTCATGATGAAAAGAATTTGGCTGAACACGGTTATGTAGTTAATATGATTCGAGGTGTGCTAAGTGGGCATTGTGAATCTGTTAATATTCCAGAGAGCCCAGGCTTATTAACGACGAAAAACTTAATCCATTTATATACACCAGTAGAAGCGAAAGGTGATACAAGTCTTTTAGCGATGGTAGAAGAATTGCATCCAACGCCAGCTCTTGGTGGTACACCTCGTCATGAGGCATTGAAATTAATCCGTGAGGTAGAGCTTTTAGATAGAGGATTGTATGGTGCACCAATTGGCTTTATAGATGATGAAGGAAATGGTGAATTTGCGGTTGCACTTCGCTGCGGATTATTAAATGGCGAGAAAGCATCCTTATTTGCCGGCTGCGGTATCGTAATTGATTCAGTAGCCCAGCTTGAATATGAAGAAACAAGTTTGAAGTTTAGACCGATGCTTGGTGCCTTGGAGGAATTAATGAAATGAACAATCATATAGAAGCATTATCATATTATTTAGGCGCGTTCGTGGATGAACTGACGCGTCTAAATGTATGTGATGTTGTCATTAGTCCTGGCTCACGGTCAACGCCGATTGCCTTACTAATGGAACAACATGAAGGAATGAAAACATATTTACATGTAGACGAAAGATCAGCAGGATTTTTTGCACTTGGTATTGCAAAAGCAAAAAAACGTCCTGTTGCACTATTATGTACGTCAGGAACGGCAGCAGCGAACTATTATCCAGCTGTATGTGAAGCTTTTCATTCACGAGTGCCGCTTATCGTGTTAACGGCAGATAGACCGCATGAATTAAGAGATGTGGGTGCACCACAGGCGATGAATCAGTTTAATTTATACGGTACTTTTGTGAAGCAATTTACAGAGATGGCACTTCCAGAAGCGAGTGAAGCGATGTATCATTACGCTCGCATGACGACGCAGCGTGTGATAGCAAGTGCCTGTTTAGCGCCGCAAGGACCTGTTCATCTTAATTTTCCAGTTCGCGAGCCGCTTATACCGGATTTCTCATTAGAAAGTTTATGGGATAAAGGGCGTGGTGAATATACAGGAGTAGTTCAGCAAGGGAACGTGACGATGCCGAGTGAATATGTAGATTCTCTTGTAGGGCACCTTTCACACATGGAAAAGGGGCTTATTATTTGTGGAGACGACAGTCATCCAGAAATCGCAAAAGTTGTTATGAAAGTAGCTGAGAAAACAGGGTATCCAATTTTAGCAGATCCACTTTCTAATATTCGCAGTGGACATCACGATAAAACGATGGTAATCGACTGTTACGATACATTTTTGCGAAATGAACTGTTAAAGGAAAAGTGGAAACCGGACGTTTTAATTCGCTTTGGTGGAATGCCTGTTTCTAAAGCATTAACGCAGTTCATTAAAAAACAAACGAAAGCAGTTCATATCGTTGTTGATGAATCCGGACAATGGAGAGATCCAGCTCTTGTTGCGACAGAGGTTGTACAAGCAAGTGATGTTGATTTTTGCAGGACATTAATAGAGAAAATGCCAGTTATGAAAACGAATGATTGGTTCGGAATGTGGAAACATATAAACGAGAAAACGAAGGAAGCGCTTCGTGAAATGGAAACATATGAAACTGCATTTGAAGGAAAAGTCATTACGGATATTGTTCGTGTATTACCAGAAGGCGCAACGTTATTTGCAAGTAATAGTATGCCAATTCGCGATACAGATTCATTTTTCTTCACATCGGATAAAAATATTCAAGTGATGGCAAACCGTGGTGTAAATGGTATTGATGGAATCATTTCAACAGCTTTAGGAGCGAGTATTATTTGTGATCCGCTCGTATTAGTGATTGGTGACTTATCATTTTATCACGATTTAAACGGATTATTGGCCGCAAAGTTACATGAGTTAAATATAACGATTGTTGTTGTGAATAATGATGGCGGAGGTATTTTCTCATTCTTACCACAATATGAGAAAAAGGAACATTTCGAATCCTTATTTGGAACACCAATTGGACTTGATTATGAGCATGTTGTCAAAATGTATGGTGGTTCATTTAGCCGTGTAAATGGATGGGAAGACTTCCGAGAAGAAGTACAAACTGGAACGACAGCGAAAGGATTACACGTTGTGGAAATTTGTACGAATCGCGAAGAAAACTTGAAATTACATCGTGAATTATGGGCGAAAACAATGGACGTTATCACTACATCTTTGCAAGGTGAATCAAAATGAACGTAACGTTGCAAGGTGTATCGTATGAATATGAAGTAGTCGGAAGCGGGGAACCACTTCTACTTCTTCATGGTTTTACGGGAAGCATGGAAACGTGGCGTTCCTTCATTCCTTCTTGGAGCGAGCAATTTCAAGTCATTTTAGTAGACATTGTTGGGCACGGAAAAACGGAAAGTCCTGAAGATGTGACTCATTATGATATTCGAAATGTAGCATTGCAAATGAAAGAACTACTAGATTACCTTCATATTGAAAAAGCGCACATACTTGGCTATTCAATGGGCGGTAGACTGGCGATTACGATGGCATGTCTATATCCAGAGTATGTACATTCTCTTTTATTAGAAAATTGTACAGCTGGGCTTGAAAGTGAAGAGGATAGAGAAGAACGTCGTGAAAAAGATGAGCGACTTGCCGATAAAATTGAGCGAGAAGGCATCGAAAGCTTTGTAACAATGTGGGAAAATATCCCTCTGTTTGAAACGCAAAAATGTTTAGCAAAAAACGTACAAGAAGCGGTGCGAAAAGAACGACTTGCTAACAATCCTAAAGGACTTGCAAATAGTCTTCGCGGTATGGGAACAGGGGCTCAGCCTTCATGGTGGAAAGAATTGCAAAATTTAAAAATGCCTGTTCTTCTACTGAACGGAGAGTATGATGAAAAGTTCTTTCGCATATTAAAAAACATCGAAAAATGCATCCCTCATGCGAAATTTGTCAAAATTGATGGTGCTGGCCATGCAATTCATGTGGAACAACCGGAAAAGTTTGATACAATAGTAAAGGGATTTCTAAAAACTATGCAGTGATGCTTTTTTCAGCAAGAAGGAAGTTGCACTTATAGAGGAGATCAGAAATATAAAAGGAGGTAATAGTAATGGCTATTGAATGGGTAAAAGAAGGCAATTACGAAGATATTATTTATTCAACATACAATGGTATCGCAAAGATTTCGATTAACCGCCCTGAAGTACATAACGCATTCCGTCCTAAAACGGTAATGGAGTTAATCAATGCTTTTGCACACGCCCGTGATGATGCAAATGTTGGCGTTATCATTTTAACAGGTGAAGGTGGACGTGCATTCTGTTCTGGCGGCGACCAAAAAGTTCGCGGTCATGGTGGATATGTAGGTGACGACCAAATCCCTCGTTTAAACGTATTAGACTTACAACGTCTAATTCGCGCAATTCCTAAACCAGTTATCGCAATGGTAGCAGGTTATGCAATCGGTGGTGGACACGTACTTCATATCGTATGTGACTTAACAATCGCTGCAGACAACGCTGTATTCGGACAAACTGGTCCTAAAGTAGGAAGCTTTGACGGTGGATACGGAGCTGGTTACTTAGCTCGTATGGTAGGCCACAAGAAAGCTCGCGAAATTTGGTACCTATGCCGTCAATACAGCGCACAAGAAGCGCTTGATATGGGCTTAGTAAACACAGTAGTACCATTAGAAGAGCTTGAAGCAGAAACAGTACAATGGGCACAAGAAATCTTAGCAAACAGCCCAATGGCACTTCGTTTCCTAAAAGCTGCATTCAACGCAGACACAGACGGTCTAGCTGGTATTCAACAACTAGCTGGAGATGCAACGTTATTGTACTATACAACTGACGAAGCAAAAGAAGGTCGCGACGCGTTCAAAGAAAAACGCAGTCCGGACTTCGGTCAATTCCCTCGTTTCCCGTGATCAAAAGCGGAAGCCACCGAACATTCTAGCCGCTGTAGCTGGATGAAATCAAAAGCGGAAGCGGCTCGCACGCAATGTGAGTCGCGACCAAAAGATCAAACCGGAAACAAAACAACTAAGAGACTTGATGTCATATCAAGTCTCTTTCTTTCATGAAAGGAGAATGAGTGATGGAGACGATGCCAAATTGGTTAATGCAACGTACATTTTTAACACCAGATCGCACTGCAATTGAAATAGAGGATGAAAAGGTTACTTTTATGCAGCTGCATGAAAAAGTAGTATCTGTTTGTGAACACCTCACGCATGTAGGAGTGAAGCGTGGGCAAAAGGTGGCTGTTCTGATGAAAAATGGTATGGAGATGATTACAGTTATTCACGCCCTATCTTATGTAGGTGCAGTAGCTGTACTTTTAAATACGCGTCTTTCAAGAGAAGAGCTACTTTGGCAAATGGATGATGCTGAAGTTATGTGCTTAGTGACGGATCAAGATTTTGAAGCTCAGGGTGCTGCCGTCTATTCATTTGCTGAAATGATGAAGGGACCGAAGGCGGAAGCCTATATACAAGAAGAATTCTCTTTAGAAGAAGCGATGACAATTATTTATACGTCAGGGACGACAGGGAAGCCGAAAGGCGTTATTTTAACGTACGGCAATCACTGGGCAAGCGCAGTCGGTTCTTCGCTTAATTTAGGGCTTCGAGATGATGATTGCTGGCTAGCTTGTATGCCGATGTTCCACGTTGGTGGGTTATCTCTTTTAATGAAAAATGTTATGTACGGAATGCGCATTTTACTCGTTCCGAAATATGATGCTGATTTTATTCATAAAGCACTTCAAACGAGAGGTGTTACAATCATTTCTGTCGTTTCTAAAATGTTAACTGATTTATTAGAGAGACTTGGAGGAGAGACATATCCATCTTCTTTACGATGCATGTTACTTGGCGGAGGACCAGCCCCGAAACCCCTACTAGAAACATGTGTAGAAAAAGGAATTCCTGTGTATCAAACGTATGGTATGACAGAAACGTCGTCGCAAATTTGTACGTTATCCGCAGATTACATGTTAACGAAAGTAGGATCAGCCGGGAAACCACTATTTCAGTGCCAACTTCGTATTGAAAAAGATGGCGTAGTAGTACCGCCGTTTGCGGAAGGCGAAATTGTAGTAAAAGGACCAAACGTAACAGGTGGTTACTTTAACCGTGAAGATGCGACGCGCGAAACAATTCAAAATGGATGGCTTCACACTGGCGACCTCGGTTATTTAGATGAAGAAGGATTTTTATACGTATTAGATCGCCGCAGTGATTTAATTATTTCTGGCGGAGAAAATATATATCCGGCTCAAATTGAAGAAGTGTTGCTTTCTCATCCGATGGTGGTGGAAGCCGGTGTTGTCGGTATGACTGACGATAAATGGGGACAAGTACCCGCTGCCTTTGTTGTAAAAAGTGGAGAAATAACAGAAGAAGAAATCCTTCATTTTTGCGAGGAGAAATTAGCGAAATATAAAGTGCCGAAGAAAGCGTGTTTCTTAGAGGAATTACCACGAAATGCTTCGAAAAAATTGTTAAGACGAGAGTTAAGACAATTAGTGGAGGAGATGTAAGTGGAAATAAAAAAAGCGACACTTCATTTAACGGAAATGCCACTCGTAATCCCGTTTACTGCGAGCTACGGGACTTACGAAAAGCGTGAGAGTATCGTCATTGAATTAGAAGATACAGACGGGCACATTGGATTTGGCGAAGTCGTTGCATTCTCTGAGCCGTGGTATACGGAAGAAACAGTGAAGACAGCGCTGCATGTAATACAAGATTTTTTAATACCGGATTTATTAAAGGCGGAGATTTCTCATCCGAATGAAGTGCCAGGTTTGTTCCAGCATATAAAGAGAAACAGAATGGCAAAGGCGGGGATCGAAGGGGCTGTTTGGGATTTATATGCAAAACGTCAAAAGAAGTCATTAGCGACATTACTTGGCGGAACTAGGACTGAAATTGAAGTAGGCGTTGTGATTGGTATCAGTACAATTCCGATTATGTTAAAACAAATCGAGAAGTATGCAGAAGAAGGATATGAGCGTTTTAAAGTGAAAATAAAGCCAGAGCATGATTACGAGTTATTGGAAGAAATTCGTAAAGAGTTCCCAAGTATTCCGTTAATGGCTGATGCAAATTCAGCGTATACATTAGCGGATACAGAGAGGTTGAAACGATTAGATGAATTTCAATTGATGATGATTGAACAACCGTTAGCGGATTATGATTTTCTTGATCATGCACAGTTGCAAAGGAAAATGGAAACACCGATTTGTTTAGATGAAAGTATCCACAGTCTAGAAGATGCACGTGTTGCGATTACGCTTGGCAGTTGCCGCATCGTTAATATTAAACCAGGGCGAGTGGGTGGATTAACAGAATCGGTTCAAATCCATAATTATTGTATGGAGCATAACATACCTGTTTGGTGCGGCGGTATGGTGGAGATGGGAATCTCACGTGCACAAAATGTTGCGCTCGCTTCGTTACCGAACTTTATGATTCCTGGAGATATATCTGCCTCTAATCGACATTGGGAGAGGGATATTATTTCGCCGGAAGTGATGCTTGAGGGCGGAAAAGTGATTGTACCGCAAAGCGTTGAAGCTGAGTATGAAGTAGATCGCGGAAGGCTGGCGGAAATCACGAAGCAGCGGATTATTTTGGAGAGGTGAATCTAATCCTTAATCAGGATGCCCGCAAATAGCGGGATAAAAGGGGGAGTAAAATGAAGAACATTTCAATTTTAATAGCAGATGATGAGGCAGAAATTGCTGATTTAATAGAGATACATTTAGAAAAAGAAGGGTACCACGTTGTGAAAGCAGCTGATGGAGAAGAGGCTGTTCATGTTATTGAAACGCAGAAAATCGACTTAGTAGTTTTAGATATTATGATGCCGAAAATGGATGGTTATGAAGTGACGCGCCAAATTCGCGCCAAACATCATATGCCAATTATTTTCTTAAGTGCGAAAACATCTGATTTTGATAAGGTGACAGGTCTTGTATTAGGCGCAGATGATTATATGACGAAGCCTTTTACACCGATTGAATTAGTTGCCCGCGTAAATGCACAACTACGCCGATTTCTTACGTTAAATCAGCCGAAAATAGAAGAGAGTAAATCCGCTTTGGAAATTGGCGGAATTGTTATTGATCCTGAGCGCCGAACAGTAAATGTGTACGGAGAGCCAATTGAATTAACACCAAAAGAATTTGATATTTTATATGTATTAGCAAGTCACCCGAAGAAAGTGTACAGTGTGGAAAATATATTCCAGCAAGTATGGGCAGATGATTATTATGAAGGCGGAAATACAGTTATGGTACATATCCGTACTTTGCGGAAAAAACTTGGAGAAGATAAAAGAAAGAATAAGTTAATAAAAACAGTGTGGGGAGTAGGGTATACTTTCAATGGCTAAAAAGATGAGAAGCTTTCGCTCGAAGATGGTTATGCTATTTGCATTAAGTATGGTATTAGCAGCTGGTGTAACGTATTTAATTTATGAAGGATTACGGATTTACTATAAATTAGCGGTGCATTATGAGGATCCTTTAGCTCAATTTCGTTCGGTTATAAGAGGGATTGGGGATATTACTTTCTTTTTACTAATATTTATCCCTCTGTCTATTATGTTTTTTTTCTTCCTTACTAGACCATATTTAAAATACTTTGATGAAATTTCAGACGGGATTCATCATCTGGCGAATGGGGATTTTACAAATCAAGTTCGCGTTTTATCAAATGATGAGTTTGGATATATCGCTGGCGAAATTAATGTAGCCAGTGAAAAATTAAAAGAAGCAGTGGAACGAGGAGACTTTGCAGAGAGTAGTAAAGACCAGTTAATTGTTAACTTAGCCCATGATTTAAGAACGCCGCTAACATCTGTGTTAGGATATTTAGATTTAATTCTTAAAGATGAGAATTTAACGAAGGAACAAATTAAACATTTTTCTACGATTGCATATACAAAATCGCAAAGACTGGAAAGTTTAATTGATGAACTATTTGAAATTACACGTATGAATTATGGCATGCTAAAGCTAGATAAAAAGCAAATTGATATAAGTGAATTACTCATACAGTTAGATGAGGAATTATATCCGCTATTAGAGAAACATCATTTAGAAGCTAGGTTGAATGTTGATTCTCATTTACCGATTAATGGTGATGGGAAATTGCTAGCTAGAGTATTTGAAAACTTGTTAACAAATGCTGTTCGATATGGATGCGATGGACAATTTGTTGATATGAATGGGTATATCGATAATGAAGAAGTTGTTGTACAAATTATAAATTACGGAGATAGCATTCCAGAAGAAGATTTACCGTATCTTTTTGATGTGTTTTATACAGGTGATAAATCGAGAACAGAGGACCGTGGAGGAACAGGCCTTGGACTATTTATCGCAAAAAATATTATCGAGCAGCATGATGGTACGATTTCTGCTGAAAGCGATGTTATTAGAACGATATTTGAAGTGAGATTGCCAAAAGAAGAAAGCGAAACAATTTAATAAAAATTTAAACTTTACCCCACTTTTTATTTTAATAGTTTTTTCTATTCTATACGTAAGTTACGTTAAGGAGGAACTAGAAATGAAAAAGTGGGTATTTATTTCTCTATTTATAGTATGTACAGCATGTGTAGGCTTTTATATATCACCATTATTTCAAAAGGAGATCGACGTTAAAATTGCAGAAAAAGATAATAAAGTAAAAGCCGCGAATACTGAAAAGGTAGAAGTGACAAAAGAAGAAATTTATAAAGGTAATCTATTATTAGTTAATAAAGATTATCCGGTTAAAAAAGATAGTGTTAGGTCCGATATTATAAATGTAAATCACAATAGTGAATTAGTAAGAGGCTATGTAATATTTGATAGAAATCTTCGCTTATCAAAGGGTGTTGTAAAAAAGTTTTTGAACGTTGTCGATGCAGCTGGGAAAGATGGAGTAGAGCATTTCTTAATGAGTAGCGGTTACCGAGATTTTCAAGAACAAAGTAAATTATATAAAGAAATGGGATCTGATTATGCACTTCCAGCAGGATATAGTGAACATAATTTAGGGTTATCACTCGACGTTGGGTCTACTCAAAAGAAAATGGAGAAAGCTCCTGAAGGAAAATGGATTGAAGAGAACGTATGGAAGCACGGATTTGTTTTACGTTATCCGAAAAATAAAAGTAATATTACGGGCATTCAATATGAGCCGTGGCACATACGTTATGTCGGCCTACCTCATAGCGCAATTATGCAAAAAAAGAAGATTACGTTAGAGGAATATTTGGACTTCTTAAAAGAGGAAAAAGAAGTTTCAACTGAGGTTGAAGGTAAGAAATATACGGTTTCTCATTATAAAGTTTCAGGTCGTATGAACGTGAATGTTCCAGCGAATAAGCAGTATGAAATTTCGGGGAATAATATGGACGGGGTTATTGTGACGGTTCAGGAATAGAGAAAAAGGCTGGTCCGTTATGGGTCAGTCTTTTGGCATATAAGAAATGGATTGTCTTTTTATTTACCATTAAACATTATAACGTTATATTTACTTTTCGTTTTTTTCGTGATACTCTAAATATGTGAAAGAGATATAAAAAATGAAACTTTAATGTAAGCGTACTCTTATGGCTTCTTATAGAAAAGGGTGGAAATACAATGACAGAACGATTCGTACTACGTAATGTGAAACGTGTGAACGGGGAAGAGATTGACATTGTAATTGAAAATAATAAAATCGCACAGGTGACAAAAGCTGGTGCTGGTGAAGGTGGAAAGGTTCTTGATTACTCAGGTACTTACGTATCGAGTGGCTGGATTGATTTACACGTTCATGCTTTTCCAGAGTTTGATCCGTATGGCGATGAGGTGGATGAAATTGGCGTTAAGCAAGGGGTAACGACAATTGTTGATGCGGGTAGCTGCGGAGCTGATCGTATTGCAGATTTAGTACAAAGTAGAGAGCAGGCGAAAACGAATTTATTTGCCTTTTTAAATATTTCTCGCATCGGTTTGAAACGAATTGATGAATTATCCAATATGGAATGGATAGATAGAGAGAAAGTAATAGAAGCAGTAGAAAAGTATAAAGATGTAATCGTTGGGTTAAAGGCGAGAATGAGTAAAAGTGTCGTTTGTGATAGTGGAATTGAACCGCTTCATGTTGCACGCTCTTTATCTCGTGAAACATCATTACCGATTATGGTACATATCGGTTCAGCGCCTCCTCGCATTGAGGAAGTTGTACCTCTTTTAGAAAAAGATGATGTCATTACACATTACTTAAACGGGAAAGAAAATAATTTATTTGATGAAGAAGGCAAACCGCTACCTGTATTACTAGATGCAGTGAATCGCGGTGTTCATTTAGATGTTGGTCACGGTAATGCTAGTTTTTCTTTTAAAGTAGCAGAAGCGGCGAAGCGTCACGGTATTGCCTTTAATACAATTAGTACAGACATTTACCGGAAGAATCGTATACACGGTCCAGTGTATAGTATGGCTCACGTTCTTTCGAAATTCCTTTACTTAGGTTATCCGCTAGAAGAAGTAATTGATGCGGTTACGAAAAATGCGGCAGAGTGGCTGAAAAAACCAGAGCTTGGCCGTATTCAAGAAGGCGATATTGCAAACTTAACTTTATTTACGGTGAAAGATGAACCGATTACGTTAATTGATTCAGAAGGGGATCAGCGTGTTGCTGAAAGAAGAATTGATACGAAAGGGGTTGTAATCAATGGGTCATTCATTGAATGCTAAGTACGGATTAAAAAGAGTGATTAATGCGAGCGGTAGAATGAGTATTTTAGGTGTATCTGCTCCTACAGATACAGTTATGGATGCGATGAAACATGGTGGACAAAATTATGTGGAAATTGCTGATTTAGTAGATAAAGCGGGAGACCATATTGCGAGAATTCTAGATTCAGAGGCAGCAGTTGTTGTAAATTCAGCATCAAGCGGAATTGCGCTTTCTATCGCTGGTATCGTTACAGAAGGAAACCGTCGTAAAAGTGAACGACTTCATCAAGAGGTCATCGTGAAAAACGAAGTGATTATGTTAAAAGGTCATAACGTTCAATACGGTGCTCCTGTTGAAACGATGATTTATTTAGGCGGAGGTAAACTTGTAGAAGTTGGCTATGCAAATGAAGGAAAAGCAGAACATATTGAAGATGCGATTGGTGAAAATACAGCAGCGATTCTATATGTGAAATCCCATCATGCCGTACAAAAAAATATGATTTCTGTTGAAGAAGCATGGGAAGTCGCGCAGCGAAATAACGTACCACTTATCGTCGATGCGGCAGCTGAAGAAGATATTCAAAAGTATGTGAAGTATTCAGATCTTGCCATTTATAGCGGTTCAAAGGCAATTGAAGGACCTACTTCTGGTATTGTCGGCGGGAAACGAAAATATATTGAGTGGCTGAAAGTGCAATTACATTGCATCGGAAGAAGTATGAAAGTTGGGAAAGAAACAACTTTCGGTTTACTTCAAGCGCTTGATGAGTATGGAGTAAAAGAAGATAAGAGTGAACAAGAAAAAGAGTTATTACAAGTACTTATGCCGCTGAAAGAATTAAACGGTGTAAATGTAACGATCGTTCAAGATGAGGCAGGAAGAGCAATCTTTAGAGCACGTATTCATATTAACGAGAACGAGTTAAATAAATCAGCAAAAGACGTCGTAAATGCATTACGCGAAGGGGAAATTGCTATTTACACGCGTGATTACGGAGTAAGACAAGGATTCTTTGATATTGATCCACGTCCACTTCAAGGTGATGATATATATGTGATTGAAGAAAAAATGAGAGAAATTGTAGGGGGAAACTAAAATGACAAACATTCAAAAACGTTTTTATAAAGGCCGCGTAGCATTAAATGTATTAGCGAACAATATCGAAAATGCGAAAGACATTTTTGAAGCAGCAGAAGGTTATGTAGTTGTTGGAGTGTTATCAAAAGACTATCCAACAGTAGAAGAAGCAGTTACAGCGATGAAAGCATATGGAAAAGAAATTGATGACGCTGTATCAATCGGACTAGGAGCAGGAGATAATCGCCAAGCGGCAGTTGTAGCTGAAATTGCGAAGCATTACCCTGGTAGCCATATTAACCAAGTGTTTCCTTCAGTTGGAGCGACACGTGCAAATCTAGGCGGAAAAGATAGCTGGATTAATAGTTTAGTATCACCAACAGGAAAAGTAGGGTACGTAAATATTTCTACTGGTCCAATTAGTGCAGCTGGGGAAGAAAAAGCAATCGTCCCAATTAAAACAGCAATCGCACTTGTACGTGATATGGGCGGAAATTCCTTGAAATACTTCCCGATGAAAGGGCTAGATCATGAAGAAGAATATCGCGCTGTTGCGAAAGCATGTGCGGAAGAAGGATTTGCATTAGAGCCAACGGGCGGAATTGATAAAGAAAACTTTGAAACAATTGTGCGTATTGCGCTAGAGGCAAACGTAGAGCAAGTTATCCCGCACGTGTACTCTTCTATTATTGATAAAGAAACTGGTAATACGAAAACAGAAGATGTTCGTGAGTTATTAGCGGTAGTGAAGAAGCTAGTTGATCAATATGCGTAAGAAAATTGCAGCATTCGGCGAAGTAATGATGCGCCTGCAAGTACCAGGATATGAACTATTGTCGCAAGCAAATACGTTAAATTACTCATTTTCTGGTACAGGTGTGAATGTTGCAGCGGCGCTTTCTCATCTAGGACATGAAGGTTTTCTTATTTCAACTTTACCGGAAAACTCTGTTGGGGATGCTGCGATATCACATATTCAAAAGTTAGGCATTCGGGTGCCGTTTATTTCAAGAGGCGGTAAATATGTCGGCATGTACTTTTTAGAAAACGGATTTGGTGCACGTGCAAGCCGCGTTACATATTCAAATCGATTAGAGAGTAGCTTCAATACGGCATGTGAAGAGATGTACCAATTTGAAAAAATCGCCAAGGAAATTGATATCGTTCATTTTTGCGGGATTACACTTGCGATGAATGATACTGTACGCCATCATATGAAATCTTTAGCGAAAGCAGTTAAAGAAAACGGAGGCACTGTCGTTTTTGATTGTAATTATCGTCCATCGCTTTGGGGAGAAGACGGATATGAGCAAGCGAAACCGCATTATGAAGAAATGCTAGCTCTTGCTGATATCGTTATGATGAACGAAAAAGATGCAATGTTCGTTCTTGGAATGAAAACAGAAGAGACGGAGCGAGAAGCACAACTTGTTGATCTTATTCCAAAAGTGGCTGAGACATATCATATCGCTACAATCGCTGGTACACATCGCTCTATTAATAGCGATAATACACACTCGCTTCGCGGGTTTATATGTAAAGATGGTGCGTTCACTTTTGCAAAAACACTTACGTTTTCTGTATATGATAGAATAGGTGCTGGAGATGCTTATACGAGCGGGATTATTCATGGCGAGATAGAAGAGTTTGCACCAGAGAAAGCTGTTTCATTTGCGTCAGCAGCTGGAATGCTTGCACATACAATCGTCGGTGATACGCCAATGTCATCAGAGAAGGATATACTTCGGGCAATGACGGCATCAGTAGGTGATGTAGAAAGGTAGTGGGTGTAGCGGTGAACGTAACGAGAAAAAAAGGACCATTATATTTACAAATAAAAAATATTATTCGTGATCGAATATTGCATGGTGTATATGCGATTCATACGAATATTCCTTCCGAACCGCAGTTAGAAGAAGAGTTCAAGGTGAGTAAAATTACAGTGCGTAACGCCATTAAAGAACTCGCTCAAGAAGGATATTTGGAAAAGAAGAGTGGTAAAGGAACGAAAGTTATTCGCAATACTTCTGCGACAAAACTGTCAAAGGGTAAGAAATTTACAGAAGTGTTAGTGGAAGAAGGATATAAAGTACAAAAGAAATTGCTAAAAGCAGAAGTCGTTCATAATGAAGAAGGAACAGTGCCTTTTCGATTATTCGGTAAGGAGAGTTTTCGTATTGAACGTTTATATACGTTAAATGATGCGCCGTACATTCATTATACGCACTATTTCTCAGCACGAATGGCAAGTACAGATTTATCGGACTTTGACTTACAATCGCTTTACGATTTAGTTGAAGACCGTGGTATACATTTAGAAAACTTCAGAGATGAATTCGCTGTTGGATTTGCGCCTAGTTTTGTTGCAGAAGCGTTAGGTGAAAAAGAGGGGACAGCGTTATTAAAACGTATGCGCTATTCTTACGATGAAGTTGGCGAAGTAATTGAATATAGCGAAGGCTACTACAATACAGAAATGCAGCATTATGTAGTGAATTATGACGTATAAAAAGAGGGTATTCGCCCTCTTTTTTTATAAAGTGAAACTTTAATTGGATTCATCCCGCACCAATCAGGTGTTACTGTCCACAAATACGGGGTAAAAGTAAGGGGAATGAGAGATGGATATATACTTATTAATCGTCACGTTACTTGCGATTGCAATTGTTATTTTAGGGGTATCATGGTGGAAATGGCATGCATTTATTAGTTTAACAGTTGCTAGTTTATTTTTAGCCGTTATGTCTGGACTGAATTTAACGAAAATAGTGACTGCCTATGAAACTGGTGTTGGTAGTGTACTAGGGCATTTAGTTGGTATTTTGGCTCTCGGAACAATTTTAGGAAAAATGATGTCCGATTCAGGGGCCGGCATGCAAGTAGCAGATTTCTTTATTCGATTTTTCGGTGTGAAGAAACTACCTTGGGCTATGTTATTTGCAGGATTTGTTATAGGGATTCCGGTATTTTTTGAAGTGGGGATTGTCATTTTATTACCACTTGTTATTTCGATTCGAAAAACGACGAAGCAAAATATATTATTAATTGCATTACCTGTTATTGCGGGATTATCTATTGTTCACGGGCTAGTGCCACCACATCCAGGAGCGATGACAGCAATCGGCATTTATAACGCGAACTTAGGAAAGGTGCTTTTATATTCCTTAATTATTGCGTTACCAACAGCCATTATCGCAGGACCGATATTTGCAAAGTGGGTACATAAGAGGGTTATACCTGAAAATGAACCAGAGCTTGTTCGGGTTAAGACTGTATCAACTGATTTACCGAGTCGTAAAGTTTCATTCTTTATTATTTTATTACCAGTTGTATTGATGATTTTATCAGTAGTTGCACCGTATATTTCATTACCAGAAAAGATGACTGAATTTTTTGTCTTTGTAGGGAGTCCAGTAATTGCTTTACTTATTTCATGTTTCGCAGCATTTTATTTACTTGGAATAAGACAAGGTATTAATAAAAAGGTGATTAAAAAATTAACAGATGAAAGTTTACTACCTGTCGGTTCCATTATTTTAATTATTGGTGCAGGCGGCGGATTTAAACAAATATTAATTGAAAGCGGCGTTGGAACAGCAATTGCACAAATGGCAGAGCATATATCGTTATCACCAATCGTCTTAGCTTTCATGGTAGCTGGATTAATTCGAATTGCAACAGGATCAGCGACAGTAGCATTGACGACGGCAGCTGGAATTGTTTCACCGGTTATTCAGCACATGTCTGGAGTGAATTTAGAGTTGCTCGTTATTGCAACGGGTGCAGGATCATTAATGTTTTCTCATGTAAATGATGCAGGATTCTGGCTTGTAAAAGAGTATTTAGGTTTGACAGTAAAAGAAACGTTTAAAACGTGGACGGTGTTGGAGACATTGTTATCATTTATTGCATTCGGCTTTGCGCTTTTACTTAATATGTTTGCTTAAAAGAAGGGGGTGCCTATTTAAAGGTATCCTCTTTTTGTGTTGGGGCTCTTTTCATGAAACAAGCCCGTTTTTAGGAAGGCCAAGCTTCCGATTTGCCCTGAAAACATAATATAAATGGAATCCCCTCATTTAGAGCAAGACGATCTTGTTATGAATGATACTAAAGGAGGAATAGAGTAATGAGCGAAAAGTGTGAACACAGACATGATGATTGTAACCGCAGACACCATGGTTGCGGCGGCGGTTTTGCGCTTCTAATCGTATTGTTTATTTTATTAATCATCATCGGTGCTAGCTGCTTCGGCGGTGGCGGTTCTTGTGGTTATGGTGGTTACGGCGGTTATGCTGGCGGCTATGGTGGATATTGCTGCTAATTATTTAAAAACTATTGAAAATAGCCTTGTGCATATTGCACAAGGCTATTTTATTCATACTTTAATATGCTGTGATAATTTATTAATGTACAGAGAACGGATTAAGAAGAAGAAAATAATCTCGATAATCCCGAAAAAGGTGAGTACAATCAATAACTCTTTTAGTAAAGAAAAAGCGAACATGCTTTGTAAAAACTTAACCGCAAATAACGTGTGAACACCAGCAACGATGTAAGGAACGAAAAATAAAATTCCTAATTGAATCGTTGCAGAACGAAACATTTCTGATTCTGTTAAGCCAAGTTTTGTAATCGTAATGTACTTTTGTTTTTCATTCGTTAAGTCGTTATACATACGGAAGTATAAAACACTAGCCGCACCGATAAAGAAAATAAAGCCAAGAAATGCCCAAATAAAGAATTGAGCAACTGCATTTTCTTTATTATGGAGTAACTCATCAGTAGCTGTATAAATATTAAAAGGGACGGGAGCAGCATGCTTATCGTCTTTATGTGCCTCATAATATTTTTCGGTGTCATTACTCATACTTTTTAATATATTTTTAGTTGGAACAATTGCATTTTCCCAATTCTCCACGAAATAGTTATAAACCGTAATTGTTTCAATATGAGGAACCATAGTATCGATTGCATAATCTTGCATAATAACTAAATTTGGTAATGCAAATGGTGGTGCTATTCCTTTTTTAATAAATCCCTTTATATAAAACTCCTTTTTATTTGATTCAAGTGTAATTGTATTTTGTTTTACAAATGGATTTGATACAAGGTTTAATAGTTCTGGTGAATAGCGAGAAATAATATAAACTTCTTTTGCATCAAGGGTGATTATAGGTCTCCTTAACTGCTTAGCAATTTCGTTATAATCACTCATTTTCATAATTGCAATCTCTTCTTTTGAAGCATCATCTTTTAAAAGCGTAAATTTGTATTTTTTATATTGAAAATGAGCACTGGAAAGTTCGGATTCAATAGTATTAATGTGCTTTCGTTCAAGGGAATGGTCCCCTTCTAATTTGTATGTGAAGGGAATTGGATATCGTTCTAGTATCGAAGCTTTTGTATTATTATTCGCAGCAAATAGTCCGATAATAATCGTAAATGCAAGTGCAGATAGCATGGAAACGATAAAGAGTACATTAATATTACTACGGGTACGGGCAACTAAGTCTGAAATCCATAACATATTTATTTGTTTCAAATAAAACTTTCTGCGTTTCTTTAAAATATAGATAAAAAGAAGAAATGTTTGTGAAAAGAATAAATATGTCCCGACTACTACGAGCGGTAAAATAGATAACATAATAAAGAAGACAGATCCATTTTGTACATTATTTTCAGTTACGTAGCCTTGCGGGTAACCGGCAATATAATAGCATAGCCCTAAACAAATTAAAGCGAATAAAGAGATGAGTATAGACGGCCTTTTTTCGGCTGTCACTTTCTTGTTCCCTTTAATAAGATGGACTGTTTTACGAGTACGAATAAACATCGGTGTAAACGTAGAAACGATTAAAAATAAAATGATAAATGTTACGGTTGTAACGATTATCGCTTCTGTTGGCCAATATAAATAGAGACCTTTTGAACTTGTTAATTTCGAAGTAACTAATAAGAAAAAGTTAGAAAATACAAGGCCACCTTGTATCCCGATAAAGATAGATAATATCCCGATTATCATGTTTTCAGTAAATAACAGTCTTTTTAATTGTCTCTGTGAGATACCGAGAATCGTGAGTATCCCGAATTGCTGCTTCCGTACATTTAAAAATGTTCCAATTGAGTATAAGAGAAAGAAGAACGAGAACATAACGATAACAAGCTGTGCTGTACTAGCTAAGTTCGTTAGAGGGTCACGTTCTTGAAAGCTTTGTACACTTTGTAAGCGCGGATGATACGCGTATACAGTAAATGAAAAGAAAACCATTATAGAAAACGCGCTACTTACAAAATAAGCGAAATATGCTTTAGAATTACGTGAGACATTCTTAAATGCAAATTGCCAAAACGTCATCCACGTCTTCCTCCTAATAATGCTAAAACATCTAAAATTTCTTGATAAAATTTCTCGCGATATAGTCCGCGGTGTAATTCATTGTAAAGCCCACCATCTTTAATGAAAATAACGCGGTTACAATAACTTGCTGCAAACGGATCGTGAGTAACCATTAAAATTGTGGCATCCTCTTCTTTATTTAATTTCGTAAATAATTCCATTACATCAATTGCTGCTTTCGAATCTAAGTTTCCTGTCGGTTCATCGGCAAGTAGAAGTGATGGATGATGAATAACAGCACGCGCTACTGCGGTACGCTGTGCTTGTCCTCCAGAAACTTCAAAAATACGTTTGTCCAAAATATGATCAATTCCAAGCTTTTTTGAAATGTTCTCAAGTTTTTCGTCCATTTCTTTTAATGGAACATTATCTAAAGTTAAAGGTAGTACGATATTTTCACCGATTGTCAGTGTATCCAGTAGGTTAAAGTTTTGGAAAACAAACCCTAACTCTTGGCGGCGGAAAATAGCTAACTTCTCTCTACGAAATGTGTGCGGTTTTTTTCCGTTAATAACGACATCACCAGAAGTAGGGGAATCAATTGTAGAGATAACGTTTAAAAATGTAGATTTACCGCTCCCAGACGGCCCCATAATCGCAACGAATTCGCCTTTATCTACATGTAAATTTATATTTTTTAAAGCGGTATGAGGGACTTTTCCTTCATATACTTTTGAGACGTTTTTTATGTGTAAAACTTCTTCCATAGTAATCACCTTTCTATTTTTAAAACTTAATATGTTGTGATAATTTTTGCATATAAAAGGAACGAATTAAAAGGAAAAAGATAATTTCAACCGTTCCAAAGATTACAAGTACAACTGTAATTTCAGCGAATAATGATAGATTTAATATCTCTTGCAACATTTTTGTCGCAAACATTGTATGGATCGATGCCATAATGTAAGGAACAAAGAAAAGAATCGCAAGTTGAATTGTAGCGGATTGCTTCATTTCGACTTCTGTTAAACCGATTTTTGTAATCGTTATATACTTTTCTTGCTCATTTGTTAAATCTGTATACATCCGGAAGTAAAGAACACTGCCAGCTCCGATAAAGAAAATAACACCTAGGAAAGTACCAATTAAGAAAAACGAAGCAACATTTAATTTTGTTTTGTATAGAGAGTCGCTTGCTTCACTTGCATGAAACGGTGGATGTTCTGCCTGAATAGCTGCATTGTCATTATCAATTTTTGTTATAAATGCTGAACCGATATTATGTGCCTTTTCCCAATCTGGAACTTTGAAGCTATATACACTCATCTGTTTTGAAGTGGTTGATAAAGCTTCTACATTTTCATCAGATAATACGAGAAGTTGTGATATTAAGTTATTCGGGAAAGGGCTATAACTTTTATATTCTTTCACTTGTAGCTGTAAAGAGTTTTGAGTAAGTGTCAGAGTATTTCTCTTTTCTTGATCAAAAACTGTTCCGATGAATTGATCATCTATGTCTTTAATAAGGATATAAGACTCATTATTACTTACGGTGAGCGTTTCCCAATTTAATGCTTTAGCAAGTATATTATAGTCACTTTGTTTAATTGCATAATAGAGCTGTGCATTATCTTCTGCCGAAGACACTTCATATATATTCGTTTTAAATTTCTTATAAGTAAACTGCTCTTCGTTAAATTTTTGTTCTAACCAATTTAAATGTTCATCAGCTAACGTATTTTCAGTATGTGATAAATAAGTAAACGGGAAAGGGTTTTTCCTTATTTCATCAAACTTTGTGAATTTCCCAAATCCATATAAGAATGTAATCATTGTGAAAGCGAGTGTCGATAACATCGTCACGATAAAGAGCATGTTAATATTTGTCCGAATCCGAGTTGCTAAATCAGAAACCCAAAGCATATTAATACGTTTCATATAAAATTTTCTTCTCGTCTTTAATATGCGAATGAGTAAGAAGCTAATTTGTGAGAAGAAAAAATATGTCCCAGCTGCAGCAAGTGATGGGATGACAAATATACAGGAGGCAGCGTACAAAAGCCCAGCGATATCTCCTAGTGACATAAAATATAGTGGGTTTGCTGCTAAAACATATCCAGATATTAAACACATCGCACCAAAGAGAGAGATGAGTACAGATGCTTTTCTTTCTTTTTGTTTTGTTCCTTCTTTTAAAAGACGTACAGCTTTTCTCGTACGGATTAGCATCGGTGTAAAAGATGATACGAGAATGAAGAGTCCAAGAAAGATAATTATAGTTAAAACGATAGCACCTGTAGGCCACCAATATAAATATAAACCAGGCACATGCGTAATTTTGGCGGTAACTAATAAAAAGAACTGTGAAAAGACAAGGCCAAATTGAATGCCGAAAAATATGGATAGGCCACCAATTAGCATGTTTTCTAGAAATACGAGCCTCTTTAATTGCTTTGGAGATATGCCAAGTACTGTTAAAATTCCGAACTGTTTTTTTCGTACTTTTAAGAAAGTACCGATTGAATATAGTAAAAAGAAAAATGAAAAGAATACAATGACAACTTCTGAGATTGTCATTAATATGTTCAGAGCAGCATTCACGCCTGTCATATGCAATTTAGGATGAAATAAATAAACTGCAAACGAGAAGAAAATTGCAATGGAAAACGCACTGCTTACAAAATAGGCGAAATAAGCTCTGGCGTTCCGCGTCACGTTTTTAAATGCAAACTGCCAAAATGTCATGCGCCTAGACCTCCTAATAGAGTTAATGTGAAAGGAGTATGGGGGATTTTTCCGCATACTCTTTTCATAAAGCTCACCTTTTTCTTATTTAAAACTTAATATGTTGCGATAATTTTTGCATATAAAGTGAACGAATTAATAGGAAAAAGATAATCTCAACCGTTCCAAAAATCACAAGTACAACCGTAATTTCAGCGAACAATGATAAGTTAATAATATCTTGCAACATCTTTGTCGCAAACATCGTATGAATAGAAGCCATAATGTATGGAACGAAAAATAAGATTCCAAGTTGAATGGTCGCTGAACGCTTCATTTCTGATTCTGTTAAGCCAATCTTCGTAATCGTTGCATATTTTTCTTGCTCGTTTGTTAAATCTGTATACATACGGAAGTACAGTACACTACCAGCTCCAATAAAGAAAATAATCCCAAGGAATGTACCAATGAGGAAGTAGGAAGCACTTCCGGATTTGATTCTGTATAAAGAGTTGCCTGATTCAAAAATACGAACGAGAGATCCTTCGTGCTTGATACTCGCGCGGTCTTTATCTGCTCGTTTTACAAACTCATCAGCAATAGCATATGTATTCTCCCAGTTTTCTACGTTGTAATTATAGACTGTCACATGTTTAGTGTTAGTTGGCAAATTGTTAACGACAGAATCAGATAATACTAATGTTTCATAAGCAAAAGTAGACGGGAGGGTATTATCTATTTTGATCCCTTTTATTTGTAGCTTATAATTTGTATTAGCGAGTGTAATATGTGTTCTATTGTAATTTGGATCGAGTGAAGTAAATAGTGGGACATATGCTGCTCCAGATAATACATATGTTTCATTCTCATTTATAAATAGCTTTTGTAATTGTAATGACGTAGCGAGCTTATTATAGTCACTTTGCTTTATGGCATATGTGTCATAATAAATTTCTGTATTATTTTTCGCTTCTACAGGCGTAGCGTATAAATCTACTTTAATTTTGTCGTAAGAGAATTGCCCATCTTCTAATTGTTTTTCTAACCAATTTAAGTGCTGGGAAGTAAATGGATTCTCATCAAATGAGAAATATGAAAATGCGAATGGTGAATTTCGTTCAACATCAAGTTTCATAAATTTCCCGAACCCATATAAAAATGTAATCATCGTAAAAGCAATTGTAGATAGCATTGCCACAACGAAAAGCATATTAATATTTGATCGAATGCGGCTAGCTAAATCAGAAATCCAGAGCATATTAATACGCTTCATATAAAAATTCCGTCTCTTTTTCAACAGGTGAATGAGCAAGAAACTAATTTGCGAAAAGAAGAAATATGTTCCGATTGAAACGAGTGCCGGAATGACGAAAATACTTGAAAGCATATAAACCATTGCTATTTGTGGGCTTATTGATACGAAATATATTGGTTTGCTCGCTAAAGCGTAGCCACCTATTAAACATATAGCACCAAATAGAGAAATGAGTATGGATGGCTTTCGTTCTTTTTGTTTTCCACCATTTGCTTTTAAGAGATGTACTGATTTTTTCGTTCGAATGAGCATCGGTGTAAATGTAGACACAACGATAAAAAGGCCAAGAAAAACAATTGTTGTTAAAATGAAAGCATTCGTAGGGGGATATAAATATATCCCTGGTAGGTGTGTGATTTTCGCTGTAACTAATAAGAAAAACTGTGAAAATACAAAACCAAACTGCATGCCGAAAAAGATAGATAAAATACCGATTAACATATTTTCCATAAAAACGAGACGGTGTAATTGTTTTCTTGATATTCCTAAAACGGTCAAAACACCGAATTGTTTTTTACGTACTTTTAAAAACGATCCGATTGAATATAGTAAAAAGAAAAAAGAGAACAAGACAATGACAACTTCTGAAAATATCATTAACCCTGAAACTTCAGAGATCATATTGGAGTTTTGTAATTTCGGATGAAATAAATAAACAGCAAACGAAAAGAAAACAGCAATGGAAAAGGAACTGCTTACGAAATAAGCGAAATAAGCTCTGGAATTACGTGTTACATTTTTAAAGGCAAACTGCCAAAATGTCATAATATGTACCTCCCGCTAGAAGGCAAATATGTAGTTTTATTGCAAAAAATGTATGAGAGTAAGTTCTCATACATTTTGCTAGCATATGTTCCGATCATGCTTCAGTCACCTTCTCCGTATGCTCTTCTTGATTATTTGCAGCGTTGTGGAAGATGATTTTAATCGTCGTTCCTTTACCAACTTCAGAGTCTAGTTTCACGGAATGACCTAAATAATCACAAATTTTACTTACAATATAAAGTCCCATACCAGTAGATTCCCCGAATGTACGACCATTTTTTCCAGTGTAAAATGGTTCAAACACTCTTCGAACATCTTCTTGCGGAATACCGACACCTTCGTCACGAACTTCCAAAATAATATCTTTTCCATTTCGGTAAGCTGATAAGAAAACTTTCTTTCCGCGTTCACCAGAATAGCGAACGGCATTTGTCATTAACTGATAAATGATGAACTTTAGCCATTTCGCATCAGAAGCAACTTTTAAATCTGAATGAACTTCTAAAACTGGGAAGACTCCATTTCGAATGAATAGTTCTTTTAATCCGTTAATATTTTTTGTTACAGTATCTTTTAATGAAATCGTCTCAACATGGAAGTCCTCATGGAAGTTATTTAATCTTGCCATGTATAAAGCCATATCGAGCCCTTGATTTAATCGCTCTAGCTCTTTTTTGAATTTCGGGATTAAATGTTCATCTTCCATTTCAAGCACCATAAGCTGCATAACAGAAACAGGCGTTTTCATTTGATGTACCCAATGGTTAATAAATAATTGGTGTTCTTGCTGTTTTACTTCGAATGTTTGTAAGTCTTTTTGGAATAGGCGATATTGCGTACGAACGAGCTCGTTTACACTGTGGGGCATAGGAGCAGTCGCTCTTTCAATAAATGCATCTTCCATTTTCTCTGGTGGTTCACTTAATCTGTGATACATTCTACGGTTACGAACGTAACGATAAGCGAGGAAACAGATGAATAAGTATAAGCTTAAAACGATGAAGTAAAACTTATTATTTTGAAATCCGTCTACTGCATCATAAAGAACGAAAATGATTCCGAAGTTTAATACATATAGTAGGAAAAATGCAAAATGATCACGTAAAAATAGCTTCATGCTTATTCACTCCAAGTTGCGTTAAAACGATACCCAAGTCCACGTACTGTTTCAATAGCATTTTCAATACCAAGCTCATTGAACTTTTTACGAAGACGCGTAATGTTTACGTTTAATGTATTTTCTTCAACGAAGCTCTCATCATCCCATAAAGCAGCTAATAAATCTTCACGGCTCGCTGTACGAGGGAATTTAGATAATAACATTTCTGCTAAAATCGCCTCTTTCTTTGTTAAAAGAACTTGCTCAGCGCCGAAATGAATTTCTGGGCGTTCTGGGAATAGTTTTAAACCTTCTACTTCAACGATACGTTCAGAAATATTTGGTGCATAATCACCGTAAATACGACGTAATTGACCTTTAATTTTCGCCATTACAACGTCATAGTGGAACGGTTTTGTAATATAATCATCCGCACCGCTTTCAATCGCCATAATTTGTTCCATCTCACCAGCACGCGCTGAAATGAAAATAATTGGGCAAGTAGATTCATGGCGAATTTGACGGCACCAGTAGAAACCATCGAATTTCGGTAAGTTTACATCAAGTAAAACAAGATGTGGTTTCACAGCGTTAAACGATTCCATAATATCATCGAAGTTCTCTGCAACAACAGCTTCATAGCCATATTTTTGAATGTGAGATTGTAGTAATGATGAAATATTTGGATCGTCTTCAACGATTAAAATTTTATACATATGTATATTCCTCCTAAAAAAACAATTGTAGCTATAGTGTATCATGTGTTTCAAGTCTTTTCATTATGTTGAAATGGAAGCTAATAAACAGTATAGGTCAAAAGTGTGAAAAGTAAAAAGGGCTATGGATACAATTGACAATTATTGGTTTTTAATTTAATATTTAGATAAATATCTAAATGTCTAATTAGTGAAAGGAAGAAAGACATTGAATCAAGCATTTAAAGCATTAGCAGACCCAACAAGGCGAAAAATTTTAGACTTATTAAAAGAAGGTGATCTAACTGCTGGTGAGATTGCTGAACAGTTCAATATGACAAAGCCAAGTATTTCACACCACTTAAATGCACTTAAAAATGCTGAACTTATTCAAGATGAAAAAAAAGGGCAATTCGTTGTGTATTCGTTGAACACAACTGTATTTCAAGATTTATTGACCTGGGTGTTTACGTTTACGAATAAGGGGGAAGAGGGGAAATGAAAAAACATCTTTTTGCAATTATATTAATTCTTATAACTTGTATCGCATGGGCGTTTGCTTGGCCACATTTACCGGATACAATCGCGACACATTGGAGTGGTGGTAAGGTAGATGGTTATTCTTCTAAACTTTACGGAATGATTTCTATGGTTGGAATTATGATTGCGTTATATGTATTTCTAAATGTGATACCAAAGATTGATCCAAGGAAAGCAAATTACGAGAAATTTTCTAAAGCTTTTATGATGATGAATAACGGGATACTCCTGTTACTATTTGTAGGAAATATAGATATTATTACAAGTGGATTAGGATATAATTTATTCATTAACCGAGTCCCAGAATTATTAGTTGGCGTTTTATTTTTAGTGATGGGTAATTATTTACCGCAGTGTAAGCCTAACTTTTTCGTTGGGATGCGTAATCCTTGGACGTTAAGTAATGAAGAAGTATGGCGGAAAACACATCGATTTAGTGGAAAAGTATTTGTAGCTTTAGGACTCGTTATGATTATAAGCGTTTTCGCTCCAGCTGATTGGAGATCTTATATGATGCTAGGGATTATAGTAGTTGCTGTCTTCATAACAAATTTATATTCTTACGTTTTATATAAAAAAGAAATGCAATTGTGAGCAATAAGGGATTGAACTGTACTAGTCAAATTTTATATTTATAGTTTCTATGTGTTAAGAGATTTTAATACTCAGTGGGGATAACGAAAAAGCTCGCTGAGTAAATTTTTTGCTTTTAGGTCTGAAAATTCAGTTAAAAAGATAGTTTGGGGGAAATCACATGTTAGAAATTATAAATTTTAGCAAGACATACAAAGGTGGCAAAAAAGCAGTAGATCAGTTAAATATTACTGTTCAAGCAGGAGATATCTTTGGATTTATTGGGCATAACGGTGCGGGGAAAAGTACAACAATTAAGTCGTTAGTTGGAGTTATAGATTTTGAAGAGGGTGAAATTTTTGTTGATGGATATTCAGTAAAAAAGGATCCGATTGCATGCAAGAGAGTAATGGCGTATATTCCCGATAATCCAGATTTATATGAGCAATTAACAGGAATTCAATATTTAAATTTTGTTGCGGATGTGTTTAAGGTGTCTGCAAAAGATCGGGAAAAGGAGATACAAAAGTACGGAGATGCTTTTGAGATTACACCGTACCTAGGTGATTTAATATCTTCTTATTCACATGGTATGAAACAAAAAGTGGCGATTATATCAGCGGTTTTGCATAAACCGAAATTATTAGTTTTAGATGAACCTTTCGTTGGTCTTGATCCAAAGGCTGCTGTAGTATTGAAAGGTATTATGAAGGAGCTTTGTGAAAAGGGAAGTGCGATTTTCTTTTCTACGCACGTTTTAGATGTGGCGGAGAAGTTATGTAATAAAATAGCGATGATTAATAGAGGGAAATTAGCACTTTCAGGGGAAGTGAATTCTTTAATAAAGGAAGGCTCATTGGAAGAGCTCTTTATGAAGGAGCTTGCTAATGAATATTAGTAGTCTAGGTCTTTTAAAAATACGCTTGATAACACAGCTTGGTTTAAATACTTTTAAATACGAAAAAGATAAGAAAAAGAAGCAGAATAAAATTTTACTTTCAGCATCTATTGTCTTAGTTGGTGTCATGTTAATGCTATATTGTGGTGCCTCAGCATATGGGTTGGTGAAACTAGGAATAAGTGAAATTATCCCAGTTTATGCACTAGTTATTAGCAGTGTATTGACGTTGTTTTTCACTATATTTAAGGCAAATGGAGAGATTTTTGCTTTTAAGGATTACGATCTTTTAATGTCATTACCGATTCGTGTAAGTACTGTTATTACAAGTAGGTTTTTGTATTTATATATGCTGAATACACTCTTTTCAATCATAATCATGCTACCAATGGGAGTTGTTTATGGCATACATGAGAAGCCATCAGTTTCTTTTTACTTTATGTGGTTCGTCAGTATGTTTATAGCATCTTTAATTCCAACAACAATAGCCGCGATCTTTGGAGCTGCTATTACGGCAATCGCTTCTAAATTTAAAAATACGAATAAAATAACTACGACTTTAAGTTTTATAGTAATTATTACATTCGGTTTCTTTATGCTAAAAAGCGGAAATGCTCAATATAGCCTTAATGATATGAATGGAATGGGTGCAATTGTTTCAGAGCAATTAACTAAAGTTTACCCATTAGCTAATATGTTTCAAAAAGCAATTGTTAATGTTGATATTGTGGCTTTCATCCTGTTTGTTGGGATATCAGTTATTTGGTATTATATTTTTGTAAAAATACTTTCACTAAAATATAAGCAAATAAACACAGGGATTACTACTTATCATATGCTTTCAAATTATGAGATTCATAGTATGAGAAAAGAAAGTGTATTGGCCGCATTGTATAAAAAAGAGATGAAGCGTTTCTTTTCTTCTACAGTGTATGTCATAAATAGTGGAATGGGAGTCGTGATGGCGCTAGCTTTCGCGCTAGCTATTGTTGTAGTAGGACCAAGTCAATTAATAGAGTACCCTGGAATTGAGACCCTGTTGCAGAAGGTTGCGCCATTTGCTATTGCAGCAGCTATTTCGATGACGTGTACAACATGTGTGTCATTGTCATTAGAAGGAAAAAATGTATGGATTATCAAGTCGTTGCCTATAGCGCCAAAGATGATCTATGACAGTAAAATTCTTGTGAATCTTTCATTAAGTATACCTGCATCAATTATTAGTGCCGTATTATTGATAATAGGATTAAAACTAGATGTTTGGAGTTCCCTTTTAATCGTAATAACACCGATAGCATATTCATTTTTTTCGGCAGTATGGGGGATTTTTATTAATAATCGATTTGGTTATTATGATTGGATATCAGAAACTCAAATAGTAAAACAAAGTGTAGGCTCGTTTGTCGGTATGTTTGGTGGCTTAATTACTGCTGTTATACCTGCCTTGTTAATCGGTACTGCTACGATCTCGAACTACAGAGTATTTACTTTTGTAGTTGTTATAGTGCTTGCGATTATTACTATTTTCTTGTATAAGAACGAGTCGAGAAGAAGTATAAAATAAAAAGCTGCTTTTCCTTTAAAGAGGAAGAGCAGCTTCTTTATTTTGAAAAATTTTAGACCTTTATATTACTTTTTTAAAACAGGTACCCATATCTCGCTTCTGAAATTCGGCGACGATATATCTTTCTGTTCATTCCACAATATTTCCGGTCCTTCCGCTAGTTCATAGTTCGAAGAAGGGAACCATTCGGAATAAATACGTCCCCACACATTTTGTAATGCATCAGGAAATGGACCGATAGCTTCAAATATAGCCCACGTTGAAGCTGCGACTTCAAGTTGTTTGAATTGCTCTGGACAAGTTTTTGTTGTGGCTACCCCAATATAATGATCGAGTTCTCCTTTTTCCTCCATTCTTCCTTCAGAAAAGTTAGTAGAGGCACTAATAATTCCAGTAGGTTCAATATTTGAAAGGGACTTTAATGTTTGGATAGCCCCCGGATCTAAACTTTTCCACATAGAAGCAATTTCTTCGTTTACACCATTAAAAACAATCGGTACTCGTTTTTGTATACCAATGATTTGAAATGGCTCTTTTTCTTCAATTCGATAGTTCATTTCATTTCCTCCTTGAATAGATAGTTGGAAGGTCATTGGTGAATAAGCTTTCAAAGAACGACTAGTACTTCGAGCTTCGGAAGGTGTTATTCCGTGCAAATTTTGAAATGCACGTGTAAATGAATCTGGTGAGTTGTATCCATATTTTATAGCGACATCAATGACTTTTGCATCGCTATCTTTTAGTTCAAAGGCAGCAAGAGTAAGACGTCTACAGCGAATATATTCTGATAGTGATATGCCAGCTAAAAAAGAAAACATTCTTTTGAAATGATATTCGGAGCAGAAAGCTATTTTTGCCACTTCTTTAAAATCAATTTCGTGTGTAAGGTTGTCTTCAATATACTGCATTGCAGCATTCATGTTTTTAAGTGAATCCATACTATGACCTCCTTCGTATATAGAATAGCAAGAATGAAATAGCTCCATCCGACATTTCATGCACAACTTTGTAGGGGGCATTTTTAACCTTACAAAATTGTAATGTTCCTGTAAGGAGAATGAATGGATGGTATGATATCCCAATGTTATAGTAACAAAGTACTTTAGCTCATTAGGTTAAATTTTGATTTCTCCGCTTATGTGCCTTACATAACTGTCATGTTTGTGTAAGAAACATCGATAGTGGCAAGAGTAGAGAGTGTATATAGTTGAAAATAGAGAATAGAAGAAATGAGGGATGTCGAGATGAAAACAGTGTTAGAAGCAAAAAATATTGAAAAAGTATATGACACAGGTGGGAATAAATTTGCAGCTTTAAAAGGTATTAACTTACAAGTAAAAGAAGGGGAGTTCGTTGGAATTATGGGACCTTCTGGTTCGGGTAAGACGACTCTTTTAAATGTTCTTTCTACAATTGATAATGCGACGAACGGTGAAATTTTAATTGATGGAAAAGATATCGTGAAGATGAACGATGATAAGCTGGCGTTATTCCGCCGTGATCATTTAGGTTTCATTTTCCAAGATTATAACTTATTAGATACGTTAACGGTGAAAGAGAATATTGCGTTACCTCTTGCGTTATCAAAGGTGAAAGCGAGTGAGATTGATCGCCGCGTTCTTGAAATCTCAAAGAAATTCGGTATTGATCATATTTTAAGTCAGTTCCCATATCAAGTATCTGGTGGACAGAAGCAGCGCTGCGCAGCATCGCGCGCGATCGTTACAAGTCCTAGTATGATATTTGGGGACGAGCCGACTGGAGCACTTGATTCTAAATCAGCGACAGATTTATTAGAAAGTATGAAGTCGTTAAATGAATATGATAACTCTACAATTTTAATGGTAACACACGATGCATTTGCGGCGAGTTATTGTAAACGAGTTATTTTCATTAAAGATGGTGAGTTATATAAAGAATTACACCGCGGTGAATTAACGCGTAAACAATTCTTCCAAAAAGTCGTTGACGTAATGTCTTCTATTTCTGGAGGTATGGCTGATGACCTTATCTAGCATTGCCCTCCGCAACATACAGCGGAACTTTAAAGACTACTTTGTATATTTTGCATCTATGATATTTAGCATCGTCATTTATTTTACATTTAAGGCGTTGCAGTACAATTCACAAATGGAAAAAGCTGCGGAAGGTTCTAAAAAAATTAGCGGTGCGTTTCAAGTTTCAAGTGTCATGCTAATTATATTCGTAGCGGTGTTCATTATATATTCGAACGGCTTCTTTACACGAAAGCGTAAAAAAGAAGTTGGACTATATTCGTTACTTGGTATTCGTAAAAGACAGATCGGTAAAATGCTCTTTTATGAAAACATGTTAATGGGATTAATGTCTTTAATTATAGGGATTGCGATTGGTAGCGTCCTTTCGAAACTATTCCTTGAATTATTAGTAAGCATGATGGGATTAAACTTAAATGTACATTTTGAAGTACCGATGGCTGCAATTGTTGATACAGCAATTATTTTCTTTGTGATTATATTGTATACATCACTTCAAGGATATCGTTTAATTTATCGATTCAAGCTAATTGAACTTTTCCGCGCTGAACGTGAAGGAGAAGCAATGCCAAAAGGGTCAGTAATTATGGCATTAATTTCAGTTTTCTTAATCGGTTCAGGTTATTTCTTAGCATTAATGTATATGAAAGCACTTAAGTATGCCGACTTTATGGTAGTCGCACTTTACATTTTACTGGCGACAGTATTAGGTACGTACTTACTATTTATGTTCTTTACAGTATTCGTATTAAAACGTGCAAAAAATAATAAATCATCGTTTTATAACGGTATGAATATGGTAACGACGTCACAGTTACTATATCGTATTAAAGGAAATGCAAAGTCACTGGCGACAATTTCTATTTTAAGTGCAGTAACATTAACAGCGGTTGGTACGTCAGTTACGATGTATTACAATACATTTACACAATCAAAAGTAGCTGCGCCGTACAGTTATTCTTATGAGAAAAAAGATGAAGAGCTAGATAAGAAAGTAAATGCGATCCTTGCTGAAGAGAAGGCGAATCACCCTGTCAAAGATCAATTTGAAATTGAGACGGTTCCTGTAAAAGGGAAGTTTGAAGGGGATAAAGTGGACTTCATTCTTAATCTAAACTACACGATTTCAGAGAAATATCAGTTTATGTCTCAGTCCGAATTTAATAAACTTGCTAAAAAAATCGATGCAGAAACAGTGAATGTAGCTACTGGTGAAGCATTTATATATGACAGTTCTTATATTGAAGGGTATGAGTTTAGTCCTCAATATAAAGGAAGTAAAGCAGTATTCCAAATTGGCAATGAAACGAAGACATTAACGATTCAAGGTGCAAATAATACAGCAATTACGAACTTAGGTGAATTAGTGATTGTCGTTTCAGATGAAATGTATGAACAGGCGAAGCAAGCATTTGGAACACGTACTGTAAAAAATATTGATGTAAAAGATGAAAGAAACAGTAAAGTAGTAACAGAAAAGTTAGCAAAAGTGATGCCAGTTGGTGAATCAGAAATGGTACCATCATTTAGAGATTTCTATACTGGTTTCCAAATGGGGCTTGAAGGAACGGGACTTATGATGTTCATCGGAATGTTCTTAGGACTTGTATTCTTACTGGCAACAGGCTCTATTATTTACTTTAAGCAATTAACTGAAGCAAATGCAGATCGTGAGCGTTACGTTGTACTTCGTAAAGTTGGTGTAACGAAACAAGAAATGAAAAAAGCTATTGCAAAACAAGTAAGCTTTATCTTTGCGATTCCGTTAGTAATCGGAATTCTGCATAGCTTATTTGCACTAAAAGGCTTAGCAAATTTATTACCATTTGAAATTATGATTCCGCTTCTAATTAGTATCGGAGTATATGGCGTCATTTATATTGGATATTACTTCTTAACAGTTCGCTCTTATTATAAGATTGTGAGCGCGAAGTAATAAATGAGCAGCTATCGCTATAGGCGGTGGCTGTTTTTTAATTCTTCATAAAATCTTAAGAAATCTCCTCAATTTTTATTAAGAAACGATAGTTATACTTAGAAACAAGTTAAAAACTATTGAACGAATGGGGAGAGGTTTATGTGCAGCTCATAACATTCTTACATGAATTTATTAAACATCCGAAACATACTGGTGCAGTTGCGCCAAGTTCAAAAATATTAGCAAAGAAAATGGTAAATATTATTGATTTTAATAGAGCGAAATGTATCGTAGAGTTAGGGCCTGGTACAGGTGTTTTTACGAAAGAAATTATGAAGAGAAAGAAGAAGGAGACAATATTTCTTCTTATTGAAATTAATGAAGTGTTTTGCAAAGAGTTAACGAGAAAGTTTAAAAATGAGCAGAACGTCATTGTTATACACGGTTCAGCGGAAAATATAAAGAAGTATATGAAAGAGTTAAATATAGACTACATCGATTATGTCTTATCAGGATTGCCTTTTACTTCTTTACCAGAAGAAGTTTCAAAGCGCATTTTAAACAATGTAATGGAGGCGATACATGAGAACGGTGAATTTATTACATTTCAATATTCACTTGTGAAAAAAGGATTTATACAGCATTTCTTTCCTGAAATTACACTCGAAAAAGTGTGGCTCAATTTCCCGCCAGCTTACGTCTTTAGCTGTAAAAAAGGGCTAAGGAGAGCGTATGCATAATGGAATTGCACGAATTATTATCTTATATTGAGCAGTACGGTTATGGGGCATTATTTTTCTGCTTATGGTTAGGTATTATCGGTATGCCAATTCCAGATGAAATGATTGTAATGAGTGGTGGTTTTGTATCTTCACTAGGGATATTAAGTGTCATTCCAGCGTTTTTATTAACATATTTAGGTGTCGTATCTGGGCTATCATTAGGTTATATATTAGGGAAAATATTTGGTACAAAAGTACTTGATAAGCTAATGAAAAAGAAAAAGGCGAAATATCTTTTGAAATCTCAACAAATGGTAGAGAAGTATGGCCATTATGCGTTAGTCACAAGTTACTTCATACCAGTTGTAAGACATATTGTACCGTATTTAGTTGGAATGAATAACATGTCATTTAAGATGTATGCCTTGTATTCCTATACAACAGGGTTTGTTTGGACACTCGTTTACTTTGTGCTCGGTTCATTATTTGGACAACACATTAACAAGATTGTAGCGATTGCGATAGAGTATGGCGTGTATTTTGGTGGGCTTGTTTTTGTTGTTGCGAGTGGTGCTTATTTGTATAAGCAAAGAAGAAGTACAGTGATGAGTAAGTAAATAGAATAAAGGTTTATGGTTATGGAGAGTAGTATAAAAGGGAGAGTTATTTTGTAAAATAACTCTCCCTTTTAATGTAATAACTCCTTATTACTTACATTAGGCATTGTCTGAAATACAATTATATAAATTGTTAATATGATTGTATTGATCAGATTGGCTAATATAGTCATAAAATCACTTGATGGAGTGATAAGAACAAAGATTGAAAGTGCGGCAGATGCAAGTGGAATGAACTTTTGTAGCGTAGTTAACTTTCCATCTTTATGAAGCTTCGAAGATTGAAAGAAGCAAAGTAAGAAAATAAAGGATGTAAATAATAATCCTAAATATCCCCATCCATCTTCAATATACCAAGGTAAAAAGCTCATTCTCGATGTGAAAATAAACAAATTGAATACTAAGGTGCTAATGATTAGCGTATTTAAAATCGTGATATTTGTCTGTTTTTTCATTTGAATTATACTCCGAAATTTATTTTATCTCGTATTAAAGGGCAGTAAAGCCCCAACTGATTAAAGGTTTACTTTATTGAGATGCTTTTGCCATTTCCATAAAGCGCTTTTCAATTTCATCCAATTCGAATGAGTGGCATATTCTGCGGTCTTCTGTATCTAAAATTCTATAATGTTGAGATAAAATGTTTTGTTGTATTTGATAACCGTTTAATTCTTTTATTTGCCGCCACCACAATTTTCCTCCTAACGTCTTCGGGAATTTCGTGTTGTAATGTGTGAAAGCGATTGTTTTTATAATTTCATTCACATCATCCCCAAATGTCATTTGGACTGTATCGCTCTGTTCGAAGAGTGTTACGACACAAACTGCACCTGACCATGTTAGCCTACGTCTTCCTTTTTCAATTTCCACTAATGTTTTCTTCGATAAACCAATAATTTCTGACATTTTATCTTGTGATAAATCATTTTCAACACGGATGAGTTTTAATTTTGAATTAACGAGTTCAATAAATTCTTGTTTATCCATAATACGGCTCCTTTTTCGTTATAGTGTAAAATTACACTAAATGTGTAATTTTGTCAATGGTAGTGTAAAGGGTTACTTTTGTTTATTTTGGTATTGCTAATTAATATTTCACTTTTAGTTTAAGAAAATGTTAAGAAACCGTACAAGTTTTTATTAAGAAATACACTCTATACTTAGAAACATCTTAAAGAAAACATAATGAAAGGCGGAATATAGATGAAAAGATTTATCCTTGCATCATTACTTGTCATCATAGCAGGAGCGGTATATTTATTAAATGGGAGCGCTAAGTTAGATCAAATGAATCCCTTCCTTGATATAGAGCACCATTATGCAATAATTGATAACGCTGGTAAAGAGTTAGGTGGAAATAAAGGTCGTGAATATAAGGTGAAAGCTTATGATGAAAATGGTAAGGAAAAAGAAGTTACAATTGATGAAGTAGATGAATTACCAAAAGGCTCATACTGGCATGTGCTTACGAGAGGTAAGTTCTTACATGATAAAGTGCAAGTAACAACAGATAAAATTCCTGATGGAGCGAAGGCGAAATTAGGATTGTAAGTATAAAACCGATTCTCAATGTGGGAATCGGTTTTGTTATTTTATGGTAAAATGTAGTGAGAGGGGGCGAGAGTTGTGCTACTCATTGTTAGTCTTATTTTAATTGGATTTATGTGTAGTATGAGAATAGTATCCTTACAAATGATAGAACGAGAAAAGATAGAAGAGAGATATGTATATTGTCCAAAATGTAATGCGAAAATTAGAAGAGGAAATTCTGATCCTTTTTGCTCGAAATGTAATTTAATATTTTAACTATAGGAAATCCGTAATCATCTTGTATGGTTTTGGATTTTTCTTTTTAAGAAAATATTAAGAAACCCCGTGACTATTTGTTAAGAAAATCTATTTATACTGAACTCTGTTGCTTAAAGGGAACATCAAGAATCATAACAGGAGGTATAGATAGATGAAAACAATGCTAGAAGCGAAAGGGATTTCGAAAATATATAATACAGGTATTAATACATTTGAAGCGCTGAAAGATATTCATTTACAGGTGAAAGAAGGAGAATTTGTCGGTATTATGGGGCCATCTGGTTCTGGGAAAACGACGCTTTTAAATGTTCTTTCTACTATTGATACAACATCAAAAGGCGAGATTTTAATTGATGGAAAAGATATTGTGAAGATGAATGATGATGAATTGGCGTTATTCCGCCGTAATCATTTAGGATTCATTTTTCAAGATTATAACTTATTAGATACGTTAACAGTACGAGAAAATATTGCATTGCCCCTAGCTTTATCAAAAGTGAAGGCGAAAGAGGTAGAATCTCGCGTTGAGATGATTGCAAAGAAATTTGGAATAGATCATATTTTAAATCAATATCCATACGAAATATCAGGGGGACAAAAGCAGCGCTGCGCAGCGTCAAGAGCGATTGTAACAAATCCAAGTATGATTTTTGGGGATGAGCCAACTGGTGCGCTTGATTCTAAGTCAGCGACAGATTTATTAGAAAGTATGAAATCATTAAATGAAAAAGATCGTGCAACAATTTTAATGGTAACGCACGATGCATTCGCTGCGAGTTATTGCAAGCGAGTTGTATTCATTAAAGATGGAGAATTATATAAAGAGTTATATCGCGGGGAGCTTACACGTAAACAGTTCTTTCAAAAAATTGTAGATGTTATGTCTTCTATTTCTGGAGGTGCTATAAGTGAGCTTGTATAGCATTGCACTTCGTAATATAAAACGAAATTTTAAAGATTATTTTATTTACTTTGCTTCAATGATTTTTAGTATCGTTATTTATTTTACATTTAAATCATTGCAGTACAATTCACAAGTAGGAGAAGCTGGAGAGCGAGTGAACAATGGGTTTCAACTTGCGAGTGTCATGCTTATTATTTTTGTCGCGATATTTATTATATATTCAAATGGATTTTTTACACGGAAGCGTAAGAAAGAAATAGGTCTGTATTCTTTACTAGGTATTAGAAAAAAAGAAATTGGTAAAATGCTATTTTATGAAAATATGTTGATGGGCTTCCTGTCATTAGTAATTGGAATTGTAATTGGTAGTTTACTTTCAAAATCGTTCCTTCAGTTACTAGTAAGTATGATGGAATTGGGCGTAAATGTTCATTTTGAAGTACCAATTGGGGCGGTTATAGATACAGCAGTTATTTATTGTTTTATTATTTTATACACATCTTTTAAAGGATATCGTGTTATTTATCAATTTAAGTTAATCGAGTTATTCCGTGCAGATAATGAAGGCGAAGGAATGCCAAAGGGTTCTAAAATTATGGCTATCGTTTCTGTATTATTAATTGGTTCAGGGTATTTCTTATCAGTAACAGCTATTAAAAATGCTAACGATGATAACTTTATGCCACTTGCTCTTTACATTTTATTAGCAACAGTACTTGGAACGTATTTATTATTTATGTTCTTTACCATTTTTGCATTAAAAAGAGTGCGAAACAAAAAATCTTCATTCTATAACGGAATGCAAATTGTTACAACATCTCAATTACTATACCGCATTAAAGGAAATGCAAAATCGTTAGCAACAATTGCAGTATTAAGCGCAGTAACGTTAACAGCAGTTGGAACTTCAGTAACAATGTACTACAACGCATATATGCAGGCGAAAAAATATAAGCCAGTTAGTTATTCATATGAAAAGAAAGATGATCATGTAGATCATAAAGTGAAGGAGATTTTAAAAGAGGAAACAGAAAAGAATGAAGTTATTCATCAATATGAGTTAGAAACAGTAAAAGTAGTCGGTGAATTTGGTGACGATGTTTCAAATAAGGATGCCTTAAAATCAAGAACGACTGATCTTATGGCGCAATCATCATTTAATAAAATTGCAAAATATTTAAATGAAGAAACAGTGGATTTGAAAAAGACAGAAGCGTATGCATTTGATGTTATGCACGGTGAGGGAAGTAGAGATACAGGCGTTTATAAAAATAGAAAGGCTATATTCCCAATTGGAGAAGTAGCACCAGTACAAATAAAAGAAGTAAAAGGACGCAACATTACGAACTTATATGAACTAGTAATCGTCGTTCCAGATGAAGTGTACGAGCAGGCGAAGAAGACAGTCGGTTCTCACACTGTACAAAACATTGATGTAAAAGATGAAAGAAATAGTAAAGTGCTAACAGAGAAATTAAAACAAGTAATTTCAGAAGAAGATGCAGAAGGAAATAATCAATTTAGCGATTTTTACACTATTTTCCGAGATGGTATTGAAATGTCAGGATTAATTATGTTTAGTGGTATGTTCTTAGGACTTGTATTTTTACTTGCAACGGGTTCTATCATTTACTTCAAACAATTAACAGAAGCACATGCAGATCGTGAACGTTACATCGTTCTTCGAAAGCTTGGGGTAACGAAAAAGGAAATGAAAAAAGCAATCGCAAAACAAATGAGATTTATCTTCTTCATTCCGTTAGTAGTTGGAATTTCACACAGTTTATTTGCGATAAAAGGTTTATCGACAGTAATTCCGTATGAAATCGCAGTGCCATTATTAATAAGTATTGGTGTGTATAGTGTTATTTATATTGGATATTATTTCTTAACGGTTCGTTCTTATTTTCGGATTGTGAGTAAATAAAAAAGGCGAAAGAGAACATAGTGAAAATGATGTTCTCTTTCGCTTTTTTAGTTAAAATAGGGTATACATATCAAGGATTCAATGGAGTGTTATATTTGGGAATTCTTATCATAGTAGGGTGTCTATTAATAGGCATCATTTTTATTGGTTTAAGTATGTATAGGTTTGTAAAAGAAATAAAAGAAAAAAATTCAAAAAAAGATAAATGGACAGTAGTGGCACAAAACATTCTAGAGCTATTTTGTGATCCGCTGCACGGAGCACCGTTCTATTTTTTAGTTGGTGGGCTTTTTTTAGTAGTGGGAGTTTTATTTCTCTATATGGGAATGGGATGGGTTGAAATTGATTAGTTGGCGCTAGAGAATCAATTATATAGTCGTAGAATTAAGAAGGAGAGAGTAAATGCCAATTATAAGAGATATCCGATTAAGTTTTCTAAAAAGAAAAGAGAATATAAGTAGTCTAGAGGTATTACAATTAACATCCTCAAGTAACTACGAGGAAGAGATATCTTTTTTTAAAGAAACGAGCTGTATTACTTCTTTATACGAGCGACATATGCCAAAGTTAAGAACAGACTATGAAAAAGGTATCTGGGTTCACTGTGTGGATGATATTTCATTATTAAATCAGTGGGAGGAGAAATATCGGATTTTTCCTGAATATATGAATGTGTTTGTAGAGTACGGGAGTGTAAAGGATTTTCCATATTTATCAGATAGAGAGAAAAAAGAATTAGCCCTTCAAATCGTTCATACTGAAATGAAGAGTTTAGCTGTGAAATGTGATTGGGATATAGAGATGTTAGAAAAAGCATACAATAAGGTACTGGATTTGGATTATAAAAATGAACTTGTATATATAAAGAAGAGTAGTCCGAATAAAAAATATGTATGTAGTATAATTTGGCAGCATGAAGTGGCTTATGCTGATATGTACTTAGAAATAAGGGAGTATAGAACGAGACGATTAATCAAAAAGGAAAAGCTTATGAGAGAAGAAGATATGTATAAAATGTCTAATTATGTTAGTGACGTGGCTTGGAAGTTAAACCATAAAGTGATGTTGATGAACGACAAAGGAAAAACTATGTGGATGTTAACCTTTTTAGAGAAAAACAATCCAGATAATTTAGTTTGGAAGATGGAAAGAATTGAGGAAAGTTGATAGAAAAGAGCTTGAAACCATTCAAGCTCTTTTTTATTACTATTTATGTCCTAAAATATGCTCAACCTCATGCACACTTAATTTACTTGCCTTAGCAATCGTTTCAAGTGGTATACCAAGATCATACATATTTTTAATTATTTGAATTTTCCCCTGCTGAACCCCTTCTTTTCGACCCTTTTCAATGCCTTTTTCAATCCCTTTTTTTATTCCTTGTTCCATTCCTCTTTTTATTCCTTCTGTCTCTGCGTGGGCGAATTTTGCTGCTTCATCCATTAAAACTTTCTCCCTTGCGTCATAGGCTTGTCGGAAAGAAGAATCTTGACTCATACGTTCCCACTTGTTTATTGCTTTTTGTAAAATAGGATCTCGGTTCATAGCAATATCCTCCAATGTGTCAGGTTGCTTCTTTCCTTCATTGTATCTAAAAAGAACTAGGGCATGCAAACAGGCCAATTTGCTATTTTTTGAGCAATATTATTAGAATGTCGCAAACAAATATGTCTATGTTATACTCTAGTGAAATTGAAAAATTTATATAGAGGTGAAGATGATACAGATGCAAAAAGATATTTTAAAACTATTAGATAAAAAACAAAGTAACTATGAATTTCCTACCCTAGATAATGCGGAAATGAATATGTCACAAGTGAAATTCTCTCTTTTCTTTAAAAATAATGAGGATTGGTTAATGGTATTTCAATTTGTTGGAGTAGGATCATTAGGTGTATGTAATGATATTCAAGTATATGGTGATAGAGTGAATCATTTAATTGGTGATGATGCTATTTTGCAATTAAATGATGGAGATTATGAATTATTTGATGATGAAGGTGAATTTATACTTGATATTCATAACGGTAGTTTGAAAATCCGCGAGCATCATTTTGAATATGAATTTACAGAAGAAGATTATGTGAATCATGGAATAGAAGTACAAACGACAGAGTCTTATCCCACATATTTCATGCGTATGCTTGCTACTAATGACGAAGCTCGGAATTTAGTATGGTGGGATAAAGAAGAAATTTTAGAAGAGTGCGGTTTAGAAGGCGACTGGGAAGTAGTGTATGAAACGGAAGAATGGCAACATGTTGAAGATGAAAAAGTAAGTGAAAATGAATTCTTCCAATCAGTAGCGGCTGCTATAGAGAAGAAAGATCCAACCATTATTGTGAATGAGGAGTCTAATACGCACTGGAAAAATTGGGTGGAGTTTGATTTTGAAAATATTGATGAATACTGAGTGTGAATGAAAAGACTAGGAGAAAGAATAACAGATGAAAAGAAGAAGAAAATCTGGAGAAAAAGTACAAATGAATCGTTTTACACTTCCTTTATGTTACGGAAGTGAAGCACCATATTATTATTATGAGGTAGCGCCTCATAAAAGAGAGGAACGCCTCCATTTAACATCAGAACTTTGCGTAATGGACGATGAACATTACTTTATTAGAGGTTGTTTAGAGATTCCTATCATTGATTACCACGAAAAATTCATATGGACTGTGTGGGTATCACTTAGTAAAGAAAGTTATGATGAGGTATTAGAAAAGTGGGATGAGAGAGGCCGAGAAAATAGTGACCCTTATTTTGGTTGGTTATCTGTAGAAATACCAGTTTATCCAGAAACATTAAATTTAAAAACAAATATACATATAAGAGAAGTTGGAATGGCACCGTATGTTGAATTAGAACCAACCGAGCATCCTTTAGCGATCGAACAAAGAAATGGAATTACTTTAGAGAGAGTTAAAGAAATGCAAGAAATGATTCAACGATATAACTAGATTAGAAGAGAAAAAACGAGTGCTAGCACTCGTTTTTTTATTACACAACCGCAGGATTATAAATCATCGTAAAGTGCCCTTGTAATAGTTCAATATGACACGGTGTATGGAGCGAGCTTTCTCCATCAGTATCTACTTCTTTTTCTTCTTCTGTTTCAATCTGAATGGATTTCGCTTTTACGTGGAAGATATCATTTTCGTTTGAGTCTTCAAATAGTTTCTTTCCGATATAATCTTTAAACGCTTGAATGCCTGTTGATTTGACTACGAAAATATCAAGTGTTCCATCATCACATTTTACGTTCGGAATAAAGGATGGGATACCTCCGAGATATTCACCGTTTCCAACCATAACAAGGACAGCTTCGTCTTCATATACTTGTCCGTCGTAAGTTATTTTTACTGGGAATGTTTCAGCGTTTTTGACAGTTCGAATGGTGCTTAAGTAGTAACCAATTTTACCAAGCTTTGCTTTCTCTTCCGCATCGATATTGTTTGATACTTCAGATACGAGTCCAATGCCCCAAAAGTTTAAGAAGTGTTGCCCGTTTGCTTTTGCGACGTCAACTGGTTTTACATGTCCTTTTGTAATAAGTTTTGCTGCTTCTGCAATATTTTGCGGAACGCCGAGTGTGCGAGAGAAGTCGTTGCAAGTTCCGCCTGGAATGATTGCAAGTGTAGGTCTAGTTTCAAGAGGGGCTAAGCCATTAGTGCATTCAAATACAGTTCCATCACCACCAAAGACGATAATTAAATCTACTTTACTAGCAAACTCCTGGCAATATTTTGTTGCATCACCTTGCTTTTTCGTATGGAGGATATGTAGATCAGGAAAAGTTGCGGCAAGTGGTGGTACGATTTTCGTTAAGTTCGTGTGTAAATCGCCTTGTCCTGCTTTCGGATTTATGATGAGGAGTACTTTTTCAAATTTTGTCTTTGTCATTTTTATTCTCTCCCTTTGTCTTTTACGAATCGTGATAGAAAATAAACTTCCATCAGTAATTGATGGAAGTTTACCCCGCATTAACGGGCAGTAAGACCCCCCACCTAAAATTTCGACGAATACGAGGAAGTTAGGTGGGAGATCAACTGCCCGTAAAAGCCCGATTGGTTCAACTAATAATCAGTGGGAGATAGACAAAACCCCCACTGATTAAAGTTTCACTTTATTTTTTTATATTATTCCGTTACAACTGAAGCGATAAATGGTAAGTTACGATATTTTTCTGCGCAGTCGATACCGTAGCCAACGATAAATTCGTCTGGAATTTGGAAGCCAACATATTCAGCTTTTAAATCCACTTTACGGCGTTCAGGTTTATCAAGTAACGTACAGAATTTCAATGCTTTTGGTTTATGCATAAAGAAGTGATCTTTTAAGAAGTGAAGTGTTAAACCAGAATCGATAATGTCTTCTACGACAATTACGTTTTTTCCAGTAATGTTTACATCGATATCTTTTAATAGTTTTACTTTTCCAGTTGTTTCTGTTTGATTTCCGTAGCTAGATGCAGAGATAAAGTCGATAGTTACTTCGTTTTTAATATGACGAATTAAATCAGCAGCGAATACGAAAGATCCTTTTAATACAGCGATTACTACAATTTCTTCTCCTTCAAAATCACGTTCGATTTGAAGAGCTAGCTCTTTTACTTTTTCTTGTAATTGTTCTTCGGAAATTAAAGTGTCTTTTATTTCAATTTTCATTTGAATCCTCCTACAGTGTAAAACTTGTGAACATTTCGACTGTAAAGGATAGAAAGGAAAAAGTCAAAGAAGATATAAGGTTTTTACAGAAATCCCCACAAAATAGTCAGATGATATGATATACTAATTATATTAAGAAAACGCTTCCATAAAGGGTGGTCATGATGAAAAAGAAACAGTATACAAGTGTAACATTTATAAAAGCATTGCTTTTAACAATTGTTCTCGGTATGTTGGCGTACATAATTGATGTACCTGCAATTCGCATTTCACTAATTGGAATGACTTTAGTATTAGGCGCAATTTCCCACGGTATGATGTCACAGCTGCAAGAAGTTGGACTTGACGATATGAAAGATCATATAGATAAGAAATGAGAAACCTTCACGTATATAGAGTGAAGGTTTTTTCGTTTCTTACAAAAATGTAAGGTAGTTTGTAAGACAAATCGATAGTTGCATAGTAGTGTTTTGGATAAACTATAAGTGTAAGGTAAAAGGTAAGCATATTTTAGGTAAATTAAGTTTTAGGCACTCTATATGTGAAAAAGGAGTAGGAGGGCATGGAGAAACATTGGACGACCTTTTCTTTTTTAGCAACTAGTAACACCGTAATGCTAGCTGGGGAAATGGATTTTTTGCATACGTTTGATCGAGAAGACGATTATTCTTCTTCTAAATTTACAATGAAATGGAGTAAGTGGAGCGATAGTTGTAAATTGGAAGAAGAGGCCCCTAACGAAAGGCAAAAAATTATTTTAACAAATCCTATTAAAGCATGGGTCGTTCAATGTCGTAAGTGTAACGTCAAAAATCACTTCAAGAAAACTGAGCCGAGACAATTAGTTATCGCTCCAGCCCTTTCTACTTCTCAATCACGTGAAAGTAACATGTAAATATTGAGACACACACCCGAAAAAACATCGTATATATTGCGATGTTTTTTTATTTTTCTACAATGAAATCTTTAAATGAAATATATTTCATCTGCATCTTATATTTATATCTCTTGTTTATTCTAGTGATACATCCGATGCGAAGTGATGTGATGTGAATAAAGTATAAGGGGAGAATTGAAGATGAAAAAGAAACTATTACCAATCTGTGCAATGGCATTGTTAACAGTAGGATATTCTTCAGTAGCAAGCGCGGACACTGGAACAGTAACAAAGGAAGAAGCAGCGCAACTGCAGCAAGATAAAGAGAAAAAAGAAGCAGTGATTAAAGAACAGCAAAAAAGTGAAGAAGAGAAAAAGAGAATAGCACAAGAACAATTGAAAAATGATAAGGCAAAAAAAGAAGCATTGATTAAGGAACAGCAAAAGAGTGAAGAAGAGAAAAAGAGAATAGCACAAGAACAATTGAAAAATGATATGGCGAAAAAAGAAGCAGCACAAGTACAACAAAAAAATGGTGCAACTAAAAAAGAAGGAGCAAAGCCAGTTGTACAAGGTGAAAAATTACCAAACACAGCATCTAATAATGTAGCAATGATGGTACTAAGCGCATGTCTTGTAGGGATAGGGACATTATTTGGCTTGAAACGTCGCAATAAAGTTAAGGCGTAAATAAAATATTGTCCTATAAAGAATGGAATAATTTCATATATTAAAAATGGTAGGTTATTCCTACCATTTTTGGCATGGAGGGATGAAACATGAAGTTACTCAATTATATCGGTATCATATTGATGGCGATAGGACTATGTATGGGATCATATTACGCTATGGAATGGTATAGAGGAAAAAGCTCTGCTCAACAATTAACGAAAGAAGAACTAAAGAGCCTTGAAAATATACAACATAATCAACTTTCTTACGAAACACCTGTAACTTCCCAAGTACCTTCTTCTCAAACAGAACATAAAGAAGGAGAAAAGGTTGCACTATTAAATATACCGAAAATAAAGAAGAAGTTCTCTATATACTGGGGAGCGGATGAGACAACGCTGAAAAAAGGAGTTGGAATGTTCGTTAGTGATGTAACGACAACGCCATCTGGAGGGGGACATACTGTACTGAGTGGGCACCGGGACACTGTATTTACTGATTTAGGAGAGTTAAAAGAAAAAGACACTCTTGTTTTAGAGTATGATAATAAAACGTACACATACGAAATTCAAAAGATATGGATTACCCATGCGGATGATCGTACTGTTATTATAAAAAAAGAAGAACCGATATTAACGCTGACGACGTGCTATCCGTTTGATTATATAGGGGATGCACCAGATAGATATATTATCGAGGCGAAGTTAAAGGCTAGTTATTCAAAATAAAGTTGTAGTTTTGAAAGCGAGAGGGGGATATATGAGTTATGTCAAAAAACATTTTAATTGTGGAAGATGAAGATATTTTACGTGAAATATTAAAAGATTATTTTTTGAGTGAGCAATATGTAGTGTTTGAAGCAAGAGATGGGAAAGAAGCTTTAGTTGTATTTGAGGAAGAAGAGGTTGATTTAGTTATTTTAGATATTATGTTGCCGGAACTTGATGGATGGTCCGTTTGCCGAAGAATCCGTAAAACATCCGGGGTTCCAATTATTATGCTGACGGCACGTGTAGATGAAGATGATACGTTACTTGGATTTGAGCTTGGGGCAGATGATTATGTTGCGAAACCATATAGTCCACCTATTTTATTAGCGAGAGCGAAAAGGTTGTTAGAAAGTAGAAAAACAACAAATAAACCTTTAGAGAATGAGGATGATACATTATCCATCCACGGTATTCACGTCCACTTCCCGTCACGTACTGTTACTGTTGATGAGGCAGACATTACTTTAACACATACAGAATTTGAAATATTAGCTTATTTCATGAAAAATCAAGGGATTGTTTTAACACGAGAGCAACTCATTTCAAGAATTTGGGGATATGAATTTGCTGGTGATGATCGAACGGTTAATAGCCATATTCGTAATTTAAGAAATAAATTAGGGGAGAAAGCAAAGTACATTACAACTGTAGTACGAACCGGTTATAAATTTGAGGGGAATGTATGAGAAAAGGGATTGTACTAAAATTATTTACTCTCACCACAGCATTGTGCATGTTAATTTTAGCAACGATATTTATTGGACAAACGATATTTTTCAAACAATATTATGCGAACCGAAAAGTAGAAGATATTAAAGTGAACTTAAATTCCTTTGAGAAGAATTATTTGAACTATACAGGAAATGCAGAAGGAATTCAGAAGCTGGAGCAAGATTTTTTAAGAGAAAATAATACGTGGATTACGATATTAGATCAGAATGGGAATTTAAAACATGTGGATGATTTTTATTTTGAAGTAACGATAGACCGTAAGCAACAGAAGAGCTTTGGACAACAAATATTCAAGATTCCCTTAGGTAATCTCGTCAATATAGAGGAGATTGATAATAAATTATCAGAGAAGTTTTTAGGACAAGAAATTTATTTTTCTGGAGTGAGAAAAGAAGAAAGTTTTATTCCATTCTCTTTCTCGTTAGGTAAGCAAAATTTAAGTGGATCTAATAAACCGTTAGAAAAAGCATTTAATGAGAAAATGATTAAATTAGATCAGGAGAAAAAGAAAGCAGCTGAGGAACAAGTTGTTAAGGAAAAGAAGCCGGCCGTTCAGGAGCAAGCTGCTCAGGAATTAAATGCTCCCATAGTAGGACGTGTTACGAAAGTACAGTTCCCCGATGTAAAAGGTCCTGTGAATCCAATTTATAAAAATAGTTTATTCTTAGATAGCATAAAAGAATTTCAAACTGATTTATTATTAAAAGAGAATAATCATATACAGTATTCAACAAAAATAATGGACTATGAAAAAAATGATATAAAATATAAATTATTAATTAAACCAAAAAAAGAAAAAGACGGATCGGTAACATATATATATGCGATGGCTTCTTTACAGCCTGTAGATGAGGCTGTACAAATGGTGCAAGATTATTACATCTATATTGTTGCATTTGTAGTCATTCTAATTTTTCTAGCTTCGTTTTATTACTCAAAACAAATTGCAAAACCGCTACTAAAAATAAATGATACAACGAAGAAAATAGCTCATTTGGATTTCACAGAAAAAATTCCGATTACTTCAAAAGATGAAATTGGTGATTTATCGCAAAATATTAATACATTATCTAATAAACTACATTCACATATTGGACAGTTAGAACAAGATATTGAAAAAGAAAGAAAGTTAGAAAACACAAGGAAAGAATTTATTGCGGGTGTATCGCATGAACTAAAAACGCCGCTGAGTATTATGAAAAGCTGTATTTCTATTTTAAAAGATGGGGTAGCTGAACATAAGAAAGACTACTATTTTCAGGCGATGGAAAAAGAAGTAGACAAGATGGATATACTAATTTTGGATATGCTTGAATTAGCTAAATTTGAGTCTGGCACATATAACATGAAGATGGATTCTTTCTATATCGATGGAGTGATTGAAGAAATATGTGAACAGCTTTCAGCGGAGATAGAGAAAAAAGAACTGAGTGTGCACAAACATATATGTCCAGCAGAAGTGATTGGGAATCAAAATAGAATTGAACAAGTAATTGTGAATTTTATTACGAATGCAATACGTTATACACCAAAAAAAGAAGATATTATTATTTCCACAATAGACGGGAAGGATCATATAAAAGTATGTATTGAAAATAAAGGTGCTCACATTGAAGAAGAACAATTAGATAAAATTTGGGATCGTTTTTATCGCGTGGATGCGGCAAGGAAACGCTCACAAGGTGGAACAGGGCTTGGTCTTGCAATTTCAAAGAATATTTTAGAATTGCACGATGCTGAATATGGGGTGAAGAATACCGAAGGTGGTGTGTTATTTTACTTCTATTTACCGAAAAAAGCGTAGACAATACTATCTACGCTTTTTTAATTTATTTTCATATTATCTTTACCTAATCTTTATTTTGGAGCAGTATAATTTGAATAGAAAATGAGGTTATGTAAGGAGTCGATGAACCGTGCATAGCAATTGGCTAAGTATAATGGTATTTATTTTCTTTTGTGCATTTATTGTATTTTTAATTGATATTACGATATGAAAAAAAAGAGCGCTAATTAAGCGCCCTTTTTTTGTGTATTCATTTGATAAGCACCGATGCTTTTGAATAAGCGTGGTGAAGTTGTAAATAAAAGAATTAGTAATACAGTACATAGTATGAAAGAACCGATCATGGTACTGCCGTTTACAATTAATGAATATAGCACAGCTGATTGTCCTTTCGGTGCATATTGTCCCCAGAAAATAATACCAGCGATAAAATGACAGAAATAGCGTGCAAAGCTACCGACAAATGTTGCAATGATAATGTAAACGAGTGCTTTTTTTCCTTTGTTTTGTTTTGGTTTATCTTTTCGACTACCAAAACTTGAATGCTCTGCATTACTGTTGTCTGAGGCAAGTGCTTTTTGAATTGGACGATAGAATAAACCAGCAAAGCCGATAAAGGCAAAGGCAATGAAGTACTCAATGAATGCTTGAACTGGTGTTAGAATGTAAGCATCGCCTACGACAATTTGTAAAAGCCCCCAAATTAAGCCTCCTAAGAAAGCCCTTTTGAAGCCCCAGCGGTATGCGATAATAAAAATAGGAATCATAGCAAATGAGATGGAACCGCCTGTTGGAAGTTTAATTGATAATGGTAGAATGTCGATAATCAAGGCGAAGGCTGCAAGAATAGCAGATTCGATCATCGCTTGTAAATTGGTGTTACGCATGTTGTCTCCCCCTATATCCAAGTTGCACAAAAAAGAACATTATCATAGGAGGATACGAAATACGTAAATAAAAAAAGAGGTGTGTATTTCGGACGTTTGCACAATTCCTGCGTTAGCATTAACTAACAGGTTCAAAGGGTCGGAACGAATTGTTCCCTCTCAGCGGTAAGGCTCCCCCTGTGATAACGAGATTCTTTATTTGCTATTGTTCATTGTAAGCGAAATGGATGAGAATGGCAAATGAATACCGTATGACAATTATTGAAATAGAATTGTAGCGAAATGTTAATAAATATGAAGCAAAAGGGTATAGTCCAATTGAAATAGAGTATGATATAATTTTTTTGAAAATAATTATCATTCTCTTCTGAGGGGGAAGGTTATGAGCTTAGTAGATATTAAAATTGGTGAGAAAGTGTTAGTAAAAAGTATTCAGTCTTTAGATCAGTTATTAAAGCGTAGACTAGCTGCTTTCGGTCTTGCGGAAGGAAGCGAACTTCGCTTGAAACAGAAAGCGATGTTTAAAGGTCCTTGTACATTGGAGTGTCGTGGACAGTTAATTAGTATTCGTCATTGTGACGCGAAAATGATAAAGGTGGAATTAGCGTGAATAAGGTTGCTTTGCTAGGGAATCCGAATACAGGGAAAACATCATTATTTAATGCACTTACTGGTTCTTATGAGTATGTAGGGAACTGGAGCGGTGTAACAGTAGAAAAGAAGGTTGGTAAATTAAAAGATAAGCAAGGAACATTAATTGATTTACCAGGCGTGTATGATTTGAATCCAGTTTCACGCGATGAAGGTGTTGTTACGAATTTTCTACTCACAGACGAATTTCATCATATGTTAAATATAGTGGATTCTTCGCAATTCGAGCGAAATATGCATTTAACATTGCAATTACTTGAATTTGGTAAGCCCGTTTCAATTGGTTTAAATATGGTTGATGTGGCAAAGCAAAGAGGAATTGTGATTAATGTAAAACGGTTATCAGAAATATTAGGTGTAACAGTCGTTCCTGTCATCGCAAGAACCGGAAAAGGCTGTGAAGAATTACTTACTACTCTTCATGAAGAGAAACAAAAAGAGAAAAAGCCATTCATTATTTCATATGGTGTACAAATGGATGAAGGAATTGGAGAGGTAATCGCTCTTTTAGAGAAAGCGAATTATGAGCATCCAAGATGGTTAGCCCTACAATTTTTAAGCAACAACGAAGTAGTAGAAAAAGAAATGAAAGCATTACCAATTTATAAGGAACTTATAGCCATTCGATCTCGTTTAGATGGAAAACTTGATTGTACGTTAGAGGAGCACATTTACAAGACTCGTGAAGCGTATATTGAAAAGTTAAAAACAAATGTTATGCAACATGAGAAAGAAGGAAAAATTCCTTTTTCGGAAAAAATCGATAAGTTAATTACACATAAAATTTTAGGACTTCCAATCTTTTTAGCAGTTATGTTTTTTATTTTTCAGGTTACGTTTACGTGGATTGGTACACCTTTATCGGATATGCTGGATGGATTTTTTGGCGGACAACTTACTGATTGGGTTACAGCTGGGCTCACAAGTGTTGGCGCTTCTGACTTTATTCAAGCACTCGTTACAGAAGGTATCATTGCCGGCGTTGGTGCGGTATTAGTATTCGTTCCACAAATCTTTGCACTATTCTTTTTCATTTCATTATTAGAAGACTCGGGATATATGGCACGAATTGCAGTTGTTATGGATAGAATTATGGAGTTTTTCGGTTTAAATGGAAAAGCGTTCATTCCGATGATTATCGGCTTTGGATGTAACGTCCCAGGTATTATGGCAGCGAGAACGATTGAACAAGAAAAAGAAAGATTACTTACCGTTCTTGTAACACCATTTATGTCTTGTTCAGCACGTTTACCTGTATATGCATTATTTGCGGGAGTATTCTTCCCTAATAGTCAGGCAACTGTTGTGTTCTCTTTATACATTGCAGGTATTGTTCTTGCATTACTCGTTACAAAAATTATGTCACTTACCATTTTAAAAGCGGAAAAATCTATTTTTGTAATTGAACTACCGCCTTACCGTGTGCCACAAGCGAAAACGTTATGGCTCAGCACGTGGGAGAAAGGTAAAGGATTTGTTCGTAAAGCAGGTACATTCATCTTCGGTGGTTCTGTTGTCATTTGGTTATTAAACTATGCAGGTCCATCAGGATTTGGTGTTGATATGGGAGACAGTTTCTTAGCGATGATTGGTGGATTTATCGCACCACTATTTGCACCGCTCGGTTTTGGAACGTGGCAAGCTGCGGCATCCCTTTTAACAGGATTTTTAGCGAAAGAAGTTGTTGTTTCTACAATGGCAATTATTTATGCGGTTAAAGAAGATGTGCTAGGAAATGTAATGGGAGCACATTATACTGCGCTATCAGCGTATGCATTTATGTTCTTTATTTTATTATATGTTCCGTGCTTAGCGACAGTAGCTGTTATTAAACGTGAAACTGGATCGATGAAATGGACAATTTTCTCTGTCGTTTATCCGCTCGTTGTTGCTTATGTATTAACGCTCATTATATACCAAGTTGGATCCTTACTCGGATTCTAGAAGGAGATGTATTGCAATGATGGTCAATATTATAATTGGAGCTATCATTTTTGGTTATGCAGCATATACGTTAGTTAATTTTGTAAAGAGAAGTAAAAAAGGCAAATGCGCAGCATGCTCTTTAAGTAAGTCATGTCAGTCGCAAACTTGTAGTCCGGATATGGAGCAAATCGCTCATAAATAGAAAAAAGCTTTGTGAATTTGAATTGAACCCAAAAAGTTAGACAAATATATTAAGCAGCTACTAAGGATTGAACTCTGTATTGCACAGGGGACAATCCTTTTAGTTTTGTTTTAATTCTTTTGTGATTGTAGTAATGAATATAAGTTTCTAGTTCTTGCTTAAATTGTTCCATTTACTGCTTGTATTTTATCTTTTGAAGAAAATTTAGCCATAAAAAATGCACCTCCAATTGTTAATTATGTTTCTAACAATTGGGGTGCACTTCATTACAGGCAGTCTTTTTAATCTACTTCAATATCTCGTCCTTCTGTCATCACTTTATTTCTCCAAAGCAAAAGTAATCTCCTAAATTCTGAAGTTTCTAATTTACATTGATTATTTGGTGGGCTAATGTAATAATTAATCGCGCTTGTATATTTAGGTTCAATAAATACAGCAGCAGCATTGTATTCTAGTTCATAACTAGGGTACTTTCCCTCTACGACATGGTCTAAAACTTCTATGTATTCATCCGCTTCATCTTCATCTAGGTTTTCTATAAAGTCAGATACAATAGCAATTTCTTTTGGTAAACGAATTCTTAGTCCACCAAATGGGTCACGCCAAAATTCATGTGAATAATTCATTAATACAACCTCACTATCTTCTCGTATATTTTGGATAAGCAGTGGTAATTTCTCCGTTTTCAATAATCATCTCAACCTTAAATCCAGAAGAAGTTTGCCCTACGTATTTATTTGGAGCGATTTGAACACGATTGGTATATGCTTCTTTAATAGAATCAACTACCTGGACTCTATTCCAATCCTTAGGGAAAAATGAAGATTTAGCTTGTTTTACAATACCATCAACCTTTACTTCTGCAACATATACTCCTGCAGGATTTGGTGGCCTAGTAACGCGAATTATCTCTCCCCCCATCATATTCTCGTGATGATAACCAACAGCTTTTAATCCCCACCATTTTTGTCTTACTTCACCATGAAAAACATGCTCCATAAGTGATGAGTCAAATTTATATGGCGTGTTCCCACTGGAAGCTCCTTCACGACTAGCAAACTGAAGGGTCGATAGCTTTTCCTCAGCTGCCCTAAAATCAGGTGTATCAAATACAGAGCGTATATTATTTCCACCAGCTAAAGCAAACTCATTGCGATTACGATTGAATAAGGATGCAGCGTCTTGCAAGCTTTGATTAGCAGTTCGTGAAATCTCAGCTAATTTTGTGCCAGGGTTCAACATTGCAATTTTATCCACGCCTTTTGTTCCTACGAATAGTTGTCCAACAGCCAATATAGTATGACCAGCCGCGCTTCCATACCATTCTGCACTACTATACGAGTCACCATTGGTAACATCACGATTCCAAGAATCAGAAATTGTTTGTTTTATCGCATTGAACGTCTCAACTGGGTGAGAAACGGCTTCAATCGTGTTATTAAATGTGTCAATTGGATGGATAACTGCATCTGCAAGTCCTAATAATTCATCACCTATAGCGTCGCCCATTCCCTTTTTTAAGTGATAGGGGACACCTAATCCAGCTTTTTCAAAAGCAGATTCGATTTCATCATCTATAGTGTCTTTTATTTTATTCACATCTTTATACGCTGCATCAATACCATGTTTAAATTTATCATATAAAGACTCATCGGAATTTTTTACTTTACTAAGATCCTCATAAGTTTCCTTGAGACCATGCCAAACCTTGTCACGTAAAGATCCATCATTTTTCTCACTATTTAACTTACCACACATTGCTCCTTCTTCAAGATTTCCATCATATGAAGCATCTGCGGTACAGAATTTTTCGGCAATTCGTTTCAAATCCTCTTCCACTTTTATAATCGAATTGATAGATGTAAAAGCTTTTGGTCTTGCATCATTGAACATTTGAATGAACTGTTGGTTAGAGGCACCAATCCATTGAAAACACAAATGATCTATTTCATTACATAGATTATTATGTATAGTTTCTAATGCGATTCTGGTATTATTTGCACGATTAGCAACTTCTTCTAGCATTTCAGGTGTTACTTTGATTTGAACCATTTCTTTCCTCCCTTTCCCCCAATTAAAATTATGAGATAAAAGAAAAAAATGTAAATACGGAAACTTTAGATTAGTATAATAATATTTATGTGAAATAAAATCTGCTTAATTGTAAATAAAGCTTATGTGTATGTAAAGTAACAATAAGAGCCACGATTGTGAGCGTTTTTTTATTTTGCATCAATAATATCAATAAACTTCAAAGTCATATTATTATAAAATGCATCCGTACAAATTATAGATTTATTCAGCGGATCAATGTCAATGACAGTCATATAGCAAGTACGTAAAAAAACACCTTCAGTACCTTCTAGATATCGTTTTACTGCTTGTATTTTATCCTTTGAAGAAAATTTAGCCATAAAAAATGCACCTCCAATTGTTAATTATGTGTCTAACAATTGGGGTGCACTTCAATTTTGCAAAGCTTTTTTTGTTTTACTTTTTAATTTTTACAAGTTGAGAAGCTTCTACACCATTTGCTCCAGGTAGCTCTTTGCTTGGGTCTTTATCAAATTTCAAAATACCTACAGATTTTTCTTCACCTTTTACATTTACATATGTTGCATCATCAACGATAGCAAACATATCTGCATAAGAACGGCCATCACCGATAATTGTGTTGTCTTCATATTTTAATTTTGCTCCATCAAGCGTAGCATTTTCTACCTTCTCTTTTGCAAATAGCACGCCTTCTTCTGCTGTTACAGCTGGTAATTTATCGATTGCCTTTGTATCATCATTCTTATCGACTTTTTTAAGTAGTTCTTTCTTAACAAGTTCATCACCAGTTTTCTTATCCATTACAAGTACTTTTTTACCCTCTAATGTTGCCATTTTCATTTTATAGAAGTCTTTTTCTTTTACTTCTTTCTTATTTTGATCTGTAATTTTTTGAACTTGCTCTTCTGATCCGTATAATACTAAGCCGTTCGCTTTTTCTCCTAATAAAGAACAACCTGATAATGCTCCGAATGAAATTGCTGCTGCTAATCCGATTCCTACTAATTTTTTCATGATGATTTCTCCTTTTTATATGTTTTATAGTAAATACAGTTTTTGTATTAGTTCTGAAATGATGAGAAGCTTGTTCGTTGCTTCTGGTATTAGTGTATAAGAAATATCGGAATGCAACTATCGAGTTAGCTTACAGTAACATTACAATAATGTAATTTAGTGAAAGTACATAAAAATAAGTCAATTCTAAAGAGGATGAATGAGAATATATTAGGAATACAATGTTTTATATGGAATGTCATATTATATTGGCTGTATTTTGGAAATAACATGTAAGGACATCTTAGTTTTGTTATAATAAACACATAGGTTGTAAAAATGAATATTCTTTACTGTAAAGGGAGATTTTTCAGTTTTCCAAGTAGTGAATTTGAAATATGAGGTATATCATAGGAGGAATTTGGATGTCTGTATTTAAACGATTAAGAGATTTAACTATGTCGAATGTGTATTCATTAATTGAAAAAGCGGAAGATCCAGTTAAGATGACGGATCAATATTTACGCGATATGCAAGCAGATGTACAAGAAGCTGAGAAAAGTGTAGCAGCTCAAATCGCACTTGAGAAGAAATTTAAAATATTATTTGAAGAGCAAGAAGCACTTGTGAAAAAACGTGAAGAGCAAGCTCATATGGCTGTTCAAGCAAGCAATCTTGATCTTGCGCGTCGTGCTCTTGAAGAAAAACAAAACGCAGAGCAAAAGATGAATGAGTATAAAGCAAGCTATGAGCAAAACAAAGCTGCTGCCGATAATCTTCGCCTGAAGCTAGAAGAAATGCGTAAGCAATTAACAGAGCTGAAAAATAAACGTGAAACACTTGTAGCACGTGTAAATGCAGCGAAAGCACAAAAGAATATTAATCAGGCGATGTCTGGATTCGATTCAAATTCAGCAAAAGCTGGTTTAAGCCGTATGGAAGAGAAAGCTCTTCAATTAGAGGCTGAAGCAGAAGCAAGTGGTGAAGTGTACAAAAAAGAAAAGTCATTAGATGATGAATTCGCAAGCTTAAATAAAAATTCTGTTGTTGATGATGAATTAGCTCGTATTATGAAGCAGTACGAGAAATAATATAGAATAGACAAAGAAACCGACATGTCTGAAGAGAATTCATGTCGGTTTTCTATTATCTTTTAGAGGAGGTTTTGCAATGACGTGGATGAATGTTTTAGCCATGCTTGTATGGACTGGAGCGAGTGCGGTACTTTTATTTGCAATTATGTGGGTTGATTCGATTTTTACAAAATACAATGATTTAAAAGAGATAAAAAATGGAAACACAGCAGTGACAACACGTTTCGTTATGAAATTATTCGCTCAAGGATACATTTTGTCACAATCGATTACGAAAGCGAATGATTTATGGCAAGCGCTTCTTGCTTCAGCAGTTTCTTTCGTTATTTTATTAGTGGTAGAAATGTTCATTGAGTTTGTGTTAAAGAAAATGTCAGGTTTAGATTTAGAAGAAGGAACGAAAGAAGGCAGCGTAGCACATGCGATGTTAGCTGGTTCATTACATATCGTTGGGGCACTTATTTTAGGTGCTTGTTTATAAAGAGAAAAGGAGGGGTAGATTGTGAGCTTATTTAAACGTATTAAAAATATAATGAAAAGCCCGGAGCCGCCAAAGCCAGAAAAGAGTCTGTTAACGTTAGCTCCTGGCGATATGATTGAAGTTTCATTAGTCATGTACGAATTAACTGGGAAAACGAGTATGCATTCTCGCAAGGAGATCGTTTTAACACTGCAGGACGGGAAAGATATTCGTTATTTAAAAATTGAAGACCGTGAAAATACGTATTATAAATTGTATACACCGATTGACGGTCGTTTAGATTCAATTGATGAAATTCCGACGACGATTGAAATGGATGATATAGAGTATCATATGGAAGAACAATATAATGGACGTGTTGTTGTAATGGGAAAAACGCCATTCGCTGCTTCAGAAGAACAGTATGTATGGGAATTCCAGTCTGACAACCGCAAATTATTACGTGTTGAATGGCAAAATGGTCGCACAATGATGTATGAGGGAGAAGCAATTATTCCTGCTGATGTACAAATCATAAGAGCAACATAAGGGGGGCGTAATCATGTCAAACCGATTGTTTACCATGATTAAATCGTTCGTGATCCCTATACTTGCTATCGTTACATTACTTGTTATTGCCGGTTATGCTTTATCGGGCTGTCAAAGTGGTCAGGCGAAGTCAATTCAGGACCGTTATCCGCTAGAGTCTGTCGCAAAGGATGGTAAACAAGAATCTTACGTGTATAGGGCTGCCAATCGGTCAGTTCCTGAAGTTGCAAAGGAACTTATAGCCGAAAGGAAACCGAAGCAAGCATCTAAAGAAGACGAAAATCAAATGTTCCTCGTTTATTCCGATAAAATGTATAGTTTACAAAAGGATAAAGAGAAACCATCTGATACGTTAATTGAAATAAGTAATGAAGAATTTGTCCGTCAAAATTACCAACCATCCTTTTTACAAGGATATATTATGGGGAGTATATTAAACGATATATTCGGTTCTAGAAAATCATCATACGGTGATTATCGCGGATATAATGACAGACAAAATCATAAACCGGTTATCCCGGAAAGACCACCTACGAAAGAAGAAAAGAAAACCCCGCCTCCAATTACGAAGGAAGGGAAAGGATCTATCATTAAGCGAGGCGATAATGTAGATCCGAAATCATCTGTAGGTGATAAAGGAAGTATTACGGAAAAAGGAAGTAAAACGACGCCTCCGCCTTCTACCGGAAGCAAAGGGAAAATTACAAAAACACCAGGTGGCTTGAGCGGATCAGATGTGAAGCCGAAATCATCTATTAAAACGCCGCCAAAGAATACATCTCCCCCGAAAACGAGGGTTGGTGGTTCAGGAAAGATTACGAAGAGAAGATAGTTATAGAGGCCGAAAAGTGGAATTTGCTTTTCGGTCTTTTTATTATGGAAATTAATTCCTTTTAGCTGGTACAATTAATTTATAAGGAGGAGATTAGTATGACTCTATATAAAAGGTTTAGTTTGATTATGTTCCTCGTCTTATTCCTCAGTTTGTTTATTAGCACAACGATGAAATTTCACTTTGTAGTAGGTATTCTATGGATACTGTGTACATGTACTCTCTTTCTATATGTTCCGCTTCGCTTTCAACATGAAGTGCCCGCCTTTCAAAAATACGTAGCATGGATTAAGAGAGGAGGAAGATGGGGGAAGTGAAATTATATCGGCGATTATTGAAATATATCGACTTACCGACAAAAACTGACAACGACAGCAACTTAATAATAAAAGGAGGCTGCACCAAAATTTTGGCACAGCCTCCTTTTTCATAATGATTAATGAATATCACGTTTCTTAAAGTTACCGCCTTTTACTTCAGCTACGTCATAAACTGTAATAAAGGCATTAGGATCGATTTCATTAATCAGGTCCTTCATTTTACTTTCTTCTAAACGGTTAATTACACAAGAAATTTCTTTGAATTTCTCTCTTGAATAACCACCGTATACTTCGTTATACGTTGCGCTTCGGCCTAAACGATCGCGAATTGTTTCTACCATTAATTCAGGCTCTTTTGTGATGATTTTAAATGTTTTCGAACCACTTAAACCAACTTCAACGATATGAATCACTTTCGAAGCGATAAAGTAAGCAATTGCCGAAAGGATAGCCCCTTGAAGACCGAATACTGTTGATACGAAAATAAATACGAACATATTTAAGAATAAAATAAGGTCACTTGTTCCAAAAGGTAACTTACGAGAAAGTAATACAGCTAGCATATCGATTCCATCTAATGCGCCGCCGTTACGTAGTGCTAGTCCCATACCAAAACCGATAATAATACCACCAACCACTGTAACGAGTAATGTATCACCTTCAATAATAGTTGGTATTCCGTGCATGACAACAGTACCTATTGCTAACGAAGCAATCCCGATAATAGAATAAATTGCAAAACTTTTACCAATTTGTTTATATCCTAACCAAACGAAGGGAATGTTAATAACTGCGATTAGAGCTCCTAATGGCAATCCAAATAATCTTGAACTAACGATACTTAAACCAGTCACACCACCGTCTGATACGTTATTTGGAATTAATACCGCTTCTAATCCGTATGCTGTGATAAATGCCCCAATAATAATCATCAAAGCTTTTGAAGCGATTTTTAGCTTATTGGGCTTGTTTCTGATAATTTTCTCCATGTAATTTCCTCGTTTCAAACTAGTTTCTTTTTCTTGCATGCTTGCTAATCAGTTCGACTCATGCCTAACAACCATTTTAACATTATATTTGAAAAAATTCTCCTTTACTGGATGGATGCAGGGAATATTATCACCATAGCAGTATGTTAAATACACTCGTATATGATTGATGCGCATAAAAAATAGGAATGTTTCCAATTGAAATATAATAGTATGATATGTATGTTTTGGCCACTGATCTTAAGGGGGAGATTCTTTGAGATATTGTACGAAATGTGGGAATGAAACGAATGAGGGGAACAAGTTTTGTGGACAGTGCGGTGAGAGTCTTAGTTATAAAACGGTAGAGGAAAGTTTTGTGAATAGCAATTCTAATAGTAGTATAGAAGTTTTTTCTTTAGTTGGTTTTATCACCGGATTAATATCTTGGTTTATTAACTTATGGGGGCTTATTGGCACTATAGCTATCGTGTTTTCTATATTAGGCTTAAATAAAAAAGTGACGGGAACGAGTAAAACATTTGCTATTGTTGGAATGGTTTCTGGAATTATTAATGTGTTGTACGCTGTTATGTTACTTGTTTGAATTAAAAAAGTCCCCTATTCATAGAAGGGGACTTTAATAGTTGTTACGAAAATATAATACTGATTACCGCTAGGAATAACGAGAATCCTAAAATAGCTCCGCAAACTTTCATATGACGTTTACGTCCCATCACAACAATTGCAACATATTCACGAATCATTGCGTTAGGCCAGTAATAAAATGCAGTTTTTGATCCGATTCCTTGGCTATTAAGACCCGCTTGTCTTGCATATATACCAGCGCGGAAAAGGTGGAAATTGTTCGTTGTAAAAATACTTCTATACTTACCTTCAGGCTTTAAAGAATCCATAATTTTTTTAGAGAACGACATATTTTGATACGTGTTTACAGAGCGATTTTCTTGCACTGTATGTTCAAGCGGAATTCCTTTTTCAACAGCGTATTTTTGCATTGCTTCTGCTTCTGGAAGGCCTTCATCTGGACCTTGCCCACCAGAGAAAATAATTGTTGGTGGTGTATTCACAGCAGCTTGTTTCCAGTAAAAGTCGATTGCTTTATTAATACGACTTGCAAGTAACGGTGGTACTTTATCATTAATTAAGCCGCTACCAAGAACGATGATGAAATCTTGATTACGCCTTGGTCTGTTGAATTGATATAAAAAATAAGCGGTTAAGAAGTTAGATAGGTGTATAAAGAAATATACACTTATAAGAAAAATACCAGCAAAAATAGGCTGAAAATGTGATGAGAATAAACTTGCTGGATTTATAATAGGGAGTAACATCAAGAATAAAATCCCTAAAGCTGCAATAAGTGTTAAACAGTTAGTAAAACGTCTACCTTCTCGTTTCATTAAAATTCTCGCATTAAGAAATAACCCAAACATTAAAGCAACAATACCGAAAGGAATCATAATGATAAGTGCTAAAATAGGTAAAAATATAGTGTAGCGTAGAGTGTCACTACCTGAGTCATAGGATGTAATCATGCAAAAAAGAAGGAAAAAACAGAAAAAGGCATTAAATAAAAAACCGTTTATTATTTTCCGTGGGTCTTTTAAGTAAGAGATAAGAAAAATAATAAACAATATAAGAGGAATAATTCCGAAATACATAAATATAGTACACCTCAATTTGTATAATAATTTGACATACATTCTATATTACATGATTTTATAATTGGAAATGAAAGAAAAAGGATTTTGAATTTTCTTAATAATATATATGGATACATATGTTAAAATGTATTCAAGGCGATATATTAAAAGTAAAATGGTTGAAGAGGCACTCTGTGGAGTGTCTTTTTCTTTTTGGTATGTAATTCTGCATATTATGTTTATTTTCAAGGGAAGAGGATTAAAATATAAGTTGTGGATACACGCTATAAAGCAGAATTTTATATTAATAGTTACCTCTACTCTTTTTGTACCTAACAATCTTGTAACAATTCATGATTCTGTTTTCTAGTGTGTGTTTACAAAAAGCGGGATGAGGTATATATAAACAGGGGAAAGGACGTCTTCTTGAAAGGCGTCTTTTTGTTTCTTAGTATAGATAATTTCCACTATTAATGTAGTGCAAACTATCTATACTAAACATTAGCAATCTTCCATATAAATATTATCAATTTACTATATATTCCAGCGTTGTTAAGCTACATATGAAAGGCTTTCTTTTTCAAAATATTACCCCTAATAAAATTTTGAAGAAGTCAACTGTCTCCAAACTTGCCATTAATGCTTAGAGAAAAAGCACTCAATTTGAGTGCTTTTTCTTATTGAAACATGCTATTTTTGTAGGCGATGTTCATAAAATAAAAGTAACGAAACGAAAGTAGGTGACAAAATGCCAGCTATTGTTGAAGGTGTTATTATTGAGAACTGTAACGGGACAATTAACTTAGGTGATAAATATAACGTACATCCGATTGAAAAAACGAAAGCTTATAACGGATCGGGATCTTCAAATACCGGATTAAATGTGAGGACATTCAGTGGTATTAGTACGGCAGATGTAATGGATAGCGATGTGTATGACCAAGTAATTCAATCTACGTTATAATTTTTATATGTAAAATTGCATAAATTGATGTGTTTGCCCTGTGATACAATTGAGCTGTGAGCTGTTAGTGATTCTTCTTTATCATAGTTGTTAGATTAGAAATGTAACACCTTATCGAAAATCATACGTATAAGAAAAAAGACACTTCGCTCGAAGTGTCTTTTTCATTTTAGTGATAGCCTTTAGCAGAGTCTTTATGAATCTTATCTTTAAATATGCTGTAGCTCCAAAGTTGATATCCAATAACGATTGGTACCATGACCATTGCAACGAAGAACATAATTTTTAAGTTTAATTCACTACCTGCTGCGTTGTATAACGTTGTGCTGTATGCGTCGTTAATACGTGATGGTAACATTCTTGGGAACATACCTGCAAAGCCAGTTGTCATAAACATTGCGATTGTTAAGCAAACGAATGTAAATGCAAGGCCGATTTTATGTTTGTACACCATAATAAGTGCGAGTACACTCATTAACATTGCAAGTACTGGAAGAATGAATAGTACAGGATATTCCGTAAAGTTTTGGAATAAGTTTGTGCGATTTGCAGTTGCCACATAGAAGATAGCTAAAATGATAGCAGCTGCCATTGAAAATGGCCTTGCGATTTTATAAGCGCGATCAGATACTTCACCAGTCGTTTTAATCATAACCCAAAGGGCACCAGATACGACGAATATAGCAGTGAAGAATAGACCACCTAAAATACCATAATGGTTTAGTAAGCTAAGTAAATTTCCTTCATAGCCATTTTTTCCAATTTGTAGTCCGTAATATAGGTTAGCGAATGTAACACCGAATAAGAAGGCGATTAGGAAACTACCAATTGTAAATGCCCATTTACAAGTTTTTTGCCAAATTGGCGAATCGTCTTTGTGCATAAATTCAAGTCCAGCAGCACGAGCAAATAGTGCAAGTAATACTAAAAATAGTGGTGTATATAGGTAACTAAACATATTTGCATATGTGATTGGGAAGGCAGCAAATGTTGCGCCACCAGCTGTAATTAACCATACTTCATTACCACCCCAGAACGGGCCGATAGCTTCTTGTAATTGATTTCGTTCTTGTCGGTCTTTCGCAACGAATGGGAAAATCATCCCGTTACCGAGTGCGTAGCCATCAAGAATGAAGTAAACTGTCCAAATTACGCCCCATAAACCGAACCAGATGATTGCAAGCATATCATGAGACATGAGCCGCACCTCCTTCAGTAGCAGGCTCTTCTAATGCAGCTGGTCCTTTTTTTGCGAACTTTAGCATTAAATATACGTCTGCAATTAAGAGTAGAGTGTAGAACAATATTAAACTAATTAATGAGAACCAAATTTGTGGAACTGATATAGGTGATACAGATTCTGCTGTACGCATTAGTTTATAAACTGTCCACGGTTGACGACCTACTTCAGCGACAATCCAACCAGCGTTAATTGCAATGTACGGAAGTAAGACAGACCACATTGTAATTTTTAAATAACGTTTTGAGTTTTCTAGTTTTCCTTTACGGTTTAAATAGAAACCGTACCAAGTTAATGCCATAAAGAACATGCCAAGTGCAACCATTAAGCGGAAGCTATAGTACACAAGGTTAACGTTTGGACGATCTTCTTTCGGAATATCTTTTAAACCAACAATTTCTCCATCAAATGAGTTTGTATAGAAGAAACTTCCGAGTTTTGGAATTGTAAGTAGTTCAAAGTTCTTTTCATTTTTCACATCAGGAATTTGAATGATTGAGAAACCTTGTCCTTTTCCAGTTTCCCAAACTGCTTCCATAGCAGCTCCTTTTGCTGGTTGATACTTAGCTGCTGATACACCGGATTGATGTCCCATAAAAGGCGTAACAGTTGCGGCGAATAAGCCTAACATTAAACCAAACTTAAATGACTTTTTGAAGAATTCCACTTCATTTTTACGTAGTAAATGATAGGCACTAATTGCCATAACGAAGAAAGCACCGACAATATAACAACCAATTACAGTATGGAAGAACATATTCCAAGCGTATGGGTTTGTAACAAGTGCCCAGAAATCATTTAATTCAGCGCGGCCGTTACGTACGACGTAGCCAACAGGATTTTGCATAAATCCATTTGCTGTAATAATCCAAAGAGCAGAAATGTTTGTTCCAAGTGCAACCATCCACATACAGAAGGCACGGAACTTTGGTGAAATTTTGTCTTTACCGAATAACCATATTCCCATGAAAGTAGATTCTAAGAAGAAGGCAACGAGTGCTTCAATTGCGAGAGGTGATCCGAAAATATCTCCCATATATTTGGAGTACTCAGACCAGTTTGTGCCAAACTGGAATTCCATCGTAATCCCGGTTATAATCCCCATTACGAAGTTAATTGTAAATAATTTCCCCCAGAAATTTGCCATTTTGCGATATGTTGGATTCAATGTGCGGGCGTATTGAGTTTCCATACATGCCACTAAAATAACAAGTCCGATTGTCAAAGGTACAAATAAAAAGTGATAAAAAATAGTAATTGCAAATTGAAAACGACTCAGTAACAGAACGTCGGACATAATAAATATTCACTCCTTTTTACATTATCTACAGTTAGTTTATAGTGAGAATAGAAGTAAAGTATGTGTGACTTGTTACAAAGCTGTGTGTATATTTTGAAAGAATTATGGCGGTTATCTGAAAATATATTGCTTTTACAATAAAACAATATCCTTTTTGAGTTTTTCATATTTTGGTACACTATATATGTAGTGTAAATGAGAGAAAAGAGGGTTTTTAACTATGAAGTCATTAGAAGAGATTTTACAATACAATGAAAAGTTCGTTGAAGAGAAAAAATACGAAGAGTATGAAACAGGAAAATTTCCAAATAAAAAAATGGTAATTATCTCTTGTATGGATACACGTCTTGTTGAACTATTACCGAAAGCAATGAATATGCGTAACGGTGATGTGAAAATTATTAAAGTAGCAGGTGCTGTTATTTCACATCCATTCGGAAGTATTATGCGTAGTATTTTAGTTGCTGTATACGAACTTGGTGCTGATGAAGTTTGTGTAGTTGGCCACCATGATTGCGGTATGGCTAAAATTCAAGCGAGCAGTACAATCGAGAAGATGAAAGAGCGCGGTATTACAGAAGAGAAATTAGATACACTTCGTTATTCTGGAATCGATTTAGAAAGATTCCTACAAGGATTCTCTAGTGTAGAAGAAAGTGTAGAACATAGCGTATCAATACTTCGCAACCATCCGTTACTTCCTGAAGAAGTACCTGTTCACGGTCTTGTTATAGATCCTGACACAGGAAAATTAGATTTAGTTGTGAATGGTTACGACAATTAAGAATTTACTTTGTCATCCTTTTTATCTGGGACAGGATCAAATCCTCCTGGATGGAAAGGGTGGCATTTTAATATACGCTTACATGTAAGCCAAAATCCTTTGAGTGCACCATGTTTTTGAAACGCTTCTAATCCATAATGAGAACAAGTTGGATGAAAGCGGCATGTTGGTGGTGTCATTGGAGAAATGAACTTTTGATAAAAGCGTATAATACCGATAAAAATCTGTTTCATAATGGTCTCCTTTTCAGCATAGTCTTAAAGTATTATAGCACGACCGTACATAATTCTTTACTAATGTTGATTTCCGTTATATCATATTGGATATAACGGAATTAAATTAAAAGCGGGAGAGATGTTATATGCCATCAGTAGAAAGCTTTGAATTAGATCATACAATTGTAAAAGCGCCTTATGTAAGACATTGCGGAGTCCATAATGTAGGTAGTGACGGTATTGTAAATAAATTTGATATTCGTTTTTGCCAACCGAATAAACAAGCAATGAAACCAGATGTTATTCATACGTTAGAGCATTTATTAGCATTTAATTTACGTAAATATATTGATCGTTATCCGCATTTTGATATTATCGATATTTCACCGATGGGCTGCCAAACAGGGTATTATCTTGTAGTAAGCGGGACACCGACAGTTCGTGAAATCATTGATTTATTAGAACTAACATTAAAAGATGCGGTTCAAATTACAGAAATTCCAGCTGCAAATGAAACACAGTGTGGCCAAGCGAAGCTTCACGATTTAGAAGGAGCACAACGCTTAATGAACTTCTGGTTAAGCCAAGATAAAGATGAACTTGAGAAAGTGTTTGGATAAAATGATACTTTAATCAGTGGGTGAGAGTCTTATTGCCTACAAATAGAGGGATAAAAAGGAAAACTGCCTGTGAAAGGGCAGTTTTTTTATTTTACTAAGAGAAAACTTGCTCTTCTTTTTATGGAAGTATACTAGACACCCCAACATATAAAATAAAGGCAGAACTGAGAAAATAAACAAATGCTTTAGCTTTTTGCTGTTGTTTTACTTCATCAATTCCAAAAAGGATAAACATAATACTTAAAAGGATAAATACGAATGGTAAAAGCATAGAGAAGTTTGCAAAGAGGTTAAGTAGGGCGAGAATGAGGGCAATCGTTGCTAGTATAATTCGAATGTTTTTTAACATATAATCCTCCTTTAGAAGAACAGCATAAATGGACTAACAAAAACAATCGTAAAAAGACTTAAACCGATGCTAATAGTTCCAATTTGTTTTTGCTGTTTTTGAATCGTCTCAATTCCTACTAAAATGCCATATAAACTAAAGAGGAACAAAATGATAGGTGAAAAGATTTGAAAGTTCATTGTAAATGCGCTGTATAAACATAGAAGTAAAGTAATAAAAACGATGATGAGTTGTATTTGTCTAATGTGCATTTTAGCCCTCCTTAGTAGAAAGAGATAGTTATCGAGAGAAAATAATAATAACAGCAACGATTAAAGTGAATATGCCGGAAAAGAAGGAGAGTGTACTATGTACTTTCTTTTGTTTCTGTTTTTCTTCTGCGCTCATGATGAAAGCCATAATAGATAAGGCGATGAGCATATAAGGCATTGTAATAAGCGCGTTTGTAAACATTCCGGATAGAGCGAGAGCGATGACGATAAGAGCGGATATAATGCGAAAGGTTTTTAGCATACTATTCTCCACCTTTTTCGTTTTTTTATTGTCCTCGAATGTATTACCTGTCCGAAAAAGAAAAATTGGTGAAAATAATCGTCAATAGGTGATTAAAAGTACATGTTACCTTTAGCGAAAGTAGATTGATATTAAAACGAAGAACATAAGACTAGAAACGAAAAAATACGGGATACTCATTGATTTCCGTCCGGATTTCAGTTCATTAATTCCCATAAGAATAAAGAAACAACTGAAAGTAAATTGTATGTATGGGAGAATTGTGAAATTATCGGTAATAAGAGAATAAGTGCAAAGGGAGAGTATGAGGAGCATGAAAAGCATGAGAAAAATCCGTAATCTAGTTAGCATTGTATACCTCCTTTCAATAGACTATTTAACGAAATAGTTCTGAGAATCCAATTAATAAAGCACCAGCTCCAGCCATGAAAGCAAGTATGCTGCTAGATTGTCTATGTTTTTTTATTTCTTCTACACCTATAGTGAAAGCCATAGCCCCTAAGAAAATGAACATGTAAGGCATAATGTCTCTGTTACCACTAATAAAACTATAGATTGCGATAGATAAAGCGATAAGTGAAAAAGTAATTTGAACTCCTTTTAACATAAAGGCCCCTCCTTCTATTTGATATAGGTAATGATGAGGACAATCCAAGAGAGAGCTCCAGCAGCAATACAAATAAATTCGGTTCCTGAATCCTTTTTCTTTATTTGTTCAATTGCGATGAGAAACATTAAAGCTCCTAATAGAAATTGTGAAAGTGGTAAAAAGCTATTTTGACCTGTATAGAGCCCAATTGCCGACATAATTATCACAGTGAGTGCGATTACGATGCGAAGTATACGAAGCATACTATGAGTCCTCCTTATTATTTTTCGAGTAAGGGTTATCTTCGGGATTATCAACAGAATGTTTATATGCATAGCCTTTATTAATCGTCATGACGGAGAGTACTAATACGATCAGTACGATTATAATGCCGATAACTAATATTTTGAGCATAAAATCCCTCCTTTTCTTTATTTTACATAATTTTGTAATTGATGAAAACAATAGAAAATAAAAGGATGAAAGAAGGGTGTTACATGGAGAATAAAAAAACATATTATATATCAGTTGGAAATGGTCAAATTTCACAAGTGAAGACGGCGGACACGTATAACTTTGAAATTTATGCAAGTGACGAGGAAATTACAAAGTTAAGAGAGTATTTTGATCAAGCATATGAAGAAGATCTAGGTTCGTTTGTACGCTCCCACGTTCCATTCGTTGAGTATCATCATGATTCAAATAATGATCGATATGATGAACAACTACAAGAAGCATATAAAATGATTTATGATTTAGGAAATCATGAAACGAAAGAATTAGTCGCGCAAATGGGAATAATCAATGGATTATAATTGGATAATATTATGCAGAAAAGCGAGAATATGCTACAATTTGTGGTAGGGAAAGCTTGTAACCATCAATAGGGGAGTAATGGCATGTACAAATTTAAAGATTATTACCACAATACTGTACAATTATCGTTTGAACGTTACCCATTTTCTCCTGAGCCAAAGCATGTTTGGGTTGTATGCCGGTACGGGGATCAATGGTTATTAACACATCATTTACGCCGCGGTCTTGAATTTCCAGGTGGTAAAGTAGAACTCGGGGAAACACCGGAAGAAGCGGCAGTTCGAGAAGTTCATGAGGAAACCGGCGGCATAGTTTCTGATTTAACTTACTTAGGACAATATAAAGTATCCGGAAAAGACAAAATAATCATTAAAAACATTTATTTTGCAACAATTAGTGCGGTAGAAGCACATACGCATTACGAAGAAACGAAAGGATCTGTTTTATTAACAGACATTCCTGATAACATTAAAACGGATAGAAAATTTAGCTTTATTATGCGCGATGATGTATTAGCGCGTACGATGAAACATATAGAAGAAATCGGCTGTTTTACGAAGTAAAATGGCCGATTTCTTTTTTTGTGTTTAAGAATAAATGTAAATATATCTTTATATATTTTTGGGTATATTATACAATTTTGTAAATATATATTTACATTTTAGGAGGGGAAAGATGGATAAAGGAAAAGAAACGACTGTTGCTGTTTCGATGGTTAAATTAAATTTATATGCATTTCTTATAATATTTGTTTTGGCATTTGGAATTAGTTTTTTGCATGCACTTCTTTCAGGCGGGATTCAAGTTGAAATTACGTTACCAACTGTGTTTCTTTTTATTAGCGCAATGATTGTTCTCGTTTGTATTCATGAAGCGATACATTTAATAGGGTTTCGCTATATCGGAGGTGTTCCGTGGAGTGAACTAAAATGGGGCGTCAATTGGAAATTAGGTGTTGCATATGCTCATTCTAAACAGGTGATTACAGTAAAGCAAATGAAGAAAGTGTTAATGCTTCCGTTTTTACCAACTGGAATTTTACCAATTGTATTGGGATTAGCTATGAATTTTCAAGCACTCTCATTTTTAGGGATTCTACTAACAGCAGGTTGTATTGGTGACATTGCCCTATATCAAAAGGTCTCAAAATTTCCAGACGATGCACTTGTTAAAGATCATCCGAGTAAACCGCAGTTTACAGTATATGAATAATAAAGGAAGAGGAGGCGTCTTGAAAAATGGCCTCTTTTTTGTTTGTCAGCTTTTGTCGGTAAGTCGACACGCCTTGTCGAATCGCCGATAAATTCGAAAAATCGCTCATAAAATTTCATTTACTATTGCCTTGTTTTTATCCCACTATTTGCGGGCAGTAAAACTCCCACCTCAAAATTCGGCTAGAGCCAAAAAGTTAGGTGGGAAGCCCTGCTGCCCGTAAACTCCCACTGATTATTAGCCTTCACGTTATCTCCGCCTCTAAAAACGAAAGAACCTCTAATAAATTATCTACCACACGTGAATGTTCAAAGTCACCCCAAAATAAATCTCTCTTCCAAACGCCAAGAATCCCTACTTGTTCAGAACCAAGCACATCGTTTTCTGGGTGATCTCCAACGTAAAGACATTCTTCTGCTTTAACATTTAGCTTTTGCAAAGCACGTTCGAAAATTTCTCGGTGTGGTTTCTTAATTCCTTCCGCTTCTGAAACAAGAATTATGTTTGTATACGTATGTATGTTTAGTGCTCGAAGGTTGTTCATTTGGAAATCAGTAAAGCCGTTTGTAATAATGCCGATTTTTATATTTTGCTGCGTTAGTCGTTGAAGTAATTCATGCATGTTTGGGAAAGGAGTGCAGTGATGTTGAAAGTTTGTAATGTAGTCATACAGCAGTTGCTCTGGTGTTAAAGTAGTAATGTTGTATTCGCAAAGGAGAGTAGCATATACTTTATCTTTCCACGTATATCCATTATTATCGAGTTCAAGAAAACGAGAGCAATACTCGGCTTGTTCAATGTTCGTAAAGTGAAGGGAAAAGCGATTGTATTGGTCATGAATAAATCGCTCTAAAGATTGATGCCGATCTAATAGTGTCCCATCCAAATCGAATAGCACCGCACGAATCATATGTAACCTCCTCAAAGTTTTTATAAATAATTATCGCATATTCGTTGGAAAATGATTATCATATTTTTGTAGGCTGTAATGACGGAGGGGCAAATGAAAGAACTATATGGGAAATTAGTTTGTTTTATCATTTCAATTGGTTTAGTGGCTGGATGTGATATGGCGGAGCAAACTTCGAAAAGAGAGAAAAAAGATGTATGCGAAACGACAGAAGAATGCACACAAATAGGCGATAATAAGCTTCAGAAAGTATATAAAAAGATAGATGGACTTTCAGAACTTGAAGTACTAGAGGATTATGATTTAGAAGGAAGTTCAAGTAATGATATGAAAGAAGCGGAAATGAAAAAAGAGGATGATGAAAATTATTTCTTTTTAGCTTCTTATTATATTGATGGTGATGAAATTGTAGACCCTTATTTCGATAAACTAGATCGCAAACAATTGAATAAGGCTTTCGCTGAAGATAAAGAAGCGAAAGAAGAGGTGCTGATACAACGTCAAGATAGAGGGTATCATCAGTCGTTATGGGATATGTACAGTACTCTTATTCCAGCTAAGTATCGTACTGACATAAAAGAGTTTGATATGGTAACGGATGGATACGATGGAATTGTGGCTCATGTTATGCCAAGTATGGAGTATCCGAAAGAGTGGGTTCTTAGTTTAGATACGCTTGATTCTGCAGTAAATATTGATCAAGTGATGAAAACATTAATTCATGAGACGGCTCACGTATTGACGCTGGGGCATAAACAAATACCAGTAAATGAAAAGTACTTAAAGGCTTTTGAAGAAGATAAAGATATTTCATCATACCAAAATAAATGTAAATCGCTTTTCTTACAAGAAGGATGTGCGAAGGAGAGCTCTTATATAAATCAATTCCATAATTTGTTCTGGAAACCAATTGAGCAGGAGTGGACAGAGAAGAAAGTGGAAGAAAGCGAAGAAGCTCAAATTGAATTCTTTAAGGAAAAGCATGATGAGTTTGTTTCACTGTATGGAACGACAAATGTAGCAGAGGATATTGCGGATACATTTACAGCGTTTATATTACAAGATTCAAAAAAGGTAAAAGAAGGATCAGAATTAAAATATAAAAAAATTGCTTTCTTCTATCAATTCCCTGAACTTGTGAAAATGAGAGCGGAAGTGTTAGCAGGATTATATGATGTTTCGAAAACGATAGAACAACAAAGTGGACACGAAGGCGATTGATGTGTTCGATATATGTTAGCCAAGGGAAAACGTGAAGAATTTTACTTCTTTGCGTTTCTTTATGTTTATAAAATTGAAAATTCTGTCTTTTTAAAAAAAGAAGAAGGAACTGAAGCTTTAAAATAGAATTAGTATAAAAATGTCACAAATTAGACACAATTATAATGCGCATATTATAGGGGCTATAAGTTTACTCTCGAGGAGGTAATGAAGCGTATGAAAACGATTCTTGCGGTTGCTGGTCTCATTTGGGTAATGTCTCACGGTTTTCCGATTTTTGAAGGAGAGCAAATTCGTAGTGCATTAAATAAGGAGTTTAATGATTATCATATTATTGATCGAAAAGATAATGTCGTTACAGTACGTGTGAAAGATTGTTTCCATACAGTTACGGTTGCGAATGGAAACGTTACAAATGAATCAAAAATGTGCGATAAAAGATAAAAGAAAGAAGCTGACTCTGGCGTATCGCTCTAAGTCAGCTTTTTTTTCGTTTTCCGATAAGGAGTTTTTCAAACGCCTCGACAAATACATACATAAGAGTTGCGAGGACGCAAGTGAGCAATACACTGAGCAAGACGAGTGTGAAGTTAAAGACTTGGAATCCATAGCTAATTAAATAGCCAAGTCCTTGTTTAGAAACGAGGAGTTCCCCAAAAATAACACCGACCCATGATAAGCCAACATTCACTTTTAATGTTGAAATAATTGCAGGGAAAGATGAAGGGAGAATAACGTGCGTATAGCATTGCCATTTATTTGCGCCAAATGTGTCCATGACCTTTATATAGTTGGAATCGACTTCTTGGAATGCGCTGTAAATAACGAGAATGGTAATGATGATGGAGATGATTACTCCCATTGCGATAGAAGATGAAATGTTTGGACCAAAAATAACAATGATAATTGGGCCGAGTGCAACTTTTGGCATTGCATTTAGGACAACGAGATAAGGATCAAGTACGCGGGCTAAAAGTGGCATCCACCAAAGGAAGGTAGCAATAATAGCTCCGAGTACAGTTCCGAGAATAAAACCTACTCCGGTTTCCAGTAATGTCGTCCATATGTGAATCCAAAGTGAACCGTCAATCCATTTCGTTAAGAAGAGATCCCAAATGCTCGAAGGGGAGCTAAAGAGTAAAGGATCAATCCACTCCTTTTTACTAGCTATTTCCCATAGTGCAAAAAAGAGGATTAGCAGTAAAAGCTGTAAAGAACGTGCTAACCATGCGCGCCTGCGTTCTTTTTTCCGAAACTGTTCATGTAGTTGTTTTATATTATCCAAGTCGTTCCAACTCCTTCCATATTTCTTGGAAGAGGGATGGGAAGTCATGGTGTTGGCGTGCTTCTAACGGTGATAAGGAACGAATACTTTCTGGGACAATGAACGTTTTTGCAATTTTTCCAGGGTTCGCCTGCAGTAAATAAATACGATCACTCATCGCGATTGCTTCTTCAATATCGTGTGTCACGAGTAGAGATGTTTTTTTATAGTTACGTAATAATGTGAAGACGAGATCTTCTAGTTTTAACTTTGTTTGATAATCGAGTGCGGAAAATGGTTCATCCAGCAATAAAATTTTTGGATCGGTCGCTAACGTTCGAACGAGTGCTGCACGTTGGCGCATACCGCCGGATAGTTCGCGAGGATATTGCTGTTCTATATCATGCAAACCGACTTGTTGCAAAAGTTTTAATGTATGTTCTTTCGTATATTCGTCATAAATCTTCCGAATATGAAGTCCGAGCATAATGTTTTCTTCAATTGTTTTCCATGGAAACAAGTAATCTTGCTGGAGCATATAGCCCATTGATGGGGTCTTAGTTGTAATCGGTTCACCATCTAAAAATACGATACCTTCAATTGGATCAAGTAGCCCTGCGATGATGGAGAGGAGTGTTGTTTTTCCGCAACCACTCGGACCAAGAATAGAAATAAACTCTCCTTCTTCTACTTGTAAACTCATATCTTCAAGAATAAGTTTGGCATTTTCTTTTGCAAAAAAGCAGTGAGAAACGTTACGTATTTGTAAAAAGCTCATACACTTCGCCTCTATTTCTTAATAACGCTTTCGGCAATTTTTGTATTGACGAGCGTTTCATGTGGAACTTCTTTTTGTAATTCACCAGCTTCTTTCATAATCGTTTGGAGCTGTTTCCATTCAGAAGCATCTAATAATGGATTTGTCGCATAAGAATGTTGTTTTTTGTAGCGCTCAATTACTTTCACTGAAATGTCTTTTGAAGTGTCTTTAAATAGTGGTGAAACAGCATTGGCAATCTCTTCTGGACTATGAGTATCAACCCATTGCTGCGCTTTATATAGTGCGCGCGTGAATTTTTCAGCAGCAGCTTTATCTTTCTTTAAGAAACTTTCTTTTGCCATAAACGTTGTATACGGAACAGTGCCAGATTCAGCTCCAAAAGACGCGACGATATAACCTTTTCCCTCTTTTTCCAGTATACTTGCAGTCGGTTCAAAGAGCTGTACAAATTCTCCCGTACCAGATGAAAAGGCATTTGCAATATTAGCAAACTCAATATTTTGAATTAAGTTTGTATCTTTGTGTGGATCAATGCCATTTTTCTTCAAAACGTATTCTCCAACCATTTGTGGCATGCCGCCTTTACGCTGTCCTAAAAATGTAACGCCTTTTACGTCATTCCAATTAAAAGAATCTAATTTTTTACGAGAAACTAAAAATGTGCCATCTGTTTGTGTAAGTTGGGCAAAATTAATGACAGGATCTTTTGCTCCTTGTTGATGAACATAAATGGACGTTTCTGAACCAACAAGCGCAATATCAATTCCGCCGGATAAAAGGGTGGTCATCGTTTTATCTCCGCCAGCTGTTGTTTGTAAGTCAATATTTAAACCTTCATCTTTAAAAAATCCTTTTTCAATTCCAACATATAATGGTGCGTAGAAAAGAGAGTGGGTAACTTCGCCAACGCGAATTTTTTGATCTTGTTCTTTCGTACTATCCTTTGTACTACTACAAGCAACGAATGTGAAAACAGCTAGTAACATGATGCAAAAAACGGTAATTAATTTTTTCACTATATGACACCTCCTAGAAGTCAATCTACAAGCATAATATGTAGGTAAGTGCCCATATGTGAGTAGAGATAGCAGGAATTTTTTGGATAGTAAAGAAGTACAAATATAAGGGGTGATAAAATGGAGTATGAATACGACGATAGCGTTCATTTGCATCTTGATTATTTCGGAGCTGAAGGTGATATGGAATCGATTGCTTATAAGAGGAAGCATGAAGACGTATGGGATGTATATTTTAATTTCGGAGTATACGGTATCCAGAAAGATGATGTAGAGGCAGGGATGTTTATGGACGAATATGCTGGTTATTACGTTTTTTCTGTACATGCTCGTGATTTGAGCTGGGAATTTGGAAGTGCTCAGTTTGAGGAATGGGTTTTGAAGAACCATATAGTAGAAAAAGCGCTTCAAAAATAGGAGGAATTTCGTGGTTGAATTTCTCATCTTATTGTTTATTTGCGTAACTGGAATTTATATCATGCAAGTGCTCATTTACCGATTCGCAAAGAAAAATATTCATAAATACAAAAGGTTGAAATTGGTTCATATGTGGCTAGATATGACTATGAAAAAGGGTCCGAGATTAGATTTGTTTGATTTTGTACTTATAGTAATTGTAAGTATCATTTGGAAAATATGGATGCTTCCTCTTGTATAGTAAACATACTAATCATCTTATCTTAATAAATAACGAAAAGAACCTGTCATATGACAGGTTCTTTTCTATAATAATAATAGTTTTCCGAAACTTGTGCCGACAAGTAAAACCGCACTTGCAAAAATTATAGTAAAGATTATTTGCTTCTTTTTATAATTAAAAATGGTAATTGCTAAAAAAGAAAAGAGGATAAGGGTATGAGAAAACAATCCAAGTTCTAACGGCTTGTGAGAAATAATTTGAATGAAGAATGGAACATATAGTATGAAATAAATAATGAGGAACATGATTTTTGGAAACGAGATTATATGTGTATTCATATTGTCCCCCTTTTTTCCAATTGTAGCATGTAGTGTTACATGGGAAATCCAATGTATACGACAAATTACGACAAATGGGTTCATACATATTTGTTATTCTATTAAAGGTCATTAGTTGTAATGTATATATAGGAGGATTTTTTAATGTTAAAGAAATTATTATTATTTTTACTTACGGGCTTATGTGTAGTTGTTTTAGCAGCTTGTAAAGATGAAGAGGACAAGCTGAAGGCAACGGAAGAACAGAAAATAGATGAGAAGAAAGTTGAAGAAGATAAGAAGGTAGAAGAGGAAAGTAAACAAGAAGAGCAACAAAAGGCAGCGGAAGAAAAGCGTAAGCAAGAAGAACAAAGAGTAGAAGAAGAGAAACGTAAGCAAGAAGAACAACAAAGAGTAGAAGAAGAGAAACGTAAGCAAGAAGAACAACAAAGAGTAGAAGAAGAAAAACGTAAGCAAGAAGAACAACAAAGGGTAGAAGAAGAGAAACGTAAGCAAGAAGAACAACAAAGGGTAGAAGAAGAGAAACGTAAGCAAGAAGAGCAACAAAGAGTAGAAGAAGAGAAACGTAAGCAAGAAGAGCAAAGACGTGTACAAGAGCAGCAGAAGATTCAGCAACAACAGTCTGCACAACAAGAGAGAACACAGAAACAAGAAAAAACACCACAAGCAACAGGTGGGAAGCCGACAAGATCACAAATTTCGGTCGGTTCCCATGTAGTTATCCAATTAGATAAAGATTATAGTAAAACAGTGAGCGGTGTTGTGAAAGATATTTTAACAAATACTGAAACACATACGTACGGAATTAAAGTTCGATTACAAGATGGACAAATTGGCCGTGTTCAAAGTGTTGGGTAATGCAAAAGAGATTTCCTTTCTTAGGAAATCTCTTTTTTCTATTCGGTATGTACAAGAGGTAACAGATGACATTATACGGAGGGTGTACATGAGAAGACGTTGTGTACATAATATGTTATGTTTATATAAGTAATATTTTATTACGGTGCGGGGTGAAATTAAGAAACAGAAAAGAGGGAATGAATTGAGGTGTAATTTTTCATTTCATCAGCCAAGAAGAAGTATATTAATTTCAGCGATGTTAAGTGGCCTAGTAACCCTATATGTAGTACCCACACTTTTCTTGATTTTAAAATATTTTAGTTTAGATACGATGAAAGATATGTTAAATCAAAAAATTGTCTTAAGTATAATGATAATTTTGATGTGGATTGTACTATTGTATGTTGCGTATTTGAATAAAGATATAGTTAACAAATTTAAACCGATTATTAGGATTTATATTAGAATGTTTTTAGTAGCGCATGTGGTTACTCTGCTTTTTATTTTCACGCAAAATAATATGAATCTCGTAAATACACTGAATTGGATTTACAATTATAACGCACAGTTTATATTTAGTTTAATTGTAATTTATGCGATATATGTTTTGGTGTATAACGTGCTTGGGAAAGTTTTTTTGAGTACTATTTTGACAAGCATTTTGCTAATTATTTTGGCTATTGTAAATCACTTCAAAATTGTTTTTAGGGGAGATCCACTATATCCTTCTGATTTTACACAGATTGGACATATGCAATCTGTTATACCAATGGTAATGGATTACTTTAGTTGGGGTTATATTCTTCTCGTTATTGTAAGTATTGTTGTCTGTATTTTGGCGGGTATGTATGTGAGGAAGTATATTCAAAATGTAAAAGTTCATGCAGGCGTACGAGTTCTATTTATAATAGGATCCGTTTTTATTTTATATGTGTATTGTAATTTTACGAATACGTTTATGAATAAATGGTTTCAAAAGTCAGGTATAGAGTTCGTTTTGTGGGATCAAAATGAAAATTATGCTTCGAATGGTTTTGTGTTAGGCTTTATAAGTAATCTAGATACAACAGTTATTGAAAAGCCAAAAGAGTATTCAAAAGAAAATATGCTTCAAATAGCAAATGACATAAAGAAACAATATGGTAGCAACATAGGGGCGCAGAAACAAAAAGAGAAACCAAATATTATTTTTGTAATGAGTGAATCGTTTTGGGATCCAACGAAATTAACGAATCTTTCCTTTAGTGAAGATCCTTTACCGAATTTACATCAGTATATAGAAAGTTTTCCGGGTGGACAAGCTATTTCGCCGGCATTTGGAGGAAATACTGCGAACGTTGAATTTGAGGCGTTAACAAGTTATTCAATGAGTTTGTTAAAACCTGGATCTATACCATATCAGCAAGTCGTTACAAATAAGATAGAAATTCCATCTATTCCTCGAGCGTTGAAAAAAGAAGGGTATTACACAAGCGCAATTCATTCGTTCGGTCGCTCATTCTTTAAACGTGATGATGTATATAAAGTGTTAGGATTTGATAAGTTTAATGCACAAGATACGATGGAAAATGTAGAAGTTGATGGAGACTATATTAGCGATTTATCTATGAGTAAAGAGATAATAGCTGAATTAGAGAAGCAAAAGAAACCTACTTTTATTCATGCGGTTACAATGCAAAATCATTTTCCATTTACAGAAGGAAGATTTGGCGAAAATCAAATAGAGATTAGTGGTTTAGAAAATGAAGAATCGAAGGCTGAATTGGAGACTTATACAGAAGGCTTAAGACGTTCAGATGAAGCTCTTCAATATTTAATAGAGGAGCTAGATAATTTAGATAGACCTACATTATTAGTATTCTTTGGAGACCATCTCCCATCACTAGGAACAAATAAATCTCTTTATAAAGAGACGGGTTATATAACGAATGAAAAAACGCCAAGTGAACGATTAGCGATGGCGCAAACGCCGTTATTAATGTATGCAAATTTTAATATATCAAATGACAATTTAGGTTTAGTAAGTCCAATTTATTTTTCAAATCTTGTCCTTGATTATGCTGGATTAAATAAGGTACCGTTCTATCAATTTTTATCGAAGTTATATGAAGAAATTCCCGTACTTCGTGACGAATTGAAGATAGGAAAAGACGGAGAAGTAATAAAAAGTTTAACAGCGAAACAAAAAGAAATGTTAAAGCAATATGAGCTTATTCAATATGACTTACTCGTCGGAAAGCAATATAGTAAGGAGATATTATTTAAATAGGCGACAAAAAAGAACTTGTATACGATACAAGTTCTTTTTTCATAGTATTTAACGGGGTAACCAGACAAGCTGGGTTTAGGGAGTATTACTTGTACATTTAGTATAAATTAAAATAGAATTGTTTTATTGATTGATTTGTGAGAAGTGTGTGAATTTTTTATTTAGTTTACGATTGAATAATTTGTTTAACGCGTAAACTCTTTAAGATTTCTAAGAGTTTTTTATTTAGATATATATTAAAATTTCAGAAAAATCAGTTATAATTAAACTGTATGGTAATTTTAAAAAAAGAGGTGGGATATTGAAAAGTTTTTGGGGCGAGAAAATAACAGAATTTATCATTAGTATCGCAGTTATTCTTACTGTGAGCTACGTACCATTCTATTTGTTTCTAGGAAATAAGCTTGATTTTATTACATATTTACAGAGGTTAGCTTCGCCAAAGGATATTGCACATATTGATACAAACACTATGCAGTCAATTCCTTTTTTTGAACGAATTATGGAACCGTATACGTATTCTATGACCATTCTTTTAATTGCTACTTGTTTAACAATTATACTTTCAATTGGTCTTTCATCCGTATACTTATTAGTTTCTTCTAAAATTAAAAAGGGGATTGAGAGTTGTTTAATTTTAATAGAATCAGTTCCAGATTTATTATTAATTTTTAGTTTACAATTATTTGCTGTATGGCTGTATAAACAGACAGGGTATCGCTTCGTTACTATTTATGCGTTTAATGATGAACGTGCCTATTTCTTACCTATTCTTTGTATGACTATCGTTCCAACTCTGCATTTTTTCCGTATTATTGTTTTATTTTTAATGGAAGAGAAGAATAAGCCTTATGTGGAATTTGCTCGTGCAAAAGGGTTTAGTAATAAATATATACTGTATGTGCATTTATTACGTAATATAATGTATCATCTGTTAAATCACTTACAGCCACTGTTCTTGTTCATGATTTCAAGCCTCTTAATGGTAGAAGGTGCCTTTAATATTACAGGGTATATGTCTTTCTTAGTAAGGGCAGGTACTTTAAATCCTTTAACGATGGCATGGTGGATTCTATTATTATTTGTTCCATTCTATATTCTATTTGCTATTATCCATTACCGAGTAAATCGTATTACAGGAGGGGCTTCTCATGATATATAGAAACTTTCGCTCCAAACGTTTTTTGTTTGGTGTCCTGTATTTTGTAGGGATTGTTGTAATTAGTTATCTTATTACGTGGTTTGGTAAGGATTTATATACGAGTAAGACGATATGGATAAGAGATGAGAGTGGGAATGTTGTTGGGGCAGCTCCGTTCAATCCACTTACAGTACCACCGCTCGGTACAGATCGTAACGGTTTGAATTTATTTTTTCAATTATTAGTAGGGGCAAAGTTTACCATTTTATTCGTATTTGGCATATGTGTTGTACAAGTGTTTCTCGGTACGGTATTAGGTGTAATATTAGCTCATACACCATCCATCGTACAAAATTTATTTCAAAAAATATGTAAAGTGTATTTCTTCATTCCGACAGTGCTATGGGCGATTTTGTGGATGTTTCCAATCATGTTGCACAGTGAATTAACTGGATTTAATATGGAGATTATTATAAAGCAATTTACTGTTCTTTATTTTGCGCTACTGCCAGCTGTTATTCTTTATGTGAATCAAGAAATCAATTTATTTATGAAAAATGAGTTTGTTACTACTTCGAAAATATTAGGTGCTTCAAGGTTTCTGATTATTAGAAAGCATATATGGTTGTATTTAAAAGAAATTCTTGTCGTTCTTTTTTTACAGCAGTTTGTTCAATTATTTACGTTATTAATTCATTTAGCGTTTTTTGGGATTTTAATAGGGGGACGAGGTATAGATTATGATACGAGGAAACCATATTCACTTACGAATGAATGGGCGGGGTTAATTGGTCTATACAAAAATGAATTTTTAGCGGCACCATGGATTGTCATTGCACCACTACTATTCTTTACGGTTTCAATATTCGTTTTACATTTAATGATTAAAGGAATAAAGAAAGAGCAAGGTAGAGGCTTATATTCTATAGATAAAAAGACAAAGAATGAGCCATATGAACAAGGAAAGGAAAAGAAAGAAATAGATAAAGCTTTGTTCATTCCGGTATCGTCTAAATCGATAGAAAAAGGTAGTTAAGAAAAAAGAATTTGCTGTAAGGGCAAATTCTTTTTTTATTGTAGCGGGACTATGAATTTAAAAATTTTATAAGTTCCGTATTTAATTCATCTGCTTGATCGATTGGGGAACCGTGGCCACTATTTGTCAGAGCATGTAGTTGCGCATTTTTAATCCGCTTTTGCGTAAGCTCAGCGCTTTTATACGGGATAAGTTGGTCGTGAACACCGTGGAATATTTTTGTTGGGACGTTAATTTTACTTAAGTCCTTCGTTACGTCTTCGTTTGCAGCAGCTTGCAAAATTTTGATGAGAGCATATGAAGCAGACTGCATACCGAGATAAGAAAACCATTCTAACGTAGCGGCTCCTAAGTTTCTATTAAAAAATGATAAAGATACATCATTTAGAAATTTAGGCAAATTTACATGCATTTGATTAATAAGGGTATCTGCTTGTTCTTTCGGTACGCCGTAAGGGGATTGTTGATTTTTTACGAAAGAGGGGGAGACGGCATCGATTAATGCAAGTTTAGAAATATGACGACCGTTATATCGTGACATGTATCGAATAGAAAGAGCACCGCCGACTGAGAAACCAACTAACGTAGCATTTTCTATTTGAAGTGCTTCTAATACAATTGCGATATCGTCAGCTAAACGATCATATGTGTAACCAGTCCATGGTTTATCAGATTGTCCGTTTCCTCGAATGTCCATGGCGACGCAGCGAAACCCATGCTGTGGTAAAACATTGAATTGATATTGAAACATTTGGTGATTCAAAGGCCATCCGTGTACGAAGAAAACAGTTTTACTGTCAGGACCTGGATTCATATCTTGCACAAAAATATGTACATCTTTTTCCACTGTAACGAACATGATATATCCTCCTCATGCGTTTTAATAGGCTCTTTCCCAAAAGCGCTGTTTTGTCATTGCCTGAATAAATTCATTCGCAAGTAGAGTAGGGCTTTGTTCTGTTATCACGCCAGGTTTTTCTTCGATATTTAAAGATTGAATAATGGTAGTTCCATTTTGGAAAGCGCCAATGGGCTTAAAGTGATTATATGATTCTACGACAAATGAACTTGCTTTATTAAGAAAATGTTCATCAAAGTTTCCGCCAATAAGAAGTAGCCCGTCATAAAGAAGCGGTGATCCTGTTAAGAAAGTATCATTCACTTCCCACTGTACATTTTGTGTTCCTTGAACTATACCTAGTCGTTCGGAAATAATTACTGGCTGAAGACCGACTCGTTTGAATTGCTGAAGCATAGATTGTGCGTTTTGCCCGTCATACCCGTTTGCAACAATGACACCTACTCGTAATGTACTGGGACTAAATGTTGTATTCGCCATACTGAGTGCTGGAGATGATTTTGTGACATTTGATTCTTGAACATTCGGTACTGTTGCTCCGACCGCTTCTGCGACTAAAGTAGCCAATTCGGTACTAATATGACCAATCATACTTACGACTTGTTGGCGAACGGATTTACTTTTTACTTTTCCTAATTCAAAGGAGAAGGCTTGCATAATATGGATTTTTTCGATGGGACTCATACTATTCCAAAATAAGCGGGCTTGTGAGAAGTGGTCTTTAAAACTTGCAGCTGTTTCTCTCGTTTTATGTCCGGATATAGTAGAAGGGTATGTAACAAATCCACCCTTTGTTCCGGGGACAGTGTAAGGTGAATTATTAGCTAAGGAGTTATTATGGTAAGCGACTTTCCCTTTATCAATTATATATTTAGAAGCACCATCTCTTTGGTTGTTATGAAATGGGCATATCGGACGATTAATCGGTAATTCTTGATAGTTTGTACCGACGCGCGCCAATTGTGTATCCGTATAGGAAAAGAGCCTACCTTGTAAGAGAGGATCATTTGTAAAATCGATACCACGGACAATGCTTCCAGGATGCAGTGCGACTTGCTCTGTTTCAGCAAATACGTTATCAACGTTCCGATTTAATGTCATTTTTCCGATGATTTTAACAGGGAAGTCTTCTTCCGGCCAAATTTTTGTTGCATCTAATATATCGAAATCGTATTTAAATTCATCCTCTTCTTCTAAAATTTGAATGCCAAGTTCATACTCAGGGTAGTTTCCAGCATTAATATTTTCCCATAAATCACGGCGATGATAATCTGGATCAGCACCGCCTAGTTTTTGAGCTTCATCCCAAATTAACGAGTGAACGCCAAGCTTAGGCTTCCAGTGGAATTTTACGAATCGGGACTTTCCGTGCGTATTAACTAAACGAAATGTATGAACGCCGAATCCTTGCATCATTCGAAAACTTCTCGGAATTGAGCGATCCGACATAATCCACATCATCATCGCAGCTGATTCTTGATTATTGGCGATAAAGTCCCAAAAAGTATCATGTGCTGTTTGCCCCTGAGGAATCTCATTATGTGGCTCGGGTTTAAGAGCATGAATAAGATCCGGAAATTTAATACCATCTTGAATGAAGAAAATGGGAATGTTGTTTCCTACTAAATCGAAATTTCCTTCTTCTGTATAAAACTTAACAGCGAACCCTCGTACATCTCGGTTCGTTTCATTTGCACCTTTTGATCCAGCAACTTCGGAAAAACGAATAAAAATAGGTGTCTTTTTAGATGGGTCTTGTAAAAAATGAGCCATTGTTAAGTCTTCTAAAGATTCATATAGCTCAAAAACACCATGTGCTCCGTAACCACGGGCATGAACGACTCTTTCAGGAATTCGTTCACGGTCAAAATGAGCGAGTTTTTCTCGCATAAGGAAATCTTCTAAAAGTGTAGGACCACGATCGCCGGCGGTTAAAGAGTTTTCATCATTTGAAATTTTGACACCCGTATTCGTTGTCATCTCTTTTCCTTCATTGTTTTTCGTAAAGGATTGTAACTGTTCTATCTTCTTATTTTCCCGACTATCCATATAAAGCACCTCCCATACTATACGTATTATTGTTCATGGTTTTTATGCTTACATATGGTCTGGAGAAGTATATTATCTATGGATTGATTTTCCTCATTTGTTCAATTTATCTTTGTTTGTCTATGAAAATCATTTATTATAATAAATGGTATTCTTTTGAAGGGGTGTTGAAGTGGAAGAGAGTTTTCTATCAGCTAAAGAAGAAAAAACAAACGCTAAGATTTTCTTATGGGTAATACATATTATTTTAATTGCATATGAGGTTACATACACGATTATAATAGAAGATACAATGCCTTTAGGAAATTGGCATAAAGTGATATGGAAGCTTGCATATATTATGGTTATATTAGGTATTAGTGTTTACTTATTTGAGAGAGGAAAAGCGTATTTAGTTAAATATACATATTTATTTGCATACATAATCGCAGAGATTTTTAATATTGGATGGTATGTTTTTCATAATACAATAGCATTTGATGAAGGGAATGTAATTGAATTTATTTTCATTTTCTTCGTACCGATATTTTTGAGTAAAAGATATTTATTTATCTTAGCGCCATTTCTTATAGGGAAATATATGATATACCTATTTGTATTTGGAGAACTTAACTTGTTTATGTCTCTTGTTATCAATATGTTGTTGCTTTTCGTGTCATTTATTATTTTAAATCGATTTTTACAATATCTTTCAGCAGTAAAGGGACGTATTGCAGAAGCAAGTCAGTCACAAAAATTGGCAGTTATCGGAAAAATGGCAGCGACAGTTGGGCATGAAATTAAAAATCCACTTGCTTCATTAAAAGGGTTTACGCAATTACAAAAAGAGAAACACGAAAAAGATGCAACATATGGACAAATGATTCTTGAAATAGAAAATATGAATAATATGATTAGTGAATTAATGGAGATTGCTACATGTAAACCTTCTGTTTATGAAAAACATATTGTAAGTGATGTTTTAGTACAATCAGTAGAAAATATGCGCGGAAAAATGGACGAGTTAAATATAAATTGCACCTTTAATGAAGAGAAAAATAGAAGTGAAATTGAATGTGATAAACGCAAATTAAAAGGAGTATTTTTGTATGTTATTAAAAATGCTTTAGAGGCAATGGAACATGGTGGAACATTAAAAATACAAGTTGAAACTAAAAAAAGAGATTACGTAATAGTAAGTATAGTAGATAGTGGCTTTGGGATAAAAAAGGATAATTTAGGACGAGTTAAGAATGCCTTTTATACAACAAAGCAAGAAAGAATTGGATTAGGTCTTACGGTAGCAGAGCGAATTATTACAGAGCATCTTGGAGAATTACATATTTCTAGTGAAGTAAAAAAGGGAACGAGAGTAGAAATATTGCTCCCGAAAAAGCGTAAGCGCAATGTGACACAAGATTAAGAGGGCTTGTTAAAGGAGTTATCATATGGAAAAAGGCAATATATTTGAAAAAGAAGAGATAAAGGCGTTAAAAATATTTTTAAGCTTATTCTTCTTTATATTTTTTGCGTATGATTTTTCTGAAAAGGCTATTGTTCTTTTATCAGATGAAAATCAAAAACTAGCAGATATTTTGGGAGAAGGATTAGGTCTATGGCTATATAGTTTGATGATTGGATTATTCCTTGTCGGACTTTATATTATAAAATGGGGAAATCCGTATATTGTGAAGTATATTATTTTAATTGGCTATAATATATTGGATTTTATTAATAACTTCATTATTTATTACGGAAGTGATGCGGAATTTGATGGCGGGAATATAGTAGAAGGATTCTTTATTTTATTTGCACCGATATTTGTGAATAAGAGGTACTTTTGGCTAGTTGCCGGAACTATTGTTGGAAAATATGTACTTATGGGATTCGTTGTTCAATCCTTTATCGTTCTTATCCCAATGGCATTATACAGCGCGTTTGTTATTGTATGTTGGATTATATTCTTAAGATTCCAATCTTACGTTCGTACACTTGAAATGATGGATAAAGAAATACAAAAGGTAGAAAAATTAGCAATGGTTGGAAAAATGGCAACAGTAATTGGCGATAAGATTAGAAGACCATTAGAAAAATTGAAAAAACTTGTGAAGAAGCAAGAAAAAAAACATCCAGAAGATAAGATTTATAGTGAAATTATGAGACAGGAAATAGAGCGAATTCATACAATAGCTACAGAACTCAGTGGGTTTGAGAAGTCTAAATCGGTAGAGTCAGAAACTCATAATATTAAAGAAATTATCTCTTATGTTATCAGGGTTATGGAAAAGCCAGCTTTAGAACAAGGGATAAAAATGCATGTTATTTATAGTAAAGATATCCCTTCAATTACATGCGATGAAAAACGATTGAAACAAGTATTTTTTAATTTAATAAAAAATGCGATTGAAGCAATGTCAGTTGGCGGAACTATTACTGTGAAAGTTATAGTGAAAGATGTAATCATTGTGCAAATTATAGATGAGGGATGCGGCATTCCAAAAGATAAAATTCCGAAGCTAAATGAAGCTTTCTACACAACGAAAGAAACTGGAACAGGCTTAGGGTTAGTAGTTACGGAAAATATTATTAAAGATCACCACGGTAAATTGAACTTTGAAAGTGAAGTTGGAGTTGGAACGACTGTTGAGATTATGTTGCCGATTTAACGGTGGGATATTTTAAAAAGGGGAAATCACTTTCTTTAGAGTGATTTCCCTTTTCAGTGTGGATGGAAGTACGGAATTTTAATAAACGGGATGTTTACTACATTAACAGGGGGGATAAATTCAGACATCTAAAATATGGGTATTTTTAAAGGGGGGGTATAGAATAAATTTGTCTGTTATTTGTTTTAATTTAGTTGTAATCTTTTTGGCCTCGGCAGCGAGGTCCTTTTTTGTAAATGAATGATTTGTAAGTGGGGACTATATATCAGTGATTAGAAAAATAGAGTATACAGCACTTGCAGTAATCCCAGGGGTAATATAAAGAGATATCGCATCCCCCCTCGAGACCGGGTTTCCAGTTGTAATACTAGTCCAAGTTACAGTGGCGGGTCCAGGTGCTGGAGTAGGGTTATACACTTGAGGTTGTCTAGAACCAATATCCATGGGTTTAATTGAAAATGTCATAGTCCCCGTAATTTTATCTGTAGTAGTTAAAGTAATAGTAGATAGGATGTAACCAGAGGTAGGAGCAGAGAGGTTTGTTGGGACATTCTTGCAAATATCAATCGTATAAACAGCAGCGGGTAAGTTATTAATATTTATAGATGCAGCAAAACCAACTATATTTCCAGCTCCAGCAGTTACATACGGAATAACGTTAGAATCAATTCCTGGAGAACCTGCTATACGTTGAAACCCAGCATTCGTTCCTTGAAAAATCATACTTTTCGCTGATGAACTACCAGCAGTTCCGGTAGGTCCGGTTGTGCCGGTAGAACCAGTGACTCCAGTAGGCCCGGTTGTGCCGGTAGGACCAGTGACTCCAGTAGGTCCGGTTGTGCCGGTAGAACCAGTGACTCCAGTAGGTCCGGTTATCCCGATAGAACCAGTGGCGCCGATAGGTCCAGTGATGCCGATAGAACCAGTAGCACCAGTAGGTCCAGTTGTGCCGGTAGAACCAGTGACTCCAGTAGGTCCAGTGATGCCGATAGAACCAGTGATGCCGATAGAACCAGTAGCACCAGTAGGTCCAGTTGTGCCGGTAGAACCAGTGACTCCAGTAGGTCCAGTGATGCCGATAGAACCAGTGGCACCAGTAGAACCAGTAGGACCAGCCTCTACTAATACGATATAATCCGGAGATACATTCGGAAAACCTTGAGGTGCATCTTTTTTTACAACATAGCCACTACTCGTGTAAGTCACAACTTGTCCCGTTTTATAGTTAGGAGCGGCCGCTAGACTAAAAGTGGTAGTGCTTTGTAAACCGGCCCCAGCAGTTCCAGTAGGTCCGGTGGCGCCAGTAGCACCAGTAGCACCAGTAGCACCAGTAGGTCCAGTGATGCCGATAGAACCACCGTTACGTCTACCGTCACAACTAAAACAATTGCGTTGATACATGTACTTTCTCCTTTCTATATTTTTGAAAATCTATTATACAAGTAGAACTACTATATATATATTGTAGATTCTATATTTTTGTGTGGCCGATTGTATTGTGTATATAGATTTCAAAAGTAGAGGAGGTTTTATTAGTTTGATAACTAAGGTTTTATAACCACCATTTTTCCTGTGGAAGCAAAGTAACATCCGCACCAACATTCTCTTTAAACCAATCATACATCAATGTCTCTTTCACTAAATATTCAGAGGCAGAGTGCGACACACCGATGAGCGACATATTTGTTTCTTTTACGTAATCCATAATGAGCGAGTATTTATGCCTGCCGTAATCATTGTCGATATGACAATGGATTTCTCCTGTAATATATGCTTCAGCTCCTTTTTCTTCTGCTTCTTTCATTAAAGAAACGACATCGCCACATCCAGCGATAACTGCAATTTTTTTGATGGAATCATGTTGTTTACCTTCGAAGTCTGTATACGGAATGTTAAAGAGTTTCTTTAGATGTTTTTGGAGTTTTTCTGTTGTTGTTTCGTCTATTTCACAAATGAGGCCGACTGGTTCGTTTTCTGGACCACCGTAAGCAAACCCTTCAATTACATTGGCTTGTAGTGCTTTAGCGATTGAAATGCTAGTTCCAAATGTTTGATGAAAATCCATTGGAACGTGACATGTATATATAGAAAGTTGTTTTTCTTTAATTGCCTGCAAATATTTTGATGAAATTGGAGTAAATCCTCGCCCTGACTTTCCGAGTGGATCACCGCACTCCATCACAATTGGATGGTGCATGAAGAGTAAATCACCTGGCATGGATTGTGAAATGAATTTTTCGAGAACATCATCCGTTGGGAACACAGCTAAAAAGATTGTGTTTACATTTTCAGCACCTCTTATCATAAGACCGTTAAATAACTCAACAAAAGTCGCTTCGAAAAATTGTTGCCATGGAAACTGGATTTGATCATATGTAGCTGGAAGGAAACGACTAAAGGAACTGTCTTTTCCGTATTTTTCAATTTGGAATAAATGATTAAGTGATTGTTCTATTTCTTTTAAAGCTGGCATGTTGTGTTATCCTCCTTAAAATAATCCTTACCCTGTTAGTTGTTTTTGTTTTTCGTGGCAAAATAAGAAGCGGATAGGAAGCACAAAAAACCTAGAATCCAACCGATAGAAGGAGAATAGGGAAGTATATGTTGTAATACCATTCCGCTAGAAATAAAAAAGCTACCGAGTAGACCTAAGAAGATGGGGTATCGCAGTAATTTGAACATACGTGATACAACCTCCTTTATTACATATATTGTATAGTAGTCTCAATTTTCTGTATATAAGATTTAAGAAAAATGGTGGTACAATATATAAATGATAAGAGAAGAGAGGATGTAGGTTCACACATGTACGTTACTGTAACAGAGGCAGCATATAAAAAGATTATGGATACGATTCCAAGTGAAACGAAATATATAAAGTTATTTTATGATAATGAAGGTTGCGGTTGTGTCATGAGTGGGATTATTGATTTAGTAGCCGTTTCAGAAAAAGATGAGCGCGATGTAGATATCGAATCAAGCGTACTAAACTTTATTGCAGATCGCACAAAGCTTGTATTTATGGATGATAAGTTAACAGTTGATTGGCATGAAGGTGGAGGAACTTTTCAGCTGAAGAGCCCGAGCCAATTTTATAATCCAAATATGAAGTTACACGTTCGAGTGTAAGAAAGAAAAGGTGGTTCCAAAATATTTTTGGACCGCCTTTTTATTATATAAGGTGCTAGCAGTGTCGGGTAAGTCGATATTCTTTTTTGAATCACGGATATAAGTTTATGGATTAAGGTGCTTCATACAATACAAAGATTTTTTCACATAATGAAATGTACATGTGATTGAATTTTCTGTATAATTTTACTTGTGGGGGGGGATACGCATGAGAAGATGGGGGATTGAGTTGTTAATTTTAGCAGTCGTTATTATTTGGGGGATTAATTTTACGATTGCGAAATATGGACTTTTAGAATTTACAGCAATTGAGTTTACTGCACTTCGGATGATATCGGCGGCACCGCTTATGTTACTCCTTACATTTTTTATTGAAAAGTCGGTTTATATGGAGCGAAAGGATATACCTAGATTAATCATCGTTAGCGTTGTAGGTATTGTACTGTATCAAACATTATTTATGGAAACTGTCAAATATACATCCGCTACAAATGCCTCTTTACTCATTTCTATTTCACCTATTTTTACAACTGTATTTGCGATTTTTTTGAAACAAGAAAAGTTTTCTTCTCGAAAGTTAATCGGTTCAATGATTGCCTTTTTTGGTGTAGCGTTAGTTTTAGTAGCAGGGCATTCGCTTATTAGTTCTTTTTATGGAAATGGAATTGGGCTAATTACATCGATATGCTGGGGGCTTTATCCTGTTTTAGCAGGGCCATTAATTAAAAAATATTCAGCACTACGTGTTACCGCATGGTCTGCACTAGTTGGCGCGATTCCGCTCTTATTGTTAAGTGGTCCACATGTATTTGTAATGCCATTTCACATTACGCACGGAATGACACTATTTGCTTTACTATATTCTATTTTCTTTGTAACAGTATTTGGTTTAGTGATGTGGTATGTTGGTGTTCAAAAAATTGGGGCGTCACATACGATGGTATATATGTATATAACGCCACTTGTAGCTGTTTTATTTGCAGCTATATGGGCAAATGAATATGTATCGTTCCAACAAATAATCGGTGGAATTATTATTTTCTTCGGTCTATGGTTTGTGAAATCGGAGAAAGTAAAAGTGCATGCTACCGTACAGGAACCTATATCAAAATAGGAAAACAGATCACCTATGATCTGCTTTCCTATTTTTTTATTTTTGGTAAGAAGACGAGAAATACGATAGCAGTAATAAGTGGAATTAAGTTTAAAAATGGAATGCGGAAGAGTGTAATAAGAATAATACCTGGAAGAAGAACACCGAGGACAGCATAGAAAATACTATGTTTTTTCGTGTACCAATATAAGGAAAGTCCAATAAGTGCAGGGACAATGAGGTGAATGAGAGCCATTAAAAAATAAATCATTAGACGCCCCCTTTATTTATGTGCTTATTACATCATATCCGTATGTTCATAGATTGATATCACTTTTTTCATAATTGGACGAAAAATGTTTTGAAAAACGTCACATTTGCGAGGGATTCTATATTAATAATCTTGTATAATATTATTTCCTAAAAACATTTTAAAAACATAAACATGCTGTTTATGTTTTTAAATTTGAGTGAAATGGATTTTAAGTAGTATGGACTCGAAAGAAATGAGTTATACAGCTTTTGTTGGATAGATAAAAACTACTGAAGAGGGGTACAGCATGATTAGTATGTCATTAAGATCGTTTAAAATTCAATCGTATTATCTACTAGGTATTCTGTTATTAGGCTGGATGTTAACACCGTTTTCAGCACATTTTCTAGGTGCTGGAATTGGACTTATTGTAAGTATGTACTGTGTTTGGCTTTTAGGGAGACGGATTGAAAAGCTTGGAGATAGTCTCGTAAAGAAGACGAAAGCGCCGACGCTCGGTATGTTTAATCGTTTTGCAGCTGCTATTTTGGGTGCTATTATTATGTACGAAATTGAGCACCACATGGTTATGTGGGCATTTGCAGTAGGGATTCTGGGTGGTTATTTCTTAATCGTTGTGAATTTAGGCTACTATAGTATGAAAAATGAGGAAGAATTAACAAAGAGTTAAAAGAGCTTCTTTTTTAGATGGAACAGAGGATCCGGCGATGGATAGAAGCGGTCAGGGCCTTTTTTGTTCCAGTGCGGTGTGAAACCAGAATGGAAAAGAGTTTATGTATTCGAAGCTGTGGTTTGTATGTATGAAAATCTGAGTATATAAATTGAAAATTAGGTTTGGAACTTTTTTAGATAGAAAAGAGGATCTAGCTGTTGGTAGAAGCGGTTAGGGCTTTTTTTGCTCCCATACGATGTGAAACCAGAGCGATGTAGTAAGTGGAAAAAGAGTTTATGTGTTTGAAGCCGTGATTTGTACGTGGATAAATTAAATAATATATAGAAAGAAGCTTACGTTTTTCACGTAAGCTTCTTTTTTATGTAAGTGTGTGTAACCGTTAAGCCGCATTGGGTTTTGTCGGTGAGTACGCGGAACTTTACGGTTACACGACACTTATTCATATGAGTAAAAGGGTTATTCCAACAGAAAGTTTATACTTAAGCGATTGGGCCGCCTAAGTTAATAATATCTTCAGAAACGCTATCAAACTTTTTGAAGTTTGCTTTGAATTCGTTTGCAAGCTCAATTGCTTTCACTTTGTAAGCATCTTTATCAGCCCAAGTTTGTTCAGGCATCAATACTTCGTCAGGTACACCTGGTACGTGAAGTGGAACTTCAAGACCGAAGATGTCGTGTTTCGCAGTTTCAGCTTTTGCAAGTTCGCCGCTTAATGCTGCTTGAATCATTGCGCGAGTATAACCTAAGTTCATACGTTTACCAACGCCGTATTCGCCACCAGTCCAGCCAGTGTTTACTAAGAATACTTTCGCATCATGTTTCTCGATTTTTTCACCAAGCATTTCAGCATAGCGAGATGCATCAAGTGGTAAGAACGGTGAACCAAAGCAAGTTGAGAATGTAGCTTGCGGAGATGTAACGCCGCGCTCTGTTCCTGCTAGTTTGCTAGTGTAACCGCTTAAGAAATGGTACATAGCTTGCTCTTTTGATAACTTACTGATTGGAGGCAATACGCCAGATGCATCAGCAGTTAAGAAAATAATTGTATTTGGATGTCCTGCAACACTTGGTAGTACGATATTGTCAATCGCATGCATAGGGTATGCAGCACGTGTATTTTCTGTTAAAGTAGTATCGTTATAGTCAGCGATGCGTGTTTGACCATCAATGACAACGTTTTCTAAAACTGAACCGAATTTGATTGCATCGAAGATTTGTGGTTCTTTCTCATGAGAAAGGTTTACACATTTCGCGTAGCAACCGCCTTCAATATTGAATACGCCGTTATCAGACCAACCGTGCTCATCATCACCGATTAATTTACGGTTTGGATCAGCGGATAATGTTGTTTTACCTGTTCCAGATAAACCGAAGAATAGTGCTACGTCGCCTTCTTCACCTACGTTTGCAGAGCAATGCATAGAAAGAATGTCTTGTTCTGGTAGTAAGAAGTTCATAATAGAGAAGATTGATTTTTTCATTTCTCCAGCGTATTCTGTACCACCAATTAGTACGATACGTTTTTCGAATGAAACCATAATGAATGCTTCAGAGTTTGTACCGTCAATTACTGGATCTGCTTTAAAGTTCGGTGCAGAAACAATTGTAAACTCTGATTCATGAGTTGTTAATTCTTCTTCAGTTGGACGAATAAATAATTGATGTACGAACAAATTATGCCATGCGTATTCGTTAACAACTTGAATTGGTAGGCGATAGTTGCGGTCAGCGCCAGCAAATCCTTTGAAGACGAATAACTCTTCTTTTTCTTTTAAGTATTCTAAAACTTTTGTATATAATTTATTAAAATGTTCTTCAGAAATCGGTTGGTTCACAGCTCCCCAAGCAATTTTGTCGGCAACCGATGCTTCCTTCACAATAAATTTATCTTTAGGAGAACGTCCTGTGTATTTTCCTGTTGAAGCAGAAACGGCACCAGTAGAAGTTAATTTCCCTTCATTTCGCATTAATACTTTTTCCACTAATTGCGGAACACTTAGTTGAATCTGTGCATTGCTTCCGTTCAATAATTCATGTAAACCAATTTGGACATTCACAGTACTCATATTTATATACCATCCTTTTCATTTAATGAAATATTTCTCGTAATCCCCATCAAGAGTATAACACAATTATATAAATAATGTATACTATTTATTTATTTTTGTTTGTGTGAATGTATTAGTTCCTTATTAATATTTCATTCTATACGTATTGAGAAAAACTTTCAGGAAAATGTGAATATTAATTGACAAATGAATATCATTTCTTTAGTATAGGTTGGGACGGATACTCTCTTATCCCGAGCTGGCGGAGGGACAGGCCCGATGAAGCCCAGCAACCTCACTTGTAGTGGTAAATACAGGTGAATAGGTGCTAAAACCTGTGCGAGGCTAATGGTCTCGAACGATAAGAGCAAAGGGCAAAAAGCAGTATGCAAGTAGCAAATTAAACCTTTCCTCTATATTAAGTAGGAAAGGTTTTTCTGTATGCTTGTGTGGGAGAATAAATGTATGTCGCAGTTTGTGGCAAATTAAGGATGAGTTCCGTACAATATATACAATTACTGTAGGGAGGTTTACCACATGACAAAAAAACGTCATCTGTTCACATCTGAGTCTGTAACTGAAGGACATCCAGATAAAATTTGTGACCAAATTTCTGATTCAATTTTAGATGCGATCTTATCAAAAGACGCAAATGCACGTGTAGCTTGTGAAACAACTGTAACAACTGGTTTAGTATTGGTAGCGGGGGAAATTACGACTTCTACTTACGTAGACATTCCGAAAATCGTTCGTGAAACAATTCAAGGCATTGGTTACACACGTGCAAAATACGGATTCGATGCAGAAACTTGTGCAGTTTTAACATCTATCGATGAGCAATCTGCTGACATCGCTATGGGTGTTGACCAAGCGCTAGAAGCACGCGAAGGTCAAATGACTGACGCTGAGATTGAGGCAATTGGTGCAGGAGACCAAGGTTTAATGTTTGGTTTTGCATGTAATGAAACACAAGAATTAATGCCACTTCCAATCTCGCTTGCTCACAAATTAGCTCGTCGTTTAACTGAAGTACGTAAAGATGACACATTATCATACTTACGTCCGGATGGAAAAACGCAAGTTACAGTTGAGTATGATGAAAATGGTAAACCTGTACGTGTAGATACAATTGTAATTTCTACACAGCATCATCCAGATGTTACATGGGAAGAAATCGATCGCGATTTAAAAGAGCATGTAATTAAAGCTGTAGTTCCAGCAGAATTAATGGATGGAGAAACGAAATTCTTCATTAACCCAACTGGCCGCTTCGTAATCGGTGGACCACAAGGTGATGCTGGTTTAACAGGACGTAAAATCATCGTTGATACTTACGGTGGATACGCTCGCCACGGTGGCGGTGCATTCTCTGGTAAAGATGCAACGAAAGTTGACCGTTCAGCAGCATATGCAGCTCGTTATGTTGCGAAAAATATCGTAGCAGCTGGTCTTGCTGACAAAGCAGAAGTACAACTTGCATACGCAATCGGCGTAGCGCAACCAGTATCAATTTCAGTTGATACATTTGGCACTGGTAAAGTATCTGAAGACGTACTAGTAGAACTAGTTCGTAACAACTTCGATCTTCGCCCAGCTGGTATTATTAAAATGCTAGACTTACGTCGCCCAATTTACAAACAAACAGCAGCTTACGGCCACTTCGGACGTACTGATGTAGATCTTACATGGGAACGTACAGACAAAGCAGCTACTTTAAAAGAGCAAGCTGGTCTATAATATATGAAAAAAAGCTTTGCGCTGTGTGCGCAAAGCTTTTTTTATTTGGTTTTATTTGCTATTTGGATGCAGGAACTGCAATAAACTTCGCCGTCTAGCTCAATATATTTTCTCATGTTTGTCATACCACTTGCCGGAAATGGCATATGAATCCATGCTTTTTCATACGTTTGTATTTCCTTTTCGCATGATTTGCAAAGGGGAGGTTTCTTACGGAACATAGACGGTCACCCTTTCAGTTGATGCGCTTTTCCTGCGCAAAAAGCACTGCTCAGTAAAAATAGCGTTGCGAATATAATACTCACTAATGTAGCGTATGGAATCGCGCCTTTTAAGGAAAATCCGACAGTGATGGAAGCAACAAATAAGAGGATGAATGTTGTTGTTAATTTTTTATAAAGTTCCATAGTATGTGAACCTCCGAATTGTTTTGTATTGTAAATTTTAAAACTAAGCTTAAACCTATTATGTAGAGAACATAAGAAGAGATAAATAGTAGCTAATGATGTGAAAGCTAGGAGTATAAGAAATGGAAATAGTATGCCTATTTAAATTCCTTTTTGTGGGTGTTCATACTTATATTGTATCATGACGTATCGGTGGCTTCATACAGAATTGTGTAAAGGTATGTATGATAAAATGAAGAAAAGCTTTTAAGAAAGGAAAGATGAAAAATGAGTGTAACTGAACATAAAAAACAAGCGCCAAAAGAAGTGCGCTGCAAGATCGTGACGATTTCTGATACACGTACAGAAGAGACGGATAAGAGCGGACAACTATTACATGAATTATTAAAAGAAGCGGGTCATACAGTGACCTCTTATGAAATTGTAAAAGATGATAAAGAGAGTATTCAGCAAGCAGTGTTAGCTGGTTATCATAGGGAAGATGTTGATGTCGTGCTAACAAATGGCGGAACTGGTATTACGAAACGTGATGTAACGATTGAAGCAGTGTCAGTGTTATTAGATAAAGAAATTGTTGGGTTTGGTGAGTTATTCCGTATGATAAGTTACTTAGAAGATATCGGAAGCAGCGCAATGTTAAGTAGAGCGATCGGCGGTACAATTGGGCGCAAAGTTGTCTTTTCGGTGCCAGGGTCTAGCGGAGCGGTTCGTCTTGCGATGAACAAGTTAATTTTACCGGAATTAGGTCATATTACATTTGAGCTGCATCGTCAATGAAAATTGCAGGAATTGTATTAGCGGGCGGTATGTCGAGTAGATTTGGTGAGCCGAAAGCGTTAGCGATTTGGAAGGGGACTACTTTCGTTGAGCATATTGTGAAAGTGATGACAACTGCGTTGCAAGAAGTTGTAGTCATTAGTCACTCCGATATAAAAGAGCGAGTAGAGCAATTCGTACAAGTTCCTGTTATAGAAGATATTCCGCATTATAAAGGAAATGGACCACTTGCTGGAATTGTATCAGGAATGGAATATATAGAAGCAGATTGGTATGCTATTATGCCTTGCGATGTGCCAAATGTTTCGCATGAATGGTTTACCATTTTACTAGAGCAAACGAGCGATGAATATGATGCGGTTGTCCCTATTATTAATGGAAGAAAACAACCGTTACTTGCAGCGTATCATAACCGTGTGAAAGAAAAAATTTATGCTTTGCTTCAAGACGAAAAAAGAAGTATGGGCCAGCTTTTATCACAATGTAATGTGAAATATATTGCTGGTGAAGATGTACAAGCGAATGCAGATTGGTTTATAAACGTGAATACGAAAGAAGAATATGTGCAGGCTCAAAAAGACCTTTCAAATGAATGAAAGGTTTTTTTGATATACAGAAATTGGGGAACAATTGCTGTATACAGGTATGTGAGTAAGTAGATTTTAAGGGGAATCTCTTAAAATCGTTATACAGTAAAAATACTGTATAACCATATATTAATTTTTATGGGTTTTTATTACAAGTCTGTTTAGTTATGTATGATTCTGTTATAATTAATATAGAAATAAGGTTATGCTTCACCTTGTGTACCATTTATTAGACTAAAATTTATAATTGTGTAATAAACTCCCTGTCTTTCATTGCAGGGAGTTTATTTAAGTGTTAAGCCAATAGTTCTGCTTCGTTTTGGTGAAGAACTTCTTCATACTGGTTAAATAAACTATGAAAGATTTCATCCCAACTTTGTGATTTCGCATAAGAAGAGGCGGCAACTCCCATTTGTTTTAATTTTTCTTCATTATTTAATAAAGAATAAATAGATGATAAAAATGAATCCTCATTTTTTGGTTCACATAGAAATCCGTTTTTTTCATCTATAATAATATTTTTAACCCCGCCACTATTTGCACCAATAACAGGTGTACCACATGCGAGTGACTCCAGTACGACGTTCCCAAATGTTTCAGTAGCAGATGGAAATACCATTAGATCGGAGGAAGCATAGGCCTCAGCTAAATTCGCGCCTTGTAAATATCCAGTAAAAGTTATATTTGTTTTTGAGACATTTTCATGTAGGCCCTTTGCGAGAGGACCATCTCCAGCGATGAGCCAATGAATATCGTCACGTTCTTTGTTCGTCGTTTGAATAAGTGTTTGAAGAGTGTCGATATCTTTTTCAGGAGCAAGGCGCCCGACGTAGGAAAGAATATATTTCGCTGTAATATTATATTTTTTTCGGAATAGGTCTTTATTGTAAGTTGGATGAAAGAGAGTACAATCTACACCACGTCCCCAAATATAGAGCTGTTGAAATCCTTTCTTCTTTAATTGATGTAATGTTTCAGGAGAAGGCACAAAGTTTTTTTGCATATGACTATGAAACCACTTTAAATAGTTCCATAGCATATTGGAGAGAAATTCGATTTTGTAATAGCGTAAATAAGCATCGAAATCAGTATGATAAGAACCGACAACCGGGATATTTAACTTTTTTGCATAATATAACCCACAAAGTCCCATATTGAAAGGCGTAGCAATATGAATGATATCGGGTTTAAAGGCAAGAAGTTCCCGTTTAATGCGCGGAGTAGGAAAGGCAAGGCGACATTCTGGATATAATATTGTTAACGGGATACTTCTCATTTTATTTACATTCGCTACGAAATTATCTTCAGCCGTATGCTGAGGGGCGAAAACAGAATAGGCGATATTTTCTTTTTGAAAATATTTAGTTAAACGTTCCAAAGTTTTCGCCACACCGTTGACTTGTGGTGTAAATGTATCGGTAAATATGGCGACTCTCATCATATCGCTCCTTTACATGAGTGGAATGAGTTGATAAAAAGAGATGATGCCAGAGCAAGTGCCGAGGCACATGCCTACAAATACATCTGACGGATAATGAAGCCCTAAATAAATACGGGAAATACCGACGCATAGCGCTAACGGTAATAGAAAAGCAAGCAAGTTTGGATTATAGCAAATAAATGGAATGAGGACAGAGAAAACAGCCGTTGTATGTCCGGATGGAAAAGAATGATCTTTTAATGGATGAACTGGATATTTTGCATCCTGAATTGTCAAATAAGGACGTTTTCGTGGATACCATCTTTTTAATATTTGCACTGGAATATGGCTAATTGTTAAAGAAATAGCAGTTGCAATTGCAGCTTGATGCAAATTCCCTGTTGCGAAAATTAAAAAGAAAAGTGTGAGTGCAATGGAGAATGTAGCACCACCGATATGGGTAATATTGCTGAAAAAGATGTTTAATGTTTTTTGATCAAAGTAGCGATTAATTCCTTTGAAAATGTAACATTCTATTTTATATAGTCCACTGACCTTCATGAGATTTTTCCTCCCTCATTTACATATATATGGAGTTATTAACTTCTATTTTAATAAGATTTTATTGAGGGGATAATAAGGTTTTGTAAAGAAAAAGTTAGATTTTTTCATAAAAAAGCTGCCAATCTTATGGCAGCAGTAAAATTATTTTTGTAATGATTTATAGTACTGACCTTTTTCAACATATTGTGTGCGAATTCGTTCCATGTCTTTACGGTCTTCCTCTGTTAATTCACGAACGACTTTCGCTGGACGGCCGAAAGCTAACGTATTCGGTGGAATTTTCTTTCCTTGTGAAACGAGGCTTCCAGCACCGATAAAGGCTCCTTCACCAATTTCAGCACCATCTAATATAATAGAACCCATTCCAATTAAAGCATCTTTTTTAATATGACAGCTATGTAAAATAACTTGATGCCCAATTGTAACATCGTCTTCTAAAATAAGAGGGTACTGAGGGCTTTGGTGAAGTGTACATTGGTCTTGTACATTTACCCGATCTCCAATTATTGTTGGTGATACATCGCCGCGTATGACTGTATTAAACCAAATACTTGATTCTTCGCCAATGGAAACATCGCCTGTAATGGTAACATAATCAGCGATAAAAACACTACTCGCAATTTTCGGATTTTTTTCTTTGTAAGGATATATCATGTAAAGCCTTCCTTTCCTAGAGACTAGTTTTAGTGTATCAAATTATAAGAAAGAGTGAAATGGAGGAGTTTCGTATGTGGAACTATGAAGCGGAAGAAGCGAAAGCCGTCATTATTATCGTACATGGTGCCATGGAATATCACGGGCGTTATGAAGCAGTTGCAGAAATGTGGAATCATAGCGGTTATCACGTTGTTATGGGGGATCTTCCAGCACACGGAACAACTTCAAGAAATAGAGGACATATCGATTCATTTGATGAATACATAGAGGAAATAAAGTTATGGGTGAAAGAAGCAAGAAAATATAGATTGCCTATTTTTTTATTTGGTCATAGTATGGGAGGACTTGTTGTTATTCGTATGATGCAAGAAACGAAAAGAGAGGACATAGATGGGATTGTATTAAGTTCGCCTTGTCTAGGCGTATTAGCTGCACCTTCTGCTCCGCTTCGTGCTGCTTCAAAAATATTAAATGTCGTTGCTCCAAAATTGCAATTTGCAACAAATCTTACTGTAGAAATGTCAACTCGTAATCATGAAGTGAGAGATGCGATGGAGAATGATTCATTGTTCTTGCGCAAAGTATCAGTACGTTGGTATAGTGAATTGATTAAGTCTATCGAAATTGCTCATGAGAAAATAGATGATTTTCCAGATGTTCCACTCTTGCTAATGCAGGCGTGTGAGGATAAACTTGTAGATAAAATACGTGTCCGCAAGTGGTTTGATAATGTTAAAATGAGTGATAAGGCTTTTAAAGAATGGCCGAATTGCTATCATGAGTTATTAAATGAGTATGAGCGGGATGAAATTTTGAATTATATTCAGTCATTTACTGAAATGCGTGTCAATAATATAGTAAAAACAAACAAATAAATCATTATTTGTACATTTAATAGAGGAGATGAAGGAAGAAGTGAACGTACCGAGTAATCCCATAACGCTCATGGCGAAAGTATACCGTGATGTGTTTCCGGTTGTACACCATGAGCTAGCGATGTGGAAAGAGCGTGCCTACCATATTCCGAATGATGAGCTTCATAGTCAGGCAATCGCAAGTATTGAGAATAAAACGTTTCATTGCGAGGGCGGTGGTATTTTAGCACTGTTAGCAAATGAGCACCGAGAGGAATGCATTCGTTTTATCGTAGCGTATCAAACAATCAGCGATTATTTAGATAATTTATGTGACCGCAGTACATCACTTGACCCAAATGATTTTGCCGCACTGCATGAATCTATGTTAATGGCATTATCACCTGAAGTAGAAGGTGGCGGTAATTATTATCGCTATCGTGATGATCAAGATGATGGTGGTTATTTAGATGAACTTGTTGAAACATGCCAAGATGTTTTAAAGAAAACGAAGCATTATGATAAAATTGCTCCTGTTCTTCATGAACTTGCTTGTTATTATTGTGATTTGCAAATTCATAAACATGTGAAGCTAGAAGAAAGAGAACCACGCTTACAAACATGGTTTGAAGCACATAAAGAAAACTTACCTGAGATGAGTTGGTTTGAATTTTCAGCATGTGCCGGTTCTACGCTTGGAATCTTTTGTCTTGTAGCATATGCATTCCATGATGAATTACATGATGAAGATATTGCGAAAATTAGACAAGGATATTTTCCTTACGTACAAGGACTTCACATTTTACTTGATTATTTCATCGATCAAGAAGAAGACCGTATAGGCGGAGATTTGAATTTCTGTAGTTATTATGAAAACGAGCAAGCTATATTAGATCGGATGAAACACTTTGTAGAAGAAGCAGAGAAGAGCATTGGTGATTTGCCTCATGCGAAGTTTCATCGTCTCATAAGCCGAGGGTTACTTGGTATTTATTTATCAGACCAAAAAGTATCAGCACAAAAGAATATGCACAAAATGGCACGGCGCATTGTAAAATACGGAGGGCTTACTTCACGATTCTTCTATTGGAACGGGAAGATGTACCGAAAGAAAATGGCGCAGTGATGAAAAAAACCACTCATGTAGAGTGGTTTTTTTTATCCCGCATTAACGGGCAGTAAGACTCCAACCTCAAAATTCGGCGAATGCGAATGAGTTAGGTGGGAGATCAACTGCCCGTAAAAGCCTTCACTTTATTATGATCGTATTTTTGAAAATACGTATATGAGAAGTTCAATCGCGAAAATAACTAAAACAGATAGTCCGAATAAAGGCATGACAGCGCCTAGTATAACCATCATGATAAAGAAAACGAATGTGCTTTTCTTATCTCTTTGCTTAGGAGGTGCTGCTAATTTTCCTTTCGGTTTTCTCGCTAGCCACATTTTTACTCCGTAATAAATGAGAAGTAATAAGGATAATGTCGTTAGTAAGCATAATATTTTATTTGGCCATCCGAATAAATGTCCTTCGTGAAGCGGGATACCGTAAGTAAACCATTGTGCAAATAAGCCATAATCACGGTAGTCCGTTTTTGAAATGAGTTCCCCACTATATTGATCAAAGTAAGCTGTTATTTCTTCATTTGGTGCGACATGCATCCCCGTAATACCAGAACCGCTCGATTTCGAAACGGTGAATACACCTTTCGAATCAGCTGGTAGTGAGATAACATATGGCTTCTTTATTTCAATTTCCTTTTGTAATTTATCGACAGAAATTGCTTTTGGTTCATTTGAATTCGATTCAGGAGGAGCTTCTTTTCTTGTTGCCCACGGTAATTCTTTTACCTTTGATTCAGGCGGTGCCATATACAATTTCGGATACCCGAGCGATTCATTCGACGATGCGATTTTATAAATTTGGTTCCCCATAAATCCTGACCAAGGCAATCCAGATGCGACTAACAAAACGAGAGGAATTGTAAATATAATACCGATAATAGAATGACGTCGTTTTGCTTTTTCTCGCTTATTAGATGCCGGTGTGTTTTTGAATTGGCGTATACTCATATACAAACCAGTCACAATTAAAAAGATTGTCCAGCATGCCGCAAGTTCTACAATATAGTTGACGACAGTACCACCAACTAAAAGAGAACTATGTAATTCCCGCATTATATTGGCAAGCGTTTCACTTGCGTTTTGATCTCCGACAATTTGATTATTGCTATCTAAATACACATATTTTTGCATTCCTGTATATTCATTTGCAATTGTAAGCCTAGTATTATAATCCCCATTAAACTCACTGATTTTCGCCACACTATAATGTGGATATTTTTTCTCTGTTAAGAAAAGCGAATCAGCCATCGAAATAGATTCTGTTTGGGCGCTCTTTCCGAAATATAAATCTTTATAGATGAAATCTTCAACTTCTTCCCGAAATAAATACCCAATTCCGCTCAGTGACAAAGTAATAAGAAGCGGCGTAATAAAAAGCCCAGCATAAAAATGCCAACGCCAAAAAATATAATGAAGCGAACGATTTTGTTTCATACTTCAGTTCCCCTAACCTTCCCTATATGAATAAGCTACTTATTTAATATAGCGAGATTAAGTGTGATTACTTTGAAAGAATTGTGAAAAAAGTTAAAAGTTTTGGGGATTTTTATTAAACACAAAGCACATTTCAAAAGGGATGTGTTCTATGTTTATGAAGACCTTTTTATATTTGATACATACATTCTAACAACCGCTTTCGCAAGACATTGAGAGGAATCAACAAAGTCCTCACTCAACACCACATTCAAATCGGTACATGCGATAATAGCGGTATCTACTTCGTCTTTTAACTGTAAAACGAGCACACTCCATAATTTGCGAGCTTTCTCAATTTCTCCGCCCTTAATACAAGTAATAATTTGATTAATCATTTCTTGCCATTGTTCATTATGAATGTACTCTATATTACGTTTTGTAATCCCGTCTTGGTAAATACCTGCTTGAACAGTCGCTTCTGTTGCGAGAAGAGCGACTTTTTTTGTATTTTCAGGAATTGCTTTTAACGTCTCATCGACTATATTCAAGATAGGAATGGTAATAGAACGCTGTAATTCCTCGAAATAAAGATGCGCTGTATTACATGGCATTGCGATGAAATCTACACCAGTACTTTCAAGTTTTTGCGCTCCTTCAATAATCGCTTTTTTCATCGCAGCATGATCAATAGGGCGATCCATATAAAACGGTGTTGGGCACGAATAAATCATCATATGAGGAAAGTCCATATCATGCGTTGCTCCATATATTGTTTGGCACCCTGCTACAACTGTATCGACGAATGGCCCAGTTGATTTTGGTCCCATTCCTGCTAGTATTCCGATCATTGTTTAGTCCCCTTTAATATGTAATCAAAAACGTTTTCTGCGAATGAGAAAAAGAAATAAAGTAAGTAATAAAAATGAATATACGATAGTCCAAGCTGTAAGCCATAGAGTGTGAGTAAGAATATTATATTTGTATTGTCCAAGCATTATAAAGCTTTCGACAGGTGGTAAAAACCATAGTAACTCTTTTTTTAACCGGATTGAGGCGATCGTCATAAGTAATATAAATGTAAGACTAAGACAAGCGGTGCTTGCTTTTTGAATAATATTTCTAGTAAATAATGTTGCGATTGAAATTCCTAGTATAGATAAAGACATGTGAGCGAGAAATCCGACTAGAAATAAAGAAGCTGTCATTTTTTCATTAAACATTTGCAAAATAATTGGATAGATTACGGATATAAAAGATAAAACAGTACAAATAAGAAGAGCCGTAATATATTTACCAACGTATAATGCCGAAATATTATTTGTATGTGAAATAGTGATTTGTTCTTGTACAGGATCTTCAGTATGAAAAATTGTGACTGTAATCCAGGCAGATAATAAATAAAGTGCGAGTGCTGTTTCTAAGTATGTCGGCACAATGGGAGTTGGTTTGTATGTATATACAAAAAGTAAGCTTATGCAGTACATCGCAATAGGAGGAATGTATTTATACGATTTTGTGTAGTCGAGAAAATGGTAACGAATAAGCGCAAACATAATAAACCTTCTTTCGATTTAAAAATTAGGCTGTAGCAGTGTGATAGATGCTTTTTTATGTAATAAAAACTGAAGCATTTCGTTTGTATATTCCTTTTCGATTTGTAATTGAATGAGATTTTGATTTGAATTGTGTGTAACTTGTATAAATCCTGATTGCTTTTGTAGTTCTATAGCTGAAAATGTTTCGTGAACAATTGCCTCAATATAGACCTGTTCTGTTGATTTTTGCACAGAGGTATCTTCCGCAATTGTATGATTTGCTAACGTCACAATTCTATCGGCGAAGTTTTCTAGTAGTTGTTTTTCGTGACATGTGAAGAGTATAGATATGCCGTGTTGTTTTAATGAGAGTAAAATATGTTCTAGTTCTTGCTGAGAGTTAGGATCGAGCCCAGAAAGAGGTTCATCCAAAATTAATAAATGTACATCTGTAAGCAATGCTTGCATAATGCCTGTTTTTTGTTTCATGCCTTTTGAAAAGTTTCGTACAACGGAATGCCTTGCATGATGTAAGTGAAAAGATTCAAGAAGCATCGGAATTTTATCTTTTAAATATTTTGTTGATAAACCGTGAATATGGCCGAGATGATATAGATAATCCTCTAATGTAAAACGAATCCCTTCAGGAAAATGTTCAGGTACATAGCCGATTTGTATATGTTCTTTTCTTTGAAGTGTCCCTGTCGTAGGTGAAATAAATCCTGCAATTATTTTGAGTAGAGTACTTTTTCCAGTCCCATTCCCGCCAATAATAGCGAGTGCCTCTCCTTCTGGAATGGATAAATCAATGTTGTCTAGTATAAGTGATTTGCCATACTTCTTTTGAATTCCTCTTAGTTCTACTAGCAAAGTTCTATCCTTCTTTCTTCAAATATTGTATACATCCATTATATAGGAGAATAAGAAAAAGACGTGCAATGAGCGCACGTCTTTTTTTGATATGTTTTGTCGAATCGTCGATATATCGAAAAAATCGTTGATATATTTTATCGCTTCTCAATCGCCACAATAAATGGCGGGTTATTTTGCTGGTTAATGAAGCCGTATCGTAAAACGTGAGCTTGTTTTTGATCTAGTTCTTCTGTAAATTTGAGAACAGCGTCGCGTTCTACTTGTCCTTCTGGATGACCGTGATAAATAACAAGGACGATGATTCCTTCAGGTGCCATTACTTCTAGTAATTGTTCAATTGCCGAGAGTGTTGAGTTCGGTTTTGTAACGATATGTTTGTCACCACCAGGAAGGTAACCTAAGTTGAAGATAGCGCCTGTTACTTTTCCTTTTGCATCTTCTGGTAGTACGGATAGAAGCGTATCGTGACTATCGTGAACTAAAACAGTACGTTCAAAAAGCTCTTTTTCTTTTAGACGGATAGTAGAGCTTTCAATTGCTTCTTTTTGAATATCAAATCCAAATACTTTTCCGTTATCTCCAACGATTTCAGCTAGGAAGCAAGTGTCATGTCCATTGCCGAGGGTTGCATCTATAGCGTAATCGCCTTCTTTAACAGCCGTTTGCAAGAGTGTGCGAGCAAACGGTAATACACGTTCTAATTTCATTTTTGTTTCTCCTCATTTGCATATTTTCCTTGCCAGCTTCCGCGGCGTACAAATTCTGCATCGATGGAATTTAATACTTCCCATTTATTTAAGCTCCACATTGGACCGATCATTAAATCAGGTGGACCGTCACCTGTGATGCGGTGCACAATTACGTCTTCTGGAATGATTTCAAGTTGGTCAACAACGAGACTGACGTAATCCTCAAGAGAAAGGAATTCTAGTTGTCCTTTTTCGTATTGCTTCACCATTGGTGTTCCTTTTAATAAATGAAGTAAATGAATTTTAATTCCTTGTACGTCAAGCTTGGCTACTTCACGAGCTGTTTCCATCATCATGTCATAATCTTCAAGGGGAAGACCGTTAATAATGTGGGAGCAAACTCTAATGCCATGCTTACGTAATTTATTTACGCCTTCCACGTAAGATGGATAGTCATGAGCGCGATTAATAAGGTTTGCAGTACGTTCATGAACAGTTTGTAGTCCGAGTTCAACCCAAAGGTATGTGCGTTTATTTAAGTCCGCTAAATATTCAACGACATCGTCTGGTAAACAATCCGGACGAGTGGCAATAGAAAGACCGACAACGTCTTTTTCTGCTAGAAGCGGTTCGAATTTTTCTTTTAATACTTCAAGTGGCGCATGTGTATTTGTGTATGCCTGGAAATAAGCGATACATTTTCCGTCTTTCCACTTTGAGCGCATTTTTTCTTTCATTTCATGATATTGTGTTATAACATCATCGCGGCGATCGCCAGCGAAGTCACCAGATCCAGCAGCACTACAAAACGTGCAGCCACCGTAAGCAACTGTACCGTCACGGTTCGGGCAATCAAAGCCAGCATCTAATGAAACTTTAAAGATTTTTTCACCAAATTCATTTCGTAAGTGATAATTCCATGTATGATAACGTTTATTGTCGTTTGTATATGGAAAAGGGTTTTGAACCTTCATTACTTTCCCTCCTAAGACGAGTCAAAATAAAGTTCAACTAATACTCAGTGGGGAGTGTCTATCCCCACTGAGTATTAGTTGAACCAATCGGGTATTTACGTGTAGCCCGACTCCTGTTTATCTTCTTCGTTCCAGCCGAATTTTGAGGTTGGGTCTTACTGCCCACAAATAGCGAGATGAAACAAAATCCATTATAACATACTCATAAGGTTGAGATGGAAGGGACACACTAAAGGGGAATTGAAGCAAGGAGGGACAATTATGGCAGAGCGTCAATCACTTGAATCGTATATTACACAAGCGGAACAAGCGGTGGAATATGCGAAAGAACAATTAGACCTTGGCATGAGACAAGAGCATTACAATACGATGGAGTATTCGGATGCGCAGTTACAATTAGAACAAGCATATAACGATTTACAAACGATGCAACAACATGCGAATGATGAGCAACGCGAACAGTTAAATAGAGCACGTATGGCAATTCGCCAACTGCAACATCAAATGATTATTACACCGCACTAATAAGGAGTGAATGTAATGGCGAAACGTTCAGATCAAAATAATCCAGAGCAAAAAACACAAAATGGACATAACGCTGAATTTTCGAATGAGCTAGATCCGGTTGTTCAAGTGAAACAGCGTAATAGTAAAAAGGGACAACCGCAAAGATCAAAGCAATCAGAGTAAACCAGGTCGCAATATGACCTGGTTTTATTTTGCATCGAAAATGGCTGAGTAGTGCGGGATGAACAACTCACATACCGATTAAAGTTTTATTTTACTATATGACAATAATGTAAGATTTCTGTAAGGTTTGTCGATAGTTACGAGAGGCCTTTTCCAGTAGAGTAAGGGAGGATTTAATTTTGGACAAGGAGTTGCTTTATGGGGAACAATATTACAAACAAACGAATTGATGAGTTAGATTACATTCGTGGCTTCGCATTACTGGGGATTATTTTAGTAAATATTCTTGCACTACTGAATATTAAAGTTCCAGATCCTAATACAGTGGATGCAAGTTATCAAAGGTTTCTATACTTATTTGTAGAAGGGCGTTTCTTCTCAATCTTTTCATTCTTATTTGGAGTAGGATTCTATATCTTCATTACAAGAGCGATTGCGAAAGGGAAGAATGGATATGTTCTATTTCTACGCCGCTTAGTTGCACTATTTATTTTTGGTTTGATTCATCAAATGTTTCAGCCTGGGGAAGCACTAGCGTTATACGCAATTTGTGGATTAGTAACTTTACCATTTTATAAAGTGAAGAAGCAAATAAATTTGGTAGTAGGTCTTATTCTTACGATAGCTTTTAGTATTATGGCAGCTAAGGAATTATTACCATTAGGTTTAATTTTATTAGGTCTTGCTGCAGGACAGTACAAAGTATTTGAAAACCTTTCAGCGAAAATAAAGCAAGTCGCTATTTTTACAGGCGTTATGTTTGTTTTAAGTGTGATAGCTTTATGGTATCAATATGGGCATGTTCCTGCTGAACCATTTGTAAATATGATAATTATGAATGAGGATGGAACAATGGATGCTGCAGGTCAATTTTTAAAAATTGGAGTGACAGTTGGACCAATTATTTCAGCTTTCTATGTCGGAGCATTAATTTTGCTACTTCAATTAAAACCAGTTCAAACATTGTTAGCACCACTGAAATATTACGGTCGTATGGCTTTAACAAATTATATCGGACAAACTGTAATGATTTTAATTGCGGGCAGTGTATTTAACTTTGCAGGAAACTTAACGTACATGCAGACGCTATATGTGTGTATCGCAATTTATGCAATTCAAATTATTTTCAGTGTGATTTGGATGAAAATCTTTAAAATGGGTCCATTAGAATGGATTTGGCGTGTTATTACGTATTGGACGGTAACACCTTTAAAGAAATAAAGATAGAAATGGGCTGTTCCATAAACGGAACAACCCATTTTTTATTGTCACCTTTTGTCGGTAAGTTGATATTCCTTATCACATAGCTGATAAAAGTGAAATTATCGCCGATAAAATTTCATTTATCAATGAAGGAAGTGAATGTATTTAAAATGAAAAAGCTTACCTTACAAGCGCACCTTTTTTATATTACAAAAGTGTAAGGTAATTGTAATGTTAACAAATAGCAGTTCCTCTCCAAAAGGCGCAAAATAGGTAATGGAAAAACAAGCGTAGGAGGATATATATGACGAAACCAGTTGTAGACGTGAAAAACGTTCAAAAAGTGTACGGTAAAAAAGGTGAGAACCAATCACATGCGTTAAAAGGTGTTTCATTCTCAATTCAAGAGGGTGAGTTTGTCGGAATTATGGGACCATCAGGTTCTGGTAAAACGACATTGTTAAATGTAATTTCAACGCTTGATAAAGCAACGGGCGGCGTTGTTGAAATTGCGGGTACGGACATTACGAAAATGAAGCAAGGTGAGCTTTCTGATTTCCGTTCGCAAAAGTTAGGATTCATCTTCCAAGACTTTAACTTATTAGAGAATTTATCTATTTATGAGAACATTGCACTTCCACTTTCCCTTCAAGGTGTTCCATCACGTAATATTGGACCGAAAGTAGAGAAAGTAGCGGATATGTTAGGGATTACAGAAATTCTTCAAAAGTATCCATCTGAAGTATCTGGTGGACAGAAGCAGCGTTCAGCAGCAGCACGCGCTTTAGTGCATGAACCGGCAATTATTTTAGGGGACGAGCCAACAGGAGCTCTTGATTCTAAAAATGCAGCGAGTTTACTTGATGCGATGACAAACTTAAATGAAGAACAAGGCGTATCTATTATGATGGTTACGCACGATCCATATAGTGCAAGTTACTGTCAGCGTATTTTATTCATTCAAGATGGTGAGCTATATAAAGAAATTCATCGCGGTGGTACGCGTGAAGAGTTTTATAAAGAAATTTTAGATGTACTTGCAGATTTAGGTACACAAAAAGCGTAAGAAGGGAGGTCTAGGCTATGTTATTTAAACTTTCCATGTCAGGGCTAAAAAGTAAGCTGAAAGATTATATCGTCTTACTTGTTGGTCTTGTCATGTCGATTTCAATTTTTTATATGTTCCAAACGTTAGCGCTGAATAAAGCGTTTATCGAATCTAATTCGGTTATTCAATCAATTGGATTCGTATTCCAAGCAGGTTCATTTTTACTAGCCATTATAACGTTCTTCTATATTTTATATGCGAACTCTTTCTTATTATCTCTTCGTCAAAAAGAGTTTGGTATGTATATGATGTTAGGAGCAAAAAAACATAAAGTTACATTGCTTATGTTTATTGAAACGATTGTATTAGGTGCTGCTTCTCTTGCGATTGGTATTACAGTTGGTGTAGGACTTGCAGAAGGTATCGGACAGTTATTAATGAAACAATTAGAATTTGCTGGTGAAGGTTATAAAGCATTTTATCTACCATCTATGACTGTTACTTGCATCTTCTTCTTTGCACTATTTGTATTATCGGCAATTATGAATAGTATTAAGTTATCACGTATTTCTGTACTGCAACTTGTACATGCAGATGCACAAACAGAGCGTGTTGCAGTAAAAGGTAAAATGACAGGTGTCATTGCAATCCTTGCTGTTATTTTATTAGGAATTGGCTATGCATCAATGATTTACATGGAAAAACTAAGAGAAATGGGAATCCTTATTGCATTAATTACAACAACAACTGGTACTTACATGCTATTTGGATCATTTCTCCCAGTTATCATTAGAAAGTTAAAGAGTAATAAAAAGCGTAGTGAAAAAGGACTTAATGCCTTTACGTTTGCACAATTAAACTTCCGTATTAATAGCTTAACGAAAGTACTTGCAACGGTAGCGATGTTAGTTGCTCTTGGAGCGGGTGCAATTTCAGGTGGTATGGCGTTTAAAAATAACGTGATAAAAATGGTTGATGGTTTAGTAATATATGATTCAGTTATTCATAACCCAACAACAGAAGAAAAGAAAATTTTAGATGGTATTACATTTAAAGAGAAAAATGAATATCGTTACAAAGTTGATAATAAATACGTTTATTATGTAAAAGAAGATTTAGAGAAAAATCCTCCTTTCGTACAAGATACAAAACAGATGGAAAGTATGAAGGATTTAGGAAAAACAAAGAAAGTTTCAGAGGAACTGCCAGTAGGTGCAGTTTCTAGAGAAATGAATGAAAAAGATGCGAGCGCTAAAGAACTTCCAGAAGAATGGAACGAGGCTTTCAGAACAATTCAGCCATTTTATCTATACGAAGACCATGCAATTAAAATTGTAGATCAGAAAATGTACGATAATGTAAATGGTAAAGAAGGAATCGCAGTTACTGGAAAAACAGACGATTTTGTAGCATACACAAAAGAATGGAAAAAACTTGACGAGTTGCAGCTAGTTAAATATAAAAATATAAAAGCTGAAAGATTAGATAGTAAATATCAATCTTACAATGGGTTCTACGGCGTTGCGAGTGGAACAGTATTTATGGGATTCTTCCTTGGAATTGCGTTTTTAGCAATGATGGCAAGTTGTTTAATGTTTAAAATTCTTTCTGGTGCATCAAAAGATATTACGCGTTATCAAATGCTTCGTAAAATCGGTGTGCGCCGTGAGTTATTAACGAAATCAATTTATAAAGAATTATTCCTAGTATTCTTATTCCCGGCAATTGTGGGTATCGCTCACGTATTAGTTGGTATGAATATTTTCGGATTTATTTTAATGGATCCGTACTTCCGTATTTGGGTACCAATTGTAATTTTTGTAGTTATTTATGCGATTTATTACTTCATTACAGTTCAATTGTATAAAGGAATTGTTCTTCCGAAAGAAGATTAATAAAAACCGAGCGAAACTGCTCGGTTTTTATTATTTTCAGAAAAAACACTTTAATGTTACTGAAATATATAATATAATGTAAATAAGTAACATAATATGAAAGTATCAGCAACCGAAAAATGAAAGGAGGAATCCGATCTGTAGAAAGAAGCTGAACTTGTACTCCCCCTATTTTTTCTACCCACACCGTATTTGTACAATCATAAATTTCCAAATGAAAAATTGTCGTAAGAGTATATTGTGAAAATAATGGATAATACATGGAAATCTCATAGCATGATAAGGTAAAATGGACAGGATAATGAGAAAATTACCGTTCATAAGATGAGGAGATACATGTATGGAAGTTGTAGAGGCATTAAAAGATATAAGCCAAATTGAGGCTATGAAAAGGTATTTAAAAGAGCACTCGCAGCGAGATTATCTTTTATTTGTTATTGGAATTAACACTGGATTAAAGATTACTGAGCTACTTAGTATGAAATTTGAAGAGGTATTAAATGAAGATAAGACTGTTAAAGAGTTTTATTCTCTTCCTGTGAAAGATGAAAAATTTAAACAAGATATTTATTTAAATACAAAAGTAAAAGAAGCCCTTTTAGATTACGTACAATCTATTGATGCTCAAAGAGAAAACTACGTATTTCAATCTAATAAAACGACAAATTCAATCTCGCGCCAACAAGCGTATCGTGTTATCCATAGCGCAGCTGAAGCGGTTGGGATTGTTGGAAAGATTGGAACGAATTCAATGCGAAAAACATTTGGATTTCATGCGTACAAAAGAGGAATAGCGATTGCGCTATTGCAAAAGCATTTTCATCACGCAACTCCATCAGAGACGCTCAAGTATTTAGGAATCTCAAAAGATGAGAAGTTTAAAACAGAGATTGATGTAGATTTGTAAAAGGAAAGAGCCGTAACTAAAAAATTTTAGGAGGCGGGAATATGAATATTAGAGAAAGTGAACTACCTGGAATTGGATGTAAATTTGAAGTTATAACAAAGGGTAATGAAAAAATGGTTATTGTTATTCATGATGATGGAAGAAGGGAAATGTATCATTTTGATGCTGATCATGATGAGAGTATTTCAAGCATTTCTCTTCGTGATTCTGAAGCGAGACAAATTGCGGCCATATTAGGCGGAATGGTATATAGACCACAAGCTTTAGACACAATTGAGATGGCTTTTGAAGGGTTATCAATTGAATGGTTTAAAGTAGAAAATAACGCACCAGTGGTACAAAAAACAATTGGTAGCTTACATGTCAGAAAAACATATAACGTAACGATTATTGCTATTTTGAAAAAGAATATGAAGAAGTTCTTCAATCCAGGTCCAGACTCTATTATTGAAGCTGGCGATATGCTCGTATTATCGGGTGAAAGGCATGAAGTGAAAAGAATTATTAATGAATTGCTTTCAGCAGGAGGTGATTCATAATCGATGGATACTTTAATCTTTGAAGTTGGAACTGCGTTAGTATTAGTAGCTTTTGCAGCTATCCTCGCTGCAAAGTTAAAGTTTTCGATTATTCCGTTTCTCATTATACTCGGTATGTTAGTGGGGCCTCATGCCCCAGATTTAGGGCTTATCGATTTAAGGTTTATTGAAAGCGGAGAAGTTATTTCCTTCCTCGGCCGTGTTGGCGTCATATTCCTCCTATTCTACTTAGGCTTAGAATTCTCAATAAAAAAATTAATTAAATCAGGAAAGTCGATTGCTTTCGGGGGGACTGTCCACATATCGCTTAATTTTATATTAGGTTTGCTTTATGGATATATTATGGGCTTCCCCTTATTAGAAACATTAATTATTGCAGGAATTATTACAATTTCATCAAGTGCAATTGTAGCGAAAGTAATTGTTGATTTAAGGAGATCTGGTAATAAAGAGACAGAACTCATTTTAGGGATCATTATGTTTGATGATATCTTTTTAGCTGTATATTTATCAGTCGTTTCAGGGTTAGTACTCGGAGGTGCAACGTCATTTATAGGTGCTCTTACATCGGTGTTAATCGCAGTAGGGTATATGCTCCTATTCTTTATAATCGCTAGAAAAGCTACCCCGTTTCTAAATAAAATATTAGATATTTCGTCAAATGAAATTTTTATTATCGTAATATTCGCTATTTTATTTTTCGTAGCAGGATTTTCAGAAACGATTCATGTTGCGGAGGCGATTGGGGCGTTATTATTGGGACTCGTCTTTTCTGAAACAGAGCATAGTGACCGGATCGAGCATCTCGTCGTCCCGTTTCGTGATTTCTTTGGAGCTATATTCTTTTTCAGCTTCGGTTTAAGTATAGATCCATTTTCGCTTGGAGGAGCAGTGTGGTTGGCATTAGGAGCAGTTTTCATTACTCTTATCGGTAATTTTACAGCTGGAATGATTGCAGGACGTAAAGCCGGGTTATCGCATAAGGCTTCTACGAATATTGGTTTAACACTTGTATCACGCGGAGAGTTCTCCATTATTGTCGCGAATATTGGCATCGCTGGTGGCTTAATGGCAACGATTAAACCGTTCTCTGCTTTGTATGTTTTAATATTGGCATCTTTAGGACCTTTATTAACGAAGGAGTCTGGGAGAATATATTCCTTACTAGATAAAATGTTTAAATGGAGTGCTAAAGAAAGTGCAAAACGTAAAAAAGAAGTTGGGTAATTATACAAGGGAACGATTTCATTATAGATAGATTAAAATGACACAAAGGCGATTAGAAATTTTTCTAATCGCCTTTATGCCATTATCTGAATTTCATCAACTATTAATCAGTTGCCTTCCTATTTAAAAACGACTACAATTTTACTGTTATAGATGAACGAAAAAAATAGAATAGGAGGGGAGACTATGCCAAGGAAAGTATGGCTATTAGTAGCTGGGATGATTATTAATGTCACGGGTGCTTCTTTTTTATGGCCTTTTAATACAATTTATTTGCATGATCACCTAGGAAAATCTTTATCAGTGGCTGGAATGGTATTAATGATCAACTCGCTTACTGGTGTAATCGGGAACTTGCTCGGCGGTGTTTTATTTGATAAATGGGGCGGTTATAAATCAATTTTAGTAGGGATTGTCATTACACTCGTATCGATTTTAGGTCTTGTGTTTTTCCATGGTTGGCCGTTATATGTTGTGTGGCTAGCATTAATTGGCTTTGGTTCTGGAATGGTCTTTCCATCGATGTATGCGATGGTTGGTACGGTTTGGCCAGAGGGCGGAAGACGAGCATTTAATGCGATGTATGTTGGACAAAACGTTGGGATTGCGATTGGAACAGCATGCGGTGGTTTAGTTGCGTCTTATCGTTTTGATTATATTTTCTTAGCGAACTTTATTTTATACTTTGTTTTCTTCCTAATTGCTTTTATTGGATTCCGAGGTATGGAAGACAAAAAAGAGCAAGGAGTACAAAAAGAAATCGAAACGAAAAAAGGGTGGTCACTTACACCTGGATTCAAAGCACTTCTTATCGTATGTGTAGCATATGCTTTATGCTGGGTTACATATGTACAGTGGCAAGGGGCAATTGCAACGTATATGCAAGAGTTAAATATTAGTCTTCGTCACTACAGCTTATTATGGACGATAAACGGGGCGATGATTGTTTGTGCCCAGCCGCTTGTTAGTATGCTAATTCGCTGGATGAAGCGTTCTTTAAAACAACAAATTATGATTGGAATTATCATTTTTGCGGCGTCATTCATTGTGTTAAGTCAAGCGCAGCAGTTTACGATGTTCCTCGTTGCGATGGTGACATTAACAATTGGTGAGTTATTCGTATGGCCAGCTGTTCCAACCATTGCAAATATACTTGCGCCGAAAGATAAATTAGGCTTTTATCAAGGTGTTGTAAATAGCGCAGCGACTGTAGGGAAAATGTTCGGACCGGTCGTTGGCGGAGCGATTGTTGATATATACAATATGGAAGTATTGTTTATAGCGATCATGGTAATGCTTGTAGTAGCGATTATAGCAACGAGTATTTATGATAAACGAGTAAAAGTAGAAGAAACAGTTGAAGAAAAAATTGCAGTTTAGTTTGACGGAACATGTAACATGTTTTAGAATATATTTAAATAAAACAACCTTTGGAACAAGGGAGATAGCTCGGCTGTCCTAAGACGAATTCGTTAGTTATTAAGAGTAACGATTAACCGAGAAGCCTTAGCTTCAAGTAAGCTCTTTAGAGATACGAAGTAGTGGGTAGTTCACATTAACTTATATTTGTAATAACAGTGAGAAGGAGTAGTAGTAATAGAAGCTGGTTTAGAGAGTTGACGGTCGGTGCAAGTCAATCCACGTTTCGTTATGAACTCGCCTTTGAGTTGCAGTTGTGAAATCATTAGTAGCAATTGCCGTTAATCCACGTTACGGATCTAAGCGAATGTATATATTACATTAATTTAGGGTGGTACCGCGGGAATCTATAACCTCTCGTCCCTTTCTAGGGATGAGAGGTTTTTTGTATTTTGGGCGGTGAAAATAAATAGAATTTCAAGGAGGGTATCTCATGAGCTTTAATCATCAAGAAATTGAGAAGAAGTGGCAAGGGCATTGGGAAGAGAATAAAACATTCCGTACGCCAGATGAGACAGAAAAACCAAAATTTTATGCACTAGATATGTTCCCATATCCATCAGGTGCAGGCTTACACGTAGGTCATCCAGAAGGTTATACAGCGACAGATATTTTATCTCGTATGAAGCGTATGCAAGGATATAATGTTCTTCATCCAATGGGATGGGATGCATTCGGTCTTCCAGCAGAGCAATATGCACTTGATACTGGGAACAGCCCGGCTGAATTTACAGAACTTAATATTAATACGTTCCGTAATCAAATTAAAGCATTAGGCTTCTCTTACGATTGGGATCGTGAAGTAAATACAACAGATCCAAACTACTACAAGTGGACACAATGGATCTTCCTAAAACTATTTGAAAAAGGTTTAGCTTACGTTGATGAAGTACCTGTAAACTGGTGCCCAGCACTTGGTACGGTACTTGCAAACGAAGAAATCATTGACGGTAAGAGTGAGCGCGGTGGACATCCAGTTGAGCGTCGTCCGATGAGACAGTGGATGTTAAAAATTACAGCTTATGGAGATCGTCTATTAGAAGATCTAGATGAGCTTGATTGGCCAGAAAGCTTAAAAGACATGCAACGTAACTGGATTGGTCGTTCTGAAGGTGCAGAAGTACACTTCAACATCGACGGTACAGACGAGAAATTCACAGTTTTCACAACGCGTCCTGATACATTATTTGGTGCAACATACTGTGTACTTGCTCCGGAACATGCGCTTGTTGCAGAAATTACAACAGCGGAACAAAAAGAAGCGGTAGAAGCTTACATTAACTCTGTTAAAATGAAGAGTGATTTAGAGCGTACAGAACTTGCGAAAGAGAAAACTGGTGTATTCACTGGTGCTTACGCAGTTAACCCGGTAAACGGTGAGAAATTACCAATCTGGATCGCTGATTATGTTCTTGCAACTTACGGAACAGGTGCTGTAATGGCAGTTCCAGCTCACGATGAGCGTGACTATGAATTCGCATCAGTATTCAATCTTCCAATGAAGGAAGTTGTAAAAGGCGGAGATATTACGAAAGAAGTGTACACAGGTGATGGTGCACACGTAAACTCAGCATTCCTTGATGGTTTAAATAAAGAAGAAGCAATCGCAAAAATGATCGAGTGGCTTGAGGTAACAAGCGCAGGAAATCAAAAAGTAACGTACCGTCTACGTGACTGGTTATTTAGCCGTCAACGTTACTGGGGTGAGCCGATTCCAGTAATCCATTGGGAAGATGGCACAATGACAGCTGTGAAAGAAGAAGAATTACCATTAGTTCTTCCGAAGACAGAAAACATCCGTCCTTCAGGTACAGGTGAATCACCACTAGCTAATATTGAAGAGTGGGTAAATGTTGTTGATCCTGAAACTGGTAAAAAAGGTCGTCGTGAAACGAACACAATGCCACAATGGGCTGGTAGCTGCTGGTACTACCTACGCTACATCGATCCAAACAACAGCGAAGCACTTGTAGACCCTGAAAAAGTAAAACAATGGCTTCCAGTTGATATTTATATCGGCGGAGCAGAGCACGCTGTTCTTCACTTACTATATGCTCGTTTCTGGCATAAAGTATTATATGATATCGGTGTAGTTCCAACGAAAGAACCGTTCCAACAATTATTCAACCAAGGTATGATCTTAGGTGAAAACAACGAGAAAATGAGTAAATCAAAAGGTAACGTTGTAAACCCGGATGATATCGTAGCAAGCCATGGTGCAGATACACTTCGTCTATACGAAATGTTCATGGGACCATTAGATGCTTCAATTGCTTGGTCTGAAAATGGTCTTGACGGAGCTCGTCGCTTCCTAGATCGCGTATGGCGACTATTCATTCAAGAGAACGGTGAATTAAGTGAGAAAATTACTGATGCACCAAACAAAAATCTTGAAAAAGCTTACCACCAAACAGTGAAGAAAGTAACAGAAGACTATGCAGAGCTTCGCTTCAACACAGCGATTTCTCAAATGATGGTATTCATCAACGATGCATACAAAGCTGAAACACTTCCGAAAGAATATGTAGAAGGTTTCGTAAAAATGATTGCACCAGTTGCACCTCACATCGGGGAAGAGCTATGGAGCAAACTTGGATACAGTGAAACAATCACATATGCAAGCTGGCCAACATTTGATGAGTCTAAACTTGTAGAAGATGAAGTTGAAATTGTTGTTCAAATTATGGGCAAAGTTCGCGCAAAACTAACAATGAGTAAAGACGCATCAAAAGAAGAAATGGAACAACTTGCACTTGAGGAAATCAAAGAACAAATTGAAGGAAAAACAGTTCGTAAAGTAATTGTTGTTCCTGGAAAACTTGTTAACGTTGTTGCAAACTAATTCATTCTAAATAAAAGCTCAGAGTATTTATACTCTGAGCTTTTTTGTGTAGAAAATAATCTCAGGATCACCTTCATCTAAGTTTTCAATCATTCCACTGCGTACAAATAAAAGAGCGGAATTCCAATACAGACAAACACCTATTTTTTTATAGGAAATATGATAAAAAAGGTAGGCTAAATTGAGTAGAAGAGGTGAAAGGAATGAAAGGGATGGACAATAATGCACCACATGGCTTCTTCGGAGGTGGATCGGATAGTTATGGACAAATGATGTTTATGGGAGGAGATGGTCAACACGGATATGGCGGAATCCCAAGTTGGATGGGAGGAGCAGCTGGAGGATTTCCGACGTCAGTTGCGGGTGTACAAACAGGATTCCCAACATCAGTAGCTGGAGCGCAAACAGGATTTCCTGCACAAGGAGGAGTGCCTGTAGGTATGCCAACTACATTCCCATCTTTCGTTGGCGGTGTACAAACAGGATTTCCTGTACCTGGCGTTGGTGTTGTAGCTGGTGGAATCGGCGGATTCCCTCAAGGTGTTCACGGTCATCATGTGCACCATGTGCACCATGAGCATCACGGCCATCACGGCCATCACGGCCATCATCAACACCACGGTCAGCATCATGGCCATCATCAGCACCAAGGTCATCATCAACAACAAGTACATCATCATGGTCATCATCAAATTCATCCGCAGGCTGTCCTTTATCAAACACACCAAGGTCATCATCAGCACCACGGCCATCATCAGCACCACGGTCATCATCAGCACCAAGGTCATCATCAGCACCAAGGTCATCATCAGCACCAAGGTCATCATCAACAACACGGCCACCATCAGCAACAAGTACATCACCAAGGCCACCACCAAATTCATCCGCAAGCTGTTCTTTTCCAAACACACCAAGGTCAACACCATCACCAAGGCCAACATCATCACCAAGGCCAACACCATCACCAAGGCCAACACCATCACCAAGGTCAACACCATCACCAAGGCCAACACCATCACCAAGGCCAACACCACCATCAAGGTCAACAACATCATCAAGGTCAACAGCATCATCAAGGTCAACAACAATACCAACAGTATCAGCAACAACAACAACAGCCTTGGGCAGGTGGAATTGGAGCAGGGACGGCAGCAGGAGCAGCGGCTGGTACTGCAGGAGCAGCAGGACACGCGGGACACGTGGGTCATTAATAGGCCAAAGGAAAAAAGACATAATAAAAAACTGCTAGGAGATCCTAGCAGTTTTTTTCTGCCTCTTGACGTTGGCGTTCGATTTCAGCACGAAGTTGTGGTTCCGGTGCTTGCCATCCTTCAGGTTTCATAATTTTGCCGTCGCCCTCGCGGAATCGAGGCTTTCCATCAGGGAATAGTTTTGCCATGTTAGCATTGTTTACAATTTCGAATCCTTTATCTGGACGTACGCCCATTTCTGCAAACGTTCCGAATGCAAAGTAAATAAGGTCAATAAGTGCATCATATTGATCTTCAACAGTTGTTGCTTCTAGAAATTCTTCTAGCTCTTCTTGCATAAAGCTAGCACGAATTTTTGCACGCTCTTCTGTTAGTTTTGTTGGAGTATTTGTCACAGGATGTCCGAACTCTTCATGCATTTTTGCAACAAGTTCGTATCCTTTATCTAAACCTTTTTCGTTTGTCATGTTGTTTCATCCTTTCTTACGCTATGCCGAAGTTTATTGTAACATAAGGTGGTTATTTAATAAAAAAACATCTTATGAGAAATAAGATGTTTGCTCGTCATTCTTCTTTCTTAATTAAAATAGATAAAATAAGATCAATACCAAACATTCCGATGAGTAGCATTGGTATAACGACAAGTAAATAACGTGTGAAAGAAACATTTTTTAAGTATGTATGAGCAAATAAAAAGACGCCGAGAAATAAAATACCATTTAAAATAGGTTTTACTAATTTTTTAGACATAAGCTCCCCCGTAAATATCCCTTTTCTCTATTTAAAAATAAAAACTTCCCTCTCCGTTGTACCATGCCAGAGAGGGGAGTTCAATCGTTAACTTATTCAATTACACCAGAATTTGTAATATTTACGGTATATTTTACGTTAACAGGGACATCTTTGTACATTTTTTTCCACTCTTCTAATTTAAATGGACGATAATGTTGCTTATATTTAGCTCCTAGTCCGAGAGGATCGACGCCTAAAGATTTGAACTGTTTAATTAATTTGGCAGCTTGTATATCTAATTGTTTTTGGATGGCTTTTTCAATTTTTTTTGTGTTCTTAACATTTTCTAAGTTAATTGGTTTCGATAGTTCTTGGATACGGGCATCAAGCTTAACGTGAATGGAAAAAGAAGGTTTTCCATTTTTTATTTTTATATCGTAAGTTGGAACGGAACGGATATTATTAATCATTACGTATGCGGAATCCGTTTTAAATTCATGTGAATCTAATCTGTGTTTCTCTAATAGTCCTTTAAATATGAACATATCTTTTTCTGTAATTTTACCGATATATTTATCCTTTTTAAAAAGACCAATTCCAGTAATTTTTATTTTATCCTCATGTTTCTTTAAAATCGGAATATAGTAGTCTTGTCCTTCTCGATAATAACGGAATGCTCCTATATGCAGGTTATCCTGTGGTAAAGGACCGGTTTCCATGTTATGTTCTAGCAGTTTCTTCATATAAATTGCAACGTTGGATGCAGTCGTATATTTTCCTTTTAAAAGATCAGTACCATTCCCCTCTAATAAAGCAACATATAAAGCGTTCCCTATATTCACATCTCGAATTAATGTGTCAAATGAAGTAGACATTCCTTTTTTGGCAAGTCTGATAGTATAGAGAGCAACACGCATTTGTCCGCTAGCGAATGGTTGAGAAGACTCCAAAGATGTGTCTGCTTTTACTTGTTTTACGGCATTTGCGCTGCCTTCAAAAACTTGAACTTTATTTCCTTTTTGTTGAATCGGACAAACGAAAGTCACTTTTACTTTATTATCTTTTGCTAAATCAAATACGGTTCCTTGAATAAGTTGTACATCATCGATAATATTTTTTTGTAAACATCCAGTTAGACTGAAGATTGTCATACAAGAAAGAAGTATTAATTTGCTTTTGATTTTTTCCATTTTCTTTTCACCCACACAATAATAAATAGGATAGGAATGTATACATAAATGAGCCAAAAACTAACTTTTGATGCGTTGCTAATAAAATTATTAATATCCTGTCTGTTTGTTAAAAGTTGTGAAACAATGAGGGTAATAAGGATAAAAGCGATTAGAATTCCTCTTTGTTTTACGCGAAATATTTCGTGAGTTCCTCTCGTTGCCGCCCATAAAGGAAGGATAAAACTTGTGACAATAACGAGTGCATAAGCTGAAATTGCAATATATTCTAGCCTTTCTATGAATGGTAATTGAATGACTTGGGTCATAGAAAGTTGAGACCATATCGTTTTTAATAATTGTTTTTCACTAAAAAAGGAAAAGGCTAAAAGGGTACTAAATAAATATAGAAGATTTGAAAATAGTGCCCCATATTGAGCGAATTTATGAGATTGTTTAGGGTTTTTCACAAATGGATAAACCATGAGGTAAACCTCAAAACCGGTCATACTGTAGATTGACAGTTGAGCGGCTTTTAAAATATCTGAAAAAGAATGTGTGAATATAGGGAGTAAATTAGGCCAGTGAGAGTATTTCAAAACGAATAGGCTAAGAAATAAATATCCCAATGTACCACCAACTGAGATGACACAAATGCCGGTAATTACACGAAATCCAGAAGAGATAATGTAATAGCTAACTAAGCATAAAAATAGTGTTAACATCCAAGTGGAAGCGGTAGGGAACATCCATACTTGAATAATCTCAACATATGTTCGAATGACGGAAATACTGACGATTAAAAAATAAGCCGAAAAGATGATATTAATGCCGTTTCCTAGCCATTTTCCAAATGTTTGCCGATGTAAATCAATTAAATTCCCGTTTGTTTCTTTTAATAAAAAATACATCATCCATATAAGAATATGGATACAGATTCCTGTGATTAAAACTCCCATCCAGCCGTCGTATCCAGCCGCCTTTGCAATGATTCGAGCGAATCCGAGAACACCAGCACCAAATTGTGCACCGTGAATTAAAAAGAAAACGAAGACGGGTGATATTTGGTGTTCTGCTTTAATTTTACTCATCGATGCACCTCATTTCTTAATCATCAAAATCTGACGTATGTTTCGTAGAAATTCCATTAGTAGCTTTCTTTACGTGTTGCGGTCTTGCTTGAACATCTCGAGTATCAATCATTGTTAATGGAAAACGAATCCAAGAATCTTTAAAGGATTGTTGTCTCGTTGGATAAAAGAGAGCGTACGGCTTACGTAAAGAAGTAAGTCTAAACAAATGGGTAAATAAAAAGATAAATCCAAGAGATATACCGAAGAGCCCGCCTATTTCTGCAAATGCGAGAAATGGGAAACGAAGTAAACGAACGGCGTTACCCATTTTATAAATGGGCGTAATAAAGGAAGCTAACGCTGATAAGGCAACGATAATTAATAAAATATTACTCGTTAAACCAGCTTGTACAGATGCTTGTCCGATTACGATACCGCCTACAATACCGAGTGTTTGACCAACCTTCATTGGTAATCTCGCACCAGCTTCTCTTAATAAATCAATGGCAAGTTCCAAGAAGAGTGCTTCAATTAAAGGTGGAAATGGCACTTGCGCCCTTGATAAAATTAACGTTTCCAATAAATCACTAGGAACTAATTCATAGTGATAGTTTAAAGTCGCAACATATAATGGTGTCGCGCAAATTGAAAATAAAACAGCGATTAGCCGTAAAATTCTTGAGAATGTAGCGTATAACCAAGAAACGTTATAGTCTTCTGGTGAAATGAAAAAATCGAAATATGATACAGGAGTTAAGAGGACACTTGGTGAACCATCAACAAAAATAGCGATTTTGCCATCAATAAGTGCCTTTGTAACTCTGTCAGTACGCTCAGTATTTATATAGAGCGGGAAAATGGACTTTTCGCCCATTAATTCTTGTATATATGCACTATCGTTAATTTGATCATATTCAAGAGACCGTAATGATTCCTCTAGAAAATCTACATTATCTTTTTCAGCGAGGTTGTCTAAATACATAATGATAACTTTTGTTTTTGAAAATTCACCGATGATCATCTCTTTTGTTTGTAAATCTAAAACTGGAAGACGTTTTCGAACTAAATTAATATTTGTATCAATATCCTCTACGAAACCTTCTTGAGGACCGATAACAGTCGATTCATTTAAAGGCGGAGTTGGTGCACGATAATTATCAATTGCAATGTTTGCAAGCATGCACTTTTGATCTTTTTGGTTCAATTGAATAATCGCATGTCCCTTCAAAACCATATCCTCAATTTTTTGTAAATCGTTTGTAATCGTAATACCACTCATCGGAATATGTTCTTTTAGTTCTTCTAATGAAGCACAAGGTTGTTCTAACAGAGTAGGCATTAAATATTTCTGTAATTTCTCTCCATCAAGTGAAGGACGATAGTAAGAAATCCAATAAGGCATCGTTTCATCATCAGATGTATGATAATTAATAAAATCACTAGACTTTTTAAGCTTCTCTATTAAATCTTGTAGAGAATGAATACGGTCTTTTTCTGGCTTCGAAAAATCATAAATACTATTACTTCCAGATTTTTGCTGTTTCGTTTGAGAAGAATCATCCTGTTTAGAATCTTGCTGTTTCGTTTGAGAAGAATCGTCCTGTTTAGAATCTTGCTGTTTCGTTTGAGAAGAATCGTCCTGTTTAGAATCTTGCTGTTTCGTTTGAGAAGAATCGTCCTGTTTAGAATCTTGCTGTTTCTCCTGAGAAGAATCGCCTTGTTTAGAATCTTGCTGTTTCGTTTGAGAAGAATCGTCCTGTTTAGATTTTTGCTGTTTCGTTTGAGAAGAATCGTCCTGTTTAGAATCTTGCTGTTTTTCCTGAGAAGAATCGTCTTGTTTAGAATCTTGTTGTTTCTCCTGAGAAGAATCGTCTTGTTTAGAATCTTGTTGTTTCTCCTGAGAAGAATCACCTTTCTTAGAGTTTTGTTGTTTCGCTTGAGAAGAATTACCTTGCTTAGAGTTTTGCTGTTTCTCTTGGGAAGAATCATCTTGCTCAGATTTTTTTTGTTCACTATTTTTACCTGTATTGTGTTTCATACTTCTAGTCTGTTCTTTGTCTTCATCCTCTTGATTACTAGATTGCTGTTTCGGAGTATTATCTGCTTCTTTTGTTTCTGTTGAATTTGATTTTTTCTTTTTACGTAACCAATTCCAAATCATATGTATGCCCTCTTTGATTGTGTAATATAGTGCTATTTTGTGGCTAATTTTGTATATTATTCATTTATTTATGAAAAGAAGGAGGAGATTGGTTTGCATAGAAAAAATCCTTTAGTAAGCAGTTCATAATATGACGGGAAGAAGGCGAGTCTGTGCAAATTGTAAAAAAGGAGAAGTTTGTTTTAAAAGAGTTTGTGTTTGAAAATGGTAGGGAGATTCCTGTTCAAATGGGGTATGAGACGTATGGTACTTTAAATAGAGAAAGATCAAATACGATTTTGGTTTGTCACTATTTTAGTGCAACAAGTCATGCTGCAGGAAAATATACAGAGCATGATGAGGGGGCTGGTTGGTGGGATGGATTAATTGGACCTGGCAAAGCAATTGATACAAATAAATATTTCGTCATATGCACTGATAACCTTTGTAATGTACAAGTGAAGAACCCATATGTGATTACAACGGGGCCAAAATCGATAAATCCGATGACTGGTTTTGAGTATGCGATGGATTTTCCAGTTTTCACATTTTTAGATGTAGCACGGATGCAATATGAGTTAATAAAAAATATGGGGATTGCTAGGTTACATGCTGTAATGGGGCCATCGGCAGGTGGGATGATTGCACAGCAATGGGCTGTCCACTATCCTCATATGGTGCAGCGAATGATTGGAGTTATTACGAATCCGCAAAATCCAATTATAACGTCGGGAAATGTAGCGCAAAATGCAATCGAAGCAATTCAGCTTGATCCAGATTGGAAAGGCGGAAAGTACGGAGAGGAGCAACCAATGAAGGGGCTTCATTTAGCGAATAAAATGATGTTTATGAATGCATTTGATGAAAATTTTTATGAAACAACATTCCCGCGGAACAGTATAGAAATGGCACCTTATCAACAATTTTCTGCATTAACATCATTTGAGAAAGAGATAAATAAAGTGACATGTAAAAGTATAGATTTAGTAGATGCAAATTCATGGATGTATACTGCGAAGGCAGTCTTATTACATGATATTGCACATGGTTTTTCTTCCTTAGAAGAGGCTCTTTCTAAGATTGAAGCGAATGTACTCATGATTCCATGCAAACAAGATTTACTTCAACCATCTCGTTACAATTATAGAATGGTAGATGTTTTGCAAAAGCAGGGGAAGTACGCAGAAGTATATGAAATAGAAAGTATAAATGGGCATATGGCAGGAGCGTTAGATGTTCATTTATTTGAAAAGAAAGTGTATGAGTTTTTAAATCAGAAAGTATCTAGTTTTGTGTAGAAAATAATTAATGTGGAAAAGGTGCATTGTTTATAATAGGCACCTTTTTTACATAATTTGCAGACGGAAAATATATGAAGCGATTGATAAACCAAAGAAAGCTATACTAAGTAATAGAAATAAGAATGACATTTCTTGAGGGGATTTTATCTTTTTATTATTTTTCATGCTAAGAGCAATGACCGCAAAAATTAAGAAAATGATACCCATAATGAAAAGAAAAAGTGTCATTTTAACTGGCTCCTTTCATAAAACAAGTATATTGAGGATACAATGCACGAGTTATGTTTGTAAAGAATAAGTTTTGTGAGGAAATTGAGAAATAAATTCTCGGTTCTTTGCGTTCTTTCTTTCGCATGCTAAAATTGATTAGAAATGGTTGTTTAAAGAAAAAACTAAAGGTTTTATTGTATATAAGGAGGAACGACATATGACAGAAGTTAAAACAATTACTACAGAAGAAGTGCAAGAGCGTTTAGACAATGGAGAAACGTTATTTTTAGTAGACGTAAGGGAAGATGAAGAAGTAGCGGCAGGGAAAATTCCAGAAGCTGTACATATTAAAATGGGTGATATTCCAAATAAAGTAGATTTCTTTGAGAAAGAGAATGAATATATCTTTATTTGTCGTTCGGGAATGCGCAGTGAAAATGTATGCCATTATTTAAATGAACAAGGATTTAAAACAGTGAACATGGTTGGCGGTATGCTTCAATATGAAGGGGAAACTAAATAAGTAGCTCAAAAAAACTTGAAACGTGTTTGTTTCAAGTTTTTTTCTTTTGCATACAGTGTATAAAGTGAAATTTTAATCAGTGGGGGTTTTGTTCATCCCCCGCTAATTATTAGTCCGACTCTCACCTAACTTCTTTGCTCCAGCCAAATTTTGAGGTGGGAGTCTTACTGCCTGCAAATAGCGGGATAAAAGGGGGATAGGTAAATGGGGATTAATATGCGTAAAGTAAAAATTATAAATAATACAGGAGCAGTTAATGTCGGTGACTGTTATGATATCTCACCTTTAGCTGTGGCAAAAATATATGCTGGTGCTGGAGGATCGAGTGCGGCTGTTTTTTTAAATGGGAAACGACAGCCAGAAGCTGTGATTAGAACATCAGTGTTTCTTCCGCCATTAGCGACGAGTACACGTACATTAGGTGCATAAAGGAAAGGTAGAGTGTAAGTATGCCTGCACGTATTAAAGAATTTATTATCGTTAATAATACTGGGAATATATTTACAGGGGATAATTTGAGTGATACTTCATTTACTGCTTCGAAATCGTATAGTGGTTCAATGGGGTGCACTTGGATTGACGTTGTTACAGTAATAGGGACGGAGACGAAGCTTTGTTTACAACCGGGAGATTCTGTGACGACAACATATACACGAGGAACTCCTGCTGGTACTGTAACAGGAACGAATATGGGGCAAAATGTAAATACATCGGGTATAGCACAAGCTGTCCCTAATACAGATAATATGGATTCAATTGCGGGACTCCCTTAAGGAATTAAGGGGGTTTTTATTATTTAAAATAAAAATAGTCTTGGAGATTATTTTTGTAAATAGATTAAGAAGAAGAGGTCTATCTAGTGTGAAAAAGATGGTTTGTAGGTGGTGAAAAGTGTGAAAGAGCGTGATGATAAAAGAAAATTACATTCGTTAAACTCTAATTTTAGAATTTCACCAGAACTTATTGGGCCTACTTTCCCTCCAGCTCCAACTGGATTTACAGGTATAGGGATTACAGGCCCAACAGGTCCACAAGGTCCAACAGGCCCACAAGGACCAAGAGGATTACAAGGACCAATGGGAGAGATCGGACCGACAGGACCACAAGGAGTGCAAGGAATTCAAGGGCCAGCTGGACAAATGGGTGCAACAGGACCTGAAGGACAGCAGGGACCACAAGGATTAAGGGGACCACAGGGAGAAACTGGAGCGACAGGACCACAAGGAGTGCAAGGGTTACAAGGTCCAATTGGTCCAACAGGAGCGACTGGGGCACAAGGTATACAGGGGATACAGGGATTACAGGGGCCGATTGGGGCTACCGGGCCAGAGGGACCTCAAGGAATTCAAGGTGTGCAAGGGGTACCGGGTGCAACTGGTTCACAAGGGATACAAGGAGCTCAAGGGTTTCAAGGACCACAAGGACCGAGTGGAAGTACGGGTCCGACTGGAGCAACAGGTCAGGGGGTAACCGGATCGACAGGAATAACAGGTCCAACAGGGGTAACTGGCCCATCAGGGGGACCGCCTGGTCCAACGGGGGCTACTGGTGCGACAGGGCCTGGAGGTGGACCGAGTGGAAGTACAGGCGCGACTGGAGCAACTGGAAATACTGGAGTAACTGGAAGTGCGGGAGAGACTGGAAATACTGGGCCGACGGGAAGTATAGGAGAAACCGGTGCACAGGGCCCGCAAGGAATACAAGGAATACAAGGAATTCAAGGGCCAATTGGTCCAACCGGTCCAGAAGGTCCACAGGGCATTCAAGGTATTCCTGGTCCGACAGGATTGACGGGTGAACAAGGAATACAAGGAATACAGGGGATTCAGGGGATAACGGGAGCAATGGGAGATCAAGGTCCTCAGGGTATACAGGGAGCTATAGGACCTCAAGGTGTAACAGGAGCAACAGGAGATCAAGGTCCACAAGGAATACAAGGAGTACCGGGTCCAACAGGAGAAACGGGCCCACAAGGAGTTCAAGGAATTCAAGGCCCGATGGGAGATATAGGGCCAACAGGACCAGAAGGCCCAGAAGGACTTCAGGGTCCGCAAGGAATACAAGGAGTGCCAGGGCCAGCTGGAGCAACAGGCCCAGAGGGCCCACAAGGAATCCAAGGAATTCAAGGGCCAATAGGAGTAACAGGTCCAGAAGGCCCGCAAGGAATCCAAGGGATACAAGGCATTCAAGGAGTAACAGGAGCAACTGGAGCACAGGGTCCGCAAGGTGTTCAAGGAATCCAGGGAGACATAGGTGCAACAGGTCCAGAGGGTCCGCAAGGAGTGCAAGGTGCTCAAGGGGATATAGGTCCAACAGGTCCGATGGGTCCACAGGGAGTTCAAGGAATCCAAGGAATTCAAGGACCGACGGGTGCGCAAGGAGTGCAAGGCCCACAAGGAATTCAAGGAATCCAAGGGCCGACAGGAGTAACTGGAGATACGGGTACAACAGGGGCGACAGGGGAAGGGACTACAGGAGCAACTGGAGTAACTGGTCCAACAGGTGTAACAGGTCCATCAGGAGGACCAGCCGGACCGACTGGCCCAACAGGTCCATCAGGTCCGACGGGAGTGACAGGTCCATCCGGTGGACCACCTGGTCCGACAGGAGCGACAGGTGTAACGGGAGGACTAGGAGATACGGGAGTAACAGGAGCGACAGGTGTGACCGGGGCCACGGGAGAAACTGGTGCAACCGGAGCAACGGGGCTGCAGGGTCCACAAGGAATACAAGGAGTACAAGGAGACATAGGCCCAACCGGTCCGCAAGGTGTTCAAGGTCCACAAGGTATACAAGGAGTAACTGGGTCCACAGGAAATCAAGGTCCGCAAGGAAATCAAGGTCCTCAAGGAATTCAAGGTCCAACCGGCCCTCAAGGAATCCAAGGAGATCAAGGCCCGCAAGGAATCCAAGGTGCAACCGGAGCCACAGGAGCACAAGGTCCACAGGGAATTCAAGGGATACAAGGGGTACAGGGCCCGACCGGTCCCCAAGGTCCAACTGGAATTCAAGGTGTTCAAGGTGACATAGGTCCAACAGGTCCGCAAGGTGTGCAAGGTTTACAAGGTCCCCAAGGCCCAACTGGGGACACGGGTCCAACAGGAGCGCAAGGCCCACAAGGAATTCAAGGTCCAACGGGTCCAACAGGAGCGCAAGGCCCACAAGGAATTCAAGGTCCAACGGGAGTAACAGGAGCGACAGGTTCACAAGGAATTCAAGGTCCAACGGGGGCAACAGGTTCACAAGGTCCAACCGGTTCGCAAGGAATCCAAGGTCCAACAGGCCCAACCGGAGCTGGAGCAACAGGATCAACTGGAGCGACCGGGGTGACTGGAGTTAGTACAACTGCAACGTATGCATTTGCGAATAATACATCAGGAACCGCTATTTCTGTTTTATTAGGCGGTACGAATATCCCATTACCGAACAATCAAAATATTGGACCAGGAATAACCGTTAGTGGTGGAAATACTGTATTTACAGTTGCGAATGCAGGGAATTATTATATAGCCTATACAATTAATTTAACGGCAGGATTACTTGTAAGTTCTCGTATAACTGTAAATGGCAGTCCGCTTGCGGGAACGATAAACTCCCCGGCAGTGGCTACTGGTTCATTTAGTGCACCAATAATTGCTAACTTGCCTGCTGGAGCTGCTGTTAGTTTGCAATTATTTGGATTAGTTGCAATAGCTACATTATCCACAACAACGCCAGGAGCTACTCTAACTATTATTAGATTAAGTTAATAAGTAGAAAACCTTGGGACTTTTATGTTTCAAGGTTTTTTTATCCCAGTATTTGAGAGTCATCCTCGCTAATCAGAGGAGAATTGATAACCCCCTATTGTTTAAAGTTTCACTTTATTCACCTTAGCAAAAACATCGCAGTTCGAAAATATATTATAATAGAATGAAAAGAGAGAAATTTGGCAGAAAGGGAGGGTGGCGATGCAGGAGAAGATTAAAGACTTTTTTGGACGCCCACTTCAAGATTTACGCATATCTGTCATTGATCGTTGCAATTTTAGATGTACATATTGTATGCCAGCGGAAGTATTTGGGCCTGATTATGCTTTTTTGAAAGATGAGTTTTTACTAACGTTTGATGAAATTGAGCGTTTGGCAAAAGTGTTTGTTAGCATCGGTGTACGAAAAATTAGAATTACTGGTGGCGAACCACTGCTTCGTAAAGATTTAACAAAACTTATTGCACGTCTTGTGAAAATTGATGGGTTAGTAGATATAGGATTAACGACAAATGCTATTCATTTAACGAAACAAGCAAAGGCATTAAAAGAAGCTGGATTACATAGAGTAAATGTTAGTTTAGATGCAATAGATGATGATATATTTAGGAACATTAATGGTCGAAATATTAATACGAAACCTGTGATTAAAGGAATTAAAGCAGCGAAAGAGGCGGGGCTGGAAGTAAAGGTAAATATGGTTGTGAAAAAAGGGATGAACGATCATCAAGTACTTCCAATGGCTGCGTATTTTAAAGAGCAAGGAATCACGCTTAGGTTTATTGAGTTTATGGATGTTGGTAGTACGAATGGATGGAATTTCGATCAAGTGGTTACAAAGCGAGAATTGATCGAGATGATTCATAGAGTGTATCCGCTTGAGCCAGCTGAAGCGCATTATTTCGGTGAAGTTGCGAAGCGATATCGGTACGTTGGAACAAATGTTGAAGTCGGTTTTATTACTTCTGTTTCTGAGTCATTTTGTTCCTCTTGTACGAGAGCGAGAATTTCAGCAGATGGAAAGTTTTATACTTGCTTATTTGCGACAGAAGGATTGGATGTAAGGAAACTTCTGAGAGGAAATCTTTCGGATGATGAGTTATTAAGCGTTATACAGGATGTGTGGGTAAATAGAAAAGATAGGTATTCGGATGAACGGACAGAAGAAAGTGCAAAGAATCGTCCGAAAATTGAAATGTCTTATATAGGAGGATAAGAAAGGGGGCTATCGTATGCAGGAGCGATATTCAAGACAAATATTATTTTCTGGTGTTGGAGAAAAAGGACAGCGAAAAATAAGAGAGAAGCATGTGCTTATTATCGGCGCTGGTGCTCTTGGTGCAGCAAATGCAGAAGCGATTGTTAGAGCAGGTGTTGGAAAAATAACGATTGCGGATCGTGATTATGTAGAATGGAGCAATTTACAAAGGCAACAATTATATACAGAAGAAGATGCAAAGCAGTATAAACCGAAGGCGGTAGCAGCAGCAGAACATTTAAAAGCGATTAATTCTGAAGTGGAAATTATCCCGGTTGTGACCGATGTAACGGTTCAAGAAATGGAAGAGTTAATTAAAGGTGTAGATTTAATATTAGATGCGACAGATAATTTTGAAACGCGCCTTCTTATTAATGATATATCTCAAATGTATAACGTTCCGTGGATATATGGAGGATGCGTTGGAAGCTACGGAGTAACTTACACAATTTTGCCAGGAAAAACGCCATGCTTTCGATGTTTAATGGAGCATCCAGCGAGCGGGGCAACATGTGATACGGCCGGTATTATACAGCCAGCAGTGCAATTAGTAGTTGCGCATCAAATAACGGAAGCTTTAAAAATATTAGTAGAAGATTTTGAGGCACTTCGTGAAACGATGCTATCATTTGATCTTTGGAATAATCAACAGATGGCATTTAAAGTGAATAGACAGAAAAAGGATACATGTTTATCTTGTGGAAAGCTACGTACATATCCGAGTTTAACATTTGAAGCACAAACGAAAACAGAAGTATTATGTGGACGAAATACAGTTCAAATCCGTCCAGGTGTGCGACAAGGGTTTAATTTAGAAGAAATTAAAAAGCGCTTACAAAAAAGTGTGGATGTAAAGGAAACGCCTTATTTATTATCATTTCCGGTGGAAAAATATCGTTTTGTTTTATTTACAGATGGTAGAGCGTTTATTCATGGGACGAATGATATGAATGTGGCGAAACGCTTATACGCAAGATATATAGGGTGAACCTAAAGGCAATCCTTTAGGTTCACAAGGAAAAGATAGTATTAAGAATTTCTAATATAATCTCCATTTTTTCCGCCTGTTTTTTCAAGTAAGTACGTTTCGCCAATAATCATGCCTTTATCAACAGCTTTACACATATCGTACACGGTAAGAGCGGTAGCGGAAGCAGCTGTTAAAGCTTCCATTTCAACGCCGGTACTACCTTCTGTTTTAACTTTTACTTCAATAAGTAGTCGATATTGTTCTTCTGACTGTTTCCAATCGAAAGAAACATCAACACCTTTTAACAATAAAGGATGGCACATTGGGATAATATCAGAAGTACGTTTTGCAGCCATAATGCCTGCGATTTGTGCAACAGCCAATACATCACCTTTACCAATTTCATTGTGAGAGATTTTGTCAAAAATTTCTTTCGTAACGAGAATGCTAGAGCATGCAATTGCTGTTCGAACGGTTACTTTTTTGTCGCTTATATCAACCATTTTAGCGCGCCCTTGGTCATTGAAATGTGTGAATGAAGACATGGAATTCCTCCTTGAAGTAATTGCGATTTAATATATAAAGTGTAATCGAGATTAGATATTTTGCAAATATGAGGTGAGAAACAATGGTAGAAAAACGAATCCCGATTCAAGTTGCTGAGGCAGTAGAGCGGGTTATGAAATACGCTAAGCATGGTGAAGTAGAAGAAGTTTTTATTACAGAAAGTTATGGGAGGATTCTTGGGGAGGATGTTGTCTCAGATCACGACGTTCCTCACTTTGATCGTTCTCCTTACGACGGTTTCGCAATTCGAGCAGAAGATACGAAGGAAGCGAGTCAAGAGCATCCGGTTGAATTTGAAGTAATAGGAGAAATTGGAGCAGGTTCTGTTTTTTTAGAAGAAGTAGGAGCTTTTCAGGCGGTTCGTATTATGACAGGAGCAGCTATTCCAGAAGATTGCAATGCAGTCGTAATGCTAGAGTTGACGGAAGGATTCGAGAAGAACGAAAGTACATATATGAAGTTGAAACGCCCTTTCCAAAATGGTGACAATGTGTCATTTAAAGGAGAAGATATAAAACAAAATCAAGTCCTTGTTAACAAAGGTGTTGTAATCAATCCAGGTGTTGCCGCACTGTTAGCGACGTTTGGATATAGCACTGTGAAAGTTGTAAAACAGCCTGTTGTCGGTATTGTAACGACAGGAAGTGAATTACTAGAAGTGCATGAGCCGCTAGAGCCAGGCAAAATTAGAAATAGTAACTCTTATATGATTGCAGCTCAAATTATGAAAGCTGGCGGGAAAGTGCGTTACTATGGACAACTTGCCGATGAGTTAGATGCATGCTTTACAGCTGTTAAATCAGCGATGGATGAGGTTGATATTTTAATTACAACGGGCGGTGTTTCAGTAGGAGATTACGACTACTTACCGGCTATTTATGAAAAGTTACAGGCAAATGTGCTTTTTAATAAAATAGCGATGAGACCCGGAAGTGTAACGACAGTAGCTGAAGTTGATGGAAAGTTACTTTTCGGTTTATCAGGTAATCCATCAGCTTGTTATGTAGGTTTCGAATTGTTTGTGCATCCGGTTATAAAAACGTATTTGTATGCGAAGGAGCCTCACATATATAGGGCAGACGCTATTTTGCAAAAAGATTTTCCGAAACCAAATCCGTTTACTCGTTTTGTAAGAGCGAAAGCGAGCATTGTTAATGGGGCACTACAAGTGATGCCGGTCGGTTTAGATAAATCGAGTGCGGTATCTTCACTCGCGGATGCGAATGCTTTTATCGTGTTGCCCGGAGGAACGAGAGGATTTGAAGCAGGGATGAAAGTATCTGTATTATTGTTAGAGCACTCCGAGGGATGTGATTGGCCATGGGTAACGCCCCTTCAATCTTACAAATAGTAGGGTATCAAAATAGCGGGAAAACAACACTTGTAGAGAAAATTGTGCATGCATTAGCCGAAAGCGAAATGAAAGTTGCTACAATTAAGCATCATGGTCATGGTGGTTTTCCTGAAGTAGCGCAAAAAGATAGTGAAAGGCACCGGAAAGCTGGTGCGGTCGTAAGTAGTGTAGAAGGCGCTGGGTTACTATCTCTGTCTTCATTACGAGATGAATGGTCCTTGCAAGAAATTATCCGCTTGTACGAATTTTTTGAAGTGGATACGATTTTAATAGAGGGCTATAAAGCTGAGAAATATCCAAAAGTAGTGTTACTTCGCTCTGCGGAAGACATTGAACTTTTACATAAGGTAGAAAACGTAGTAGCAATTATTACGTGGGATAATGTCCTGTCAAACTTAAGAGAGGACTATAAAGTATTTCATATAACAGAAGAAAAATTGTATGTAGACTGGTTTTTACAAACGGTTAGGAGTGCAAAATGATAAATACGTATTATGAAGTAATTGATACAGAAATCTCGATTGAAGAGGTGGCAAAGAAAGTAATTCGACGTGAATGCGGTGCTGTTACAACATTTATTGGAACGGTTAGGGAGTTTACGAAAGGGCGTCGTACATTATACTTAGAGTATGTTGCTTATAAGTCGATGGCAGAAAAGATGCTACAGAAAGTCGGCTCAGAAGTGAAGGAGAAATGGCCTGGTACACACGTTGCGATTACACATCGCATTGGCACGTTGCAAATTTCTGATATCGCGGTTGTTGTTGCGGTATCAACGCCGCATCGTAAAGAGGCCTATGAAGCAAATGAATATATTATGGAGCGTATTAAGCAAATTGTTCCGATTTGGAAAAAGGAGTTTTGGGAAGATGGTGACTCATGGATTGGTGATCAATTAGAAAAAACACCATATCCAGCAGGAGAGCCTGGGAAGGAGTTATAAATATGATTCGAGTATTGTTATTTGCGAACTTGCAAGAAGAAGCAGGAACAAGTGAATTACAAATAGAGAAAGAAAATATTACGGTTGCAGAGTTAAAAGATATTGTCGCGAAGGAATATAATGTACCAGTATCAGCACCAATTATGGTTGCGATTAATGAAGAATATGCAAATGAAGATGATACGATACAATCTGGTGATGTAGTTGCACTTATACCACCAGTGAGCGGTGGTTAATATTGGATTTATTAAAACGACTTTCCTGAATAGGGGAAGTCGTTTTTTTATGGCAGTTTTGAGAACACTAACTTATAGAACAAGGAGGGAATTATGAAAAAGATATGTGTAATGATTACAATGATATGTTCCATTTTTTTCTCTTCTCCAAGCCATTCTTGGGCGAAAGAATCGAAGGAACAACTTTTAGAGAGTGCACTACTTAATCGATATTACTCAGTTATAAGGCAAGCGACAGAAGATCAGTATGAATGTGACTCCGTTACAAATATAAAGCGTCTAGGCAAGAAAGATGAATTTGTTCCTAGATTTGAAGTGACGCTACAATTTCTTACCTTTCAAGGGGCACATAATCCGCCTAATGACAAAGTTACACTTACTTTGGAAGATAATTTAGATCACATAAAGATCAAGAAAGCGGAGAGAGAAAAAAATGTATCTAGTGCGATCGCAGAAAAGGTTTGCGCACGAGCGAAGGAAAAAATGAAAGCACACTCTAATGGTGTAGAGCGGTAACAGATGACATTTAGTAAAGAAAGGTAATGAGCCATGGATATACTTTTAGCGATTTTACCAGCTATATTTTGGGGAAGTATTGTGCTATTTAACGTGAAACTGGGCGGTGGACCGTATAGTCAAACGCTTGGAACAACGCTTGGTGCACTTATTTTCTCGATTGTTGTTTATATTTTTGTAAAGCCAGTATTAACTCCTACTGTTATTGGAGTTGGAATTGTGTCAGGTTTATTTTGGGCACTTGGTCAGGCGAATCAATTGAAAAGTATTGATTTAATGGGTGTTTCGAGGACGATGCCCATTTCAACAGGGCTGCAATTAGTTGCGACGACTTTATTTGGCGTTATCGTATTTCATGAATGGTCTACGACAATATCAGTCGTACTTGGAATTTTAGCACTCGTTTGTATTATTATCGGTGTTATTTTAACATCACTTCAAAGCGAAGAAGAAAAAAATGCAGAGCAAGCAGCAAATTTTAAAAGGGGTATCATAATTTTATTAATTTCAACAGTCGGTTATTTAGTTTACGTAGTAGTTATTAGGTTATTTAACGTAGATGGTTGGTCGGCTTTATTACCACAAGCAGTTGGTATGGTGTTAGGAGGGATTTTACTTACGTTTAAACATCATCCATTTAATAAGTATGCGATACGAAATATTATTCCAGGATTAATTTGGGCAGCAGGAAATATGTTTTTATTCATTTCGCAGCCGCGTGTCGGAGTCGCAACAAGCTTTTCACTATCACAAATGGGAATTGTTATTTCGACGCTTGGCGGGATTCTTATATTAGGTGAAAGAAAAACGAAACGCCAATTAACGGGGATTGTTGTTGGTATCGTTTTTATTATCGCAGCTGGAATTATGTTAGGAATTGCAAAAGGTTAAGGAGGTATTGAAATGTATAGTGATTTAGAAGGAAAAGTTGTCGTTATTACAGGATCAGCGACTGGTCTCGGAAGAGCGATGGGAGTAAGGTTTGCTAAGGAAAAGGCGAAAGTCGTTATTAACTATCGCTCACGAGAGTCGGAAGCGAATGATGTGTTAGAAGAAATTAAAAAGGTAGGCGGAGAAGCGATTGCTGTAAAAGGTGATGTGACCGCAGAGGGAGATGTTGTGAATCTCATTCAATCTGCTGTGAAAGAGTTTGGTACGCTCGACGTTATGATTAATAATGCAGGAATAGAAAACGCGGTACCGTCGCATGAAATGCCATTAGAGGATTGGAATAAAGTAATCAATACGAATTTAACAGGCGCTTTTTTAGGAAGCCGTGAAGCGATTAAATATTTTGTGGAACACAATATTAAAGGATCTGTAATTAATATGTCTAGTGTTCATGAGAAAATTCCATGGCCACTATTCGTGCACTATGCCGCAAGTAAAGGCGGTATTAAACTTATGACAGAAACGTTAGCGTTAGAATATGCACCAAAAGGTATTCGAGTAAATAATATTGGACCAGGTGCAATTAATACGCCAATCAATGCTGAAAAGTTCGCTGATCCTAAAAAGCGTGCTGACGTAGAAAGTATGATACCGATGGGCTACATTGGAAAACCTGAAGAAATCGCAGCAGTAGCAACGTGGCTCGCTTCAGCAGAGGCTAGTTACGTAACTGGAATTACGTTATTTGCAGATGGTGGAATGACTTTATACCCATCGTTCCAAGCTGGGCGTGGATAATATGAAAAGGCCAAAGCGATTTATCTCTTTGGCCTTTTTTAAGCAAAAAAAAAATAGCGGTCAGCTATTTTTAAAATTAATGATTGATTGTATCTTGAAGAAATTCTGTTGCTTGATGTTCTGAAACATTCTGTACGAGCGCAACTTCGCTAATAACCATTTTGCGCGCATTATCTAGCATTTGTTTTTCGCTCGCATTTAATGCTCTTTCTTTATTGCGACGAAGTAAATCACGAACAACTTCTGCACTATCTTGAAGATTGCCGTTCTTCATTTTTTCCATATTCATTGTATATCTTTGTTTCCAGGAAAGTGAGGGGTCTGATTCCCCATGATGAAATTCAAGAAGTATACCATCTAACGTACCTTTATCAACGATATAACGTATACCTGATTTTTGTAATTGATCCATCGGAAGCATTACTTGCATATCTTTATTAATGATGCGTATAACACAATATTGACGTGTAGTACCTAATATTTCTTTCTCTTCAATTGCTTCGATGATTCCTGCACCGTGCATTGGATAAACGATTTTATCACCAATTTGAAACAAATCATCCACCTCCATATGTGGTAACCATCTTTAATGATAACACATTTAGATAAAAATGTCAAATTTTATATAATATCATATCTGATATACTGTAGTCAATATATAAAAGTCGTTTTTTTTAGATGTTTTTTTGCCCTTATATGTGAAAAGAAAAGGGGAGATTTTTTTAGAAAAATAGTACAGGCGAAGAAAAAGGGCATATCCACTTATTTTTAAGCATAAAATGTAAAATCGCTAATACAATATACCTAAATCCGTTCTTTGCAAAGGAGGGAGAGAAGGTGGGGCGCACAATAAAAATTGATATTACAAATAAAGTTGTAGCTAAATTTAGACCAAATTATTTGGAATTATATACGAGTAAATTTATGATAGGTAAGTTTTATGTCTATACTGAAGGTAAACAATATGTGTTAGAAGACGGATATATATACGAAGAAGGAAAGTTTTATCGCATCATAGATACGCACCGTGGCAATAATCAAGCGGCGGAGGGCTGCGATCTAGGATGGTGTTAACATGATTCGTGTGAAAGTATTTGATGAAAGTCATGAAAAAGACTTAGAAGATGCAGTAAATGTATTTTTGAAAAAAATTGATGATGGAAATTTTGTAGATATAAAGTATCAAGTTGGTGTTTCGATTAATGATGATGAAAATCAAATTTATTGTTTTTCAGCGATGATTGTTTATAAAGCATAAAAAAGAGCTGGGGAGCCAGCTCTTTTTTATGCTTTATGTTGGGACAACATGTGTCGGTAAAATATTCATAATAGATTGTGTTGCGCCTGTTTTTTTTGCTGTTAAAAGAATTTCTCCTGTTTCATGCTCCTGAGCATCAGTGCACATACCGAGGTGATAACGATCACCTAAAAATGGATCAATATAAAAACCGTTTTTGAATACTTTATCATTCGGATGTTTTTCATGGTGAATTTCAGAACAATTAATGCAATAGAACATAGCTTACATCCCCTTTTTATTTTTGTTTAAAAAAGTGAGTCGGTAGTCATTTCGCTCCTAAGGAAATGTTGAGGAGAAGAGAAATAACTACCTACTCAAATGGTGGGCATATTCCTTCTGATTTTTCATATCTCACGTATTGTCCCTGAGGGAAGGAGGAGAGACACAGTACGCATGATATAAGTAAGGCGCTTCTTTCAATATGAATGATGGAGTTTCATGTTGAGAGAAGTTTTTATTTTTTATTGCCTTTGTGAGTATATTATGAGGGAATGCTGAGAGGGTGTTTGTCCTGTTGAAAAAATGTTGAGAATTTCTCAACAGTGAACATAGCCTTCCTTGACATATAACCAAATGGTGTTATATTATCAAAAATGAAACTAAAAGGTGTTATTTTTACGCTGAATAAAGGAGAATTAAAATGGAACAACAAAATACATTAACTGATATTAAACAAACAATCGTTTTTAACGCGTCTATTCAAAAAGTATGGAATGTAGTATCAACTGCAGAAGGAATTGCGTCATGGTTTATGCCAAATGATTTTGAGTTAGAGGTAGGACATGAGTTTCATGTACAATCGCCATTTGGGCCATCACCATGTAAAGTGTTAGAAATTGATGAACCGAACCATTTATCTTTCTCATGGGACACAGATGGCTGGGTTGTTTCATTTAATTTGAAAGACCTAGGAGATAATAAAACAGAATTTACGTTAATTCACGGCGGCTGGAAACATCCTGATGAAATTCTTCCGAAAGCGAATGCGAAGAGCTCTATTATTCGCGATAGAATGAATGGCGGATGGGTAGCGATTGTAAATGAAAAACTGAAAAAGGTTGTTGAAGGTTAAATGTCTTCATCAGCAGCGAAATATGATGTATTTCAAGCTATTGCTGATCCAACCCGCCGAGAAGTAATACGGTTATTAAGTGATAAAGAGTTACCGATTTCCAAAATAACGGATCATTTTCCGATGAGTCGTACTGCGGTTGTAAAGCACCTTCATATTCTTTCAGAAGCAAATTTAGTGAGTGGAAGAAAGAGTGGAAGAGAGAAGATATATCGTTTGCACCCAGAACCATTAGAGGAATTACAGCAGTGGCTCTCGTATTATGAACGTTTTTGGGATAATAAGTTGTCCATGCTTAAACATATTGTGGAGAATGAAGAATAAAAGAGGATGACCGAAATGGCCATCCTCTTTATTATTGTTCACTTGTTTGTTTAGCTGGCTTTAATAAGAGCCAAGCGATAATTAATGTGAGTACCGCTAATACGAAAGTGCTCATATAAATGACGTGTACACTTGATGCCAGTGCCTCTTGAGACTCGGTTGCTACGTTTGCTGTAGCTCCGCCGTGTCCGCCAGAAGATACGAGATCAAGATTTTTAATACCACGCGCGTGAATCATCGTATTGAAGATTGTGCCGAAGATTGCAGCGCCTAGTGTTTGACTAAATGTATTAATAAATGTGTTTAAACCAACTGCCGTTCCGCGCGTATGAGCCGGTACAGCTGCTTGAATTGTGACCATGTAAATTGGTGTAACAAGCCCCATTCCTAAGCCGAATAATCCGACTGCAACATAGATAAGGAACGATGGTGAATCTGTTGATAATGTAAATAATAAGAAGGTAGCAACGGATAAAATGCTAGCTCCAAGTAAAATGATTTGTTTCGTTTGTAACTTGCCAACTAAGTTACCGGAGAACATAGCACCGAATGTCCACATAACAGGAATCGGCATTAAAATGAGTCCAGCTTCTGTCGCATTTTTTCCTAAAACACCTTGGCTCCAAATTGGAAGATACATTGTAATACTAATAATCATTGCGCCAGCAATAAGTGTTAGTATGTTTATAGTAGATAATGTACGGTTAGAGAAAAGTGCTAGCGGAATTAATGGTTCCGGAGATTTTTTCTCGATGTATAAGAAAATAATGAATGAAATAGCGGCAAAGATTAATAGGCCAATAATTGTTATGTCTCCCCAGTTTTGCTTACTGCTACCTGTTAATAATGCGTATAGCAGAGCGATTGTACTTAATGAGAAGACTGTTGCACCAAGGTAGTCGATATGTTGCTTGGCGGCGGACTTAACAGATTCCTTATAGGAAGTGGCAAACATTAAGCAAGCGATAATTCCAAAAGGAACGTTTAAGAAGAAAATATAGCGCCAAGAAAGAGAATCAACTAAAAATCCACCTACTAACGGCCCAATAACACCAGATACACCCCAAACGGCACTCATCCAGCCCTGTGCCTTCGCGCGGTCTCTCGCTTCGCTATATAAGTCTCCAATAATCGTCATTGTGATTGGCATAACAGCACCAGCCCCTATACCTTGAAGAGCACGGAAGAAGATTAATTGTTCCATTGATGTAACGACTCCGCAAAGTGCAGAACCGATTAAGAAGATTGTTGCTCCGATGAGCAGAACTTTTTTACGGCCGAATAAATCAGCTAGTTTTCCGTATATTGGAGTCGAAACAGCTGTTGCAAGCATATAGATTGCATATACCCAACTAACAAGTTCGACGCCTGACAAATCACTCGTTATACGAGGGATCGCTGTACTAACAATCGTTCCTTCTACCGCAGAAAGAAACGTCATTAGCATTAAAGACATCATGACTTTTTTTCTCATATTTTTTCCCCTTACCCTTTTTCAAATATTCAACAATATAAAATATAAAGGTACTAAGGTATATAAAGCAACAAAAAAGAACGAGAGGTAGGAGGAGGGCATATGTGGCGTTCCTTGTTGGTAAGTTGATATCTCTTGTCAAACCGCCGATATAATTTCATGTACATATAAAAAAAGAAACAGGAATACCTGTTTCTTTTTTTAATACTGCATTTTTGCGTTTTCTCCAGCTGTTGTTCCGGCAATTCTACCAGTAACGAGAGCAGATGTAATGTTATAGCCACCAGTATAACCGTGAATATCAAGAACTTCTCCGCAGAAATATAAGCCATTCGTGAATTTAGAAGACATTTCTTTCGGGTTAATTTCTTTAACGGATACTCCCCCGCCAGTAACGAATGCTTTTTCAATTGACTGCGTACCGTTTACATGGACGGTAAATTCTTTAAAGTCTTTCACAAGTGCACGAATCTTCTCGTGAGAAACTTGTCCAGCTTGTTCGCTACCGTCAATTTCATTTTTTTCTAATAAGAATAAGAAGTAACGTTCAGGCACATAACCTTTTAAAACGTTTTTAATTCCTTTTTTCGGATCTTCTTTCATTTGTTTCAGCATGCGCTGGAACAGTTGCTCACTATTTTCTTCTGGCAATGCATCGATACTCATGTGCACTGTGTTCGTTTTAAACTTTTTCAACGCTTTGACAACGAATTGGCTACAGCGAAGAGCAGCAGGACCAGATAGGCCGAAGTGAGTGAAAAGCATGTCCATTTTATGAGAAATGATAACTTTTCCTTTCGGGTTTAATACACTTAAGTTTACATCTCGTAAAGCAAGACCTTGTAATGTGCGGTCACGAATAAACGGTTCATTTGAAAGGATTGGTACTTCTGTTGGGAATAATTCTGTAATTGTATGCCCAGCTTTTTTAGCCCAAGCATATCCATCTCCAGTAGAACCAGTTTGAGGAACAGATTTTCCGCCAACAGCGATAACGACGTGATTCGTTTCTAACACTTCACCTGTTTGCAGTACGACAGCCTTCGTTTGCCCGTTTTCATATTCAATCGTTTCAACAGGCGTATTCGTACGTATTTTCACACCTAAGTCTTTTAATCGTGTTAACAGTGCATCTACAACAGATTGCGCTTTATTTGATACTGGGAACATGCGGCCATGATCCTCTTCTTTTAGCTCTACACCGAGATTTTCGAAGAATGTAATAATATCTTCATTATTAAAAATAGAAAAAGCACTGTATAAGAAGCGACCATTTCCTGGTATATGTTTAACAATTTCATCAAGTGGTAGACGGTTCGTCACGTTACAACGACCACCACCAGAAATCGCAAGTTTACGTCCAAGTTTATTTCCTTTATCAAGAAGTAAGACGCTTGCGCCTTCTTCAGCAGCACCAATTGCAGCCATTAGTCCTGAAGGACCGCCACCGATGACAATAACATCATAATGCATAATATATCGACCTCATTTTCTACATTTCCTGCCTAAAAGAATAGCATGTTTTCCCTTAAAAGAAAAATAGAGTGAAGTACTGCTTCAGGAGAGAATTGTGGTACAATACAAAAGTTAGAGTTCAGCACTATCCTGCTATTTATGGGCAATAAGACTACCATCTTAAGATTTATGAGAAGTAAAGAGGGAGTTAAAAAGGTCCGTAAATGCTCGAATGATTAGTAGGAGGGGAGTCTCCCGCTAATTATAGTTTCATTTTATCCCGCTATTTGTGGGCAGTAAAACTCCACCTCGAAATTCGGCTAGAGCCAGGAAGTAAGGTGGAAGATAAACTGCCCGTAAACGCCCAATTGGTGCGGGCTAATAATCAGTGGGGATGAACAAAATCCCCACTGATTAAAGTTTCACTTTATCTAGATGTAGGAGGATTTTCGTATGTCCGATTCAAAATTTCTGCGCGGAACGCTTATTGTGACGTTAGGGACATTTTTAGTAAAGTTCTTAGGCATGATTTACGTCTTTCCGTTTCATGCATTAGTAGGCACAGAAGGCGGAACGCTCTATACATATGGATACATTCCATATACGATATTTTTAAGTATTGCAACGGCAGGGGTGCCGCTTGCTGTTTCGAAGTTTGTTTCCAAATATAATGCACTTGGCGATTATAAAACGAGCCGGAGAATGTTCCGCTCAGGAATGGTTATGATGATAGTAACCGGAGTTCTTTCGTTCCTAGTTCTATACATGACCGCACCATTATTTGCAGAAGCAATGCTTGGTAAACAAAGTTTACAAAATAAGATAGAAGAAGTTACGACGATTATTCGTCTCGTAAGTTTTGCGCTTATTGTTGTGCCGGCAGCAAGTTTGATCCGTGGTTATTTCCAAGGTCACCAATCGATGGGACCGACTACGGTGTCACAAATTATTGAGCAAATTATTCGTATCGTCTTTTTATTAGCGGGTAGTTTCATCGTTATTAAAGTACTTGGTGGTACAGTAGCAACGGCAGTTGGGGTTGCGACATTTGCTGCATTCGTTTCAGCAGTTGGAGCACTTGGCGTATTAATTTGGTACTGGTTAAAACGTAAAAAATATTTGGATCAATATTTAATTGAGCAAACTGTACCAGAATCGACGGTAAGTACCGCTCAATTGTTTAAAGAGTTGTTTGCGTATGCAATTCCTTACGTTGTAATTGGGTTAACAATTCCTTTATATCAACAAATTGATACATTGACATTTAACTCTATTATGCAGGCGATTGGTCAAGGAGATATCGCAGAGCGAGCACTTGGTATTTTCACGATGTGGACGCATAAATTAATTATGATTCCAGTATCACTTGCAACAGCGTTTAGTTTAACGCTTGTGCCAGCGATTACAAAGTCGTTTACTGAAAAGCAATACCGTTATTTAAAATTACAAATTACACAAACGTTCCAGGCGAATATGTTTTTAACATTGCCAGCAGTTATCGGTATTTCTACACTTGCATATCCAATTTACACTGCTTTCTACGATTCAGATCCACTAGGTGGACAAGTATTAATGTGGTATGCGCCGGTTGCATTGTTATTCGCTTTATTCACAGTAACAGCAGCAATTCTGCAAGGGATTAACCAGCAGAAACATGCGATTGTTGCGCTTGTGATGGGTGTTATATTGAAATTTGTATGTAACGTAATCTTTATTCGCTATTTCGGTACAGTTGGGGCGATTTTGGCTACTGCAGTCGGCTTCTTAGCTTCTGTATGGTATACGAATAGACAAATCAAAAAACATGCAAACTATTCATTTGGTGTTGTATATAAGAGAACATTCCAAATTGCAATATTAACACTTGTAATGGTTATTGCTGTAAAACTATCACAATGGCTTCTATCCTTCATGATTTCGCCTGATGGCCGTATTGGCGCTCTTATTACAGTTGCGATTTGTGCAGGTATTGGTGGACTTGTTTACGGATTGTTAGCGATTCGCACAGGAGTACTAGAAAGAGTATTTGGCGGAGAAGCTTTAGAGAAAATCCAGCGTAAACTTGGTAGTAGATTCAAAATAAAGTTGAAATCAAAAGGGGCGTAAATACGTCCCCTTTTCTTATGATAAATAAAGAAGGTGAAGAACATGAGATTAGATAAATTATTAGCGAACATGGGACACGGAAGTAGAAAAGAAGTAAAGAAATTATTGAAAGACGGCGTTGTGAAAATTGATGGGACGCCAGTGAAAGATCCGAAATTTCATGTGAATGTAGAAGAACAAGAGGTTATGATTCACGGTGAAGTTGTGGAATATAAAGAGTTTGTTTATTTAATGATGCATAAACCACAAGGTGTTATTTCAGCGACAGAAGACGATAACCATGAAACGGTAATAGATTTATTAGAATTAGAAGATGCGATTTTTGATCCATTCCCTGTTGGGAGACTTGATATTGATACAGAAGGTTTCTTATTGATTACAAATGATGGGAAGTTAACGCATCAACTATTATCTCCGAAAAAGCATGTGCCGAAAAAATACTATGCACACGTTTCAGGAGTTGTAACGGAAGAGGATGTAAAAGAATTCGCTAAAGGTGTTATTTTAGAAGATGGCTATGAAACGAAGCCAGGCGAACTTACAATTTTAAAGAGTGATGATATTTCTGAAATTGAGCTCGTGATTACAGAAGGAAAATTCCATCAAGTGAAGCGTATGTTTGAAGCGGTAGGGAAAAAAGTAGTGTACTTAAAGAGAACAGAGATGGGACCTTTAGTGCTAGATGAAGAGTTAGAACTTGGGCAATATCGTGAATTAACAGATGAAGAAGTAGAAATGTTAAAAACATATCAAGTAGATAACGAAAAGTAACGTCAATTTCAAAGCATAGAAAAGACCCCTTTCTAATGAGTTAGAAAGGGGTATGTATTTATTTACATACAATTATTTTTTTGTTATGAGGTCATTCTCACTTTCTTTCCTGTCGTTGTCCACTTGCCGCGGCAAGGGCTATACACGAGTTCATTAAACTGCAACACATTTAGATCACGTTGTATCGTTCGCGGTGTGATCCCGAACTCATCTACAAGGTCTTTCGTTGTTACCGTACCGTTTTCATTGATGTACATATAAATCGATTTAATGCGTGTTAGCATACGAGTAGTTGTAGGTTTCAAGAGAAAACCACTCCTCTACTAGTTTTTTTGACCCCATTCAGGAAAGAAGGTCGTTACTACCATTGTACTCTACATGATAAAATTCATGCTTTAATCTACTTAAATTTTACAAAAGTTTAACAAATATTCATATAGAAAAATATTGGTAGTTGACATTGTATATTTGGTCAGTCAACTAATTCATAAATTTCTACGTAAAACGCCAAATTCCTGCAAATTTTTTTGAGAAAATAAAAGAAAAACTAATGAGAAATATCTGAAATATTACAATTGTTCGTTATTGGGTTTTCATGTATGGCATAAGAGATTTCGGTTTGCTATGATGAAAGAGACAATATAGTGAAGGATGGATGCGTGATGTCAACGATTAATTGGACAGAAGAAGTTGCAAAACGAAAAGATGATTTAATTCGTGATACACAACAATTTTTACAAATTAAAAGTGTATGGGAAGAAGAATCTGCGAAAGAGGGCGCACCATTTGGTGACGGTGTTGAAAAAGCTTTATCTTTCATGTTACATAAAGGAGACGCAGATGGTTTCGCTTCTAAAAATTTAGAAGGGTATGCAGGTCATCTTGAAATGGGACAAGGAGAAGAATTAGTAGGTATCCTTTGTCACGTTGATGTTGTACCAGAAGGAGATGGCTGGACAACTCCTGCGTATAGTGCGGATATTCGCGACGGGAAGATTTTTGCACGCGGTGCGATTGATGATAAAGGACCGACAATGTCAGCTTATTATGCAATGAAAATTGTAAAAGAATTAGGCTTACCTCTTTCTAAACGTGTTCGTATGATTTTAGGAACAGATGAGGAAAGTAATTGGAAGTGTGTAGATCATTACTTTAAAAATGAAGAAATGCCAACAATCGGTTTTGCACCAGATGCAGATTTTCCAATTATTAATGCTGAAAAAGGAATTTCTGACATACAAGTTGTTCAAAATGGTAGCGAAGAGAAAGAAGGCGCATTTAAGCTGATTTCATTTGAGTCAGGTCGTCGTTTGAATATGGTTCCTGATTATGCAGAAGCGATTATTACAGGAGAAGATGTAAATGCACTTACAGTAGCATATGAAGAGTATTTACAAACTGCTAAAAAAATGGGTAAAGCAATTGTAGAAGGTAATACGGTGACGTTACAAATCAAAGGGATTTCAGCTCACGGATCTACTCCGGAAAAGGGAGAAAATGCAGGTTTATTATTGGCAAACTGCTTAACGAAAGTTTCTCTTGATGGAAAAGGGGCTTCGTTTGCATCGTTTGTAACAGAAACATTTACAGGAGATATTTTGGGCGAGAAAGCTGGTATTTCTTATAAAGACGATATTAGCGGTCCGTTAACAGTGAATGTTGGTCGCCTTTCTTATACGCAAGAGAATGGTGGTAATTTAGGATTAAATGTACGTTATCCAGTTACGACTAATTTTGAAGAAATGATTGCGAAGTTAAAAGAATATGTCGGTACTCATGGATTTGAAGTAGCGGATTATTCGAACTCTCGCCCGCATCACGTTGATAAAGACCACGTATTAATTCGTACGCTGCAACGCGTATATGAAGAACAAACAGGCGAAAAAGCAGAACTATTAGCAATCGGCGGTGGTACTTATGCTCGTTCATTGAAAGCTGGCGTTGCATTTGGCCCGCTATTCCCTGGAAAAGAAGAACTTGCGCATCAAAAAGATGAGTACATTGAAATTGAAGATTTATTAAAAGCAACAGCGATTTATGCTCAGGCGATTTATGAATTAGCAAAGTAATGGATATGTAAATAATGAGAGGCCGTCCCAAAAGTTTTTTTGGGACGGTTTTCTGTTAGAGGTAGGTTGCTTCTCTTGTCGTATTTTGTTGTTAAGTCGATATAATTTTAATTACTATTGCAATTTTAACTTGGTTAGACTTTTTAGGAAGGTTCGATTCTTTTTAACTGAATGAGATAAGAAAGAAAAGCAACAATAATATAAAGGAGACGATGTAGATGGTGCCGCATTATTTTGTCGCAGTAACTTTACCACGTCATATAAAAGAAATTCTTTCTAATTACAAAGTGGAAATGAAGGATGAATTACTATTTCGCTCGTGGGTACATGAAGAAGACTATCATATTACCCTTTCATTTTTAGGAAGTGCGACAGAGGAACAATTAGAAGGAATAAAGAATGGATTACAAACACTTACAGAAATCAAAGAACTAACTTTCACGTTACAAGAATTTTCAACGTTTGGCATGGAAGACGAGCCGCGTATTTTTTGGGCGAAGGTAAGTGAGAATAATAATTTGGTTCAGTTGCAAAAGCAAGTGCATATAATTTGTGAAGAAAATGGCTTCTCTCTAGACACGCGCCCTTATCATCCTCATATTACTGTTGCTCGTAAATGGGTAGGAGAAAAAGTATTTGATCTGGCAAATGTAAAAGGCTTACCTGTAACATCATTTCAAGCAGATACGATTACTTTGTATGAATCTCACGTGAAGGAAACGCCAAAGTATAGACCGGTTGCTGAAATAAAATTACAAAAATAGAATGTATGAAAACGTTTTTTATACAGGTGAATATACTATAGAGAATAATGTTTTACTGTATAGAGTCTTGCTGATAAGAAAAGCCTTATCATTTGCAGCTCGTTTCACCCCTCTATTTGCGGGCAGTAAGACTCCCACCTCAAAATTAGGATAAAGCAAAGAAGTTAGGTGGGAGATCTACTGCCCATAAAGGCCCGATTGGTGTGGGCTAATAATCAGCGGGGTAAAGCCTTCCCACTGATTAAAGTTTCACTTTATTTTAACTTTAAGAATGATGGTGATTTTTTTATGTTGAAAGTAAAACGTCCATTTGATGCCTATTTAGATGAAATGAATAAAATTACAATTTTGCTCCCGCATGCGTATGGAACAAGCCGGACATTTCGTTTACAAGAAGGAAGCAATTTGAAAGAATTGCCGATTGCTCATACTATTGCTCTTCCAGATGCAACGAAGTATGAGTGCTTTATAGAAGAGCCGCTAGATGTGGGGAAATATTATACAGTACGAGATGAACGGAACGAAGAAACAGATTTACAAATAGGCGCTGTGATTCGAACAGCAATTTTCGATGAAAAGTATTATTACGAAGGTACAGATTTAGGTGCTGTGTATCAAAAAGAAGTGACGATATTTAAAGTATGGGCTCCAACTGCAAGGCTTGCAAAAGTAAGAATTTATAAAAGTGATAAAGAATATATCGATTATGAAATGTACAGAGGAGAAAACGGAGTTTGGACTCATACATTACAAGGCGATTTAGCCGGAGTAAAATATACATTTCTCGTATGTATTAATTTAATATGGAATGAAGCAGTGGATCCTTACGCAAAATCAGTGACTGTAAATGGGAAATACGGCATTGTTATCGATTTGGAAAAGACGAATGTAACAAAACGACAGGAATTACCACCATTACAGTCAATGACAGATGCCATATTGTATGAACTGCATATTCGTGATGCTACTATTCATCCAAACAGTGGAGTGAATAATAAGGGAACATATAAAGGGTTGATAGAAGAGGGGACAACGGGACGAAATGGGACGTTAACGGGATTATCTCATATAAAAGATTTAGGTGTTACACATGTTGAACTATTACCTTTATATTGTTTCGGCGGTGTAGATGAGGCGAATCCTGCTTCCGCATATAATTGGGGTTATAATCCATTATATTACAATGCACCAACAGGATTTTATGCTACAACCCCCTCTGATCCGTACAACAGGATAGTAGAGTGTAAACAACTGATTGAAACATTTCATGCGTGCGGCATCAGGGTAATTATCGATGTTGTATATAATCATGTTTATGAAAGAGAGCTATCATCATTTGAGAAGCTTGTCCCGGGATATTATTTTCGTCATGGTGAAGATGGTATGCCTTCTAATGGGACGGGAGTTGGAAATGATATAGCATCTGAACGGAAAATGATGAGGAAATTTATTCTAGAATCTGTTTTATATTGGCTTACTGAATACAATGTTGATGGATTCCGATTTGATTTAATGGGAATTTTAGATGTTGAAACGATGAATGTGTTAGAAAAAGAAGTGCGAAAAATAAAGCATGATGCGCTGTTATTAGGTGAAGGATGGGATTTACAAACACCACTTCCTCTTGGAGAGAAAGCTACGTTAAATAACGCGAATAAAATGCCATGTATCGCGCAGTTTAATGATCAATTTCGTGATGGAATAAAAGGAAGTACTTTTAATATAAATAAACGTGGCTTTGCATTTGGTGGGCATGTAGACTGTAATCATTTGCAGTATATAGTAGCTGGTAGTCTTTTAAGTATGAAAGAAACAGGATTATTCCTAGAGCCAATGCAAAGCATCAACTATGTAGAATGTCATGACAATATGACGATGTGGGATAAACTAGTGCAGAGTAATCCAGAATCAGAAGAAATTTTGAAAAGACGTCATCGATTAGCAACTGCAATAGTTATTCTTTCGCAAGGGATTCCTTTCTTACATGCAGGGCAAGAATTTTATCGTACGAAGCAAGGAAACGAAAATAGTTATAATGCAAATGATGAAATCAATCGATTAGATTGGGAGCAAAAAGAAACAGAGATGGAGACCGTTAATTATATAAAAGGTTTAATCGCGATTCGGAAGGAGCATGGGGCATTCCGATTAAAAAGCGCTGATCTTATAAAAAAGCATATGACTTTTTTGCAAACATCAAAAGAAGCACTTGCATACCATTTGCAAAATGTAGAATCTTTCGGACCGTGGAAAGAGATTGTTGTGTTATTCAATAGTGGTTTGCAAAATGAAATAGTCGAGCTTCCAAAAGAAGAAACGTGGCATGTGATAGTAAACGAAAAGCAAGCAAAAACACAGCCAATTTCTTCATTTAGAGGAAAGGAACTTGAAATGGCTCCAACTAGCACGTATATATTGGCGATAATGTGACAAATCGCTACTTGACGGTGAGAATGTAATAAATGTAGAATTGACAAAGGTGACGATTTTGATAAGTTGTCATTCTATGAGTGATTTTGTAAAATAAACTAGAAGAGCAGGGGATTTATCCTGTTTTCGGCTTATGCCAAGTTTTCTTTTCATTCAACTACAGTAAAATATATGAATCCACAACATGTGTAGAAATGTTGCGGTTTTTCTTTTCATAACTATAAAAGATAAGGATTTGTTAACGGGTAATGAATATGGAATGGTTGGAACAATTATTAGGAAAAGAGTGGAGTCTTATACCGGCTGGTGGAGTAACGGGCGATGCATATATTGCGCAAAACGGACAACAAAAGTTATTTTTAAAGCGGAATACATCGCCCTTTTTAGCGGTATTGTCAGCAGAAGGAATTGTTCCAAAATTACTTTGGACAAGAAGGGTAACGAACGGTGATGTAATTTCTGCGCAAAAATGGCTTCCGGGACAGAAGTTAGAGCCAGAGGATATGAAACTAGAACGTGTTGCGAAACTTTTGAAGAAAATACACTCCTCTAAAGCGCTTGTGCAGATGATTCAAAGGCTAGGAAAGCAGCCGCTTCATGCGCAAGAGTTATTACAACAATTACAACTTGTTTTAAGAGGAGATATAAGAGTTGATGAAACAATTCAGCAAGGTCTTCAATATTTAACAGAGTCATTAAAAGATATTGAGTACGATGAATTCGTTGTATGCCATTGTGATGTAAACCATAACAATTGGATATTGTCGGATGAAGATGAATTGTTTTTAATTGATTGGGATGGAGCTGTGATTGCTGACCCAGCTTTAGACCTTGGTATGTTATTATATTGGTATGTTCCGCGTCATGAATGGAGTGAGTGGCTCGGATATTATGATGTTGAACTAGATGAATCATTGCTTAGGCGTATGAGATGGTATGTTATAGCACAAACGATTTTATCTATTCAATGGCACACAACAAAAAAGCAGCAAGCAGAAGCTAAATATTGGCATCAATATTTACAGCAACTACTTGCTTCAGAATAATACTTAAGAAAAATTGTCCATTCCAGCAATCCACTGAGTAAGTTGTTCTTGATTATTGGAAATATGGTTGTCCAAATTAGAGGAAGATTTACCCGATTGACTATAAGAATATACATCGTTTAGCATTGCTTTAGCGTCACTACTTATACTATCGTTTGCGAGTAACGATTGAATGAGGCGCTCTAATTGCTCGCATTCAGAAACTGTCCCGCAGCAATCACTTTGATGGTTGACTAAAATATCTTTTAACACTTCTAATTGATGCTGTTGATTAATTGGCATGAACGGATCATCCTTTCGAGTGTTTTTCTCTCACTGGAAATGTAAGAGAAAAAGCTGTTTCGTCATGGAATGTTTAATGCTTTATGTAGTTTTTATCAAAATGGTACATCTTATACTTGAAAGAAACGGACCGAGTGCTCGTACGTGCTTGGTTTTTTGTTTGATAGATTGATTAAAACAGAAAGAAGGAATTTTTCCTTTAAAATAGTTTTGTAAAGAGAGGGAGACATCTATGCGTTTAAGACATAAACCTTATGCAATGGATCGAATTAATGAATATTCACATATCGTAATCGGAAACCCAGAAGAGCGCGCTGGTAACTGGAAAGAAGTATTTGGAAATGAACAACCAATTCATATTGAAGTAGGTACAGGGCGTGGCCGCTTTATGTATGATATGGCAAAAGCGAATCCACATATTAATTATATTGGAATTGAAAAATTCACAAGTGTTGTTGTAGATGCACTTGATAAATTAATTGAAGAAGAATTACCGAACTTAAAGTTAATTAATAAAGATGCTGAAGATTTAAAAGTTTTCTTTGCAAAAGGTGAAATCGACCGCGTTTATTTAAACTTCTCAGATCCATGGCCGAAGAATCGTCACATGAAACGTCGTTTAACGTATAAAACGTTTTTACGCAATTATGAAGAAGTGTTAGTAGAGGGTGGAGAAATTCACTTCAAAACTGATAACCAAGGCCTATTTGAATACTCTCTTATGAGTATGGCTGAGTATGGTATGTTATTAACTTACCTTAGCCTAGATCTTCATAATAGTGATTATGAAGGAAACATTATGACAGAATACGAAGAGAAATTCTCTAGTAAAGGTCATCGTATTTATCGAGTTGAAGCGAAATATCGCACAGAACCTATGCAGTAATGCATAGGTTTTTTTGTAGCTAAAACAATCAGAATTTTATGTTAATATTAAAAAGAAAGGGGGATGAAAGATGGAACATTTACAAATTGGAAATATAAAAGTGACATGGCTAAAAGGTGGGAATACACATTTAGATGGAGGTGCAATGTTTGGAGTTGTGCCGAAAGTACTTTGGTCACGCAAATATCAACATAATGATACAAACCATATTTATTTACGAACAGATCCGTTACTTTTGCAAACGAAAGAAGGAAACATGCTTATTGATTCTGGAATAGGAAACGGTAAGTTAAATGAGAAAATGAAGCGAAATCAAGGTGTAACAGAAGAATCATCGGTTTATGAATCGTTAGAAAAACTGGGTCTAAAGCCTGAAGATATTCATTACGTCTTAATGACGCACCTTCATTTTGATCATGCATCTGGTTTAACAAGGCGGGAAGGAGATCACTTTGTGCCTACGTTTCCGAATGCGAAAGTTTACGTAAGTGAAACGGAATGGAATGAAATGAGGAATCCAAATATTAGATCGCGTAATACATACTGGACGGAAAATTGGGAGCCGATTGTAGATAAAGTTGTTACCTTTCAGCAAGAAATAGAAATTACGGATGAAATAAAAATGGCGCATACGGGTGGTCATAGTGATGGACATGCCGTTGTCGTCCTTGAAAGTCAGGGTGAAACGATGCTTCATTTAGCAGACATTTTACCGACGCATGCACATCAAAATGTATTATGGGTAATGGCCTACGATGACTATCCAATGACATCGATTGAACATAAACAAAAGTGGATGAAGTATGGTGCTGAGAAAGAAGCATGGTTTACGTTTTATCATGACGCGTATTACCGTGCAGTAAAGTGGAATGAGGAAGGGCATATCGTAGAAAAAATAGAGCGAAAAACGAGTATAGAAGCTTAAAAAGAGGAGGTTGTTCCAGAATGTTTGTTGGAGCAGCCTCTTTTTTTATTGTCGGCGATTAAAAAAATAAGAGGTTCACCTAATGGGAACCCTCCTTTTTATGCTGCTATAACCTCTAAAACAGTGCCTGTTTTAGCATCAACTAAAAATTCAAATCTTTCTTGTATATCATCTAACATCGTTGTAAGGCCACCGCGATACACTTCGTATGCGACATCATATTTTTCAAATGTCTCTGGAACCATATGTACCCAAGAGCCAGTAATTTCACCTTTATGACTTAATGCTTGTTTCACCATTTTCAATGCTTTTTCTGAAGAAATATGGGATTGTTCTTGCACTTTGTTTGCAACGAAATAACCAGCTGCGAACCCAACGCCAAGACCTGCTACTAAACCTTTCCAGCTCATATATTCACCTCAATTCTGTAAAATAAAAATAGTGTACCGATAATAATTATAATGCAAACGCAACTAAAAAAGAAGAAACTAGAAACATTTCGAAAATTTCGTTACAATAAAAGAGGTATTCTACTAAGGTTTGAAAGAAGGGGACTTCGTGAATAAAGAGACATTACAATTATTTCGTACGTTAACAGAATTACAAGGTGCATCAGGTTTCGAACATGATGTACGCCGTTTTATGAAGCAAGAATTAAGCAAATATGCGGATGAAATTGTACAAGACGGTTTAGGTAGCGTATTTGGTCTGAAAAAAGGGGACGAAACTGGCCCACGTGTTCTTGTAGCAGGTCATATGGATGAAGTAGGTTTCATGGTTACGCAAATTACGAAAAACGGAATGCTTCGTTTTCAAACGTTAGGCGGCTGGTGGAGCCAAGTGTTATTAGCACAGCGCGTACAAGTTATGACAAAGAATGGTCCTGTTATTGGGGTTGTTGGTTCTATTCCTCCTCATTTATTAAGTGACGCGCAACGTGCAAAACCGATGGATATAAAAAATATGTTAATTGATATAGGTGCAGATAGCTATGAAGATGCGATTGAGATTGGTGTAAAACCAGGACAACAAATCGTGCCAATCTGCCCGTTTACGCCGATGGCAAATGAAAAGAAAATTATGGCGAAAGCTTGGGACAACCGTTACGGATGTGGCCTTGCAATCGAATTACTAAAAGAGTTAAAAGACGAAACTTTACCAAACACATTATACTCTGGTGCGACTGTACAAGAAGAAGTTGGTCTTCGTGGTGCACAAACTGCTGCAAATATGATTCAGCCAGACATTTTCTATGCGCTTGATGCAAGTCCAGCAAACGATGCGTCTGGTGATAAAACGCAGTTCGGTCAATTAGGAAAAGGTGCTCTTCTTCGTATTTATGACCGCACAATGGTAACTCATAGAGGAATGCGCGAATTCATTTTAGATACAGCAGAAACACATAACATTCCGTACCAATACTTTATTTCACAAGGTGGTACAGATGCAGGCCGTGTACATACAAGTAACTCTGGTATCCCATCAGCAGTAATTGGTGTTTGTGCACGCTATATTCATACACATGCTTCTATTTTACATGTTGATGATTATGCAGCTGCGAAGGAACTAATTACGAAGCTTGTGAGAGCCACGGACAAAACGACGTTAGAGACAATTAAGAATAACGCGTAAAGAGGAAGGGTGAAAAACCCTTCTTTTTTTAGGTTGAATAGATGACCCAGCGATGAATGGGCGCAGTCAGTGCCTAGTTGGTGCTCGAGCGATGTATTAAGACTGCGGGTAGGAAGAGAGAGGAAGGTTGGTTTTGAGTTCGAGGACGGTAATGTTGAGGGAAGCCACCTTCTTTTTTAGGTTGAATAGGTGACCCAGTGGTGAGTGGTAGCGGTCAGTTTTTAATAGATGCTCGTACCACGTATAAAGGGTGGTTTTATTAAGACGAAAAGATGAATTTTATAGAGGTGAACAAAATGAAAGTAGTAGTTGGATCGAAGAATAAAACGAAGGTTGGTGCTGTGGAGAAGGTTTGGAAAGATGCTGAAGTTACATCTCTTTCTGTTCCATCAGGAGTAGCAAACCAGCCTTTCTCAGATGAAGAGACAATGCAAGGAGCGGTAAATAGAGCGAAGCGAGCGCTGCAGGAAGGAGAAGCTCAAATCGGTATTGGGCTAGAAGGCGGCGTAATGAAAACAGCGCACGGTTTATTTATGTGTAACTGGGGCGCGCTAGCGACAAGTGATGGGAAAACATTTGTTGCTGGCGGGGCACGTATTAAGTTACCTGACGATTTTTTAGCACCTCTTGAAGAAGGAAAAGAGCTAAGTGAAGTGATGGAAGAGTTTGTAGAGCGAAAAGATATTCGTAGTCATGAAGGTGCTATCGGTATTTTTACAGATGATTATGTCGACCGAACTGAATTATTTGTACACGTTGTTAAGTTACTTGTTGGGCAATATAAGTATGATGAAAAGCAAGCATAAACCTTGCACCATGCGCGATGTATGGTAGTATAAAGAAAAGATTATAGTGTAAAAAAGTGCACTCGTTAGAGGAGGAAATATAGATGAAATCATTAGAAAGCATGGAACAATTCCAAGAATTAAAAAATGAAGAGAATGTAGTCTTCATGTTCTCAGCAGAATGGTGCCCAGATTGCCGTTTCGTTGATCCATTTATGCCAGAAGTAGAAGAGAAGTATAGTGATTTCTCATTTTACTATGTAGATCGTGATGAGTTTATTGATCTATGCGTGAAATTAGACGTATTTGGCATTCCGAGCTTTGTAGCGTACAATAAAGGTGAAGAAACTGGACGCTATGTAAACAAAGATCGTAAAACACAAGAGCAAATCGAAGAGTTTATTGAAGGTTTAAAATAAGACAATTAGCCAATTGAATTGTAAAAACAACCTCTACCTTCGCGGGGGAGGTTATTTTTTTGGAAGGGAGGAAAAAGAGATGAAAATGACAAGTAAAAAGATGAAAGACGAGTTAATGAAGAAATTATCTCGACCAGAATGGAATTTTCATTATGATAGCGAGAAAGAAGTTCTTCGTATTGAACAAACAGACTCGAAAAAAGGTATTAACGTATCACTTCCAGGAGTAGTAGCAAAATGGGAAGTGAATAAAGAAAAGGCGATTGAAGAGGTCGCTTATTACGTACAAGAAGCGCTAATTGCAATGCATAAAGAAGAAAATAGCACGGCGAAAATTTTACCTGTTATTCGCTCTACTTCTTTCCCGAAACAATCAGAAGAAGGAAATCCGTTTATTATGACGGACCACACGGCGGAAACACGTATTTACTATGCGCTAGATTCTAATAAAACGTATCGATTAATTGATGAGCGTTTATTGCAAAAATTAGAGCTTACAGAGCAACAAGTACGTGAAATGGCATTATTTAATGCTCGCTCATTAGGTTATGAATTTAAGCAGGACACAGTAGCAGGTAATACATTCTACTTTTTAAACACAAATGATGGGTATGATGCGACTCGTATTTTAAACGAATCGTTACTACAATCGATGCGTGAAAAGATCTCTGGTGACATGGTTGTGGCAGTTCCTCACCAAGATGTATTAATTATTGCTGATATCGTCAACGAAATCGGTTATGATATTATTGCACAAATGACAATGAAATTTTTTGCCGAAGGGCATGTTCCGATTACATCACTTTCATTCGTATATGAAGATGGGGACTTCGAACCAATCTTTATTTTAGCGAAGAATCGGAAGAAGACAGATGGAAAAGAGAAAGGATGAACGAAGTGAACGTTTTTTACAACCTTGAAGGAATTGGTGACACTTTAATTGTTACCTTACAAGATATTACTTTAGAAAACCGTACATTTGACCGCAAAGGAGATGTTGCTCGTGTATACGATCGTGAAAGCAACGTAACAGCAGGATTCAACATCTTTAATGCATCTTCTTATGTGGAAGTAACAGATAACGGAAACGTTACATTAACGAAAGAGTTTGTTGAAAAAATTAACGGAATTTTAGCGAAGAATGGCTTTGAAGAAAAAGTAGAAGCTGATTTTACGCCGAAATTTGTTGTAGGCTATGTAGCTGAAAAAGAGAAGCATCCAAATGCTGATAAATTAAACATTTGTACAGTAGAAATCGGTACAGAAACATTACAAATCGTATGTGGTGCACCAAACGTTGATGCAGGACAAAAAGTTGTCGTTGCAAAAATCGGCGCTGTAATGCCAAGTGGTATGTTAATTAAACCAGCTGAACTTCGCGGTGTTCCTTCTTCTGGAATGATTTGCTCTGCACGTGAATTAGAGCTTCCAGACGCTCCACAAGAAAAAGGTATTCTTGTATTAGAAGACAGCTTTGAAGTTGGACAAGAATTTAAATTTTAATTGATATAAGAAAAAGTAGTCTCACAATATGTGGGGCTATTTTTTTATGCGAAATTCTTAGGATTGTAACGTTTCTCTTCAAAATCTATATTGTATTTTGAAAATGTATTAGGTAAAATTTAGAAAAAAGAAGGGGATAGACGTATGAAACAACAACCAAAAATTGCAGAACTTCTGAAACGAATTGAAACTTCAAAACAGCAAGATATCGAGTTAGGTTCCTATGAAATTTATTTGTTTAGCGAAAGTGAATTAGAAAAAGGGCAAGTCGGTTATCGATATGATAAACATAAAAATTCATTAATAAGTGAAGGGAATGGGAAGTGGCAAGAAGGATGGATTTCGATCGGATATGAAACGGATATGGGCGATCCAGTTTTCGTGAATGTGGATGATGACGTTTATCCGGTTTATACTGCAGAGCGTGGTACAGAAACGTGGCAGCCTGTTTATATTGGAAGTATGGATGAGATTATACAACAATTATAAGAAATACTTTGAGTCCGGTGCAAAGTGATGGGAGAGAAGCATGAAGTATATAAAAATAATGAGCATGATTGCATTCATTGGAATATATATGGGAGGTTGTTCGCAAGAAGAGCCGAAAAAAGAAACAACATCTTCTGTACAACAAAAAAACGATGATAAAAAGGAAGACGCACCGGTAGAAAAGCAGCAAGAAGAACCGCAAGCAATTCAAACGAATAAGCAAGTGGAACATAAGCAGGAGGAAGTGCCAGCCGAGGAAAAGAAAGAGGAAACTACGCCAGTGCAGCCAACTGAACAACCGCTGCAAAATAATGAGCAAAAAGTAGAGAGTAATGAAAAACAAGGAAAGTTTCTTGTCGTTATTGATCCAGGGCATCAACAAAAAGCGAATTTAAATTTAGAGCCGATTGGACCAGGAGCAGCGACGCAAAAATATAAAGTGACAGATGGTACAACTGGTGTTGTAACGAAAAAGAGGGAATCAGTTCTTGTATTAGAAATGGCTTTTCTATTGAAAGAAAAACTGGAAGCAAAAGGTATACAAGTGTTGATGACGAGAACGGCTCATGAGGTTGATATAAGTAATAAGGAAAGAGCGACATTTGCGAATGATCATAAGGCGAATTTATTTTTACGTCTTCATGCAGACGGTTCTGAAAACCAAAACCAAAGTGGGTTCGCTGTATTGACGCCAGCAGAAGGAAGTCCATATACGAAAGAAATTTATGCGGAAAGTCTTCAAATCTCTCAAACAATTATAAACAAAATGAGGCAAAATCATCAGGTGAAAGTAAATGGAATTAAATTTCGGGATGATCTTTCTGGATTTAATTGGTCAAAAGTTCCGGGAGTACTATTGGAACTTGGATTTATGTCAAACCCTGAAGAAGACAAAAAATTATCTGACCCACAGTATGTAAATTCTTTATTGCAAAGTGTAACGGATAGTGTGGATGAATATCGGAAGAGTAAAGATTAAACGGGGTCTTACATGTAAGACCTCGTTTTTCATATAGAAAAACAATCGCGAATTAGAATATTATGGATAAAACTAATATGCTTAATTTTACCTGCACTTTTTGCCGAATGCTGATACAATAAAGGATGTTACTATTTAGTAGAAAGAGTGGTAAACATGTTAGATTGGATGAAAAAGCTGTTTAACAAAGAGGAAGAAAAAACAGTGATGAATAAAGAAGTACCGGCACAAATTGAAAGTCAGCCGAAAATTCCTCGTGTAAACCACTACACTGAAGCAAGAGAAGCACAAATGGCAAGTCGAAATGCAGGGAAATGCCGTTTTCCATTAATACCGGATAATGGGTTCGATGAAGAGGATGTAAGAGAAATAGAGCACTTTGAAGAACGACCTGTTCAAGTAGTAACATATGAAGAGCCGTCTGCTCAAAGCGGAATAAAAGTGGAAAGAAGCAGACGACTATATGTGGAAAAAGCAGTTCCTACATATGAAGAGCCGGAATTGCAATATGAACAGGAACAAGAGCCTATCGTAAAAAAAGCATCCGTCCCATCAAAAGAAAGTAACCGTAGACCATTTCGTCCAACAGAGATGATTTCGCCGATTTATGGATATAATCGTCCTTCAGTAGAAAAGAAGGTTGTACAGGAGGAAGAAAAGGAAAGAGAAGATCTTGAAATATCCATTGAAGGAACATCAGTTGTGGACGCATGGTTAGAGAAAAAGGGCTATACATTATCCGATTTTTCAGCAGGCAAAAAAGAAGGTTCGTCTAATAAGGAAGAACTGAACGAACAAACACAAAAAAATAGTGAAGTAAAAGAAAAATCGGTTGTGGATGCATGGTTAGAGAAAAATGGTTACGAGGTTGAGAGTCAAGTTCCTTCATTAGAAAAAAGCCAGAGTGATCAGTTGCTTCATAAAACTGTAGGACAGTTGGAAGAAGAGGATACAACTGTACAAGCCTTGCAGCAAGAACAAGATGTAGTGGAGTTATCGAATAAAGAAAATAACGAAGAAACTCTACAAGAAGAGTCAATAGATTCTAAAGTAGAGAACGTGGAAACAATATTACGAGAAGAAATTGAATGTAGTACAGAAATAGAAGAAACTGTTGCTGAAGTTGTAGCAAATCAAGTTGAAGAGGAATCTTCAGAAGATGTAGTAATTGTAACAACAGATGAAAAGCTTCAAGAAACAATCACTATAGAAATACCAGATGCTTTTGAAGAAGAATTAGAAGAAGCAACTGAGGAAGCAGCAGAAGAAGTTGTGGAATTAGAAGCAACTGAGGAAGCAATAGAAGAAGTTGTGGAATTAGAGAAATCTGAGGAAGCGACAGAAGAAGTTGTGGAATTAGAGAAATCTGAGGAAGCGACAGAAGAAGTTGTGGAATTAGAGAAATCTGAGGAAGCGACAGAAGAAGTTGTGGAATTAGAGAAACCTGAGGAAGCAGCAGAAGAAGTTGCAGAATTAGAAGAAGCTAAGGAAGCGACAGAAGAAGTTGCAGAATTAGAGGAAGCTAAGGCAGCAGAAGAAGTTGTGGAATTAGAGAAACCTGAGGAAGCAGCAGAAGAAGTTGTGGAATTAGAGAAACCTGAGGAAGCAGCAGAAGAAGTTGTGGAATTAGAGGAATCTGAGGAAGCGACAGAAGAAGTTGTGGAATTAGAGAAACCTGAGGAAGCAGCAGAAGAAGTTGTGGAATTAGAGGAATCTGAGGAAGCGACAGAAGAAGTTGCAGAATTAGAAGAAGCTAAGGAAGCGACAGAAGAAGTTGCAGAATTAGAGGAAGCTAAGGAAGCAGCAGAAGAAGTTGCGAAGTTAGAGGGTACTAAGGAAGAAGAACCAATTTCTCAAGAAACAGTAATTGAAGAAACAATGAATACAGATTTAGTGGAAAATACACCAGTTGCAGGGCAACCAGTGATTTCTCAACAAGAAACAATTACGTTCAAGGAAGAAAGTGAAGTATTCGTACCAATTTCAGAAACGGATGAGCAAACAAAGAAAGATGTTCAAAACTTTGCGAACGTTTTAATTGAAGAAGCGGAAGAAAAGAAGCAAGTTGCTGAAGAACAGCCTGCTTTACAAATAGAAGAACCGAAACGTGAGAAAAAACGTCATGTCCCATTTAATGTTGTCATGTTAAAGCAAGACAGAAAGAAATTAATGGAAAGACATGCGGCAAGAACGAACGTAATGCAATCAACTGCCAGTGAACGAGTGGAAGAAAAGCCAGTGCAGCAAGTGGTAGTAGAACCACAAGTGGAAGAAAAGCCAGTACAGCAAGTGGTAGTAGAACCACAAGTGGAAGAAAAACCAATGCAGCAAGTGGTAGTAGAACCACAAGTGGAAGAAAAGCCAGTGCAGCAAATGGTAGTAGAACCACAAGTGGAAGAAAGTCCAGTGCAGCAAATGGTAGTAGAACCACAAATGGAAGAAAAGCCAATGCAGCAAGTGGTAGTAGAACCACAAGTGGAAGGAAAACCAATGCAGCAAGTGGTAGTGGAACCACAAGTGGAAGAAAAACCAATGCAGCAAGTAGTGGTAAAGCAAGTACAAGAGCCAATTTCAAGTACGGAAGTACAAGAGAAAGCATATGTTGTAAATCAAAGAGAGAACGATATGCGAAATGTATTGCAAACACCACCAACATACGCCATTCCACCATTAACATTGCTATCGGTTCCGCAGCAGGCAGCGTTAGATAATACAGAATGGTTAGAAGAACAGAAAGAATTATTAAATACGACATTTAATAATTTCCATGTTGGAGCACATGTTATTAATGTGTCACAAGGTCCAGCTGTAACTCGTTTTGAAGTACAGCCAGATCCGGGTGTGAAAGTAAATAAAATTACAAACTTAAGCGATGATATTAAGTTAAGTTTAGCTGCAAAAGATATTCGTATTGAAGCACCGATTCCAGGGAAAAGTGCGATTGGAATTGAAGTTCCGAATAAGGAAAGTAAGCCAGTATTTCTTCGTGAAATTTTAAGAAGTCCTGTATTTACAAAGAGTGAATCACCGCTTACAGTTGCGCTTGGACTTGATATTTCAGGCGATCCAATTGTAACGGATATTAGAAAAATGCCACACGGACTTATTGCGGGTGCAACTGGTTCAGGGAAAAGTGTGTGTATTAATGCGATTTTAACAAGTATTTTATATAAAGCGAAGCCGCATGAAGTGAAGTTAATGTTAATCGATCCGAAGATGGTTGAGCTTGCACCATATAATTCTGTTCCACATCTTGTAGCACCTGTTATTACTGATGTAAAAGCAGCAACAGCTGCGCTAAAGTGGGCAGTTGAAGAGATGGAACGTCGTTATGAATTGTTTGCGCATGCTGGTGCTCGTGACTTAACTCGTTACAATACGATTGTAAGTGGGAGAGAAATCCCAGGTGAGACATTACCTTATATTGTAATCGTCATTGACGAGTTAGCGGACTTAATGATGGTTGCTCCTGGTGATGTTGAGGAAGCGATTTGTCGTATTGCACAAAAAGCTCGTGCTTGTGGTATTCACTTATTAGTTGCGACGCAGAGACCATCTGTAGACGTTATTACAGGTTTAATTAAATCAAACATTCCAACGCGTATTGCGTTTACAGTATCATCTCAAGTTGATTCGCGTACGATTATCGATATTGGGGGCGCGGAGAAATTACTTGGCCGTGGTGATATGTTATTCTTAGGAAACGGTACGTCTAAACCGGTTCGTGTACAAGGTGTATATGTATCGGATGATGAGATTGAGAAAACAGTTGATCATGTGAGAAAGCAAATGAAGCCGAACTACTTATTTAAGCAAGAGGATTTATTAGCGAAAACAGAACAAGCTGAGTCGGAAGACGAATTGTTCTTTGATGCATGTCAATTTGTTGTAGAACAAGGGGGAGCGTCCACATCTTCTGTACAGCGAAAATTCCGCATCGGTTATAATCGCGCGGCACGTCTAATTGAAGAGATGGAATCGCAAGGGATTATTTCTGAAGGAAGAGGAACGAAACCGAGAGATGTCCTTATTTCTGAGGATGAATTCGCTGCTATGCAGGAAACAAATGTATAGTAAACGGTTTTGCTGTATACTAATAGAAAATGTTGGATAGTAAAGTAGGGAGTAAAGCGACATGAAAGAAATTGAATTAAAATTAAAAGGTGAAATAAATCGATTAACAAATAGAACATTTAAATTTGACGAGCGCGTTGGAGAAGGATGGTTCTCTGCCGTTTACTTTTTAAAAACTAGAGAAATTATTGAAGAATTTCGCCCGAAAAGTGTTGTAACAATGCAGTTTTTCCAAAAGGAACATGCAGTTCTTTGCGGAACAGATGAGGTAATCGCATTGCTACAAACATTTGCCAAAAATCCTGAGGAATTAGAAATTCATTCTTTAAAGGATGGCGATAATATTAGTCCGTTTGAAACAGTGTTAACAATTCATGGTCCTTATGAAAATTTCGGATTTTTAGAAGGTGTAATTGATGGGATTTTAGCCCGTCGTACATCAGTTGCGACAAACGTATATAATGTTGTCCAAGCTGCACGTAGTGTAGATAAAGAAAAACCAGTTATTTTCATGGGAGATCGTGATGATCATTATACGCAACAAGCTGGTGACGGTTATGCGGCATACATCGGAGGTATGAGCGCACAAGCGACGCATGCAATGAATGAGTGGTGGGGCAGAAGTGGTATGGGGACGATGCCTCACGCATTAATTCAAATGTTTAATGGTGATGTTGTTGAAGCTGCAAAAGCGTATCATAAGAAATTCCCAGAAGATGAATTAGTTGTATTAATTGATTACAATAATGATGTCATTACAGATGCACTTCGCGTAGCTCGTGAATTTGGATCAACATTAAAAGGTGTGCGTGTCGATACGTCTCGTACAATGATTGATCAATACTTCATTCGTCACCCAGAAGTACTTGGAACATTTGATCCACGTGGTGTAAATCCATCGCTTGTATTTGCACTTCGTAAGGCTCTTGATGAGGAAGGGTTCCAACATGTAGATATCGTTGTAACTGGTGGATTTGATGAGAAGCGTATTCGTGAATTTGAAGCTCAAAATGTTCCTGTCGATATATATGGAGTAGGAAGTAGCTTATTAAAAATGAATATTGGCTTTACTGGTGATAACGTAGAATTAAATGGAAAACCAGAAGCAAAAGCTGGTCGTAAATACCGTCCAAATCCACGTTTAGAGCGTGTTCAATTAGAAACAAAAGAAGATATGTAAAAATGAGAAAAACTGATAGGTGATTGACCCTATCAGTTTTTCTGTTATCATAGTATAACAGCTGGTTTTTTGCTATAATAAGTTTGTTATGGACATAAAAAGAAGTACGTACGTGGTTATCCTGATAAGTGAAGATTAAAGAAAACTTCGCTTCATCAGAAATGTATGATGATTACCAAAATAAGAAAAGATTCATATACTGTCTTATAGATAGGCCGTTGTATTAGTTCGAAATGTTGGAGGTTCTTTAAGATGACAGTTTACCATTTTGTAGGAATTAAAGGAACAGGAATGAGTTCATTAGCGCAAATTCTTCATGACATGAAGCATACTGTTCAAGGGTCTGATTATGAAAAGCGTTTCTTTACACAAACAGCATTGGAAAAGCGTGGTATTTCCATCCTTCCTTTTGATAAGAATAATATTAAAGAAGGACAAGTGATTATCGCAGGAAATGCATTTCCTGATACGCATGAAGAAATCGTAGCAGCAAAAGAGTTAAATATCCCAGTACATCGTTACCATCACTTCTTAGGTGATCTTATGAATCAGTACACAAGTGTTGCTGTAACTGGTGCACATGGAAAAACATCAACAACTGGTTTGTTAGCCCATGTAATGCAAGGTGCACACCCAACATCATACCTTATTGGAGATGGAACGGGGCATGGGGTAGAAAATAGTAAGTATTTTGTATTTGAAGCTTGTGAGTATCGTCGTCATTTCTTGTCTTACTATCCAGACTATGCAATTATGACAAACATTGATTTTGATCATCCAGATTATTTTACAGATGTCAATGATGTATTCAATGCATTCCAAGAGATGGCATTGCAAGTGAAAAAAGGCATTATTGCATGTGGTGATGATGAAGAACTTCAAAAAATTCAAGCGAAAGTACCTGTTATTTTCTATGGATTTGGAGAAGATAATGATTTCCAAGCACGTAACATTCAAAAGAGAACAGATGGTACTATATTCGACGTATTTGTTCGTAATACGTACTATGACACGTTCAAAATCACAGGATATGGCGATCACAGCGTATTAAATGCATTAGCAGTAATCGCGCTTTGCCATTATGAAAACGTTGATGTAGAAGCAGTTAAGCATCAGCTAACAACTTTTGAAGGCGTAAAACGTCGCTTTAATGAAAAGCCAATGGGAGAGCAAGTTATCATTGATGACTATGCACACCATCCGACAGAAATTAATGCAACGATTGAAGCAGCTCGCCAGAAACATCCAGAGCGTGAAGTTGTCGCTGTATTCCAGCCGCACACATTCTCACGTACAGAAAAGTTCTTAGATGAGTTCGCGGAAAGCCTAAGCAAAGCTGACCAAGTATACTTATGTGATATTTTCGGATCAGCGCGCGAAAACAAAGGTGAATTAACAATTGAAGATCTGCAAAAGCGTATTGACGGTGCAGAACTAATTACAGATACAACAACGGATGTATTAAAGAAACATAAAAACGGCGTTCTAATTTTCATGGGCGCGGGAGACATCCAAAAATTCGAAGCGGCTTACGTAAAAGAAGTTCAAGTTGCAGAGAAGTAATAGAAAAGACGCATAGCTACGGCTGTGCGTCTTTTTTGTGCTGTTGTGGTTGAACAGCGTTGTCGAATCTAGTCGGTAAGTCGATATAACTACAGCTGTGTTCGATATATTTTAAGAATTGTTGATATATTATGGTGCATTCCTTTAATTTAAAATGTTAGAATAATAAGAAAACTAAAAGGGGCTAAAAACATGTTCACACTCCGAGTAGATGATGAAATTGAACTACAACTATTAGAAAAGCATCATAAAGAGGAACTATATGAATTAATAGATCAGAATCGTACCCATTTAAGAAGATGGCTTCCATGGGTAGATGGGACGAAATCTGCTGATGCGTATAATGAGATTTTTCCAATGTGGTTAAAGAAATTTGCAGAAGGAGATGGGTTTGAAACTGGTATACGTTATAAAGGAAAGCTTGTTGGGATGGTAGGCATTCATCCGGTGAGTTGGGGCAAGAAAGCGACGAGTCTTGGTTATTATCTTGCAGAAGATGCTGGTGGAAAAGGTATTATGACGCGAAGTGTGAAGGCTGTGCTTCATTATGCATTTGATAATTTAAAGCTAAATAAAATTGAAATTCGTTGCGGTGTTGAAAATGCGAAAAGCCGTGCAATTCCAGAGCGTTTAGGTTTTAAGATAGATGGGATTTTACGAGATGAAGAATGGGTGTACGATCATTTTCAGGATATTACTGTATATAGTTTACTAGCTTCGGAATGGAAGGATATTCGATGAACGAGAAGATTTGTATTATTCCATATGAAAGTAAGTTTCAAGATGAAGTAGTAGATCTCATTGTTCATATTCAGCAAAAAGAGTACAATGTCCCAATTACGAAAGAAGAGCAGCCGGACTTACTAGAAATAGAAACGTTCTATCAAAGGGACAACGGAAATTTTTGGGTAGCAACTTATGATGGTAAAGTAGTTGGAACGGTAGCTTTATTAGATATTGGAAAGCATCAAGTGGCGCTAAGAAAAATGTTTGTGAAGAAAGAGTTCCGCGGAAAAGAATGGGGCGCATCACATACGCTACTTCAAACGGCAATTTCTTGGGCGAAGGAAAAGAACTTGGAAGACATTTATTTAGGAACAACAGTTAAATTTCTAGCAGCACACCGTTTCTACGAAAAGAATGGTTTTCAAAGCGTGAATATAGAAGAGTTGCCAAAAAGTTTTCCAGTGCTAGAGGTAGATAAGAAATTTTATAGATATACTGTTTAAAAAGATCATTTATAAATGATCTTTTTTTATGAACTAAAATGGAAATAATGGTATAATTTAGGTTAGGGGGTGTGGGTATGAACTTTCCAATTCAAAGAAGTAAGTCTGCGATAATTTGCGTTAGTCTAACGTTAGCCTTCATGGTGGTATATCCGATTGTAATGTTCTTTACAAGAAAAGGGGATTGGGTTTCAGCTCTAATTGGGATGGGGTTATGCTTCATTGTAAATGGTCCTCTCGTTTGGGAAATATTTATTAAAAAACATAAAGTAGAAAATGGTGTGCTAAAATACGGCGTTTTAAATGAAGATGTTGTATTGAAAGATATTAGAATTATTCGCCAAGTTGGGAAGTCTCTTGAAATTACGACGAATTCATATAAGGTACATATGATTGGGATGCCACAAGATATGAATGAATTCTTGGCGCTTATTGAGAAAGAAAATCCATATGTGAAAATAGAAATGGTGGGTGAGAAATGAAAAAAATCTGTGCGCTCTGTTTATTTTTATTAACGACATCGATTCTTTTAATAGGATGTAGTGCGAAGAAAGAGAAATCTGACGTTAGCTTAGAAAAGGCACAAAAAATTGAAGTTGAATCCCTTATTGATTCGAGTGATAAAAAAACAATTACCGATAAGAAAGAAATCACAAAGTTGTTTGAATCAATCAAAATGGATGAGTGGGAAATGGAATCGGCTCCTATGGATACTCCGCAAGGGAAAACGTTTAAAATGTATCAAGAGGATACACCAAAATTATTGGATTCGAGTAAAGATAAAAAAGAGTTACATGAAATTGGTACTATGACAGTATATAAAGATGTTCCTTATGTTGAGGTTGAATTGAAAATTAATAAAATAAAAAATAAAAATAGTTTTAAAGTATCAGAAGATGTGGCTAAAAAATTATTAGAGTATTAATGGAAAAGCGCTCGGATAAAATTCCGAGCGCTTTTATTATTATTTTAAGTTCTCTGGGTTTAAAGCTTCTAATTCAGGAACAACAAAACGTCCGTCTTTACGGATTAGTACGTCGTCGAAGTAAATTTCGCCGCCGCCGTATTCAGGGCGCTGGATGCATACTAAATCCCAATGGATGTTAGAGTTGTTGCCGTTCCATGCATCGTCGTAAGCTTGTCCAGGAGTGAAGTGGAAGCTGCCATCGATTTTTTCATCGAATAGAATGTCTCCCATTGGATGCAAGATGTATGGGTTTACGCCGATTGCGAACTCACCAACGTAGCGTGCGCCTTCGTCTGTATCGAAGATTTTGTTAATGCGTTCTGAATCGTTTGCAGTTGCTTCAACGATTTGGCCGTTCTCAAACTTAAGTTGTACATTTTCAAATGTATAACCGTTGTAAGGAGATGGTGTATTGTAAGAAACTGTACCGTTAACAGAATCGCGAACTGGTGCAGAGTATACTTCACCATCTGGAATGTTTAAATGACCTGAGCATTTAATAGCTGGAATGTCTTTAATAGAGAATGTTAAGTCAGTTCCAGGACCAGTTAAGCGAACTTTATCTGTTTTATTCATTAATGTAACAAGGCTATCCATCGCCTTATCCATTTTACCGTAGTCTAAGTTACAAACTTCGAAGTAGAAGTCTTCGAAAGCTTCTGTGCTCATTTTAGCAAGCTGCGCCATAGAAGCATTTGGGTAGCGAAGAACAACCCAGCGTGTTTTTGGAACGCGGATGTCTCTATGAACTTTTTTGCCAACTGTTTGGCCATGAACTTTCATACGTTCACTTGGAACGTCAGCTTGTTCGTTAATGTTATCACCAGAGCGAAGGCCGATATAAGCGTCCATATCTTTCATTACGCTCGCTTCATATGCAGCGATTTGTTCGAAATGTTCTTCAGTAGCACCCATTAATAAAGAGCGATCTACTTGATGATCTTTTAAAGAAACGAATGGGAAACCACCAGCTGCATATGCTTCTTTTACAAGTGCAGTTACAAGTTCTTTTTGTAAGCCAAAGTTTTCAATTAATACTTTTTCGCCTTTTTGTAAGCGGATAGAGTAGTTAATTAAATTGTATGCTAACTTTTCAATGCGTGGATCTTTCATATGTAAAGCCTCCCTACTAATTATGTATCCTTTCCTATTGTAACCTACTTAGTGGAATTTGTTGAATCATTTATGTTAAAGTTAACGAATAAGTATGAAAATTCTAATGAAAAGATAGGGATTAGAACGAAACGGAAAATGATTGTATAATGAGAGAAAGTATGAAAAAGATAAAGGAAGTGATGAAATGCAAGTTCTTCTATATGTAAGTGCGGCTATTATCGCGGTTGCTTTCGCTGTATTAGTAGTGTATGTATGCAGAACGTTGTTATCGGTTCAGAAAACGTTAGAAAACGTTGCGAGCACGTTAGAAGGTTTAGAAAAGCAAATGCAAGGAATAAGCGTAGAGACGGAGCAATTATTACATAAGACAAATGCGTTAGCTGATGATATTCAACAGAAGTCACAGTCGTTAAATAAAGTAGTAGAAGGTGTGGATGGAATCGGAACGACGATTCACTCTTTAAATACGAAGCTTCGCAATGTATCAGAGTCTGTTACGGACGAAATTGAAAATAATGCAGATAAAGTAGCACAAGTTGTGCAATGGAGCAGTGCAGCAATTGAAGTATACAACCATTACCGTGCTACGAGACAAGAAAAAAAGATTGAAAAAGAAGAGCGTAAACTTGAGAAAGCTGAGCAGAAGGCTGAAAAGAGAGAGAAACGCTCTAGACTTCGCATGAGAGGTGAGTAATGATGAGTATGATGAAGATTGAAACAATTGAAGAACTTGAAGCGTTAGTAGAAAAGAACGAGCCTTACGTTCTTTTTAAACATAGTACGACATGCCCAATTAGTCACGGTGCATATACAGAGTTTCAAGCGTATTGTGGTGAAGAAAGAGAAGTGCCAGCATATTACTTATACGTACAAGAAGCGAGAGATGTTTCGAACCATGTTGCAGAGCAGTACAGCATTAAGCATGAATCTCCGCAAGTGCTATACATAAAAGATGGAATGGTAGTATGGCATACATCGCACTGGAATATTAAAAAAGAAGCTTTAGAAGAGAATGTAAAATAGGGGGAGGCAAGCGAAGGGCTTGCTTCTTTTTTATTTTGTTGCAATATATTTATGGTACACTATAGATACATTAAAACTAAGTAAATTGAATTTTGAAAGTGGGTTTGAAGCAATGAAGAAAATGGCGTTATTCATCGCAAGCTTAAGTTTATTACTGGGGGCTTGCAGCAATAATACTATTGAGAAGAAAGATGAAGTTGTACAGAAAGATACGAAAGAAAAAAGTATGATTCCAAGAACTGCTGTTTCTAAGGATTACTATAGAACGGTTATTCCTTTAAAAGAACAAAAGGTAATTAATACAGTTAATGTTAAAACTAATTCTAAACTAGATTTAGCAGAATATGAAAATGGTTTAATGAATATTGCTTCAAAACAATTCGATACAGAAAATTACGTATTACAATTAAATCAATATATTCCAGAGAAAACAATTGATGAATTAGTTACGAAACAAGAAGCACCGGTTTTGACTAATATTATAGAACAGGACTACTTCGGCAAACAGAATTCAAATGAACTAAGCTTATCTGGTGTTGTTATTGGTTTAGCCATGTCTTCAAGTGTATCTAATGAAGAAGCTATTTCTAAAGGTACTGCAGTTGCCAAGCAACTTATAGAAGCTATTAATAAAAATGATAAATATAACAAATCTTCAATTACGTTTGCTATATTTAAGCAAGAAAGCACAAGCTCTTTAAAGAATGGTACTTATATTTCAAGCGCTACTGTTCAAAAGAACGAGACTAACCTTGGAAATTGGGATACTATTGATGAAAAGTCGTATTCGTATCCTTCTCAAGAATTTGAGGCGGCACATGGAGAAGATAATGATAAGCTAAAGGATTTTTCTAAAGCAATGAAGGCATTTTCTCCAGGAGATTATATCCCTGTTAATGCTAAGATTTCTTATAAGCAAAATAAGATGGATAAATTAAAGATGGATATTGTCGTTAAATATAATGGTAAGTCAGAATTAATGGCGCTTTCTCAAATGGCTGCTCAAAGTATGTTAGAAAAATTCCCTAAAGATGCTAAAGTTCAATTACAGATAAAGTCTGAGAATAAAATCGAGGCTGTTATTATAAAAGAGAAGAACAGCGATAAACCGTTCGTTTCTTTCCTATAAAATAAAAAAAGACAGTTTTTAAGCTGTCTTTTTTTATTTTATAAATTTTCCGGAATACAGTAATTTAAATTTACACTACGGATTTTCTGCTTTCTTATGATGCTATTTCCACGTCTTTTTTCTATCTTTTTCATACATTATTCTATGTTGTATATCGTGTGACAACCTCGTATGTATCAGCTATAATAAGTTATCTTAAAAAAGTTAATGAAGAAATTTAAAAGAGGTGGCTTTCTTATGGCATCACAAGAATTAGATCGATTACGTTCTAGCATCGATCAAATCAACCTACAATTATTAGAATTATTGAATGAAAGAGGCCGTCTCGTACAAGAGGTTGGAAACTTAAAAGAAGTACAAGGTGTGAAAAGTTTTGACCCTGTACGTGAAAGAGAAATGATGAATTTAATTGCGGAGAATAATAATGGTCCATTTGAAACATCGACCTTACAACATATTTTTAAACAAATTTTTCAAGCTGGCTTAGAACTACAAGAAGACGATCATCGCAAAGCGCTACTTGTTTCTCGTAAGAAAAAAGCAGAAGATACGATCGTGGAGATTAATGGAGAGAAAATAGGAGATGGAAACCAACATTTTATTATGGGACCATGTGCTGTAGAAAGCTATGAACAAGTAAGCCAAGTTGCAGAAGCAATGAAAGAGCAAGGTCTGAAACTAATGCGTGGTGGTGCTTTCAAGCCTCGTACATCTCCATATGATTTTCAAGGTCTTGGATTAGAAGGATTGTAAATTTTACGCCAAGTTGCAGATGAATATGATTTAGCTGTTATTAGTGAAATTTTAAATCCGAATGATATTGAAATGGCATTAGATTATGTTGATGTTATTCAAATTGGCGCTCGCAACATGCAAAACTTCGAGCTATTAAAAGCAGCTGGTGCTGTAAATAAGCCGATATTATTAAAGCGTGGTTTATCCGCAACAATTGAAGAATTTATTAATGCGGCAGAATATATTATGGCAGAGGGGAATGGTAATATCATTTTGTGTGAACGAGGTATTCGCACATATGAAACAGCAACGCGTAATACGCTTGATATTTCCGCTGTGCCAATTTTAAAGAAAGAAACACATTTACCTGTCGTTGTCGATGTAACGCATTCTACAGGGCGACGTGACCTTCTATTACCAGCTGCAAAAGCGGCTATGGCAATTGGTGCTGATGCTATTATGGCTGAAGTACATCCGGACCCAGCAGTTGCATTATCAGATGCAGCACAACAAATGGATATTCCAGAATTCAATGAGTTTATGAAAGAATTAAAAGCATTCGGAAGTAAATTATAAAAAGATTTTTTAGTCTATGTAGCCCTTGTTACATAGACTTTTTACAAAAATTGCCCTTTTTTGCATAAAAAATACGAAAATACGAGAAAAGAAGCGAATTTTTTCGAAACTTTTGCGGGAAAATATTGTATGAGCCTGCGTTTTTATCGTATCATTAGTAAAAGGAAGAACTCGGGACGATTGTTGGCATCTGCAAATAGAGTTGATGTCTTTTTTTCATTCAAGTGAACCGATACATAAAAATAGATAACATAAATAGAAGGAGTGTGCGAAAAGATGAACGTAACAATCTATGATGTAGCTCGTGAAGCAAATGTTTCAATGGCTACCGTATCACGTGTTGTGAACGGTAACCCAAATGTAAAGCCTACAACAAGAAAGAAAGTATTAGAAGCAATTGATCGTTTAGGATACCGCCCAAATGCGGTAGCACGTGGACTAGCAAGTAAGAAGACAACTACAGTGGGTGTTATTATTCCTGATATCTCAAATACGTTTTATGCAGAACTTGCTCGTGGAATTGAAGATATCGCAACAATGTACAAATATAACATCATTTTAAGTAACTCTGACCAAAACAAAGAGAAAGAGTTCCATTTATTAAATACGATGCTTGGAAAACAAGTGGACGGAATTGTTTTCATGGGTGAAGATATTACAGACATTCACATTGAAGAATTCAAAAAGTCTCCAGTACCAATTGTATTAGCAGCGTCATTTGATGATCAAAATGAAACGCCATCAGTGAACATTGATTATACACAAGCAGCTTACGATGCGATGAAGCACTTTATTGAGCAAGGACATAAGCGTATCGGTTTCGTCTCTGGTCCTTTCATTGATAAAGCGGGAAGCGCGAAGAAGTTACAAGGTTATAAAAAAGCTTTAGAAGAAGCAAGTATTTCATATGATGAAAATCTTGTAATCGATGGAGATTACACATATGATTCAGGTATCGAAGCATTCGAAAAGCTTTGGAGCAGTGATGAAAAGCCAACAGCAATCTTCGTATCTTCTGATGAAATGGCACTAGGTGTAATCCACGCAGCACAAGACGCTGGATTAAACGTACCAACTGATGTAGAAGTGCTTGGCTTTGATAACACACGCCTTGCATTAATGGTACGCCCGCAGCTTTCAACAGTTGTACAACCAATGTATGATATCGGTGCAGTAGCAATGCGTCTATTAACAAAGTATATGAACAAAGAAAAAGTGGAAGATCACACTGTTATCTTACCTCACCGTATCCAATTTAGAGATTCAACGAAGTAAGAATAAAAAAGCTCACAGCAATTGCTGTGAGCTTTTATTCATATTCAGGGTAGTATTTTTTTACTACTGTATCTACAGTTTCATTTTTCTTAACATGTAAAAATCTTGCGTACAATTCTTTTCCTGTATCAAATGGCGTATCGTCTAACTCGAAAACATGAAGCACTTTTCGAAATTTCCACGTTACTTGCTGAGCGTACATATTATCGTACGTATCTACAGATTGTATAGCTACCTTTTCCCCTAGTTCATGAGCCTCTTCTAAACTGTTTGCTTTAACAAGAATAATACTTTCTTCAAAAAGCGTATCGTGATTCTCTTCATAATGCTCATCCATTTTACTAGGATTAGGCTCACCTGAATGAACAGATTCAAACAATAATTTTACAGCGTACATACGAGAGTGTTCTCCTTATGCTTGATGTTTTACTCTATAAACAATACTTGCTACAAGTGAGGCTGGTATTGTAAATATATTACTTTGATAATGATAATGTATTTGGGACTCTTCATAAGACATTTTGTCGTAAAGTTCATCTTGCGAAACGTTCATTTTCTCCTGCTTTGTCTTAAGTATCTTAATATAGTTGTACTGTATTGGAACGAGAATGATGAAATAGGCTAATACGATTAGTGAAATCCAGATCATTATGAACACTCCCTTAAAAAGAAAATTTGTATGCACTAATCATATCAATTTATAGAAAAAAATAACCAACTTTTCAAAGTGGATTAATTCTCTTCCCAAAAAGCGAAAAGTTCTTCGGGATTTCGTAAATTATGTTCGAGGCATGTTTGTGCAGTGCGTTTAAAACTTTGTACTAAATGCTCTAACCTAGAAGGATCATATTGCTTTACATTGCCAGCTACAATCGTTTCACCCTTATCCAAGTTAAGTGATATTTTTAGCAAAACTATATTTGTTGCTACTTGTACAACTTCGATATAAAAAAACGTTTTGTCTAAGTCGATTGTAATATAATCGAATCGCTCTACTTGTTTAAAATATCCCACAATATTATCTTCCAAATGAAACCTCCTTATTTTATTGGATTATATTGTAAGGTGTTCGCTATAGATGGGGTTATTCCTTGTTATATGTCACACAAGTGCAAATTCACCTATTATAGGGCAATGTCATGTATAATAGAAAGAAAAGGCTTGTGAGGGGGGAGAAGAGATGATCGTTCTTTGGATAATTACGCTTTGTATGACTGCTATTTTTGCATATATGACGTTAAAACAAAATGGCTTAAAGCGATTTGTTCCAGGAAGTATTCTTGCAGGAATCGCCCTTATCACGTATGTAATTTCAATTTTTACTGAAAGTATTTCGATAGATTTAAGTACGAGCTTAATGTTTATTGGTATTACACTATTTGCAGGTAGCATTATGGTACTGATGGTTGCAGGTATTATTATATTTATTCATATGAATTCGGAAACGTTATAGCATAAAAAAAGGCATGTCCCTAAGGGGCATGCCTTTTGTCCGTTCAATTATGCTCTATCTTTAGAAGAATTTTGTTGTTTTAGTAAATCGCGAATTTCGCCAAGAAGTTCTTCTTCTTTTGTTGGTTCTGGAAGTTCTTCTTTCTTTTCTTCTTCTTCTTCTCTTTTAGATGTTAGTTTGTTGAAAACTTTAACAAACATAAAGATAGCAGCTGCAATAATTAAGAAATCAAAAATAGTTTGGATGAAGTTACCATACATAATAGATGATTTACCGAATGAAATTTTTAAATCTGTAAAGTCAACGCCGCCTAATACCATACCAAGTAATGGTGTGATGATATCTTTTACTAAAGAACTAACGATTTTACCGAATGCAGCACCGATTACAACCCCGACAGCTAAATCAATTACATTCCCTTTGAACGCGAATTTTTTAAACTCGTTCCACATGTGTCAATCCCATCCTTTCCACGATTCATTATGAAATTTATAATTCCTATCAACATATTCTATAGAAATTTGGAAGAGAAATAAAGAGGAAATGGGAATGAAAGTAAATTCTGAAAAATGTATCCGTTTTAATTTTTATTTACATTCTCCAGTAGAGATTGCAACAGTTGCTGCGTTTTTAATGCTTCTAATCCATCTACAACAGGCTTTGTATTTCCGTGTACACATTCGATAAAATGATGAACAGCATCTTCAAAACCACGTTGTTTTAGCGTCGTATCCCATGACGGGGAACCGCTTTGTGAAACCGAGTTTTCTTGTTCAATTTCAAAGGTATTCATATTTTTTACACGAATGATTTTCCCTGTTGTTACAAGTTCAATTTGCTCTAAATTTGTACCTGCATGGCGATGCATTGCTGTAGAAAGTAATAGTCCATTTGAAGTTGTATATGTATGATGCCCGTAAAGAAGTTCATTCTTTTCATTGATTTGCATCATATTGTGAACGACGTTAAGGTCATCATTAGCTAACCAGCGAGCAGTATCTACAATATGTAAGTAATCATCTAACATAGTAAAGTCATACGTATATGGCCCCACTTTATTTGTGCGGTGCTTTTCAATTCGGATCCATGAAATATCATGAGCTTGCTCTTTGGCAGCAACGTACATAGGAACGAATCGGCGATTAAATCCGACCATTAACTTTCGGTTATACTTCTCGCTCAACTCGACTAGTTTCTCAGCTTGTTCTACTGTAGCTGCTAGCGGCTTATCAACATAAACGTCGATTCCTTTTTTCAGAAGTTCAGAAACGATTTCATAATGTGTAGCAGTTGAACTATGAACGAAGATTGCATCGCATTCCGAAGCTAACGTTTCAATAGAATGAAAGTCTTGAATACGGTATTGCTGGCAAACTTGTTTCCTTTTCTCCGCGTTAGGTGTAAACGCCCCTACAAAATCCCAATCTGTTTCTTTTGTAAGTGTTGGAAGATAGGCTTTTTGTGCAATACTTCCAAGTCCAATCATCCCAATTTTAGGTTTGTTCATGTTTATTCCCACCCTATTAATATTAATGTAACGGGTTAAATGTAGCATAGGGTGGGGGAGGAAGGCAAAAAATAGCTTTTTATTTACGTCCGTCTAACAAAATCTTCTCTATCTCTTCAAAGTTATGAGCGCGAGCGTGCTCTAGTGGGGTAACACCATCGTTGTCTGGAATATTTACATCAGCACCGTGCTCGATAAGAAGGCGAATGACTTGTTGCTGTGTTTCGTTTCCGTTACTTAGTACGATGGCTTCCATTAAAGCGGTCCACCCGAGATTATTTACATGGTTAACATCAATAGTTGTTCGCGTAAGGAGTTCTTTAATAACATCAATATAGCCATGTTCTGAGGCGGGGATAAGGGCTGTTCCACCGTAACGATTCGTAAGCAATGGATCTGCGCCGGCATCAATCGTTAGTTTTAAAATATCGAAGTAACCTTCTGCACCGGCGTATAGAAAGGGATTGTTTTTCATATCGTCTTGGATATTTACGTCAGCCCCTGCTTCAATAAGCGCTTTTGCAGTTTTTACATCATTTTTGTATGTAGCAATCATAAGAGGGGTACGTCCTTTATTGTCTTTTATATTCATATCAGCCCCTTTTTTGAGTAACGATATAACAGTATTCGTTTCTTGTTTTTCAGTAGCTGCTAGTAGCGCTGTCTCCATGTTTGTCATCTCCTTTTTAACTTCTTGTTCTTGCGAGCAACCTTGCAAAAAAATTACGCAACAGATCATGCTTAATGTTTTTTTGAACATGGAATTTCAACCTCCTTATTTCAACTGTAAAAGAAGAACATTAAATTTTTATAAACTGACGCTAAAATTACTATAAAATCGCTTGAGTATTTGAACATATATTTTTATGCTTATGGGAAAGAAGGTTTGTTAAAGTGAGGATGTAAGAAATGTCTATTAAAACAAGATTTTTATTCTCTTATATTGCTGTTATTCTCGTTTCCATTATGCTCATATTAGTTGCGGGATTTTTAATTGTTTTTTCCATAACAGGAGACTTGGAATCAGTGAAAAATTTCTATAAAAGTTCCTATATTCAAAAGCCGCTTACGCCCGAAGAAGAGAATACGTATATTGAATTGAAATTAGCGGCAAAGAAAAATCAATCTCAACTATTAGATGAATCGTTCGTTTCATCACTTGAAAAAGAAGGTGTGAAAATAGTTGTAAGAAAGGGAGAAACCATTTCTTATGCTACAAAAATATTTGAAAGTGTATCTTTAAAAGAAGCCCTTCCGAAATTTGAATCAGCAAATATTAATAGTCGTGGTACAACGGAACTAGGCGATACATTTTATCGATATGTAAAATTTGATTTTTATTTTCCTGGGGATGAAGAAGGGAGTATATTTGTACTAAAAAGGCAAAGTTCATTTGTCGATCTTACACAAAAGTTATTTCCGATTTTGTTCGGAGCGCTTTTACTGTTAGCCATTTTACTCATAGGGCTATTAAGTTATTTCGTCTCAAGAAGTGTGATAAAACCAATTTTTGTACTGAAAGATGCGACTGGGAGAATTAAAGAAGGGGATTTGGATTTTCAAATTCCAGTTATATCCCATGATGAAATCGGGCAATTAAATCAAGGATTTGAGGAAATGAGGAAGAGATTAAAAGAGTCGATTGAGGTGCAAACGCAGTATGAAGAAAATCGAAAAGAGCTCATTTCAAACATATCTCATGATTTAAAAACACCGATTACATCTATTATTGGATATGTAGAAGGTATAAAAGATGGAGTCGCAAATACGCCAGAAAAAATGGATAAATATTTAACGACCATTCATACGAAGGCAAAGCATATGGATACACTCATTGATGAGCTCTTTTTGTTTTCAAAGCTTGATTTGAATCGAGTTCCTTTTCAGTTTGAAACGATAGAGTTAAACGTGTTTATGCAAGAATTATTAGAAGAGATGCAGATGGATTTAAGTGAGGAAGGTATAGAAGTACATTTACAATTACATTCATCACCACTATATGTAACGGCTGATTGCGAAAAGATAAATAGAGTGATATCAAATTTAATTCATAATAGTGTGAAATACATGGATAAAGAAGAGAAGAAAATTACTGTAACGGTATTGAGTGATAACAATAAAGTTATTGTAAAAGTGATGGACAATGGATCAGGTATAGAAGCTGATACGCTGCCGTATATATTTGAGCGGTTTTATCGTGCAGAGCAATCGCGAAATTCTAGCACAGGTGGAAGTGGACTTGGCTTAGCGATAGCGAAGCAAATTGTTGAAGAACATGGCGGAGAAATTTGGGCGGAAAGTAAGCTTGGGGAAGGTACAAGTATTTTCTTCTCATTGAAAAAAGTACAGGAATGTGGTGAGTAGAATGAAGAGAATTTTACTAGTAGAAGATGAAATAAGTATTGCAGAATTACAGCGAGATTATTTAGAAATTAGTGATTTTCAAGTCGATGTAGAGCATTCAGGAGAAATAGGTCTACAAATGGCTCTTCAGGAAGACTATGATTTAATTATTTTAGATATTATGCTTCCGAAAATGAACGGTTTTGAAATTTGTAAACAAATACGTGCTATCAAAGATATTCCAATTTTACTTGTTTCAGCAAAGAAGGAAGATATAGATAAAATTCGCGGACTTGGTTTAGGGGCGGATGATTATATAACGAAACCGTTTAGCCCGAGTGAATTAGTAGCAAGAGTAAAGGCGCATATTTCTCGTTATGAAAGATTATCAGGAAATGTGAGTAAGCAACGCGATACGTTGTATATCCATGGGATTTCTATCGATCAGCGAGCGAGAAAAGTTTTTATAAACAATGAAGAAATCGCGTTCACAACGAAGGAATTTGATTTACTAACATTCTTTGTAACGCATCCAAACCAAGTATTAAATAAAGAACAGTTATTTGAACGTATTTGGGGACTAGACTCAGCTGGCGATTTAGCCACTGTCGTTGTTCACATTAGAAAGCTACGTGAAAAAATTGAAAGAGATCCTGCTCACCCGCAATATATTGAAACAGTATGGGGAGCTGGTTATCGCTTTAACGTGTAATGTACCTGCCGAGTAATTGGCAGGTTTTTTGTTGTTATCTGGACTAAAAGGGGTAAATAGGTAATTTATGTTAAAATATAAAGAGAGATAGAACATAGGAGAGTATGAGAGGGCGTGCTACATTTTGGGAGATACATTAAAAGATAATAAATTAAACAAGGCTTTAAAGATTGGAACGAATATCGTACTTATTTTATTAATTATCGGTGCAATACAAATGTTTTACGATAAAGATAATACAAATGATCATTTCGGTTGGTTCTTTTTTGCGATCTTTTGGGTAATTAAAAGTATTTCTAGCTCTAAGGTAAGCTTAAAAGATAGAGATAAAAAGTCAGTATTACTTGATGTAGGTTTAGTTGTTATTTCTTGTGTTCTTTTAGTTGTTTTTAGTGTGAAATATTTCTTTTGAAGGTTAATATATTCATTAACGAGGCTTTAATGGAATAAGCCTCGTATCTTTCTATGTTATTTAATACTTACGTTTGATTGTAAAAAATCACTCTATATTAGGTATTTTTCTTTGAAAATAGGACTTAATTCACTCCAAACATCAAATTTATTACCATCTAAATCATAAAAAACAAAATTCTTCCCAACATGCCCTCTGTTTTCAATCTCCCCAACTAGAATTTCCTTTTCAATAAATTCACTATGAATTGATTCTAGTGCATGTAATCCGTTAACTTCGAATGTTATAGAAAAGCGTTCTTCACCGTGAAAATCAAAAAAATTTAAGGTTTGATTATCTTGGGATTTAACTAGAAAAAAGCTTTGATTTGCAAAGTTAATAATAGCTTTGTCTTCGTCTTTAAAGTGCAACTCTGCTCCCAATTTGTTCACATACCAATTTGAAGAAAGTTCTACGTTGGTAACTGGAATATAAGTCGTTCCAACTCTTAATAATTTTTCTTTCATCCTATTTTCCTCCTTTAGCAAAACAGCACTAATAAACTTGTTCTCTCTTCCTAGACTTATTGCCTTTGTGAGTCCTTAATTTTCTTTTTAATCCCAAAAAATTCTTGAGTAATAGAAGTAAACCGACTGGCTTCTTCTAAAAAAGGATAATGGTTACTGTCCTCAAACGGCACAAAAATAGAATTACGAATGCCCTCATGCATTTCGATAGAATATTGAATTGGGCACTGCACATCGTGTCTTCCGCAAATAATTAGCATTTTTATGTTGATAGAAGGTAAGTACTTTCTTAAATCAAATGAAGGATATTCTTGAGAGAAAGCGTTCATCCGGCTAACAGACATTGTTTTTTTGATTGGTTTACAAAAATAAGAGTTGTAGTTTTCAGGTTTATACAATGATAATTTTGTTCTCTTAGTAGAGAGTTCCTTTCGTTCTTCATTTGTAAGATGAGGGTCCTTCAAGTTTTCGATGAGTTTTTGCATATAATGAAACTGCGGATGTGCAGGGGTATAAATACAAAATGGTGTTTCGGTATAGTTACTTGCTGCGGCTCCGACAACGACTAATGATTGTAAGGAATTTGGATATGTAATCGCGTATAAAAGCCCAAGCATACCGCCTGTTGAATGACCAGCGAAATGCCATGTAGGAAGTTGTGAAGCTTCTCTTATTGCTTCTAAGTCGTGAATCGTTTCAATCATACTTAATTCGTTTTCTACTTTGGCTTTTATAGAGTTACCAGCATCTCGTAAATTAATGAGGAATACACGATGTGTAGAAGTGAAAACATCTGCAAAGTAATCGCCAGTTTCATTAAATTGTGAATAGTGATGTGTAATACAAAGCGGTTCGCCATTTCCTTTTGTAAAGAGTTCAAATGTGCCACGTTTCGTGTGGATCATTTGTTGTGTCCACATAATATCACTACCTTTTCTTATACGAGTTGGGCCAGTCCGTTAGTAACTGAAATATATCGACTTACCAACAAAAACCGACAATAAATAAAAGGAGGCTATTCAAAAACGAGCCTCCTTTTCGTTTAGTACAAAGATTTTGTCATATTATTCCGAATAATTTCAAGAGATTTCGCTACAGTTAATGCATTCTTTTCTTCAATTTCTGGTTTACGGGGGATAGGTTTATACATGTTGTCTGGATCTTCCCATGTGAGGGGAAGTTCTGTTTCGGCTTGTCCTTTCCAAGCGTCAATCCATTCTGGAGGGAGATAACCTGAGATGTTTTGGATGTTGTTCATTTCGAGCCAAATAAGTGCCCAAGCTCTTGGGACGACGCGCCAGTGGTCATAGCCACCGCCGCCGACAGCGATCCAGCGACCATCGCAATATTCATTAGCGATTTCGCGAGCGAGCTTCGGTATTTCACGGTAAATGTTCATCGATGCGCAAAGGTGTGTAAGTGGGTCGTAATAATGTGCGTCAGCGCCATTTTGCGTTAAAATAATATCCGGTTTAAAGTATGCTGCAACTTCTTTTACAACCGTTCGATATGAATCTAAAAACGATTCGTCTTCTGTAAAAGCGTCGAGTGGAACGTTAAAAGAATAATTATATCCATTTCCTTGTCCACGTTCATTTACTGCGCCAGTTCCAGGAAATAAATAACGCCCAGTTTCATGTAATGAAATGGTGCATACGTTAGGATCGTCGTAAAAAGACCATTGTACCCCGTCACCGTGATGAGCATCTGTATCAATATATAAAACGCGTAAACCGTATTTCTTCTGAATATATTTCATTGCGATAGAGCTATCGTTATAAATACAAAAGCCAGATGCTTTACCACGGAAGCCATGATGTAAGCCGCCGCCTAAATTGAGGGCGTGCTTTACTTTTCCAGAAAGAACAGCATCGACAGCTGTTAATGTACCGCCAACGAGTAATGCACTTGCTTCGTGCATATTTGGAAACATCGGTGTATCTTCTGTTCCGAGTCCATATGTCATCGCAATTGATTTTTCTAACTTACCTTCTCCAGCACGTTTTACCGCATTTATGTACTCCTCTGTATGAACGTAGGCAATCTCTTCATCTGTAGCCATCCGTGGCGCGATGACTTGAGAGGGAGAGATAAAACCGCTCTTTTGTAATAAATCATACGTGAGTGTGACGCGCAGTTGGTTAAAAGGATGATCAGGGCTAAATGAATAGCCCCGAAAGTCATCCGAATAAATGAAGGCGCTACTCATGCTTGCATCCCCATTATGTTCGGCCATAAAACACGATAGCCTTCTGTTTCAAGTGCTTCAATCACCCTTAAAGGATTCATCGTTTGAATGCGGAAAACGAGTACTTTATCATTCTCATCTTTTGCTGGGTAGACGAGAACGCTCACGATATTGATTTGTAAATCACTAAAAATAGCAACAACTTTTCCGAGAATACCAGGTTCATTTTTTACTTGAATTTCAATTTGTGAACTTGGTTGATGTGCTCCTGTTAATTTCACTAACGTGTGCAGTACCGTAGATTCAGAAATGATTCCAACTAACTTTCCAGCCTTTGTAACAGGGAGACAGCCAATTTTATTTTCAAAAAATAAAGTAGCAATTTCCTCAACGAAATCAAGAGGATGGCAAGTCATAACAGGATGTTTCATAATAAGTTCAAGTGGTTGCTTCAGCATATCGAGTGAAACTTGTTCATCTAAAATAGACGGACTTGCATCTCTTACATCCCGATCAGAAATAATGCCTACGACATGATTATTTTGATCGACAATTGGAATGTGCCGAATGCCTTTCGTGCGTATTGTTCGGATTGCTGTTTCAATTGTATCGTTTGGATGTAGTGTCACTACATCTTGATTCATAATTTCTTCTACAATCATTCCAGTTGCCCCCTTTATTAATACATAAAACGATTGTGAAAACGTAGACGATCAAATGCTTGAATAGAATCCGTATCAACGCGTTTACCGATGCGGACCATTAAACAGTTAGCAGGATGCGAACAAATTTCAGGATCATCTGTAGCCATCCATTGTAAGCCACCAGCATTCATCATTTTTTCCATTACTTTTCGGTACTCCCAAACATTTAAGCCTGTTTGTTTTAAATCCCAGTGCCAATAATATTCAGTCGTCAATATAATGTAATCTTCCATATGATCGTCCATCATTGAAACTTCTAATAAGTTCTTTCCGACAGCGCAACCGCGGAAGGCAGGGACAACTTCAATCGCCCCGAGTTCAATTAAGTTTTCTATCTTTCCTTCTGACCATCGTTCGAGTGGATCAGGATACAAGTATGTAACATATCCAACAATCATTTGGTCATGTCTAGCAATAATGAGACGAGCTTCTGGTAATTTAGAAATTTCGACAATTGCTTTATATTGCTGCTCGGCAGGACGAAACGCAACTAAATCGGGATGAAATTCATACATTTCTAAGTTATGTGTAGAGACAGGACCTTCAATAATTAAAGTGCCTTTCGCTGTTTTTAAGTTTCTAGCATTATATATTTTTTTATGAATCAATGTATTACTCACCACCTTGAGGGTTTGTGAATCTATTAATATCGTACTTTATAATATATGCGATGTGAATCGAAATTTGTCATTAAAAATTTGTCTAAAAATCAACAAAAATACTGAAAATTTTAAATAATGTCATTATAATAGATAATAGAATACATAGGAGGGGGATGTAAAGTATGAAAGTAGAAACGCTTCCTGTCATTAAAGGAGAAAATAATTTGCCGAATTATGATGAGGCATACGCGAATTTTAACTGGGAAGAGGTTAATAAAAACTTTACTTGGAATGAAACAGGCCGAGTAAATATGGCGTATGAGGCAATTGATAAGCATGCGAAATCCGATCGTAAAAATAAAGTAGCCCTTTATTATCAAGATGGATCGCGAAAAGAGAAGTATACATTTAAGGAAATGAAGGATTTTTCTAATAAAGCAGGAAACGTCCTGAAAAATTATGGCGATGTAGAAAAAGGCGATCGCGTTTTTATTTTTATGCCGCGTTCTCCAGAATTATATTTTGCTCTTCTTGGTGCAGTGAAATTAGGGGCAATCGTTGGTCCACTATTTGAAGCATTTATGGAAGGTGCAGTTCGCGATCGTTTAGAAGATAGCGAAGCAAAGGTGTTAATTACAACGCCTGAATTGTTAGAGCGCGTACCATTAAATGATTTACCTGCTTTAAAAACAGTCTTCCTTGTTGGAGATAATGTAGAAGAAGGCGGTAAAACGGTAGCGTTCAATCCTTTATTTGAACAAGCTTCAAAAGAATTACATATCGAATGGTTAGGCCGTGAAGACGGTTTAATTCTACATTACACGTCTGGTTCTACTGGTAAGCCAAAAGGTGTGCTTCATGCGCAAAATGCAATGGTGCAGCACCATCAAACGGCGAAATGGGTATTAGATTTAAAAGAAGACGATGTATATTGGTGTACAGCTGACCCAGGCTGGGTAACTGGAACAGCTTACGGTATTTTCGCACCGTGGTTAGTTGGGGCATCAAATGTTATTTTAGGCGGGAGATTTAGTCCAGAAGCGTGGTATGAAGCACTGCAAGATTACGGTGTAACAGTTTGGTATAGCGCACCAACAGCGTTCCGTATGTTAATGGGAGCTGGACAAGAAGCAATAAAAAAATATGATTTATCACAAGTTCGTCACGTATTAAGCGTTGGTGAACCGTTAAATCCAGAAGTAATTCGCTGGGGTATGAACGCATTTGGACTTCGTATTCATGATACGTGGTGGATGACAGAAACAGGTGGACAAGTTATTTGTAACTACCCTTGTATGGAAATCCGTCCAGGTTCAATGGGTAAACCAATTCCAGGTGTGAAAGCAGCGATTGTTGATAATGAAGGAAATGAAGTTCCTCCATACACAATGGGTAACTTAGCAATTGGTAAAGGTTGGCCAGCTATGATGCGTGGAATCTGGAATAACCAGCAAAAATATGAGTCTTACTTTATGCCAGGAGATTGGTACGTATCAGGTGATTCAGCTTATATGGATGAAGACGGATACTTCTGGTTCCAAGGGCGCATTGATGATGTAATTATGACGTCAGGTGAGCGCGTTGGTCCATTTGAAGTAGAAAGTAAATTAATCGAGCACGCTGCTGTTGCAGAAGCTGGTGTAATTGGTATTCCTGATCCAGTGCGCGGGGAAATCATTAAAGCTTTTATCGCGCTTCGTGCAGGATATGAACCATCTGATGAATTAAAAGAAGAGATTCGTCAATTTGTAAAAAAAGGCCTAGCAGCTCATGCAGCGCCAAGACAAATTGAATTTAGAGATAAATTACCGAAAACGAGAAGTGGTAAAATTATGCGCCGCGTATTAAAAGCGTGGGAGTTAAACTTACCAACAGGTGACTTATCGACGATGGAAGATTAAAAGAGGAAGGGTCTGAATGAATACGTTCAGACCCTTCTTTTTTATGTTATTATAAACTTATATATACGTGTTGGAAGGGGAGAAGGAAGAAGGAAATGAAAACAGAAAAAGAAAAGATGATACTAGGCGAAATGTACATACCAGCTGATCCAGTTTTAGTACAAGAGAGGGAGCAAGCTCGTATATTAACGAGAAAATTAAATGAAACGCCAGAAGTACAATTAAAAGAGCGTAGCGAAATCGTAAAAGAATTATTTGGAACGACTGGAGATAACATTCATCTTGAATCTTCTTTCAGATGTGATTACGGTTATAACATTCACGTTGGTGAAAATTTTTACGCGAACTTTGACTGTACGATTTTGGACGTATGTCCAGTAACAATCGGAGTGAACTGTATGTTAGCTCCAGGAGTTCACATTTATACAGCAACGCACCCGCTTGATCCAGTAGAACGCATAAACGGATCAGAATACGGAAAACCAGTTACAATTGGTGATAACGTATGGATTGGTGGAAGAGCGATTATTAATCCAGGTGTAACAATTGGAGATAACGCGGTTATCGCATCTGGCGCTGTTGTAACGAAAGATGTGCCGGACAATGTAGTAGTTGGCGGAAATCCTGCAAAGATTATTAAAAAAATAAAATAATCTTTGAACGAAGCGCCTTCCTCGTCTGTATACATTTATGAAAGAATAGATGAGGGAGGCTTTTTTATGTCTAATAAATTACTTCTTACTTTTGCTTTAATTGGAATTATAGTCGTATTTTCTTGTGGTTCGCTATTACCGATGCCAATCGGATTTAAAGTATCAATGATTACAGCTGGGGTCATGATGAGTGTTATGTTTTCAATCATTATTCCATTTGATAGAAAACATATAGTAAGGAAAAATGGATATAAAATTGATTTTACAAAAACAAAAGTGTATTTTCGCTGGAATGTATTTGATACGATTTCGGCTTGTCTGGCAGTGTATGCATGCATATGTGTGCAAGCATTAAATATTTTAGTTTCAACCGGTCATACAATACAAAACCCGTATGTTCAATTTTTTACGAATCAATCGCAAGTATGGATTATTGTCGCAAGTGCATATTTAATTTCCCGCATTTCGTTAACGTTAAAAGGAATAAAGGAGATCAAAAATCATGGCGCAGATTGGGATTGAGGAGGAGCTCATGCTTGCGTATCAAAGTGGAGATAGACAGGCGGGAGAAAAACTATATGTTTTGATCAAACCAGCGCTATACACATTTTTATATCGATTTAACCGAGATGAACAATTAAGTATCGATCTCGTGCAAGATACGTTTTTGACGCTAGAACGTAAGAAACATATGTATGAACCTGAAAAAGGCAAAATAAAAACGTATTTATTTCAAATTGGTTATCGTCTTATGATTAATAAATTAAATAGAAGAAAAAAGTGGCGTACGCTTTTGCCGTTTTTAGTGCCGATTCAGGAAAAAGAATTTTCTATCGAAGACCGGCTCACGGTAAGAGAGGCAATTTTGAAAGTTCCTGAAGAACAGCGGGCTGTCCTTATTCTTTCTTATTATCATGATATGCAGCAAAAAGATATTGCAGAGATATTAAACATTCCGATTGGAACAGTGAAATCGAGACTCCATAACGGAATAAAGAAATTGAAACAATTGCTGGAGGTGGATGAAATTGAGCGAAAATCCCTTTAAGAGTGAATACAAATTAAAACAGCATTTAGATAGTGATCATGTAGAAATACCAGATTTTCCAAAAACGGTAAGTCGCTTCGATCGATTAATCGGATTTCTTGGTTCTCCAGCGAAAGATCCTGTGGAGGCGACGATTGGGAATGATTTATCGGTTGTGTTTCATGTATCGTTATTAGTTGGGGTTCCAATTCTTTCTCTTATTACGATACTCTTTGCGACGTTGTAAAGGATTGGAAAGGAGAGAAACCCGACCTCTATTTGACACGCCTATATAAATGATGGTATAAAGAAAAGTATATGAATAATTGAGCGTGGAAAGGGAGAAGTAGTGATCATTTCCCTGTTTTAGAGAGCTGATGGTCGGTGAAAATCAGCACATAGATGATCGCGAATTACGCCCCTAGAGCATCTTTTTTCGATTGAATTGTATTCAAAAGGGAAAAGACGGTGCTAAGCCGTTATGTAAATAAGGTGGTAGGCTTTTTTTTGCCTGCAACTAGGGTGGTAACGCGATAATCAAAATCGTCCCTTATTTAAAGGGGCGATTTTTTTATGTTTTCAACCTTCACGCCAGTAATGAACTTAAAGGAGAGTATGTAGGATATGGGTATTTTACAAGATCTTGAATTTCGCGGTCTAATTAATCAGCAAACAGATGCTGAGGGCCTTGAGCAATTATTAGAAAAAGAAAGCGTTAAATTATACTGTGGTTTCGACCCGACAGCGGATAGCTTACACATCGGTCATATGTTACCAGTATTAATGTTACGTCGTTTCCAATTAGCTGGTCACCAACCAATCGCACTTGTTGGCGGTGGTACTGGTATGATCGGTGACCCAAGTGGTAAAAAAGCAGAACGTACATTAAATACGAAAGATACAGTTGCTTACTACACAGAAAGCATTAAAAACCAACTTTCAAACTTCTTAGAGTTCGAAAACGTGGACAACCCAGCAACAATGGCTAATAACTATGATTGGCTTGGTAACTTAGATGTAATTTCATTCTTACGCGATATCGGTAAAAATTTCGGTTTAAACTATATGTTAGCAAAAGATACAGTAGCATCTCGTTTAGATACTGGTATTTCATTCACTGAGTTTAGTTATATGATTTTACAATCATACGACTTCTTAAACTTATACCAAAACCACAATTGCCGCTTGCAAATCGGTGGTAGTGACCAATGGGGTAACATTACAGCTGGTCTTGAATTAATCCGTAAATCAGAAGAAGATGCGAAAGCATTCGGTTTAACAATTCCACTTGTTACAAAATCTGACGGTACGAAGTTTGGTAAAACAGAAGGCGGCGCAATTTGGTTAGACCCAGAGAAAACAACTCCTTACGAGTTCTACCAATTCTGGATTAACACAGATGACCGTGATGTAGTTAAATACTTAAAATACTTCACATTCTTATCTCATGAAGAAATTCTTGAGCTTGAGAAGCAAGCAGCTGAAGCGCCAGAAAAACGTGCAGCACAAAAAGCATTAGGTTCTGAAATGACAAAACTTGTTCACGGCGCGGAAGCATTAGAGCAAGCAATTAAAATTTCAGCTGCATTATTCAGTGGTTCTGTAGCAGAACTGACTGCAAGCGAAATCGAGCAAGGATTCAAAGACGTACCATCTGTAGAACGCACTGCAGAAGATACAGTATTAATTGACTTACTTGTAGAAAGCAAAATCTCTCCATCTAAACGTCAAGCACGTGAAGATGTAACGAACGGTGCAATCTACGTAAACGGTGAGCGTACACAAGCATTAGACTACGTTGTAACAGAAAACGACCGCATCGAAGGTAAATTTACAATCATTCGCCGCGGTAAAAAGAAATATTTCTTAATTCGTTACTAATCAGAAACGAATATAAAACAAATAGTACCCCGAATTGTAGGCTGAAAGGTTTATGATTCGGGGTTTTTACGTATGAATTTAGATTGCCTTACGAGTTCTTGTAAATAGAATATGAAGAATTAATACGATCATATAAAGTAAGCTAATGAGCATAACAATAAATGCTGCTGGATAAAACTTTGCCGCATATATAAAGAAATCGATTTGATAAATATCTTGGTAATTTGAAACGGTGCCTTTAAAGTAATTCGTAAACTTAGCGCTATATTTCCATTCATCAGGATAATCTATCAAATTACTCCCCTGATACCAATTAATAAGCGCGGAAGTAATAAACAGCATACATGCACTACCCAATTGAACCATTTGGTTTATTGTCAAAATGAATCACACTCCCATTTTTTGGTATTATATCGTAAGAATTTACTTTAATAAACCATTTCAGCAATAAAATACAGTTAGCAGTTCTGTAACTTTTTTGTTTTAATCTCCTTTTCGAGTTCATACGGAAATCACATGTAAGCGGTATGATAAACGTATAACAAATAGAAAGGAGTGGTAAAACAAAATGTCACTAGAAGCGCTCATTATTTTTTCTTTGCTAAATGCGGGTCAGCTTGCAGAGCATTCGAAGGTTGATGTACATAAAGAGCAGAAAGATGCTTATGTATATGTTCAAAAAGAGGAAAATAAATAACTTTAATATATAAATAAAGGCTACCAGAGAGAACGTTTTATTTTCTTTGGTAGCTTTTTCTATTGAGATATAATGTGGAAGTAATGAAAAAAGGGGTAGTCTGGAAACGAAATGATTATATGTTTAAGGGCATAAGTATAACAGCATGTAATGAAGATGAATTATAAAATTTTGTACAATAAACGGAGCTAGTATTAAAGAGAATCCAATCGTTGGAATGAATAAAAGAGAAGTAAGGACGATTATCCATACTTCATGAAAAAAATTTCTTGAAGTATCTTACTATACATAAGGCATTTATATAAATAAAAAAAGCCCAGGCCCCTTGATAAACAAGGTTCCTAAGGCTTTTAATAATACTCTTTTCAGAGTACCGAGATTAACGAGAGTAGAACTCTACGATTAATGCTTCGTTGATTTCAGCTGCTAACTCAGAACGCTCAGCGTGACGAGTGTAAGTAGCTTCTAACTTATCAGCATCGAAAGTTAAGTATTCTGGTACGAAGTTGTTAACTTCGATCGCTTCTTTAACAACAACAAGGCTGTTAGATTTTTCGCGAACGCTGATAGTTTGACCAGGTTTTACACGGTAAGATGGGATATCTACGCGAGATCCATCAACTGTGATGTGACCGTGGTTTACTAATTGGCGAGCTGCACGACGAGTGCGAGCTAAGCCCATACGGTAAACTAAGTTGTCAAGACGAGCTTCAAGAAGGATCATGAAGTTTTCGCCGTGCTTACCAGGCATTTTACCTGCTTGGTCAAATGTGCGACGGAATTGACGCTCAGTCATGCCGTACATGTGACGAAGTTTTTGTTTCTCTTGTAATTGTAAACCGTATTCTGAAAGTTTCTTACGTTGGTTAGGACCGTGAGGACCTGGTGCGTAAGGGCGTTTTTCTAATTCTTTTCCTGTGCCGCTTAGAGAGATTCCAAGACGACGAGACAGTTTCCAAGCTGGACCTGTATAACGAGCCATAGTTGACTCCTCCTTTAAAAATGTTTTTATTTACGTAAAATAAAAACAGACGTAATCGATATTTACGGGCATTTTGTTTTCATGTACCTTCGCTCCAGCAGCAGGGAGTTACGAGATACACCTCCGTAGAGGAACAAAATACAAACGATAAACTCACATTACAAGGCTGCCTTTTTATTTTACACAAACGCTATTATATCTTTTACCCAGAGTTTCGTCAAGCGACTCCCTTTTTGTTTTATGCATATAAATTTTGGAAATTAACAAGAAGGAATTTAAAACAATATAAAAGAAGAGATAGAAACACAAATAAAACGCTTACATAAAATGTAGTAAAAAATGTTCATTAATTTTTTGTTGATGAATATGCGGCGATAAAGTGAAACTTTACTCAGTGGTGGGGGCATCCCCCACCACTGAGTATTAGTTGAACGAATCGGGCTTTTACGGGCAGTTGATCCCCACGCCTAACTTTTTTGCTTTCGCTGAATTTTGATGTGGGGGTCTTACTGCCCGGCCAATAGCGGGATAAAAACATAAAAGGGGATGTTTTTATGAAAAAGAAGCATATGGAGACAGCGTTAATTCATCACGGTTATACATCAGAGGAACATAAAGGAAGTTTAACACCACCTTTATTTCAAACATCTACATTTACATTTGAGACTGCGCAGCAAGGAGAGGCGAGTTTCGCAGGAGTGGATCCATCGTATATTTACTCAAGACTTGGAAATCCAACTGTGAAATTATTTGAAGAACGTATGGCGGTGTTAGAAGGGGGAGAAGAAGCGCTTGCTTTCGGATCTGGCATGGCGGCTATTTCAGCAACCTTGATTGGCTTTCTAAAGGCTGGAGATCATATTATTTGTTCAAATGGATTATATGGGTGTACGTACGGTTTTTTAGAAGTGTTAGAAGAGAAGTTTATGATTACGCATTCGTTTTGTGATATGGAGACAGAGACTGATATTGAAAATAAAATTCGTCCAAATACAAAGCTCATTTTCGTTGAAACACCGATTAATCCAACGATGAAATTAATTGATTTAGAAAAGGTGATTGGGGTAGCGAAGCGCAATGACTTGCTTGTTATTGTCGATAATACATTTTGTTCACCTTATTTACAAAGACCTCTTGAACTCGGTTGTGACGCTGTTGTTCATAGTGCGACAAAATATATTGGTGGTCACGGTGATGTTGTAGCCGGTGTAACGATTTGTAAAACGAAAGCGCTAGCTGAAAAAATCCGTCCGATGCGAAAAGATATCGGTGGTATTATGGCGCCGTTTGATGCGTGGTTATTGTTACGCGGGTTAAAGACGTTAGCGGTAAGAATGGATCGTCATTGTGATAATGCAGAAAAAATTGTATCGTTCCTGAAAAATCATGACGCGGTAGAAGGTGTTTGGTACCCAGAAGGGGAATTAGCATCTCGCCAAATGAAACGTGGCGGCGGTGTTATTTCTTTTTCAATAAAAGGCGGAAAAGAAGAGACGCAAGCGTTTATCAATGACCTTTACTTTATTACGATTGCGGTAAGTTTAGGTGATACAGAAACATTAATTCAGCATCCAGCGACGATGACGCACGCTGCGATTCCAGCTGATTTAAGAAAAGAAATGGGCATTTATGATAATTTAATACGTCTATCTGTCGGTTTAGAATCATGGGAAGATATCGTTTCTGATTTAGAGCAAGCGTTAAAGAAAATATCTACTGTGAATCAATAAAAAAGAGTGAGTTATCGGTTTCGTACATGACGTACTAAATCGACAACTCACTCTTTTCTTTTTTTAAATATGTTTTAGGAGTGTTTCCACAAACTTTTCTAAATAGTGCTGATCTACTTCGTCAAAACGATTTTTTTCAGGACTATCAATATCAAGTACACCAATGACATTTCCTTCTTTCAGAATCGGTACAACGATTTCTGAATTAGAAGCACTATCGCAAGCGATATGTCCTGGGAATTGATGAACGTCCGCCACAAGCTGCGTTGTTTTCGTTTCAGCTGCAACGCCGCAAACGCCTCGTCCAAATGGAATACGTACGCAAGCAGGCATTCCTTGGAATGGTCCAAGAACAAGCTGATTTCCTTCTGTTACATAAAAGCCAACCCAATTCACACGATCTAAAAATTGGTTTAATAGTGCGGACGCATTTGATAAGTTTGCGACTACGTTTGGTTCGCCAGTTAATAATGCATCCAGTTGTTTAATTACTGTCTCATATTGCTCTTCACGAGATCCTGCATAACTTTCTTTTGTAAACATGGAAACAACTCCCTTTTTAGCGAGATATGTAAAACGATAGCAAAATACGATGTATTTCACATGACTTTGTCGATAGAAAATTAAAGGAATTTGTCTTAAAAGTCAAGAAATTTAAACTATAGCTGTTCAGTGAGAGGAAGTGAGCGCATGAAACAGACGAAACAAAAAGTAATTGATGCGGCAATATCGTTGTTTAACACGAAAGGTTATGATGGAACGTCGGTGCGAGAAATTGCAAAGCGAGCGGATGTGAATGTAGCGAATATTTCATATTATTTTGCTGGAAAGCAAGGTTTATTAGAACAGCTTATTACTGACTTTTTAGAAGGATATATTCATGTAATTGAAACGTCATTTGAACAGAGAGAATATTTATCGGCCAAAGATGTGATGGCGCAAATGGTGCGCGGGATTTTACGATATCAATTTGATAATAGAGAACTGACACGTTTTTTTTATAGAGAGCTTTCGCTTGATACGACATTAATTCGTGAAGTGATGACCGTTTATTTTTCTAGAGAAAGATATTATATAGAGCAAATCATTAAACAGGGACAAATGAAACAAGAGTTTAAAAAGGTATCTTTTACAATGTTTATGACGCAATTAAAAGGCATGATAAATATGCCGTTTTTATATCCGCAATATATATCAGAAGTGTTGCATTCTTTTCCGTCCGAGACATTTTTCCTAGAAATGTACACGAAAGAAATTGAGCAATGGATGGAACAGACATTATATAAAGCGAATATGTACTATGAATTGCCAAGAGCTGTTCATATGTGAAAAATCCCCACCTAACGAACTGAGGTGGGGATTTTTATGTCTTGTTTTCTTTGCCATAAATTGTTGCATAATAGCGCAATAATTGTTAATGAGGCGCCGGCAATTTCAATTTTGTCGACTGTATAACCTCGAAAGATAGAACCGATGAGTGCAAGTACAGGAACTAAATTCATAAATAATATGCCGTTAATAGATGAAATATATCGATTCCCCGTGTTCCAGCAAAATACAGCGATAACGCCGGCGATAATCGACATATAAAAGAGTTCAAAACGAACGCTCATAAGTGTAGATAATGATGGTACATTAACGACGTTTGTGTAAGTTAAGAAAGTGACAATAATGATGAGTGAAATTGAGCCGAATAAACAAGTTAGCGTCGTATACCTGAGTGGTGACCAAGATTGAAAACGAGCACCGCCGTTCGTGTAAATTACCCAGCAAGTAACGCCGCATAACATAAATATATTTGTTGATAAGTGGCTTGCTGCTCCAAATAATAAATGAATATTTCCTTTTGAAATGACAAGCATAACACCGAGTAATGCAACGAACATACAAAGAAATGTGTAATTTTGTGGGCGTTTGTTTTTTGTTATCCACTGCAATAATAAAGCGATGAGTGGCATAAGAGACTGAATCATCGCGGCATGGATGGCTCCAGAAGGCCCGGCAAGTTGTTGGCCATAAAAAATTAGAAAACCATATCCAGCGAAACCGACTGTTCCGTAAAAGAATAAAGAAAGTGTTCTTTTTTCTAAGCGGAGTGAAGTTCTTCCTTCAGTAATGAATAGCAAAATAAGAAAAATAATAGCTGCAGATCCGTATCGGATAGTTGTGAAGAAGAACGGATCGATAAATTGCAAGGCATTTGCCATTACAGGAAACATAAATCCCCAAGCAGTTACAGCAAGCAGGCATAGAAGAGAGCCGAGTAGTATTTGTTTTTTGTCCAAGAGTTTCATTCTCCTTTACATTTCGTTATAGTAAGTTGATGAAATAAGTATAGAGATTGATTCTTCTTAAAAGGAAATATCGATTTTTTATGACAGTTATAACTTTTTGTTAGAGGTGTGTATGATGGATTTGGAGGCAGTACGATCGTTTATTGAAGTAAAGCAAACGCGAAGTTTATCGAAGGCGAGTAAACTTTTACATATTTCACAACCAGCGCTTAGTAAACAAATTCAAAGATTAGAAGCGGATTTAGAGGTTACTTTACTCAAGCGTTCCGCGCAAGGAGTGGAGTTAACAGAGGCTGGAGAGTTATTTATAACAAGAATGTTACCGATTTTGGAACACATACATGAAGTGAAAGCCGAAATGAAGAAATTTCAAGAGAAGCGGAAAATTTCTATAGGCATATTGCCAAGTTTAGCAGCGCATTACATCTCAAAATGTAAAGATATATTAGGTGACGGATTCGAAGTAGAATGGAAAATTGAGCATACGAAAGTACTAATGGGACTCTTTAAAGAACGGAAGATTGAAGCGATGTTCGTCGATTCAGTAGTAGAAGACGTTACGTGTATAAAAGAAGTGCGAGAAGAAAAAATTGTTTGTGTAGTTTCAAATGATCATCTTTATAAAGAGAAAACAGTGATCCGAATGGAAGATTTGCAAAATGAAAAGTTAATCGTATATCCAGAAATCTGTGATATAAGGAAAATGATTACGAATATGTTTCAAGGGATAGGTGCGAAACCAATCATTGCATTTGAAACGTCTTATGCAGAACCGATGCTTGCGATGGTAGGAGCTGGACTTGGTATAACGTTGCTTCCGGAAACCGCTGTACAGCAAGCGGTAATGCAAGGTAACGTGCGTGCGATTTCTGTAGAACCACCACTAACACGAAAAATTTATTTCGTATCTCATCTGAAAGAGTGCTCGTTCTTGTATTCATTTGAGGCTGGAGAATGAAATAAGCGGAATGTTGAGAAAGATTACAAGTGCATTTAAAGAAACATGAAATTTTAAAAAAAACTAGGTCAAAAACACGTCATAACATGGTATGATTAGTACATTGTTAGTTGTTAAATATAGGGGGATTCCCTTTTTATACATAATGCCTTCCATTTCATAAACGGAACGGACAAAAAAAGAGATATAACTAGGAGGCTTTTTTGCATGGATTCTATCCTGACGATCGTTATCATTGTAGTAAGCTCTATTCTAGTGCTGCTCATGATAGAGCTTGTGATAAGAAATCGTTCATATAAAGATATTGAAGCACTGGAGCAGTGGAAACAAGAGATAAAAGATAAGCCTGTGGCAGATGAACTAAAACGGGTGAAAGACTTAAATATGACAGGTCAAACAGAAGAACTGTTTGGTAAATGGCGTGAAGAATGGGATGAAATTGTATCAACAACCCTTCCGAAAGCTGACAAAGATTTAGCGCAAGCGCGAAAATTCGCCTCGCAATTCTCCTTCCGAAAAGCAAAGCATGCGATGAATGAATCCATAAGTGGTTTAGATGACGCTGATAATCGTATTACAGACATTTTAAATGAATTACAGCAATTGTTAGAAAGCCATGAAAAAAATAGCTCGGAAATTGAAGGGTTACGTGATGCATATCGTAGTATGAAAAAGAGCGTTCTTGCTCATCGACACATGTATGGAGCAGCTGAGCAAAAAATCGAAGAGATGTTAGACGTTGAATCCGAGAAGTTCAAAACTTTTGAAGAGGCAACAGATAATGGTGATTATTTAAAAGCGAGAGAAATTGTTATTAGTTTAGAAGAAGGTTTAGCAAGTTTAGAAATCATCATTCATCAAATTCCAGATTTATTAGTAGAGTGTCAAGCGACATTACCAGTTCAACTGGAAGACTTATTACAAGGTCATGATGATATGATAAGACAAGGCTATGTATTAGAGTATTTGGAAATTCCTAAAGAAGTCCGCGATATGACGACACAACTACACACATGTTTAATGGATATACAGGAGCTTTATATAACGGAAGCAGCAGAAAAAGTAGAGAACTTAAAAACTCGTTTAGACAGTTTTTATGATCAACTTGAACAAGAAGTGCATGCGAAACATTATGTGGAGCAAAAAACACTTTCTGTTTATGAAGATTTAGAAGAAATTCGCACTGAAACAATTGAAACGAAAGCAGAAACACAACTTGTAAAACAAAGTTATCAATTACAAGACAAAGATATTGAGTCACAAAAAGTAATTGAAAAGCAAATGCATATTTTAATGAAACGTTTTGAAGTGTTGCAAATACGCGTTGCTGAACAAGATATCGCATTCTCTATTATTCGTGAAGAACTAGAAGAGATTTATGAGCAATGTGAAACGTTAAAAGTACTTCATGCAGAATATAAAGAAATGTTGCAAACGATGCGTAAAGAAGAATTCGAAGCGCGTGAGAAGTTACAAGAAATGCGTAATACTATTTTCGAAACGAAACGCTTTATGCAAAAGTCGAATTTGCCAGGTCTTCCAGAGAGTATTATGGAGGATTTACAAAGAGGACAAATGGCAATGCAAGCTGTATATGATCAATTAGAAGTAAAGCCGTTAAATATGAATGCTGTAAATAGCAGTTTAGAAGAGGCATACACAACTGTTAATGGTGTATCTGAAATGACGGAAGAGTTAATTGGACAAGCATATTTAGTTGAAAAATTAATTCAATACGGTAATCGTTACCGCAGTCATGATGAGAATCTTGCAGAAAGCTTAGATTATGCGGAGAAATTATTCCGTGAATATCAATACGATGCAGCTTTAGAACAAGCGGCTTCTGTACTAGAGCAACTTGAACCTGGCGTTGTTCAAAAAATAGCTGAATATGTAGACAATGAACAAACCCTTTAATAAAGGGTTTGTTTTTTTGTGTAATTTTGGAGGCGATGTTGCTATAATGAATAGCGGAATACAGTAAGGTTATTCGTTTTAAAATATAACGGAACCTTTGAGTAGTTTTAGCGTAATTACACGTATTTATGATATGATTATACGATGTGACAGCGCTGAAAGGGGAAGAACGATGATCTATTTTGATAATAGTGCGACGACAAAGCCATATCCAGAAGCTCTTCAATCTTACGTAACGGTTGCAGGGAAATATTTTGGAAATCCTTCTTCTATTCATTCGCTTGGAGGAGAGGCAGAGCGTCTATTAACACAATCGAGAACGATTGCAGCACAGCTCCTTCACGTTAAACCTTCTGAAATTATTTTCACATCGGGTGGAACGGAAGGGAATAACCTTGCGATTAAAGGAATAGCGATGAGGAATCGTTCGCGCGGTAAACATATCATTACAACAAATATTGAACACGCGTCTGTGTTTGAGGCATATAAACAATTAGAGGATCTCGGTTTTGATGTAACATATTTACCGGTTAACGAGCACGGTGTTGTATCGGTAGAGGATGTAAAACGAGCGCTTCGTGAAGATACGATTCTTGTGTCAATTATTCACGTGAACAACGAGACTGGAGCGATTCAGCCTGTTGCTGAAATTGGAACAATGTTATCGAACTATCCGAAAATAAGATTCCACGTGGACCATGTGCAAGGGATAGGAAAAGTACCGCTTGATTTATACGCTTCTCATATTGACCTTTGTTCAATATCTGGGCATAAATTTCATAGCGTAAAGGGGACAGGTCTTCTTTACGTACGTGATGGTGTAAGGTTAGATCCAATCTTATCAGGTGGTCAACAAGAGCTTAAGTATCGTTCAGGAACAGAAAACTTACCTGGTATTGTAGCGATGGTAAAAGCACTTCGTATGACGATGGAGCAAGTGAAAGAAAAGGTAGTTCATTTGCAAAATTTACAAGCAGAGCTTGTCCGTGTCTTTAAAGAGATGGAAGATGTAACGATTAATACGTCACTTGAATATGCGGCACCGCACATTTTAAATGTATCATTTGTTGGTTTAAAACCAGAAGTGGTCGTTCATGCTTTAGAAGAGCATGGTGTATATGTATCAACGAAGTCTGCTTGTTCTTCAAAAGCAAATGAAGTGAGCCGAGTACTAGTGTCAATGGGAATACCGCATGCCGCAGCTGCAAGCGCAATCCGCATTAGTCTAGCACCGGAAAACACGATGGAAGAAGTAAAACAATTTGAAGGTATTGTTAAAGAGACGATGCCAAAATTATATGAAGTGATGAGGTAAAGAAATATGATGACATATGAATATATTTTAGTTCGTTATGGAGAGATGACGACAAAAGGTAAGAACCGTTCTAAATTTGTAAGCACATTAAAAGATAACGTGAAATTCAAACTGAAGAAATTCCCAAATATTAAAATCGATGCAACACATGATCGCATGTACATTCAGTTAAATGGTGAAGACCATGAAGCAATTTCTGAAAGATTGAAAGATGTATTTGGTATTCATAAGTTTAACTTAGCGATGAAAGTACCATCAGAATTAGAAGATATTAAAAAAGGTGCATTAGCAGCTTTCTTACAAGTAAAAGGCGATGTGAAAACATTTAAAATTACAGTGCACCGTTCTGATAAGCGATTCCCAATGAAGACGATGGAATTACTTCCAGAAATCGGTGGGCACATTTTAGAAAATACAGAGGATATCACAGTAGATGTTCATAATCCAGATGTGAATGTACGTATAGAAATTCGCAGTGGTTACAGCTATATTATGTGTGGTGAGCACATGGGAGCTGGCGGTTTACCAGTTGGCGTTGGCGGAAAAGTAATGGTACTTCTTTCTGGTGGTATCGATAGCCCGGTAGCAACTTACTTAACGATGAAACGCGGCGTATCTGTGGAAGCAGTTCACTTCCATAGTCCACCTTTCACAAGCGAGCGCGCGAAACAAAAAGTAATCGATTTAGCACAAGAGTTAACGAAATACTGTAAACGTGTAACACTTCACCTTGTTCCATTTACTGAAGTGCAAAAAACGATTAATAAAGAAATTCCATCTAGCTATTCTATGACGGTTATGCGTCGTATGATGATGCGTATTACAGAGCGTATCGCAGAGGAGCGTAACGCACTTGCGATTACAACTGGTGAAAGTCTTGGACAAGTAGCGAGCCAAACGTTAGATAGTATGCATACGATTAACGAAGTGACAAATTATCCTGTTATTCGCCCGCTTATTACGATGGATAAATTAGAAATTATTAAAATTGCAAATGAAATTGGAACGTATGATATTTCAATTCGTCCATATGAAGACTGCTGTACAGTATTTACACCAGCAAGTCCATCGACGAAACCGAAGCGTGAGAAAGCAAATCGTTTTGAAGCGAAGTATGATTTCGCGCCGTTAATCGAAGAGGCTGTAGCGAACAAAGAAACAATGGTATTACAAACAGTAGAAGTAGTGGCGGAAGAAGAAAAATTCGAAGAACTTTTCTAAACCCATAAATTACCACATTCAAATGTGTATGAAGTCATGTTGTTTATCACACTCTATACTCACAAGGAGGTGATACAACATGGCAAGCACAAATAAATTAGCAGTGTCTGGTGCTCAAGCAGCATTAGATCAAATGAAATACGAAATCGCTCAAGAGTTTGGTGTTCAACTTGGAGCTGATGCAACATCTCGCGCTAACGGTTCTGTTGGTGGCGAAATCACTAAACGTCTAGTTTCACTAGCTGAGCAACAATTAGGCGGTTACCAAAAATAATCCCATATACGATGGCTTAGAAAGAGCGGGTTCTCCCGCTCTTTCTTTTTTGTCATGGTTTATCGATAAATCGATATAAGTTTATTCAACGGTTCGACATGGATATAAAAAAATTGTCAAAAGAAGAGGGTTCAAAATTTACTGAAAATTCTTTATTATATAAGGGAGGCATAGAAATAAAGGAGGATGTTTATGAAGAGAGAGGAATTATTGGCGCCGCAGTCTTATAATTTAGTTTCGGAAATAGAGAAATATACGAATGATAAAGAGAAGCTTGCTTTAATTTGGCAAGATGATAAAGGAAATAGACGAGAGGTTACATATTTTGAATTAATGCAAGGCGCGAATAAAATTGGAAACGCTTTTATAAAAAGTGGCTTACAAAAAGGGGACAAGCTCCTTATTATGATGCCGCGCTTAATTGAAGCTTACATGACGTATATTGCTGCGATTAAAGCAGGATTTGTCGTTATTCCAAGCTCAGAAATGTTACGTAAAAAAGATATTGAGTACCGTATTGGGCACGGAGAAGTGAAAGCAATCGTAAGTTACGAACCGTATATTGGACAATTCGACGGCGTAGAAGCGGTGGAATCTCTTCAGAAATTCGTCTTGAGCGAGCGTTCAGTAGATGGTTGGAAAAATTTAAAAACAGCATTAGAAACAGAAAGTGACATGTTAGAAATGGCGAAGACAGATAAAGAAGATATGGTCTTTTTATCTTATACGTCAGGGACGACAGGAAATCCAAAAGGAGTTGTTCATACGCATGCATGGGCATACGCTCATTTACGTACAAGCGCCCCGAACTGGCTCGGAATCGAAGAAGAGGATGTTGTATGGGCGACGGCTAGTCCAGGTTGGCAAAAGTGGATTTGGAGCCCGTTTGTAGCGACTCTCGGTTCAGGTGCAACAGGATTTGTATACAATGGTAAGTTTGAACCAAAAACGTATTTAAATTTATTAGGCGATAACAAGGTGAATGTACTTTGTTGTACGCCGACTGAGTATAGATTAATGGCAAAGGTAGAGAACTTAAGTGAGTACAATTTAGAAGCGTTACATAGCGCTGTATCAGCTGGTGAGCCGTTAAACAGGGAAGTTATTGAAACGTTCCAAAGGCACTTTGATATTACGGTAAGAGACGGTTATGGGCAAACGGAAAACACATTACTCGTTGGGATAATGAAAGGGATGGACATTAGACCAGGATCAATGGGAAAACCGACGCCAGGCAACCATGTTGATATCGTAAATGAGGAAGGTATTCCGGTGCAGGTAGGAGAAGTTGGTGATATTGCAGTTCACATTGAAACACCAGCACTCTTTAAACAATATTATAAAGACAATGAGCGTACAGCGATGCAATTCCGCGGTGATTATTATATTACCGGCGATAAAGCGAAAAAGGATGAAGACGGCTATTTCTGGTTTGAAGGGCGCGGTGATGATATTATTATTAGCTCTGGTTATACAATCGGACCTTTTGAAGTAGAAGATGCACTTGTAAAACATCCTTACGTAAGAGAGTGTGCGGTTGTCGCAAGCCCTGATGAAATTCGTGGAAGTGTCGTGAAGGCATTTATCGTATTAAGAGAGAATATAGAGAAGAACGAAGAAACATTAATTCCAGTGCTCCAACAACACGTCAAAGAACTGACTGCACCATATAAATACCCTCGTAAAATTGAATTTGTAGATGAACTACCAAAAACGATTTCCGGAAAAATTCGCCGTATTGAACTTAGAAAACAAGAGATGGAGATTCCGTCAAAATAATTTTGAAAACAGTGAAGGAAATAGTTGAATGAAATGGCAAACAATGATAATATAAAAACGAACACAAGTTCGATTTTATAAACTTAAAAAGAGGTGTCCGTATGATTGTAGGTATTAATCCGTACTTAGTTTTAGATGGTAGTGGGCAAGAGGCTGTACAGTTTTATAAAGAGGCGTTAGACGCAAAAGTAGAAGTCATGCAAACTTTTGGTGACATGCCTGAAAATCCAGAATACCCGATTCCAGCTGAAGCAAAAGAGCGCGTTTTACATGCTACTTTAAAAGTTGGTAATACGGACCTTATGATTTCTGATACATTCCCAGGCCAAGGGCATGCAATCGGATCTCAAGTAACAATTGCAATTCAAATTAGTAATGCAGAAAAAGCAAAAGAAGTATTCGAAAAGTTACAAGAAGGTGGAGAAGTTATTATGCCACTTCAAGAAACGTTCTGGAGCCCAGCATACGGACAACTAAAAGATAAATTTAGCATTGAATGGCAAATTACAACGAATCCTACTGAACAAAATTAATTTTTGGAAAAGCACCATTTTTTAATCGAAATGGTGCTTTTTTTATACGGATTAATTTCGTAGACTTAAGGAAAAAGGGGATGAGTATATGGGAGAAATTTGGTATGGCGGCACCATTTACACGATGAGAGAAGAAAACGAAAAAGTGGATGCTGTTTACGTCGAAAATGGCAGGATTGTTGATATAGGGGAGAAACAAGAGTTAGAAGATCGATATTCTACGGAGAAGTTGCATGATTTAGAAGGTAAAACGATGATTCCAGGTCTCGTTGATAGCCATATGCACCTTATTGGCCATGGGGAGAGGTTACTTCGTCTAGATTTATCAAATTGCACATCTTATAGCGAGATGCTTACTCTCGTTCAGAAGCGAGTAGAAGAAGCGCCAAAAGGCTCTTGGGTTATTGGGGAAGGATGGAATGAAAATAATTTTACAGATACAAAACAAGTTCATGTACGTGATTTAGATGAAATCTCTAAAGAGCATCCGATTTTATTAAAGCGCGTTTGTCGTCACGTGACATGGGTGAATTCATACATATTGGAACAAGCGAAAATAACAGAAGCGGCGCAAGACCCGAAAGGCGGGAAAATTGGCCGGGACTCATTAAATAAGTTAACAGGGCTTTTATATGAACAAGGACAAGAGTTAATTAAACATGTGCAGCCAGAAATTGATGAAGCTTACTTACAAAGAGCTTTGCAAACTGCGATAAAAGATTGCTGGCAATACGGACTCGTTGGTGGGCATACGGAAGATTTAAATTATTACGGTGGTTTTAGAAAGACACATAATGCGTTTTCGCACGTTATAAAAGAAATGCCATTTAAAGCACATTTGCTTGTTCATCATGAAGTAGCGAATGAGCGAAAAGAATATGAAAATGAGCACTACATTGAATTTGGAGCGATGAAGATTTTTTCTGATGGATCTTTTGGCGGAAGAACAGCTTTATTAAGTGAACCGTATGAAGATGCGAAGGAAACAAATGGGGTTGCAATTTTTTCACGTGAAGAGCTTGCGGAGTTAGTGAAGAAAGCTCGTGATTTACATATGCCAGTTGCGATTCATACAATCGGTGATTTATCGCTTGAATATGTTATTGATGCACTTGAATTATACCCACCAGCAGAAGGATTACGTGACCGCATTATTCATTGTCAGCTTGCTCGTGAAGAGTTGATTGAGAGAATGAAAAACTTGCAAGCCATTATTGATATACAGCCAGTCTTTGTTTCATCGGATTTCCCGTCAGTCATTGAAAAAATAGGCGAGCATCGTCTTCGTTATGCGTACGCTTGGAAGACGTTACTGGAAGCAGGATTACACTGCAACGGTGGATCTGATGCGCCGATTGAACAAGTGAATCCGTTTTTAGGTATATATAGTGCTGTTACACGTAGAAGTTTTATTGACGGTGTATGCTATATGCCAGAGGAAAGATTAACGGTATATGAAGCTGTCTCTTTATTTACAACAGGAAGTGCGTATGCAATTGGAAAAGAAGGAAAGCGAGGACAAATTACAAAAGGACATGAAGCAGACTTTACGATATTAGACCACAATGTTTTTGAAATTGAGGCGGAAGAAATAAAAGAAGTACAGGCCGAAATGACCGTCATTGATGGGAAGATTGTTTATAGAAAAGACGTCTAAAAGTTTGAGGGAGCGGCTCCGAAAATACATGTTGGTGATGCTTCCTCTTTTTAGATAGGTTGATGATGTAGTCACTTTTTGTCGGTAAATCGATATTTTGGATGGAATCGTTCATATAATTTCATATACTGTTGTCCTGGTCCGAAAAAATCGTGAAACATCGTTAAGTCTCAGTTGAGAAATAAATAACCGCAGAATTATGGAATCCCATAATTCTGCGGTTATTTTAATACTATAAAAATGTTCTCTGTACTTTTTCCCAGAAAGAGTTGTTTTTTAATTTAACAGTTTTAATTTGTTTATCGCTTAAACGAACAACGGCTTTCTCCACTTGCTTAATGCTAAGTGCTTCGTTATCCATTCCGATAACAGGGTAATCATTGCCATCTGGTTTAAGTGTTAAAGTTAACGTACGCTCGTGATTTAAAAGAAACGGTGATCCGAGTGTACGGTATGTGTTGTTATTTAAAGATGCTAGTTCGCTTACTTGGAAACATGGGATAAGTGGATCGACAACTGCACCATGTAATGATTTATTGTAAGCGGTACTTCCTGTTGGTGTGGAGATAACTAATCCATCACCTCTAAATGTTTCAAAATGTAAATTGTCGACGTGTACATCTACGACAAATGTTTTAATGATGCTAGAGCGTAATGAGAACTCATTTAAACAATGGAATGATGTACCGTGATCTACATCAACTTTAATTGTTGGATACCTTCGCACTTCAATTTCGTTTTTTGTAATTTCTTGAAGGGCTGTATCAACGTGATCGATGTGGAAATCGCAGTAGAAAGAAATTTCATCTTTCGTAGAAATACCTGCGTATAAGCAATCTTCCCTAAAACCAGTTTTACGAACGGCTTGTAAGAAAGTTCCATCATCTCCAACGCTGACGATAGCGTTTGCATTTTTTGGATGATCTAATATAGTAAATCCATTCTCCTCTAAAATACGATATATTGGTTTCATTTTTTCAACGAGCGTTACTTTGTCATCACCATAAAAGAAAAATAAATTGCGACGATTTGCCATTATGTATCCCTCCACTGCAGTTAAATTTTCTAGTCTTAGTGCTGCATACCATCAGAGTGTGTTCTGAATGATATGCTCAAATAGTATATTTCGATATAAAATGTCAAAATCCCTTTTTATTTTTAGAAAAATTTTTATATTCAATTTTATCAAAGGTTGTTTAATGATGAATAAACTTGTCGATAATGGGTATGGAGTGAAAGGATGGTACGAATGAAATGGCTCGTAATTGGAATGATAATTCTTCTACTTTTTATTTTGCTAATACTATTATCGAAAATATCGCTTAAGGTGACGTTTTTATATTCAGAAATGGAAAAGCAATGTTTATTTCAAGTGAAAATATGGATGATTCGATATACGTTTGATGTATTGGAAAGAATTGAAAAACAACAGAAAAAAACGGGGCAGAAAATCGAAAAAGCTGAGGAAGATGGCGGAATAGACAATAAAATTATGGCACAACTTGATAGCATTGGAGAACTGATAAAAAAGCTTCAAGAAGTTCATACTATTGTTAAAGATTTTCTCAAACGTGTGAAAATCAATGGTTGGAGATGGCACACGCAAATTGGAGCAGGCGATGCGGCTAGTACTGGAATTGTCACTGGGTATGCATGGGGGACAAAAGGAATGGCTGCTGGAGTTGTAGGACAATATATGCATATTGTCGACGTACCAGAATTTGAAATTACACCTGTTTTTCAAGGGAAGGGATTTGCATCAAGATGTGAATTAACAGCTTCCTTTCATATATTTCGTACTGTGAAAACAGCGGTAAAACTACTCATGTTTATGAGAAAACAAAAGTCTGGTATGACAGATAAATCTGTTCAAGCATAGGGGGATATAGAATGGACCATCCAATTCAAGGTTTAATGACAACCGCAATGCAGCATTTAAAACAAATGACTGATGTAAATACAATTGTTGGTGACCCGATTAAAGCAGCAGATGGAAGTGTAATTCTTACCGTTTCGAAAGTAAGTTTTGGCTTTGCTGCTGGTGGAAGTGAATTTGGCAAGGTAGAGCATTCAGGCCGTCATCCATTTGGAGGAGGTAGCGGTGGTGGAGTTTCCATTAATCCAGTTGCCTTTCTCGTTATAAATGGAGAAGGTGTGAAAGTTTTACATTTAGATAAACAAACACATGTCATTGACAAAATAATTGAATTAGCACCACAAGCTGTTGATAAAGTGAAAGAAATGATGGATAAACGAAAAGAAGATGATCCGGAATTTCAAATTTAACGAGTAAAAAAGCTAATCAATGGATTAGCTTTTTTATTTTTTTGTAAATAAAGCGATTTTATTTGCATTATCGATAGGGACAAACTATCATTTACATTGTACATATTTTGTTTAAAATAAGGGAGGATTTTTAAGTGGCAAATGTAACTTTTAAAGGTAACCCAATGACTTTAGTTGGAACAGAAGTTAAAGTTGGCGATCAAGCACCTAACTTCCAAGTATTAGCAAACGACTTATCTCCAGTAAGTTTAGAAACATACAAAGGCGAAGTGAAATTAATTAGTGTTGTACCTTCAATCGACACAGGTGTTTGTGATGCACAAACACGTCGTTTTAACCAAGATGCAGCAGGTATTGAAAACGCGAAAGTATTAACAATTAGCGCTGATTTACCATTCGCTCAAAAACGCTGGTGTGCAGCAAACGGTTTAGAAAATGTTGTAACACTTTCTGATCACCGTGACCTTTCTTTCGGTGAAGCTTACGGCTTAGTAATGAAAGAACTTCGTTTACTTGCTCGTGCAGTATTCGTAGTAGATAGCAATGACAAAGTAGTTTACGCAGAATACGTAGGCGAAGGTACAAGCCATCCAAACTATGAAGCAGCATTAGAAGCAGCTAAATCTGCGAAGTAATGTAAATGAAGACGACCTCTCATTAAAGTTTTACTTTAGAAGAGGTCGTCTTTTCTCATATATTGTTAACTGAACCAATATATGAGAAAAGACGTTACATCATAAACAACTTGAAGGGGAGCTCTTTGCAAGAGGTCGCTTTTTCTTTTGGGAAAAATTTAGATTATGGTATGATGTAAGTTATGTGTAAAAGAGAGAAGGAGGAATGTACGTGAGTCAGGCAGTAGAAACATTATTTTCTATTTTTGATTCTTCTACGGTAGTTTTACGTAAAGAATTAGATGTAACATATTTAGAGGCGCTTGTAGAAACAGGTGATAACTTGTTTGAGGGAGCGATTTTACAAGAGGAATTATCCGAATCAACAATTGAAAGGTTGAATCGTGAATATAGTACGTTTAATGAAGAAACATATAAAGGGGAAGAAATTCGTAAAGCATTTCAGCTAGCCATTTTAAAAGGAATGAAAGAAGGCGTGCAAGCGAATCATGAAATGACGCCTGATGCAGTTGGAATGTTCATGAGTTATTTATTCCATAAATTTATGCAAGGGCAAAAAGAAATTACAGTTTTAGACCCTGCAATTGGAACAGGTAACTTAATGACTACAATATTTAATGGTGCCAAAGAAGAACTAGCAATGAGTGGATTTGGTGTAGAAGTGGATGAAGTACTAATTAAACTTGCTTTAGTAAATGCGAATTTACAAAAGCATGCAATTGAATTCTTCCACCAAGATGGACTAGCACCACTTTATATCGATCCAGTTGATGCAGTCGTTTCAGATTTACCAATTGGTTACTATCCAAATGAAATCGGTGCAAGTGAATATACGTTAAAAGCAAATGAAGGAATGTCATATGCGCATCACTTATTTATTGAACAAAGTGTGAAACATACGAAAGAAGGCGGGTATTTATTCTTCTTAGTACCAAACTTCATTTTTGAAAGTGATCAAGCGCCAAAATTACATGCATTTATTAAAGAAACATGCTTTATTCAAGGTTTGTTACAGCTACCTGTTTCCATGTTTAAAAACGAGAAAAATGCAAAAAGTATATTTGTTCTCCAAAAGAAAGGTCCTAGTGTAATAATGCCAAAACAGGCGTTATTAGTGGAGTTACCTAAATTCTCCAACATGAAGGCGATGGAGAACATTATGGATCAATTAAATACTTGGTTTGCAACACATAAATAAGGTAAGTTATATGTAACAGGGGTAGTGATTAATGTAGTACAGATTTATAGGATTTGTCATATTTTTTAATATATACAAGATTTAACTGAATTTTTTTGAAATCTGTAATATATTTTTTTTCTTGGTGTTACAATTTTTTCACTTGAAATATATGTCGGACGATGTTTAAATTAAAATCGTGAGTATAAAATTTACTGATGATGAAACGTTTTCATATTGAGTGAATTTAATTAGATAAAATCGAGCGGTTTGTGGAATGATCCACACAACTACCAAGAGAAAAAGGGGCGAAAGACTAGATGTCAAAAATCATCGCGATTAACGCAGGAAGCTCTTCCTTAAAATTCCAATTATTTGAAATGCCAAGTGAAACAGTATTAACAAAAGGTTTAGTAGAACGTATCGGTTTAGAAGATAGTATCTTCACTATTACTGTAGATGGCGAAAAACAAAAAGAAATTACAAACATCCCAGATCACGCAGTAGCAGTTAATATGCTTCTTAAGAAGTTAACTGAAAACGGAATCGTAAAATCTCTTGATGAGATTGGCGGTATCGGTCACCGTGTTGTACACGGCGGCGAAAAATTTGCTGATTCTGTTTTAATTACTGATGAAGTATTAGCTGATATCGAAGAATTAAGCGATTTAGCACCACTTCACAACCCAGCAAACCTTGTTGGTATTAAAGCATTCCAAGAAGTACTACCAAACGTACCAGCAGTAGCAGTATTCGATACAGCATTCCACCAAACAATGCCGGAATCTGCATTCCTATACAGCTTACCATATGAGTACTATGAAAAATTCGGTATCCGTAAATACGGTTTCCACGGAACTTCTCATAAATACGTAACTGAGCGTGCGGCTGAACTATTAGGTCGTCCACTTGAAAGCTTAAGCCTACTTTCTTGTCACTTAGGTAACGGTGCAAGTATCGCAGCAGTAGAAGGCGGAAAATCAATCGATACTTCTATGGGCTTCACTCCACTTGCTGGTGTAACAATGGGTACACGTTCTGGTAACATTGACCCTGCGTTAATTCCATACATCATGGAAAAAACAGGCCAAACAGTAGAAGAAGTAGTTAGCGTATTAAACAAGAAGAGTGGTATGTTAGGTCTTACTGGTTACTCTAGTGACCTACGTGACATCATTGCGAAAGAAGAAGAAGGCGACCACCGTGCGAAAGTAGCACTTGATGTATTCGTAAGCCGTATCCACAAATACATCGGTTCTTACACTGCTCGTATGAAAGGTGTAGACGCAATCATCTTCACAGCTGGTGTAGGTGAAAACAGTGCAATTATTCGTGAACGCGTATTAGAAGGCCTTGAGTACATGGGCGTATACTTCGACGTAAAACGTAATAATGTATTCGGTGAAGAAGCATTCATCAGCTTCCCACACTCTCCAGTAAAAATTATTGTAATTCCAACTGACGAAGAAGTTATGATCGCTCGTGACGTACTACGTCTTGGAGACATTGGTTAATATATGAAAAGAAAGACGAGACCCTATAGGATCTCGTCTTTTTTCTTTTGTATATAGTTTAAAATGCCATCCGGATATAGTACTTTTTCCTTCTGAGTGAATGCAGTAATGGGAACCCATTTTGCGTATGATACTGTTTTTTCATCTTGTATATTCAGTATTTCCATTTCATATAGTGATGTGTCTAGTAAACGTAAAGAATATAGTTGAATAATTTCATGACCAATTTCTCCATCAAGATGAAAGATGTTTTCTAAGCAGCCTAAATAATGGGTGATTTCTACTTCTGTATGAAGCTCTTCTTTAAATTCACGAATAACGGTATGTGTTGATTTTTCACCAAGTTCAATTGAACCGCCAAGAGGTCGGTAAAATGTTTCATCGGCTGTATGATATTCTTGTACGAGAAGGCGATCTTGATGTGTAGCAAGACCAAAAGCTTTTGCACGTGGATACATATTGCAATCGCTCCTTATTTGTTTTGTATAAGGATAATTATAAGGCAGTGTGTAATAAAAAGTATCGTGTATTTAACAGTGTGGTCTAATCGTGATCCCATCAAATAAGTCATTCCAAAATGCTTCATTGTACTGGTATACGTCCATAATAGGGCATTTCAGAACGCAAATATTTTGTAATCCCCAATCTTCTTCTACAACAGTTGGTACATCTTCAGGAATGAGTAATAGGACAGAGAATGTATGTTTAACTATTTGAGATAAAATGTGTTCCAAGGAACGTGCTTCTTCATATGTTCCTCCAGTTCGAATGAATAATATTGATTCTTCCATTTCAATTGTAGTTAGAAAACGATTAATCCGATGCTCATAATTTAATTTAATATCTGTATAGGAAGGCCAAGAAGTGGGTGTATTTACATCTGTTTTAAAGTCATGACAGGAGTCGATTTCATAAAGCTTGTCTCTTAGTCGTAACTTAGCATTATCATCCCAAAATGAGATGAAAGACAAATTTTCTAATTCTAAAAAACGGTGAAAGCGATTTTGTAATAATAAATTTACTTTCTCTAATGAAGGACTTAGCATAAAATCAATAACGCCAAAAAATGGTGATAATTTGAATTGAAATAATGCCCAAGCAGGCCAACAGTTTTGTCCTAAGCTGAATACTGCATTATAATTTTGTTTTATATTGGATAGATTCATGTGAGTCATCTCATCCTTTTTGCTAATATTTTATGTCATTAAAAAATGGTATGTGAATAAAGATAGACAAGCATATTTGCAAAGAACAAGCGGAAATATGTTACAATGGAAAAAAATCGAACGAGGTGGTTGTTGCGATGCGATCGAAGCGAGAACAAGCCATTTTAGACAATATAAAAGAGTGGGAAGGGCAATTAGTAGAGCAAGAAGCGACTGACTTTCAAAAGATGTTTGATAAGTGGTTGCATACGACAATTGCGAAACTGCCTGAGAAAAAACGAAAAGACTTTTTTACGAAAGCAGATGGATGGCTCTTTCATTTGCATGCGCTTATTCAAAGTTCACAATCACAGCTAGATGCACGTAATCGTATTTTAGGAACGTCGAGAGTATTTGATGAATCCATTGAGCAACTTGAAGATTTGAAGGCGTTATCTATTGATCAATTAACATACATAGCAGAGCAGCAAACAGCACGTCATCGCCTATATTCATTCGTACAAGGCGGAGCAACTGGTGCTGGTGGTTTATTATTATTAACGGCTGATTTTCCGGTTATGATTGCGTTAAATGTGAAGGCTGTACAACTTGTTGCGACATCATTTGGGCATGATGTGAACAAGCCGTATGAAATGATGCTTGCATTAAAAGTATTCCATGCATCATTATTACCGGCGAGACTTCAGCAATATGCATGGTACAATTTACTGAGGGAACTCGAACAAGAGGATTCATTCTTCTATGAAGGAGACGAAGCGGTGTTAAAGCCAGCTTCTACTGAGGTTGTATTAAAACAAATTTTGAAGACGTTTTCGATTTATGCTCTTCGTCGTAAATTATTCCAAGGAATTCCTGTACTCGGAATGGCAATTGGCTCTACAGTGAACTATCGCTTAACGAGGAATGTTACTGAATTTGCAAATAAGTTTTATCAAGTACGCTACATATTAGAAAAAGAAAAGAGAGCATGAAAAAAAAGCGAGAGGCCGAAGCCTTTCGCTTTTTAGTTTGTCGCATGTTTTTTGGACATTGGAATAGATACTGGTTGCTTTGCTGCTTTCTTTTCTGTTTTTGGATAGTAAATTAAATCCAACGTTTTTGCCTGTACGGCAATCGAAAGAATAGTAAAAGCAATTTCTGTCCAATTTAAATAATATAATGAAAGCGCAAGAACAATCGCGTCAAAGACGAAGAAAATTTGCCCAATTGTAAAACGAGTTCGTTTACTTAATACAATTGTTAAAATATCGTCTCCACCGGTTGCACCGCCAAATCGCAATATAAAACCGAGTCCAATACCAGCTAACGCACCGCCAACTACTGCAGCTATAAATAAATTATTTGATAAATCTACCGTAAAAGGAGAATAATTTTCCATAAGGGAATAAAATGCTCCGAATGAAAGTGAACCTAAGAATGAATAGCCAACCATTTTTCTACCTAAAAATGAAGCACATAGTAAAATAATAGGGATATCCATTAATACAGTTGAAATAGATGGTGAAATATCATAAAAATTTTGGATAAATAGTGCAATTCCTACAAAGCCACCTTCTGTTAAGTGGTTTTGGAAGTGAATGTGATATAGCGCTGCTGCTAAAATAAATGAACCGATTAAAACCATAAAAACTTCTTTAATAATTTGTCGACTTTGGATGTTCCTCATCGTTATTCCTTCTTTCCGTAGTTAGTAGTCCTTGTTGTGTTGTAAACTAACTACGAGCTCACATGTAGCTTTCAGTTAGTTTACGAAAAAAACTAACTACGCTATATGTCGCTGAAGAAATAACGAATAATCCTCTCGTCCATCAATTCTCCCTACCTTCGTTTTAGTTTAAGTCTTAAAACGACTAAACAAAACGTGGAGTAGGATTCTTCATTTAGCAATCCTGCTCTTCTTTGTTTTGCTTAGCTAGTAACAATTAAGTCCTAAACAAAACGCTATGTGTAAGAAGAGTCTTTTTTTTGCCAAATTATCCTTCGGGCAATCATAATTTCCCCACTCTCGTATTTTTTTCGCTAGACTAAAGTATCTGAGCTGAAAAATACGCTACGTGTATGATTCGTCAATACGATGCCACATGCTCCTTCGAGCGATCATGATATCAAAATCCCTTCCTTCAAGATTTATATTATTATATCATACTTTCAAAAAATGTATGCGGATGGAAACCGACAATAAACGGAGGAAATCTACAAAAATTATTATGTTTAAATATTTTTGTAGAAAAGCCTAAGTTATTTTGCAGAATTGGACGGTTTTTAAAAGTTTGTCCAATAAGTAAGAAAGGAATGGCGTTTATTCAGTTGTATCTTTCTGGTCACCTTTATCTTTAAAAAACGTATCCCAGCTAATCACACTTAAAAAAGTTAAAGCGATAATAATGAAAGCTCGCATGAAGTTGAGACCTCCTTTTGTACATAGTATATGAATAATTTGTTTCGGAATGTGTCATTTTTTTACAAGTCTTACTTGTTATGAGATATATCAATATAGATAGATGAAAGGGAGAGAAGATATGCTAAAAGACATGTTTAAAAGAAAAGAATTAATATGCGTTTCATGTCAGAAAAAGATTCAATATGAAGAAGAGCTCGTTGCTTTTGTAAAGTTGCCAAAGGAAAGAAGTATATTAGTTGGACCGTTTGATGTGTGTTTGGCGAAAACAGCACAAGAAATATATTGTAAATCGTGTTACGACAAAAAAGCATGACCCAAAGTAATTGAGGGGCATGCTTTTTTCATTGGTGTGCTTTTCCCTCAGATACATTTTGAGTGAGTCGATACCAAAGCCAAAGGTCATTAATGATGGAAGCGAGATCGGCAATTTCTGAATTAAGTTTGCAAGAAATTTCGAAGTTTTCTTCGTTATTTAAATGATGCTGTTTTGCATTAATAGAGTGTTCGAGTTCTTTTATACGATCAGGAATCTTCCCGCGAACTTGCTCCCATTTTAATAAAATAGAATGCTGCGCTTGTTCAGAGATGTTTTCCCATTCGTCTTGTATGTTCGGCACTTCAATTCCTAGATGTTCATTGTATATAAAATACTTTTTCATAGACATCCCTCCATTTTCCTGCCTCTATTTTACATAAAAACAGAAAGAAGTTCGATGAAATTGTTTGAAAAAATTTGAAAATGACCCTTGATACATTTTGTAAAAGGTGTTAAAGTGTGAATTATTATAAAAGAAAATGAATATTTATTCTTTAGGGGGATGCAAAATGGAGAAGAAAAAAGTTGTGTTAGCATATTCTGGAGGTCTTGATACTTCCGTTGCAATTAAATGGTTACAAGAGAAGAATTATGATATTATCGCGCTTTGCTTAGATCTAGGGGAAGGTAAAGACTTAGCGTTTGTAAAAGAAAAAGCACTTTCAGTAGGTGCAATTAAATCGTATATGGTGGATGTTCAAGAAGAATTCGCGAATGAATATGCATTGATGGCGATGCAAGCACACACATTATACGAAGGGAAGTATCCTCTTGTCTCTGCATTATCTCGTCCGCTTATTGCGAAAAAGTTAGTGGAAATTGCAGAACAAGAAGGCGCAACTGCAGTTGCACATGGATGTACAGGGAAAGGGAATGACCAAGTTCGTTTTGAAGTTTCTATTCAAGCATTAAATCCTTACTTAGAAGTGATTGCACCTGTGCGTGAATGGAAATGGTCACGTGAAGAAGAAATTGCATATGCAAAAGAAAATGATGTACCAATTCCGATTAATTTAGATAGCCCATTTTCAATTGATCAAAACTTATGGGGACGCAGCAACGAATGTGGAATTTTAGAAGATCCATGGGCAGCGCCGCCAGAAGATGCATATGAGATGACATTGGCATTAGAAGATACACCGAATAAACCAGAATTTGTAGAAATCGGCTTTGAAGCAGGCGTACCAACGACCTTAAATGGCACTGCATATCCACTTTCAGAATTAATTAAAACGTTAAATGCGCTTGCTGGAAAACACGGCGTTGGACGTATCGATCACGTAGAAAATCGTCTTGTCGGTATTAAATCTCGTGAAGTATACGAATGCCCAGCAGCAATGACGTTAATTACAGCACATAAAGAGCTAGAAGATTTAACACACGTAAAAGAAGTAGCACATTTTAAACCGGTGATTGAGCAGAAAATAACAGAACTTATTTATAACGGTTTATGGTTCTCTCCTTTAAAACAAGCGCTCCATGCATTTTTACAAGAGACGCAAAAGAATGTAACAGGTACAGTGCGTGTGAAATTATTTAAAGGTCATGCGATTGTAGAAGGACGTAAATCTGAGTACTCTTTATACGACGAAAAGCTAGCAACATATACTGCCCAGGACGAATTTAATCATGATGCAGCAGTTGGATTCATTTCGTTATTTGGTTTACCGACGAAAGTATACAGCCAAGTGAATCAAAAGAAGGTGGAAGCGTGAGCAAACTTTGGGGCGGACGTTTTACAGAAGAGGCGGAGGCATGGGTTGAAGAGTTTGGAGCATCCATCTCCTTCGATCAACAATTAGTAAATCAAGATATAAATGGGAGTATTGCACACGTAACGATGCTAGCAAAGCAAGGCATCGTTACGAAAGAAGAAGCCGAGAAAATAAAGATAGGTCTTCAATATTTATTAGAAGAAGCGAAACAAAATAAATTGCATTTTTCAGTTGAAGCTGAAGACATTCATTTAAATATCGAAAAGATGTTAATTGAAAAAATCGGTGAAGTAGGAGGGAAACTTCATACTGGCCGAAGCCGTAATGATCAAGTAGCGACAGATATGCATTTATATTTAAAAGAAAAAGTAGAACATATTATAAAAGCTACAAAACAATTGCAAACCGTTCTTGTTCATCAAGCGGAAAATAACATTGAAACAATTATGCCTGGCTATACGCACTTGCAGCGTGCCCAGCCGATTTCATTTGCGCATCATATTCTTGCTTACTTTTGGATGTTAGAGCGCGATGTGAATCGTTATGAAGATTCGTTAAAGCGTATTAACATTTCACCATTAGGGGCAGGAGCACTAGCTGGTACAACATTCCCGATTGACCGAGAATATAGTGCGGAGCTTCTTGGATTTAATGGAATCTATGAAAATAGTTTAGATGCGGTAAGTGATCGTGATTTCATACTGGAGTTTTTAAGTAACTCATCTATGCTTATGATGCACTTATCACGCTTTTGCGAAGAACTTATTTTGTGGAGTAGTCAAGAGTTTCAATTTATTGAAATGAGCGATCAATACGCAACAGGAAGCAGTATTATGCCGCAGAAGAAAAATCCGGATATGGCGGAACTTATTCGTGGTAAAACGGGCAGAGTATACGGTAATTTATTCAGTTTACTTACAGTAATGAAAGGATTGCCGCTCGCTTACAATAAAGACTTACAAGAAGATAAAGAAGGAATGTTTGATACAGTGAAAACAGTAGAAGGATGCCTTCATATTATGGCAGGCATGATTGAAACGATGACTGTAAACAAAGAAAAAATGGGGCAAGCTGTGACGCAAGACTTTTCTAACGCAACAGAAATTGCCGACTATTTAGCAAGCAAGGGACTGCCGTTCCGTCAAGCACATGAAATTGTCGGGAAACTAGTTCTTCATTGTACGCAAAAAGGAATCTATTTATTAGATGTACCACTTGAAACGTATAAAGAAATGAGTCCGTTATTTGAAGAAGATTTATATGAAGTTCTTTCACCTTATGCAGCTGTAAAGCGCCGTAACAGTGCTGGTGGGACAGGGTTTAAGCAAATTGAAAAGGCTTTGGAGAAGGCGAAGGGGTTAGTTGGAGAGTTTGTTGGAAGTTAAATGATGCATGATATAGAAGGTAAGGTGCTTTTTTAGAAGTACCTTACCTTTTTGTGTTTAGATTTTTAGGTATGTATCTATCATTTCATAATTGTTTTTCATAATCATAAAGTGATGCATCTCATGTATCGCTAATAGCTGAATAGATTGAATAAGGTTAGGGTAGTGAGCAATTGGATCTAAAAATACGATATGACCTGCAATATTTTCTTCTATATTTTGAACTAGTTTCTTTATTTCATCTGTTTCACGTGAGAGTAATTCTTCTAATTCGTTTACATTCATAGAGTAATAGATTTTTTTTGAAGGGATTAAAATCCAAGGAGCTTTCATTCCTTTACCGTGTTTTTCTTTATATTCGGCATAAATGTCATGTATGTCAGTTGCAAATGGGGTGTTTTTTCTTAGCTTGGCATAAGGGATAAGAGTGAAAGAGAATTTAATCGCTACTTTTAGCATCTTTGCAATTAAATATAAATGATAAAAGTGCTCACCGATAGACCATTTTCCATCCTCTTTCCTATACCATAGTTGTTCGTGTGAAAGGGAATGGAGATGAGGAAGGAACTCGTTCCTTTGTACATGTAATGTATGAAAATATTTTGAGATATTTTCAGATTGCATATTTTGGTATCCTCCATTTTTCCTAATTATAACATTTTTCGTATGAATTTAATTAAGCCTAGAACAATATGTTCTAGGCTTAAGGTTTTATCGATTAATCATACTTATGCCGATCTTTCGTAATTCGAATATACTCAATATCCATCAAGTCTCTAAGTAATGCACCATTACTTAGTTCCACACCATGTTTCTCTTTAAAATGTGTGCGGATCGTATGTAACATTTCGATTTCTTTCCCATTCACATCTAAAATAATACGTTCATAATCATCCATGTAGCATCCTCCTTTTCTAAACACATATATTTTGTCCGTCTATTTCTAAAAAATGTATGTTAATGTAATGTTAGGAAATGAGAAAGGAATGGAAAATGAGGCGTATTTATTTTGTAGGGTTAATTTTGTACACGCTAATTGTATTACACGTTGCATTCCCGATCGTATTTTCATTTGAGAATGTAGACACAGTACACGTTGCGATATTTATCTTTACTTTATTTGTGATAGATTGCTGTATTTCGATATGGCTTTCGAAAAGAAAAAATGTACAAGATAAAACAGAAATAGAACGGAAAAAGAGAAAACGTTCATTTTGGATGACAACGTATTGTTTTTCTTTAGTGATTGCTGCTGCATTTTTTAGTGAGCATATTCCACTAGAAAGATTGGATATTGAATTTTGGGCAATCGTATTTGCATGTTATTTTTTTATGCATTTTCTTCCTTATATGAAAGAAAGGCGAGGAGAAGAGGAAGATCCTATTGAAGAAGAAGTGAGAGAACAAGAGAGTAAGAAAATAGAAGAAGACATAAAGAAACTTGGCGAACAAAAGTGGTATTTGAAATCAAAAATCATATATGTTCTTTGCTTTATCACGCCGCCAATCGGTTATTTGTATGTATTCTGCCTTCGTAAAAAAATGACAGAAGATGCAAAGCAAACGTACTTAACGGTTGCGACGATAATGATGGCATTATGGTCTTTGAAGTTCCTGCCGCCCTATGTGTTGGCAGTTACCGTTGTTGTCGTGGCTTGTCTTGTATTTATAGTGAAGTTTGTGAAATGAAAAACACCAAGCCTATGTGGACTTGGTGTTTTATTTATGAATTAAAGATCACCTTGCTCCTCATCACCACGAACAACAAGGACATCGCATTTCGCATAGCGAATAATATGTTCAGAGACGCTACCAATTAGGAAACGTTCTACAGCATTTAAACCAGTTGCACCACACATAATTAAATCCACTTTATGGTTTGGAGCGATTTCTTTTGAAATTTTAGATTTAGGATTACCAAATTCTAATACAGTTTCCACTTTTTCAAGACCAGCTTCAAGCGCAGTTTTTTTGTAGTCTTCTAATAAGTCTTCTGCAAATAGATTTGCACGTTCAGCAATTGCGCGGCTATAAGCCTCTACTGCTGAGTATGCTTTTACATCAACGATATGAGCAATTGTTAATGTTGCGTTGTTTCGTTTTGCAACTTGAATTGCTTTTTTAAAGGCTTTTTCTGCTTCTTTAGAACCGTCCACCGCGATTAAAATATTTGTATATGTATTATTCATAGTAAATTCCTCCCAATCATTTTTATTACCGTTTACAACTTTATTATAAAACAAATTTTGGTAATGTGCTTGTCGGAAACGTTACAGAATTTTGAAAACTTTGCTTTAATTCATTTTAGTTGTAATTGAAGCGAGAACTTGTTACATATGGAGTATAGCAATTTAAAAGGAGGCATGTTTGTGAGACACGCGCTCATTACAGCCGGTACGAAAGGTTTAGGAAAGCAAGTAACAGAAAAGTTATTGGCTAAAGGATATTCAGTAACAGTAACATATCATAGCGATACAAGTGCTATGGAAACAATGAAAGAAACATATAAAAATATGGAAGAACGTCTACAGTTCGTGCAAGCTGATGTCACGAAAAAAGAAGATTTACATAAAATGGTAGAAGAAGCGATGAGCCGTTTTGGCAAAATTGACTTCTTAATTAATAATGCTGGTCCTTACGTATTTGAAAGGAAAAAATTAGTCGATTACGAAGAAGACGAATGGAATGAAATGATCCAGGGTAATTTAACAGCGGTGTTTCATTTATTAAAACTTGTCGTACCGATTATGAGAAACCAACAATTTGGCCGTATTATTAACTATGGATTTCAAGGGGCAGATAGTGCGCCTGGATGGATTTATCGTTCAGCCTTTGCAGCTGCGAAAGTCGGACTTGTTTCTTTAACGAAAACAGTCGCATACGAAGAAGCTGAATACGGTATTACTGCGAATATGGTATGTCCTGGTGATATAATTGGTGAAATGAAAGAGGCAACGATTGAAGAAGCACGAAATCTGAAAGGTAGTAACACACCAATTGGTAGATCTGGAACAGGTGAAGATATCGCAAGAACCATTTCGTTTTTATGTGAGGACGATTCTGATATGATTACGGGCACGATTATTGAAGTAACAGGTGCTGTTGATGTTATTCATAGACATCGATAGAATTAAATAAAGTGAAGTTTCAAATAATTGGACAGTTTATCCTTTATACTGAGAGGTACGGATAATACTGTCCTTTCATGTGAGATTAAATCTATCGGAAAACTTGTATTATTTTTTGTCAAATATTGAGATATTATGTTAGAATATAAGAGCGTAGAAAGCGCTTTAAAAAATGATTCAGGGGTCATTTCATAACTCAAGGGGGAACTAATAATGCGTATCGGTATTCCAACAGAAATTAAAAACAATGAAAACCGTGTGGCAATGACGCCAGCGGGAGCTGTACATTTAGTACAAAATGGTCATGAAGTTTTTGTTCAAAAAGGAGCAGGTATAGGATCAGGCTTTACAGATGAAGAATACGTACAAGCTGGTGCGAAACTTGTTGAAACTGCTGAAGAAGCATGGAATCAAGATATGGTTATGAAGGTAAAAGAGCCAGTTGCAAGTGAATACGGCTATTTCCGCGAAGGTTTAATTTTATTCACATACTTACACTTAGCTCCAGAACCAGAATTAACGAAAGCATTAATTGATAACAAAGTGGTATCAATTGCATACGAAACAGTACAATTAGACAATCGTTCTTTACCATTACTTGCACCAATGAGTGAAGTAGCTGGTCGTATGTCTGCACAAATCGGTGCACAATTCCTTGAGAAAAACAAAGGCGGTAAAGGTATCTTGCTTGCAGGCGTTCCAGGGGTGAAACGTGGCAAAGTAACAATTATCGGCGGTGGTCAAGCTGGTACAAACGCAGCGAAGATTGCAGTAGGTTTAGGTGCAGATGTAACAATCATCGACTTAAGTGCAGAACGTCTTCGTCAGTTAGATGACATTTTCGGAAACCAAGTAAAAACGTTAATGTCTAACCCGTATAACATTGCAGAAGCTGTAAAAGAATCTGATCTTGTAATCGGTGCAGTATTAATCCCAGGTGCAAAAGCGCCAAAACTTGTAACAGAAGAAATGATTCAATCAATGGAACCAGGTTCTGTCGTTGTAGATATCGCGATTGACCAAGGTGGCATTTTCGAAACAACTGACCGTATTACAACTCATGACAACCCAACTTACGAAAAACATGGCGTTGTTCATTATGCAGTTGCAAATATGCCAGGTGCGGTTCCACGTACATCAACGCTTGCATTAACAAACGTAACAGTACCATATGCAGTACAAATTGCTAACAAAGGCTACAAAGATGCTTGCTTAGGCAATGCTGCATTATTAAAAGGTATTAACACATTAGATGGATATGTAACATTCGAAGCAGTTGCAGAAGCTCACGGCTTACAATACGCTGATGCAAAAGAGCTTCTTGAAAAAGCTCCTGCTTTATCATAATAGAAATAAAATAAAGACCTTTCCTTTGTAGGAAGGGTCTTTTTGTTTAAATTAATTATCTAATTTCTTCACAATTTTCAAGCCGAACATCATTGTGAAGAAAAGAATTCCAAACAAGTAATACAGGGCATACTCTACTCGTATCGTCGAATTTTCGTTGGTGATATATAAAACAAATAGTATCGCAGAGCCGATTAAATGAGAGAGACCGAAAATTTGGGCCATAAGCTTTAAACTCATTTTCTCAATTCGTTCATCCATCTCAGGTAATGGGTATTTCTCGGATCCTTTCTTTTTTTTCTTAAAGAATATTCGTTTCACTACAAATAGTACCAAGGCTAAGAGTATGTATACGGCAGCGAATAGAAGGACAGAACGAATCTTTTCTTCATCACTACTATTGAAATAAAGAAAAATCGATCCTAACACTAAAATGATAAGATCTGAAAAGAATTCTTGATTAAAAGTATTTTTCATTCTTTTTCCTCCCCAGTTTTATCTAATTGAAATAAATCTTCTACTTTACAGTTGAAAAACTCACATAATTTCAATGCTAATTCTAAACTTGGGTTGTATTTATTCTTCTCGATAGCGATGAGGGATTGTCTAGTGATTTGAACAGAGGAAGCTAATTGCTCTTGGGTGATGTCTCTAACGACGCGGAATTGTTTTACTTTATTTTGTATCAAATATACAAAGTCTCCTTTTTGTAAATTTGTTACATTTATTATATCCATTTTTAGGGAATAAGTAAATAAAACTTTACAAAAAGTAAACAAAACTTTACGAGAAATATAGCTTGTTTTGATGTTGTTTTTTGTGATAATTTGGAATTAAATGAAAATTAAAAGTCAAAAGAGGAGATTTGATGGGGAGCAAAAATAGAAAGAAAAAGCAAGCTAGGAGACAGAAATACATAAAGAAAAAACAGGAACAGAACATACCAATTTCAAAAAAAGTAGTCATTATGATAGAAAAAACATTTCGGTATATTTGTATGGCCCTGTATGTAATTTTGTGTCTTTATTCAGCTAGGGTGTTTTACAGTTTTGGGATAACCCCCAATATTATTGAGAATGTTTTTGGATATATCCTTGTCGCAATAGAGTTAGTCTTATTCTTTATATTATTTAATAAAGTGTGGCCTAGTCATGAAAGTAAAAAAGATAGAAAAAGAAGTGAAAAATCTTCATACGCTTCAAGCTCATCAAGTGGATTCGGTGACTACAGTAGCAACGATTGTAGCAGCTCAAGTGATGGTGGAGGAGATTGCGGAGGTGGTGGAGATTAAGTTAGTTTTTCAGAAGAACGACTAATGAAAGGGTGGGATAAAGGGTGGAAACTGTGAATTTAATAGAATTAACAAAGGACATTCAAGATCAACATAAAAACTTCGTCGTTTCAAATGTGAATAATCATTGCTTACGAATCGCTGTATTTACTGGTGAATATGATTGGCACTACCATTCTAATTCGGATGAATTATTTATTGTGTTAGAGGGAGAATTACTTATCGATTTTCAAGATGGAGAAACGGCGGTTTTAAAGCCAAATGATTCGATTTTAATTCCAGCATGCAAGATTTATAGAACGAGAGCATTAAAGAGAACGGTAAATCTTTGTTTTGAAAATATAGAGGCTGATACGATTGTAGTGGAGCAACTATGAAAAAATTATCTATAGCCGAATATAGAAAAATTCTTCCGATTTTAGAAGGTAATACAAGAACGACGACTTTTGCTTATGCGGTATGTGATCAAATGATAGATGGTGATTTTTTTGTAAACGAGCAATTAACAGCAGGACTAATCATCACAGTAAACGGTATTTATTATTTGTTTGGTGATGCTCATGATTCAAGTTATAACGAAGCTGTATTTTCGTATATAAAAACGGCTATTGAAAAAACAGAGAAACGATTTACATTATTCACTTCTAGTGTAGAGTGGGAAATGATGATTGAAGAGCATTTTAGTAATACACTTCGGAAAATCCCACGAATGAAATTTCAAAGAGGGATTTTGGAAGATAGAAAACGATATGTAAATAAAAATACATATGAAGTTAAGCGTATTGATAGGGAAGATATAGAACGAAGCAATGAATTTACAGAGGACTATTACAAAGAGTATTGGGGATCAAAAGAAGCGTTTTTAAATGGTGGATTTGGTTTTTGTATAGAGCAAGATGGGGTGATTGTAGCCGAATGTGTTTCAATATTTAGTGGGAATGGATTTGCTGAAATTGATATTGCGACGCATAAAGCATATCAAGGGAAAGGATTAGCCCAAGCAGTTGCAACACGGTTCATGGAACATTGCATGCAAAATGATATTACACCGTGCTGGGATTGTTATGTAGACAATATTCCTTCGCGAAAATTAGCTAGTAAATTAAGTTTTCATAACCCGATAGAATATAGTTTATTTGTACGTAAGAGAACGGGGGAATAAAAATGAATGTGGAGTTAACGAGATTTAACGTGAAACAAGGTAAAAGTCATCGTGTAGATGAATGGATGCAGCTTCTTAATGACAATATGAAAGAAGTGCTTTTGACACTAAACGACGAAAAGATGTACGTTGAGACAATTTTCCGGGAAATAAGAGACGGAGAAGAGTACTTATATTGGTATTCTGTGCAAGGGGAAGGTGGGGCTCTTGTCGAAAATTCTCATCATGAAATTGATAAAAAGCACTTAGCGTTTTGGTATGAGTGTATTGATGAAGAAGCGCCGGCTATTGATATGAAAACAGAAGTCGTTATGATTCAAGATGTTGTGAAAGAAGCGATGAAATAATAGAATAATATTTTTGTGAGAAGTGCATCAAAATGGATGTGCTTTTTATTATGAAAAATTTTTCGGAAAGGCTGTATACATTGTGTGCTCTCAAACGTTGAGTATATAGAAAGGAGAGCTAGATGAGTCATGATACGTTTGAATCATTATTAATAGAGAAATCAAAAGCTGTGTTTGGATTTCAGGGGAGTTATGCTGATAGAAAGGCGAGTACGAGTTGATTGGTTCTATGAAATCTTTAAGTGAAAATAAAGGGGGGATATCAAGAATATTTTAGGACAAACTATGATGAGATGAAAAACTTCGAATCAAAAGACCTACCAATATATGGTGTATTTGTAACAGGCAAAACAGAGGATTTACAAAGTTTACAAGGAGCACCATATATTAAGGCTGCTGTTAGAGGTGTAACAGTTGAGAAATATTGATTACAAGTAATTAATGTGAATAATCAGAAAATTTATGTTATAATATGGGAAAAGGAGGTTTATATGAGGCAAATACATGGAGCAATTTATATTTACATAACAATGTTTTTCGTAGGCGCATCTTATGGTTTAGGGCATGTGTATTCGCATCCTGTATTAACCTTTTTGAGTGGAGCATGTATGGTGATTGCGTTTCTTGTCCACCTTTTCTCAGTTTGGATCGTGAAATTTCAAATAAATATTAGTGAAATAGAAGAAGGCACTTTTTAAGGTGCCTTCTTTTTTTAATAATATTTGGGAAGCTCTTGCAATAATTTTTCAATTTCGCATTCGGTTTCTTTACATATAGAAAGTGTGCGTAGTCTGAAAAATAAGCTGCGTAAGAAAGATTTTATATTTCCGTATAGGTACTCGTACGATTCGATATGTAATGTTTGTTTTTGGACGGGTAATTGAGCTACTAAATCATGAAGGGCTAATATGAGTACCTCTTCCTTTAGACCATTTTGTAGCATTGCGACAATCGGATAAATGAGACGCTCGTCTTCTTCATATTTGTAATAGATGGAATGGACACAAACTTTGTTTAATAAAGTTTGTAATATTTCTTCGTAATATAAAGTTTCCAGTTTAGGACTACGAACGAGCGCCTCAAATGTATCAGAAGCGTGAGCGATACTATGTGCCCAGCCGTGGTCTTGAACATATCCACGGAAATCATGTTCATTGTTCATATATAGAATTAATTGATCTTTTACAGTTAAAATATCAGTCTGTGATAAGAAATTATATTTTGTATCAGCATCAATAATGAGCGCAAGTAATAATGTTGTAAATGCACGGGTAAATACAGCATCTTTGTCGTCTGAATGAATGTTATACAATAAATATTTTTCACTAATGCTTTCTAATAATAATTTCTGTAAGTGTGTGTGTGAAATGTAGTCCTTTTTGATGAGATGGTAAAAAGTAGAGTAAATAAGTTTGTCTCTTAAATAGCTATCAGTAACACCGATGTGCTCAAGCATATTTGAACTTAAAGAATCAATGTTAATTGTGTTATCCATTATGTAATTATTATTACGAATTTCTTCTAACTGTTGTTGTAACATATAAACCTCCTATTTTAGAAAATTCTGTATTTTAATAGTATAATAAGAGGAAGAAATAGACAATAAATGCTTTTGAATGGAGGGGCATGATGAAGAGAGCATTAGTCTTTTTTATTACTATTTTCTTTTTAGGGAGTTGTTCAATTTGGTATGTTACTTTTTCTAGCGAGAGCAAAAGTTGGACGGGACAATATAAGGGCTATATTAAGGATGACAGTGAAGATGGAATGTTTACATTTCAGTATAAGGGCGGAGATGGAAATACAGAATTTAAAAATTTAGAGATTGCTATTAATGAAGCGTTTCGTACAATGACACAAACGTCAGAAAGTCATAAAGGGGCAAGGATTGAAATGAAATCATCTTGTGTAAGTTGTGCGCCTCTATCTAAAGATGAACCGATAGAGGTTGTGATTAAATGGGATGATAAGTATGAAGAGAAGATGGTTTTAAAGCGGAAATAGCGAAGAGCAAGGGATTAAAAATGAATAGAAATATGAAAATTTCTATTCATATATTTTTAAGTGTACTTCTAATCATATTATCAGCGTGTACTACGAAAACAGTAGAGCAAGTAGGAGTAAAAGAAGAACCTAAAGAAGGGTATGTAATATTGAGAAATGGCACAATATTTTTTGAAAGTGATAAAACTTTTAAAACAAAAGTAGAGTTGCAAAATTATATGGAACAACAAATGAATAAAGAGCATCCATCACATACAGTCTTGAGTTTTAAGAATAAAGACGCATATAATCAATTAAAAACAGGGGATAAAATAAAAGTATGGTCTTCTCAAATATTAGAAAGCTATCCAGCAAAAATGATTATAGAGAAATTTGAAATAGTAGAGAAGATAGAAAAAAGGTAGCGATCACGCTACCTTTTTTATTATTTCACAAATTGTAATTCTTTCGGGAACTTCGTTAAAATTTCTGATCCGTCTTTTGTGATATAAATATCATCTTCAATACGAACGCCACCTACGTTTGGTACGTAAATACCTGGCTCGATTGTGAAGACCATACCCTCTTTTAATGGAGACTCGTTACCAGCTTTTACATCTGGATATTCGTGTACGCTAATTCCAAGTCCGTGACCAAGGCGGTGTGGGAAGAAGTCGCCGTAACCTGCATCTGCGATAACAGAGCGAGCAGCGTTGTCGATTGCGCCAAGTGTAACACCTGGTTTACATGCTTCAACTGCTTGTAGTTGTCCAGCAAGTACAGTGTTATAAATGCGAGTTTGTTCTTCAGAAATGTCACCGAATGCTACTGTACGTGTAATGTCAGAGCAATAACCTTCAATGATTACGCCTAAATCAAATAGTACGAAATCGCCGCGTTTCATTTTGTTGGCACCTGGAATACCGTGTGGAAGAGCAGAGTTTGCACCTGCTAATACCATCGTATCGAATGACATTTTATGGATGCCTTTTGTTTTTAATTTATGCTCAATAATTGCTAATACTTCTAGCTCGCTGCGATTTTCTTTAATTGCATTTACACCCACTTCAACAGCATAGTCTGCCATTTTAGCTGCTTCGCGTAAAATAGAAAGTTCTTTTTCGTCTTTAATTAAGCGAAGCTCGCGAACTTTCTCTTCAGCTGATTTGAAAGCTGCATTTGGGAATAATTTTGTTAATTCTTCGTAACGTTCTACGTTTAAATGTTCTTTTTCAATTGCAACTGCATTTGCATTGATGCCGCGGTCTTTAATTGCTTTTGCAATCATATCCCATGGTCTGTCAGTATCAGTAAATCCGATAATTTCATGTGCCCAGCCAGCGTTACGTGCTTGGCCTTCTTCCATTTTAGGACAAATTAAAATAGGTTCTTTTTCTTGGAACACAAACATACCAAGTAGTCTTTCATGTGGTTCACAATGGAAGTTCGTCATGTAGAAAACGTTTGGTGTAGAAGTTAAGAACGCAGCTTCTACGTTTTTTTCTTTTAGCCATTGCATTAAATTTTCTAATCTAGCATTCATCGATTGGCACCCCCGAGATATTTAATTACAAATATAACTTTACATCGGACGAAAGCGTTATGACAAGTAAATAGATGTGAGAAAAGACAGGGAATTAAGAAATCATGTAGAATAAAAAGTGTGAATGTGAATAGGGGAGGAATGTAATGATGAAAGTATCTTATCACGGGCATTCAGTTGTAAAGATTGAAACGAATGGAAAAGTTATTTTAATTGATCCATTTTTAACGGGAAATCCGAAAACAGATTTAAAGGCTGAAGATGTAAAAGTTGATGCGATTCTTTTATCGCATGGACATGGTGATCATGTCGGAGATACAGTAGAGCTTGCGAAGAAAAATAATGCAGTTGTTGTGGCACCATTTGAACTAGCGACATTTTTAAGTTGGCAAGGTGTAAATACACATCCGATGCATATTGGTGGTTCGCATGAATTTGACTTCGGCAAAGTGAAGTTTACACAAGCATTCCACGGTTCTAGTTATATTGATGAAGAAAATAAGACGATTACATATACAGGTATGCCAGCGGGTATTTTGTTTACATCGGACGAAAAAACTGTGTACCATGCAGGAGATACCGCTCTATTCTCTGATATGAAATTAATTGGGGAACTGAATAACATTGATGTAGCATTTTTACCAATTGGCGATAATTTCACAATGGGACCAGAAGACGCTGCTTTAGCTGCAAAATGGATTGGTGCGAAAACAGTTGTACCAATGCATTACAATACGTTCCCAGTTATCGAACAAGATCCATATCAATTTGTAGAAAAACTACAAAATTGTACAGGGAAAGTATTAAAAGCTGGAGAAAGTATTACATTATAAAAAAGAAACCCTTCATTTGAAAAGACAAGTGAAGGGTTTTTACGTGTTCAGTATAGCTTTGAAAGCTTGTGGTTGTTTTGGTGATTCTTTTCTTTTTGGAAGTGGCTGTTCAGGTGTTTCATTCAATTCCATCGCAACTTTTTTTCCATCCACGAAAGCTAAAAATACAGCACCTATAACCTCTAAAAATTTTCTCATCATTTATCCGCTCCTTTGTTTCATTTCTTGTCTTAATTGTATATTGAAGCGTCTGGACAAACTATCGAACGAGATGACAATACCATTACATTGTTGTAATAGAACGACGGGTGTAATGTAAGGAGTATTTTGTTATAAAAAAAATGGTACAGGTATATAAAGAGAGAGTGTAACAGTTTTGAAAATATAGTATACTGAAAATACAACACATGAAGAATTTAGGGAAAAGAAAGTATGGTGAAACCATTTGGCTACCAAGCATAATCAAATTTTAGAACATATTAATAGCCTGCCAGTAGGGCATAAAATTTCTGTGAGGCAAATTGCAAAAGATTTAGGTGTAAGTGAAGGGACAGCTTACCGTGCAATTAAAGATGCAGAAAATAAAGGGTATGTTAGTACAATTGAACGTGTCGGAACAATTCGAATTGAACAAAAGAAGAAAGAAAATATCGAAAAACTGACATATGCAGAAGTCGTTAACATTGTCGATGGTCAAGTACTTGGGGGCAGAGAAGGACTACATAAAACATTAAATAAATTCGTAATCGGAGCCATGAAATTAGAAGCGATGATGCGCTATACAGAAGCAGGGAACTTACTGATTATCGGTAACCGTACGAACGCGCATCAATTAGCATTAGAAGCTGGAGCTGCAGTGTTAATTACGGGCGGATTTGATACGGAAGATCATGTGAAGAAATTAGCAGACGAATTAAAGCTTCCAATTATCTCGAGTAGTTATGATACATTTACGGTCGCAACGTTAATTAACCGTGCAATTTATGATCAACTTATTAAGAAAGAAATTGTACTCGTTGAAGATATTTTAACGCCAATTGAAGAAACGTTATATTTAAAGCCAAATGATACAGTACAGCAATGGCATGCCTATAATGAAGAAACGATGCATGGACGTTATCCAATTGTTGATGAAAATAAAAAGGTGTTAGGTATCGTAACTTCAAAAGATATGATTGGTGTCGTAAAAGAAACACCAATTGATAAAGTGATGACAAAGCATCCGATTACGGTAAATGGAAAAATGTCTGTTGCAGCTGCGGCACGTATGATGGTATGGGAAGGTATTGAGTTACTTCCTGTTGTGGAAGAAGGGAATAAATTGCAAGGGATCATTAGTCGCCAAGATGTACTTCAGGCGCTGCAAATGATTCAGCGCCAACCACAAGTTGGCGAAACAATTGATGACATTGTAACAAATCAATTTATGACACCGAAAGAAGCGAAAAATGAGCATCTGTATCAATTTTCAGTGACGCCACAAATGACGAATTCAATCGGAACGTTATCTTACGGTGTATTCGCAACAATTGTGACAGAAGCGACAAACCGTGTTATTCGTGCGCAGAAGAAGAGCGATTTAATTGTTGAGAACTTAACAATTTATTTCGTAAAGCCGGTTCAAATTGATAATGTTGTATCGGTTCATCCGAAAGTATTAGAAATTGGCCGTAAATTTGGTAAGGTTGATGTGGAAGTGCATCATGAAGGTAATGTTGTCGGGAAAGCATTACTTATGGTGCAGTTAATCGATAAATAAAAAGATGGAACAAATCGTTTTGATTTGTTCCATCTTTTTTTGTTGAAAGGATAGAATCAAAAAAGAAAATAAATTGCGTATTATTTCATATTCATAGTAGAAATACTCGGGAATTTGAAAGTGGAGGAAATGTCGTAGTGATAAGGAGGTGTTGAATGGCTGGGATAATTTTCTTTTTAGTTGTCGTATGTATCATAATTGTTCATGTGTTAACACATAGAAGAATGAATGGTATTAAAAAGAAGTTGTATTTTGTAAGTTTGATTCTCGCAAGTATTGGTTCCTTTATTCCTATATCAGGAGAAAATGAGCCTGATTTCCTTTATTTTGGTGTACCAGCTGAAACGTTTGTTTATTATGGTGGTTGGGAAGTCTGGTTTAATCCATTAGGGTTTTTCTTTAACTTTATTTTGTTTTATTGGGTGTTGAAGCTGCTGCTAAAGATATGGGGGGGTTTTAGCTGGAAGACAAAGAAGTAGCAGGATATATATGTGGAGAAGTAATTATACGGTTAAAAATCAGAATATTAATTCAACTTTATTTTATACTATGTTATAATTGTATTGTAAGATAATGGATTTTCGGAAGGTGGTATACCATATGTCATCAGAATTACTCCTTTTTGGTGGTATCGCACTATTTTACTTTCTTGTAATGATACCGATTCAATATTTATATTTACAAGGACTGCATGAAAAAAAGAAACGAACAGGATTATCACAGCGAGAACTATATGAAAAGATGTCCTTTGAAGAAGAGCAATTACATTTTCATGTGCAAGGTAACCTCTTTAATATACCATCCGCGTTTGTTGCATATATGATTTTGAAAGTTAAGGGACGTAAAAAAGCATCACAATATTGATGCTTTTTTACGTTGTTTTATAAGATTCGGCTTCTTTGACTGCCAATGGTAGAAAGTGTTTATATTGGCGGAATCCATTAAATGTACTCGCGCTGCCAAATAAAATAAATAAAGCACCAACAATAATGCGGGCAGTTGAAAGTTCTAAAAAGAATTGGTTTATCCCGAAAAATAGGACGAATAAGCCGAGTGCCATTGCGGATTTTCCGGAGAGCCACCCTTTCTCCATCGGACGGTTTGTACGAAAGAATTTTGTTTTATAGAAAAGATACAACATAAATGAGACGATAATACAAAAGACTAATACTGGCATAATGCACACTCCCATCGCTTCGTATAAAATGGTAAAGAAAAAGAAATATCTAAACTTTCTAATTTTTATTATAAAGCAATTGTTCGCATGTATGAAATATTTTCCGTTATAATGGGGGATAAAGTGAAGAAGTTGAATAAAAAGGAGATTATACATATGCATGAGCAAATTTTAGGAGCAATTAAAGAGTTTGATACGATTATTATTCATCGTCATGTACGTCCAGATCCAGATGCATTAGGTTCTCAGTGCGGTCTTGGTACAATTCTACAAGAATCGTTTCCAGAGAAAAATATTTATATGGTTGGGTACAATGAACCGTCTTTATCATTTTTACGAGTAATGGATGATATTGAAGATAGTGTATATGAAAATGCACTTGTTATCGTTTGTGATACTGCGAACCAAGAGCGTGTTGACGATCAACGCTATACAAAAGGAAAGATGTTAATTAAAATTGATCATCATCCGAATGAAGATCCATACGGAGATATTACGTGGGTGGATACGACAGCTAGTTCTACAAGTGAAATGATTTATGAGTTTTACAGTTATGGAAAAGATAAAGGATTAAAGATAACAACAGAAGCAGCTCGCCTTATTTTAGCGGGTATTGTCGGTGATACAGGTCGTTTCTTATTCCCGAATACAACAGCAAAAACACTTCGTTACGTAAGTGAGCTCGTTGACATGGGTGTTAAATTCACAGATTTATACAATGAAATGTATAAGACGAAAGAAAAAATTGCTCGTTTAAACGGTTATATTTTACAAAACTTTACGATGGTAGAAGAAGGTGCAGCGTATATTAAATTAACGAAAGAGGTACTAGAAGAGTTTGATGTACTTCCTTCTGAAGCATCTGGTGTTGTCGGAGCGCTTGGTAATATTGACGGATTAAAGGCGTGGGTTCTATTTTTAGAGGAAGGCGATGTGATTCGTGTTCGTCTTCGTTCAAAAGGACCAGTTATTAATAAATTAGCAATGCAATATAATGGTGGAGGACATCCGATGGCTTCGGGTGCAAAAGCATCTTCTTGGGAAGAAGCGGATCGTCTTTTTGCTGATTTACGTGAGCTGTGTAGATAAAAAGTGTATGTCGAACGAAAGAGAAGGAGGGGCACTGAAGCCCTCCTTTTTTGTTTTTAAATCTAAATATCATTAAATGGAGATTTGAGGAGGTATTTTTTATTTTTCTTTCTCAATAACAATACTAATTTCTAGTACGGTATCAAAAGAGACTGTGTCTACTTTAAAGCGATATATACGATCGTAATGTTTGTACGTTTTATTTTCGATCACTTTTTTGAGTAGGTCTTTATTTTTTGCGATGCTTTGAATGTTTTTCGTTAAAAGATGCTGGAGATCATTATGGATAGAAGTAGTCATGTTTTCGAGTGTAAGGTTGTCTAAATCATATTTTTCACGATTTATAATTTTTATTTTAATTTCTTGAATTGTTAAGAGCCGCTTATTTTCTGTATTCAATTTCTCTTGATCTTCGAGAAGGACGTGGAGTTTTGCTTCTTGCTTTTCTATAATTTCTCTTTGTTCTGCTATTTCACTAGCTTGTTCCTGCTGAAAAACACCATATATGTACAAAAAAATAAACCAGCTCAAAACGCCTCCAACAGCAGCACCTGCTAAAACTAAGTACCATCTTTTGGCTGTATTGGCACTTGGTACTCTCATACATGTTCCTGCGTTAGCCATTTAATAATAATAAGACCAGTTTGCATACCACCAGTTGCAAAAAAAATAAGGAGAATTTGTTTTACGATATCTTTCATATCTCCGCCAAAGAAGCTTCTTTCAAAGCTATAAAAGGTATCGAACGTTCCGCCTATCGCTGCAACGAGTGCCCAGATTCTTAAATTTTGAGCAAATTGATTAATATAAGTTAGAGCTGGTTTTCCAATGAGAAATGCACCAAATCCGCCAATTAATGAACCACCAAGTATAACTCCAAAGGCAATAAAGTAACTAATAATAAGCAGAGAGAAAAAAGTATGTTCTCTTACATCCATCGTCATTCCCCTTTCTTCTTCATATATATGGACAAAGTATGAGAAGTATGTTTTGATTTCCGCTTTCCTCATCACCTATAATAAAAGTAGTCAAATAGGTAAAGAGAGGGTACAACAGTGAAGTTTGTGCATTTACAATGTCAAACCGTTTTTAGTTTGTTAAAAAGTGCTTGTAAAATTGATGAGCTTGTCATTCGGGCGAAAGAGCTTGGATTTTCATCGCTGGCCATTACAGATGAAAATGTTATGTATGGAGTTATTCCGTTTTATAAAGCATGCAAGAAAAATGGTATACAGCCTATTATCGGCTTAACAGCTTCTATTTTTAGTGAAGAAGAAGAAAAGTCTTATCCACTCGTCTTACTTGCTGAGAATGAAATAGGCTATCAAAATTTATTGAAAATTTCTAGCAGCATTATGACTAAGTCAAAAGAGGGTATTCCAAAGAAGTGGCTCGCTCATTATGCGAAAGGATTAATTGCAATTTCACCAGGGAAAGACGGAGAGATTGAACAGTTATTATTAGAAGACAAAGAGAGTCAGGCTGAAGAAGTAGCTCATACGTATCAAAATATGTTCAGCAATTTTTATATAAGTTTGCAGCATCATGCGATTCAAGATGAACTGCTTTTACAAGAAAAGCTGCCTGAATTTATTAATAAGGTAAACGTTCCAGTCGTTGCGACAAATGATGTACGCTACATTAATCAAAGTGATGCACTTGTTCATGAATGTTTATTATCTGTTGAAGGCGGAACGAAAATGACTGATCCAGATAGGCCGAGAATGAAAACGGATCAATATTATTTAAAGTCATCGGATGAAATGGAAGCACTATTTTCTCATGCTGAGGAAGCGATTCAAAATACAATAAAAATCGCGGAGCGTTGCCGAGTAGAAATTCCTTTCCATGTAAATCAATTACCGAAATTTCCTGTTCCATCTAATGAGACGAATGATACGTATTTGCGCCGTGTTTGTGAAGAAGGCTTGCGCAAACGATATGGTACGCCGAAAGAAGTGCACATACAGCGTTTGAATCATGAATTAGATGTGATTTCTAGTATGGGATTTAGTGACTATTTCCTCATCGTATGGGACTTTATGAAATACGCACATGAAAATCATATTTTAACAGGACCAGGACGTGGATCGGCAGCTGGTTCACTCGTTTCTTACGTATTGGAGATTACAGATATCGATCCGATTGAATATGACTTACTATTTGAAAGGTTTTTAAATCCTGAACGTGTGACACTTCCAGATATTGATATTGATTTTCCAGATATAAGACGTGATGAGATGATTCGATATGTGAAAGATAAATATGGTCAGCTTCGTGTTGCTCAAATTGTAACGTTCGGAACTCTTGCAGCGAAAGCTGCAATTAGGGACATCGCTCGTGTAATGGGGCTTCCGCCAAGAGATATTGACATATTTTCAAAACTTATCCCATCAAAGCTTGGTATAACATTAAAAGATGCATATGAGGAATCTCAGTCACTCCGTGAGTTTATACAAGGGAATCTTTTGCATGAGCGTGTGTTTGAAATTGCAAAACGTGTAGAGGGATTACCGCGTCATACGTCTATTCATGCGGCCGGCGTTATTATGAGCCAAGAACCGTTAACAGGAAGTGTAGCAATTCAAGAAGGGCATAACGATGTTTATGTTACGCAATATCCAGCCGATGCATTAGAAGAGCTTGGGTTGCTCAAGATGGACTTTTTAGGATTACGTAATTTAACGTTACTTGAAAATATTATAAAGTTTATTGTGAAAAAAACGGGGAAACACATTGATATAAGAAATTTACCTCTTCAAGATGAAAAGACGTTTCAATTGTTAGGAAGAGGGGATACAACAGGTGTATTCCAGCTTGAATCAGGTGGTATGCGAAATGTACTTCGTGGGTTAAAACCGAATGAATTTGAAGATATAGTTGCTGTTAACTCGTTATACAGACCGGGACCGATGGAACAAATTCCAACCTTTATTGAATCGAAGCACGGAAAACGACGAATTGAATATTTACATCCGGACTTAAAGCCGATTTTAGAAAGAACATATGGCGTAATTGTATACCAAGAACAAATTATGCAAATCGCATCGAAGTTAGCCGGGTTTTCGCTTGGAGAAGCGGATTTACTGCGCCGTGCAGTGAGTAAAAAGAATCGTGATATTTTAGATCAAGAACGTAAGCATTTTGTTCAAGGTTGTTTGAAAAATGGATACGATGAGACAGCTTCAGAACAAATTTACGATTTGATTGTAAGATTTGCGAACTACGGTTTTAACCGAAGTCACGCTGTAGCTTACAGTATGATCGGATATCAGCTTGCCTATTTAAAAGCGAATTACACGCTAGAATTTATGACGGCACTATTATCAAGTGCAATTGGAAATGAAGATAAGATTGTGCAGTATATACGAGAAACAAAACGAAAAGGGTTTCATGTGTTGCCGCCGTCTCTTCAGAGAAGTGGTTATAACTTCCAAATGGAAGGGAATGCGATACGTTACAGTTTACTTTCAATTCGAAATATCGGGATGGCTACAGTGACGGCGTTACTCGAAGAACGAGAGGGAAAAATGTTCGAAGATTTATTTGAATTTTGTCTTCGTATGCCATCAAAGTTTGTTACGGAGCGAAATTTAGAAGCGTTTGTCTGGTCGGGATGTTTTGACGATTTTGGTGTTTCGAGAACGAATTTATGGAAAAGTCTTAAAGGAGCGCTAGAGTACGCGAACCTTGCACGTGATTTAGGAGATGCTGTTCCAAAATCAAAATATGTACAAGGAGAAGAGCTACCCTTTATTGAACAGTTAAATAAAGAGAAAGAAGCCCTCGGTTTTTATTTATCTAGTTACCCGACAGCGCAGTATGCGAAGTTAGGAAAAGAATTAGAAATCCCATCTCTAGCTCAGGCGATGCGACATAAGAAAAAAGTACAAAGAGCGATTGTATATATAACAAGTGTGAGAGTGATTCGTACGAAAAAGTTTCAAAAGATGGCGTTTATTACATTTTGTGATCAAAATGATGAAATGGAAGCGGTTGTTTTCCCGGAGACGTATATACATTTCTCAGACAAGTTACAAGAAGGGGCAATTGTTTTAGTTGACGGTACGATTGAGCTAAGGAATCATAAGCTGCAATGGATTGTAAATGGACTCTATCCGTTAGAGGAAATGGATGCTTATGAAGAAAAGAAAGACGCATCTGTTTACGTGAAATTGCCATCTCAGTATGAGAAAAAGCTTTTAAATCAGGTTACAAAAGTATTGTTTGACTATTCAGGTTTTGCGAAAGTACTAATTTATTATGAAAAGGAACATAAAATGGTACAATTATCTCGAAGTTTATCAATTCATCCGAGTGAAGAATGTCTAGGAGCACTTCGTGAAATTGTCGGCGGCGAAAACGTCGTTGTGAAAATATAATGGACAATTTCCCTACACTTCGATTATTATAGTAGTAGTGTTCGTGGTCAGACCACTTGGAGAAATTGATATCAGCAAGAATAATTTGAGGAGAGTGGATAGTTTGTCAACACTTCGTGAAGAAGCACTTCACATGCATAAAGTGCATCAAGGAAAATTAGAAACTGTATCAAAAGTAAAAGTAGAAAATGCAAAAGATTTAAGTCTTGCATATTCTCCAGGGGTTGCAGAGCCTTGTAAAGAAATTTATGACGATAAAAGTAAGGTATATGAATATACAATGAAGGGAAATATGGTAGCAGTTGTGACAGATGGAACGGCTGTACTTGGTCTTGGTAACATTGGACCTGAAGCATCTCTTCCAGTAATGGAAGGTAAAGCTGTATTATTCAAGAGCTTTGCTGGTGTAGATGCATTCCCGATTGCCTTAAATACAAACGATGTAGATAAAATTGTTGAAACTGTAAAATTAATGGAGCCAACTTTTGGCGGTGTAAACTTAGAAGATATTGCAGCACCAAACTGCTTCGTTATTGAAGAACGTTTGAAAAAAGAAACAAATATTCCTATCTTCCATGATGATCAACACGGAACAGCTATCGTAACAGTAGCGGGCCTTGTAAACGCGCTGAAATTAGTTGGAAAGAAAATGTCTGACATTAAAGTTGTCGCAAATGGCGCAGGTGCAGCGGGTATTGCAATCATTAAACTTTTATATCGCTATGGTGTACGTGACGTTATTATGTGTGACCGTAAAGGTGCAATCTATGAAGGTCGCCCTACAGGTATGAATCCGGTGAAAGATGAAGTTGCAAAATATACAAATAAGAATCGTATTGAAGGTTCTTTAGCTGACGTTTTACAAGGTGCGGACGTATTCATTGGTGTATCTGCAGCAGGTGCATTAACTGAAGAGATGGTTCGTACAATGAATGACGATGCAATTATTTTTGCAATGGCGAATCCGGTTCCAGAAATTATGCCAGAATTGGCAAAAGCAGCGGGCGCAGCTGTTGTTGGAACAGGTCGTTCTGACTTCCCGAACCAAGTAAATAATGTACTAGCGTTCCCTGGTATTTTCCGCGGTGCACTTGATGTACATGCGACACAAATTAATGAAGAAATGAAGATGGCAGCTGTACAAGCCATTGCAGAGCTTGTATCAGAAGATGAGTTGAATGCGGACCATATCATTCCAGCGCCATTTGACGCGCGTGTAGCGCCTCAAGTAGCGGCTTACGTTGCGAAAGCGGCAATGGAGACAGGAGTAGCTCGCCGTCAAGTAGATCCAAATGAAGTCGCTGAGAAAACAAAACAATTAGCGCTGATTGGTAAAGAATAAGCGAGGAATTTCCATTGACATCATCAAATACAAAAGTATATCTCGAAATTGTAAAAAAAATCCGTTCCATAATGGAAGAGGATGGTTTAGTAGCGGGGGATCGTTTGCCGTCTGAGCGTGAGTTAAGTTCACGCTTAAACGTTGGACGTTCCTCTGTAAGAGAAGCATTGCGTGCTTTAGAACTTGTAGGGTTAATTGAAACAAGACGTGGTGAGGGGACGTTTATTCGAAACTTTTACGATAACGGTCTTGTACAATTAATTGCTCCGTTCTTGCTGCAAGATGAGAAAACAATTCGTGATTTATTACAAACAAAACGATTGCTTGAGAAAGATATGATTCGACTTGTATGTAATTTGCCGAAAGAAACGTTTTCTAAAGTGCTAAGTAAATTACACCAAGTGCTTGAAGAAAATGAAAGCTCAATTCCAATGCTTCATCAAACGTTCTTTAAAACACTTATTGAACAATTCGATAATTATTTACTTTATCGCATTTGGATGATCGTAAATGATTACGTTGCAACGCTTTCTTGTGAAATTTCAGGAGATTCTATCGAAATATATAGAAAGCTTTATGCTGCCTTGAAAGAGAAACAAGAAAATGATGCGTTAAAAATTTACGATGAATTAGTAGAGAATATACAGTTTCACTCGTAATGTATAAAATTTGTCGAAATGACCATGACACGTTATGACAAACATTCTACCGCATAGCGGTTAAAGTTAAACGTAAAGAGTGAGGTTATTAGACAGATTGAGAAGATAAGGCTAACATCAAACTTTGGTGTTAGCCCAATTTTCTTCTTGCGCTAACCTTAGCTCTCAACGAAGGGGGTCAAATTGTGCTAAGAGATTTATTCGTGAAAAAGAAAAAGTACGCTGCAATACCTTCAGAACAAGTACGAAAAGATGTACCGGATGGCGTTATGACAAAATGTCCGAAATGTAAAAAAATCATGTATACGAAAGAGCTGCTAAAAAATTTAAAAGTATGTGTGAATTGTGGATATCATCATCCTATGAATGCATGGGAACGTCTTGATAGTATATTGGACGAAGGGTCATTCCGTGAGTATGACAAAGAAATGGTTTCATTAAATCCACTCGAGTTTCCAGGATACGAAGAGAAACTAGAGAGCGATCGTAAGAAGACTGAATTGAACGAAGCGGTTGTAACTGGTGAAGGAACAATTGATGACATGCTTGTTGTTGTTGCAGTAATGGATTCTCGTTTTCGAATGGGCAGCATGGGCTCTGTTGTAGGAGAGAAGATTGCCCGTGCAGTTGAAAAAGCGTACGACTTACAAGTTCCATTTATTATCTTTACTGCGTCGGGTGGTGCCCGTATGCAAGAAGGGATATTAAGTTTAATGCAAATGGCAAAAACAAGCGTAGCTTTGAAAAAGCATAGTAATGCAGGAGGACTATTTATTTCTGTTATGACTCACCCGACGACGGGCGGGGTTTCAGCGAGTTTCGCTTCACTTGGTGATTACAATCTTGCAGAGCCAGGTGCACTTATCGGATTTGCTGGTAGACGTGTAATTGAACAAACAGTGCGTGAGAAACTACCGGAAGATTTCCAAACGGCAGAATTTTTACTAGAGCACGGTCAATTAGATGCGGTGGTGCATCGTGATGATATGAGAGAATCGCTCCGTAAGATTTTAGAAGTTCATCAAGGAGGGGAAATGGCTGTATGGCAGAGTTAGAATTTGAGAAACCAGTTGTTGAGCTAAGAAATAAGATTCGTGAACTGAAAGACTATACGAAAAACAGCCAGATGGACTTCAGTGAGGAGATTCGTATTTTGGAAGACAAGCTAGAAAAATTAGAGGAAGATATATACGGCAATATGAAAGTATGGGACCGTGTTCAAATTGCTCGTCATGCAGAAAGACCGACAACGCTCGATTATATTGAGCACTTATTTACTAATTTTTTTGAATGTCATGGAGATCGCCTATTTGGCGACGATGCAGCGATTGTCGGCGGCATTGCGAAATATAAAGGGATGCCTGTAACTGTAATTGGGCACCAACGCGGAAAAGATACGAAAGAAAATATTCGTCGTAATTTTGGGATGCCTCATCCAGAAGGCTATCGAAAAGCACTGCGTCTCATGAAACAAGCGGAAAAGTTTAATCGTCCTATTATTTGTTTCATCGATACGAAGGGAGCTTATCCTGGTAAAGCAGCTGAAGAACGTGGACAAAGTGAGGCAATTGCCCGTAATTTATTTGAAATGGCGGGTTTAACTGTACCTGTTATTTGTATTGTTATCGGTGAAGGTGGTAGCGGTGGTGCGTTAGGTCTTGGAGTAGGAGATTACATTCATATGCTGGAAAATTCCACGTATTCTGTTATTACACCAGAGGGTGCGGCGGCAATTCTTTGGAAAGATGCAGGAAAAGCGAAGGAAGCTGCAGAAGCGATGAAAATTACAGCATTAGATTTGAAAGAATTAGGTGTAATTGACGAAATTATTCCAGAGGCAAAAGGCGGAGCGCATCGTAATGTTTTAAAACAATCAGAAAATATAGATTTAATGCTTAAGAAAACTTTTGAACAATTAAGCGGAATTTCGAAAGATGAATTAATCGAAAAACGTTATGAAAAATATATGAAAATTGGGCAAGTTTCGTTTTCAAACGCTTCCATTGGGATAAAATAAGAAAAGCGTGCGTTCCTCTTCGCGAATGCACGTTTTTATTATGAAAAGACACATCTTCTCCATTGTGTTTTTGTATTTTTTCGTGTTATTTTATTATAAGGCAAATAATCTTTATGAGGTGAGTACAAATGAAACGTATTGGTGTATTAACAAGTGGTGGAGATTCACCTGGTATGAATGCTGCCATTCGTGCAGTTGTTCGTAAAGCGATTTTCCATGATATTGAAGTATATGGTATTTACCATGGATACGCTGGTTTAATTTCTGGTCATATTGAAAAATTAGAACTTGGTTCTGTTGGCGATATTATCCACCGTGGTGGTACAAAATTATATACAGCAAGATGTCCTGAGTTTAAAGACCCAGAAGTACGACTTAAAGGAATCGAGCAATTAAAGAAACATGGTATTGAAGGACTTGTTGTTATTGGTGGAGATGGTTCTTACCAAGGTGCTAAAAAATTAACTGAGCAAGGATTCCCATGTGTTGGTGTACCAGGTACAATCGACAATGATATCCCTGGAACAGACTTCACAATTGGTTTCGATACAGCTTTAAATACTGTTATTGATGCAATTGATAAAATCCGTGATACAGCTACATCTCATGAACGTACATATGTTATCGAAGTAATGGGGCGTCATGCTGGAGATATCGCATTATGGGCTGGTTTAGCTGATGGTGCCGAAACTATCTTAATTCCAGAAGAAGAGTATGACATGGATGATGTTATTGCTCGTCTGAAACGCGGTAGTGAACGTGGTAAAAAGCACAGTATTATCGTTGTAGCTGAAGGTGTTGGAAGTGCGATTGACATCGGTAAGCACATTGAAGAAGCAACAAGCTTTGATACTCGTGTAACTGTATTAGGTCACGTACAACGTGGTGGATCACCAAGTGCACAAGACCGTGTATTAGCAAGTCGTCTTGGTGCAAGAGCAGTTGAATTATTAATTGCTGGTAATGGCGGACGTTGTGTTGGTATTCAAAACAATAAACTTGTTGATCATGACATTATCGAAGCGTTAGCTCAAAAGCATACAATCGATAAAGATATGTATCAATTATCTAAAGAATTATCCATCTAATCGGCTTAATGCCTTGTATTTGGGAACGGTTTCATAATTTTCGGAGGTGCAATATGCGTAAAACTAAAATTGTATGTACTATAGGTCCTGCTAGTGAAAGTATTGAGAAATTAGAACAATTAATGGAAGCGGGTATGAACGTTGCTCGTTTAAACTTCTCTCACGGTAGCCATGAAGAGCACGGCGCTCGTATTAAAAACATTCGTGAAGCTTCAAAGAAAACTGGTAAAACAGTTGGTATCTTACTTGATACAAAAGGTCCAGAAATCCGTACTCACGACTTCGTAGACGGACAAGCTGAGCTTGTAACAGGTGCAGAAGTAATTCTTTCTACTGAACAAGTATTAGGAACTGCAGAGAAGTTCTCTGTATCTTATGCTGGTCTTTATGATGATGTTGATCCAGGTTCTCGTATTCTAATCGATGACGGTCTTATCGAACTAGAAGTAATCGAAAAAGCTGATGGAAACATCCGTACAAAAGTATTAAACAGTGGAACTGTAAAAAATAAAAAAGGTGTTAACGTACCAAACGTAAGCATTAAGCTTCCTGGTATCACTGAAAAAGACGTAAAAGATATCGTTTTCGGTATCGAGCAAAAAGTTGATTTCATCGCGGCATCTTTCGTACGTAAAGCATCTGACGTATTAGAAATTCGTGAATTATTAGAAGGACATGACGCTCAATACATCCAAATCGTACCAAAAATCGAAAACCAAGAAGGTATCGACAACATCGATGCAATCTTAGAAGTTTCTGACGGTTTAATGGTTGCTCGTGGTGATATGGGTGTAGAAATTCCACCAGAAGAAGTACCATTAGTACAAAAGCGTCTAATCAAAAAATGTAACGTATTAGGCAAACCGGTTATTACTGCAACACAAATGTTAGATTCTATGCAACGTAACCCACGTCCAACTCGTGCGGAAGCAAGTGACGTAGCAAACGCAATCTTCGATGGAACAGATGCAATTATGCTTTCAGGTGAAACTGCTGCGGGTCAATACCCTGTAGAAGCTGTAACAATGATGGCTAACATTGCAGTGCGTGTTGAAAAATCATTACAATATGAAGATATGTTCAAAAAACGTATTAAAGAGTTCACTCCAACAATTACAGATGCAATTAGCCAATCTGTTGCGCATACAGCACTTGCTCTTGATGTAGCTGCAATAGTAGCTCCAACAGAAAGTGGACATACTGCGAAAATGATCTCTAAATACCGTCCAAAATCTCCAATCGTAGCTGTAACATCTGACGAGCAAGTAGGACGTCGTCTTGCACTTGTTTGGGGTGTACAAGCGTTTATGGCTGGAAAACGTGCAGCTTCTACTGACGAAATGTTAGATACTGCAATTCAAACAGGTATGGATGCAGGTCTAATCGGACTTGGAGACACTGTAGTAATCACTGCTGGTGTTCCAGTTGCTGAAACTGGTACAACAAACTTAATGAAAATCCACGTTGTTGGTGAAGAAGTTGCTAAAGGACAAGGAATCGGTCGTAAAGCTGCAAAAGGTAAAGTAGTTGTAGCAAAAACAGCTGCTGAAGCTGTAGCGAACGTAAACAAAGGTGATATCCTTGTTACAACAAGCACTGATAAAGATATGATTCCTGCAATTGAAAAAGCTGCTGCTTTAGTTGTTGAAGAAGGCGGCTTAACAAGCCATGCGGCTGTTGTAGGTGTATCTATCGGTATTCCTGTTATCGTCGGTGTAAACGGCGTAACAACAACTTTAAAAAATGGCCAAGAAGTAACAGTTGATGCAGCACGCGGAATTGTTTATAATGGACATGCGGAAGTGCTATAAGAAGTAATACGGAGAGAAGGAGCGGAGTCCTTCTCTTTTTTTTACACAAAAAAGGATAGAGATAACTTTAAACGCCTGAAATCACTCCAGGAAACGTTTGTTATAGCGTTTATTGGAGAGGGTTGTTTATCTTTTATGAGGCTTATACGGGCGTCGTAAGGGACTTATAAGGGGCTTGGTAAGGTGAAAGGAAGATACTTAAATCTTTGAAATGAAATATGAAGGAGTGTGAGCTATGAAGTGGTTACTATTCTTGCTTATTTTAATACCGGCGATTGAAATTACGGTCTTAATTGGATCAAGTCATGTAATAGGTTTATGGTCTACGTTCGCTATGATTGTATTTACAGGTATTGTAGGTGTGTATTTGGCGAAACGACAAGGGTTTAAAATAGTTAGAGAGATTCAATTTAGGTTAAATAGAGGAGAAATGCCGGGTGATGCCGTCCTAGATGGTATTTTCGTCTTTATAGGAGGTATTCTTTTAGTACTTCCTGGATATGTGACGGATATAATAGGTTTTATCTTTGTTATCCCAGTAACGAGGGCTTTATTGAAGCCGATTGTTATGAAGTGGATTGATTGGAAATTGAGAAAGAAGGCTACTATTATTGTTCAGAAATAACACTTAGATTGCTGTAATCTAAGTGTTATTTTTTTATTGTATTTTCTATTTATACCTCTGGTAGTTAATGTTAGGTGGAATACAGGGGTTACGGATTGGAAGTTTTACATCAGGGTAATATTTTTTTGTGTTGTTAGTGTTCGATTAGTGTGAAAAAGTTAGATGAGAGAAAAAAACTACTGATTAAAGGAGTATTTCTCTCTATTTTGTATATTTATTCATTTACATAAAAAGTAATAAATGTAAGTAATAATTATAAAACAAATAGAATAAAAATGTAAAAATACCGCGAAATATGCGTTTTTCATGAAAAAAACAAGAGAATTATCCTTTTTTGGGAAATCCTCTCGTTTGAACTGTAGTTAGTATAAAAGTAAGTACAATGAATAATCAGTGGGAATTTCCCACTGATTACAGTTAAGTTTTTTGTTGTATGTGAATTAGAAAATATTATTTTGATGGTGAGCCTTTAATGAATTTCCATAAGTCATGGAAAACGTGGGCTTTGTGTAATGTGTTAAGTAGTACTAATGTGACTGGACCGATGATTAATCCTAAAAAACCAAAGAGCTTAAAGCCGACAAATAAAGCGATGAGTGTCGCTAATGGATCAAGTCCAATATTAGATGAAAGTACTTTCGGCTCCATGATTTGTCTTTGGACAATCACGACGATGTATAAGATGAGAAGACCGATGGCGAATGCGGTGTCGCCTGTGAAAAATACGTATATAACCCAAGGAACGAAGACGGCTCCAGTTCCTAAGTATGGGAGTAAATCTACAACTCCTGTAATAATCGCGATAGTAATCGCGTATGGCACGCGTAATATTAAAAGGCCGATTAGTACAATGACAGTTGTCATAGACACGAGTGTAAGTTGTGCTTTAACAAAACCAAACAAAGCTTTTCTTAAATCGACAAAAATAGTTTTTCCGTATCCGTGTACACGATTAGGTAAAAATTTTCTTACTTTATGAGCAAGATGGTGCCAATCGTAACTAATGAAGAAAGTTGCTAATAAAATGAATACAAGGACAGTTAAAGTTGTTGGTAATGCGCTAATGAAATTTGTTAATCCGCTTATAATAGCGGTTAAAAGTTCTTTCATTTGTGTCGTTGCTTCAGTGCCTAAGTTTTGAATGTTTTGTGTAATAGTATATCGTTGGGGTTCGCCGAGATGATTAAATTTAGAAATTAAATCATCGTAGAGAGGCATAATATGATTAAGCGCAAATTGTTGAGCGAATGCAACGATATCTGGGAACTTCACTGTAACAATTTGAAGTAAGTATGTTGTGGCGGATATTGCTTCAGTTACAAGGTATGTAACAAGTCCGACGATAGCCCCGAATACGAGAATTAAGCTAACGAGTACTGCTAATGCACGAGGGAATTGTAGTTTTTGATTAAGGAAATTGACGACAGGATTAATCAAATAAGCGAATGCAAAAGCGATAATAAAAGGATAGATAAGTCCTGACATGTATAGTAATACATAGAACCCAGCTACCGTTGCTACAATGACAAATATGAGTCGCAATATCATATATAGTAAGTTTCGGTTCAAAGATGTATACCTCCCATTCCAATTTGTATTAGCCTAATTCGTTCAACTTATAACGAGTAGCATTCACTGATTAAAGTTTCACTTTTATGTTATAGTGGAATGATGGATTTTCCCTGCTTTTTCAGTACATGAACGACTGTAAAAGCTTGTTGATGATGCTTCTACTATATGGTAAAAACTTCATTTTCTCTTCTTTTTATTTTACCTGTTTCTTGTTAGAAAAGAAAGGAGAGACAATCGTTTTCAAAAATGTATACATGCTTTGATTTTTTTGGTTACAGTCTCATTCTGTAAGTTAAAAATGCATGAAAAAATGAAATTGTTGCCTTATTCTCATTGGCAAATAGACATCGATATGACATGTATAACGATAGGTTTAAAGGTATTTTTGTTTGGAAGCGAGTTCATTATTTTCAGAAAGGAAGTGAAAACATGATTAGTCAGTCAACGTTATTTTTATTCATACTACTTATTATAGGACTTATTGCTAAAAACCAATCGCTTACTGTAGCTATTGGAGTGTTATTCTTATTGAAGTTTACGTTTTTAGGAGATAAAGTCTTTCCTTATTTACAAACGAAAGGGATTAACCTTGGTGTAACAGTCATTACAATAGCAGTGCTCGTACCGATTGCGACAGGGGAAATAGGCTTTAAACAACTCGGAGAAGCAGCGAAATCGTATTATGCATGGATTGCTTTAGCCTCAGGTGTGGCGGTCGCTTTGTTAGCGAAAGGCGGTGTGCAATTATTGACGACGGACCCACATATTACAACTGCGCTTGTTTTTGGGACAATTATAGCTGTAGCTTTATTTAATGGAGTCGCTGTAGGTCCGTTAATTGGGGCTGGAATTGCCTATGCAGTTATGAGTATTATACAGATGTTTAAATAAGGAATTTTATAGTAATATAAAATTTTTGAATTCTTTCTGTTCACAAAAGTCAGATAATTGTTTATAATAGGATTAGAAACTTTGAAAAGTTACATAACAGCAGAGACTATACACCAGATAAAATAAAAACAACATAAAACAATTTTATAATGATATTGTTTTATGTTGTTTTTATCATAAACTCTTCGGGATTCATTTTCCTCACTAACTTGTTGTTCTGAGCGTGAGGATTCGGGGAGACATTCACGCTCATGCTTTCCATGTAGCAATGGACAATAAGAGGGGAACATCGCAACAAATTTGCATGAACGTGCATTTTGCTTGCCTAAAGAGTGAACGAGCGTTCATAATTTATAAGGGGAGCAAATAGATATAAGGAGCAAGGTTGGGAGAATTTTCAGGAAAAGGAGAGAATGTCATGACTGTTATTCGAGGTTTAGAAGGGGTAGTAGCAACAACATCATCTGTGAGCTCTATTATTGATGATACATTAACTTATGTTGGGTATAATATTGATGATTTAGCTGAGAATGCTACGTTTGAAGAAGTAGTGTACTTATTATGGCACCGCAAGCTTCCTAACGAAAAAGAACTAGCGGAATTTAGTGAAACTGTATCTGAATACTATAAAGTACCAGGTGAAATTTTAACATATTTGAAACAAGTAGATTTAAAAATCGCGCATCCGATGTCTGTTTTACGAACTGCGATTTCCATGCTATCATTATATGATGAGAGCGCTGAAATTATGGATGAGAAGTCCAATTATTTGAAAGCGGTTAAATTACAGGCTCAAGTAGGAACTTTAATTGCTGCTTATGCAAGAATCCGCAAAGGTTTAGATGTTGTTGAGCCAAGAAAAGATCTATCATTAGCTGGAAACTTCTTGTACATGTTAAATGATCGTGAGCCAAATGAAGTTGAAATTGAGGCTTTTGATAAGGCGCTTGTACTTCATGCAGATCATGAGTTAAACGCTTCTACATTTACTGCACGTGTTTGCGTAGCTACACTTTCAGATGTGTATTCTGGTATTACAGCAGCAATCGGTGCATTAAAAGGTCCTCTTCACGGCGGAGCAAATGAAAATGTAATGAAGATGTTAACTGAAATTGGCGAAGAAGAAAATGTAGAAGCATATATTCATAATGCTCTTCAAAATAAAGTGAAAATCATGGGCTTTGGCCACCGTGTGTATGAGCATGGTGATCCACGTGCAAAACATTTACGTGAAATGTCTAAGAGATTATGCGTGCTTTTAGGAGAAGACAAATGGTATAATATGTCTATCAAAATTGAAGACATTGTAACAAAAGAAAAAGGTCTTCCACCAAATGTTGATTTCTATTCAGCTTCTGTATACCACTGTTTAGGAGTTGACCATGACTTATTTACACCTATTTTTGCAATTAGCCGTATGTCAGGCTGGTTAGCTCATATTCTAGAACAATATGAAAATAACCGTTTAATCCGTCCACGTGCTGATTATAATGGACCTACGCATCAAGTGTATGTTCCAATTGCACAACGATAAGCGAAAAACACTATTTCGATAGTAAAAATACGCTTTCAAAAGTCTGATTTTTCCGGGAAGATGTAATGATTAGAATATTTAAATTTGACTAACGGTTTGAACTGAGGGGTTATTCCCTCAGTTTCATACATATGAAATTTCAAACATGGGGGTTATCACATTGACGACAGGTGAAAAAATTACTGTAACTAATGGTGTTATGAATGTACCAAACAATCCGATTATTCCATTTATCGAAGGAGATGGAATTGGTCCTGATATTTGGGCTGCAGCGTCTCGCGTACTAGAAGCAGCAGTTGAAAAAGCTTATGATGGTGAGAAGAAAATCGTTTGGAAAGAAGTGCTTGCAGGGGAAAAAGCATTCAACCAAACAGGCGAGTGGTTACCAGAAGAGACTTTAAATTTAATCCGTGAATATTTAATCGCAATTAAAGGTCCACTTACAACTCCAGTTGGCGGTGGTATTCGTTCTCTAAACGTAGCGCTTCGTCAAGAATTAGATTTATATGTATGTCTACGTCCAGTTCGTTACTTTGAAGGTGTTCCTTCACCTGTAAAACGTCCGGAAGATACTGATATGGTTATTTTCCGTGAAAATACAGAAGACATTTATGCTGGAATTGAATATGCACAAGGTTCTCCAGAAGCAGAAAAAGTTCTTGCTTTCTTAAAAGAAGCAATGGGTGTTAATAAAATCCGCTTCCCAGAAACATCTGGAATTGGTATTAAACCAATCTCAGAAGAAGGGACAAAGCGTCTTGTTCGTGCTGCAATTCAATATGCAATTAACGAAAAACGCTCTTCTGTTACATTAGTTCATAAAGGAAACATTATGAAATTTACAGAAGGTGCTTTCAAGAACTGGGGTTACGAAGTAGCGGAACAAGAATTCGGCGACAAAGTATTTACTTGGGCTGAATATGATCGTATCGTTGAAAAAGATGGAAAAGATGCAGCGAATAAAGCGATGGCAGACGCAGAAGTGGCTGGGAAAATCATCGTAAAAGATTCTATTGCAGACATCTTCTTACAACAAATTTTAACTCGTCCACGTGAGTTCGATGTTGTTGCAACAATGAACTTAAACGGAGACTACATCTCTGATGCACTTGCTGCACAAGTAGGTGGAATTGGTATTGCACCTGGTGCAAACATTAACTATGTGACTGGACATGCTATCTTTGAAGCTACACATGGTACAGCTCCAAAATATGCAGGTTTAGATAAAGTAAACCCATCTTCAGTTCTTCTTTCAGGTGTATTATTATTAGAGCACTTAGGATGGAACGAAGCTGCGAATTTAGTAACTGATTCAGTTGAGAAAACAATTGCTTCAAAAGTAGTAACATATGATTTCGCACGCTTAATGGAAGGTGCAACAGAAGTGAAATGTTCTGAGTTCGCTAATGAACTTATTAAAAACATGGATGTAGCGATAATCAAAAACGCATAATTAAAGCGGGGGGTAAATTATGACAATCAAACGCAAGAAAGTTTCAGTCATCGGTGCAGGATTTACAGGAGCAACAACAGCATTCTTATTAGCACAAAAAGAACTTGCAGATGTTGTATTAGTGGACATTCCACAGCTGGAAAATCCAACAAAAGGGAAAGCGTTAGATATGTTAGAAGCGAGCCCAGTACAAGGTTTTGATGCTAACATTATTGGTACATCTGATTACGCAGATACTGCTGATTCTGACGTTGTCGTTATTACAGCAGGTATTGCGCGTAAGCCTGGTATGAGCCGTGATGACTTAGTAGCAACAAACTCTAAAATTATGAAAAGTATTACGCGCGACATTGCAAAACATTCACCAAATGCGATTATTGTTGTATTAACAAATCCGGTTGATGCAATGACATATTCTGTATTTAAAGAAGCAGGATTCCCGAAAGAGCGTGTTATCGGTCAATCGGGCGTATTAGATACAGCTCGTTTCCGTACATTCATTTCACAAGAATTAAATCTTTCTGTGAAAGACATTACAGGATTTGTTCTTGGTGGACATGGTGACGATATGGTACCTCTTGTACGCTATTCCTATGCAGGTGGCATTCCGTTAGAAACATTAATTCCAAAAGAGCGTTTAGAAGCAATCGTAGAACGTACACGTAAAGGTGGCGGTGAGATTGTAGGCTTATTAGGAAACGGTAGTGCATATTATGCGCCAGCAGCTTCTTTAGTTGAAATGACAGAAGCAATCTTGAAAGATCAACGCCGTGTATTACCTGCTATTGCATACCTTGAAGGTGAGTATGGTTATAGTGACCTTTACTTAGGGGTACCAGTAATTCTAGGTGGTAACGGAATTGAAAAAATTATTGAATTAGAACTTCTTGCAGATGAAAAAGAAGCGTTAGATCGCTCTGTAGAATCTGTACGTAACGTTATGAAAGTTCTTGTTTGATAATTAAATATAAGCGGAAAAAGATTCGGGGCCCCGAATCTTTTTCTACTATTTATCGAAATATTTTTTTGGAATAATATGAAAACGCTATCATTAGGTGTATCCTATAATGAAACTATAGACTTATACTATATATTGCCCTCATCATAGTAAATTTCGGATAAGGTATCGCTTTTAGTAGGATAATAAGGTGAAAAAATCGGAGGGGGTTGTAACATGTTAAAGAAAAAAGTTCAAATTGGTCGTAGAATGGATGAAATTACAGTAGGAGAGAAATTATCTATCACTGAAAAAATTGAGGATAAAGATTTGTTATTGTACTTAGGGTTAACGAATGATGCCAATCCATTATATATTCAGCATGATTACGCATCCCAAACTCCGTATGAAAAGCCGATTGTGCCAAGCATTATGCTAACAGGGCTCATTACAACGGCGGTTACGAAATATTTACCGGGTCCAGGTAGTCATATTACTAGGAAGGACCTTACGTTCGTGAAACATGTTCACCATTATGAAACGTTACAAATCCACTTTGAAGTTGTGGCTGTTTCAGAGGAGGAACATACAATTGATATGCTCGTATCAGCTTATGATGAACAAGGAGAGCATGTTGTAAAAGGTTCATTAACAGTAACGCCACCTTTTAAATCTGTTTCTATTATGGAAAAAGCATTAGATAATTTTTAAAAAATGAAAGTTAGAATGATATAAAAGTAGCGCTGGTCGTATTCTTATTAAGGATATGCTGGCGCTACTTTTTGTTTGGAAGAGGGGATGATAACTGTGAAATGGGAAAGGGAAGACATTATTTTTGAAACGATGAGAGAGGCTGAAGTATGGGCTGATTCAATCGCGAATGAAATGTACGGGAGTGTATTTGATGGATATGAAACACCAGATTATAAAATAGCGTATGCTCTTTCGTTTTTTTTAGCGCAAAATCAAGGCTTCACAGTTTGTACAGGGGTGATTTGTGAAGCTGATAGGATGATTTACAGGGTATGGATAGCTAATGAATAGCGAAAGTGTAATTATTTCGATTTTCTAGAGTAAATCTACTGTAATCTAACCCCACAAATAGACAATTATATTGAGGGGGACCTTGTTTTCTAGTATGATGAGAATAACGGGGAAAATACTAGGATGAAGAAGGTTTCAAGTCTATAACTTGGAGGAAAAGAATGAACAATCGTATTTTAGTAGTGGATGATGAGGAGTTTATCTTAACTTTAATTGAATTTAATTTACAACAAGCTGGGTTTGAAGTTATAACAGCGATGGATGGAGAAATGGCGCTTCAAAAAGCGACAACAGAACGCCCAGATTTAATTATATTAGATTTAATGCTTCCGAAAATGGATGGTATGGAAGTTTGTAAAGAATTACGATTGCAGCGTGTTATGACGCCGATTTTAATGCTAACAGCAAAAGATGATGAGTTTGATAAGGTACTGGGTCTTGAACTTGGGGCTGATGATTATATGACGAAGCCATTTAGCCCGAGGGAAGTTGTTGCTCGTGTGAAGGCGATTTTGCGCCGCACGAAATTACAGCAAGAAGAACAAGTTTCGGAAGCACCAGATGAAGAGAGCATCATAATTGCAGAGCTTAAAATTTTACCGGAGTTTTATGAAGCGTACTTCCAAGGTAGGAAACTGGAGTTAACACCGAAAGAATTTGAGTTACTGGTTTATCTCGCGAAAAATAAAAGTCGTGTATTAACTCGTGACCAATTATTGAGTGCTGTATGGAATTATGATTTTGCTGGTGATACTAGAATTGTCGATGTCCATATTAGCCATTTGCGCGATAAAATTGAACAAAATACGAAAAAACCGACGTACATTAAAACGATACGTGGTTTAGGTTATAAATTAGAGGAGCCAAAAGGGGATGAATAAATTTCGCTCCAGGCTTCTTTTTACATTTGTTTCTCTTATCGTTTTTATTTTAGTTGGACTAGGTGTATTATTAGAAACTGTATTTGAAAATTACTATATAGATCATGCTAAAGAAAGAATGATAAAAGAGACAAGATATGTTGCTGTATTAGCAGAGGAGCAAGGGTTTGAATCTGTTTTAAAAAATCCGTATGTATTTAAAAAGTTAGAAGAACAAATACCAGCTTCTATTATATTTGTTGATGAAAAAAAGAAAGTTCAATATAGCGGAGGGCAACAATCTGCATTTAGTCAAGAGATGATTAAAGAACTTTCTTCTGAAACAGCAAAACAAAGAAATAAAGTTATTACGAAAGAAGCGGATCAAAAGAATGAGTTTTATCATGCTGTGTTCGTTCAGGATGTAGCAGGGAAGCAAGGATACATTTTGGTGAAAAGTACAATCGATACTTTGAGGGACGTTCACCAAAAAACGTGGGGATTATTAATTATCGGATTTGTCATTGCCTGTCTTGTCGTTGTATTCCTAGGTGTTAAAATTACAGGACAATATATTAGGCCGATTGAATCAGTTACGAAAGTTGCGATTGAATTAGCGAAGGGTAATTATAAAGCGCGTGCATATGAAAGTCATTCGGATGAAACAGGAATGCTAAGTAAAGCAATTAATATTTTAGCTCGTAATTTACAAGAGATGACACTCGAACAAGAAATGCAACAAGATCGTTTGCACACATTAATTGAAAATATGGGAAGCGGAATGATTTTAATTGATAGTCGTGGTTATATAAACCTTGTAAACCGTTCTTATAAGGAGACTTTCCACGTAACAGACGAAGAATATTTAGATCGTTTATATTATGAATCGTTTCACCATACGGAAATTATTGAGCTTGTAGAAGAAATTTTTATGACAGAAGTGAAAGTGCGTAAACAAATGTTATTGCCGCTTGGTATTGAGCGAAAGCATTTTGAAGTATACGGAGCGCCAATTATTGGGACGAACCATGAGTGGAAAGGAATTGTTCTCGTATTCCATGACATTACGGAGTTGAAGAAATTAGAACAAATGAGAAAAGACTTTTTAGCGAATGTTTCTCATGAATTGAAGACACCGATTACTTCTATTAAAGGTTTTTCAGAAACACTCTTGGACGGAGCGATGGATAATAAAAAATTCTGCGAACATTTCTTACATATTATTTTAAAAGAAAGTGAGCGCATGCAAGGATTAATTGAAGATTTATTAGATTTATCAAAAATCGAGCAGCAAGGGTTTAGATTAAATATGGGTACGGTTGATATGAAGGGGATTCTTGAAGACATTCACATGGTGCTCGATAATAAAGCGGGTGAAAAAGAAATCTCTTTACAAGTGAATGGATTGAAACGAGTTTCCGTTATTGGAGATCCGAGCCGCTTAAAACAAATCTTTATTAATTTAATTAATAATGCAATCGTGTATACGCCGGCTGGCGGTGTTGTTTCAGTTGAATTATTAGAGGATAAATATAATGCGTATATAAAGGTGTCGGATACTGGAATTGGTATTAGTAAAGAAGAAATCCCTCGTATATTCGAACGTTTTTATCGAGTTGATAAAGCGAGAAGTAGAAATACGGGTGGAACGGGTCTTGGTTTATCAATTGTAAAACATTTAGTTGAAGCACATCAAGGTACGATTACGGTGGATAGTGAGGTTGGGGAGGGAACAACATTTACGGTTGTTTTGCCAAAATCAGCTACTGAAAAATAGGGTGAAGGATATTTACAATATATTAACAATGGCTTAATTAAATATTAATAAAGCTCTGTTAATATAATAGATGAAAACCCCTTCATCCAAGGAGTAATTTTGGACGAGAATAGTTATGCTGTTCTCGTCACTTCCCTTTTATGTTAGTAAACGTTTGTATATATGATAGAAAATAGCCGTTATTTTTCTTCTCTCTATTAGTCATGTTAATATAGAGAGAGGACAGGAACGGTTTTTTTTCTGTGGAAAAAATCGTTTCAAATATGTATGGGGAGGTTTGTAGTTTGGAAAAAAAAGTCGTATTAGTAGATGGTAATAATATCGCGTATCGTGCTTTCTTTGCACTACCGCTTTTAAATAACGACAAAGGTATACATACGAACGCAATTTATGGTTTTACAATGATGTTAATGAGGATACTAGAGGAAGAAAAACCGACGCATATGCTTGTGGCGTTTGATGCGGGGAAAACAACATTCCGTCATAAAACGTATAGTGATTACAAGGGAGGACGTCAAAAGACTCCACCTGAGTTATCAGAGCAATTCCCGTTTATTCGTGAGATGCTTGATGCATTTAATGTTCCGCGCTATGAATTAGAAAACTATGAAGCGGATGACATTATGGGAACGCTAGCGAAGGAAGCGAGTGAGCAAGGGGCTTATGTAAAAGTTATTTCAGGAGATAAAGACTTACTTCAACTTGTTTCTGATAATACACTTGTATGTATTCCACGCAAAGGGATTACAGAAGTAGATGAATATACGAAAGAAGCTTTATTTGAGAAATATAGCTTATCACCAAAGCAAATTATCGATATGAAAGGTTTAATGGGAGACCAATCGGATAACATTCCAGGTGTACCAGGTGTTGGTGAGAAGACAGCCATTAAATTATTAACGCAATTTGAAACGGTTGAAGCAGTGTATGAAAACTTAGATCAAGTGAGCGGAAAGAAATTAAAAGAAAAGTTAGAAGCAAATAAAGAACAAGCACTTATGAGTAAAGAACTTGCGACGATTATTACAGACGCACCAATTACTGTGCATGTAGATGATATGGCATATAAAGGGTATGAACCAAGTGATGTTATTCCGATGTTTGAGAATTTAGGATTTACATCTCTTTTAAATAAGCTAGGTGTTACGCCTGAAGAAACAGCTCCAGCTGAGTTAGATGATATTACATTTGATATTGTGGAAGAAGTTACAGAAGAAATGCTTCAGCAAGATAGTGCGCTTATTGTAGAAGTGCAAGAAGATAACTATCATAAAGCGGATATTCAAGGTTTTGGTATTCAAAATGAAAATGGTTGTTACTTTATTTCGGCAGACATTGCCCTTAAATCAGATGCTTTCAAAGCATGGCTTGCAAATGCAGAAATGAGAAAGCATACATTTGATGCGAAGCGAGCTATCGTTGCTCTCAAGTGGAAAGGTGTAGATATTCAAGGGATTGATTTTGATTTATTAATTGCTGCTTATTTACTGGATCCAGCTGATACAGATAAAGATTTTCGTGCTGTAGCAAAAATGAAAGAAACACATGCCGTGAAATCTGATGAAGAAGTTTACGGAAAAGGTGCGAAGCGTGCAGTTCCAGAGTTAGATGTAGTAGCGGAGCATGTAGCTCGTAAAGTGCATGTATTATATGATGTAAAGCAAACATTCATTGAAGAGTTAAAAAAGAACGAGCAATATGAATTGTTTACAGAGTTAGAATTACCACTTGCGCGTGTATTAGCTGATATGGAAGTAAAAGGTGTAAAAGTTGATACGGAGCGTCTTCGTAATATGGGAGAAGAACTTGCAGGTAGACTAAAGGAAATGGAACAGGAAATTTATAAGCTTGCGGGAACGGAATTTAATATTAATTCACCGAAGCAACTTGGGGTTATTCTGTTTGAGAACTTAAACTTACCAGTTATTAAAAAGACGAAAACAGGCTATTCTACGTCGGCGGATGTATTAGATAAACTTATGGATCATCATGAAATTATTCCAAATATTTTACATTATCGTCAATTAGGAAAGCTAAATTCAACTTACATTGAAGGTTTATTGAAAGTTGTACATGAAGATTCATCTAAAATCCATACTCGTTTCAATCAAGTGTTAACGCAAACAGGTCGATTAAGTTCAACAGATCCGAACTTACAAAATATCCCGATTCGATTAGAAGAAGGAAGAAAGATTCGTCAGGCATTCGTTCCATCAGAAGAAGGATGGATCATGTACGCGGCGGATTATTCACAAATCGAACTTCGTGTGCTTGCTCATATTGCAAATGATCCAGGGTTAGTTGAAGCATTCCAACATGACATGGATATTCATACGAAAACAGCTATGGATGTATTTGGTGTTGGGAAAGATGAAGTAACATCTAACATGAGACGACAAGCAAAAGCTGTTAACTTCGGAATTGTGTATGGCATTAGTGATTATGGTCTTTCGCAAAACTTAGGAATTACAAGAAAAGCAGCAGCGGAATTTATTGAAAAGTATTTAGAAAGTTTCCCTGGTGTACAAGAATACATGGATGAAATCGTAAAAGATGCGAAACAAAAAGGATATGTGGTTACATTATTAAATCGTCGCCGTTATATTCCGGAAATTACGAGTCGTAATTTCAATTTACGTAGCTTTGCTGAACGTACAGCTATGAATACACCAATTCAAGGTAGTGCGGCTGATATTATTAAAAAAGCGATGATTATTATGGCAGATCGTCTAGAAGAAGAAGGATTACAAGCACGTCTTCTTCTGCAAGTACACGATGAATTGATATTTGAAGCACCAAAAGAAGAAATTGAAAAATTAGAGAAGCTTGTACCTGAAGTAATGGAGCATGCAATTGAACTAGCCGTTCCATTGAAAGTTGATTATTCTTACGGTCCAACTTGGTACGACGCGAAATAAGGACGTGATGAAATGCCAGAATTACCAGAGGTTGAAAACGTTAGACGGACGCTTGAAAATCTTGTAACAGGAAAAACGATTGAAGATGTCGTTATTACTTATCCAAAAATAGTAAAACGACCGGATGATGCAGAAATCTTTAAAGAAATGCTAAGAGGCGAGACGATTGAAAATATAAAGCGAAGAGGAAAGTTTTTGCTTTTATATGTAACGAATTATGTCATTGTTTCACATTTGCGTATGGAAGGTAAGTTTTTACTTCATCAAGAGGATGAGCCAATTGATAAACATACGCACGTCCGTTTCTTATTTACAGATGGAACTGAATTACATTATAAAGATGTGAGAAAGTTTGGTACGATGCATCTCTTTAAGAAAGGTGAAGAGTTGAATCAAATGCCTCTTGCTGACTTAGGCCCGGAGCCATTTGATGCTGAATTGACACCGCAGTATTTACAAGAAAGATTGAAAAAAACAAATCGTAAAATAAAAGTTGTATTATTAGATCAGCGTCTTTTAGTGGGACTTGGAAATATATATGTAGATGAAGTGTTATTCCGTTCTCAAATTCACCCAGAACGAGAAGCAGCGTCTTTAACAGAAGAAGAAATAGAAAGAGTGTACGAAGCAATTGTTACAACGCTAGGCGAAGCAGTAAAGCGAGGCGGCAGTACAATTAGAACGTATATCAATTCGCAAGGGCAAATTGGTTCATTCCAAGAACTTCTAAATGTATACGGAAAAAAAGGAGAACCATGTGTGACTTGTGGTACGATCTTAGAAAAAACAGTTGTTGGCGGCCGGGGAACACATTACTGCCCAATTTGTCAGCCTAGAATATAGAAAAGAGATAACATCGGATAGGCATTTGTCATATACATACAGCAGAGCTATGTATAAGGGAGGAGCTTACCGATGTACCTTTATTTATCTCTTATTTTATTAGCTTTTACATTAAGCTTAGATAGCTGTAGTGTAGGGCTAACATACGGATTAAGGAGTGTAAGAATTCCACTAAGATCAATTATAATTATCGGGATCTGTTCAGCGGCTGTCATGCTCGTTTCCATGGGAATTGGACATATGATCGCGAAAATATTTTCACCTGTTATCGCAACGCGTATCGGTGGGCTTGTTCTTATTGGAATCGGGATTTGGGTATTATATCAATTTTTTCGGAGTGATAGAAAAGAAGAACCGAAGCAAGAGGAGAAGGTTTGGAAATTAGAAATTGCTTCTCTAGGGCTAGTGATTCAAATTTTGAGGAAACCGACTGTTGCGGATTTTGATAAATCAGGAACTATATCTGCAGGTGAAGCGCTACTTCTCGGTATTGCTCTTTCTGTCGATTCGTTTGGTGCTGGAATTGGTGCATCCTTATTAGGTTATGCACCTGCTATGATGGCGATATTAGTTGCAGTGATGAGTTCTTTATTTTTATTTATTGGAATGAAGCTTGGTACGGTTTTATCGAATATGAAGTGGTTACAAAAATTTACATTCCTGCCTGGGGTATTACTCATTATTATTGGAATTTGGAAAATGTAAGTATGGGCGTGGAACATTAGTTTCGCGCCTTTTATTATGAGGAGGATTATTATGACAGTAGTAATTGGATTAACGGGAGGCATTGCAAGCGGAAAAAGTACGGTATCAGAAATGTTTCGTGAACTAAATATACCAGTTATTGATGCTGATATTATTGCACGAGAAGTTGTAGAACGAGGAAAGCCAGCATATAACAAAATTGTAGAGGTATTTGGAACGGAAGTGTTACAAGAAGATGGGGAGCTTGATCGACCTAAATTAGGAAGTGTTGTTTTTTATAATGAAGAAAAACGATTGCAGTTAAACAAAATTGTGCATCCTGCGGTACGTGAAGAAATGAATGCGCAAAAGGAGATGTACATAAAAGAAGGTATGCAAGCGGTTGTGTTAGATATCCCTCTTTTGTTTGAAAGTAAATTAACAAATCTCGTTGATCGTATTTTAGTTGTAGCAGTTATGCCGAGTACGCAATTAGAACGTTTAATGAAACGGAATAATTTTTCAGAAGAAGAAGCAACGGCGCGTATTCAGTCTCAAATGCCATTAGAAGAAAAAGTAAAGCGTGCAGATGAAGTGATAAATAATGATGGCACAATTATGGGAACGAAAACACAATTACAGGTAATTTTGAAGAAGTGGAACATTATTAACTAAAAAATTGTGAAATTAATGAAAATGCTTAGTGACATATCTCCTTTTTGTGTTATACTATTATTGGGATTGGAGATAAATAGTATAACGCATTCAAGGGGGATAACATATTATGACTCGTGTGGCAATTAATGGATTTGGACGTATTGGGAGAATGGTATTTCGTCAAGCAATAAAAGAAAGCGCATTCGAAATTGTAGCAATCAATGCAAGCTATCCATCAGAAACGTTAGCACATTTAATTAAATATGATACAGTTCATGGTAAGTTTGACGGAACAGTAGAAGCATTTGAGGATCACTTATTAGTTGATGGGAAAATGATTCGCCTTTTAAACAACCGCGATCCAAAGGAATTGCCTTGGACGGATTTAGGTGTTGAAGTTGTAATTGAAGCAACTGGTAAATTTAACTCGAAAGAAAAAGCAATTCTTCACGTTGAAGCTGGAGCGAAAAAAGTTATTTTAACAGCGCCTGGTAAAAATGAAGATGTAACAATTGTAGTTGGTGTGAACGAAGACCAATTCGATATTACAAAACATACTGTTATTTCAAATGCATCTTGTACAACAAACTGTTTAGCGCCTGTTGTAAAGGTGTTAGATGAGCAGTTCGGAATTGAAAACGGTTTAATGACGACTGTTCATGCTTATACAAATGACCAAAAAAATATTGATAACCCACATAAAGATTTAAGAAGAGCACGTGCTTGCGGACAATCAATTATTCCGACAACGACAGGTGCTGCGAAAGCGCTTGCAAAAGTTCTTCCGCACTTAAACGGCAAACTTCATGGTATGGCACTTCGTGTACCAACACCAAACGTGTCTCTTGTTGACCTAGTAGTAGACGTAAAACGTGATGTAACAGTTGAAGATATTAATGAAGCGTTCAAAACTGTTGCAAACGGTGCATTAAAAGGAATTGTAGAATTTAGTGAAGAGCCTTTAGTGTCTATCGATTTTAATACAAATACACACTCAGCTATTATTGATGGTTTGTCTACAATGGTAATGGGTGATCGTAAAGTGAAAGTACTTGCTTGGTATGATAACGAGTGGGGCTACTCTCGTCGTGTTGTAGATCTTGTAACGTTAGTTGTTGATGAATTAGCGAAACAAAAAAATGTGCAACATATTTAAGTGAACGAGGGAGAGGGCAAGTGAAAATTTGCCCTCTCTTTTTAATTTTTTCTGAAAAGGAAAAAAATTATATGAGTATATTTTGGAAAGTGGACATACCACGAAACGTTGGGATTACTGTATTCGTGAATCATTAATTTTTTTTAGGGAAAAGTAAAGAGGAAAATATGACAGAAAATCGAAAAAACTGTTGTTGCAAAATGAAAATAAACAAAGTATACTAACACTCGTAAACTTAAGAGCTGAGGTACGTAGTCACTACTTAAAGGGTTAGGACCTCTCTGGACTAACTTTCCCCCGTGGTAGTGGAGCAAGCCAAATTGCAAATTAGTTTTCAATTCGAACAGTTAGAATAAATTTACAAGGGGGAACTGTAGAATGGATACTATGGATACGATGGGTCGTCACGTGATCGCTGAACTTTGGGATTGCGATTTCGACAAGCTTAATGACATGCCGTATATTGAACAATTATTTGTGGATGCAGCACTAAGAGCTGGTGCTGAAGTACGTGAGGTTGCTTTTCATAAATTTGCACCACAAGGTGTAAGTGGAGTAGTAATTATCTCGGAATCACATTTAACAATTCATAGCTTTCCGGAGCACGGTTACGCAAGTATTGATGTTTATACTTGTGGGGATCGTATTGATCCAAATGTTGCTGCAGAATATATTGCAGAAGGTTTAAACGCGAAAACGCGTGAGAGCATCGAGCTTCCTCGAGGCACTGGTAGCTTCGAGATTAAGCAGAGAGAAACAAAAGCTCTTTAAAAAAGAACATAATTGATTTAAAATGTAAAGAGGTGTATAATGCACCTCTTTTTTAGTTTATATAAAATAGGATCATGATATGTAATAACTTAGAGTGGTCAGTATATAAGAATGAGTTATATAATATTGTATATATATTTTCACATGTAGGTGAGTAGCGAAAAAATAAAGATTATATTGTAAAGGAGTGAATGAATTGCGTTGTCCATCCTGTTTTCATAATGGCACAAGAGTGTTAGATTCGCGTCCGGTAGACGAGGGACGCTCTATTCGAAGAAGAAGAGAGTGTGAAAGTTGTTTAAGTCGCTTTACAACATTTGAAAGAGTAGAAGAATCACCTCTTATCGTTGTTAAAAAAGAAGGAACACGAGAAGAGTTTAATAAAGAGAAGATTTTACGCGGTTTAATTAAAGCGTGTGAAAAAAGACCTGTATCTTTAAGGCAGTTAGAGGAAGTGACACAAAGTGTGGAGCGTGAACTTCGTAACTTAGGTATATCGGAAGTGAAAAGTGATATGATTGGTGAAATTGTTATGGAAGAACTTCGTGATATTGATGATGTTGCTTACGTACGTTTTGCTTCTGTGTATCGTCAATTTAAAGATTTAAATGTATTTATTGAAGAATTAAAAGATATACTGCAAAAAGAGAGAGAGTAGAAGGTGTAGTATATTCTCTTTATATACTGTAAGTAAATGAGATAAGAGAGCTAGAAGCGGAAGCTAATAGCTCTTTTTCGCTAAGGAATTATATAATAAAGATAGAACGAGTGAAATATAGGTTAGATTGGATGAGAGAAAGGAAAAGCAAGAATGGAAAAACAGTCATGGATGGAGCTATTGCCGATTGATCGTTATAAGGTAAGTGCGAAAGGGTTGTTACATAATTACGACCGGAAAGTTTTAACAATGTTGTATCAGCCATTAATAGGTAGTAGAGCTTTTAGCTTATACATGACGCTATGGGGAGAGTTAGAGCAAGATCGTGTATTTGGAAAAGAGAATACACATCACTCCCTTATGGTGACCATGCAAATGCAACTTCCTGAAATATATGAGGAACGAGTAAAGTTAGAGGCGATTGGGCTTTTAAATGTATATATTAAAAAAGAAAAAGATATTCGAATGTTTATATATGAGTTGCAACCACCGTTATCTCCGAAGCAGTTTTTTGATGATATTGTTTTAAGTATCTTTTTATACAATCGATTGAGTCGGACAAAATATAACCAAGTAAAGCAATATTTTTTAGAAGAAGAATTCGATTTTGCTTCTTATGAAAATGTTACGCGCTCCTTCAACGATGTATTTGATTCATTTAACCCGGGTCAGTTTGAGCATGCGCAAGAAGAACTTCGTATCCCGAAAACGACAATTATGCCAAGTAACGAGAAGGGGGATGCTCCGAAAGTTTGGAATGATTTCTTTGATTTCTCTTTATTTGTGGAGGGATTATCAGCGCTTGTTCCTAAAAAGGCAATTACAGATCAAGTACGAGAATGTGTCATTACACTCGCTTATGTGTATGGTGTGGATGTGTTATCAATGCAAAATATCGTTCTTGGTACGGTGACAGAGGTGCAAACAATTGATATCGAAAGACTTCGAAAAGGAGCTCGTGATTGGTATCAATTTGAAAATGGGCAAGCTTTACCTATATTAAGTGAAAGAGTGCAACCTCATGCTGCGCGTACGATGAAAGAGAAAGAGCCATCTACGCAAGAAGAAATGCTGATGAAGCAGTTAGAGGAAATATCGCCAAAACAACTATTGAAAGAAATTTCGGGCGGTGCAGAAGCAACGAAAGCAGACTTGCAAATTGTTGAGGATGTAATGATAAATCAAAAGTTAACGCCGGGGGTTGTGAATGTACTTATTTATTATGTTATGCTACGCTCAGATATGAAACTTGCGAAAACGTATGTTGAGAAGATTGCTGGACATTGGGCACGAAAAAAGGTCGGTACAGTAGCTGAAGCGATGGCGTTAGCGAAAGAAGAAAACCGTCAATATCAAGAGTGGGCTGAGACGAAGAAAAAAGGTCGTACGGCGAAGAAAACAGTGCGAAGAGAAATGGTACCAGATTGGCTTAAAGAAGAGCCGAAAGAAGAAGTGAAAGAAACTGTGAAAACGGACGTGAGTGTTGAGAAAAATACAAGTTCGTTAGAAGATGAGCGGAAGCGATTAGAAGAAGTGTTGAAAAAATATAAGCGTGATTAATAAAAGAGAATGAACGCTCTTTGAGGTGAGGAAATGGAGCATATTCAAAATTCATTTACGAAATTAATGGAAAATGAAAATTTTAAAAATAGATATGAAGTCTTAAAGACAGAAGTGATGGCGCATCCGCGTGTGAAAGCATTTATAGACGAACATAAAGGTGAAGTAACGACTTCTATGATTGAGCGTAGCCTTGTGAAGTTGTATGAATATATTGGACAAAGTGTAGGGTGTGCGGATTGTCCGGATTTAGGATCATGTAAAAACATGCTAGAAGGATATGAGCCGAAGCTCGTCATCCAAGGTAAGATGATTGATATTCAATACGATCGTTGCATTAGAAAAGTAGCATATGATGAGAGAAAAAAATATGAAAAACTTGTTCAAAGTGTATATATGCCAGCTGACATTTTACAGGCAACTATGGAAAATTTAGACCCTTCAGATTTAGATGCACGTATTGATGCAATAGGTGCATCGAATGAATTTTTAAACACATTCGAACCAGGTAAAAAAGTACAAGGTTTATATTTGTACGGTAAATTTGGTGTAGGGAAAACGTATCTTTTAGGGGCAATTGCAAATGAGCTTGCTCGAAAGAAAATTAGTTCGATGCTCGTATACTTCCCTGAATTTCTACGTGAAATTAAAAGTTCGATTCAAGATAATTCGATTGGTGAAAAGATTGATGCAGTTAAACGCGTACAAGTATTAATGTTAGATGATATCGGAGCAGAAGCGATGTCAAGTTTTGTACGTGATGATGTGCTTGGCGCAATCTTGCAGTTCCGTATGTTAGAGAACTTACCGACGTTCTTTACGTCTAACTTTGATTTCAAGGAGTTGGAACATCATTTAACGTATACACAACGCGGTGAGGCAGAACAAATGAAAGCAGCACGTATTATGGAACGAATTAAATATTTAGCGAAGCCAATTCCAATTGGTGGGAAGAACCGTCGTCATAAGTAAAAGAGCAAGCTGAGAAGCTTGCTCTTTTTTTATTATAGTGATGATTTCTTGGCGATAAGATTAAAGTATTCAAGGTGTCTAAAACTAATGCTTTCTTCATAACGATGTAGTAACTCTTAAGCGGTTTACATATGACGGAGGAATCTTTTATATACTCAAACATCTTAATACCGTCCGTTTATCCTAATTCGTGAGGGCTAATAATCAGTAGGGGATGAACAAAACCCCCACTGATTAAAGTTTCACTTTATCATAATGGTCAAATTGTTGAAAATTCATAGTAGCTTGTATCATTTTTTTCTCTCCCCCTTAATATATATAAAATTAGCAAGCCATATCGAGTGGATTTTCTAACGATGGGAGATATATTTCTACTAAGAGTGAACTTCCACAGATCGGACTCTTATAGGATGTGTAACGTATAGATGCAATCCTTTAGAGCGGGGATAAAAGGGGGGACAAAAGTGATTGAAATTTGCTTCGAAGAAAAAAATGATGCTGCGCACGTATACAGACAACTAACGAAAAGAACGGAATCTTTATACAAGGAAACAAGTGTATATTTAGATGGGCAAAAGGTTATTATTCATATACCACTATGTGAATCGAATTATATTGAAAAGATTTTATTGCCAGTACTACTATATTTCATTATGAATGTGAAACAAAATGAATGGATTCATACCATTTTAAAGGAAAAGTTTTTTTACGAAGAACAAGAAGAGTGTCATCAAATCTTGCATATGGCACAGGAGATATTAAAAGAAAGAAGAAAAGGAGTGGCTCATGATTTAACGCGTCATAAATTTGAGACATATATTATGTCATCTTTAAATGATTGGCTTTGTGATCCGCTTTCATTCTCGTTTTCATCATATGTCCGTTTTCGCCTTCGTACATATAGGGAAATGGTAGCCAGACTTGCTGAAGTTGCAATTGATGAGTATAAAATGGAGCAAGAATACCAAATGTTCATTGAGACCCTTCGTCAACAAGTTAGTGGCCGGAAATCACGTTTGTCCTGTGTACATCTTATTTTTGATGAAAGTTTTATTTTCTATGATGATAAAGGTAGACGTTTAAAACAGGAGAGATTGGTCCAATATATAGATGAAGAATTATTAAAGCAAAAGGATGTATATATCGATACGAAAGTAATTGCGCCACTTCTTTCTATTTCGCCGAAAAAGATTTATTTATATACGAAAGAACAAGATCATAACATGATTGTAACTTTGCGAAATGTATTTCAAGAACGGGTCCAATTGCATGGATTACATGAGTTTGAGCGCAATGTGAAAAATTTAAAAAATAAAGGTAACGCCCTTGATTTTCTAAGTTTTTGAGCATATAATTACCTACATAAATGAAATATATTGAAATGTCATGATGAGGACATGAGTAGTTATCTACGATTTTCAGAGAGGGAAGCCTTAGGGTGTGAGCTTCCTAGTACGGGATTATTACTTACCACCTCTAAACTTTAGCAGTGAACGTTTTTCTAGTAATTGCTAACGGACAACACCGTTATGTTGAACTTGAGCAATTAACAATAAGGTTAATTGGAACAAGGGTGGAACCACGAATTCAACACTCGTCCCTTTTTACGGGATGAGTGTTTTTTATTTTGAAAAAAAAGAGGAGTGACCAGTGATGGCAGATGTAGTTAAAATTACTTTCCCTGATGGAGCTGTGAAGGAGTTTCCAAAAGGCGTAACAACTGAAGAAATCGCAGCTTCTATTAGCCCAGGCTTAAAGAAAAAAGCTGTGGCTGGAAAATTAAACGATGAGATGATCGATCTTGTTACACCAATCGAAGAAGATGGTGCAGTTTCTATTATTACATTAGATTCTGAAGATGGCTTATACATTTTACGCCATTCAACAGCCCACCTTTTAGCACAAGCGTTAAAACGTTTATATAAAGATGTTAAGCTTGAGCTTGGCATTGGTCCAGTAATCGAAAATGGCTTCTACTACGATATTGATATGGAAGAAGCAATTACGGTTGAAGACTTCAAGAAAATCGAAAAAGAAATGCAAAAAATTGTGAACGAGAACTTAGAAATCGTTCGTCATGAAGTACCACGTGCAGAAGCACTTCGTCGCTTTGAAGAAATCGGCGATGAGTTAAAATTAGATTTAATTAACGATCTTCCAGAAGATGCAGTTATTACAATCTATGAGCAAGGCGAATTCTTCGACCTTTGCCGTGGTGTTCACCTTCCATCTACAGGGAAGATTAAAGTATTTAAATTATTAAGCGTTGCTGGTGCTTACTGGCGCGGCGATAGCAATAATAAAATGTTGCAACGTATTTACGGTACTGCATTCGTTAAGAAAGCAGAATTAGATGAGCACTTACGTATGCTTGAAGAAGCAAAAGAGCGCGATCACCGTAAATTAGGTAAAGAATTAAAACTATTTACTAATAGCCAAAAAGTAGGACAAGGTTTACCACTTTGGTTACCAAAAGGTGCTACAATCCGCCGTATTATCGAGCGTTATATCGTTGATAAAGAAGCAAGCTTAGGCTATGATCACGTATACACTCCAGTACTAGGAAGTAGAGAGCTTTATGAAACTTCTGGTCACTGGAACCACTACCGTGATGGTATGTTCCCATCAATGGAAATGGATAATGAAGAATTAGTTCTTCGTCCAATGAACTGCCCTCACCATATGATGGTTTATAAAAATGATATTCACAGCTACCGTGAATTACCAATCCGTATTGCGGAACTTGGAACAATGCACCGTTATGAAATGTCAGGTGCGTTATCTGGATTACAACGTGTACGCGGAATGACTTTAAATGATGCGCACATTTTCGTTCGTCCAGATCAAATTAAAGAAGAGTTAAAGCGTGTTGTAAACTTAACTCTAGAAGTATACAAAGATTTCGGTTTAGAGAACTATTCATTCCGTCTATCTTATCGTGACCCAGCTGATACTAAAAAGTACTATGCTGATGATGAGATGTGGGAAAAAGCACAAGGTATGTTAAAAGAAGCTATGGATGAAATGGGTCTTGATTACTACGAAGCTGAAGGTGAAGCGGCATTCTACGGTCCAAAACTTGATGTTCAAGTTCGTACTGCTCTTGGAAAAGACGAAACACTTTCAACTGTACAATTAGACTTCTTACTTCCAGAACGCTTTGAACTATCTTACGTTGGTGAAGATGGTAAACAACATCGTCCAGTTGTAATTCACCGTGGTGTTGTATCAACTATGGAACGTTTCGTTGCCTTCTTAATTGAAGAATACAAAGGTGCATTCCCAACTTGGTTAGCTCCAGTTCAGGCGCAAGTAATTCCTGTTTCTCCGCAAGTGCATTTAGACTATGCGAAGAAAGTACAAGATGAATTACGACGTGCTGGTATCCGTGTTGAATTAGACACTCGTGAAGAGAAAATTGGTTACAAAATCCGTGAAGCACAAATGCAAAAAATCCCGTACATGCTTGTAGTAGGTGACAATGAAGTGGCTGAAAACGGCGTAAACGTACGTAAATATGGTGAACAAAAATCAGAAACAATTGCATTAGATGCTTTTGTTGACATGATTAAAGTAGAAGGAAAACGATAAGAAAGAGCCGCGGTATACCGCGGCTTTCTTATGTATTATAAATAATTAAATTTAGAAAAAATAACCAAACAATACTTATCATAAAAAAGTATTGCAAGTATGTTAGTTGTTTGTTACAATATTTCTTGTTGTTAGTAAAACACATCGCGTCTTCTTGACAGACGTCATGTCCTATGATAAACTCATCAAGGATAATAGAATATGGTTTTGGAACAAGTAGAAGCACCCGCTTCTCACCTGATGGACGCATTCGCAGTTAGCAGGTAAATGTATTTCTTACTTAAGATCTTACAAGTGTGGGTGCCGTATGCCCGCGCTTTTTTTGTTCGGGTTCTACAATTACAAAACGTATTCTGAGAAAACCTTGGAGGTGGCTTACTATTAGCAAGGATATGATGATTAACGAGCAAATTCGTGCACGTGAAGTACGTTTAGTTGGTGCAAATGGCGATCAACTTGGAATCAAGTCTCGTAATGACGCTTTAGACTTAGCTGCAAATCTTAATCTTGATTTAGTATTAGTTGCTCCAAATGCGAAACCGCCAGTATGCCGCATTATGGACTACGGTAAATTCCGCTTTGAGCAACAGAAGAAAGAAAAAGAACAGCGCAAAAATCAAAAAGTAATCAGCATGAAAGAAGTTCGTTTAAGTCCAACAATTGATGAACACGACTTTAACACAAAACTTCGTAATGCTATCAAGTTTTTAGAGAAAGGCGACAAGGTTAAAGCGTCAATTCGCTTTAAAGGACGTGCCATTACTCATAAAGAAATCGGTCAACGTGTTTTAGATCGCTTCTCAGAAGCTTGTGCTGAAGTTAGTACAATCGAATCTAAGCCTAAAATGGAAGGACGTAGTATGTTCTTAGTTTTAGCACCGAAAAACGATAAGTAATAGATAGAGGAGGAAATACCTATGCCTAAACAAAAAACTCATCGCGGCGCTGCAAAGCGTTTCAAAAAGACTGGATCAGGTAAACTGAAACGTTCTCACGCTTACACAAGCCATTTATTCGCTAACAAATCTACAAAAGCTAAACGTAAACTACGTAAAGCTGGTGTAGTAAGCGCTGGTGACTTCAAACGCATTCGTCAAATGCTTGACAACTTAAAATAAGTTCGGCTGATATATAGAACAATTAGGAGGTAATATTATGCCAAGAGTAAAAGGTGGTACAGTTACTCGTCAACGTCGTAAAAAAGTAATAAAATTAGCAAAAGGTTATTACGGTTCTAAAAATACATTATTCAAGGTTGCTAACCAACAGGTTATGAAATCTCTAATGTATGCATTCCGTGACCGCCGTCAAAAGAAACGTGACTTCCGTAAATTATGGATTACACGTATCAACGCAGCAGCTCGTATGAATGGTCTTTCTTACAGCCGCTTAATGCACGGTCTTAAAAATGCTGGCATCGAAGTTAACCGCAAGATGCTTGCTGACTTAGCTGTTCATGACGAAAAAGCTTTCGCTGAATTAGCAACAGTTGCAAAAAACAACATTAACTAATTAATTAGTTGAAACCTTAGAAGATTTTTCTTCTAAGGTTTTTTTATTTACATTCATGGCAAATAGTAAATGATTTGCAAAATCATTTACTTATTATCGTTATCGATATGACAAAATCAATGCGAAAACTATAGTGATATAGAAGAATATGTGTATAATGTCGGGAGAATCCTCCTGGCTTTTTTTTATTTATGCTCCTTTGGAAAGAAGAGTATCTTTCCTAGCAGAAACGACACTGCTATAATGGAAAGATGATATGGAACTTTCATCAGATAAAGTAAAACTTTAACCAGTGTGGTGTTATCCTCGGCTAAATATTAGCCATCACCAATGAGGTGAACAATCGAATAGCGATGATTGAAACGTATTTGCAAATTAAGGACAAGCTATTTTATAAAGAGTTAGGTAGCTGACTTGTTAATAAGAACTGAAAAATAATAATGAACTTTGAGATGAAACAACATTGTTGCGTAAAATGCGATGTTGGAGGAGGACAATAGAATGGACTTACTACAACTATTTAAACTACAAAAAGAATTAGATGACCGTATTGTGAAAGAACATGACTTACAACCGAAAAAATTGTTAAAAGAAAAAATGTTAGCTCTTCTTGTAGAAATTGGAGAACTTGCAAATGAAACACGTTGTTTTAAATATTGGAGCAATAAACCAGCATCAGAGCGTGAAGTAATATTAGAAGAGTACGTAGATGGTTTGCATTTTATCTTGTCAATCGGAATCGATTTAGGAATTGATAAAAACTTCTTATTCTATAAATGTGCGCAAACGAATAAAACACAAGTAGAAATTTTCTTAGACACATATGCAAAAGTGATTCGATTTACAGATCAACCTTCTATTACGAACTATATTGAACTATTTACAAGTTATCTTCGCCTTGGACAAGCGCTTGAATTTGAACAAGAAGAGATTGAAAAGGCGTATTTAGACAAAAATGAAGTAAATCATCAGCGTCAAACACAAGGATACTAAGTTAATTTTTGAATATTTCAATTTCCTTTTGTATAATAAAGTGACTGAAGAAAAAGGAGGGTGTTGGCAATGACAAAATTAGACGCGACATTGACAATGCTAAAAGAATTAACAGACGCACGAGGTATTGCGGGTAATGAGCGCGAACCACGTGAAGTAATGAAGAAATATATTGAGCCGTTTGCAGATGAACTTTCTACTGATAATTTAGGAAGTTTAGTTGCGAAAAAAGTTGGGGAAGAAAACGGCCCGAAAATTATGGTTGCAGGTCATTTAGATGAAGTTGGCTTTATGCTTACGCAAATTGATGACAAAGGCTTCCTTCGTTTCCAAACGGTTGGTGGCTGGTGGTCGCAAGTTATGCTGGCACAGCGCGTAACAATTGTAACGCGTAAAGGAGATATAACAGGTGTGATTGGTTCGAAACCACCGCATATTTTACCTCCAGAAGCTCGTAAAAAGCCAGTTGACATTAAAGACATGTTCATCGATATTGGTGCTTCTAGCCAAGAAGAGGCAATGGAGTGGGGCGTAAGACCAGGAGATCAGGTTGTACCTTACTTTGAATTCCAAGTAATGAAGAATGAAAAGATGTTACTTGCAAAAGCATGGGATAACCGAATTGGTTGTGCAATTGCAATTGACGTATTAAAACAATTAAAAGATGAAAAACATCCAAACGTTGTATACGGCGTTGGGACTGTACAAGAAGAAGTTGGTCTTCGTGGTGCGAAAACATCTGCGAATTATATCAAACCAGATATCGCGTTCGCAGTAGATGTTGGTATCGCTGGAGATACACCGGGTGTAACGTCAAAAGAAGCGCAAAGTAAAATGGGCGATGGACCGCAGATCATTTTATATGATGCTTCTGTTATTGGTCATACAGGTTTACGTGACTTTGTAGTTGATGTTGCTGATGAATTACAAATTCCATATCAGTATGATTCTGTAGCCGGCGGGGGAACAGATGCAGGAGCAATTCACATTTCTGTAAACGGTATTCCGTCTATGGCAATTACGATTGCGACACGCTACATTCATTCTCATGCGGCAATGTTACACCGTGATGACTATGAAAATGCAGTAAAGTTAATTGTAGAAGTTATTAAACGTCTTGATAAAGAGGCTGTACATAACATTACATTTAATTAATAGAAAAAAGCGAAGGATAACCTCCTTCGCTTTTTTCATTTTTAAAACGGTCTTTCTAATCCTGCTGCAGTATGGGCTCCTAAAATAATTAAGCGAGTTAATTGCATTGCCATGAAATGTGGGGTATAAATCATGCCTCTTTTTAACCATGACATAATCATTCCGATATGAGCGCCTGTAACATAACTAATAAGAATATCACGAGGGACCATAAGGTCTTCATCATCTGGCTGGGAAATAGATAAGCTTAATGTTAAATGTGTTTGGATTGTTTTCATCATTTTATAAGAATAGTTTCCAGCTGCCTTATCGCCGAGCATAACGTTATAGAAATTAGTATTTTCTGCGATATGCTCAAACAAAGCTAAAAAAGTTGGATGCGGTGAATCAAAAGTGAGCTGAAAATCTTCTTTATTTCGATTTTGTGGTTTAATTACTTCAGCTAATTTTTCTAGCATTTCTTCTATGCTTTTGTCTAATAAATCATATTTATCATGGTAATGGCTATAAAATGTAGCGCGATTTACAGGAGCGCGTTCCGCGATATGTTGCACAGTTACATTTTCAAAGCCCTTTTCGCCTACTAAAGCGACAAAAGCATCCTGTATGAGTTGTCTCGTTCGTTTTACACGTGGATCATTTGTATTTTTAATAGACATTTTACTTCACCTCGTTTAATTTTTTTAACTTAAACAACACATATATAGTGTAATGTTGTTTAAACAACATATAGGTTTAAATTGTTGGTTGTAGATTCGGCATAATTATTTATAATTATAAACGATAGTCCTTCAGAAATCAGCACCGCTCGCAGACAGACGAAATAAGGTTTGTACTGCAAAGGGTGTGATTTTTTTGTTTAAAAGTTAATATAATTAACAATTAAGCAATATAAACAATAAGGATGTAAATAGTTTAGAAAAAAATTATATGCGATATAAGGAGAGGAATGCAATGAATCAGTTTCGAAGAATGGTAATTATCAACATTATCACATTAATTGTATTAGTTGGCGGCGGTATCGGCGGTTATTACTACTACAATCAAGCAGAAAATTATTTAAAAACAGACAATGCAAAAATTGACGGAAAGGTAATTCCGATTGCATCACCAGTAGCAGGTAAGTTAACAGACTGGAAAGCTGAAGTAGGAAAAAACTACAATGAAAACGATAAATTAGGTGCTGTCACTGTAGCAGGAGCAAATGGCGAACAAACAGTAGACGTAACAATTCCGCAAAATGCTACGGTTGTACAATCAAACGCAACAACAAACGCGTTCGTTGGAGCAGGTAGCCCAATTGCATACGCATTTGATATGAGTAATTTATGGGTAACAGCAAACATTGAAGAGACAACTATTGATGATGTTCAAAAAGGTCAAACAGTAGATGTATATGTAGATGCATACCCAGATACAACGTTAACAGGAAAAGTAGAACAAGTTGGATTAACAACAGCGAATACATTCTCGATGTTACCATCAAGTAACGCAACAGCGAACTATACGAAAGTAAAGCAAGTTGTACCAGTTAAAATTTCTTTAGATCATAGTAAATCAGTAAATATTGTTCCTGGAATGAATGTGTCAGTTCGTATTCATAAGTAAGGGGGAGATGAGATGTCCTCAATTGCAATTGTAGGATATGCACTATTTTGTATAATCGTCTTCTTCCTTGTAAATCGTCTTTTACGAAAGAAAAAAACGAATATGGGAGAAGAACAAGTCCCAGCCGTAAGTAAAATAGAGGTAACTAAAGCAGAAACAGAACTTGAACAAAAACAAGAAATAGAAGCTTCTAACGTAGTGGAATTAGAAACAGGGAAGCAAGAGCAAGTAAAGCAAGAAAAAGAAATGCTGAAGAGACAATTGCCGGTAGAGAATGTGAATGTAAAGGCAGTTGTAGCTGTATTAATTCTTGGTATGTTCGTTTCTATTTTAAACCAAACAATCATTAATGTTGCGTTGCCTCCATTAATGAACGAATTTAACGTATCAACTTCAACGGCCCAATGGTTAATTACAGGTTTCATGCTTGTAAACGGAATTTTAGTACCGATTAGTGCCTTTTTAGTTTCGCGATTTACGTATCGTAAATTATTCGTAGCGGCAATGTTATTTTTCACGGTAGGATCTATCATTTGTGCTACATCAGGTAACTTTACAATGATGATGACGGGCCGCATTATTCAAGCGGTTGGTGCAGGTATTTTAATGCCGGTTGGTATGAATATCTTCATGACATTATTCCCGCCTCATAAGCGCGGAGCAGCGATGGGATTACTAGGGGTAGCAATGATTTTAGCGCCAGCTATCGGACCAACTATTACAGGTTGGGTGATTGAAAATTATAGCTGGAACTTAATGTTCTACGGTATGTTTGTGATTGGTTTAATTATTACGTTCTTATCTTTAAAATTCTTCACACTAGCACAGCCGGTGTCTAAAACAAAGTTAGATGTATTTGGTGTTATTAGTTCAAGTATTGGACTAGGAAGCTTATTGTACGGATTTAGTGAAGCTGGAAATAATGGCTGGACTAGTGCAGAAGTTGTTATAACACTTATCATCGGTGTCATTGGTTTAGCAGTATTTATTTGGAGAGAGTTAACAACGGACAATAAAATGCTTGATTTACAAGTGTTTAAATATCCAACGTTCACTTTCACATTAGTAATTAACGCAATCGTAACGATGGCATTATTCGGAGGTATGTTATTACTTCCAGTATATTTGCAAAATATTCGCGGCTTTACGCCAATGGAATCTGGTCTACTACTCCTTCCGGGATCATTAATTATGGGGATTATGGGACCAGTTGCAGGTAAACTATTTGATAAGTATGGTATTCGTCCGTTAGCAATTGTCGGATTAGCCATTACAACATTTGCGACATATAAATTTACAACGTTATCAATGGATACACCGTATAGCGTTATTATGACGGATTATATTATACGTTCAATTGGTATGTCATTCATTATGATGCCAATTATGACAGCTGGTATGAACGCGTTACCGATGAAATTAATTTCTCACGGTACAGCAACGCAAAATACGTCAAGACAAGTAGCTGGTTCAATTGGAACGGCGATATTAATTACGCTTATGACGCAACAAACTACTGCTCACGTAGCGGATTATGGCAATATGTTAACAACGTCAAACCCGATTTTAGTTGATAAAGTACACGGTATGGGCCAAAGCTTAGCGGCATTAGCCGGATCAGCTCAAGCAGGAGATGCGATGAGCACGCAACTATTATTCGGACAAATTTCTAAGCTATCTGCGATTAATGGCATTAACGATGCCTTCTTAATTGCAACAATATTAGCCGGTATTGCTTGGGTGTTATCGTTCTTCTTACCATCAGGCAATAAACCAAATAGAAAAGCAGGGAATTAATTTCCCTGCTTTTTTATGTTTTTATGTAGTTAAATATAAAAGATGATAAGCAGTCAAAGAGCATAATCCCGTTATAAACAAAATTATCCCCATAGAACGAATATGTGTGAATTGTCTCCCGCTTATAATAGCTAATAGTCCGGCTAAAGGGAAGAAGCTCCAATATAAAGTTCCTGAAATTGGGAGCATCCGCTCTAAATCTATTCCATAGCCTATACAAATGATAGGAACAACGATAAGCGATATGCTAATCAATCCCGCTATAAAGGTAAGTAATTTTCGGTATTTAATTCCGGCAGCAATTAAAAAAATGCCCACGATGACTTCACATAGCATCAAAATAGGGCCTAAGATAATCCAAACTAACAATCCGGTAACTTCCATGTGTAATAACTCCTTAATGAATGAAATATGAATCAGGCATAGACATGAGCTGATAACAAATAGCTGCGAACAGTCCTAACGAGAAAATAATGAATCCCATATTACGTATACTTTTAATTTTTGAACGTGCCCCATTAATCCCTGCTAATAAACCAGCTAGAGAGAAAAGCATCCAATATAGAACCGCTGGAATATGAAGAACATCCTCTCCGTTTATACCTTTGTTCAAACAAATAAAAGGCATTATAACGAATGAGCAGCAAATAATCCCCATTAAAATAGCAAGGAATTTACGATGAATAATTCCGGTTACCACTAAAAAAATACCACCAGCAATTCCGCACAACATGAGAAGTGGCATAAAAAGCATCCAAATATTACTTAATTAACATAGGTAAACGCCTTTATGTTAATTAAGTAATATTTTACTACATGAGGTTTATTTTGGATATTGTAAATAAATATGAATAATTTGATAGGAATGTATGGATGATATGTTATTGGCTCTTAGAAAAGCTAGGGGATAGTGTGACGGGAGAAGCGTTTGAAGTTGTTATAAAAGAGTAAAAGAGGTATCGGGATGATACCTCTTTTTTACGTTGAAAAGGCGATTATATTAGTCAAAATATGTAATAGTATAGCGGGAATAATAGATTTAGTTTGTTTGTACAATAAACAAGCAAATATTCCCGTCATAAATGCGCTAATCATAACTCCCACAGAGTACGTATGAGCAATACCGAAAATTAAACTTGAGAGAATTACAGCTGGCCAAAAGGTAAACTTCTCTTCGAAAAAACGAAGAAGAATACCTCTGCATACAAGCTCTTCAAAAATAGGTGCAAAAATCCCACCAGCTAGAAGTAAGAGAAGTGGATAGTGCTCTAGTGTTGAAAGTTGTAATGCATCAGACTGTTCTTGTACGGATGAAGGGAATAATTTATCTAGTACAAACATATCTACAAACAGGGTGAGTACATAATAAATGAGAACATAGATGTACATCTGAAAAGATTTTAAAACTCGAAAATCGAATGTAGGTAATACTAGTTCTTTCAGTGGTTTATATTTCATGATATATACGATTAGTAAAAGTAGGGCAACTAATTCATAACTTACATTTTTTATAGATTCAAGCAAAGGTTTATTTGTATCTGGGTTAATATATCCATATAACTCAATAGGTAAAAATGTAAAGAGTATATTTATTAATGAGAGACACGGAAAGAGAATGAATAAAACTCCAAGAAATTGTAACCATGACATAGAGTTTTTCTGTTCGTGTGGAATTTGTGTAGCGGGTTGCATATGTTCAAATCACCTCTTTATATTTATATATAAAATTATAGTTGATTTGAATTTGGAATGTTACGTTTAAATATTACATACAAGATTCGAATTTGAAATATTCCGTTTGTTTTTTAGGGGGAAATAATAAAAGAGGTATCACTCTGTAGTGATGCCTCTTTCTCATTGATAACTATGTTTTGCCTTGCTATTCGATTTCGATTGCTCTATTTGCAATTCACGCTCTACCAATCGGTCTAATTGTTGGATAGCTTTCAATGCTTTTTCATAAGAAATCGTTCTATAATGATGTGCGCCACCCGGTTCCTCATCGGCTTCATCCGCCCACTTAATAACGTTTTGTAGAGGTGTTCTTTCAAGCGTTTGTTCTAGTAGGAAAGAATCGGTGTGCAGAAGAATTGCAACAGAAATTTCTTTTGCTAGTTTCGGATGTTCTCCTAATCTAATAAGCAATTTATGAGCTCTTTCTGCTCCTTTAATTGCATGTATATCATTCTTTTTATACAAGTCATAGTCCCATTCTCCCTCGCTGTACCATGTGTGGTGTCCGATATCATGAAGGAAACCAGCCTTTGTCGCAGCATCGACTGAGGCGTGATGCTTTTTAGCTAGGTGAAACGCATGGTAAGCGACAGCAATCGCGTGGACCATTCCAGAACGGTTTACATATTTTTGTGTAATGTGATGTTTAAAAACTTGTTCAAGCGTAATACGGTGCATAAAACATTCACTCCTTTTATCTAATGGTGTATATGAAGAAAATCGATCGGTTTAAATGTATTTTGAACATTGTACTCCATCAATCAGCGTTAGTAAAGTAGAAATGTTTAGGAGAAGAAAAAAATTTTCGTAAAAAAATCACCTCGGCTTATGCTAAGGTGATTTTCAAATTGCTTATTTTTTTAATCCTTGCTCCAGTGTTTCTAACATTTCGTGTTTTTCATTTTCATCAGCATTTTTCCAAATGACTTCGAATAAAACGCCAAGACCTGGAAGCATTTTTTCTTCACCGCTTTGAATTGCATCGACAATCGTTTCTTGTAATTGGTCTTGTGAATTCCCAGTTACATTCGCTAATACAGCGCCGCGTAAATTAAAACTCATGATTTTCACCTCTTCTTCAGAATTGAAACTGACGTTAGTTTTTGTTCTTTTTTATGTAAATATGTATGAAAAATAGGCTATAATGATAAGACAAGAAGAGAGGGAAATACATATTATGAAAAACATTGATTCAGTACAAAATCCGCGTGTGAAGCAGTGGAAAAAGCTGCAGACGAAAAAAGAGCGCGATAAAAAAGGTTTATTTTTTGTAGAAGGATTCCATTTAGTAGAGGAAGCTTTAAAGGCGGGAGTTGTAACAGAACTTATCGTTTCTGATCAGACAGATCTTCCGAAAGATTGGACAGTTAATGATGTGGAAATGTATATTGTGCCTGAAGCAATTGTAAAAATACTTCGTGAAACAGAAACAACGCAAGGTGTATTTGCTGTTTGTGAAAAGCATGAGAAAGAAGTAGCTCTTACTGATGGGAAGTTTCTTTTATTAGACGGCCTTCAAGACCCAGGTAATTTAGGAACGATCATTCGTACAGCTGATGCAGCTGGTATTCATGCCGTTGTGCTTGGAGAAGGATGCGTTGATGTTTATAATAGTAAAGTACTCCGCTCTACACAAGGTTCTATTTTCCGCTTACCAATTGTAAAAGGGAACTTAGAAGAATGGGTAGACAAGTTAAAAGAAAATAACGTCCCTGTATATGGAACAGCTCTTGAAAATGGAGTTCCGTATGGTGAAGTAACACCGGCCGGAAGTTTTGCATTAATTGTAGGAAATGAAGGAAGCGGCGTACGCCAAGAAATTCTTGCGAAAACGGATCAAAACTTGTATATTCCAATTTATGGCGGGGCAGAATCATTAAATGTTGCAGTTGCAGCAGGGATTTTAACGTATTATTTACAAAGCCCGGTTGCGAACAAATAAAAAACTTCTTATAATAAGTTGAAGTATATGTTTGTAATGAACATACAATAAAAGTTAAATAACGAAAAACGTTGATAGAGAAGAGTAGCTTACAAAATCGCCATATAGGGAGAGAGTGCCATAGACTGAAAGCATTCTTATGGTAGACGGAAGTGAATTCACCTCTGGAGTTGACGCCAGGACCATTTATATGTAAAGGCGTTCCGGTCAGAATTGATCGTTATAACTAATGAGTGGGCAGACTTGTTCTGTCAATTTAGGGTGGTACCGCGAATTTACCTCGTCCCTTTTTGGGAGCGGGGTTTTTTTATTTTTAAAATTAGGAGGGTTCCAAATGGAAGCACGTTTAAAAGAGCTAAAGCAAAAAGCGTTAGAGCTTATTGAAGAAGCGAAAGAGCTAAAAGGCTTAAACGATGTACGCGTAGCGTATTTAGGGAAGAAAGGCCCAATTACAGAAGTATTACGCGGCATGGGAAAATTATCAGCAGAAGAGCGTCCACGTATGGGAGCATTAGTAAATGAAGTACGTGAAGCGATTCAAACGCGTCTAGACGACAAAATTGGTAACTTAGAAAAAGCAGTGATTGAAGCGAAATTGGCTACTGAAACAATTGATGTTACACTACCAGGTCGTCCTGTTGAGACAGGTTGTCACCATCCGTTAACAGCTGTTGTTGAACAAATTGAAGATGTATTTATCGGTATGGGTTATGAAGTAGCTGAAGGAACAGAAGTAGAAAAAGACTACTACAACTTCGAAGCATTAAACTTACCGAAAGATCATCCAGCGCGTGATATGCAAGATACATTCTACATTACAGAAGAAACGTTACTACGTACACATACATCTTCTGTGCAAGCACGTACGATGGAAAATAATAAAGAAAAAGGCCCGATTAAAATTATTTGTCCTGGTAAAGTGTATCGCCGCGATGACGATGATGCGACGCATTCACACCAGTTCATGCAAATTGAAGGTCTTGTAATTGATAAAAACATTCGTATGAGTGATTTAAAAGGTACACTGCAAGTATTCGTGAAAAAAATGTTCGGTGAAGACCGTGAAATCCGTCTTCGTCCAAGTTTCTTCCCATTCACAGAGCCATCTGTAGAGATGGATATTTCTTGTATGATGTGTCACGGCAAAGGTTGCGGCACTTGTAAAGGAACTGGCTGGATCGAAATTTTAGGCGCAGGTATGGTTCATCCGAACGTACTTGAAATGGCTGGTTATGATTCAAAAGAATATCAAGGTTTCGCATTCGGTATGGGCGCAGAGCGTATCGCAATGTTGAAATACGGCGTAGATGACATTCGTCATTTCTATACAAATGATGTACGTTTCTTACAACAATTCAAACGAGCGTAAGGGAAGGAGAGGATAAATATGTTCGTATCATATCGTTGGTTACAAGAGTATGTAGATATTAAAGATGTAACAGCACAAGAACTAGCAGACAAAATCACGAAAAGTGGTATTGAAGTAGAGGGTGTTGAAGTATTAAATAAAGGTGTAAAAGGTGTTGTAGTTGGTCACGTATTAGAATGTGAAAAACACCCAGAAGCTGATAAATTAAGCAAATGCTTAATTGATATCGGTGAAGAAGAGCCAGTACAAATTATTTGTGGTGCTGCTAATATTGCAAAAGGTTTAAAAGTACCAGTTGCAAAAGTTGGCGCTGTACTTCCTGGTAACTTCAAGATTAAAAAAGCAAAACTACGCGGTGAAGCTTCTCACGGTATGGTTTGTGCGCTTCAAGAGCTTGGTATTGATGGAAAGTTAGTTTCAAAAGAATATGCAGATGGTATCTTCATCTTCCCAAGTGACGCTGAAGTTGGTGCAGATGCACTTGAAATTTTAAACTTACACGATGAAGTACTTGAGCTTGGTTTAACACCAAACCGTGCAGATTGCTTAAACATGTTAGGTGTTGCATATGAAGTAGCTGCTATTTACGGCCGTGAAGTAAAACTTCCAGCTATCGACTTACAAGAAACAGCAGAAAAAACTTCTGATTACATTTCTGTAAGTGTAGAAGCGAAAGAAGAAAACCCATTATATATTGCAAAAATGGTTAAAAACGTAAAGATTGGTCCATCACCAATCTGGATGCAAACTCGTCTTATGGCAGCTGGCATTCGTCCAATTAGCAATGTAGTTGATATTACAAACTACATTTTAATGGAATACGGTCAACCGTTACATGCATTTGATTACGATAAATTAGGTTCAAAAGAAATCGTTGTTCGTCTTGCAAAAGAAGGCGAAAAAATTGAAACGTTAGATGATCAAGAACGTACATTACAAAGCCACCACCTTGTAATTACAAACGGCACAAAAGCTTTAGCTGTTGCTGGTGTAATGGGCGGAGCTGATTCTGAAGTTACAAATGACACAGTAAACGTTCTAATCGAGTCTGCATACTTTGCAGGACAAACTGTGCGCCGTACATCAAAAGATTTAGGTCTTCGTAGTGAATCAAGTGCACGTTTCGAAAAAGGGATCGACCCAACACGCACATTTGAAGCGATTCAACATGCAGCTGCTTTAATGGCAAAATACGCTGGCGGTGAAGCACTTGAAGGTGTAGTAGAAGCTGATAACTTACAAGTACAAGAGCGTACAGTATCTGTTACTGCTGAAAAAGTAAACCGTGTATTAGGTACAGATATTTCTGCAAGTGAAATGGGTACAATGTTCACAAACTTAAAATTCCCATTCACAGAAGTTGAAGGAACATTCCATGTAAATGTACCAGCACGTCGACCTGACATTACAATTTCAGAAGACTTAGTAGAAGAAGTGGGTCGTCTATACGGTTATGACCACATTCCAGTTACATTACCTTCTGGAACGATGACACGTGGTAAATTAACATCGGCACAAACGAAACGTCGTAAAGTACGCCGCTTCTTAGAAGGCGCTGGTTTATATGAAGCAATCACGTATTCATTAACAAGCGCTGACAAAGCGAAACAATATATGGTTGAGCCAAACGAAAAAGCTCCTGTAAATCTTGCACTTCCAATGAGCGAAGAGCGTAGCCAACTTCGTTTAAGCTTAGTGCCACAATTGTTAGAAGCAGTTTCATACAATGTTGCACGTAAAAACGATAGCGTTGCTTTATACGAAGTAGGTTCTGTCTTCTTACCAACAGAAGCAGGAGAACTTCCGAAAGAAGAACAACATCTTGCAGGTGTTATGACAGGTCTGGCTCTTCACCATGCATGGCAAGGTGAGAAGAAAGTTGTAGACTTCTTCGTTGTGAAAGGTGTGCTAGAAGGATTATTCGACGTACTAGGCGTTGCCAACCAAATCACATATGCACCAGCAAAACGTGAAGGTATGCACCCAGGTCGTACAGCTGACATCGTATTAGATGGCGAAGTAATCGGATTCATCGGTCAATTGCACCCAGAAACCGAAAAACAAATAGATGTGAAAAATACATTCGTATTCGAACTATCTCTTGTAAAAGTATTCGGTGCAGACGCAGAGGAAACTTACTACTCAGCAATTCCACGTTTCCCATCTATGACACGTGACATGGCTGTTGTCGTAACAACAGAAACAAAAGCTGGTGAAATGAAGCAAGTCATTGCTGAAGCTGGCGGAGAACTTCTGAAAGACGTAACACTATTTGACTTATACGAAGGTGAAAAAATGGAAGAAGGCAAGAAATCACTTGCATTCTCTATGACCTACTTCGATGCAGAACGTACGTTAACAGACGAAGAAGTAACAGAAGCACATAACCGTGTATTAACAACGGTAGAAGAGAAATTTGGTGCGGAGTTACGTAAGTAATTAAAAAATGCCGGATTTAAAAATAAAAAACACATAGTTAATTACTATGTGTTTTTTATTTTGGGTCATCTAATCTCTAAGCCATGACTGAATAGTTTCGAGTTTTATTTATTGTGACATGAAATTTTTTATTTTTATCATTTTTAGTATGACCTTCGATATCGATAAAACCTTCACGCATCATGTGTTGTATTTCTATTATGGATTATATATGCGGTACATGTTATTAGTAGAATTAAAATAGTTAAAATTATAATATTTCTCTTTTTTGTTTTAGTCACTATTTTCCCTCCTGAAATAAGTTATATAATTAATAGATATAATGTATAAGGGGATGAAAGTCATGACTAGTTCTGTTACAGATAAAACTCTTGCTCATTTAGCAGATAGTAGTTATCGTGATGCTTCTAATGAACGTGTAAAGATTGGAAACCATGTAGAAGTTTGGAGACCTGTAAATATTAAGGGTGCAATTTTACACGATGAGAAAAATAGTTTTGATGCTACTGTTTATAAAAATGAAGAAACAAAACAAATTGTAATCGCTTTTAGAGGTTCTCAAGAAGGCCCTGATTTTTATGATGCAGATCTTTTAGACGTTGTTGGTAATCGTTTAAGAAAAAACCAAGATAGCCTAGATCAATTGAATAAATTGGATACGTCTTCTCTTCCTTTAACGTATCAAGCAAATTTTGCTCTGGCAAAAGAAAGGGCACAACAAGTAATTGCGGAAAATCAATTTACTTATGCTGATGATTTAGTGAAGAAAGTTAAAAATCAAATAGCTGGTGAAAAAGAATTTGAAGGTTATAAATTAACTTTAACAGGCCATTCTTTGGGTGGCGGTTTATCAGAATATACAGGTGTTATGAATGATATTAATGCTGTAAGTTATGAAGCACCAAATGTAATTGATCTGTTACCTAAGGATAAGAAAGAAAAAGCTTTACGTGGTGATTATAAGAACCAAATTACAAGTGTGGGAGATCCCTATGATACTGTATTTACAGGGTTTAAAGGGAATGATAATGATAAAAGAGGTAGGATAGGACATGTGTATCATACAAATGATACAGGTGTACAAAATAATGATATAGTTCAAGAAACAAGTAGTATGTTTACTTTTCTTTTGAAACCTTCATTTTTTGTTTATAACGCATTAAGAGGTATTGCATCGTTCGTTGGTGGTCCGCTACCAAAATATCATAGTATGGATCGTTATATGTTTGATAAATATGGCCACTTTAATATGGAGAATATATTTGATGGAGAAACTGGAGAACGGATTTTGGGTTCACCTCGTGCAGGTGAAATAACAATTCGTTTATTAGTGGAAGAGGTTAAGCAAATTGCTAAGGATTTAAAAAGAGAAATTGATGACATTAATCAAAAGTTGGTACAAACGAGTAACAAAATTATTAATATATTACATCAATCGCCGGCTAGCGTAGATGGGAATCTGATTAATACAATTACATATGGCGTATATGGGTTTCAAAGGGGATATATGGAGCGTATTCGTTCAGAAGCCGATTTTATTGAACAACAAGCCGATAAATTTAAAAATGTGGATGAGCAAGGTTAAGTGGGGATGGGGGATTTTTGTGAAAAATTATGATGTTATTGGACATGCTATCGATGTAGTAGGCGCAAAAAATGATTTAGAATCATGTATTTTAGATTTAGAGAATCATAGAAAAAACGTAAGTTCAATTAAGATATTATTAGAACATAGTTGGCAAGGGAATACAGCAAAAGAAATTGAAAGAAGATTAAGTGAAGTAGACAAAGAACTAGTCTATAGAATTGATGAATTTAGAAAAATACAAGGTGATTTAGAGAGGTATAGAAAAGCAGTGGAAAGTTTCGCGAATCACTTTATGATGATGGGTCCAAAATATTAAATTAGTTAAATGGGGGACAATTATTATTATGTTCATAGGGTGGGAGTGGTTGCCGAAAAAATGGGGGAAAAGAAAAGTCGCAGAAAAGTTTCTGCAAGCAAAATTTGCTGATGAAGGTAAAGGGATTTTAATTATTACTTATGCTATAGATCTATATGTTATATCTATTCCTTTACAAGTAAAAAAATATAATTCACTTTAATTTTGAAGAAAGCTAATATCTTATAAGGTATTGGCTTTTCAGAGTGTTGGAAGTCCTAAAGGGTTTCTCAACACTCTGAAAGAACACATAGTTAATTACTGTGTGTTCTTTTATTTTAGGTCATCTAATCCCCAACCCATGACTGAATAATTTTGAGTTTTATTTATTGTGACATGAAACTTTCTATTTTTATCATTTTTAGTATGACCTTTGATATCGATAAAACCTTCACGCATCATGTGTTGAATTTCAACTTTAGTAACTGTTACATCAATATTTTCCTCTGTTTTCATATGTTTTATTGCAACTTCAGCAGCTCTTTCTTTTGTTGTATTTCTATTATGGATTATATATGCGGTACATGTTATTAGTAGAATTAAAATAGTTAAAATTATAATATTTCTCTTTTTTGTTTTAGTCACTATTTTCCCTCCTAAAAAAAGCTATATAATTAATATATATGATTTATGGGGAGATGGGAATAATGAGTAGTTCTATTACAGATAAAACGCTAGCTGCATTAGCAAAAAAGAGTTATGTCAATGATAATGAACCAGGGATTTTAGAGATTGGAGATCATGAAGAAGAAAGATATAGAAAAATAGTGGCAGGTTTTGTAAATCACTTTATGATGATGAGGCCAAAATATTAGATTTGTTAAATAGAGGGTATTTTTACAGGGATGATTGTTGAATCGACTATATATTCGAAATTTCGCCTATGTATATCAAGGCATCTTGCATCTTTCTCTCGAATGTAGTACATTAATTTTAGTTTAACAAAATGAAAGACGATGATAAGGAAAAGTAGTATATACTATAATCCAAAGCGAGTCAGGGACGGTGAGAGCCTGATGAGGCGGTATATGTGAAGAACACCTTGGAGTTGCTAACCGAAATTGAAGCTTGTATTCAAGAGTAGACTTAGACGGGAATCCGGCCTGTTACAAACCGGGAAGTATGTATTACATACGAGTTAAAGTTGGTCTTTATGACAAATTGGGTGGTACCGCGAAGTTTAACCTTTCGTCCCTTTATGGATGAAAGGTTTTTTTGTATTTAAATATAATCAGCAAAGGAGAATTTCACTATGGAAAACACATTAGTAAAAAGTCTGTATAGAGATACAGAAAAGTATGCAGATCAAACAGTACAAGTATCAGGGTGGATTCGTAACTTACGTGATTCAAAAGCTTTTGGTTTCATCGAATTAAACGACGGTAGCTTCTTCAAAAGTGTTCAAATCGTTTTTGATACAGAATTAGAGAACTTCAAAGAAATTGCAAAGCTTCCACTTAGCTCTTCAGTTAAAGTAGAAGGTAAAGTAATTGCAACGCCTGGAGCGAAGCAACCATTTGAAATTAAAGCAGAAAAAATTGATATCGAGGGCTTATCAGATTCTGATTACCCACTTCAAAAGAAGCGTCATACGTTTGAATACTTACGTACAATCGCTCACTTACGTCCAAGAACAAATGCATTCTCTGCAACGTTCCGTGTACGTTCTATCGCAGCATTTGCGATTCACCAGTTCTTCCAAGAGCGTGGATTCGTACATGTTCACACACCAATCATCACTGGTAGTGATACAGAAGGTGCAGGCGAAATGTTCCGTGTAACAACACAAGATTTAAACAACGTACCAAAAGGTGAAGACGGACAAGTTGATGAATCAAAAGACTTCTTCGCTAAAGAAACAAACTTAACAGTAAGTGGACAGCTGAACGCTGAAGCTTATGCATTAGCATTCCGTGATGTTTATACATTTGGACCTACATTCCGTGCGGAAAACTCAAACACAACTCGTCACGCAGCTGAGTTCTGGATGGTTGAGCCTGAGATTGCATTCGCTGAGTTAGGCGATGTAATGGATCTTACAGAAGATATGCTGAAATATGCAATGAAATACGTACTAGAGCATGCACCAGAAGAAATGGACTTCTTCAACAGCTTCGTTGATAAAACAGTTCTAGAGCGCATGAACAACGTGATTAACTCTGACTTCGGTCGTATCACATATACAGAAGCAATTAAAGTACTTCAAGAATCAGGTGCTGACTTCAAATACCCGGTAGAATGGGGTATTGATTTACAAACAGAGCATGAAAGATACTTATCAGAAGAAATCTTCAAACGCCCTGTATTCGTAACAGACTATCCAAAAGACATTAAGGCATTCTACATGCGTATGAACGAAGATGGTAAAACAGTAGCTGCTACTGACCTTCTAGTTCCTGGCATCGGCGAATTAATCGGCGGAAGTCAACGTGAAGAAAGAATGGACGTTTTAGTAGACAGAATTAAAGAACTAGGCATGAACGAAGAGGATTATTGGTGGTACTTAGAACTTAGAAAATACGGCGGTACAAAACACGCTGGATTCGGTCTAGGTTTCGAGCGCTTCCTAATGTACATCACTGGCATGGCTAACATCCGTGACGTAATTCCATTCCCAAGAACTCCAGGTTCTTCTGAATTCTAAAATATAAAAAAGCGAGAGGATTTCCTCTCGCTTTTTATATTGAATAGTTTATTACCTCGTAGCAAAAAGTAATGCGAAGGGGTGAATATAAATGAGTGGAAAAGTGAAAAAAGATCATTCAAGATCAAGCCTAGGTTCTCCAGAAGTAGAAGGACAAGGAACGACGACACATGAAACAGGTTCTCATAAAGTATCTTCATCAAATAAGAAGCAGAAACGAAGCTAACATAAAAAAGGAGAGTCTTGGCGACTCTCCTTTTTTTATGAATTACATCTTATTATCATTAATCTCTTTTGTAATGTTATCTACATCTTTGTCTAATCGATCTAAATAGAAAAACCATAGTAAGCTCATGAGCACGTAATAGATGGCCATCACACCAAGATTATCAGATATATTTTCGAATGTGGATTTAGTAGTGAAAAAAACTCCCCAAATGGTAGAAATGGTAAGGTAAGAAAGTGGGCCCACGAGGTGTACGAAAACATATAATAACTTTTTAACTTTTACAGCGTTCATATGAATTCCCTCCTTATGTAAACAATCTTTTTCTTCTAATCATAAACTCAAGTTCCTCACAGAAGTGTTGTAGTTTTGCTGGATTATGTATTAACAAGCGGGCATCGTGTTTCCCGATAAATCTTCGAATCCGAAAGTTTAATAAGAAAGATCGACCATATCGTTCTATTAAATCGTTGAACGCTGGTTGTTCACTTAGTAGCTGAATGTTTTCTCTAATTTCGAACTGTCTTTCGTGTGGATCGCCTAGTAAGATATTTAGAATCATTTGTAGAAGTAGCAATGGGAATCTCCTCCCGTGTTAGAATAATCTGTATATTATAATTGCAACAAAATTACAAGGACAATAGTAGGTTGAAACAAAAAAACAGGAGTTTGTAGGCTCCTGTTTTTGTCGATACTATTTTAATAAGCGAAACGCCTTCTCCTTATTAGCGAAATGCATTTTCACAAACTCGGGTAATCGTTCTTTACCAAGCTTTTGAATTAATTTAGCAGCGGCGATATCAACTTGTTTACCGGCACCTTTTGGAAGTGGCATACCAGCTTTTTTGCTTAGTTCGTTAAACTGTTTTACGAATGAGTAACGAGCTAAAATAGAAGCTGCGGCTACTGCTAAATGGACGCTTTCACCTTTTGTTGCGAAGTAAACATTTTCACGCTGTACCTGCTTTTGTTTTGCTAAATATTTGTAGTATGTATCAGGTTGTGTGAATTGGTCGATTAAGACGCCTTCAGGTTTTGTAGGTGCAATTTTGGCTAATAAGTTTGTAATGGCTTTATTATGTAGTAAAGCTTTTAACTTACCTTGGTTGTTTCCTTTATCAAATAGCTCGTTATATTTTTCATTATGAAGGACAAGAGAGCTGTAAGGAACAACGTGTAGAAGTTGTTTTGCAATGGCAGTAATTTGATCGTCATTTAAGTTTTTAGAGTCTTTTACACCAAGTTCTTTTAAAAGTGGAATTTGCTTCGCATCCACATATACAGCAACTACTGTCATCGGTCCGAAGAAATCACCAGTACCAACTTCATCTGATCCTACGATAGACATTGTACTGATGGAAGCGGGCGGTGCATAACGGTGTGAATCGACAGATTTTTTTACAGTTGTTTTCGGTGTTTGAGAGACAGTTTGCCAACGAGAAGCTTCTGCTTCAGCGCGTCCACCTTGGAACATTACTTTTCCAGATTTATACGCTGTAATTGTGCAAGATGGCACCTTTGCCATGAAGATTCCGCCTTGTGGAATTTTCGGGCTAAGCGATTGTTTATATTGTTGTTTCATGTCTTCAATTACTGTAGAATTTGTTTGAATTACGATAGAATTTGACATAGTGGTCGCCCCTTTTTTTATATTGTTATTTTTATCATATCGGATTGTTCTTTCTGTTTCCATAATATGATGGTTCATGGTATTATAAACTTTAGGATTCTGTACGTGATTGGAGGCCGGTGAGTTGTCACAACAAAAGGGAAAGAAAAGTCGAATTAATGTAGAAATCTATGGTCAACAATATTCAGTTGTTGGCGATGAAAGTACAAGTCATATCCGCATGGTAGCAGCGATTGTGGATGATAAAATGCGCGAACTCAATGCCAAGAATCCTTCGCTTGACACGAGTAGACTAGCGGTATTGACGGCGGTAAACGTCATACACGATTACATAAAATTAAAAGAAGAACATGAGAGATTGAAAGAAAGTATGACAAAAAAAGGAATGGAATAACATGATTGATATTATTATCATTTTACTGCTTGTTATGGGATTTTTCCTCGGCTTACGCAGAGGGTTTATTCTGCAACTTGTAAAGTTAACAAGCTTTATTATCGCATACCTTGTTGCATACTGGTACTGTAAAGATTTAGCGCCAGCACTTGCGAAATTTATTCCGTATCCATTTGATAAAAACGTATCTGTTCCAGAATGGATTGATGCAAATAATATTGAGACAGTATTTTATCAAGCACTTGCGTTTATCATATTGTTTATTATTACAAAAATTGCACTTTCATTACTTGGTAATTTGTTAAATATGTTTGCAGAAATACCGGTTTTAAAGCAAGTCAATGCGTTTGCGGGGGCAATCCTCGGATTTTTAGAAGTATATATTATTTTGTTTGTTTTAATTATCGTTGGAAACATCCTTCCAATTGAACAAATACAAACACCATTACAAAAATCATCAATTAGCAAAATAATTGTAGACGATACACCGATTCTCTCTGAAAAGGTGAAGGAACTATGGCAGACAGGTAGCAAAGTATAACTTCTCTTTTTTCGGAAAGAGGAGTTTTTTTCTATGAAAGAAAGGCGGGGCAATGATGAAAGTAAATAAAAAACAAGTTATTAAATTATTAGAGACAATCGGCCTGTTTATGGAACTAAAGGGCGCGAATCCATTTAAAATATCTGCATTTCGTAAAGCGGCAGCAGCACTAGAAAGTGATGATCGTAGTCTTTCTGAGATTGAAGATTTCACGAAGATTCCGGGCATTGGAAAAGGAACAGCAGCAGTTATTCAAGAATATATAGAATCGGGAACATCTGAAGTGTTACAAGAGCTTGAACAAGAAGTGCCAAGTAGCTTATTACCGCTATTAAAATTGCCAGGCCTTGGTGGTAAAAAGGTAGCTAAGTTATATAAAGAACTTGGTGTTGTTGATATGGAATCGCTAAAAGCGGTTTGTGAGGAAAATAAAGTACAAGCTTTAGCAGGTTTCGGTAAGAAGACAGAAGAGAAAATATTAGAAGCAATCGATCAAGTAGGATCTCGTCCAGAGCGTTTACCAATCGCAATGGTATTGCCTATTGCCGGGGAAATAGAGGAGAAATTGTCGAATGTTGCTGAAATAATTCGTTTCTCTCGCGCTGGTAGTTTACGCCGTGTTCGTGAGACAGTAAAAGATTTAGATTTCATTATTGCAACGACGGAGCCAGCAGTAGTACGCGAACATTTATTACAATTCGATAATATGATTGAAGTGATTGCAAGTGGAGATACGAAAGTATCTGTTCGTCTTCAATATGAATATGATATTTCAATTGACTTCCGCTTAGTAAAACCAGAAGAGTTTATTACAACTCTTCACCATTTCACGGGATCAAAAGACCATAACGTAAAAATGCGCCAAATCGCGAAAGATAGAGGCGAGAAAATTAGTGAGTACGGTGTGGAAAACTTAGAAACAGGCGAAGTAAAGACATTTGAAACAGAAGAGGAGTTCTTTGCTCATTTCGGTCTTCCGTTTATTCCGCCAGAAGTACGTGAAGATGGAAAAGAAATTGAATTAATTAAAGAGTATCCAAACTTAATTCAGTTCTCTGATATACAAGGTGATTTACATATGCATACAACATGGAGTGACGGTGCCTTTTCAATTGAAGAAATGGTACAAGCATGCCGCGCTCGTGGATATAAGTTTATGGCGATTACGGACCACTCACAATACTTGAAAGTAGCGAATGGTTTAACGAAAGAGCGTCTTCGCGAGCAAGCGAAAGAAATTGAGCGTATGAATGAAAAGTATCCAGACATTACAATTTTACGCGGAATTGAAATGGACATTTTACCAGATGCGACACTTGATTTTGATGATGAAGTATTAGCAGGATTAGATTATGTCATTGGGGCGATTCACTCTAGCTTCTCACAAGACCGTGAAACGATTATGAAACGTCTTCGCACTGCGCTGGAGAATAAGCATGTCACAATGATTGCCCATCCGACAGGTCGTCTTCTTGGGCGCCGCGAGGGTTACGATGTAGATACAGATTTATTAATCAAGCTCGCAAAAGAAACAAATACAGTTTTAGAATTAAATGCAAATCCAAACCGTCTAGATTTAAGCGCAAAATTATTAAAACAAGCACAAGATGCTGGTGTAAAAGTGGCGATTAATACGGATGCTCATACACTTGAAATGTTAGAAGATATGGAAACAGGTGTAGCAGCAGCACGTAAAGGTTGGATTCAAAAAGATAACGTAATTAACACATGGGATATTGAACGTTTATTAGACTATATTAAACGTAATAAGTAACACAAGGGGGACCTGCAACATGTTAGAAAGAACGTTGCGTGTATTAGAATACAATAAAGTAAAAGAACAATTACTTGAACATACAGCCTCTTCACTTGGCCGTGACAAAGTGAAGAATTTAGTACCAAGCACAGATTTTGAAGAAATTGTAGAACTGCAAGATACGACGGATGAAGCTGTGAAAGTCATTCGTCTGAAAGGTAGTGCACCATTAGGTGGTATTACAGATATTCGCTCAAATGTAAAACGTGCAAAGATTGGAAGTATGTTAAGCCCAAATGAACTGCTTGATATCGCAAATACGATGTATGGTAGTCGTAATATGAAACGTTTCATTGAAGATATGGTTGATAATGGTGTCGAGCTTCCAATTTTAGAAACTCATGTCGCTCAAATTGTATCTTTATATGATTTAGAAAAGAAAATTACAAATTGCATCGGTGATGGTGGTGAAGTAGTCGATAGCGCAAGTGATAAACTGCGTGGTATTCGTACTCAAATCCGTACTGCGGAAAGCCGTATTCGTGAAAAGTTAGAAAACATGACGCGTTCTTCAAACGCGCAAAAGATGCTGTCTGACGCGATTGTAACGATTCGTAACGAACGTTACGTAATCCCAGTAAAACAAGAATACCGCGGCGTATATGGCGGTATTGTTCACGATCAATCAGCTTCTGGACAAACGTTATTTATTGAGCCGCAAGTAATCGTAGAATTAAATAATGCGCTTCAAGAAGCACGTGTGAAAGAAAAACAAGAAATCGAACGCATCTTATTGATGTTAACAGAAGAAGTAGCAGTAGAAGCGGATATCGTTTTATCTAACGTAGAAGTAGTTGCTAATCTTGACTTCATATTTGCGAAAGCTTTTTATGCGAAGCGAATTAAAGCAACGAAGCCAATTGTAAATAACGAGCGCTACATGGATTTAAGACAAGCACGTCATCCGCTTATTGATCCGGAAATTATCGTGCCAAATAATATTATGCTCGGTAAAGACTTCACAACAATTGTTATTACAGGACCGAATACAGGTGGTAAAACAGTTACGCTGAAAACCGTTGGTATTTGTGTATTAATGGCGCAATCTGGTCTTCACATTCCAGTAATGGACGAGTCAGAGATTTGTGTATTTAAAAATATCTTTGCTGATATCGGTGATGAGCAATCGATTGAACAAAGTTTAAGTACGTTCTCCTCACATATGGTGAACATTGTAGATATTTTAGAAAAAGCTGATTTTGAAAGCTTAGTTTTATTCGATGAATTAGGTGCTGGAACAGATCCACAAGAAGGGGCTGCACTAGCGATTTCAATTTTGGATGAAGTATGTAACCGCGGTGCTCGCGTTGTTGCAACGACGCATTATCCAGAATTAAAAGCATACGGATATAACCGTGAGCAAGTTATTAATGCGAGTGTTGAGTTTGATGTGAATACATTAAGCCCAACGTATAAATTATTAATCGGTGTACCAGGACGTAGTAATGCCTTTGAAATTTCGAAACGCCTTGGATTATCTGATCGAGTTATCGATCAAGCACGTAACCACATTAGTACAGATACAAACAAAATTGAAAATATGATTGCGAAGTTAGAAGAAAGTCAAAAGAACGCAGAGCGTGACTGGAACGAAGCAGAAGCGCTTCGTAAGCAATCTGAAAAACTTCATCGCGAATTACAGCGACAAATTATTGAATTTAACGATGAGCGCGATGAAAAATTATTAAAAGTGCAAAAAGAAGGGGAAGAAAAAGTCGAAGCTGCAAAGAAAGAAGCAGAAGGCATTATTCAAGAACTTCGTCAATTGCGTAAAGCACAGCTTGTAAACGTGAAAGACCATGAGCTTATTGAAGCGAAGAGCCGTCTAGAAGGTGCCGCGCCAGAGCTTGTGAAGAAACAAAAAGTAAACGTGAAAAACACTGCGCCGAAACAACAATTACGAGCAGGCGATGAAGTAAAAGTGTTAACGTTCGGTCAAAAAGGTCAACTACTTGAAAAAGTAAGTGATACAGAGTGGAGCGTACAAATTGGTATTCTGAAGATGAAAGTGAAAGAATCCAATATGGAATACATTAATACACCGAAGCAAACTGAGAAAAAAGCAGTCGCAAGTGTGAAGGGTAGAGATTATCACGTTTCATTAGAACTTGACCTTCGCGGTGAACGTTATGAAGATGCAATGATGCGCGTTGAAAAATATTTAGACGATGCACAGCTTGCAAGTTATCCTCGTGTATCAATCATTCACGGTAAAGGAACAGGAGCACTTCGCCAAGGTGTACAAGATTACTTGAAGAAGCATCGCGGCGTGAAAAACTACCGCTACGGTGACATGGGCGAGGGAGGCCTAGGCGTAACAGTTGTCGAATTAAAATAGCAAACAACCAAACAAAAGGGGAAACCATTATATGTTTATGGACAAACTTGCAAAAGTATTGTTAGCTTGTTGCGGAATATTTCTGGTGATTGGGGTTATTTATTTAGTTGTTTTTGCGAAGTAAAAGAGCGTCAATCGTGGCATAATGATATTGCCATAGATTGACGCTTTTAATATATATGAAAAGGAATAAGCTATGAAAATCAACCAATACATAAGCGAAGCAAAATCTTGCTCAAGACGCGAAACAGACCGTCTTATTAAAACCGGACGCGTGGCTATTAACGGTGAAATTTGTACGCACGGTGCACTCGTGAGCGATGGTGATGTTGTAACGATTGATGGACAGGTTATTGCAAAAGAAGAGAAAGAAAAGGTGTATATCGCCTTTCATAAGCCGGTCGGAATCACTTGTACAGCAGCCGATCATATTGAAGGTAATATTATTGATTATATTAATTATCCAGAGCGGATCTTTCCCGTTGGACGATTAGATAAAGCATCGGAAGGGCTCATTTTATTAACGAATGATGGCGCTATTGCGAATCAAATTTTACACGGAGATCATGAGCACGAGAAAGAATATGTTGTGACGGTGGATAAACCTTTTACAGATTGGTTTATTGATGAGATGTCCAGCGGTGTAAAGATTAAAGATGGAATGACGAAGCCATGCAAAGTGACGAGAGTCGGCCAATCTACATTTCGCATCGTTTTAACACAAGGAATGAACAGACAAATTCGTAGAATGAGCCGTGCTTTCGGGGTTACTGTAACAAAGCTAAAGCGAGTGCGCATTATGAATATAGAATTAAATGAGCTTGAAGTAGGAAAGTGGCGGAGCGTTACAGCTGAAGAGTTAGAAATTTTAATAGGGCAGTTATAGGGAGGAAAAATTTTCTCCCTATATTTTTTTGTCAGAAAAAATAAAACTATTGATTTTTTAAAAAATAGCCCATATAATAAAAAACAACAAGTTTCGACAAGATATTTTATAAAAGTAATGATGAGGACATGAGTTGTTTTCTACGATTCTCAGAGAGGGAAGCCTTAGGCTGTGAGCTTCCTAATACGAAAAGACAATCTTACCACCTCTAAACTTCAAGAGTGAACTGCATGCATGATGCATTGTAATTCTTGGCGGATAAAACCGTTATCAATTTACACGAGCTATAAAATGAGCTTATTTCGTTATAAATTCATTTTATTAGAATAAGGGTGGAACCACGATTTCAACACTCGTCCCTTTGTTAGGGACGGGTGTTTTTTGCGTTCTTTTACGGGGAAGTATGCTTGAAAGAGGATATGTGACGGATTTTAATTCAGAATATTTTGTAAATCAAATAATTAGGAGGTTAGTAGAAATGAAATCATCTTTAAAGTTTTCCGAGATGTTTGCAATAAGTTTAATGTTGTTTGCACTATTCTTTGGTGCAGGTAATATGATTTTCCCGCCGGCGTTAGGGCAAGGTGCTGGAACTGATGTATGGATCGCGTTATTTGGCTTTATCGTAACAGGTGTTGGATTACCTTTATTAGGGGTAATTGTTATAGCTCTAAAGGGAGATATTAATGAGCTAGCGGGACGTGTACACCCTGTATTCGCACTAGTTTTTATCACTGCAATATATTTATGTTTAGGCGTATTTGTAAGTGTTCCGCGTACAGGAACAGTTGCTTATGAGATGAGTGTTGCACCGTTTTTACCAAGTGAGATAGCTGGTCAATCCTATCCACTTGTTATCTTTACATTTATTTTCTTTGCAGTAACTTTCTATTTAGCTTTAAACCCATCGAAATTAGTGGGGCGCATTGGTAAAGTGTTAACTCCAATTTTATTAGCTGTTATTGCAATTATTGTAGCGAAAGCAATTATGACGCCAATGGGAGAGTTTGGTGCACCGACAGAAGCATATAGTGCTCCACTCTTTAAAGGTTTTATTGATGGATATTTAACTTTAGATGGACTTGCAGCACTTGTTTTCGGAAATGTTGTCATTAATGCTTTAAAAGCAAAAGGTATTACAAATAAGAACAGTATTGCGAAAGTAACAATCTTTGCAGGATTTATTGCAGCACTTGGTTTACTACTAGTTTATTTAGCGCTTGCTTACCTTGGAGCTTCTAGTGTTTCACTCGGAATGGGGGCAAACGGAGGAATTATTTTAACAAACGTAGTGAATCATTTATTTGGTAGTTACGGAACTTTATTATTAGGGATCGCAATTACAGCAGCATGTTTAACAACTTCTGTAGGTATTGTTGCAGCTTGTGGAGAATATTTTTCTTCGTTATTACCAAAGCTTTCTTATCAAAAAATCGTTTTCATTTTCTCTGTATTAGCATTTATGGTAGCAAATCTTGGTTTAACTCAGTTAAACGCATTAGCATTGCCGATTTTAATTGCAATTTACCCAATTGGTATCGTACTGATCGTATTATCACTTGTTGAAAACTATATTCGTCTTCCATTAGCTATGTATGTAGGCGGTATTGTAGGCGCATTTGCAATTAGCTTCTTTGATGGATTGCATAATGCAAATCTTCAAGTAGCGGCCCTTGCTCCTATTTTAGATAAAATTCCATTATATAGTGTAGGGATTGGTTGGCTAGTTCCGGGTATCATTGGAATTGCAATTGGATATGTAGTTTCTTTATTTCAAAAGCAAGAAATTGCTGTAGAAAAATAAGGGAAAGAGGCTTTCTTTAAAAGAAAGTCTCTTTTTTTGTAGAAAAATTATATATAGAAGAATTTAGATATTAAAAATTTTATACGTAATACAGTTGACAAAAAATTTACCAGTAGGCTAAGATTGAATTAGTTGTGGAAATATTGGAAGGGAAGAGGTTTTCTATGACTATATCATTTTTGTAAGAAGAGGTGATAGAACGATAGAATTAGGCGGTTTATTTTTTTTGAACTTCGTTGAGAATGATAATCAATAAAATGATGAAAGAGTTTTATGTTTATTCTTATAGAAAAAATTGATGGGATTATTTTTTTGTCTATCAATGAGAATGATAATCAATGCATTTCTAACTACATATTGTTACTCGTTATAAAATAGAGATGGAAAGATTATTTTTTTCTTATATATTGAGAATAATTATCATTTTCAAAAAAGAAAAACAAGGAGGCAGTAAGGTAAATGAGAAAGTTTTCGGTATTACCCGCTTTTATTATGACATTCGTATGTATGCTAGCTTTTTTCGTAGTGCCATGTGGACAAGCTTCGGCAAATGTAGCTGACGGTACTTACGATATTAACTATGTCATACAAAAAGCAGAAAATGATTCAGCTTCAATGGCAAATGATTATTTTGAAAAACCAGCTAAGTTAATTGTAAAAAATGGTGAGATGAGAGTACAAATTCCTATGAATCATAGTGCTTGGATTACAGAATTTAAAGCACCAGAGAATGGAAACTTTGTTGATGCAAAAGTTGTTAGTAAAGATGAATCTGCAGATAAAAGAACTGTAGAGTTTAAAATTGACGACCTATCTAAACCAGCAGCTGTAAAAATTCATGTTGTTGTACCGAACGTAAATTATGACCATAACTACACAATTCGCTTTGCGTTTGATGCAAATGTAAAAGCAGTAGGTGGAGAGAATAAGGAAACTGCTGCAACAAAAAATGAAGATCAAACTCAAAAAAATACACAAGTAAAAGAAGAAGTGAAGAAAGAAGAGAGCAAAGAAACAAACAAAGATGTAAATAAAGGAACAAATGAAAGTGGGAAAGCTGAAAAAACAGATAACCCAAAAACAAGTGATGAAGCACGTATCGGATTATTTGCAGCATTACTTCTTATTTCAGGTGTTTTCTTAATTCGTAAAGTACGTCAAAACTAAATAAAGGAGAGGTACTCCATTGAATAAATATCTTAAAATTGTTGCTGCGATGTTTTTAATGGTATTTACATTCGTATCAACATTACAACCCCTTGCGGTTCAAGCTGCTAGTCAACTAGCTGACGGTGAATATTCAATCGGTTTCAAGGTTCTTAAAGACACATCAGATGAAGAATCCATGATGAATCAATACTCTGTAAGTCCAGGAACTTTAAAAGTAAAGAATGGGAAAAAGAAAGTATCCTTTACGTTAGAACATAGTTCATGGATTACAAAGTTTGAAACGGAAAAAAGTGGTCAGTTTGTTGCGACAAATGTAATTAATGAAGATAAAGAAAAAGATACAAGAGTCGTAGAATTTGAAGTGGACGATGTAGAGAAGGTATTAAATGCGAAAGTAAAAGTAGACATTGACTTTTTAAATTATCATCATGATTATGATGTTCGTATTGCATTTGATCAAAATAGTATTACACCGGTTCATGTAGAACAACCAAATGAAAAAGAGGACCCAGCTAATAAGCCAGATCCAAATGAAAATCCGGATCCGAGTCAGAAGCCCGACCAAAAGCCTGACCCAGATCAACAACCAAATTCTAACACAATTAAAGATGGAGAGTACAGCATTCCATTTAAAGTGTTAAAAGATCAAACAGATGAAGAATCTAAGATGAATACTTACATGGTAAATCCAGGAGTATTAAAAGTAGAAAATGGTAAGAAAAAAGCAATTGTAACACTAAAAAGTAGCTCATTAATTAAAAATTTCCAAACGGAAAAAGATGGTGCATTTATCGATGCAAAAGTAGTGAGTGAAGATAAAGAAAAAGATACAAGAGTAGTAGAGTTTGAAGTAAACGATTTATCTAAAAAACTAAATACAAAAGTATTTATCGAAATGGCATCAAGAAACTATAAGCAAACACATGATGTGCAACTTTTATTTGAACAAGATAAACTTGAACAAATTAAAAACGAAGAGAAACCAGAAGTAGAGAAACCAGAAGTAGAGAAACCAGAAGTAGAGAAACCGGAAGTAGAAAAGCCAGATGCTGACACAATGAAAGACGGCGAATACAGCATCAATTTTAAAACATTAAAAGATCAAACAGATGAAATATCAATGATGAACACATATACAAAAAGTCCAGGTGTGTTAAAAGTAAAAGATGGTAAGAAGTATGTATCATTTACGTTAACGAATAGCGCTTGGATTACAAAGTTTGAATTTGATAAAAATGGTTCGTTTGTTGATGCGAATGTATTAAGTGAAGATACGAAAGCTGATACACGTGTAGTGGAAGTGGAAGTAGCAGATTTATCGAAAAAATTAAATGCAAAAGTAAAAGTAGATATCGATTCAATGAATTATCACCATTTCTATGACATTCAATTTGCATTTGATAAAGGTAGCATTAAACCGTTAGACAACCAAGGTGGAAACGATAACCAAGGCGGAAACAACAACCAAGGCGGAAACGATAACCAAGGCGGAAACGATAACCAAGGCGGAAACGATAACCAAGGCGGAAACAACAACCAAGGTGGAAACGATAACCAAGGCGGAAGCAACAACCAAGGCGGAAACAACAACCAAGGCGGGAACAATAACCAAGGTAACAACACAACCATTGATCCAAAAGCCCTTAAAGATGGTGAATACAGCATTGGCTTTAAAGTATTAAAAGATCAAACAGATGAAATATCAATGATGAATACATACACAAAAAGCCCAGGTGTATTGAAAGTAAAAGATGGTAAGAAATATGTATCGTTTACATTAACAAATAGTACATGGATTACAAAGTTTGATTTTGAGAAGAATGGCTCGTTCGTTAATGCAAAAGTATTAAGTGAAAATAAAGAGCAAAATACAAGAGTAGTAGAAGTAGAAGTAAACGATTTATCTAAAAAATTAAATGCAAAAGTAAAAGTAGATATTGATTCAATGAATTATCACCATCTCTACGATGTTCAATTTGTATTTGATCAAGATAGTATCAAAGCTTTAGGGAACCAAGGTGGAAATGATAACCAAGGCGGAAACGATAACCAAGGTGGAAACGACAACCAGGGAGGAAACGATAACCAAGGTGAAAATGAAAACAAAGATGGAAATGATAAACCGAAAGTAATAGTAGATCCGAAAAATTTAGTAGATGGTCAATATGATATTACATTTAAAGTGTTAAAAGACAAAACAGAAGAACTTTCAAAGATGCATGACTACACTGTAAACCCAGCAAAATTAATCGTTAAAGATGGTAAAAAGTACATTGAGATGACGCTGAAAAATAGTGCATGGATTACGAAATTCCAAACGGAAAACAATGAGCTATTTGCTGATGCGAAAGTAGTAAGCGAAGATAAAAATGCAAATACGCGAGTAGTGCAATTTGAAGTAGACGACTTATTTAAAAAATTAAACGCAAAAGTAAAGGTAGACATCGATGAGATGAACTACCACCATTTCTACGATGTACAAATTCAATTTGATACAAACAATATTGGTGCGCTAGGAACGATTAAAGAGGATCCAAAAAAAGATCCGAAAAATGATCCGAACAATCCAGTGATTACACCGAAAGTAGATAATGTAAAAAAAGTAGATAATCCTGATTTTAACCGAAATGCAGATGATAAGAAGAAAAAAGAAGATCAAAAAAATGATTCGAAAAAAGAGAAAAACTCAAAAACGGCAGATACAGCACAACTAGGTTTATACATGGTGCTATTGCTTGGGTCACTTGCTTTACTAGTTCGTAAATATAGAGCAGGAAGATTGTAATTTTTGGAGTCTTGATGCATGTTCGCATGCATCAAGACTTGTTTCATATTGTTTGGAAAGGAGTGGTGATTGAGAGTGAAGAAAATTGCTAGTGTACTAATGGCTATCATTCTATTAGTGAGTATAGCTGGATGCTCGGCGCCCAAAAAAGAAGAAGCAAAACAGGTAAAGAGTGAGAGTAAAGAGAGAATTGTTGCAACGACAGTTGCTGTTACTGAAATTATGGATGCGTTAGAAGTAGATTTAGTTGGTGTTCCAACAAGTACGAAAGATTTACCAAAGAGATATAAAGGTTTACCTGAAGTCGGGAATCCGATGAGTCCTGATATGGAAAAGGTAAAATCATTAAAGCCGTCAGAAGTATTATCCGTGACAACACTTGAATATGAATTAAAGCCATTTTTTGATGGTGTGGGCACGAAAGCAAACTTTTTAGATTTAACAAGCTTGAAAAATATGCAAAATTCCATTAGCGATTTAGGTAAGCAATATGGACGTGAAAAGCAGGCTGAAGCAGTTGTAACGAAGTTAGATAACAAGGTTGCAGAAATTAAAAAAGCAGTAAAGGGAAAGAAAGAACCGACAGTGCTTATTTTATTAGGTGTACCAGGGAGTTATTTAGTAGCAACAGAGCATTCTTATATTGGAGATTTAGTGAAACAACTAGGTGGTAAAAATATTGTGCAAGGTGAACAAGTAGAGTATTTAGCTTCTAATACAGAGTATTTAAAAAAAGCTGATCCAGATATTATTTTACGAGCAGCTCATGGTATGCCTGATGAAGTTGTGAAAATGTTTGATAAAGAATTTAAAACAAATGATATTTGGAAACATTTCGCTGCAGTTAAAAATAGCCGTGTTTACGATTTAGAAGAGCGCTTATTTGGGACGACAGGTAATTTAGCAGCAATTGAAGCGTTAGATGAATTGAAAAAAATGATGTATCCGTGATGCATTTTAATATAAAGGAAGAGTGGAATGAATAAAAAAACTTGGAGTTTCCTCATTGTTACTGCATTGCTTATTGTTATGACATCATTGTCAGCGATGAAAGGGAGTTTAGAAATAGGTATTGTTGAGCTTGTGCAAGGGATATTTACAGGGGGGAATGAAGATGTTGAAGTGATTAAAGATTTACGTTTCCCACGTATTATTATTGCACTATTTACTGGAGCAGCTCTGGCCGTTTCAGGTGTGCTTTTTCAAGCTGTTATGAAAAATCCACTTGCTGATGCTGGGGTAATCGGGATATCTTCTGGAGCAAGTTTTATGACACTTGTTATTATTACGCTATTCCCGCAATTCTTTTTCTGGACACCAGTATTCGCCTTTTTAGGTGGTGCGTTTGCATGTTATCTCGTTTATGCATTTTCATGGAAGTCAGGGTTAAGTCCGCTTCGCATTATTTTAGTTGGTATAGCTATTAATGCAATGTTCACTGGATTAAATGAATCGTTCATTACGATTTGCGGATACTTCATTAAGAGTATTAAGCAAACGACGACTTCTAACATAACGATGAAGACGTGGGGCGATGTAGAAATAATGGTTACATATGGAACAATTGGTCTTATTCTTGCTCTGTTTGTAGGAGCTTGGTGTAACTTATTATCGCTACAAGATAAGACTGCGAAAAACTTAGGTTTGCACGTGACGAGAGTTCGTCTTATTATTTCTGCTATTGCAGTACTTTTAGCAGCAGTATCAACAGCAATTGCAGGTGTTATTGCTTTCGTAGGATTACTCGTTCCGCACATTTCAAGACAACTAGTCGGTTCGGATCATAAAGTATTAATTCCATTTTCTGCTCTTGCAGGAGCGTTATTAATTTTGACGGCGGATACGATTGGAAGGTTAATTGTGCCACCTAACGAAATTCCAGCAGCGACGATTATGGCAGTGATTGGTGGCCCATTCTTAATATTCTTGCTTAGAAAGAGTGATAAAGTTCATGGAAATTAAAAATGTAACCTTTTCGTATGATAATGTAACGGATCGATTAAAGTCGGTTAGTAGTGAAATAGAAATTGGTAAAATTACAACAATTATTGGTCCAAACGGTTGCGGGAAATCGACATTACTTGGCGTGATGTCAAGAAATCACGACCCTCGTAGCGGAGAGATAATACTCGATGGGAAGGCGATAAGTCAATATAAACCGAAAGAGTTTGCTAGAAAGTTAGCCGTTGTCCATCAACAAAATGAAGCACCGGCAGACATGACGGTAGAGAAATTAACAAGTTATGGTCGTATGCCTCATAAAAATATTTTTTCCTCGCAAACTGATGAAGATAGAGAAGCAATCGAAAGGGCTTTAGCATGTACAAATTTGCTAAGTAAACGTGATAAAGAGATTCACGCTTTATCTGGTGGAGAAAGACAACGAGTTTGGATTGCCATGACGTTAGCTCAGAAAACACCAATGCTCTTTTTAGATGAACCGACAACCTATTTAGATATTTATTATCAACTTGAAATATTAGAGCTAGTAAAAGAGCTAAATGAAGTACATGGATTGACGATTGTTATGGTATTACATGATATCAATCAGGCGATTCGCTATAGTGATCATATCATCGTTATGAAAGACGGCGAAATTGTTACGAAAGGTAAGCCAAATGATGTTGTGACAGAAAGTATGATAAAGACGATATACGGTGTAGATGTCGTTGTAAAGCAAGATGAAGATACAGGGTTGTATATGGTCCCAATGGGTATTTAAATATACGAACAATCCGTTTTGAGGTGATAATTTGAGTAGTAAAAAAGAACGGAAGAAGAATTCTTTTTTTCAACGAATACTTACAGTTGTTTTTTTAGGTACCTTTTTCTATTCAGTATATGAATTAGGTGATATTTTCATGGATTACTATGAAAATCGTAAAGTAATGGCCGAAGCACAAAACATTTATGAAAAGAGTCCGATGGAAGAGCAATCACAAGATGGGGAAGTACGTAAACAGTTCAAAGCTCTGCAGCAAATTAACCAAGAAATAGTTGGATGGATTACAATGGACGATACACAAATTAATTATCCAATCGTTCAGGCGAAAGACAATGATTACTATTTATTTCGTAATTATAAAGGTGAAGATATGAGAGCAGGCAGCATTTTTATGGACTATCGTAATGATGTGAAATCTCAAAATCAAAATACTATTTTATATGGTCACCGTATGAAAGATGGTTCTATGTTTGGAAGTTTAAAGAAAATGTTAGATGAAGAGTTCTTCATGTCGCATCGTAAATTATATTACGATACATTATTTGAAGGATATGATCTTGAAGTGTTCTCGGTGTATACAACAACAACTGATTTTTATTACATTGAAACGGATTTTAGCAACGATACGGAATACACATCATTTTTGGAGAAAATTCAAGAAAAATCGCTGTACAAAACGGATACAAAATTGACAGCAAGTGATCAAATCGTAACACTTTCGACGTGTGACTATGCACTTGATCCGGAAGCAGGAAGGTTAGTCGTGCATGCGAAACTAGTAAAGAGACAGTAAAAAAAGTATAGAATATGAGAAGTGGTAACGCTTCTCATATTCTATACTTTAAAAAAGAAATATGTTTACTGTGCTGCAGCCATTGGCATACGTACAACTTCAACATTGTAGTAAGTGATTTTATTATCAAGAATATATTCTGGCATTCCGCCTTGATGTGAGTGAGCATCTTTAAATGCTGAGCTCTTCGTCCAACCCTGGAAATCTTCTTTTGCATTCCAGCGTGTGCTAATTGTTACTTCATCATAATCAACTGTATTTTGCGTTAAAAGAACTTCTAATCCTAAAAAGCCTGGCATCGTTTCGACTTGACCTACTTTATTAAAACGCTCAATTAATTTATGTCCATTTCCCTTTGTAATTTTAGCTGTGTTTGTAACAATAATCATGTTTTATTCCTCCTATAAATGTAGCCTTTATTTTCGAGAACTCATATACATTAAATGATAATGAAAATCATTATCATTGTCAATGGTAAATGTGAAATAAATAAGTTTTTTTATTATTTTGGACAGTAAGATTCCCGTTTCAAAATGTAGTAAATATGTGGCGGTTAAGGGAGAGAATGAGCTAGTTGTACTAGCAAAGCAATAATATGGTATAGTGAAACGAGGCTGTTTTTTAGCCTTGTTTTTTTATATGCTTCCTACTAATTAGAAAGCATTCAAATGGAAAGGAAGACATTACATGCGATCTGAAGTAACTATAAAAATAAAACCGAAATTTATAAAAGAAATTAAAAGTGGATATCCACTTATTTTAAAAGATGCTATTCAAAATTTAAATGATGTACGTGAAGAAGGGACAATCATCAAAGTAGTAGATGAGAAGAACCAATTCATCGGAAAAGGCTATTATGGAAGACAAAATAAAGGATATGGATGGATTTTAACAAGAAAAGAGAAAGAGCAAATTAATCAACCTTTCTTTGAAAGTAAAATCAAATCTGCTTTACATAAACGAAAACATTTTTATAAATCAAATGATACAACAGCTTTTCGTGTCCTAAATGGTGAAGGTGATGGCCTTGGTGGTTTAATCATCGATTATTATGACGGTTATTACGTAATAAGTTGGTATAGTGAAGGGATTTATACTTTCCGCGATGAAATCGTAGAAGCACTTCAAAAAGTAGCGAACTTTAAAGGTATCTATGAGAAAAAGCGTTTTGATACGAAAGGGAAATACATTGAAGATGATGATTTTGTAGCAGGAGAGCGCGGTGAGTTCCCACTTATCGTAAAAGAAAACGGTGTAAACTTTGCTGTATATTTAAATGACGGGGCGATGGTTGGTGTATTTTTAGATCAGCGTAACGTTCGAAAACAAATTCGTGATAAATATGCACAAGGAAGAACTGTTTTAAATATGTTCTCTTATACAGGAGCGTTCTCTGTATTTGCAGCACTTGGCGGCGCAAGTAAAACAACAAGTGTTGACCTTGCCAATCGTAGTTTAAGTAAAACGATTGAGCAGTTCAGTGTAAATGAAATTGATTACGAAGCACAAGACATTATTGTAGAAGATGTATTTCTATATTTCAAATATGCAGCTAAGAAAAAGATGAAATTTGATATGGTGGTACTTGATCCTCCAAGTTTTGCACGCTCTAAAAAATATACATTTAGCGCAGCGAAAGACTATAAAAACTTATTAAAAGAAACAATCGCGATTACAGAAAATAACGGTATTATCGTTGCTTCTACAAATTGTAGCGCGTTCGATATGAAAAAGTTTAAAGGTTTTATCGATACAGCATTTAAAGAAATGAATGGCAAATATAAAATATTAGAAGAACATTCTTTACCAGAAGATTTCCGTACAATTGATCAGTTTAAAGAGGGAGACTATTTAAAAGTAGTTTTCATCGAGAAAATTAAAGGTTAATAAAGAAAAAGGAGCTCAAGTTTAAATGAGCTCCTTTTCTTATTGAACGATATTTTGCACTCTGCCAACTTGCCCATCCTGCAATCGTACTTTAATACCGTGCGGATGAGAGGGGGAGTTAGTTAGAATATCTTTTACAATTCCTCTTGTTAGCTTGCCTGTACGTTGATCTTGTTTTAATACAATATCAACTTCAAGACCTGATGAAATGTTAGATCGTTTTTGTCCGTTCATTTACACACCTGTACGTCTACGTTGGTTGTTTGTTTTCTTCGTTTGTTGGTTTTGTAATTTTTTTGTTGCTTGGCTTTGATTTGTATTATTTGAACCATTTCCATTTCCTTGCTTTTTCTTTGCAAGTTGTTCGCGCATTAAATCAGCTAAGCTTACTTTTTTGTTTTCTGACATGATAAGTCTCCTTTATATAAAGTTAATTATGAACAATAGTAGTGAATTTTATCATATCATTGTTAAGGAAGGAAGGGAAGTTGGTTTAAAAATTCATATAATTCTTTCCAGCATTCCTTCGTTACGATACAATTAAAATGTTAATGTTTGTAAAAAAAGGGGATAGAAATATGTCACATCATATTTTATTAGTTGAAGATGACATCTCAATTCAAGAGATGGTTGAAACATATTTAGTAAAAGAAGGTTTTCAAGTTACAATCGCATCTGATGGAGAAGAAGGCGTGAACACATATTTAAAAGGTTCATTTGATTTGATCATCCTCGATATTATGATGCCAAAGCTAGATGGCTTAGAGGTTGTGCGAATCATTCGAGAAAAAAGTGCCGTTCCGATTTTAATGATGTCGGCAAAAGATACAGATGTTGATAAAGCTGTTGGATTAGGACTTGGAGCAGATGATTACATTTGTAAGCCGTTTTCTATGATTGAACTAGCTGCACGTGTAAAAGCGGGTATTCGGAGGTCTACAAAGTATTCAGCTGTGGAATCAAAAGATGAGGCCATTCAGATTGGTGATTTAATAATTGACCCAATTAATTTTACTGTGGAGAAAAAGGGAAGACAGCTTAAACTTACTTTAAAAGAATTTGAGATTTTAAAGCTATTCGTGAAGAATCAAAATCGTGTTTTTACGAAAGCACAAATATATACGCTTGTTTGGAATGAAGAATATTATGGTGATGATAATGTTATTAATGTTCATATGAGAAGATTACGTGAGAAAATTGAAAGTGATCCATCTAATCCAGAATATATTAAAACATTATGGGGCATCGGCTATAAGTTGGAAGTGATGTAGTATGGTTGTATTTTTAACCGTGGTGATTATTATATTGCTGATCGTTATTTACGTGCAATATAAAATTAGGAAAAATAGTAGTAGGAATTTACGCTACACGTATGAGAAGTTAAATCGAATTGTAAAAGAACAAACTGGTGAGAAGCTATTAATTATGACGGATGATACAGAATTGCAAAAGTTATTAGTGGCTATCAATCATTTGTTAGATGCAAAACAGAAAACGAATGCAGATCATGCAAAAGTAGAAATTTCGATGAGAAAAATGCTTTCAAATATTTCACATGATTTAAAGACGCCACTAACAGTTATTCTTGGATATACAGAAATGTTAAATAAGGATAAAACGATTAATAAGGAAGAACAGCAAATATTACTTGAAAAGGTGCATGTGAAAACATTAGAGGTAATGGAACTAATTCATAAGTTTTTTGATTTAGCAAAATTAGAATCTGGTGACAAAGCAATCGAGATAACAAAAGTAAATATGAATGAAGTTTGTCGCGAGAAGATTTTATCGTTTTATGATTTAGTGACGGCGAAAGGGTTTCAAGTTCATATTGGTATACCAGAAAGAAATATATATGCACTTGGAAATGTAGAAGTATTAGGCAGGGTATTGAATAATTTAATATCAAATGCGATTACATATGGAGACGATGGAAAGACACTTGGTATGACGTTAAGAGATGATGAAACGAGTGTGTATATAGATGTATGGGATACAGGAAAAGGAATTGATGAATCTCATATTGATAAAGTGTTTGAGCGTATGTACACACTTGAAGATTCCAGAAATAGATTGTACCAAGGGAGTGGTTTAGGGTTAACGATTACGAAAAGGCTTGTGGAAGCGATAGACGGAGAAATACATCTTTCTAGTAAGCCGTATGAAAAAACAATTTTTACAGTTGTATTAACAAAGATGCTGTTTTAGCTTGTAGAGAAGTAGATTCTACAAGCTTTTTTTTCAGTGTAAGGAATTTGTAAGGAACGGGTAAGAAAAAAGAGATTTCCGTTGTCTATTATAGAAATATAAAGTAGTGCGAAAGGAGACAGTGACATGACATATATATTAAAAACGAATCAGCTAACGAAAGTATTTAAAGGGAAAGAAGTTATTTCTAGCGTTAACATGCATGTGAAAAAAGGAGAGATATACGGTTTCTTAGGGCCGAATGGTGCAGGTAAAACAACGATTATGAAAATGATCACAAATTTAATCAAACCGACGAGCGGTGATATTGAAATTTTCGGTGAGAAGTTAACAGATACATCTTATGAATTGTTAAAGCGCATGGGGACAATTATCGAATATCCAATCTTTTATGATAAATTAACGGCGAAGGAAAACTTAGAATTACATTGTGAATATATGGGGTATTACGATAAGAACGCAATTGATCATGCTTTAAATTTAGTAAAACTGCACGGTATAGATGATAAAAAAGTAAAAGATTTTTCATTAGGGATGAAGCAACGACTTGGTATTGCAAGGGCGATCATGACAAAGCCAGAACTACTTATTTTAGATGAGCCAATTAACGGTTTAGATCCAATTGGTATTAAAGAATTACGAGACTTATTTAAAATGCTTTGCAAAGAATATGGCATTACTTTATTAGTCTCTAGTCATATTTTAGGTGAGATGGAACTAATGGCAGATACAATTGGTGTGATTCAAAATGGAAAACTAATAAAAGAAGTTTCGATGAAGAGTATTAACGGAAAACAAACAGAGTATATTGAAATCACAGTTCCTGATGTGAAGCGTGCAGCTTATATTTTAGAAGATAAACTCGCTATAAAAAATTACAAAATAATGAGTGGAAACATGATTCGTGTGTATGAATTGAAGGCGACGCAGCAAGCCATTTCAAAAGCACTTATTATGAATGATGTAGAAATTGAAAGTATTAATAAGAAACATAGTTCCTTAGAAGAATATTTCTTAAATGTAATGGACGGAGAGGGCATTCATGCTTAATGGATTGTTAGTGAATCTAGTAAGTGGATTGATCGTAATGTTCATAAGTGGGATCTTATATTATAGAAAATCTGAGCGGAAATGGATTTTAATTTTATTAGTGATAGGAATGTTAAGCGTAGTTACGGCTGGAATTAGAATGTTAGTAGCATAGAGATAGTTATGTCAGTAATGGAGGTGTGGTTTATATGTTTAAATTAATGAAACTTGAATGGAAGAAACATCAATTATCTAGTTATTTTAAAGGGGTAGCCATTTGTATTATAGCAATTTTTGCTGCGGTAAGTTTTATGGGGTTGGGAGCGAAAGGTGAAGGAGATGCGGCGCTAACTGATTTCACAAAATATATGACTTTAGCGAACCTTTTTATAAGGATAACATTTCTTATTTTTAGTGCGGTCATTTTATCACGTTTAGTAATTGATGAGTATAAGAACAAAACAATGCAACTATTGTTTATGTATCCACTGCAAAGGAAAAAGTTAATGAGAGCGAAATTAACAATTGTTTTCAGTTTTTGTTTTGTGAGCATGATTATTGCTACTTTCAGTATTAGTTTGCTCATATTTTTTATGAACCCAATGATGGAGCTGTTTGAAACACCTATGACGATGGGGGAAATAATAGCTACCGTTCCAGCTACTTTTATAAGTGCATTTATGATATCTGGTATTAGTTTAATTCCTTTATTTTTTGGGATGAGAAAGAAATCGGCACCGACAACGATTACTTCTGCAGTAATAATTGGGATGTTAGTGAACAGTAACGTTGGTCCTGGAAACGGTCAAGTAAGTATGTATGATTTTATATTTATCCCAATTGTACTCTGCTTATTAGGAATTTTTATTAGTTATCTTTCGTATCGTAAGATCGACAAGATTGATGTGGCGTAAAATAAGCTTAAAACAACAATGAACAGGGGTATGCATGGTGAAAAAAATAATAGTAATTGCAATTTTATTTCTGACAATTGCTAGTGTAGTTTTTGGTTTTAAGACATTTCAGGGGAAAGATTTTAAGAAAGAAAAGTCTTTTGAGATAAATCATATAAAAGAAATAGAAGTGGACAATGAAAACTGGGATATTGAATTTAAAAGTACAGACGCTAACAAAATAGTGATCTTCGCCCAAGGTCAACGAGCAGATAAAAATCTAGATCCCGTCGAAATAGAACATGAAGGAAATAAAGTTGTGATTAAGCAAAAACAAAAGGCGACTAGATTTTTTAATGGTTTTACGTTTAGGAAGAAAAATAGTATATCTATAGCTGTTCCGAAGAAAGAAATAGATAAAATTGTATTAAATAATAAATCGGGTGATGTGAAAATAAGGGATATAGAAGTGAAAAATATCGTGACAAAAAGTGAGTCTGGAGATGAAATGGTTGTAGGACTATCGGCAGATAAGGGTGAATTCACATCCGAAAGTGGAGATTTAATGTTAAAAGATAGTTCGTTACAAGAAGTAAATATAACTTCTACTACTGGCGATAATTATGTGAAAAATATAAAAAACGAAAATATGAACATCACTTCAACATCTGGAGAAATACTACTGAAAGATATGAAAGAAGGGAAATCATTATTTGTAGAAACAAAATCAGGCGATATTGGCGTACGGTATAAAGGTGTTCCGATTTCTTTAAAACTTACGGCTAAAAGTAATTCGTCTGATGTAATGGTGAATGTAAATGGACTTAAGAAAGATAAAAATACAGAAAAGGTAAAAGCAGGAACCATCGGTGATGCAAAAAACGAGGTGAAGATTTTAAGTAAAACAGGAGCGATTTATATCGATTAAAATGTAAATGAAAGGAGGACTATTATGCTACGTCTTATGAAGCTAGAATTGAAGAAGTTTAAGCTTGGATGGTATGTGAGGGGAGCGATTATTGCAAATATCGCTATACTGGCATTAATGATCTTTACGAGCATCGTTGCTCAAGTAGAAGGTGATCCGGAAATAAGGGATCCACAGACAATTTTGTTGATGGCCAGTACAGTAGTAAGGGCAACATTTATTATTTTTGGTAGTGTGTTAATCGCAAGGTTAATAATTAGTGAATATAAAAATAAAACAATACTACTTATGTTTTCTTACCCAATTAACCGAAAGAAAATGATGGTTAGTAAGTTGGCTATTACAGCAATATTAACATTTATAACAGTCATTTTATCTAATATTTTAGTAGTAGGAGTGTTCTTTGGGATAGATAGTTATTTTTCAATTCTTCCTAATTCATTCACAGTAGATCAATTGACGCGAGAAGGGATAAACCTTGTTCCTTTAGCTATTGCCACTGCTGGAATAAGTTTAATACCTCTATATTTCGGAATGCGTAAACGTTCAGTGCCAACTACAATTGTTTCATCTCTTATCGTTGTATCAATTGCAATTAATAACACTCCAATGTTTTCTACAGCAACCTTTCTTCCCCTTCAACTATCATTGGCAGCAATTGGAGTTGCGATTGCATATTACGGAGTTAAAAATATAGAGAAGGAAGATATAACAGTATGACAAGAATACGTAAAAAAGAGTTGGCGTTATACCAACTCTTTTTTGTATATGTATGCTTCGTTACTACTCTGTAAATTTATAGTGTTTGCTTAAATACTCTTGCACTCCTGGAGAAATGTTAAAGTTATTAGGACCTTTATATTCGATAGTAAACTCCCCATCTTCAATTGTTTCAAAGGCGATTGCATAGCTATCCATTTTAGAATCGTAAGAAGTATTTTTGACTTTTGCATCTAGATTAAAGTATTTTGTAATATACTCTTTTGATTCAGCAACTGCTGTTTGTTTTCCCCAAGGGGTACCATAACTTGTGAAATAAAGAGATACACCGATAACTCCAATGATAGAAGTTAGTAAGAGAGTTCTTATTGTTACTTTTTTGTTTTTTGTATTCAATTTAGTTCCCTCCAATTAATATGAATTTATCTTAACGTATTTTCTCATAAAATACCATTTAGTAGAAAATAGTTTCACATGAAACAAGTTACAGAAAAAGACAAGGTGCATAAACACCTTGTCTTTTTCTGTCGTTACATTTGGGGAGCTTCCATTCCAGTAGCAGCCCATTCTTCTTTTGCAGGACCATATACGCCAGGGACTGTTAAGCCAGCTTGACGCATTAAAACAGTCATTTGTCCGCGATGGTGATTTTGATGATTAATGAGTGTCATCAAAAATATAGAATTCGGCATAGGACGACCAAAGAAGTCATTAATAGTAGCTAAGTCTTTATCTGTCCATTCGCCTTGAAGAGCTTCAACAAAAGCTACATTCACTTTGCGATACCCATCTGCAATTGTTTTTGCTGAAGTTGGTACAGGATAATCTTTCGTTTCTCCTTCAAACTTAAGTCCTGTCCCTGATAGCATAACAGGAAGTGCTGTAACGATATGCCAAGCGACTCTCCCTAAAGTCCAGTGCCCAGGTGCAATTTCTTGTAATAAAGATTCATCTGTTAATGTATCGAGCATCTTTTGAGTAGACTCAGCCTCGTATGTCCATGATTGTAGAAAACCTTCAATAGTTTGGTACATTATTGTTATCCCCCCTACTTATGTTCATAGATTAAGTTCGAGATACTTAATTCATTCCCTTTTTATAGAAAAAATTTCAATGCATATTGCTACAATATAAAAATAATTAGAAAATATTTGTAAAAGTGTCAGAAAACCGCCCTATGCATTCGTATATATAATGAATAGAGAATGGAGTAAAGAGTGGTGATAAGGGTGAAGGATATAGAAATAGTAGAAGGTCTTCGGAAACAAGATATGTTAGCATTACATACAGCAATTGATCGATATGGAGATTTAATTTATAGGGTAGTTCACAGTGTTTTAGATACGGCGCATAGTAAGGTGTTAGTGGATGAATGTGTTGATGATATTTTATTAATCGTTTGGTACAACATTAGTAGTTATGATGAAAATCGTGGGAAGTTTAGAAATTGGCTTATATCTGTCGCGAAATTTAAAGCCATTGATTATAAACGAAAAAGTAATAAGGTCTATCAATTACAAGAGTTTCAGCAAGAAATATATGTAGAAGGAAAAAATGTTAATTTAACAAAAGAAGAGCGAGATTGTAATTTTTTCGTTTTAATTAAAGAATTGAACGAAGAAGATAAGAAAATTTTTATAAAAAGGTATTTAGATGAATATAGCGTACAAGAAATAGCGCTTGAGTTCAGTATGACGCGAGATACGGTGTATAGTAGGCTTTCAAGAGGGAGAAAGAAATTGAAGAAGATGTTGGGAGGGAATAGGGATGAATAAAGAGAAGTTCCTTCAGGAATTAAATAATTTGCAGTATAGAGATGATTTTGTAGATGACGATATAAATGATGAAAAAATAGATGAAAAGAAAATAAATCGTACAAAAGAAGTTGTAACAAAAAAAATTTTAATGAAACGATGTCATGAGGTTGTACAAGAAGGGCTACAGGGAAGTGAAGAGATTTTATATAGTATGTTTGCTGAAAATCCTCGCGTGAAAAATTGGCAGACAGGAACAGCGATGAGCTTAGGGGTAGGCGTTCTTGCGATGAACTTCGGTATTAATAATATGCTAATCGTTACAAATGAACGATTGTACGTGTTTTTTGTAGATCGTTATTATAATGACGTTGATCTAAAAGTATGTGTATTAAATGAAATAGCTTCTATGAAAACAATATTAGACCGTAAAGGTGGAAGTGAGTTTCTGCATATAAAGTATAAAAATGATAAGGAATATGTATTGTTGGGAAATGCTGATGATTATAGAGAGTTATTTCAAATACTTGGTGGATTGAAAGTAGCGAATGGAATAGAACTAAAATTAAAGGATAAGAAATTAAAGAGACAGTTAACTTTAAAACGAAGTGTGTTCAATATAATCATGTATTCACTTGTTATATATTTTATGTACAAAGCTTATATTAATTTTATCCCGCATTAACGGGCAGTAAAAATCTCATCTCTAAGTGCGGCTGGAGAGAAGAAGGTGGATGGGGGTCGGGATGCCCGTAAAATCCTAACTGATTAAAGTTTCGCTTTATGCCATAATAGAAAAGCTGGCTTCATATATGAAGCCAGCTTTTAATTAACCTTCTTCCCACTCTTCCTCATCAACCACAAGAAATAAGGTGCTCCAAGTACAGCAACGACAAGACCAGAAGGGATTTCTTTCGGATATGCAATCGTTCGTCCGAGCAAATCAGCAATGGAAAGAAGTATTGCTCCAAACAGTGCGGAACAAACGAATAGTCTTTGATGATTCATACCAACGACGATTCGTGCTAAGTGAGGTGCAACAAGACCTAAAAAGGCAATTGTACCGACAGCAGCAATGTTAATTGATGCAAGTAGTGTCGCTAACACAATTAGAGCAAGACGCGTTTTATTTACAGGCTGCCCGAGTCCGGTTGCTAAATCATCTCCAAGTACAAGAACGTCAAGTTGTTTCATTAAGAAAAAGATAATTGGTATAAGAATAAGAGATGGATATAGAATGATATTTTCTAAGTGATTCCATCCTCTTGCATACGTACTGCCTGACAACCATGTTAAGGCCGCAGCAACATTCAAATTTGCCCTAACGATAAAGATTTGAATAATCGCTGAGCCGAGCGCTGAAATGCCAATTCCTATTAAAGCAAGAGCTGTTGGACTAAGTCCTGATTTCCATGAGAAGAAGAGGACAATTCCAACTGCAAGTAGTCCACCAATAAATGCACCAATTGGTAGGAAGAAACCAGGAAGTGCAGGGAAGACATACATAATGGTTAAAGCGCCAACACCTGCTCCCGATGAAATACCAATAATAGAAGGATCGGCAAGTGGATTTCGTAATATACCTTGGAAAACAAGTCCGCTTATCGCAAGGCATGCTCCAGCAATAGCGGCAACGAGCATTCTTGGTAAACGAAGATTCATCATCATATTTTTATCAAATTGTGTTAATTGTCCTGTTATGGCATTTGTAATGCTTTCGATATAAGCGTTACTACCGATTGTAACACCAAGAGAAATCGTCACAATACAAAGCACGATAGATATAATGATTACTTTTTTATAAGAGTAATAACGGGAACTAGCTCCAGCTGTATTCGCTCCGTTATCATTCATATATTGTTTCGATTTCATCATTCGATACACTAAATAAATAAGCCAAGGTGATCCAATCATTGCCGTGACTGCTCCGACAGGAAGTTCAGCACCGGTTGGATCTATTAATCTACCAACAACGTCTGCTCCTAGTAATAATATTGCTCCCCATAAGAAAGAGGAGAGAAGGAGGGTAAAGTGTTGCCGATAACCAATAAGGCGCATTAAGTGTGGTGCAACTAAGCCGACAAACCCAATCGGTCCAACAACAGTTACAATTACTGCTGTTAAAAAGATGGCGGCGATAAATGCAATAAACCGTGTTACTACGGTTTTCTCTCCAAGTGAAACAGCTACATCATCGCCGAGTAAGAGGACATTAAGCTTACGTGACATGAATAGTAAAACTAGGAAAGAAAAAATAATGAATGGAAATGCGAATTGAACACCGTTCCAGTTATTTTGAATAAGGGAACCAGCTCCCCATAAAAACAAACCTGCTGTTTCATTTTCATAGAAAAGTTGCATCGTTCCAGTAAAAGCTGAAAGCATTAATGTAACGACCATACCAGCTAAAGCCATACGAAGTGGAGTGCCTTTTTTTCCGCCAGAAATACGGTACACAAATAAAGCAGTAATTGCACCACCGATAAATGTGAAAAGGAGAGAGTTAATTTGTAACCCCTTCGGTAAAAAAATAGTAGCGGTTACTAGAAAGAAATATGCACCAGAATGAATTCCCATTGTACTGGCTTCAGCAAGTGGATTTTTCGTTAAAGTTTGTAAAATGACTCCAGATGCAGCAAGAGCCCCTCCAGCTAAAATGGCGATTACAGCTCTAGGTAATCGAAGCATGATTAAAGTTTGATGCTCTAGCGATTGGTTCGGTGAGATAAGAGCATCGATAATCATACTATAGGAAATATTTGCTTGTCCTTGTCCGATATGAATAAAGAAAAGGAGGAGCAAGAGAGCTGCTCCTCCTCCGAATACAAGACTTGCTCGAAGTGTATGTTGTAAGCTATTCATCGTGTAATCACTTCTTCGCTGTCATTACATCAGCTACTTGTGTTGCTAAAGATTTTGCAGACTCAGGACCACCGAAAATCCAAGTGTCGCCTTTTAATTTATACATTTTGTTTTCTTTTTTGAACTTTAACTCTTCCCAAGCAGGGTTACCTTTTAGTTGAGTGTCAAAAATATTATCTTCATCAGCTACAATGTAAATGAAGTTCGAATCTTGTACACTTTGTAATGATTCTACAGTAGTTTGTTTGAAACCATCTGCCTCTGATTTACCTGCTTCAAAAGTATTTGTTAAACCTAATTTTTTTGTAACTTGTAAAGCTGTAGAATTGTCAGTTAAGATACGGAATGTTGGCACGTTTTTAGCAGTAAATGCTTGTGCCATTGCGATGTTTTTATCTTTTAAGCCAGCTTTGTCAATTTTCGCTTTTGCATCTGCAAATGTTTTATCCATATCAGCTAATACTTTTTTACCTTCTTCTTCTTTTCCGACTGCTTTTGCAATTTGTTTAAATGTTTCTGTCATTTCTGCAAAGTGATCGTTATTGCTTGTTGATGGATCGAACATAACTGTAGGAGCGATTTGCTCTAATTCGTTTTTAATTGCTTTACCACGGAATGAAGCTGTGATAATTAAATCTGGTTTTAGACGGCTGATTTCCTCTAAGTTTGGTTGTTGACGAGTCCCAACATCTACAACATCCTTACTCGGTTTTGTTTCTGTATTTACCCATTTATTATAATTCTTAATGTCTGCCATCCCTACTGGCTGAACACCAAGTGCTAATAAGTCTTCTGAATATACCCACTCAAGTACAACAACTTTTTTCGCTGGTTTATCTAACTTCGTTTCCCCTTCAGCGTGTTTAATTGTTATAGCTTGATTTTTATTGTCCGCTTTTGTTTCTTTTTTCTCCTCTTTTTGCTGCCCGCATCCAACAGCGAATAGAAGAACTACTATGAAAATACTGAGAATTCTCTTCATCTTCTGCCCCCAAATAAAATGTTTTATTTGCAATATGTACGATAATGAAAATCGTTATCAATTACAACAACCAAATCATACTATGAGGGTATTTTAAGTGTCAATATTTTTTAAAAATTTCGACTAAGAATAACGATTTATACGGATTTTAATATATCATATTGAAATGCATACGTGTATCAAGGTTGAAGGAGCTGAAATTCCTTTCATGAGGAAGGCGAAAGTACAAGCGAAAGGAGAGCGTATTGCATGTAATATTTATTAGAATGTAAGGAAAAAACTTTGTTTATAAAAGGTTTATCCTAGAGCGGGTAGTTGATAAGGAAAATAAAAACTGATTTTTATTAGAAGGATATTTTTAATTAGTGGGTTGTACTTAAAAGATTGAACACGGGGGAGGGGTCAACATGTCTTTATGGAGTAATAATGCAAATGGATATTGTGGATGTAATAATCAAAATGGTTTACATGTTGATTCGTGCTGTTTTAGTTGCGATGGGACAGTTCCTAAGATTGGTCCAACAGGTCCAACGGGAGTAACGGGAGCAACAGGAACGACAGGTGACACAGGAGCGACAGGTGACACGGGAGCAACGGGAGTAACGGGAGCAACAGGAACGACAGGTGACACAGGAGCGACAGGTGACACGGGAGCAACGGGAGCAACGGGAGCAACGGGAGTAACGGGAGCAACAGGTCCAACAGGTCCAACGGGAGTAACAGGAGCAACGGGAGCAACAGGTCCAACGGGAGCAACAGGAGCAACAGGAGCAACGGGGGCAATGGGAGTAACGGGAGTAACGGGAGCAACGGGAGCAACAGGAGCAACAGGAGCAACGGGGGCAACGGGAGTAACGGGAGCGACAGGAGATACAGGAGCAACGGGAGTAACAGGTACAAGTATAACTGCGACGTATGCATTTGCGAATAATACATCGGGTACGGCAATATCAGTATTACTCGGTGGGACAAATGTCCCACTTCCAAATAATCAGAATATCGGTCCAGGAATTACAGTTTCGGGAGGGAACACAGTATTTACGGCCGCAAATGCGGGGAATTATTATATTTCATATACAATTAATATAACAGCTTCATTATTAGTTAGTTCGCGAATTACAATTAATGGGGCACCGCTTGCTGGGACTATCAACTCTCCTGCGTTAGCAACGACTTCATTTAGTGCAACGATTATTACGACTCTTGCAGCGGGGAGTGCAATTAGTTTACAGTTGTTTGGATTGTTAGCTGTTGCAACATTATCAACGACTACACCTGGTGCAGTTTTAACGATTATAAGATTAAGCTAATTAACGATAACTCTCTTATTCTTTTAAAATTAAGAGAGTTTATACATATAATAAGAAGTTAATGAAGTAAAGCATAGTTATATGAAAGTCAGAATATTATGATTGTAACGCTGTTCTGACTATAATATAATGAAAACAATCATCATGAATGAACATTCATTTATTTTAACAAGTATTGGAAGGGGGAATGAGAGTGGAAAAACCTTGGTTGCAGAGTTATCCAGAGGAAATCCCAGGGACGATTTCATATGATATTCAGCCACTTCATGGATATTTAGAGAAAATGGCTTCTCGTTATCCAGAAAAGAAAGCGCTTCACTTTTTAGGTAAAGATGTTACATTTTCAGATTTCCATGACAAGGTGAAGAAATTTGCAAATTACCTTCAAAGGCTTGGTGTTGAAAAAGGTGATAGAGTTGCGATTATGCTACCAAATTGTCCGCAATCTGTAATAGGTTATTATGGTACATTGCTTGCGGGGGGAATTGTCGTACAAACGAATCCTCTTTATACAGAAAGAGAGCTTGAGTATCAACTTCATGACTCAGGGGCAAAAGTTATTCTTTGTCTTGATTTGGTGTTTCCTAGAGTTACTAACGTTCAAAAGGCTACAAGGCTTGAGCACATTATCGTAACTCGTATTGCAGATTTTTTACCTTTCCCTAAAAATTTACTTTATCCATTTGTACAAAAAAAGCAAACAAATCTTGTTGTGAATGTGTCGGAAAGCGAAACAATTCATCTATGGAAATCAGTAGAAAGGGAAAGTAATGCTGGTGTTGAAGTTCCCTGTGATCCTGAAAACGATCTGGCTCTTTTGCAGTATACAGGTGGAACGACAGGATTTCCAAAAGGGGTTATGTTAACGCATAAAAATCTCGTTTCGAACACTTTAATGGGAGCGCATTGGTTATATAATTGTAAAGAAGGAGAAGAAGTGATTCTTGGTGTTCTTCCGTTTTTTCATGTGTACGGCATGACAGCTGTAATGAATTTGAGTATTATGCAAGGATATAAAATGGTTCTTATTCCAAAGTTTGATATGAAAATGGTTTTTGAAGCAATTAAGAAGCATAAAGTTACACTATTTCCAGGAGCACCAACTATTTATATTGCTCTTTTAAATAGCCCTCTTTTAAAAGAATACGATATTTCGTCTATTCAGGCTTGTATTAGTGGCTCTGCACCACTTCCGGTAGAAGTACAGGAAGAATTTGAGAGAGTTACAGGTGGTAAATTAGTAGAAGGTTATGGATTAACGGAGTCATCACCAGTTACACATGGGAATTTCTTGTGGGAAAAACGTGTGCCAGGAAGTATTGGTGTGCCATGGCCAGATACGGAGGCAATCATTATGTCACTTGAAACAGGAGAGGCATTACCTCCAGGTGAAATTGGTGAAATTGTTGTAAAGGGTCCGCAAATCATGAAAGGCTATTGGAATAAACCAGAGGAAACGGCAGCAGTACTGCAAGATGGCTGGCTCCATACAGGTGATGTAGGATACATGGATGAGGATGGATTTTTCTATGTGAAAGATCGTAAGAAAGATATGATTGTTGCTAGTGGTTTTAACGTATACCCTCGTGAAGTAGAAGAGGTATTATATGAATGTGAAAAGGTGCAAGAAGTAGTAACAATCGGTGTTCCTGATCCGTATCGAGGAGAAACTGTAAAAGCTTTTGTTGTTTTGAAAGAAGGCGCCGAATGTACTGAAGAAGAATTAGATCAGTTTGCACGTAAATATTTAGCAGCTTACAAAGTTCCGAAAGTATATGAGTTTCGAAGTGAGTTGCCAAAGACGACAGTCGGAAAAATTTTACGTCGTGTCCTAATAGATGAAGAGAAGAGAAAGAATGAGGATGAGCAAACGGGCTAAGGCCCTTTCTTTTTGAAAAAATAGGATTGACACTTTTCTAAATAGTCAGTATTATAAGAATATGAATGACTATTCATTCAGTCATCTTCTTGAAGGGGACAGTAAAGTGAAGAAAAATAGACCGAAATACAATCAAATTATTGATGCAGCAGTCATTGTGATTGCGGAGAATGGATACCATCAAGCGCAAGTTTCTAAAATTGCAAAGCAAGCTGGGGTAGCTGATGGCACGATTTATTTATATTTTAAAAATAAAGAAGATATATTAATATCCTTATTCCAAGAGAAGATGGGAGAATTTGTTGAAACAATTCGTCAAAAAACAGCAGGAATTGAAAGCGCTGTAGCGAAGTTATTCATGTTGGTAGAAACGCACTTCTTGCTGTTGTCGCAAAATGATCCTCTTGCTATTGTTACGCAATTAGAGCTAAGACAGTCCAATCAAGACTTGCGCCTTAAAATAAATGAAGTATTAAAGGGCTACTTACAAGTTATGGATGAGATTTTAGAAACAGGTATAAAGCAAGGTGAATTCCAGGCGGATTTAAATGTTCGCGTGGCAAGACAAATGATCTTTGGAACAGTGGATGAAGTTGTGACCAATTGGGTAATGAGCGATCATAAGTATGATCTGGTCGCACTTTCGAAAACGGTACATGGGCTACTTAGTGCAGCTTGTGGTTATCGTCAATAATGGGAGGGATCATGTTGAAATTCCTATCTGTAAAAGTTGAAGACCATATTGCGGTGGCGACGCTAAATCATGCGCCAGCTAATGCAATGTCTTCACAAGTTATGCATGACGTTACTGAATTAATCGATCAAGTGGAAAAGGATGATAACATTCGTGTTGTTGTTCTACATGGTGAAGGGCGTTTCTTCTCAGCAGGAGCAGATATTAAAGAATTTACATCTGTTACTGAAGCGAAGCAAGCGACAGAATTAGCACAGCTTGGACAAGTTACGTTTGAGCGTGTTGAAAAATGTTCAAAACCAGTTATTGCGGCAATTCATGGAGCGGCACTTGGCGGCGGCCTGGAGTTTGCTATGTCTTGCCACATGCGCTTTGTAACTGAAAGTACAAAGCTTGGTTTACCTGAATTAACACTTGGATTAATTCCTGGTTTTGCAGGTACACAGCGTTTACCGCGTTATGTTGGTAAAGCGAAAGCTTGTGAAATGATGTTAACAAGTACACCAATTACTGGTGCAGAAGCATTACAATGGGGGCTTGTTAACGGGGTATTTTCTGAGGAATCTATTTTAGAAGATACGCTTAAAATTGCAAAACAGATTGCTGGAAAAAGTCCAGCAACAACTCGTGCTGTGCTAGAGTTATTACAAACGACAAAATCTTCTCATTATTATGAAGGTGTACAGCGTGAATCACAGATTTTTGGTGAAGTGTTTACGAGTGAAGATGGAAGAGAAGGTGTAGCAGCGTTTTTAGAAAAACGTAAGCCTTCATTTAGTGGTAGGTAGTCCAATTATTTTTTTAATATAAATTAACAGAATTTTAAAATTGATAGAATCTTTCTGAAAAACAAGGGGGTAAATGGAATGAACATCTACGTACTCATGAAACGAACATTTGATACAGAAGAAAAAATCGTAATTAAAAACGGTGCAATTTATGATGGCGAAGCGGAATTCATCATCAACCCTTACGACGAATATGCGATTGAAGAAGCAATTCAAGTAAGAGATGCACAAGGTGGAGAGGTTACTGTTGTAACAGTTGGTGGCGAGGATAGTGAGAAAGAACTTCGTACTGCGTTAGCGATGGGCTGCGATAAAGCGGTATTAATCAATATTGAAGATGATGTTGAAAATGGTGATCAGTTCACGACAGCAAAAGTACTTGCTGAATATTTAAAAGATAAAGAAGTAGATTTAATTTTAGGCGGGAACGTTGCAATTGACGGTGCATCTGGACAAGTTGGTCCACGCGTGGCTGAAGCGTTAAACATTCCATACGTAACGACAATTACAAAGCTTGAAATTGACGGTACAAATGTGAAGATTGAACGTGATGTTGAAGGAGATACAGAAGTAATTGAAACATCATTACCAGTTTTAGTAACAGCACAACAAGGTTTAAATGAACCGCGTTATCCATCACTTCCAGGTATTATGAAAGCGAAGAAAAAGCCACTAGAAGAAGTAGAATTAGATGATTTAGATTTAGAAGAAGATGATGTGGAAGCAAAAACAAAAACAATTGAAATCTATTTGCCTCCGAAGAAAGATGCAGGAAAAGTGTTACAAGGCGAGCTGCAAGATCAAGTAAAAGAACTTGTATCGTTGCTCCATACAGAAGCGAAAGTAATCTAATAAAATACGAAATTATATATGCAGGAGGGAAAATCTATGGCTCGTAAAGTATTAGTAATGGGTGAAGTTCGTGATGGATCGCTACGTAACGTTTCATTTGAAGCGGTAGCAGCAGCAAAAACAATTGCAGAAGGCGGTGAAGTGGTAGGTCTTCTAGTTGGAGACAGCGTTGCCTCTTTTGCAAATGAATTGATTCATTACGGTGCAGATCGCGTTGTGACAGTTGAAAATGATAAATTAAAATCATATACGTCTGATGGTTATGCACAAGCGTTTTTAGCTGTATATGCTGAAGAAAATCCAGAAGGTATTGTATTTGGACATACAGCACTTGGTAAAGATTTATCACCAAAATTAGCAGCGAAGCTTGAAGCTGGTTTAGTTTCTGACGTAACTGCTTTAGAAGTTGAAGGTGGAAATGTTATCTTCACTCGTCCAATTTACTCTGGTAAAGCGTTCGAGAAGAAGATTGTAACAGACGGTATATTATTTGCGACAGTACGTCCAAATAACATTGCAACTCTTGAAAAAGATGAGTCTCGCAGCGGTGATGTATCTTCTATTACAGTTGATGTAAAAGATTTACGTACAATCATTCAAGATGTCGTCCGTAAAACTGCAGAAGGTGTTGATCTTTCTGAAGCGAAAGTTATTATTGCAGGTGGACGCGGTGTGAAGAGTGAAGAAGGATTTAAACCATTAAAAGAGTTAGCTGACGTGCTAGGCGGCGCTGTTGGGGCATCTCGTGGTGCTTGTGACGCTGAGTATTGTGATTACTCATTACAAATCGGTCAAACTGGTAAAGTTGTTACGCCAGACCTATACATTGCGTGCGGTATCTCTGGTGCGATTCAGCATTTAGCTGGTATGTCTAACTCAAAAATAATTGTTGCGATTAATAAAGATCCAGAAGCAAGTATCTTCAAAGTAGCTGACTATGGTATTGTTGGTGACCTATTTGAAGTTGTACCTCTTTTAACAGAAGAATTTAAAAAGTTAAAAGTGCATTCATGATTTGATTACCCTTGAGTTCTAAGTGAAGTACCCCTATATATAGAAAAAGGTGAGGGATCCCCTGTCTCTCACCTTTTTAGTATTTAATCCATATTTTTATATAGTATAAAGGAACATTTTTTTGTTACAATACATAACGATACATAATATTCGCCACGTATATAAGTTAATGTTATACTCTTGGTAGAATATACTTGAAGGAGGAAATAAAATGGCAATTGTAAATGCAAATGACCAAAGCTTCGCAGCTGAAACTGGCGAAGGTGTTGTATTATTAGATTTCTGGGCACCTTGGTGTGGACCTTGTAAAATGATCGCTCCTGTATTAGAAGAAATCGATGCAGAGTTAGGCGAGAAAGTAAAAGTAGTAAAAGTAGACGTTGATGAGAACCAAGAAACTGCTCGTCAATTCGAAGTAATGAGTATTCCAGCTCTTTTCGTATTAAAAGACGGTAAAGTAGTTGATCAAGCGTTAGGTTATAAACCGAAAGAAGCGTTAGTAGAATTAGTTGCTAAACACTTCTAAAATAAAGAAGCTACCATTTGGTAGCTTTTTTTATTTTCTTTTTTATAACCTTTCCGTTACAATAAAAGAACGTATGTTGGGTGTTTTGGCATAGTATGTTTTCATGTGAAAATAAAAATGCTAAGCATGTAGAAATGGAGGGTGACGAGTGCACGAACATTTGAAAGAGAAGTTGGCTATTTTACCAGATCAACCTGGTTGTTATTTAATGAAAGATAAGCAAGGAACGGTTATATATGTCGGTAAGGCAAAAGTACTAAAAAATCGTGTGCGCTCGTACTTTACTGGTTCGCATGATGGGAAAACCCTTCGACTTGTAGGAGAAATTGTTGACTTTGAATATATCGTAACCTCCTCAAATTTGGAGGCTCTTATTTTAGAGTTAAATTTAATTAAAAAATATGATCCAAAATATAATATTCAATTAAAAGATGATAAAACATATCCTTTCATTAAAATTACAGCTGAAAAACAGCCGCGCTTACTCATTACGCGAAATGTAAAAAAGGATAAAGGAAAGTATTTTGGTCCTTATCCAAATGCGCAATCAGCTCATGAAACAAAGAAATTATTAGATCGTATGTATCCGCTTCGTAAATGCTCAAATATGCCAGATAAAGTTTGCTTATATTATCATATGGGCCAATGTTTAGCACCTTGTGTGAAAGAAGTAACGGAAGAACAAAACAAAGAAATTGTAGATGAAATTATTAAGTTTTTAAATGGTGGACATAAAGAAGTTCGATCAGAATTAGAAACAAAGATGTATGAGGCTTCAGAGAAACTAGAATTTGAACGGGCGAAAGAGTTGCGCGATCAAATTGCTCATATTGATGCAATTATGGAAAAACAAAAAATGATTATGAGTGATTTAGTGGATCGTGACGTGTTTGGATATGCGGTTGATAAAGGATGGATGTGTGTTCAAGTTTTCTTTGTTAGAAAAGGAAAGTTAATTGAGCGTGATGTTTCTATGTTTCCAATATATGATGAACCAGAAGAGGGATTTTTAACGTTTATCGGTCAATTTTATGAAAACAGTAGTCACTTTAAACCGAAGGAAATTGTCGTTCCAGGAAGTATAGATTCAGAATTAGTAGAGCGCTTTTTAGAAGTTGAAGCGACACAGCCGAAACGTGGTAAGAAAAAAGACCTTGTAGAATTAGCAAATAAAAACGCAAAAATTGCACTAGAAGAGAAATTTTACTTAATTGAACGTGATGAAGAGCGGACGGTTAAAGCCATTGATAATTTAGGGAAGCAGCTTGGCATTGAAACCCCATATCGTATTGAAGCGTTTGATAACTCGAATATTCAAGGGACAAATCCCGTTTCCGCAATGATTGCTTTTATCGATGGGAAACCAGCAAAGAAAGAATATCGGAAATATAAAATTAAAACGGTTCAAGGTCCTGATGATTACGAATCTATGAGGGAAGTTGTAAGACGCCGTTATACGAGGGCGCTTAAAGAGAATTTACCTTTACCAGATTTAATCATTATTGATGGTGGAAAAGGCCACCTGGCCGCTACGAGTGATGTTCTGGAGAATGAACTCGGATTATATATTCCAATGGCAGGACTTGTAAAAGATGACAAACATAAAACATCACATTTAATCATTGGAGATCCGCCTGAACCTGTGATGCTTGAGAGGAATAGCCAAGAATTTTATTTATTGCAACGCATTCAAGATGAAGTGCATAGATTTGCAATTACATTCCATCGCCAGTTGCACGGGAAATCGATCATTCAATCAGCGTTGGATGATATTCCAGGAATCGGCGATAAACGAAAAAAGGTATTGTTAAAACATTTTGGCTCGTTAAAAAAGATGAAAGAAGCTTCCATAGCTGAATTTGTCGAAGCAGGTATGCCGAAAAATGTTGCAGAGACGATATATACTTATTTAACAGATAAGAAGACGTTGTAGTTTACAACGTCTTCTGTTTTTTGGTATAATTTCTGAAGATTTAAAATAAACGCATCTGAATGAATATACAAAAAAGTCAACTAAACTTATCTGTCTAGTTGACTGTAGGTAGATGCTACGCTTCAATGAGATCTTTAATATCCCATTTAACAAGAAATGTAATAGAGTCTGAACGTTTCTTTTGTTCTTCGTAGGACTCTGCAACGACGTTTCTTTGTCTTTGAATTTGCTCGGCGATAAATCCAGCTTCTAATTGATAAGAAGAATGTCTCTTTTGTTTTTGACGCTCAGTAATAAGTGTACCCTTAAGTTGGAATTGCATTTCACGACGTTTATGTTCAACGATGCTTAAAGTGCCCCAACCAGCTTTTTCAAAAAACTGAATGACTTCTTCAATTGTTTCTAGCGGATATTTTCTTGCAAGGTTTCTGCCGGACCAGTATAAAATACCGTCTAAATCGTTACCAATTAAATCAGTTAGTAATTCTTCACGTAGCAATTCATAAGCGAAGGCGTTCAATGAAACATCTTCTAAAGATGTTATATCGATTGTATTTTTGCTCACAATATTCCCCTCTTTCTATAGGGATTATTATATAACATTTTTCATTTATAAAAACAGATTTTTCTTTAGGGAAATCTGAATATCTAAGAAGAAAAAAAGAATTGGCAAATTATATGCAAATTATGTATACGTTTTCTTGACGCTTCGACAAAAATAGGGGTAAAATGAACTTGTTATCAAATTATGCTGAAATATTTCGAATAATTTTTTCAGTTTTTCTTATGCCAATAGTGAAAAAACATTATTGTTGTAAATTAATCTGAAAACAGCAGTCAAACATTCAAGGGGGTAATGGGGACATGAAAGGCCGCGAGTATACGTTTCGTAAGTGGCACTCATTAATGGGGGTCATCCCGGTTGGTGTCTTTTTGACGCAACATCTAATTGTAAACAACTTTGCAACAAGAGGAGCAGAGGCTTTTAACAAAGCTGCAGGCTTTATGGAGCTCCTTCCATTCCGGTATGCGCTAGAAATTTTCATCATCTTTTTACCTATACTGTACCATGCTATATATGGCTTATATATTGCATTTACAGCTAAGAACAATGCGGTATCTTACGGTTATTTCCGTAACTGGATGTTCGTCTTCCAACGAATTTCAGGTATCGTTACGCTGATCTTCATTTCTTGGCACGTCTGGGAAACTCGTATTCAAGCAATGTTAGGTAAAGAGGTAAACTATGATATGATGGCAGATATTTTAAACAACCCATTTATGTTTGGTTTCTATTTAGTTGGTGTTGTTTCAACAATTTTCCACTTTGCAAATGGACTATGGACATTCTGCATAAGCTGGGGAATTACAGTATCTCCACGTTCACAAAGAATCTCTACTTATGTAACATTAGCTATTTTCTTAGGTCTATCTTATGTAGGTGTGAGTGCATTATTAGCGTTCATCGATCCACAGCTAGCAAACCAGTAAGGAGTGGGAGAGCATGAAAGGGAAACTTATAGTAGTCGGCGGTGGCTTGGCCGGCTTAATGGCAACGATTAAAGCGGCAGAAGCAGGAGTAAATGTTGAACTATTTTCTTTAGTACCAGTAAAACGTTCACATTCTGTATGTGCCCAAGGTGGAATTAACGGTGCCGTAAATACGAAAGGTGAAGGGGATTCTCCATGGATCCACTTTGACGATACAATTTATGGTGGGGACTTCTTAGCGAACCAACCGCCAGTTAAAGCGATGTGTGAAGCAGCACCAGGTATTATTCATTTAATGGACCGCATGGGTGTTATGTTCAACCGTACGGAAGAAGGACTTCTTGATTTCCGTCGCTTTGGTGGAACACAACATCACCGTACAGCATTTGCTGGCGCAACAACTGGCCAACAATTACTATATGCATTAGATGAGCAAGTACGTCGTCATGAAGTAGCAGGACTTGTAACGAAATACGAAGGTTGGGATTTCTTACGAGCTGTTGTTGATGATGAAGGTGTGTGCCGAGGAATCGTCGCACAAGACTTACAAACTATGGAGATTAAAAGTTTCCAAGCTGATGCCGTGATTATGGCAACAGGGGGCCCTGGTATCATCTTTGGAAAATCAACTAACTCTATTATCAATACAGGTACAGCAGCATCTGCTGTATATCAACAAGGTGCATATTATGCGAACGGTGAGTTCATTCAAATCCATCCAACGGCAATTCCTGGAGACGATAAGTTACGTCTTATGAGTGAATCTGCACGTGGTGAAGGTGGGCGTGTTTGGACATATAAAGATGGTAAGCCATGGTACTTCTTAGAAGAAAAATATCCAGCTTACGGAAACCTTGTACCTCGTGATATTGCAACGCGTGAAATCTTTGATGTTTGCGTAGAGCAAAAACTAGGTATTAACGGTGAAAACATGGTATATCTAGATCTTTCTCATAAAGATCCGAAAGAGCTAGATATTAAACTTGGTGGAATTATTGAAATCTATGAGAAGTTTACAGGTGATGATCCTCGTAAACTACCAATGAAAATCTTCCCAGCGGTTCACTATTCAATGGGCGGACTATGGGTTGATTACAAACAGATGACAAGTATTCCAGGTTTATTTGCAGCAGGTGAGTGTGATTATTCTATGCACGGTGGTAACCGCCTTGGTGCGAACTCACTATTATCAGCAATTTACGGTGGTATGGTAGCAGGACCAAACGCAATTGAGTATATGAAAGGTCTTTCTAAATCATCTGATGCTGTTTCATCTACTGTATATGAGCAAAATGAATTAATCGAAACAGAGAAATTTAACAATATTTTAACGCTTGATGGTAATGAAAATGCATATGTTCTTCATAAAGAGCTTGGAGAATGGATGACAGATAACGTTACAGTAGTTCGTGAAAATAAAAAATTACTAGAAACAGATGCAAAAATTGAAGAGTTAATGGCTCGTTACAAACGTATTAACATTAACGATACTGCAAGATGGAGCAACCAAGGTGCTTCGTTTACACGCCAACTTGCAAATATGTTTGAGTTAGCACGTGTTATTACAATTGGGGCATATAACCGTAATGAAAGCCGCGGAGCTCATTACAAACCAGAATTCCCAAATCGTGATGATGCAAACTTCTTAAAAACTACGATGGCGAAATTTGAAGGAGAAGGAAATGCACCAGCATTCCATTACGAAGAAGTGGATGTTTCATTAATTAAACCACGTAAACGTGACTATTCTTCAAAACACGATGTAGCTGCTAAGGATGAAGAGAAGGGGGATAAACAACATGTCTGAGAAAACAATCCGCCTCATCATTACGAGACAAGATGGACCAGATGCACAAGAATTTGACCAAGAGTTTGAAATTCCGTATCGTCCAAATATGAATATTATTTCAGCGTTGATGGAAATTCGTCGTAATCCTGTTGATTCAAAAGGGAACCAAACGACTCCGATTGCATGGGATATGAACTGTTTAGAGGAAGTATGTGGTGCTTGTTCGATGGTGATTAACGGAAAACCACGTCAATCATGTACAGCTCTTATTGACCAGTTAGAACAACCAATTCGCTTAAAGCCGATGAAGACATTCCCAGTTGTACGTGACTTACAAGTTGATCGTAGCCGTATGTTTAACGCGTTAAAACGTGTTAAAGCTTGGATTCCAATCGATGGTACGTATGACCTAGGACCAGGACCAAGGATGCCAGAGAAAAAGCGCCAATGGGCATATGAACTTTCAAAATGTATGACATGTGGTGTTTGCTTAGAGTCATGTCCGAACGTAAACAGTAAATCTGATTTTATTGGACCAGCACCACTTTCACAAGCGCGTTTATTTAACTCGCATCCAACTGGTGAAATGCATAAAGCAGATCGCTTACGTGCAATTATGGGTGATGGAGGACTTGCAAACTGTGGTAACTCTCAAAACTGTGTGCAATCATGTCCGAAAGGTATTCCATTAACAACTTCAATTGCAGCATTAAACCGTGATACAACAATTCAATCGTTCAAAGATTTCTTTGGTAGCGACAATAACTATTAATAAATATTGCCTCTTCATGTTGAAGAGGCAATATTTATAACTTTATTTTTCTGTTTATTCTGTTTATCCCGCATTAACGGGCAGTAAAACTCCCACCCAAAAATTCAGGTGGAGCAAAGAAGCTAGGTGGGAGATCAACTGCCCGTAAACGCCCGATTGGTTCAACTAATAATCAGTGGGGGATGAACAAAACCCCCACTGATTAAAGTTTCACTTTATTTTAAGGGCGAAAAGGAGAGGTAGCAATGAAGAGGATTTCTTATATTGAAGACTTTGAGCAATGGGAAAGTGGTTTTTCATTTTATAATCCTGTCAAAGTTCGTTTTGGTGAAGTAGATATGTTTGGGCATGTAAATAATGTCGTTGCTTTTACGTATTTTGAAGAAGCACGTATCGCATTGTTTAAAGAACTTGGATTTATGCAAGAATGGACACATGAATCATCAGAGACGATGATAGTCGTCGCAGATCTACAATGCAATTTTATTAAACAACTTTATTTTGATGAGCAGTTGAAAGTATATGTAAAGGCAGGAACGGTTGGAAATTCCTCATTAGATTTACACTACATGGTCAAAAATACAGAAGGGGAAGTTTGTTTAGTTGGACGCGGTATGATGGTGCAAGCATCGAAGAAAACGGGAAGAGGCGAACCATGGCCTGAAGAATGGAAGGAGAAATTACTACAATAATAGAAGAGAAGACAAAAAATAAGAGAGCAAATCGCTCTCTTATTTTTTGTCTTCCATCGCTTCTTCTAATGTTAAATGATGCTTATATATGTATGTGGCATATGGATTACCAACGTAGCGTAAGTGCCACGGTTCGTATGAATACTCTGTCGTCTTCGTTTTATCCTCTAAATAACGAATGACAAATCCGAATTCATGGGCATGTTTTGCGACCCATTTTCCTTCTGCTGTCTCTCCGAAGATTGGTTCTAATTGAAATTTAGCAGATTTTGAGCTAATATCCATTGCTAGACCGGTTTGATGTTCACTTGTTCCAGGAATTGCACTGACTGAATTAGCTTCAGCTTTCCCTTGGCGTCTAACGTATGTATCATGCAATGATTTTTGGCGTTTGTATGAACGATAACCAGATACAGCTGTAAGTTCAAGTCCTTCTTTCTTTGCTGATTTGAACATATTTTCAAGCGCGTCTGCAGCATCTTTGCGTAGTAGTGTTTTTTCTTTATCTTTTGGACTAGTAAACGGTACGTTTGGTCTTGTTAAGTCTTCAGGTATGTATCCGTCTGGTAGTTTTCGATGTTTATTAACTAAGACAAGATTAGACTTTGGATTTGTTACAACTGAAAAATTATTGTCTAGTTTCTTTGCATTATTATTAGCTTTTGGAAAAGCAGGAATCTCTTCTTTTTGATGGTTACTATGTTTTTGACTTTCGACAGCCTTCGCCTCGTTTTGTAGTGGTGATTTAGAACCAAAGTAAGCGAAAGATGTGATACCGATTACAATAGTAGCGGCAGAAACAATTATTATCTTTTTCATAATGCCTTGTAATCACAGTCCTTTCTTAATAAAATATGTATCGTTTTTATTATAAGTCTAGTTTATTGAAAAAGAAATGTAAGAGTCATAACGTAATAGAAATGCAAAGAAAATGTCGTAAAATGTCAAAAAATGTGTGAAATTGTAGTATTTTTTTCATATAATTCATTTCTTATCTTTCATGAAATTAATTTATTGTGTAATATATACATATAAGAAGATGTAACGATTATCAAGAATAAAGGACTTCTTGTATAGACTAGGAGTGAATGGGAATGGATTTTGCAACAATTATTGGAATCATTTTAGGAGTAGTGGCGGTAGTAGTAGGAATGGTCGTCAAGGGTGCTGACATAATGGCCTTAATGAATCCTGCCGCGGCACTAATTATTTTTGTCGGTACATTTGCTGCAGTATGTATTGCATTTCCGATGAATCAACTAAAAAGATTTCCAAAATTATTTAAAGTTCTTTTTGGTTCAAATAAAAAAGATTTAAGCCATGAACAGTTACTAGAGTTATTTGTTCATTGGACTTCTGAGAGTAGAAAATACGGTATTTTGTCTTTAGAACAACAATTAGATAAAATCGAAGACGAGTTTCTTTTACGTGGTATGAAATTTGTGATTGATGGCGTATCCGCAGAAGATTTAGAACAAATTTTAGAAGCTGAATTAGAAGCAATTGAAGAAAGGCATGCAAAAGGAGCGGCAATTTTTTCTCAAGCTGGTACATATGCACCGACATTAGGGGTTTTAGGTGCTGTTATTGGTCTTGTAGCTGCACTTGGAAATTTAACTGATATTGAAAAGTTAGGACATGCTATTTCAGGTGCATTTATTGCAACGATTTTCGGTATCTTTTCAGGTTACGTGTTATGGCATCCATTTGCAAATAAATTAAAGCAAAAGTCTGCCGCTGAATTAGAGAAGAAACGTTTAATTATTGATTGTTTATTAATGTTACAAGAAGGTACATATCCATTTATTATGAAAAACCGCATTTTAGGTGCGCTTTCTGCAACTGAGCGTAAAAAGCTAGAAAAAGGAGCGGAAAAAAATGCGGAGTAGGAAGAATAGAAGAAGTAAAAAGAAAAAGCATGAAGAACACATTGATGAAACGTGGTTAATTCCGTATGCTGATATGCTAACGCTATTGTTTGCATTGTTTATAGTTTTATTTGCAATGAGTAGTATAGATGCTGCGAAATTTAAACAGATGGCAGTAGCTTTTCATAGTGAACTAGCAGGTGGAACAGGAAATAAAGAGTTTTTAAGTGATCAAAAGCCAAATGATGAAAAAGAATTATCAGCAAGTAGCCTTGAGGTGGAACAAGCAAGAAAACAAGAAGAAGCTGGAGCCGAAGAAAAAAAAGAAATGGCTGAGTTAAAAGCATTACAAAAAAAGATTGATCAATATATTAATGAGAACCAATTATCCTCTGCTTTCCAAACCAAATTAACTGAAAAGGGATTAATGGTGACAATACTAGAGAATGTGCTGTTTGATTCGGGGAAAGCCGATGTGAAATTAGAATCTTTAGGGATTGCAAAAGAGCTGTCTAACTTGCTTGTTTCAGCGTCACCTCGTGAAATTACAGTATCTGGTCATACGGATAATGTCCCGATTGCCAATGCGCAGTTTGCATCGAATTGGGAATTAAGTACGCAGCGTGCAGTTAATTTTATGCAGGTATTACTCCAAAATAAAGAATTACAACCAGAAAAATTTAGTACAATTGGTTACGGAGAATACCGTTCAATTGCTCCGAACGATACACAAGAAGGAAAGGCAAAGAATAGACGTGTGGAAGTGTTTATCTTGCCTTTAACAGATAATGGAAAATAAAAGAGGATGGCGAAAGCCATCCTCTTTTATTTTCCATCAAATGATTTTAAGTTGTCGCGACGGATTTTATCTTTTTCTGCATCTGATTTTTTGAAATTATAGTCATATAAAGCGCCTTCCCAATCACCGTACATTGGATTAGGGAAAATGATGAATTTCTCACCAAATTGTGCTTTTGATTCTTCCACTGTTTGATTACGATCGTTTACAGATTTTCCATCAAAACCAGTGAAATCAGATAAGTTATCGCCGAAGAATAAAACAATATCATGTGTTTGAGAAACGAGTTCACGGCGTTTTTCTTTTCCTTTTTCTTTCGGGTCTTGTAGTAATATATGTTCTTTCGTTGCTTGAGGAGCACCTACGCGCTCAAGGTTTTTAATAGTTGCATCTAGTTGGTTCGTTTTACGATTTGAGATGTAGTAAATATCTACACCTTTAGACTCTGTATATTTTAAGAAATCAATTGCGCCTGGAAGGGCTTCAGCTTCAGCCTTATTAATCCAATCGTCCCATTTGTAAGGATAGCCTTTTCCTGTTTTTACGCTCATAGCTTGATGAGGACTGTTATCTAAAACAGTTTCATCTAAATCAAGTACGATAGCAGGTTTTTTTTCTGTGCCTTTTGCAAGAGTTGCATCAAGCTTCAATTGACCGATATTGTACCCTTGGTAGTAAAGTGCTTTCGTTTCACCAGCTGTTTGATACCATAAATCAGCCATTAATTGCTGTTCTGTTAATTTTACTTTTTCTTCTTTTGCCACTGTTTTCTCTGGTGTTCCTGAACATGCTACAAGCGATGTAGATAGAACCGCTACAGATAATAAAGTGGTAATACCCCTCTTCATCTTCATATGTATCCTCCTTGATGTTAGAAAATCATCTTATATTATATATTAAAATATAAAAATTTTTTTATGAACATTTGCATATTGTCTTTTGTATATATAGTAGTTTGTCCTATAGTAGATAAGGTGAATAAAAAAGATGTGATACACAGTAAGTAGTTGAAGAAAAGGAATGTATGTAAGAAGATGGAATAAGGTTACTATATGTTGTTTTAAACAATCATATTATGAAAGTGAGAATGCTATTGAAGGGGAGGATATATACATTGAGTTTACAAATTCAAAACTTAACAAAAATATTCGGAGAATCTAAAGCAGTTAATGGTTTGCAAATCTCGTTACCGAAAGGTGAAGTGTTAGGGTTACTTGGCCGAAATGGTGCAGGGAAAACAACGACAATTAAAATGTTACTAGGTTTATTAACGCCAAATGAAGGTTCTATTACGTGGGATGGAAAATCATTTGGTGATAGCGGGGTAACAATTGGATATTTACCAGAAGAAAGAGGACTATATACAAAAAGTAGAGTAATAGATCAGTTGCGATATTTTGGTAGATTAGAAGGAATGACGAAAAAAGAAGTAGATCTTGCAATTGATCACTGGTTAGAGCGCTTAGCAATCCCAGAATATAAATTCAAAACAGCAGGAGAACTTTCGAAAGGGAACCAGCAAAAAATTCAATTGATTGCTGCTCTTCTTCATGATCCAGAACTTCTTATTTTGGATGAACCATTTAGCGGACTTGATCCAGTTAATGCTGGAATGTTGGCTAGTATTATTGGAGAACAAGTACAGAGCGGGAAGACAATTATTTTATCTAGTCACCGTATGGAGCAAGTAGAGGCTTTTTGCCAACATGTATGTATTTTAAAAAAAGGTGAAGCAGTCGTAGAAGGACAATTAAGTGATATTAAGAAAGAATACGGTTTTCGTAATTTAACAATCGAAGATACAAAAGAGAATGAAAAAGGATTAGAAGCTATACATGTTCCATATGAAAAACAACAAGGCCTTCTTTATGTGAAAGTACAAGGTGATGCAGAAGCTCTAAAGATTTTGCAACAATTGCAAGAACAAGGTGTTGGTTTACGACAATTTAAAATGTTAGAGCCGACGTTAAACGAAATCTTTGTAGAGAGGGCGAAATAAAGATGCGTAAATTTTCTCATGTATTTTCATTTTATTTTAAAGAAGCATTTTTATCTAAAAAATCATTAATTACGAGTGCGATTTTATTTTTAGTGGTGTTTGGGATTTTTGCATTTAATCATTTTACTTCAGGTGATGATAAAAATAAGGATAAAGATAAAATTGCAGTTGTAGTAGAGAGCTCCACATACAAAGTACAAAAAGAAGAGCTAAATAAGCTATTGCCATCAGCAAAAATAACGGTTGGTTCAAAGGATGATTTTGATAAACTGCATAAGCAAGTAGAAGAAGGCGATTTAGATGGTCTATTCCATGTGACGGAAAAGGATGGGGCTCCAGCGGTTACATATATGTATAATGGATTTCCAAGCCAAGCAACTTCTGCAATTATGGCAGGCTATTTAAAACAACAATATACGATGGTGACGATTGCAAAAAATAATGTTTCACCAGAAATTGCGCAGCAATTACAAGCAGAAATTCAAGTGAAGCAAGAAGCGATAAAAGATCGTACATCTTCTTTCGGAATTGCGTATTTCTTTACATTTGCTTTGTATATGTTTATTGTAGCTTTCGGAAATACAATCGCAATGAATATTGCATCTGAAAAGGCGTCACGTGTAATGGAAGTAATGCTTCCGAAAGTAAAGCCACTTACGATGATGTATGCGAAAATTTTAGCGGTTGTTTCAACGGCGTTATTGCAACTTGTAATATTAGCGTGTGGTTACCTTATTCCTTATTTGCTAGGTTGGGTCGATTTAGAAAGTGCCTCATTATTTGGTGTTCCAATTGACTTTACAAAATTAGATGCAAAGGTTATAAGCATGTTTCTTGTCTATTTCATTACGGGATATTTACTTTATGCGATGATGTACGCTGCGGCTGGAGCTGTTGTGTCTAAGACGGAGGATTTACAAGCCGTATCTTTCCCGGTAATGATTTTGATCATGGCTGCATTCTTCATTAGTATTAAATCATTAAGTGATCCGAATAGTACCATTGTTGTTGTAAGCTCGTATGTTCCGTTTTTCACACCGATGGTCACCTTCTCTCGGATTGTAGCCGGTGAAGCAGGTATGTTAGAGATTACGATAACATTAGTAATATTATTGGCGACAATTGGTATATTAAATGCTGTTACAAGTCGTATCTATGTAAACGGAGTAATGAATTACTCAGACAAAGTGAAATTCAAAGATTTAGCGAAGTTTATAAAGCGTCAATAAGGAGAGAAAAGCATGGTTTTCTAATGGAATCATGCTTTTTCTTTATGTATAAATTAAAAATAGTATATAATGATAAGAGTCGTCTTTTAATAGAATGAATAAAAAGGAGGGTGTGCAGATGGGAATTAGTAGTCGTTTTACAGTAGGTGTTCATATGTTAACGTTACTTGCGATAGATCGAAACTCTCGCTGTACCTCTGAATGGATTGCTGGTAGTGTGAATACAAATCCAGTTGTGATTCGTCGCATTACAGGAATGTTGAAGAGAGCAGGACTTGTTGATGTACAAGCTGGTAAAGGTGGTACGACACTTGCTCGTGATTTAGAAGAAATTACATTACTTGATGTATATAAAGCAGTGGAAGTTGTAGAAGAAGGACATCTATTTTCCTTCCATGAAAATCCCAACATTGAATGTCCAGTAGGAGCTAATATTCAATCAGTATTAGAAATTATTTTAATGCAAGCGCAAGAAGCGATGGAAAACGTACTTGCAAATGTAACGGTAGAGCAATTAGTTACAAATTTAAAATCGAAAATTAAAGAATAAAAAAGCGAGCATCCTCATAGTGAGGGCTCGCCTTTTTTTATTCAGAAATATTGAAAATTCTATTTTTCAGTATTTAAAATGAATTTACCAACAATAGCTGCTACGATACCACCAAGAATTGGTGCAACGATGAATACCCATAGTTGAGAAAGTGCTTCTCCGCCAGCGAATAAAGCTGGTGCGATACTACGAGCCGGGTTAACAGATGTTCCAGTTAAAGGAATACCTAATAAGTGAACTAAAACTAATGTAAAACCAATTACTAATCCAGCTAGAGAAGAACTTCCTTTTTTACCTGTTACAGCAACGATAACTAAAATGAATACGAAAGTTAAAATGAATTCAACTAGAAATGCTCCAGATAAACCAAGAGTTCCAAAACCATTTTGTCCTAAATTATCTAAAGGTGTTTTAGCAGAGCGTAAAATTGTTACTAACGTTGCAGTTCCTAATAAACCACCTAAAATTTGAGCTAATACATAATAACAAAGTTCCATAGCGTTCATTCTTTTGTTGATGAACATAGCTACTGATACCGCTGGGTTAATGTGACATCCAGAAATTGTTCCGATGCTATATGCCATAGCCACAATAGATAGACCGAAAGCCATAGCGATTCCTAATGTTCCAATTCCTTCAATTCCGCCACCAATGACAGCTACTCCAGTTCCGAATAATACAAGTACAAATGTACCAATAAATTCAGCGATTGCTTTTTTTAACATAATTTACCTCCTAATATTGCGCATGAAACGTATTATAACATAGGTTTTAGTATAAACAGCTAATGAAATACTATTCTGATAAGGCGAAATAGAGGGACAATAAAAATAGATATGGTTCTATGAAGAAGAACCATATCTATTTTTATGCCGATTTTTTTTGCTTAATAACTGGAACAGAACGGTTTAAAACGCTATTTACGACCATTCCTAACATGATAATAATCATCCCAATCAGTGACAGACCACTAGGGAATGAACCATTTAAGAAAATAATCTCACCAAGCACGGTAAAGACCATCGTTCCAGCTTGTGTTGCTTCAACAGCTCCAAGTAAAGCAAGATTGTCTTTTGCTAAATCAGTAGCAAAGAAAAATGTCATCGTCGCAATAACTCCAGAACATAGTGCTAACAAAAATCCTTGAAGCATTTGAGTTGATGATGGAATACCAGTAGTGGAAAATCCGTATATACCAAGTAAAAGCGTTATAGGAAGACTTCCAATTGCCATTCCTAATACACGTTGGAATGTATCAAGGCGCCCACCAACAAGTTCCATCATTTTTCGGTTGCCGAAGGGATATAAGAAAGCTGCTAAAACGACAGGTAAAAAGCCTGAAATGAACTGATTCATTGTAATGTGGCCTGCTGCAGTCGCTTGCATACAAATTACACCAAGTAAAATAAATAAAGCGACGTATAAACTGCGTAGTGGAATTTTTCCACGTACAAGTTTTGTACCTGATTGCGTTTCTATTTTAATGAAAAATAATGGTGATAAAAGCAAACCTGCTAATATAGTAACTTGCCAAGTTCCAGCAACGAGCCAAGCTGGAGAGAAGACAGCGGCGAAACTTAATAAAGAATAGAAACCAATCCCTGCAACGGAACCCCATCCGATCCATGCAAATGGATGTTTCTTTAACTCTACCCATAACCCCCTTAAGTTTTTGCGAAATAAAACGATAAGGAATAAAATAGGGAGAGCAAATAAAAAGCGGAAGGAAGCTGTCCAAGCCCAGCTTGTTCCAGATACATTCATCGCTCTATTAATAATAAAAGTTGCAGAAAAGAAGGCGGATGATAAAAGGCCTAATAATATTGCACGCATGAAGTGTAACACTCCTTTCGGAATTAAATAATTATGTATAGTATGATATACTTTAAATTAATAAAAGTAAACTATTTTATATTTTAAGGTGGTTTTATAGATGAAAGAAAATGAGGACATACAAACAAAAGAAGTGATTCAGCAAGTAGGTCAGTTATTACGACAAATTCGAAATGAACAAAAACTAAGTTTAGAAGAATTAGCCCAAAAGACGGGTGTGAGTAAATTAACGCTGGGAAAAATCGAAAGAGGAGAAACGAATCCGACGTTAGCTGTCATTTGGAAAATAACAAAAGGGTTATCAATTCCTTTATCGAGATTGATGGTTGTTGGAGAACCAGTAGCTGTTGCGCGCTGCGGAGAAGGGTTTGCAGTAGATGTAGGACAAGCATGGCACTTAGAAACGATGTTCCGTTACACGAAAGAAACGGGGATGGAAATGCACCGAGCATGTTTGAGAGCGAATAGTATATATGAACCTGAAGCTCATCATGAAGGAGCAATTGAGCTTGTAACAGTAATGAAAGGGAAAGTTTCTATTCAAGTTGAGAACGATGTGTACGAACTTAATGAGTTTGATTCCATTCAATTTGAAGCGAATAAGAAACATAGTTATAAAAATCAAGAGGATGAAGTGGCGGTATTACATTTAACGATGAAATATTCTTCATGAAAAAACGCCTATAGAAAAAGATTCTATAGGCGTTTTTTTCAATTTGTATGTTCTGTTTAAGTATAGTGAAAAGAATATTGTGAGTCAGGATAATATTAGTAAGAACGTGGCATAAGTAATAAACAAATAAAATAAACTAAAAACCCCGTCCCAAAACATAAAACAGCAATGACCCAAAGTATGCGAATGAGAGTAGAGCTAATATCAAAATATTCTCCTAAACCACCACATATACCAAATACCATTTTATCAGTTTCCGATTTACATAATCTTTTTGACATATAACGATCAACTCCTTTTTTATATGAAGCTACATACTTTTATTCTATATGGAAATTTATGAGAAGACTATGAGGTTGTATTACATTTTTTTAGAGAAACGATCATATTAATTGTCTTAATTTTCAGCTGATATTAAAATTATAGTAAGAGGTATGAGGCGATTTTTAATAAAGGGTGGGGAAATAGAGATGACAGTATATTGGTTGACTAATGTAATGGTTGAATCAAGGTATGCATATGAAGAAGGGGAAATTTCACGAACAGAAACAGAATTATGTAGTTTACTCATTGAAGATGGACGAATTAAAAAAATTATAGAAGGGATTGTTCAAGAGGAAGGGGTGGTAACTCTTGATGCCAATCGCTTATTAATTTTACCGTCCTTCGAAGAGATGCATATTCATATTGATAAAACATATTATAGTGGGCCTTGGAAAGCTTGTATGCCAGCAGAAAATATTTTCACACGTTTTAATGAAGAAAAAAGGATTTTGCCAAAGCAATTAGCAACTGCTCAAGACAGGGCGGAAAATATGCTAGAGTTATTGCTTCGAAATGGTGCAACGAATATTAGAACGCATTGTAATGTGGATCCGGTTATTGGACTTCGTAATTTAGAGGCAACGTTAGCGGCATTAGAAACATATAAAAATCGATTGTCTGGTAGAATAGTTGCATTTCCGCAACATGGATTATTGCGCAGTAATTCTGTACAACTTGTAAAAGATGCGATGCGTATGGGTGCGAATCTAGTCGGTGGAGTGGATCCAGCTACAGTGGATAATGATATCGAAAAATCATTACATACAATTATGGATATCGCAGTAGAATTTAATGCGGATGTTGATCTTCATTTGCATGATGCGAATAATCTGGGGACGTTTACGATGAAGAGGTTGGCAAGTCTAACAGAAGAAGCTGGATGGCAAGGGCGTGTAACAATTAGTCATGCGCTTGGACTTGGTGGTGTTACGGATAAAGAAGCTGAAGAAGTGGCAGAAAGACTAGCAGCCTTGAAGATTGATATTACTTCAACCGTGCCAATTGGTAAACAAGTAATCCCAATTCCGTTATTAGATAAAAAAGGTGTTAAAGTTTCATTAGGAAATGATAGTATTACAGATCATTGGTCGCCGTTTGGAACTGGCGATATGCTTCAAAAGGCAAATCGATTAGCAGAGCGTTTTGGATGGAGTGACGAAAGGTCTTTAGGAAAAGCCCTTCGCTTTATTACGGGAGGAAAAGAAACGTTAAACAATGAAGGGAAGCGAGCATGGCCGAATGTAGGAGATGAAGCGAGTTTTATTTTGACGAATGCAACATGTACAGCTGAAGCGGTAGCGCGTCAAACAGAGAAGCGTTTAGTCGTGCATAAAGGAAATATTGTTGTTGGAAGCTTAAATGAGGTGGAATTAAATAATCTTGTGTAGAAGAATTGTTTAAATGCCTTGAGGAGAGTTCTAATTGAGAATATAGAACTCTTCTTTTTTGTTATTACAATATATTTTTTATAGGAAAGCTAGAAGGGATGAAAATTTTGGATAATCAACATAACCAAAATCATATTATGGGAACTTTGCAATGGTTTATTTTTTTATTAGCAAACTCAATCGCACTACCAATTGTCGTTGGCGGATTATTTCATCTTACGACGGAAGAAGTGTTTTATTTAATGCAACGTACGTTTTTCGTAGTTGGTATATCTTCTTTTTTACAAGGATGGCTTGGACATAAACTGCCTATTGCGGATGGACCAGCTGGATCTTGGGTTGGTGTATTTACCGTACTTGCTTATGCTACCGTAGGGCAGGATCAATTACATAGTACATTGCAAATTTTAGAATTAGGAATGATAATCTCCGGTGTTATTTTAATAGGATTAGGTGTAACTGGTTTTATAGGACGTATTTTATTTTTATTTACGCCAGTTGTGACAGGAACGTTTTTACTTTTATTATGTTTACAATTAAGTGGTGTATTTTTAAAAGGAATGCTAGGAATTACAGCTACTATTTCTCAAATCGATGGATTTACAGCGATAATTGCGTTTAGTATATTTTTGTTCGTTATTATACTATCTAATTTTGGAAAAGGCTTTGTCAAAAGTTATGCAGTTTTAATAGGATTAATTAGCGGGTGGATTATTTTTCTTATTGCAGGAAAAGTGACGATTCCATCTCAAGTAACTCATTTTGTGCAACTTCCACATATATTTGCTTGGGGACTTCCAAAATGGAATACAGGTATGGCTGTATCAAGTTTCGTTATGGTATGTATTTTAGTTTCTAATACAGTGGCAGCTATTATAGCGATCAATCAAGCTACCATTCAAAAAGGGACCATTGAACAGAAACAGTTGAAGGATGGTACGTGGGTTGGAGGGATTTCACATATCATTTCTTCTGTATTTTCAACTGTAGGTGTCGTTCCGTTACCAGCGACGGCAGGATTTATACGCTTAACAAAACAAAAATATATACGATCGTTCTTAATGGCATGTGCGTTACTAGTCATAATGTCTCTTTTTCCAAGTATTATTCGTTACTTAGCGTCTTTACCATCCGCTGTCGCATCTGCAGTTTTAATGGCTTCGTTCGTACAGTTAATTGGAATTGGATTTAATAATATAAAACAAGTGGAGCTCAGCGAAAGGAATGTAACGATTTTAGGAGTTGCAGTATTATTTGGCAGCGGCGTTATGTTTTTACCGTCTGGAGCACTCCAATCATTGCCGTCTGTTATGCAATATATATTCGGGAATGGTTTATTTGTAGGTACAGTTGTAAGTATATTGCTAGAACAAATATGGCGTACTGGAAAGTAAGTGGATAAAAAGAGTATCCGCACTGTATAAAAGTCTAAAATAACATAGGAAATAAAGCCCATTTTCATTCACCACCTGCACATTTCGTTCATACAATATCTTGACTAAATAAACACCCAACTTACACATATACAGCTCTGGCTTAAGCAAGGAGGGTTATACCAGTTGAAGGAAAAAGCGTATCAATCTAAACCGTTACTCACAAAGAGAGAAAGAGAAGTATTTGAATTACTCGTTCAAGATAAAACGACGAAGGAAATTGCAGGTGAACTTTTTATAAGTGAAAAAACAGTACGCAATCACATTTCAAATGTGATGTGTAGTGTTTGCAAAAAATTGATTGTTAAAGGTTTAGAACGATTACTTGGAGAATCTATACTTTAGCAACTTTGTAGTAAGTAAAATTTAAAATTAATCAAACAATGATTAATTTCTTTTAAAGATACCGATAGTATAAGTATCTATACACCATGAAAAATAGTTACTATATGAAAATAATATAGTAATTTTAAGCGAAAATATGTAAAATAAATCCTAAGTTATGATACAATTTTGTTGTACATATAAATAATTTAGGAAATGGTGTTATATGAAAAGAGAGAGGATACATTCGTTTTATGCTTTTCATGGGACAGCAGAGAGTTGTTCAATTAATATTTTAGGGGACAAAAAGTTTGAAATAGGTACTCCTAGAGATGATCACTGGCTAGGACAAGGAATTTATTTTTTTAGGGAAGATTTACAACAAGCTTTTATATGGGCAAAGAATAAAGTTAGAAACCATGGGAAGTATCGTAATCAAAAACCAACCGTTATCGAAACAAGAGTGAGTATAGAGGAGTCTAAATTTTTAAATTTGGATACAAGAGACGGTATGGAAGAACTTGAAGAATTTATAGAATATCTCAAGAGTGAAAAAGTGCTTGTTGAAGCCGAATGGTCTGATGACCTTCCAGCTAAGATTAGATGTTTTGTTTTATCTTTATTACCGGAAGAAATTTGGATGATTCAGAGGACATTTAATGTGGAACGCTCTAAATATAAAGATTCCACTGTGTTGAAGAGTATGGACATAGGTCTACAAGGTGTTCAACTATGTGTAAGAAATCATGATGCTATTTTAACTGATAGTATGAGTTTAATACCTATGGATACGACTGGTATCCATAGAAAGAAACGTAAGAGCCCGAGGGCTTTTGGAGCTTGATAAGAGAAAAGGAGGAATTGTAATGAAATTCTCTTTGGACAAAAAAAAGGCGGCTGAATTAGCGAAACAATTAGGTTTGAAATTGAACTTTGAATCAGAAGAATCAGGAATTAAAATTAAAAAGAATGAAGTTGAAGAAATACTTGATTTTAATGATTTTTTTCCTGAATTAGAGGGTGATTTTAATAGCTTTGTTACTAAAGATCAAGGTGTTCTAAAGGACGTCCAAAATAAAATCTTAGTACATTCAGTTAAGGTAACTGAATCTAAAGTGAGTTTACCTAAAAACTCTAAAAGAATCGCACAAAATTTCGGGAATGCAGCATAAAAGGAGTAATAAATTATGAATGCAGTTTTACAATTCAGAGATTATCATGTATTAGAATCTCAATATAAATCTAATCCGTTTAGTGAGTATGAAGAGGAAAATACGCACCCTAATATATCCTATAAGGTAGATACTAACCCTAGTAATATAAACCAAGCAGTAGTAAGAGTGGGAATTGAACTAGGTGACAAAAAATTAAAAGAGACAAGTTTTTATGTGAAAGCTAAAGTTGCAGGTGTATTTGAGATTGCTGATGTAGAGACAGAAATGTCAGACGATCAAGTTATCTCTTTTTATAAAGTTAATGCTATAGCGATCTTGTTCCCTTATCTAAGAAGTCTAATATCTGATTTGACGAGTAAAGGTAGCGATTCACCTATAATATTTCCAACACTTAACATAGCTTCACTAATTAGTGAAGGAATGGCTCATGAAGAAGAGTAATATCTACATATCAAATATGAATAGTATAGTAAAGCAATGAGGGTATAGTTTGTGATCTTCATTGTTTTTATTTTGTATAAAACATCTTTATAACCTTAAAAAAGCGAAGGGTAGTCCTAGTATGTTAAGTGCATATATTGGTGATGAGGTGATGGTTCATGACATCAAAAATATCCCCACTTAAACTAGGCAATGAAATATACGGTACGATAAAAATTGAAGTAGCGTTTCTGGAAGCTTTAGAATTATATTTTATAAAACAGCAAGACAAAAAAACTCCTAGTTAATCAGGAGTTTTTTGTTTTACTGAAGAGAATAACATAATAGTAATGGTTATTCAGTTTTATAGATCCATACATACTCTTCGCCTATATAGGCATCCCAATATTTCCATTGCCAAGCCGGGGGAGGTGTATCTTGATAATATAATTGATAAAAGATATTTAACCACTTTAGGGAATAATGGTTAATTTTTAAAGAATGGTATAACGTACTGGGAATCGAAAAAGCCTCCTGATACCCACCACTACCTTTACTTGAATGGTGGTAAATATGAAAATATTCATCTAGAGATAACTTTTTTAAATCTACATTGTAGAAAAGGAATCCATAGTTTTTGGCTGTTTCAAAAAAATCGATAAGGGATTTGACGTCTGGATATTTTTTTGTTTTTATTCCATTGCTTAATGTGATAAGTTTCATTTGCTTAGTACCTCCTAAAAAAGAAGAAAATTGTATTCTAACAATCACCCCATATGAAGTTACGAAAATAAAGAAGTCATTATATTTAATGATTGATTAGTACAATTAATTGATTATAGATTGTCACGTATCGATTACCAATTAGAATTGTATGTTCTGGAGATCCGTAAAAAACATTTTTACTTCCGTACTTCTTACTCAGGGAATGAACAATTTCTTGCATAGTTTGCGTTAGGTCATCTTGATTGTATGAAATACCAGCTTCTTGAAACATGTCTTCAATAGAGTCAATGTAATCATCCCCAATAAAAGTGCCACCATCTTCAAATTGGATGTGTATCCAATCTATATAACTTTCAACCACTTGTACCAGTTCTTTTTTCATGTATATTCAGCTCCTTAATTAGAAAAAAGAGAACCTCTTTTTATAAAGGTTCTCCTTTTTTTGTAAATTTATTCATATTTATAAAACTAATTCATAATAATGAATAAAGGGTAGACAAGTTGTTCATAATGAGAGTAGGAAAATTATTGAGATTGCTGATAAAGTTCTAAACCTTTCTCGATATGAGACAAAAAGTAATTTGCTAATTCTGGGGTTTCATCATGAGTTTTTTGTAATACTTGGCATAATCGTCGTAAACGAAAATCAAGTTCATGGTTTTGGGAATCTGTTTCCTGGGTGAGAGTAGGGAACAGATTCAGTTCTTTTTGTATGTGTTCTAGAAATGTAAGTGAAACAGTATCAGTTTTCATTGTTTCTAAATTACTGAGGTAGCCTGGTGAAACATGTAATGTTGCTGCAAGCTCATTTAATGTAATTCCTTTGTGCTTTCGCAATGTTCGAATGGTTTGCCCGAGATGTTGTAACAAGTAAATGCCTCCCTTAGATTTTTTAAACAAATGTTATATTTTTAAAAGTATATGCAGTAGGGAAAGAAAACAGACTTTTTATAAATGACTTTTATGAAAATGAAATAGTGGAAGGAGTGAGGTTTTTGAAAGATACAGAAGCGATGGGGTATATTGTAATGGGAGTAAGTAGGATGGGATATGGATTAGATGTTATATTTCAGGTGATGGATCTAGCTCAATTGGTGTTAAATCAAACATTAAAAGAAGAGTTGTGGAATGAAGATGTATTAGAGGTAGTTGGAAAATTAGTACATGAAATAGAGATAAATGAAGACGAGTTAAGATCTGAAATGTACTGGAGTTTTGATATTCACACAGAAAGCGAAGCGGGTATCATTTATAAAAAATTTATGGATTTAAGAAAGAACGAATCAAAGTTAACGAGATAACAATAGTGAGATTATGTAAACGGGATTTAGCTTGGAGGAGAGCTAAATCCTTTTTTGTTTTTAATATTACTTTTGTGTAGTTATATCTGTTATATGACATTCATAAAATTGTTAGAGACAGGAGGTGAGGTGGAATATGACAAGGTGGATTAATGTTCAAGAAGCGATGAAGATTTTAGAAGAAAACTATATAAAGGTAAGTTATAAAACATTTACAGATTGGCTTCGGAAGTTAGAAATTGCAGCAGTTCCATCAGATAATCGGAAGGAGGGATGGAGTATTCGTGAAGAAGATTTATTTGAGTTTATTGATAAGAAACGTCCAGGATTACGTCAAATTTTGCAGGAATATCAGCATCTCATTCAAGATATAACCGATGTAAAACAACAAGTACAAGCTATATTTCATAATAAGAAAGAAGGAGAAGCCGAATACATGGAAGGAAGAGAAAATAAAACAAATAATCATATTGATTTTTTATATGACATGTTGCACATGATGAATGAGGAGATAGAAGAATTAAAGATACAGAATCAATTGATGAAAGAAACATATGAACAAGCCGCAGGAGAATATAATTCATTACAAAAAAAAATGAAAAAACTTGATGCAGTTATTAGAAAAAGAAAACAACCAAACAGTATAGTTAAAGATATGATTCAGAATTTAGATGAAGGAACATTTCGCGGATTATTAAAAGCGAAATTTAAACGGCTTTTTCCTGAGCGTACATACCCGTTTAAAGAGGAAGAGGAACTACAAGTGTATCAAGAGTTTTGTAACCTGGTATTTCCAAAAGAAGATAAACATCTGGGGATAGTAAAGAAAGGAGATGAGTATATTTATCTACGAACAGGTGAGAGCTCTACACAAGTGAATCGTCTTTATAATAAAGTAATTGAAAAGCTATTGAAGGATATGTAAAAGAGAGCCATTTTAGAAAGTAGGCTCTCTTTTTATATAAGATAGTATTCATTTTTATAAAATTATTTCACATAAATGAATAAAGGGTATTTGTTTGGTAATAATGACCATTAAATGATTATTCCTTTTGAAATAATATTAATCCTTGTTCAATATGAGAAATAAAATAATTGGCTAACTCGGGATTAGTATCATGTAGTGTTTTTAGTAGTTCGCACATGCGATCTAAACGAAAATGTAATTCATGGTGAGGAGAAGTTGTGTGATTTAGTGAAGGGAATAAATCGAATTCTTCATTGAGTTTTGAAAGTAATGTTAAAGAGATAGTATCTGTCTTTTGAGTTTCAAGGTTACTTAAATATCCGGGTGAGACTTCTATTTGTTCGGCAAATGTTTGCAGAGAAATCCCTTTTTGTTTTCGTAAATTGCGAATGGTTTGTCCTAATTGAGTAATCAATATTAATTCCTCCAATGTTATTTATTTTGAAAGGAGATGAATCTAATGACTGTACAAAAGAAACTGCAACTTAGATCTGTTTCATATATTCATGATCCTGAAGCGGCACAAAAATGGTTTCAATTATATGTTGAACTTTTAGTAGAAGTGATGAAACAAAATGATTCTATGGACAAGCTAGATTAGCATATATTGTAAGCACAACAAAATGGAAGGACTGGTTGTATTGAAAAAGACAGTTGCCTATTATCGTAGTTCTTCTAAAAAGCAAGAACACTCTGTTAGGATGCAGCAATATTATGCAAAGGCATATTGCAGAGATCACTATATGAAACTGGATTACGAATACAAAGATCCATATGTATCAGCTCGAATTGTACATATGAATCAACGTTCAGGTTTGCGAAATTTAATGGAAGCCATTCGAAATGACGAAATTGAACATTTAATTTTATATAAGAGAGATCGGTTAGCAAGAAACGTAATTGAATATATGGAAATTTACGAACTCCTTCAAGAGAAACAGATAAAAGTTCATTTCACGACTGTTGGAGAACCTGAACTGGAATACACACCTATGAACCGTTATTTAGAAGTTATTATGGCTGGATTTGCACAACATGAAGGTGAACAAATTAATAAACGGTTTGATGCGATGCGTCAGAGTAAGTTTGATGCAGGAAAAGCAGTGAGTCGGCTTCCGTATGGTTTCGAAAATAATAAAAAAACAAAAGAAATTGAAATGATACAAGATGAAATTGATATTGTGATGTTTATTTTTAATGAATTTTTGGATGATACATGTACATCTTTGCAACAAATAAAAGATAGTTTGGATGCGAAAGGCTTTAAGAAACGAAAAGGAACTCCTTGGGCACTGCAAGATATTAGACGTACACTGGAAAATTCATTTTATATGGGTGTGTACAGTATTCGATTGAAAGGAGTTCAACAAGAACAACAGTTAGAAGGTACGATACCAATTGAACCGCATCAATGGGAAGCAGCACAAGAAAAACTAAATCGAATATTAAATAAGCGTGGTTCTACACAAATGAAAAAGGAATTTGTTAAGGATGATATTCTGTATCGTCTGGAAGGACTCCTGCAATGTTCCTATTGCAAGAAACAATTAGAGGGTGTTGTCAAACGGCGAGGAGATATATTTTTAATAGGGTATCAATGCAAAGAACATGGGTTGTACATTGATAAGGAATATATCGAACAAAAAGCGTTTGAACAGATGAAATGTTTTTTTCTCAATTTGAGAGAAAAGGATTTTGATTGTTTATTTCAGCGCTACTATAAAAAAAATGTAAAAGAAATGGAGCGAATTATACAGGCGCATGCACAACGTTTAGATAAAAAGAAAAAAACAGTACACACAAAAGTACAAAGGTGGTTAACGGAAAAGAAAGATAACAAGTTGCACAAAGAGTTACTTGGTTCTTATCAGCATTTTCAGGATCATAAATGTGAAAAAGAAGAGTTAGAATTAAAGCTTAATGTATTAAAAAAAATACCTAGTGTATTGAAAGATTTGCAAGATAATATTGATGAGAAATTGGCATTAGATTCTTTACCAGGTTATAAAGGTGTGGAGTTGTTTCAAGATTTGATTTTTACTGTAATTGTAGATAAGCACGGTTATGAAATTATTTTTAAACATCCATTTTTACATTATCAAGAGGTGCATACATGTGAGGACAGTTCGTGATGTTTTAGAGAAAGGGAAAAAGGGTGCTTTTTATGCTAGGGTTTCATCCGATCGTCAAACGATCGCTGCCCAAAGACATCATGTATATGAGTTTATCAAAAATTATGAATGTGAAATCGTGGAGGAGTACGTAGACCATGGGAAATCAGCATTTAAAAAGAGATTAATACAACGTCCGCAGATGATGGCGTTATTGCGAGATGTGGAACAAGGAAAATATGATTTCGTGATTACGTATGCGGATGATCGTCTGGCGCGATCTGAAATTGAACATGCACAAATTCGATTACTTATGAAGGGAGTAGATACAGATGTTATATTAACGAGTACGGCAGAACTCTATACAGAACGTGATATTATTACACAATTAATTAGAGAAGGTGGAACTCGTTATGAAGTAGAAAGAATTAGTGCTCGTACAAAAGATGCATATAACCAAAGAACTGACTATGGTGAATGGATGGGAGGACCGGTTCCGTTTGGGTATGAGCAGGATGAAAAAACAAAAAAGTTTTCCATTTTGAAAGACGAAAGAGAAATTGTATTAAAGATATATCAGCTATATCAAAGTGGGGAAGGCTTTGCAGATATTGCAAAAAAATTAAATGAACAAAAGGAAAAAACGAATACTATGGTTTGGAGGAAAGAAAGGGTAAAACAAATTTTGACCAATCCAATCTATGCAGGATATGTTACATCTGGGAGATTAAAATCTGGATCAGGAAATAGTATTGAAGACTTATCAAAATGGAAGATGGCGCAATGTAAAGAAATTCCGCCTATTATGACCCAAGAAGAGTGGTTCGCTACTTTTCATTTGTTTGAGAAAAAAAGAAATAAAGAATTACCTCCTAAACAATTTAAAACAGAATATGTTCTACGCGATTTAATTTATTGTAAAAAATGTGATAATCCTCTTTTACCTAAAAATCAAGAAACTACAGGGGGCAATGGCAAGAAGTATGGAATGAAAAAATATATGTGTTCAAATAAAACGTGTAAGACCTGGTTTCCAACAGAAGAGCTACATACATTAGTTTTTGACAGTGTTATGAAAGAGGTTACAGATAAAGTCATTTCCAAATCCCAAACAGAACTTATGTATGAGATTGAACAAGGTTTAGAAAAAGATATAAAGCGGATTCAAAAAGAAATTCAACGCTTGAAACAACAGGTGAATGATTCCCTTGTTTGGATTAAAGATGCAGAAAGAGAAATAGATGAGTTATATAACCGAAAGAAAAGATTAGTGGAAGCCGATCCGGAAATTGACCCATTATTAGATGTAATGCTTGATTACCGTGTGCATTTGTTGCATGAAATTAAGGGGTCAGAAGAATTGATTGCAAAAAAAGAAGCAGAAGTGAAACGTATTGAAGAAGTAGATTCAAATCAAAGAGTTTTAGAGAAAAATGTATTACAGGCATTCCAAATAGAATTTGCTAATATACAAACAGATGTTAAAAAAGTTCGTCAATTTTTAGTGTACTTGATTGATAAAATTATAATTGATCAGAATGGGAACACAGAATATATTTTAAAAATAAATTTAGAACAATAAAAAGCAACTCGAATATTGGAGCTGCTTTTTATTGTTCTCTAATATCAAAAATATGGACAAGTCACATTTAGTATCTAGAAATATGCTAGTTTCAAAGAATGAATTTTTCTCGGTGAAAAGGTGAAGGTATTATAACAAGGAAAAAGTTTGTTCGGTAAAAGAGTAGTAATGGTATACCACTACTACTTCTTTACCGAGTGATTTTTTTAAAAAGTAGGACAAGATTCCGTTATATATAAGGTTTGTCCTTTTACTTGTAAATAAAGAATATTCAGGATATTCCTTTCTCGGTGTAAGGGTGAATATGTCTTTTGGTCATTCGGCACTGAGGTGAAATATAAATTGATTAATTTTCAAAGTTTGATAGCGAATTTTGAAATAGGAACAGTATTAATGTTGGAGAAACAAGAATCTGGTGGGGGGAATTAAGCATCATTAAAGAGAATTTTCTTATTTAAATTAATTATGGTTGTTATGTAATATGTGTGTTATGAAGCATTTATTTTTACAAGGTTCATATAAAGCTTGTTATTTTATCTGTGTCATATTTAATTAGTTATGTTAAAAAGTAAATAGAATAACTACCCCTAAAAAAATAGCCATTGATATATCGATGGCTATTTTTTAGTATTCGTATTTTAAAATGTATTAAGCGCTAGGCATCGGTGTTGGGGTTGCGTTTATACCTTCTTTCTTATATTGCTTGTCGATGTATTCACGAATTTCTAAAGTAGAGGCTCCATTTTGTTTCATTAAAACGGCTTGAAAAGCAATATCTACACAAGCAGCTTGACTCATTGCATGTGATTCCCATGTAACTTCACCGTTCTCTTTAATTTCACGGATAAAACAATCTTTATTGCTTTTATGGTCGGAGTTTTCGTCACACCCACAGTAACAAGGAATCCATTTTAATAGTTCGGTGTCTTTTCCTACCATTCCATAAATTTGAGAGACTTGTCCATTTGTGGTTGACGATAAAAAAGAAGGCAGAGTTTCTATATTAGCTGTTGTTTCTAGAGTATCACCTTTAAAATGTTCACCTTTATTTTTTTGTTCTTGTAACTGATTTTGTGTTTTGTCTTTCTTAACAGGTGATGAATCATTAATGGAACTACACCCTATTAATAGGCTTGCTAATAAAACTACAGGTATGATCTTTGACATCATACTGTCTCCTCTCTGTAGAAATTCCTTTATAGGTAATGCTTCGATTCACATATTGTTATTATATTAATTCGTTTTTGTTCTCGTTAACAACATAAACAAAGTAATCATACAAAAAGCAATTAAAGCTAAAAATGGGATTGTGATAAAACCTAGCCAATTAATGTAATCAACATTACAAGGGACACCTTGAACGCATGGGTTTATCTCTGAAAAACCAGGGATTTTTTGTATTGCGTAGTGATACAGTGAAATACTTCCACCAATAATAGAAATCGGTAATACATATTTTTTAATGTTCTTTTCATTATAGAACGTGGCAATGCCTAAAATAATACAAAGTGGATACATCATAATTCGTTGGAACCAACACAATTCACATGGTATGAATCCAAGAATCTCACTAAAAAATAGACTGCCCAGTGTAGCAATCATTGAAACAATCCATGCCATATATAAGGTGTAATTACGCCATTCAAAATTTTTTTTTGTTGTATTCATTATTTCTTTTCCTTCAATGCTTTTTCAATTAAATTTTTGATTTGTTCATAATCATAAGGATCAGATAACATTGTTCCATTTACAACAATGCTCGGTGTTTGTTCTACACCGTAGTCTTGTGTTAGTTTCTCATCTTTGTTCACTTCTTCTTGTTCTGTTTGTTTTTTCAAATCTTCTTCGAGTTGAGTAGTATTAATACTTGGTGTATATGTTTTTGCAATTTCTAATAGTTTTTCGGGAGTAATCCATGGAGCATCGTGATTTTCTGGCTGTGCGTTAAATAATTCTTTATGGAAGCTCCAATATGCTTGTGGGTCTTGTTTATAAACAGATTCAGCAGCTAAAGCAGACAATTTAGATTCTGTTCCGTGGAACAAAACATTTACATATGAAAATTTAACTTTCCCTGTATCGATATAGTCTTTTTGGAGCTGAGGGAAGATACGTTCACCCCATGCTTTACAAGCAGGACACTTAAAGTCGCCAAACTCAATAACAGAGACTGGTGCATCTTCTTTTCCTAAAGTAGGTTGCTTACCTATTGAAGGTAAATTTTTTATCACTTTATTTGTAGCAACTTTTTCTTCTTTATTTAAGACGACGAAAGCTGTAACTGCAGCGAAAATGATTAATGTGGTAATTAACAATAATTTCATGTGAGAGCCTTGTTTTTTCTTCATGTAAACACCTCGAATTTTTAGAGTTTAATAGGAACATAATAAGAAGCTTTTTAGTTATCGAATTCGTTTAATATCACGGATGATATCTTCATATGGTGTGTTTTGAAGACCTGAATATTTCTTTACAACTTTTCCATCTTTGTCTACGAGATAGAAGCTCGTACCATGTATAACTTGTGAGTTATTTTCTGGTTTGGTTACAAGGGTTTGGAAGTTCTTTTTTGCAAACTTTTCAATGTCTGGTCGTGTATATCCTGTTAGGAAATGAGTTCTCTTCGTATCCATTTCATAGACTTTCATAAATTCTGTTATTTTTTCAGTTGTGTCTACTTCGGGATCTACACTGAATGATACAAACTCTACATCTTTAATTCCTTCCTCATGCAACATCTTTTGAAGTTTTGCCATATTAGCTGTCATAGGTGGACAAACTGTTTGACAACTTGTAAAGATAAAATCAACTACCCAAACTTTTTCTTTTAACTCAGATGATCCAAACTTTTTCCCATTCTGATCTGTAAATGCAAACTTTTCTACATCCCAATCGAGTGAATCTCTTAGTTTATTATCACTACATGCTCCTAGAATCGTAATTATGGAAATAAGCATAAGTAATCCAATTACACGCATTTTTTTCATATGTATACCCTTTCAAAATATATTTAAGGTACGGAGCTACTAGGTAGCCCCGAATCTTATTATTTGCTTCGTAATAAGCGCATACTGTTAAGGATTACAATAAGCGCAGCCCCTGTATCACTTAGTACAGCCATCCAAAGAGTAAGCCAACCTGGGAAGATAAAGGCAAGGGCAATAAATTTAATAATCAATGAGAACCATATATTTTGTTTAATGATGTGCAATGCTTTTCGACTTAGTTTCATTGTATAAGGAAGTTTTTCAAGATTGTCTGCCATCAATACAATATCTGCCGTTTCCATTGCTGTGTCAGTTCCTGCACCGCCCATAGCAATCCCTAGGTTTGCGGTAGCTAGGGCAGGGGCATCATTAATACCGTCACCAATCATAGCTACAGTTTTTCCTTCAGATTGAAGTTGTTTTACAGAATGAACTTTATCTTCTGGAAGTAAGTTAGCAAAATAACGATCTACTTTTGCTTTCTGTGCAATGTGTTCAGCTGTTCCTTCATTGTCTCCTGTTAACATAACAGTTTCCTGAATACCCGCTCGTTTTAATTCTTGAATTGTTCCAAAAGTAGTAGAACGAATGGAATCTGCTACTGAAATCATTCCTAAAATGACTTTGTTCGTTCCAACAAGTATCACGGTTTGACCAATTCTTTGCATCTCCCGAATCGGGTCGTTCCACATTTGAAGCGAAACTCCAAAATCTTCATATAATGCTTTATTCCCAGCATAGTATGTTTCTCCATCTATTGTTACTTGCGCACCTTTTCCTACGATGGCGCGGAAGTCCGTTCCACTTTGGATAGAAGTTTGATGTTCTTTCGCGTAAGCCGTAATTGCTTTTGCAATTGGATGGTTAGAGTATTCTTCAATTGTTGCTGCAATTGATAATAACTCATCTTCAGTACAATCCACGCTTCGTACATGCATTACTTTTGGTTTTCCTTCGGTCAATGTACCTGTTTTATCAAATGCAATAGCATTTAATGAACCTGCGATTTCTAGAGCGGTACCACCTTTAATGAGTACACCGTTTCTTGCTGCATTTCCAATTGCAGATACGATAGCAACTGGAGTAGAGATAACTAAAGCACAAGGGCATGCGACAACAAGTAGTTCCAATCCTTTATAAATCCATTCCATCCAAGCACCCATACCAAGAAGGGGAGGGATAATCATGACACCAATTGCTAATACAAAAACGATAGGGGTATAGATTTTCGCGAAACGATCTACAAATGCTTCTGTGGGTGCTTTCTTTTCTTGTGCTTCTTCTACAAGGTGAATAATTCGAGATAACGTAGTATCTTCAACGAGTTTAGTTACTGTAATCTCAAGTGAACCTTCTTCATTGATCGTTCCTGCATATACAGAATCGCCAATCTGTTTATCAATTGGGATAGACTCACCAGTTATCGGTGCTTGGTTTACAGTAGAAGTGCCTCCTATAACTGTGCCGTCTAATGGGATTTTTTCACCAGGCTTTACAACAATCGTTGTATTCACTGCGATATCATCTACGGATTTTTTTATAAGTTCAGTTCCTACTTTTACCCAAGCTTCTGATGGTGCTAAATCAATTAATCCACGAATGGATTCTCGCGTACGTTCAATAGACTTATTTTGTAGTGTTGCTCCTAATGCAAATAACCAAACAACTGTTGCGCCTTCTAGCCATTGACCAATTAAAGCAGCACCAATTGCAGCCGAAATCATAAGGACATTCATATCAAGTGATTTACTTCTGATTGCATAAAAGGCACTTTTGGCAGGTTTATAACCACCAATTCCAATGCTCGCCGCATAGAGAAGTGTAATAAGAAGAGGAGATATGTTTGTAAAACTTCCTCCAAATCCTAAAGCTAAAAATAACCCTGAGAGAATCAAAGTTGTATTTTTTGATTTTGAAACAGGTGTTGATCCTCTTCGAGCTCCAGCTAGTGACGCTTCAAAGCCTGCATTAGATACTTCTTTTATAATGTCATCTACATCTCGATCATGACGAATATGCATTTTTCCAGTAGCGAAGTTTACTCGAACTTCCTCTACGCCAGAAACATTTTGGAGATGCTTTTCAATTGTTAAGGCACATGCACCGCAATCCATACCTTCCACAAGGTATGTTTGTGCGCCATCTCCTGATATTTTCTGAGTATCAAGAAGAGATGACGGGTCTTCGCATGAGCTGTCACTACAACAAGAAGATTTTGATGTCACTGGTTCTTTTTGTAGGGCTAATTCAGATGAACAACAGGAAGAGCTATTTTCTGTTTTTATAGAATCGTTGTTACCACTGCAACAAGAGGTTTCCTTAGTAACAGGGATAATTGGAATCTCTTTTTTAGAGGAACAACATGACGATGTTTCTTTTTTAGTTTCTTCTACTGTTTCGTTTTCACCGCTACAACAAGAAGTTTCTTTAGTAATAGGAACAATCGGAATCTCTTTTTTCGAAGAGCAACATGACGATGTTTCTTTTTTAATTTCTTCTTTTGCAGTTTTGCTTTCACCGCTGCAACAAGAGGTTTCCTTAGCAATAGGAATAATCGGAATCTCTTTTTTCGAAGAACAACATGATGATGTTTCTTTTGCTGTTTCTTCTTTTGCAGGTGCTATGGAAGAATCTTGACAGCAATTCGCTTGTTTTTCGTGCTCTTTCTTATCTTTCATGACAGTTCTCTCCTTTTTGAGATAAACAAGCATCGTTTTTATCACATGACGCTACTTCGTTTTGTACTTCATGAAAGACAACATCGAACATTGTGAGTAACTGTTCAATTTGTGTATTGCGTAAGGAATAGTAGACATATTTTCCTTCTTGTCTACCTAAGATGATACCGCATCCTTTTAAGCAGTTTAGATGTTGAGATATGTTTGACTGATTTCCTTGTATGATTTCTACAATTTCAGATACTGTTTTTTCACCATCCATCATACATTGAAGAATTTGTAATCTTGTTTTATCAGCAAAGCCACGCATGAACTTGGCTTTCACATCTAAATCATTTGAGTTGCACAATTGTATCCTCTCCATTCGTATTAGTAGTAACTAATATGTTTATTCTTTATTCATATTAGCATTGGCTAATATATGTGTCAAAAAAATTTAAAAAAGTCTGAAAAATATAATCTTCGCTATCTTTAACTATGAAGAGATAAGGGGAAATTGGATGAAAATTCCTTGAAGTAGAAAAAGGTAATGCTATAATGAATGAAAATATATGAACATATGAACAATTATTCATATGATAAACTTGAAAAGTAAGTAATGGGGGTGAATGCGTGTTAGATGTTATTGTAATTGGTGCTGGGCAAGCAGGGTTAAGCATGGGCTACTACTTGAAAAAAGAAGGCTACAATTTTGTAATACTTGAGGGAGAAAAAAGAATTGGAGATTCGTGGAGAAACAGATATGACTCTTTGGTTCTATTTACACCTAAATCGTATAGTTCATTGCCAGGGATGAAATTAGAAGGAGATAAAAATGCGTTTCCTACAAAAGATGAAATTGCAGATTATCTTGAAACATATACTGTTCATTTTTCGTTACCAGTACAGTTGGAAACGACTGTATATAAAGTACAAAAAACAGAAAATACATTTGAAGTAGCTACCGATAAAGGAGTATTTCTTTCTAAACATGTCATTATCGCATCTGGTGCTTTTCAGAAACCTTTTATTCCTTCAATTTCTCAACACCTCTCACAAGAGGTATTTCAAATCCATTCTTCTCAATATCAATCACCAAAGAAAATTCCGGATGGTCCTGTCCTTGTAATAGGAGGAGGAAACTCTGGTACGCAAATTGCGACTGAGCTTGCAGAGAGTCGAGATGTAACGATTGCTATTAGTCACCCATTTAAATTTTTACCACTCAAAATCATAGGGAAAAGCGTCTTTCATTGGTTAGAAAAGATGGGTCTCTTATATGCAGGAACAAATACAAAGCGCGGATTATGGTTTCGAAAACAAAGTGATCCTATTTTTGGTTTTGAATTAAAAAAATTAATTCGCGAAGAGAATGTTGAAGTTAAATCAAGAGTGACACAAATACGTGAAAGAGAAGTCACCTTCGATGATCACAGTAAGATAAATGTGCAAAATATTATTTGGTCAACGGGTTTTGTTCCTGACTACAAATGGATAGATATAGAAGAAATTTTAGATGGAAAAGGTTTTCCTATTCATAAAAGGGGTGTGAGTCCAATTCAAGGATTATATTATATTGGATTACCGTGGCAACATCAAAGAGGATCAGCGCTTATTTGTGGAGTAGGAAGAGATGCGGAGTTTTTATATTCAATTATAAAAGGGACATTTAAATAATGTTACTAATTCAAACAGGGAAGGTAGCTGCTTTGGCTGCCTTTTTTATTTGTATAAGAAATTCATTTTGATAAATTACTTTTATAAAAATGAATTTTATACCTTGTTAAAGACATACTAATGTTGAAACAAGTTGTTTCAATATTAGTAATGAAAAAACAGTAAGGTATCATATCTTTTAGAAAAGGCGAAAAAGTGTAAAATGTAAAATTCGGTGGTCTAGTGGTTCGGAGATGGGAAGGTGAAAAGATTGGAATCATATGCAGTTTATGTTCGTGTATCAACTGATCGAGATGAACAAGTTTCATCTGTCGAAAACCAAATAGATATCTGCCGAAATTGGTTAGAACGAAATGGATTTAAGTGGGATGAAAAACGTGTTTTTAAAGATGAAGGAATAAGTGGGACTTTATTTGTAGACCGACCTTCTATTCAATTGCTATTGCAAAAGGCAAAGGCAAAAGAAATTGATATGGTTGTTTTTAAATCCATTTCTCGTTTGGCGCGTGATCTAAAGGACTCATTAGAAATTAGGGAGGTATTTCTGGCTCATAATGTCCGAATTATTTCTGTGGAAGAGGGTTATGATTCCGTAAAAGCAGGGAAAAATGATATGGCATTTGAGTTATGGTCTTTATTTTCGGCTCAATATAGTAGAACTCTGTCCTCTAGTATTACCGCAGCTTTGGCGGTTAAGGTGAGAAGGGGGGAGCATATTGGGAAAGTTCCGTATGGATACAATCGTGAAAATCAAAAATTGGTGATTAATGAGGAAGAAGCCCAAGTTGTCCAAATGATGTATAAATGGTATCTCGAAGGTTGGGGATATAAAAAGATAACAAATGAATTAAATCGATTGGGTATAAAGTCGAAAACTAAAAAGAACTGGCAAATGACATCAGTTCAAAGAATCCTTCAAAGTTCGATTTATAAAGGAACCTTTATTTTAAATCAATATACTTCAGTAAAAGTTGGTGGCAAGAAAAAACAAATTCGAAACCCAAAAGAAAAATGGTTTGTTTTTCCTAACCATCACCCTAAGATTGTTGAAGAAGAGATATGGAATCAAGCAAATCGAAAAAAAAATAAAACAAATAAAACGAAAATCACAGCTTGGAATGAATTTCGCAATCTAGCAAAATGCGCGGTCTGTGGTTCTAATATGGTAATTGTACAGTCTCACTTAAAAAAGAAAAGTGGAGAGCGAACAGAATGGAAATATTTAAAGTGTTCTCAATATCGTCGGGCAGGAAAGCATGGTTGTGTAAATCATGTGCCGATTCAATATGGGGATTTTCGTCAGTTTATCATAAATTTACTAGTGGAAAAAGGAGGGTCTGTGACTTTAAAGCTTCAAAGTAATGTCGAAAAGGGGCAAGAGAAAAAGATAAAAAAGTTACAACAGCTTATGAGTACAAATCAGCAAAAGAAAAAAGCATTACTAGATTTGTATTTAGAAGAACTTATTAATAAAGAGGAATTTGAAAAAAAACGGAACGATCTTGAAGCGGAAATAATCAAAGCGGATCATGAATTACTGGTGATACAAAATGGTAATCATGCTCAAATGGATATCCAAACGATAAAACAAGCTTTTGAGCAGTTACAAAAGCAAGAGCAAGATTTGATTTATGTATTTCAAGCGTTAATCAAAAAAATAAATATTCACCAAGATGGGACAGTGGATATTACTTATACATTTGAGATGCATAAAAATTATGAGGAATCTTGATTATTATAATATGTTTTATTTGATTTTCGATAATGCCCACTATTCCTGTAATCTGCTATACTATATTCATAATAAAATAAATAAATCTACATGGGGAATTGGAGGGCATTTTGTGGGGAAAAATTTGATAAATTATGTAGTGTATCCAATTATAGTATTGGTTGTTGGATATTTTATAACAAATAATTTTATGACTGAAAAATCTAATGTAGTTTATACACTTTCTGAAAACATTCCATTGACTTCAAATAATGATACGCAAGAGACAGTACAACAACTAGAAGTGAAAAATATTGGAAATGCACCTGCTAAAGGCTTAAAAATACAAGTTAATAAGCATTTGTCAGGGTATCGCGTTATACCAAATTCTCAAGAAGATAAGCATAAGGTCTATGAAGATAAGGGGTTTGAACTCGCTTATCCGGAATTATCAGTGGATGGAAGTTTGAAATTGGTGATACAATCTACAGGAATTACAAAAGCAGATTTGAGTGTGAAATATGAGAAGGGCAATGTGAAAAATGCTTTAAGTAAAGATACATCGTACACTTCACTTGTTTCATTTGGAATATTATTGATATATATTGGTTTTATGTTGTTAGCATTTAGAAATATTTGGCTAGATAAGTTAGGATCTGATGCTACATTTAAATCAATAGATTTGTTGAAAAGAAAAAGACCTTTTTATGCTAAACAGGAAAAATGGATTAAAATAAGAAAAGAGGCTATTCAAAGACTTATATTGAAGGATAGGTATAGTTACAGTATTTCTTCATCTAATATGAATGATTTGTTTGCTTATCGTTTATTGGATAATAAAATAGATTTTTTAGATGAAAATGAGCATCGAGAATATAAATCCGAAGCAATTAATGCTTTGGAGGAAAAAATAAATGATAAGATAAATAGGTATTTTAGTCACCAAGATTTAAATAAATTACTTGAATTAATGGAAACCCAAAAACCAGAAGATTTTCCAAATGGGGAATGGGATTCATATAAAAAGAAAATAAGTAAAAAGTACATGTTGTTGAAAAAAGAGAAAAACTTTTACAGGTTAGAAGATATAGTTATAGAGTTACAAACGGACAAACCTGATCTTATTTTTACTGAAGACTGGGATGGATATATAACAATGATGAGAGCTAAATATTTCTATATGTTTGTAGACAAAATGACTATGTCAACAGAAGTTGTTGATTTTTATAATAGTTGTCAATTCTATTTATTAGAAGACACTTCTCGAGATCGTATAAAAAGGGTCGCTACAGATTTGGAAGTTCAGAGATTGACGGATTTTTCTGACGCCAATATTTTAAAAGAGGTGATTGAGTTAGAATCTCACCCTCTAATTAAAGAATACACTTTGAAGCGTATCCAACAAAAGGCAGTACACTATAGAGATGCCCAAAAGTTATATGATGAAAATCAACAAAAAAATGAGTTGTTGAATCAAACAGAGAATGAGTATGTACAAAAGCAACAAGAATTGGACGGTATAATGAAAGTTGTTAAAAGGCAGTTAGAGATTATTAATGAATTACTGCGTGACCCTAAAAGTATTGACCGGATTGAAGAATATGATAATCCTTTTGCAAAAGGGAATTTTGAAAACTTACAAAAAGTTGCCGACATGTTATCAGTACAAGAAAGTTCGCAGGTTTAATGAGCTTATTGATATTTGCAAACACTATGCATCTCAAATGCAATGCAAAAGCTAGGAGTTAAAGGACGTTCACAAGCAGTTGTTGAGCTTCTTCGTATGGGAGAGCTCGAGCTATAAAAAGAAAGCCGACTTTTATATGAAGAGTCGGCTATTTTTCTGTTTGTTTCATGTGCTATATGAATGATAAGAATGTTTCATACATAAATAGGTAGTAAGGAGGGGATATGTTGAAAAGGATATTGTTAGTTTCAACAAGCGCTCATGATATGAATGGACACCCGACTGGTTTATGGCTTGAAGAGCTCGCAGCTCCGTATAATTTATTTAAAAAGGCTAAGTTCGATGTTGATCTTGTATCTATAGAAGGTGGAAGGGTACCTATTGATAGAGTGTCTATTCCGAATGGCATACCTCGTGAATTTAAGTATATCGCTTCTTTATTGCAAAATACGAAGCCGATTTCGAAGGCTCATTTTTTAGATTATGATGCAGTTTTATTTGGTGGTGGACACGGGGCTATTGTGGATTTTCCAGGTAATCCATATGTAGCGAATTTGATTGAGAACATGTACAACAATAACCGGATTGTAGCGGCTGTTTGTCACGGAGTAAGTTCTTTGGTCGGTGTGAAAAATAAAGATGGCTCGTTTTTTGTTGCGGGTAAGCGTATAACAGGTTATACAAATGATGAAGAAACAGCTGTGCATTTAGAAAATCGAGTTCCATTTTTGCTAGAAAGTAAGTTGAAAGAAGAAGGGGCATTATTTTATGTAGCACCTAATTTCACGCCACATGTAGTAGTAGATGGACATTTAATTACAGGGCAAAATCCGCAGTCTAGTATGGAAATAGGGAAAGCTATAAAAAGAGCTGTAAATAAATTATAGAAAAGGTGCCCGCTACTAACAAAGGTAGCGGGTACTTTTTATGTATAGCGTAGATTGAAATTGTAATAAACTAAAAAGACGTAATGAGTATAATAACTTCATTTATAAACATTCATGAATTTGCTATACTATTTTGTATGAACAAAAGGGGAGGCTCTTTTAAATGAGAAAAGTAGCGTGTGCAAATACGTATATTAATAAAATAAAGCCCGTTATTCGAAAGACGAGTTTTAGCCAATTAAAAATAGATGAAATTGCGAAATATATGGATATTAGTAAAGCTACTTTATATAAACGTTTTTCTTCGAAAGATGAGATTATTGAGGCGGTAGTAGAGGATTTTATAAATTATCTTCTTGAAGGAGATGCGGATAATCAAGATGAAAGTATGTCGTTTACAGAACGTTTCCAAAAGACGTTTATCCATTCTTTAAAATGTGTGACGTATATTTCGGATGTCTTTTTACAAGATTTGAAAGAAGCGTATCCGCATTTGTCGGATCAATTAGTCGCTGCACAACAAAATCGCAATCATAATTTGCAAATGTTTTTTGAGTCGGGTATGGAACAAGGTTACTTTAATAAAATGAATGCGCAACTATTTATGGTGCAAGATGATGTGATGTTAAGACGCATTATAGATCATACTTTTTGTATTCAGTACGATATTACGTTAAAGCAAGCGATACTTGATTTCTACAATTTGAAGAAATACCAACTGTTTAAACCGGAATTTTTAGATGCAGTTGATGATTCTGAAATTGAAAAAGAAATTATAGCTAATTTACAAATGATTTCGTAAAAAAGCAGATTTCCTTTGCTAGAGGGAAATCTGCTTTTTTAGTACATATTATTTTTGCAACTGTTTTAATACTAATTCAGCTACTGGACCACCTGAAGCAGGGTTTTGACCAGTAATTACACGATTATCTTCTACAGCGTAAGCTTCCCAAGGTTGCGCAGCTTTTTCGTAAAGTCCCCCATATTTAACGAGTTCATCTTCTGTTAAAAATGGAACGAATTGATCTAATTCAGCTAGTTTCTCTTCTTCATTTGAGAATCCTGTTACTTTTTTATCGTTAATTAAACGATCCCCGTTACTTAATGTGATATGGAATAAACCAGCAGCTCCGTGACAAACAGAGGAAACAATTCCGCCATTTTCATAAATGTTGCGGCTAATATTTTGAAGTTCTTTGTTTTCTGGGAAGTCCCAAATAACTCCGTGACCACCCGCGTAATAAATAACAGCGTAGTCTTCTTGATTCACTTCACTCGGTTTCATGGTAGAACCGAGGCGATTCATAAATTCTTTCTTTTGATACCATTCCCAATCGATGCTCTCCGCCATCGCTAAACTATGCGGATCAATCGGTGTATAGCCGCCTTGTGGACTGACATAATCTACTTCGTAACCAGCTTCTTCTACTTTTTTAACGAAATGGACAGCTTCACCAAGCCAAAGCCCGGTAGCTCTATTTAAATTTGGGTATTTTTCTATGCTCGTTAATACAACTAACATTTTTTTCTTCATCATAATCCTCCTGTAGTGTTTCTTCTATATAAAAGTTCTTTATTTACTTAGTTTTATTAAGTTAGAAATTGTAAATTTGAATAACCATGTCAGTCCCCCTTATACCGGATTCGAAATTAGTGTATAACAATTTTTGAACAAAGTAAACTAAAAAGACTAAATCAGTTTACTTTGTGTATTTTTCGTTGACAAACTGTAATGCTGAAACTATGATAGTTCCATGAATATCGAACAACATACATGTTTCGTTTCGAATTCAGTTTGTCGCGCGATAAATTATCATCTTTTATACATTTGATGAAGTTGTTTAGTAGTGATAGAAGAACTAAACCACTTTATTTTTCATTTACATTTACTACAATCAGAAGAGGTGTTACACATGGGGAAAGATATAAGTGACCATTCAAAATGGTTTGTTTTCACATTATGTTTTATCGTTTTATTAGGACCTATGAATGCGGTTTTATTTAATGTAGCGTTAGAGGGTATTGCTAATGATTTATCAATTAGTCAATCGAAAGTTAGTTGGGTTGTAGTAGGGTATTCTTTAGTTGTCGGTATTGGTTCGATGGTATATGGGAAACTAGCGGATCGTTACAGTGTAAAAAAACTATTAATTATCTCAATAATCATATTTGTAGTTGGGTCCATTATTGGATTTGTAAATCAATCTTATGCGATTGTCATTTTCGCAAGATTAGTGCAGGCGAGCGGAGGAGCTGCATTTATTGCGCTTAGTATGATTGCAGTGGCGAAATTAGTTGCTCCTGCTAAGAAGCCTGGTGCATTAGCGATGATTAGTTCTTCTATTGCATTAGCAATAGGTATTGGTCCTTTAGTTGGCGGGGCTATTACAAATACATTAGGGTGGCCATATTTATTTTTATTTATGGTTATTTCAGTAGTTGGGATTTTCTTGCTTATAAAATTTATGCCAGAAGAAGCGCAGCATACGGATGAAGCGTTTCATTTTGATTACATTGGAGCGGCGTTATTATTTGCATTCATTACGACTGTTTTATTAGGTGTCAATATTAATAGTTGGCTATTTGTGTTATCGGTAGCTTTCTTATTTTTATTCACGGTTCGTATGAAGAACGCGGAGCATCCATTTATTGATATTGAGTTATTTTCGAACAAACCATTTCTTCGTTTAATAGCGGTCGGGTTTATAATTAATGTGGCGTTATGTGCTAGTCTATTATTATTGCCATTACTGTTAGGAAGAGTGCACGGATTGTCGCCATTCGTTATCGGAATTGCATTGTTTGTTGCATCACTCTTTGGTATTGTATCTAGTTTTATTACGGGAAAGATTGTCCCGTCGTTTGGGAATGTAAGAATGATTTATGTAGCGTCTGTAGTTATGATCGTTGGCTTTTTAATTTTAGGGCTTATTCCGAACGGGAACTTAATCATTATTTTAGTGGCGGTTATTTTAACATTTATGAGTTATTCAGCTATTCAAGTATCATTAAACACATTTATACCGAAAACATTACATCCAGCTAAAGTTGGAGTTGGTCTTGGTTTATATAATTTAATTAACTTTTTCGGTATGGCATTTGGACCAGCTGTAGTGAGCAAGGTTATGGAATCTACAAATAGTTATCGTTTGAATTTTATTTTAATCATCATTTTAATTTCTGCTCATTTCTTCTTATTAATAGGAATGTCTTCTTTCCAAAAAAAGATGGAGCAATAAAGTGAAACTTTAATTAGTGGGGGGCATCCCCCGCTAATTATTAGCCCACACTAATCGGGCTTTTATGGAAAGCTCGATCCCCTATCTAACTTCTTTGCTTTCGCTGAATTTTGAGGTGGGGGTCTTACTGTCCGGTAAATAGCGGGGTAAATACGCACTTTATATAGAAGAAACCGACTTTCATATAGAAGGTCGGTTATTTTTCTGCCTTGCAAATTATGAAAAAAAGGAGCAAAATAAAAAAGGTCCTAGTCTATACAGGTACAAATGAAAATTTTCATACAGAAGCAGTTTAAGTGAGCGAACTTAAAGTGTGTAAAATATAATGATAAAATAAGATGATGAATGAGAAAATGGGTGATTAAGTTGAATAGAGCGATCGGTGTTATTGATTCAGGAGTGGGCGGTTTAACAGTAGCGAAGGAATTAATTCGTCAGTTGCCGAAAGAGCGTATTATATATTTAGGGGATACAGCACGTTGCCCTTATGGTCCGCGTTCTCGTGAAGAAGTGCGTCAATTTACGTGGGAAATGACGGAGCATTTATTAGATTTAAATATCAAAATGTTAGTGATTGCGTGTAATACAGCAACTGCGGTTGTGTTGGAAGAAATGCAGAAACAGTTGCCAATTCCGGTAGTTGGAGTTATTCATCCAGGATCACGTACAGCTTTAAAAGTGACGAATACGTATCATGTTGGGATTATTGGAACGATTGGAACAGTAAAAAGTGGTGCCTATGAAGAGGCGCTAAAATCTATTAATAACCGTGTTATGGTAGAAAGTTTAGCGTGCCCACCATTCGTTGAGCTTGTAGAGAGTGGGAATTTCGAAAGTGAAATGGCGTATGAAGTTGTAAGAGAAACATTGCAACCGTTGAAAAGTACTGACATTGATACACTTATTTTAGGGTGTACACATTATCCGATTTTAGGTCCTGTTATAAAAAAGGTAATGGGAGATCAAGTGCAATTAATTAGTTCGGGTGATGAAACAGCGCGTGAAGTAAGTACAATTTTATACCATAGTAAAATGTTGAATGAGGGAGAGGAACAAAGTGATCACCTCTTCTTAACGACTGGTAAAATAGGTCTGTTTAAAGAAATTGCATCAAAGTGGTTCGGTCAGCCGATTGAAAATGTGAAGCATATTAATTTAGAAACAGAATAATAGTAGATTCATATAAGAGAACTCCTGAGAAATCAGGGGTTTTTTCTGTGTAAGTAGCTATAGCTTGTTCTAAAATATGAAACAGCTCGTATACATAATAGTACAAACTTAGATTTTAGGGGGGAATGGCATGCCTAAATCCACTTTTAAATGGGTTGTTGGTGCTACTGTGAGTGCGATTTTATTATCAGGGTGTGGCTTATTAAATCAAGAGAAAGCAACAGAACAAATTGATCCACCGAAAAAAGTTACGTATACAGAAGGTGAAAAGAAAGAAACAGCTAAAAAAGATAAACAAGGGCAAACAGTAAATAGAGAGTTATACCTCGTTGATAAAAATGGATATGTCGTACCGCAAACTATTGCAATGCCTACTCCGAAAGCGAATGAAGTTGTAAAGCAAACGTTAGAGTATCTTGTGAAAGATGGACCAGTAACAAATTTATTGCCAAATGGATTTCGAGCAGTCCTTCCAGCGAATACGACGATGACCTTGGATTTGAAAAAGGGTGGGACAGCAGTAATTGATTTCTCTAAAGAAATGAAAAATTATTCAAAGGAAGAAGAGCGTCAAATTGTTGAATCAGTGGCGTGGACTTTGACTCAATTTACAGAAATAAAACAAGTGCAGTTCCAAATAAATGGTGAAAAGTTAGCGAAGATGCCTGTTGCGGGTACACCGCTTGGTGAAGGTGTAAGTCGTGCGAATGGAATTAACTTTGATGATGAACAAGTAGCAGATGTAACGCATACAAAACCGGTTACACTTTACTTTATGGCGCAAAATAATAATAAGCAGCAATATTACGTACCGGTAACAAGACGCGTTGCAGAAGGAAAAGAAAATGATTACGCGGCAATTGTGGATGAGCTTGTAAAAGGTCCGATTCAAGGGTCGCTATTAAATGATTTTAATCCAGGAGCTAAGCTTATTACGAACCCGAAACTGGAGAACGGAAATATTACATTAAACTTTAATGAAAATATATTTGCGAACCAAGACAAGAGTGTAATTTCAAATTACGTATTGAAGTCGTTAGTCTTATCTTTAACGGAAAAACAAGGTGTGAAAAATGTTTCTATTGAAGTGAATGGGAAAGCGAATTTGATGGATGAGAAAGGTGAAAAGTTAACAAAACCTGTTAATCGTCCACAAAACGTGAATACAGGTAGTTTTTAATCGCGAATAATTTGATATACTTATGTAAGAAAGGGGAATTGCTTTTTGAGTTCCCCTTCTTTTATTGTTATACATATCGTACATTTAAATTTGGCTATACTAATGAGAGTAGTTATGAGGAGGTTATTTTTATGCGAGTAGATGGTAGAGGACAAGCAGAGCTACGCCATATACATATTCATACAAATTATTTAAAACATCCAGAGGGATCGGTACTAATTGAAGTCGGGGATACAAAGGTGATTTGTTCAGCGACAATTGAAGAGCGTGTACCGCCGTTTATGCGTGGAGAAGGAAAAGGCTGGGTAACAGCAGAATACTCAATGATTCCACGTGCGACAGAGCAACGTACAATCAGGGAGTCAAGTAAAGGGAAAGTAACAGGGCGTACAATGGAAATCCAGCGTTTAATTGGACGAGCATTACGTGCGGTTGTTGATTTAGAAGCGCTTGGCGAAAGAACGGTTTGGATTGACTGTGATGTAATTCAAGCGGATGGCGGAACGAGAACAGCTTCAATTACAGGTGCCTATGTAGCGATGGTATTAGCTTTTGAAAAGTTATTGCAAGCAGACAAAGTATCTAAAATTCCTGTAAAAGATTATTTAGCGGCAACGTCAGTAGGTGTTGTTGAAGAACAAGGTGTCGTTTTAGATTTAAATTATGCCGAAGATTCTAAAGCAGACGTTGATATGAACGTTATTATGACTGGAAAAGGTCAGTTTGTTGAAGTACAAGGAACTGGAGAAGAAGCGACGTTTAGCAGAGCAGAATTAAATGAACTACTTGATGCTGCGGAACAAGGGATCTTCCAACTTGTTGAAAAGCAAAAAGAAGCGTTAGGTGACATCGTATCTCATATAGAGTAGAGGTGGAAAATATGAAGCAAGTTGTTGTAGCGACGAAAAATCTTGGGAAAGTACGTGAGTTTGCTGAGTTATTTGAGAGATTTGACTTAGAAGTGAAATCTTTACACGATTTTCCTCATATTGAAGAAGTCGAAGAAACTGGTGAAACATTTGAAGAAAACGCAATTTTGAAAGCGGACAGTCTTAGTAGACAGTTGAATTCCATCGTAATTGCGGATGACTCTGGTCTTATTGTAGATGCCTTAAACGGGAAACCAGGTGTATATTCAGCTCGTTTTGCTGGAGAGCCGAAAGATGACCAAGCGAATATCGATAAAGTGTTGCAAGAGTTAACTGACATCGATTTAGAAAAACGTACAGCTCGTTTTTACTGTGCGCTAGCGGTTGCTTTCCCTGAAGCAGATAAAGAGCCTGTTATTGTAAACGGAACGTGTGAAGGAAAAATCTTAGAACAGCGCCGCGGGGAAAATGGTTTTGGATACGATCCGATTTTTTATGTGGAAGAATATAAAAAAGCAATGGCTGAGTTAAGCTCAGATGAGAAAAATGCCATTAGCCACCGCGGACGCGCTCTTCGTAAATTAGAAGAGAAAATCCCAGAATGGTTTTTAGAAGAATAAGGGAGAGAAATTGATGAAAGCTTTAATCGTAAGCGATAGTCATAGCTCTGTGAAGGAATTACAGCAGTTAAAAGAGAAATATGAAGGGAAAGTAGATATCATGATTCATTGTGGTGATTCAGAGCTAACGCCTGCTCACGAAGAGCTACAAGGTTTTCATGTTGTAAAAGGGAATTGTGATTATGCTAACTTTCAAGATGAAATTGTAACTGATGTAGATGGAATTCGTTTCTTAGTTGTACACGGTCATCGTCATAATGTGAAAATGACGTTACAAACGTTAGCGTATCATGCAGAAGAAGTAGGAGCACAAGTAGCGTGCTTTGGACATTCTCATGTATTAGGGGCAGAATTACTTGATGGGATTTTATTTATTAATCCAGGAAGTATTTTGCTCCCGCGCTCTCGTGTGGAAAAGACATTCGCTTTATTAGAAATGGATGAAAATCATATAGAAGTCCGTTTTGAAACATTAGACGGACAGCTAGTTGAACAAGCAGTTTTTAAAAGAGGATAATAAAAATTATCCTCTTTTAAAAAAGTGTTGACTTTATAAGTAGTTATGAATATAATAAATATTGTCGATAGGGCAACGTCGCTAACGAAGAAAAATAAAATAATATATGCGGGTGTAGTTTAGTGGTAAAACAAGAGCCTTCCAAGCTCTGGTCGAGAGTTCGATTCTCTTCACCCGCTCCATGTCCCAGTAGCTCAGCCGGATAGAGCATACGCCTTCTAAGCGTACGGTCGGGAGTTCGAATCTCTCCTGGGACGCTAAAAAAACCTTGTTATCTTTTGATGACAAGGTTTTTTGTTTATCTAAAAATTGATTTGTGTGTAAATGGTGGAAGATTATTATAATATAATATACGATAATAATTATATAGAAAAAATAAAAGCAAAATACATATCGTTGATTAAACGGCTTAGCCGACGATAGTTGTTATGAGATAAATAATGGAATACAATTGTGCGTCTTTATTTCGGTAGAATGCATCCGCCGTGCGAAATTTTTCCGCAGCTCTTTCTAGTTCGTTAGCTATTTTATCGAATTCTGTTAAAACAGTGAACATATCGACATATACGTTATCGGCAACGAAGACTCGCACGATGCGGACGATCAGAAGAAAGTACGATTAATGAACTTGGCGGATCGAACGTTGCACAATCAATTCAAAGGATATGATATCCCCTATAATGCGATATCCGAATTCAGCGTATACTTAGTAATCGTTTATAACGATACAAACAAAATGCAGCGGCAAGGAATCGCATCATTTAGCGTAACTGGCGTCAGATCATTCAAATCCAAAGAAAATAACGTTTCTAGTACGATTGTGCAGCCGTTATCGGAACTTATCCCCGGCAGTGTGTTACAATTAATAGAAGCGGAAAGCGAGGATCTCCAATTGACTGGACGTGTGATTGATTGGACAGTTTAAGAAGGTTGTATAAAAAAGGGAGATGGCGCAAATATGGCGAGATCAAAAGAAAATGATTTAACGGAGAAATTGGCAGAAGGTCAACAAAAATATGGTGACGGCAACTTTACAGTACAGAACATCGGTGATGAAACTAACCCGAATTGGACTGTCGTAAAAAATGTGAGGAAGGGATCGGCAGGTATTCGCGAAGAGGAAGATATATTAAGACTGCAATCAAAATATATAAAATAGTGCGGAAAGGTACGCCGAGATTCGCATTTTAAGACGATTATTTTTTATTCCGTGGATAAGGGGATTCATCTAAATACGTCAGAATTTTCGATAGGGAATCGATAGAACAAAAAGGCATTCAATATTGGTGTAGAACTACTATATAGCGTATAATATTTTTTAACAAAAATGGTCAATTGACCGCACAAATGAACGTTCAGTAAGCGATGAAAGAATCGTTTATATATCGGTAATTGACGGGTCGGGAGTTCGAATCTCTCCTGGGACGCTAAGAAAACCTTGTTATCTTTTGATAACAAGGTTTTTTGTTTGTTTTAAATTAGTTATTAATAAACTTTTCAAAGACAAAACCGTAATCTTTCACGTTATACTGTTTCTTCGTATCAACGAGCCAATTAAAAGCGATCTCGTTCATCTCTTTAAATTGTTCTGCTAAATTTACTTGTGCGTTTGAAATACGGCTGAAAGCATTAGATGCCATATCTAGACTTTTATGTGCATACTGCAGTGTAATGTCGTTGTCGTATGAAATTTCTTCTATTTTAAGTAGAGCCTTATATAAATCTTTTAATTCTTCAATATGTTTTTTATGAACATCAATTGAGTAATGCTCATCGCCCATTTGAAACTTAATTTCTACATCTAAATCAATCGTTCCCGCAGTTTCAAGTGCTACGTTTTTAATTTGATACTTACTATAGCTAAAGCGGCGCAGTGTACGTTTTTTACTTGTCGCACTTGTACCATCTAGGTGGATTAACCCTTTGTTTGTAAAGCAATATTCATCTGATTTTGATTTAATTAGAAAATAAATTTTCTCTCCATCTTCATGCATCACGTAATCATCAGCATCGACCTTATCGTAATCTTTCGGTGTGATGACAGAACCTACATCGCTTAAACCCAAAACATCAGCTGCCATTTTTTTGAACATATATAATCCCCCTTGTAAATTAAATTCTTAATTGTACAAAAATATATTAACATGATTTTAAACTTATTTTTGAAATCTTACAATTCTGTAAGGTAACTGTAAGGAAGTTCGATGGTAACAAATTACTAATCCTCTATAATGAAGGTAACAACGATAAAAGAAGGAGGAAGAAATGATGAAGGGATTAATCGTAACGGGCTTAACAGTTGCTTTTGGATTTGTAGCGTATGAGAAATTAACGTATGTAGTTGATGTTGTAAAACATTTAATCGCCTAGAAAAAACTACCATGAGAGGGAAAGGGAATGAGTGAATGAATGGAATGGTTATTTGGAATTATAGGTACTTGTAGTGTAGTATTATTGTTCTTTGTCCCGAGTGGTATACTTAGTTCGACAACGAGTTTGTTCTTCTTAAGTTTGTTTGCTTGTACGATGCTTATTATTATGTTTTTAATGAAGCGAAGTAAACCAATCTTCTACTTTAGCATGATTGTTATGGCAATTATTGTTCTCCAAATTATTACCCTTGTTATATACCCCACAATTATAAATGCTTTCCATTAATGATGAATCCTCTGCTTCTGTTGCTGAGGGTTTTTGTTTGTGGAAAATGAATTTCATTTAAAAGGTTGTTGATTTTTTAATATAAAAATTAAATATTCCTATATTTCAAACGAATGGTTTTGGAATGTTGTGTTCTCATTACGCATTTGATATATTTACTTTGAAGATAATTAAAATCTAGAAAAAGAGGCGAACGTATGGATAAAAAAGAAAATACGGTCGTATTGTTTCCGCAACTATCAGAACGCTATATTGATGAAGGTTTTTTAGCGTTGAAAGAGCGGAAATTCGAAGATGCATTGCGCTGCTTTGAAATATTACGTCAGTATAATGCGGAAACGGAACAAACAGAATTAGCTTCAGTTATTTGTTTGTTAGAATTAAAGCATATGGAAGAAGCGAAAGACAAATGTGAGCAGTTGCTTGAAACGGGAGCTGTATTATTTGGTGACATTCTTGAAACGTATGTGACGATTTTAGTTCAAACAAATGATTATGAAGGTGTTATTGAAATTGTCGAAAAGGTTTTGCAAACGAAAGACATAATGCCCGAGCAAAAGGAAAAATTAGCGCAGCTCGCTTTATTTGCAGAAGGTATGCTAAATGAGGAAGACGCGTCGCTAGTTGATTCGAATTTTGAGTTAGACGAGTTTACTAATGAACTTTTTGGAGAAAACTTTGGTCAAAAGCTAAGAGTGATCCAGAAACTTTCATTAAAAGACCTGGATCTCGCACTTCCTGCTCTAAAGAAATTTTTAATAGAGGAAAAGCAACACCCTTATTTAAAAACTTCTATTTTGTATAAAATGGTAGAAAATCAAATAGAAGAAGAGATAGAAGTAGAGAAGTTTGGAAATACGATAAAAGTGATACCAGCATTTACAGGTCATAATGAGGAGCAATCCGATAAAATCATACATAAATTATCAAGCCAATTAGAACAAAATTATCCGGATATATTTAGTGCGATGGTCACTTACTGGAAAGAATTACAAATTAGCATTTTCCCATTCCCTCTATTAATGGATAAAGTAGAAATTTGGGCTGCCGTCTTAGAGAGAATTGGAAGAAAGCGTTTCGGATTGGCTATTGATGAAGAAGAACTTATGACAGCATACAATATCGAGTTAGAGGAATTTCATATCGCCTATCAATGGTTACTACGCATTGAAAGAGAAGGATATTTGCCCGTATAATTATGAAAAAGAATCGTTCAGTTATTGAAACGAGCATATTCTATGTTATAATGTAAGGGTTGCAAAAGGCAGAAATCTGCCTGTTTGTAAGAGAAGAGGAGTATAATTCTCTTACTTAATATGTTTCATATTAGTCTCGAACAAAATATACCGTAGTTGTCTTTTAGACAATTAGTAGATTGGAACATTATATCTGAAAGCTTTTGCTAGAGGGTTATTTGTACATTTGTTATTTCAAAAAAGAGATAATGAATATTTTAATCTATAGAGGTATGTGCATACATTATTATAGTTGGAGGGAAAGAATAAATGTCTACAAAATGGGAAAAATTAGAAGGTAACGTTGGCGTTTTAACAATCGAAGTTGATGCTAAAGAAGTAAACAACTCTATCGACGCTGCGTTCAAAAAAGTAGTAAAAACAATTAACGTACCAGGTTTCCGTAAAGGGAAAATGCCTCGTCCGTTATTCGAACAACGCTTTGGTATCGAATCTTTATACCAAGATGCTTTAGATATCATCTTACCAAAAGCATACGGTGAAGCAATCGATGAAGCTGGTATCTTCCCAGTTGCTCATCCTGAAATCGACATCGAGAAGTTCGAAAAAAATGCTAACCTTATCTTCACTGCAAAAGTTACAGTGAAACCTGAAGTTAAATTAGGTGAGTACAAAGGTTTAGCAGTAGAAAAAGTTGAAACAACTGTAACTGACGAAGATGTAGAGAACGAAGTAAAAGCTTTACAAGAGCGTCAAGCTGAACTAGTTGTTAAAGAAGAAGGAACTATTGAAAATGGTGATACAGCTGTAATCGACTTCGAAGGTTTCGTTGATGGCGAAGCATTTGAAGGCGGAAAAGGCGAAAACTATTCTCTTGCAATCGGTTCTGGCACTTTCATCCCAGGTTTCGAAGAGCAAGTAATTGGTCTTAAATCTGGTGATTCTAAAGACGTTGAAGTTTCATTCCCAGAAGAGTACCATGCTGCTGAATTAGCTGGCAAACCAGCAACATTCAAAGTAACAATTCACGAAATCAAAACAAAAGAACTTCCTGAGTTAAACGACGAGTTCGCTAAAGATGCTGACGAAGAAGTTGCAACTCTTGATGAATTAAAAACAAAACTTCGTACAAACTTAGAAGAAGGCAAAAAGCACGAAGCTGAGCACAAAGTACGTGACGAAGTAGTAGAATTAGCTGCTGCTAACGCTGAAATCGACATTCCAGAAGCTATGATCGACACTGAGTTAGATCGTATGGTTCGTGAATTCGAGCAACGTTTAAGCCAACAAGGTATGAACCTTGAGCTTTACTACCAATTCACAGGTACTGATGCTGACAAGTTAAAAGAGCAAATGAAAGAAGACGCTCAAAAACGCGTAAGAATCAACCTTGTTCTTGAAGCTATCATTGAAGCTGAAAACATTGAAGTTACTGAAGAAGAAGTAACTGCAGAAGTTGAAAAAATGGCTGAAATGTACGGTATGCCAGTAGACGCTATCAAGCAAGCTCTTGGAAGCGTAGACGCTTTATCTGAAGACCTTAAAGTGCGTAAAGCTGTAGACTTCTTAGTAGACAACGCTGCATAATAAAATAACAAGGCGCGATTTTAATCGTGCCTTGTTTTATAAATATAGAAATATATTTATAAAACTTTTCGATGAAGAAGGAAAAGTTTCTTCATAAGTCGAATATACATATTTCAAAAGTTTTAAAATTTTTTATTTGTACATAACTAGTCATATTATTTGTATTTCTCGCCACGTAGTGACATAATATGTATTTACATACGATACATTTATCGTGTACATACGAAGGCAAGAGGTTAGCACTTTGTAAGGGGTGTGAAAATATGGTTAAATTTAATGATGAAAAAGGTCAATTAAAATGTTCTTTCTGTGGTAAAACACAAACGCAAGTTCGAAAGTTAGTTGCAGGTCCAGGTGTTTACATTTGTGACGAGTGTATCGAGCTTTGTACTGAAATTGTACAAGAGGAGCTTGCGAAGGACGAAGAAGTAGAATTCAAAGATGTACCGAAACCGGTAGAAATTCGTGAAATCTTAGATGAGTATGTCATCGGACAAGATAACGCGAAAAAAGCACTAGCGGTAGCGGTATATAACCATTACAAACGCATTAATTCTAACAGCAAAATTGATGATGTAGAATTAGCGAAGAGTAATATTTCACTTATTGGGCCAACAGGTAGTGGTAAAACATTATTGGCACAAACATTAGCGCGTATTTTAAATGTTCCATTTGCAATCGCGGACGCAACATCTTTAACTGAAGCTGGATACGTTGGGGAAGATGTAGAAAACATCTTACTAAAATTAATCCAAGCGGCTGATTACGATGTAGAAAAAGCGGAAAAAGGAATTATTTATATTGATGAGATTGATAAAGTGGCACGTAAGTCCGAAAATCCATCAATTACACGTGATGTATCTGGTGAAGGTGTACAGCAGGCACTTCTGAAAATTTTAGAAGGTACTGTAGCAAGCGTTCCACCTCAAGGTGGTCGTAAGCATCCGCATCAAGAGTTTATTCAAATTGATACAACGAACATCTTATTCATTTGTGGTGGAGCGTTTGATGGCATCGAGCCAATTATTAAACGTCGCCTTGGTGAAAAAGTAATTGGATTTGGTGCTGAGAAGAAAAATGCTGATGTAAATGAGAAGCATGTTTTATCTCACGTTTTACCAGAGGACCTTTTAAGATTCGGTTTAATTCCGGAGTTTATCGGTCGTCTTCCAGTTATTGCGAACCTAGAGCCGCTTGATGAAGATGCTCTTGTAGATATTTTAACTAAACCGAAAAATGCACTTGTTAAGCAATTCCAAAAATTATTGGAGCTTGACGATGTTGAGTTAGAGTTTGAAGAAGGTGCACTAGTTGAGATTGCGAAAAAAGCAATTGAACGTAAAACAGGTGCTCGTGGACTTCGTTCTATTATTGAAGGCTTAATGCTTGATGTAATGTTCGAACTTCCATCTCGCAAAGATATCGAGAAGTGTATTCTTACAAAAGAAACAGTAGCTGATAATGCACCGCCAAAATTGGTGTTACAAGACGGTACTGTACTTGATACAAAAACATCTGCATAATTCGAAGAAGAAACAGCAATTTTTATAATTGCTGTTTTTCTTTATGTTTAGCACTATTCCTCCCAGGAAATACTAAAAGATAAAACATAGCGGGAGGAAATGAATTATGAGCTGGACAAATATATTTTTACTTGTTCAACTTGTTTTTGGTGTAATTGTCGGGTTGTACTTTTGGCATTTACTTCGAAATCAGCGAACACAAAAAGTTTCAATTGATCGAGAATCGAAAAAAGAATTAGAGCAGCTTCGTAAAATGCGTGAGGTTTCTTTAACAGAGCCACTTGCGGAAAAGGTGCGTCCTACATCCTTTTTAGACATTGTGGGGCAAGAAGACGGGATTAAGTCGTTAAAAGCGGCTCTTTGTGGTCCTAACCCGCAACATGTAATTATATATGGTCCGCCAGGTGTCGGAAAGACAGCGGCAGCACGCCTTGTATTAGAAGAAGCGAAACGAAATCCAAAATCTCCATTCCGTACGAATGCAACATTTATCGAACTTGATGCGACGACAGCTAGGTTTGATGAACGTGGTATTGCAGATCCTTTAATTGGTTCAGTCCATGATCCAATTTATCAAGGAGCGGGTGCAATGGGGCAAGCGGGTATCCCGCAGCCGAAAAAAGGGGCTGTAACAGATGCACATGGAGGCATTTTGTTTATTGATGAGATTGGTGAATTACATCCGATTCAAATGAACAAAATGTTAAAGGTGTTAGAAGATCGGAAAGTATTTTTGGAAAGTGCGTACTATAGTGAAGAAAATTCGATGATTCCAACGTATATACACGATATCTTTCAAAAAGGTTTACCAGCCGATTTTCGCTTAGTTGGTGCAACGACGCGTTCGCCAGAGGAAATTCCTCCTGCAATTCGGTCGCGGTGTTTAGAAGTGTTCTTCCGGGAGTTAGAAACAGAAGAGATTCAAAAAGTAGCGAAGAATGCAGCTGACAAAGTGGAAATGCAAATAGGTAAGAACGGTATTGAAATGATTGGAATGTATGCAAGAAATGGACGGGAAGCGATTAATCTCGTACAAATTTCTGCTGGTATGGCGATAAATGAAGAACGTCCTTTCATTAAAGATGAAGATATTGAGTGGGTTGTTCATTCGAGCCAACTTACACCAAGGTACGAAAAGCACATTTATCCAATTCCAAGGATTGGTCTTGTGAACGGGCTTGCTGTATATGGACCGAATACAGGCGCTTTATTAGAAATTGAGGTAACAGCTATTCCTGCGAAAGATAAAGGATCAGTAAATGTAACTGGTATTGTCGAAGAGGAAAGTATTGGGAGTCAAACGAAATCAATCCGCCGTAAAAGTATGGCGAAAGGTTCTGTTGATAACGTATTAACAGTACTCCGTTCTCTAGATGTACTTCCAGAAGGCTATGATATACATATTAACTTTCCGGGCGGTATCCCGATTGATGGTCCTTCGGCGGGGATTGCTATGGCAACGGGTGTTTATTCAGCGGTGCATCGTACATATGTGAATAATGAAGTAGCGATGACAGGTGAAATAAGTATCCACGGAGAAGTGAAGCCTATTGGTGGTGTGTACGCAAAAATAAAAGCTGCGAAAAAAGCAGGGGCTAAGAAAGTCATTATTCCGGCTGAAAACATGCAACCATTTTTGTATACAATAAAGGGAATTGAAATCATTCCTGTCCGCAAATTAAAAGAAGTATTTGAATTAACATTTATGCAGGAAAATATGCATCGTGAGATTGATGTACAGACTGCTTTGGACGAAACAGATGCACAATCAATGTAAGAATAAACGATAATAAAATTTGCCAGACTTCGTTTAAGTTTGTATGCTTAAGCGGAGTCTTTTTTCTTTTCATAAGGGAGAAAAAACAAGATATTAACAATTGCGGATAATCTCTGCAATTGCATCTAGATGTATTGTAATATAAAATAGTTGAACAGGAGTTTAATTTATTATGGAGGTGCTATGTCTAGTATGAATACGAACGAAAGAATTGTGCCCCTCCTACCATTAAGAGGCGTTCTCGTATATCCAACGATGGTTCTGCATCTTGATGTAGGACGTGATAAATCGATACAAGCACTAGAGCAGGCGGCAATGGATGAAAATATCATCTTTTTAGCAATGCAAAAAGAAATGAATATCGATGATCCGAAAGAAGATGACATATATAGTGTAGGTACAGTGGCGAAAGTGAAGCAGATGCTTAAATTGCCGAACGGTACGCTTCGTGTCCTTGTGGAAGGTTTACATAGAGCAGAAGTAGTAGAGTTTATCGAAGAAGAAAATGTAGTGCAAGTTTCTATTAAAACGGTAACTGATGAAGTAGAAGATGATTTAGAAGAGAAAGCTCTTATGCGTACGTTACTGGAGCATTTCGAACAATATATTAAAGTTTCGAAAAAAGTTTCAAATGAAACATTTGCAACGGTAGCTGATGTAGAAGAACCGGGAAGACTAGCTGATTTAATTGCTTCTCACTTGCCGATTAAAACGAAGCAGAAACAAGAGATTTTAGAGATTGTGTCTGTAAAAGAACGACTACATACACTTATTTCAATTATTCAAGATGAACAAGAGTTGCTTAGCCTAGAAAAGAAAATTGGACAAAAAGTGAAACGTTCAATGGAGCGCACACAAAAAGAATATTTCTTACGTGAGCAAATGAAGGCGATTCAAACAGAACTTGGTGATAAAGAAGGTAAGGGCGGGGAAGTTGAAGAACTTCGTGAGAAAATTGAACAGTCAGGAATGCCTGAAGAAACAATGAAGGCTGCGCTGAAAGAATTAGATCGTTATGAAAAGTTACCAGCAAGTTCTGCGGAGAGCGGTGTTATTCGCAATTATATTGACTGGTTATTAGCCCTTCCGTGGACAGAAGCGACAGAGGATATGATTGATCTTGTTCATTCTGAAGAGATTTTAAATAAAGATCATTACGGCCTTGAAAAAGTAAAAGAGCGAGTGCTTGAATATTTAGCTGTACAAAAATTGACTAACTCATTAAAAGGCCCTATTCTTTGTTTAGTAGGACCTCCTGGGGTCGGAAAAACTTCGTTAGCTCGTTCTATCGCAACATCATTGAATCGTAACTTTGTCCGTGTATCCCTTGGCGGTGTACGTGATGAGTCTGAAATTCGTGGTCACCGCCGTACGTATGTTGGAGCAATGCCAGGACGCATTATTCAAGGTATGAAAAAGGCGAAAACAGTTAATCCAGTCTTCTTATTAGATGAGATTGATAAAATGTCTAACGATTTCCGTGGAGATCCATCAGCAGCATTACTTGAAGTGTTAGATCCAGAACAAAACCATAACTTTAGTGATCATTACATTGAAGAGCCATATGATCTATCGAAAGTTATGTTTGTAGCAACTGCTAATACACTTTCAAGTATTCCAGGTCCGTTGCTTGACCGTATGGAAATTATTTCGATTGCTGGCTATACAGAACTTGAAAAGGTGCACATTGCTCGTGAACATTTACTGCCGAAACAATTAAAAGAGCATGGCTTACGAAAAGGTAATTTACAAGTACGTGATGAAGCGCTTCTTGAAATTATTCGTTATTATACACGTGAGGCTGGTGTTCGTACACTAGAGCGTCAAATTGCAAAAGTTTGTCGTAAAGCAGCAAAAATCATTGTTACAGCAGAACGCAAGCGCATTGTTGTAACGGAGAAAAATGTTGTTGATTTACTTGGTAAGCACATATTCCGTTACGGACAAGCTGAGAAGACAGACCAAGTTGGTATGGCGACTGGTTTAGCTTACACAGCAGCTGGTGGTGATACACTTGCTATTGAAGTGTCTGTAGCGCCAGGTAAAGGGAAATTAATTTTAACAGGGAAACTTGGGGATGTTATGAAAGAATCAGCACAAGCAGCGTTTAGCTATATTCGTTCTCGTGCAGAAGAGCTGCAGATCGATCCGAATTTCCATGAGAAAAATGATATTCATATTCATGTTCCAGAAGGAGCAGTTCCAAAAGATGGACCGTCAGCAGGTATTACGATGGCAACGGCACTTATTTCGGCACTAACAGGTATTCCTGTAAGTAAAGAAGTAGGTATGACAGGTGAAATTACACTTCGTGGTCGTGTATTACCAATTGGTGGTTTAAAAGAAAAAACATTAAGTGCTCACCGCGCAGGCTTAACAAAAATTATTTTGCCAGCAGAAAACGAGAAAGATTTAGATGATATTCCAGAGAGCGTAAAAGAAAACCTTACGTTTGTGCTTGCATCTCATTTAGACGAAGTATTGGAGCACGCATTAGTAGGAGTGAAACAATGAAAGTAACAAAAGCAGATATTGTAATTAGTGCGGTTAAACCAGAACAATATCCAGACAGTGATTTACCAGAAATTGCATTAGCAGGTCGTTCAAATGTCGGGAAGTCTTCCTTCATTAATAAAATTTTAAATCGTAAAAAGTTAGTACGTATTTCTTCTAAACCAGGAAAAACGCAAACGCTGAACTTTTTCTTAATCAATGAAATGATGCATTTTGTTGACGTTCCAGGTTATGGATATGCGAAAGTATCTAAAACGGAGCGCGCGGCATGGGGCAAGATGATTGAAACGTACTTTACAACACGTGAGCAATTAGACGCAGCTGTATTAGTAGTTGATTTACGTCACCAACCAACAAAAGATGACGTGATGATGTATGATTTCTTAAAGCATTATGAAATCCCAACAATTATTATTGCAACGAAAGCTGATAAAATTCCGAAAGGGAAATGGCAAAAGCATTTAAAAGTTGTAAAAGAAACGCTTGCTGTTGAAATTGGCGATGAAATCGTTCTATTCTCTTCTGAAACAGGACTTGGAAAAGAAGAGGCATGGAAAGCGATTCATAAAATGACAAAAACAAAAAACGCGTGACGAATGTCGCGCGTTTTTTTTTATTTACTAAATTTTTAGCGTACGTTTAATGTTACTTCAATATTCCCTCGTGTTGCTTTAGAGTACGGACACACCCCGTGAGCAGCTTCTACAAGTTCTTGTGCTTCTGCATGAGAAACGCCAGCGACATGTACATCAAGTACAGCAGATAGACCGAAACCACCATCTGTATCTTTTCCGATAGAAACGTGAGCAGTTACGTCTGTACTTTCCACCTTCACACGTTTTGTACGAATGACAAGTTGTAATGCACTATCAAAGCAAGCTGCATAACCAGCAGCAAATAGTTGTTCTGGATTTGTTGCCTCTCCGCCTGCGCCACCTAGTGCTTTCGGCATTTTTACATCAAGATTTAATATGCCATCATTTGAAACTACCTTACCGTTTCTTCCACCTGTTGCTGTTACTGAAGCAGTATATAATTTATCCATGTTTATTCCCCTTTTCTATCATTTAGTGTTTTCATTGTTTCAATTAATTTATTTAATTGGATTAATAAAGAACGATATTCTTGCTCTGTAATTCCTAAATTTGTAGCCATCGTTGTCGGTAATGAACAAGCCTTTTCTTTTAAATCTTTACCTTGTTCTGTTAATTCAATACAAACTTTTCGCTCGTCTTCTTTTGAGCGAACACGTTTTACAAGTTTTAATGATTCCATTCGTTTTAACATAGGTGTTAACGTACCGGAATCTAAAAATAGACGTTCTCCAATTTCTTTCACTGTTAGTCCATCTTGCTCCCATAGTACGAGTAAAGTAATGTACTGGGGATACGTAATACCCATCTCTTCTAAATATGGTCGATAAAAGCGGGTAACTTCTTTAGAACAGGCGTAAATAGAAAAACAAAGTTGGTTATCTAGATGTAAAGAATTTTCTGTCATACATAACTCCCTTCTAATTAAGTTGTGCGCAATTTAATTTTGTAAAATCAATATAACCAAAAAGAAATACAATGTCAAATGCATTGCATTGAGAAAGTGAGAACTATATTTTGGAACAATCATACATATTTTCCTTCATGATGAAAGAAGATAGAAAAGATGATGTTATAATTAATATGGAATAGTTTCCATCACTTGATTATGAGGACTTTTTTTGGTAACGTACAAATAGAGTTGTTATTTTATAATCATTATAAAGTAGAGAGTTCTTTATTAATTTTACTGAAGCTCCTTTATTACATATGGAGAATAAATAAAAAATAATCAGTTGTTCACACGATTGTCAGATTCATAAGAGGAAAGTTGTATTATGATAGTAGATAAAGTGATAAAACGGGTGAAGGGGGACATGCTGCGTGCATATTCTTGTTGTTAGTGTAAATTATCGAACAGCCCCTGTAGAATTTCGTGAGAAACTCACATTTCAGGCAGCAGAGCTAGAGCAAGCAATGACTACATTACAAAACCAAAAGAGCGTGTTAGAAAATGTCATTGTATCAACTTGTAATCGCACTGAAATTTACGCTGTTGTCGATCAATTACACACGGGACGGTATTACATTAAGAAGTTTTTAGCTGATTGGTTTCAGCTTGAAATAGAAGAAGTCGCACCATACTTGTCTATTTTTGAACAAGATGGCGCAATAGATCATTTATTCCGCGTAACGTGCGGTTTAGATTCTATGGTTGTTGGAGAGACGCAAATTTTAGGTCAAATAAAAGATAGCTTTTTAGAAGCACAACAAGTAAAAGCGACAGGTACAATTTTTAATGAGTTGTTTAAGCAAGTGGTTACGTTAGCAAAACGTGCGCACTCAGAAACAACGATTGGTGGAAGTGCGATGTCTGTTAGTTATGCTGCTGTTGAGCTCGGAAAGAAAATATTTGGCGATTTAACAGATTGCCATGTACTTATTCTTGGTGCTGGTAAGATGGGTGAACTTGCACTGCAAAACTTATACGGAAGCGGTGCTCGTAAAGTAACAGTTATGAATAGGACGCTTACGAAAGCGGAAGTAATGGCTGAGAAATATATGGGACATGCAAAGCCTTTAAGTGAATTGCAATGTGCATTATTAGAAGCAGATATTTTAATTAGTTCAACGGGTGCATCAGAATATGTCATTACGAAAGAAATGATGACGAAAGTAGAGAGAATGCGCTCTGGTCGTCCGTTATTTATGGTTGATATTGCAGTGCCACGTGATATTGATCCTGCGATTGACGAATTAGAAGGCTCTTTCTTATATGATATCGACGATCTGCAAGGTGTAGTTGAAGCAAACCGTGCTGAACGTTTAAAAGAAGCAGAGAAAATTCAATTTATGATTGAAGAGGAAATGGTTTTATTTAAAACGTGGTTAAGTACGCTTGGTGTTGTGCCGTTAATATCGGCTCTTCGTGATAAAGCGCTAGCAATTCAAAGTGATACGATGGAAAGCCTTGAGCGAAAAATACCAAACCTAAGTGATCGTGAGAAAAAGGTAATTAGTAAGCATACGAAAAGTATTATTAACCAATTATTAAAAGACCCAATTTTAGTAGCAAAAGAAATAGCTGCAGAAGAGGGAGCGCCGGAAAAACTAGCTTTATTTGCGAAGATTTTTGATTTAGAAGTGGAAGAAGTAGAGAGTCGTGCGGAAGAAGTAGAACATAAAAGAGTGTGGACACCATCCGTTCCATCTTTATAATTTGGAAGGATGATCGGATGAGTTTTTTAAATAACAGTATTATTTATCATATTGCAATTATTTTATATGCTTGTAGCATTAGTTTATATTTTATAGATTATTTCCAAAGTAACCGAAAGGCGAACCGATTTGCTTTTTGGTTACTTTCGATTGTATGGGTATTGCAGTCTATTTTTATGTTGCTTAGGGCGACAGATTCAGAAACGAATCCCATTTTAACTTTATTATCAGGGATTTATTTTTATGTTTGGTTATTGATTACGATGTCGTTAGTAATAAATCGATTTATGCGCGTTGACTTTTTAGTCTTTTTTACAAATGTTGTTGCATTTGGCGTAAGCGCTTTTTCGATTTTTACACCGCTCGGAAAGATGTCGCCAGTACTTGCAGAGCAATTGGTTTCAGAACTTGTATACGTGCATGTCGGAATGGCGATTATTTCTTATGCAACGTTTACTGTATCGTTTATTTTTTCTATTATGTATTTACTGCAATATCGCCTATTAAAAAAGAAAAAGTGGAATGCGAGATTAAGAAGGTTAGGGAATTTGCCGAAGCTTGAATCTACGTCTTTCGGATTAAATTTATTTTCTGTTCCATTCTTCTTACTAGCAATTTTATTAGGATGTATATGGGGATATACAAAATTGGACAATTTCCATTGGTATGATACGAAAGTAATTGGTTCGTTTGTTGTTCTATTTGTATATTGTGCGGGCTTGTATTTACGAGCGGCAGATGTGCTGCAAGGGAAGAAAATTGTACTGTGGAATGTAGGGGCATTTCTCGTAATGCTAGTTAACATTTTTCTATTAAGTAGTTTATCTAATTTCCACTTTTGGTATTTATAATGAGGAGAGAGAATTATGCGCAAAATTATTGTAGGTTCACGAAAGAGTAAACTAGCATTAACACAAACAAACTGGTTTATTGATCAGTTAAAAGCACTTGGTTTACCATATGAATTTGAAGTGAAAGAAATTGTCACTAAAGGTGATGTGATTTTAGATGTTACTCTTTCAAAAGTAGGCGGAAAAGGTTTGTTCGTTAAAGAAATTGAACATGCGTTACTTACGAAAGAAATCGATATGGCTGTACATAGTATGAAAGATATGCCAGCCGTACTTCCAGAAGGATTAATGATTGGTTGTACACCAAAGCGTGTTGACCCTCGTGATGCTTTTATTTCTAAAAGCGGAGAATCGTTTAAAGATTTAGCGGAAGGTGCGATTTTAGGAACGAGTAGTTTAAGACGTAGTGCACAATTATTAGCTGCGAGACCAGATTTACAAGTGAAATGGATTCGCGGAAATATTGATACACGCTTACGTAAGTTAAAAGATGAAGATTACGATGCAATTATTTTAGCGACGGCTGGATTACAAAGAATGGGCTGGGACGATGAAGTTATTACAGAACATTTAGATGAAACGTTATGTGTACCAGCTGTAGGACAAGGTGCATTAGCGATTGAATGTCGTGAGGACGATAAGGATTTACTTCAGTTGTTAGCACATATGAATGATGCAGTAACAGAAAGAACAGTGGCTGCTGAACGAGTATTTCTTCATAAACTTGAAGGTGGATGCCAAGTTCCAATCGCTGGATATGCAACTCTTAAAGAAGACGATGCAATCGAATTAACAGCGCTTGTCGGTTCTATGGACGGTTCTGTTTTGTTGAAAGAGACAGTAGTAGGCACTGATCCGAAGCAAGTTGGATTAGAGGCTGCGGACCGTTTAATTAAACAAGGAGCAAAAGAGCTCATCCTTGCTGCAAATAAGGAGCAACAATAAATATGAACGCTCTCGCTGGCAAAACAGTATTGATTACACGTGCCCAGCACCAAGCGAAACAAATGAGTGTAGCAGTGAAAGAAAGGAGCGGAATTCCATTGGAAATTCCGCTTTTGCGTATGGAAGGTATGTCTCATCGGCAAATTCAACATATAGCAGGGCAGCTACATTCGTATGACTGGGTTATTTTTACGAGTAAAAATGGGGTAGCTTTTTTTCTAGATAGTTTGAGAAAGAAGCTCCCCGGAACGATTAAAATTGCTGCAGTAGGCGTGAAAACAAAGTTAGAGCTAGAAAAGCGAGGCTATCAAGTAGATTTTGTTCCCACTGCATTTGTTGCAGAAGTATTTGCAGAAGAGTTTGTAAAAAAACTAAGTGGAAACGAATGTATTTTATTTCCGAAAGGGAATTTAGCAAGAGATGTAATTCCAGTTACACTTCGGGAAAGAGGTGTTTCTCTAGAGGAGCTAATCGTATACGGTACGAAAGTAAATGTAGAGAAAAAGCAAGAGCTTATAGCAGCGTTGAAGTTAGGGAAAGTAGACATTATTACATTTACGAGCCCTTCAACTGTCACTAGTTTTGTTCGTTTACTTGAGGGTACAAACTGGAGAGAATGGACAAAAAAATGTACAATTGCCTGTATAGGGCCTATTACGGAAAAAGAGGCGAGCCTTTATTTTTCGCATGTTATTGTGCCAAAAGAGTACACCGTAGAAGCATTGCTGCAATGCATTTGTGAATCTATAAAGTGAAACTTTAATTAGTGGGGTCTTACTGCCCGCAAATAGCGGGATAAAATAAAAGAATGGGGATAGAAATCTATGAATTCTTTACAATTTAATCGTCATCGTCGCTTAAGACAAAGCGGGGGCATGCGTGCGCTTGTGCGTGAAACGTTTTTACATACGGAAGATTTTATTTACCCTATTTTTGTATTAGAAGGTGAAAATGTTCGTAATGAAGTTCCTTCTATGCCAGGCGTATATCAAATGTCTTTAGATTTATTGCAAGCTGAAATGCAAGAGGTTGTTGACTTGGGTATTCGTTCTGTTATTGTATTTGGTTTACCTGCTGAAAAGGATGAAGTTGGGTCATCAGCATATTGTGATCATGGAATTGTACAACGTGCAATTAAGCAAATTAAAGGTGATTTCCCTGAGCTAGTAGTAGTTGCGGATACATGTTTATGTCAATTCACAAGCCATGGTCATTGCGGTGTGATTGAAGATGGTATTATTTTAAATGACGAGTCTCTTGCAGTTCTTGCGAAAACAGCTGTAAGCCAAGCGAAAGCAGGGGCGGACATTATTGCACCATCAAACATGATGGACGGATTCGTAACAGCAATTCGCCATGCATTAGATGAAAATGGTTTTGGTCATGTGCCAGTTATGTCGTACGCTGTGAAATATTCATCAGCATTTTACGGACCATTCCGTGATGCGGCTCACGGTGCACCACAATTTGGTGATCGCAAAACATATCAGATGGATCCAGCGAACCGTATGGAAGCGTTCCGTGAAGCAGAATCAGATGTAATGGAAGGGGCAGATTTCTTAATTGTAAAGCCAGCTCTTTCTTACTTAGATATCATTCGTGATGTGAAAAATAACTTTAATTTACCAATCGTTGCTTACAACGTAAGTGGTGAATATTCAATGATTAAAGCGGCAGCGCAAAATGGTTGGATTAATGAAAAAGAAGTTGTGCTTGAAAAATTAATTAGCATGAAACGTGCAGGAGCAGATTTAATTATTACGTATCATGCAAAAGATGCAGCAAGATGGTTACAAGAAGGAGGCGCTAAATAATGAAAAAGTTTGATAAGTCGATTGCGGCGTTTGAAGAGGCACAAGACTTAATGCCTGGTGGCGTAAATAGCCCTGTTCGTGCCTTTAAATCTGTCGGTATGAATCCGTTGTTTATGGAGCGTGGAAAAGGTTCTAAAGTATATGATATCGATGGAAATGAATACATCGATTACGTATTATCGTGGGGTCCTTTAATTCATGGTCATGCAAATGATCGTGTTGTGGAAGCTCTAAAAGCTGTTGCTGAAAGAGGTACAAGCTTCGGTGCACCAACAGAAATTGAAAATAAATTAGCAAAACTTGTTATTGAGCGCGTACCATCAATTGAGATTGTACGTATGGTTAACTCTGGAACAGAAGCGACAATGAGTGCACTACGTTTAGCTCGTGGTTATACAGGCCGTAACAAAATTTTGAAATTCATTGGTTGTTACCATGGTCATGGCGATTCGTTATTAATTAAAGCAGGCTCTGGTGTGGCGACGCTAGGTTTACCAGATAGCCCTGGTGTACCAGAAGGTGTAGCGAAAAATACGATTACAGTAGCTTATAACGATTTAGAAAGTGTGAAATACGCTTTTGAACAATTCGGTGATGATATTGCTTGTGTAATTGTAGAGCCAGTAGCGGGCAATATGGGTGTTGTTCCTCCGCAACCTGGATTTTTAGAAGGCCTTCGTGAAGTAACAGAGCAAAACGGTTCATTGCTTATTTTTGATGAAGTAATGACAGGATTCCGAGTTGCTTATAATTGTGGACAAGGTTATTACGGCGTAACACCTGATTTAACTTGTTTAGGTAAAGTAATCGGTGGTGGCTTACCAGTAGGAGCATACGGTGGTAAAGCAGAAATTATGCGCCAAGTTGCGCCAAGCGGACCGATTTACCAAGCTGGTACTTTATCAGGTAACCCGCTTGCGATGGCAGCAGGTTATGAAACGTTAGTACAATTAACGCCAGAATCATATGTAGAATTTGAGCGTAAAGCTGAAATGTTAGAAGCTGGCTTACGTAAAGCGGCTGAAAAACATGGCATTCCGCATTGTATTAACCGTGCTGGTTCTATGATTGGTATTTTCTTCACAGATGAGCAGGTTATTAATTACGATGCAGCAAAATCTTCAAACTTAGAATTCTTTGCGGCTTACTATCGTGAAATGGTAGAACAAGGTGTATTCTTACCACCATCTCAATTCGAAGGTTTATTCTTATCGACAGCACATAGTGATGCAGATATTGAAGCGACAATTGCAGCGGCTGAAATTGCAATGTCGAAATTAAAAGCTTAATTTATGAAAGAAAATCGCTCTCCATAAGGGGAGCGATTTTTTTTATTCATAAAGTAGGCTTTCCATACATAAATCTGTAATGACATATAGTTTGGGAGGGGGAAAAGAAGTGGCAACAGATCATTCATTACGATTTTCATTAAAAGAATCTGTTTGGTTCCAAAAAGGACAGGAAGTCGAAGAACTTTTGTCAATTTCGTTAGATCCAGACGTTGAGATAGAAGAGCTTGATCATGAAGTTATCGTGAGAGGGCAGTTAGATTTAACGGGAGAGTATGTTGCAAGGCAAGATGATTCAGCTTATTCATTAAGAGAGCTATCACCAGCAAAGGCAATTGATTATGTAGAAACAAGGGCAGACGGGGTTAATGAGCTTGTCCATTCCTTTCCGCTTGAAATATCAATTCCAAGAAATCGAGTGAAAGTCATTGAAGAATTATATGTATCAATTGAGGAATTTGATTATGAATTAAAGGAAAATGGTTGCTTACAATTGTTAGCGGATATATCTATTACCGGTTTATGTGACGAGGAAAGAATTGAGGAAGAGGAAGAAGAGGACGACACGACATATGCTGAGTTAGAAGATGATTCAGAACAAGAGGATGAAAATAGACCCGTACCATATGTAGAAGAACCATCTTATAAGGAATCAGATGAGTGGGAAGATTACGCATTTGAACCGTTTCAACTAGAGGAAAGAAAAGAGCAGGAAGTAGAGGAAGAGGAAATAGAAGAACATGAATTTGTGGAGCGTGAAGAGGAGAAAGAAACAACGCCACAATTTGAATTGTTCGGACGAAAAGATTTCAAGAAAGAAAAAGCAAAAAAACAAGAAGAGCAAGAAGAAGAAGCGTACTCACAGCGAGATGAAAATGCGCTTTATTTAACGAAATTATTTACGAAAGAACCGGAAGAAGAATTTACAAAGTTAAGAATGTATTTCGTGCAAGAAGGGGATACAATTGAATCTGTTGCAGATCGTTATGAAACGTCTGTACAAAACTTATACCGTGTAAATCAATCAGAAGATATATATTTGACTACAGGGCAAATTATATATATTCCTGTTTCAAAAGCAAAGGCAAAATAAGTGAGTGAGTTTTTTCACTCACCTCTTTTCTTTTCCTAGAAGCTATGTTTTGAACAAGAAAGGGTCATTCGTATGGATATGGAATTACGAAATCGCTATGAACCCATTGTCAGGCAATATAGATTGGATACGCAGCATATGGAAGAGCACGGAAGTGTAATGAAAATTTATACGAATCAAGGTCCGTATGCGTTAAAGAAAATACAAGATAGAAAATTAGAGCGGAATAATTTTTTGCATCACATTCAATACTTGAAAGAGAAAGGTTTTTCGAATTATGTACCTATTTATCATGCGACGGACGGAAATTATGTCTTAAGTGATGGGACATATAGTTATTATTTAATGCCTTGGTTAGAGCGTGCGGAAGGAAATGGTGAGGATAACGATCAATATCACAAAATGTTTCAGACGCTCGGAACGTTACATCAAAAAACGGTGAAAGAGGAGACGTATACAGAAGAAGAGTTAGAGAAACATTATACAAATATATCTGACCGTTGGGAAAATGATGGTGAGATGTTAGAAGAGTTTCTTGTAGAATCTGAAGCGAAGTGGTATATGTCTCCGTTTGAATTACAATATTGTACGTATTATCACCATGTTATGAGAGCTCGCGAGTTCGCAACAAAGCAATTAAATGAATGGCATGATGCGATGAAAGAAAAGGAAACAACACGTACTACTTTCGTTCATGGGAATGTATCGCTTAATCATTTTTTATTTGATTATGAGCGAAACGGCTATTTTATTAGTTTAGAAAAATCGCAGTTTGCAACGCCTGTGCAAGATATAGTAGGTTTTTATTCTCGGTCTTTAAACACATATCCAATTGCACGGAGTGACCGCTTTGAATGGTATCAAATGTATCAAAAAAATTTCCCGTTTACGAAAGAGGAGCAGCTTCTTATGTTTGCATATATGACGTATCCGTCGCATTTTATTCGGCAAATTCAGTCGTATACGAAAAGAAGAGAGAGTCGTAATGAAGAAAATGAGCTCCACGGGGTGAAAAGTTTGCAGCAATCGCATTGGCTCGTTAGCAATACGGAATATTTCCTTTCGCAATTACAAGTTGCCCAGCAAGGGAACGGATGAAGAAGATAAGTAGGGAGAACCCTGCTTATCTTTTTTTTATTAGTTTCATAAAGAGATAAAAGCCGTAGTTTCAAATTTATCTTGACGAATAAGGTTTCGTTTTTTACACTATTGTATATAATAATTAACAATCATATAAATGCATTGAAGGGGAAGAGTATGACATGAAACGTCTTCAGAGAGGAGAATCATTAGCTGGGAGATTCTCTAGATAGTTATGTTAGAAGGTAGCCCTGGAGCATCTTTTCTGAACGGAATAGTTCTCATTAGGAAAAGACGGATTTGTCCGTTATCAAATTAAGAGTATAAGCAAATTCTGAATTTGTTTGTAAATAAAGGTGGTACCGCGATGTCCCTCGTCCTTTTTTGGATGAGGGGCATTTTTTATTTTAAGGAGGGAAAATAATGTCAAACACGGAAAAGAATTTACCAACTAAATATGATCATATGTCCGTTGAAGAAGGCCTTTACCAATGGTGGCTTGAAGGCAAATATTTCGAAGCAACAGGAGACGAGAAGAAACAACCGTATACAATTGTAATTCCACCTCCGAACGTAACTGGTAAGTTACACTTAGGTCATGCTTGGGATACAACTCTTCAAGATATTTTAACTCGTACGAAGCGTATGCAAGGTTACGATGTACTGTGGCTTCCAGGAATGGACCATGCTGGTATCGCAACACAAGCGAAAGTAGAAGGGAAACTTCGTGAAGAAGGTATTTCACGTTACGATCTTGGCCGTGAGAAATTCCTTGAAAAAGCTTGGGAATGGAAAGAAGAGTACGCTTCTCACATTCGTCAACAATGGGGGAAAGTTGGTTTAGGACTAGACTATTCTCGTGAACGTTTCACATTAGATGAAGGTTTATCTGATGCGGTTAATAAAGTATTCGTTCAATTATACGAAAAAGGCTTAATTTACCGCGGTGAATATATTATCAACTGGGATCCAGCAACACGCACGGCTCTTTCTGATATTGAAGTAATTCATAAAGAAGTTCAAGGTGCATTCTACCATATGAACTATCCGTTAACAGACGGTTCAGGGCATATTCGTCTTGCAACTACTCGTCCAGAAACGATGCTTGGTGATACAGCAGTAGCAGTTCATCCAGAAGATGATCGTTACAAACACTTAATCGGTAAAACAGTTACACTTCCAATCGTAGGCCGTGAGATTCCGATTATCGCTGATGAGTACGTAGAAAAAGATTTCGGAACAGGCGTTGTAAAAATTACACCAGCTCATGACCCGAATGACTTTGAAGTAGGTAACCGTCATGACTTACCACGTATCTTAGTAATGAACGAAGATGGATCGATGAACGAAAAAGCTGGTAAGTATAACGGCATGGATCGTTTCGAATGCCGTAAAGCATTAGTGAAAGACTTACAAGAAGCTGGCGTATTAGTAGAAATCGAGCCTCATATGCACTCAGTAGGTCATAGTGAGCGTAGTGGTGCAGTTGTTGAGCCTTACTTATCAACACAATGGTTCGTAAAAATGGCTCCACTTGCTGAAAAAGCAGTAGAGCTTCAACAGAAAGAAGAAGAAAAAGTAACGTTCGTACCAGAACGTTTTGAAAACACATACTTACGCTGGATGGAAAACATTCACGACTGGTGTATTTCTCGTCAATTATGGTGGGGACACCGTATTCCAGCTTGGTATCATAAAGAAACTGGTGAAGTATACGTAGGTACAGATGCACCAGCAGATATTGAAAACTGGAATCAAGATAACGATGTACTTGATACATGGTTCAGTTCAGCGTTATGGCCGTTCTCAACACTTGGCTGGCCGGATGAAGATTCAGCAGACTTTAAACGTTACTATTCAACAGATGCACTAGTAACTGGTTACGATATTATCTTCTTCTGGGTATCTCGTATGATTTTCCAAGGTTTAGAGTTTACAGGAGAGCGTCCATTTAAAGATGTATTAATTCACGGTTTAGTTCGTGATGAGCAAGGACGTAAAATGAGTAAATCTCTTGGCAACGGTATTGATCCTATGGATGTTATCGAGAAGTACGGTGCAGATGCAATGCGTTATTTCTTATCAACAGGAAGTGCACCAGGTCAAGATTTACGCTTCAGCATGGAGAAAGTAGAATCTACTTGGAACTTCATTAATAAAATTTGGAACGCATCACGTTTCGTATTAATGAACATGGATGATATGAAGTATGAAGAAATCGATTTAACTGGTGAAAAATCAGTTGCGGATAAGTGGATTTTAACTCGCTTAAACGAAACAATCGAAAGCGTAACGCGTAACATGGATAAATATGAGTTTGGTGAAGCTGGTCGTTCATTATACAACTTCATTTGGGACGATTTCTGTGACTGGTACATTGAAATGGCGAAACTTCCACTATATGGTGAAGATGAAGCAGCTAAGAAAACAACTCGTTCTATTTTAGCTTACGTATTAGACCAAACAATGCGTCTATTACACCCATTCATGCCATTCGTAACAGAGAAGATTTGGCAACATTTACCGCATGAAGGCGAATCTATTACAGTAGCAGCATGGCCAACAGTTCGCGAAGATTTACAAGATACAGAAGCTGCGGCAGAAATGCACCTTCTAGTTGATATCATTCGCTCTGTTCGTAACATCCGTGCAGAAGTTAATACGCCAATGAGCAAAAAAGTTCAAATGCAAATTAAAGCAAAAGATGAGGCTGTACTTGCTCAACTTACAAAAAACAGCTCTTACATTGAGCGTTTCTGTAACCCAAGCGAATTAATAATTCAAACGGATTTACAAGCGCCAGAAAAAGCAATGACTGCAATCGTATCAGGTGCAGAGTTATTCTTACCGTTAGCTGATCTTATCAATCTTGATGAAGAGAGAGCGCGTCTTGAGAAAGAATTTGAGAAGTTCGACAAAGAAGTAGAACGTGTACAGAAGAAACTTTCAAACCAAGGTTTCGTAGCGAAAGCTCCTGCAGCAGTTATTGACGGAGAGCGTGCGAAAGAGCAAGATTACCTAGAAAAACGTGAAGCAGTTCGTCAACGTCTAGCAGATCTTGAGAAATAAAATATTTTTTCAGAGACTCACTATATTGGTGAGTCTCTTTTCTTTGCGTATAATAGAAGTATGAAGGTTGTCTTTTGAAAGGGGAATAACATACGTGATACATACATATGAAGAAGCGATAGGATGGATTCATAGCCGATTGAAATTCGGGATAAAGCCAGGACTAGAAAGAATGCAATGGATGTTAGAAGAGCTCGGAAATCCAGAGCGCCATATAAAATGTGTTCATCTTGCTGGTACAAATGGAAAAGGTTCAACTTTAACATATATGCGCAACATGTTAGAAGGCGCGAAATATAAAGTAGGAACGTTTACTTCTCCGTATATTGAAACATTTAATGAACGTATTAGTGTGAATGGAACACCAATTGCAGATGAAGAGATTATTGAACTTGTAAAGATGGTAAAGCCAGTCGTTGAAAAACTAGACGAGACGGATTTAGGAGAAGCGACTGAGTTTGAAATTATTACTGTTATGGCAATTTGTTATTTCGGTAAAGTTAATTTCTGTGATGTTGTTTTATTTGAAACAGGGCTTGGGGGAAGGTTTGATTCTACAAATGTTATTCATCCTGTTCTCACGATTATTACGAATATCGGTCACGATCATATGCATATTTTAGGGAATACACTAGGAGAAATTGCATATGAAAAGGCAGGGATTATTAAATCAGGTGTTCCAGTAATTACTGGTGTACAAGATGAGGAAGCATTGCAAGTCATTCAAAAGGTTGCGAAGGAAAATCATGCAAACGTATATGAACTTGGTAAACAGTTTACATCACTACATAAACATTCTAATGAAGATGGGGAACATTTTGATTTTGCTTGTCCATTCGCCTCATTTGAAGATGTTCGGATTTCGATGAAAGGTATTCATCAAGTAGGCAATGCTACAGTAGCGCTTATGGCTGTAATGTATTTAAAAACATATTTATCATTTTTAATTAATGAAGAGGAAATGAAAGTTGGATTACAAGAAGCATACTGGATTGGTCGATTTGAAAAGTTACAAAGTAATCCAGATATTATAATAGACGGCGCTCATAATCCAGAGGGTATTGAAAGTCTTGTGAAAACAGTAGAGGCACATTACAAAGATAAAAATGTAGTAGTTTTATTTACTGCTCTTGGTGACAAACAGTTACATAACATGGTAGGGCAATTAGAAGCCATTGCCGATGAAATTATTTTTACAACATTCGCCTTTGATCGTGCTATTTCTGCTGACAAACTTGCATCGTATTCACAAAAAGAATCAAAATTAATTTTTGAAGATTGGAAAGAGGCAATTGATACGAAGATTGAAATGATAGGAGAAAATGATGTTTTCATCATAACAGGTTCTCTATATTTCATTTCCGAAGTTCGAAAATATATTTGCGAAAAAAACTAGATAGTATTTGCTATCTAGTTTTTTGTTCTACAAATGCAGTCAAATGCATACATATAAGATAATTATATAGGATAATTTGGCGAATTCCTCTGACAAATATCTCGTTTTTTTGTGAAATGAATATGATATGATGCGGACAACGATAAGAGGTGAGGTGTGAGTGTATGGACAAGCAATCACGAACGATCTCGGTGAAAGTAAATGGAACAGAAGCGAAGTATGAAGAAAAGAAGAAAGATGAGTTTGAATGGATGGTAGTCGAAAGTGAAAGACCGCAAAACGTTGTACCTTTTAAAAAAGAAAAGACATCGTCTATGGCACAATACCGAAAGAAATGGAGTACTACAATAATCGCAATCGTTGCAACTGCAATTATTATCGGTACTGTATTTGGGATGGGGATAATTCATTTATTAACTGGACAAGGGACAACAGGGGAAGGTACGGTAACGGCTTCGAAGCAGACAGGCAATGAGGAACAAAAGGTGAACGGAACGGTAGAACAAACAGTACCACCAAAGGAGGAAAAACAAAAAGCACAGGTAGGAGCTGCATTAGAACCGATGAAACTATTTTTCGTTCAAGGAGGGCTATATTCCTCTGAAGAAAAGGGACAGGCAGCTATTGAAGAGTGGAAAAGTAATGGGGGCGTCGCTGCTTTGAAACCGAGTGGTGATAAGTATGCGTTAGTTGTTGGTGTTGCAAGTGATGAACAAGCTGTGAATCAATTAATAGGCCAGTATAAGCAAGATGGTGTTTCAGTTTTGAAAAAAAATTGGGATATTACAGATAAGGCATTACTCAAAAATGATAAAGAAGTGGGTGGGTTTTTAGCGAAGGTACAGCCATTGTATACTCATTTTGAAAAATACGTTTTCGGTGTGCAAACTAGTGGAAAGAGTAACCCAAAAGATATAGAAGCAATCACAAAAGAGTGGAAAGCGCTTGAAAAAGAAGGGCAAAGTATGAAGCGTGAAGATGCGAAGAAGCTTTATACGTACACGTCAGTAGCTGTGCAAACAATTAAGGAAGGGAAGAGTGATAAGGAATCTGTAGCTAAATTAAATCAAGTTATTATTGACGGTTTACTTTCATATGAAAAAATAGTTTCACAAAAAGTGAAATGATAATAAGATGAAGGAGAAAGAAGTATTTATACTTCTTTCTTTTCTTTTGAATCTAGAGCAAAGTGCTTTCTTTGTGGGCGGAGTATAATCGTATTAAAAAAATGTTGTTTTGTTTAGAGAAAATGATATTTCTCTAATTTGTGGGGAAACTATTCTTTTGATACGATTGATAGGAATTGTTCTGCTTCATATGAGAAAGGAAGGAGAAAACATGAAAAAAATTATTTTAGCTTCAGGATCACCTCGGAGGAAGGAACTGCTTGAATTAGCTGATGTGCCATTTGAAGTTGTTGTTAGTGAAGTAGATGAGACGATTGGTGCATATTCATCACCTTCTGATATTGTTATGTCGCTTGCTTTACAAAAAGCATCTGCCGTAGCAGAAAATTATAGTGATGATATTGTGTTAGGTGCAGATACAATTGTTACATATGAGTCACGTATTCTTGGAAAGCCGTCTAATGAGGCTGAGGCGAAAGAAATGTTACAATTATTATCAGGGAAAACACATGAAGTATATACTGGTGTTGCGATTATATCAAAAGAGAAAACGGTAACTTTTTATGAGCGTACAGAAGTGACGTTTTGGGAATTAACAGAAGATGAAATTGACGCATACGTTGCATCGAAGGAACCACTTGATAAAGCAGGAAGTTATGGGATCCAAGGGAAAGGATCTATTTTTGTTCAGCACATTCAAGGGGATTATTATAGTGTAGTAGGCTTGCCAATTGCACGTCTTGTTCGTGAATTAAAACAGTTTGGTAGCGATGTAACCCATGCGTAAAAATTGCATGGGGTTTTCTTTGAGAGAGCTAATAAAAAAGAGGTGAAGAAATGAACGGGATTCGTGATGTTGTGAAAGAGGAACAGCCACGGGAGCGTTTATTGTTGGAGGGAACTGGAAGTTTATCGAATCGAGAGCTTCTTGCAGTGTTACTCAGAACAGGTTCTAAAGAAGATACAGTTTTAACGTTATCAGATAAAATTTTACACCATTTTGATGGTTTACGAATGTTGAAAGACGCAACATTAGAAGAGCTGATAAGCATTCATGGTGTTGGGATTGCAAAAGCATCGCAACTTATGGCTGCTTTTGAATTAGGGAGAAGAATGGTTCGTTTAGAATATCGAAATAGATATAGCATTCGAAGCCCGGAAGATTGTGCGAGTTATATGATGGAAGAGATGCGTTTTTTACAGCAGGAGCATTTTGTGTGTTTATATTTGAATACGAAAAATCAAGTTATACATAGACAAACAATTTTTATTGGAAGTTTAAATACGTCGATTGTGCATCCGAGGGAAGTTTTTAAAGAAGCATTTCGTCGTGCAGCAGCCTCTATAATATGTCTTCATAACCATCCCTCAGGAGATCCGGCGCCGAGCCGAGAAGATATTGAAGTAACAAAACGTTTAGTAGAATGCGGCCAGATTATCGGAATTGAAGTGCTCGATCATATTATAATAGGCGACCATAAATTCGTGAGTTTAAAGGAAAAAGGTCATATTTAAGACTATGCTTTTTACTTATTTTGTTTTATAATGTGATTTATGAGTTTTTTGTAGAAATTTATCTACAAAAAGGATACAGATATAAAAAAACGTACTGTTTTTATCATATAAAGTAAGAAAAAATGAGTCCGTGAAAACAAGAAAGGAAGATAAATAATATGTTTGGATTTGGTGGCTTTACTCGCGATCTTGGAATAGATTTAGGAACTGCGAACACGCTTGTATATGTAAAAGGAAAAGGTGTAGTTTTACGTGAACCTTCAGTAGTAGCGTTACAAACTGATACGAAACAAATCGTTGCTGTAGGTAGCGATGCAAAACAAATGATTGGTCGTACACCAGGAAACGTTGTGGCACTTCGCCCGATGAAAGACGGTGTAATTGCTGATTACGAAACGACAGCAACAATGATGAAATATTACATTCAACAAGCTCAAAAATCAAATGGATTCTTCTCACGTAAGCCTTACGTAATGGTATGTGTACCGTCTGGTATTACAGCTGTAGAAAGACGTGCAGTAATCGATGCGACTCGTCAAGCGGGTGCTCGTGACGCTTATCCAATTGAAGAACCATTTGCAGCAGCAATTGGTGCGAACTTACCTGTTTGGGAACCAACTGGTAGTATGGTTGTTGATATTGGTGGCGGTACAACAGAAGTTGCAATCATTTCTTTAGGTGGTATTGTAACAAGTCAATCAGTTCGTGTTGCTGGTGATGATATGGACGATTCAATCATTCAGTACATTAAGAAAAGCTATAACTTAATGATTGGTGAAAGAACAGCTGAAGCATTAAAATTAGAAATCGGTTCTGCAGGCGAGCCAGAAGGTATCGAGCCTATGGAAATTCGCGGTCGTGATTTAGTAAGTGGTTTACCAAAAACAGTACTAATTCAACCAGAAGAAATTGCAGATGCATTAAAAGATACAGTAGATGCAATTGTAGAATCTGTTAAAAATACGTTAGAGAAAACTCCACCTGAATTAGCGGCAGACATCATGGACCGTGGTATCGTATTAACAGGTGGCGGGGCATTACTACGTAACTTAGATAAAGTTATTAGTGAAGAAACAAATATGCCAGTTCTTGTTGCAGAAGACCCATTAGATTGCGTAGCAATTGGAACGGGTAAAGCATTAGACAATATCGATCTTTTCAAAACCGCTGCTCGATAATATTGCAAAATAAAAATCAGTAAAATTAAGAGGGTGTGAACGTGCCACAGTTTTTCTTAAACAAAAGATTAATTGTTTTGTTAGTTAGTATTATTCTTCTCGTGGCATTGATTGGAATCTCATTGAAAGAACGGAATAGTTTGACATGGCCAGAGCAGTTTGTTAAAGATACTGTCGGTGTTGTAGAGCGTGTATTCCAAAAGCCAGCGAAATACGTAGCTGGATTCTTTGAAAATGTGGAAGATGTAAAGCGCACGTATGAAGAGAATAAAGAATTAAAAGCAAAATTAGATAATTATGCAGAACTATCAGGAAAAGTAAAACAATTAGAAGATGATAAAAAGAAACTACAAGAGTTAACTGGTAAAGCAGCGTTAAATAGCGGTTATACTGAAATTCCAGCTACTGTTGTTTCTCGTAATCCCGACAAATGGTACGATCTAGTTGGAATTGATAAAGGGGCACAGCAAGGAATTAAAAAAGATATGGCTGTAATAACTTCACAAGGTTTAGTTGGACGAGTGAAAAGTGTATCTCAGTTTACATCATCAGTAGAGTTACTAAGCTCTATGAGCCGAACAAATCGTGTTTCTGCTATCGTACAAGGTGATGAGAAAATCTTTGGATTGATTGAAGGTTACGACAAAGAAAAGCACTTACTTCTTTTCACAAAGATTGGCTCTGATGCGCCAGTAGCAAAAGATCAATTAGTTGTAACATCTGGACTTGGTGATATTTTCCCGAAAGGTCTTGTAATCGGAAAAATCGTTGATGTTCAGCCTGATCCATACGGTTTAACAAAAACAGCTTATGTAAAACCTGCTGCTGATTTAAATGACGTAGAGCATATTACGGTTGTCAAACGTGACACGCCTTCGGCGCCGTTAGAATAGGAGGGGAAGAAGAGATGATGAAGGTTTTAAAAAGAGCAGCTCTTCCTCTTTTGCTCCTTTTTGTTTTTTTATTTGAAAATATGTTCTCTACTGTTGTTCCAACAGACGTCTTTTGGAAAGACAGTATAGCAGCACCGCATTTCTTTATAATTGTGTTATGTTTTATTACAGTGTACTATGGTCTGGTTCAAGGAATTTACTACGGACTATTATTTGGTTTCTTATTTGATACCGTATACACAGAACTTGTTGGTATATATATATTTGCTTATCCAATTTTGACATATTTAGTTTATAGTGCGATGAAGGTATTGCAATTGAATTTATTTATTGTTGTTTCTATCGTATTAGCTAGCATTGCAGCATTAGAGTATTATGTGTATGGATTTTTAACTTTGTTAGGGCGTACTCACATGTCGGCGTATGTCTTTTTCACCGATCGTCTCCTTGCTACTTTATTGCTAAATGGAATTTTCTTATTGATAGTTTGTTTCCCACTGAGACGATATTTAGTGCGTCTTTCAAAAGCGATGGAAGAAAAAGAAAAAAGGATTTTCTAATTTTATGTCGAATTGAATCGGTGGGGTGAACTTTAGTGGAAGAAAAAAAGCAACAAAATGTAACGATAAAAGGGACAAAAGATGGAATAACACTTCATTTAGATGATTGCTGTTCATTCTCTGAACTATTAAAAGAATTGGATGAAAAGCTTTCTACGCATTACTATGATGGTGACGGACGTTCTTTGATTGAAGTGCGTGTTAAAGTAGGAAATCGTTATTTAACAGAAGTACAACAAGAAGAGATTCGTACGTTAATTCGCAATAAGAAGAACCTTGTTGTGGAATCAATTGATAGTGATGTTATAACAAAAGCAGAAGCAATAGCTTGGAAAGAAGAAACAGAAATTGTCCCTATTTCCAAAATTGTTCGCTCTGGACAAGTGTTACATGTAAAAGGAAATTTATTATTAATTGGAGATGTTAATCCAGGCGGAACGGTTATCGCTGGGGGGAATATTTTTGTCGTGGGATCATTAAGAGGGATTGCACATGCGGGGTATGATGGAGATTCAGAAGCTGTGATTGCTGCATCTATTATGAACCCTATGCAACTCCGAATTAGTGATGTGACAATGCGGGCTCCGGAAGAGAAAGAGGACGGAGCGGAGGCGGCCGAATGTGCGTATATTAATGAGAACAATCACATTGTTGTCGATCGCCTGCAACTTCTCACTCATCTTAGACCTAATTTAACAAAGTTAGAAAGGGGAATTGTATAGCTGTGGGAGAGGCAATAGTAATTACATCTGGAAAAGGCGGCGTAGGTAAAACTACAACGTCTGCGAACATTGGTACAGCCCTTGCGTTATCTGGAAAGAAAGTGTGCTTAATTGATACAGATATCGGTTTACGCAATTTAGACGTTGTAATGGGGCTGGAAAATCGTATTGTATTTGATCTTGTTGATGTCGTTGAAGGGCGTTGTCGTTTACCTCAGGCTCTTATTAAAGATAAGCGTTTTGATGATCTTTATTTATTACCTGCAGCACAAACGAGCGATAAATCAGCGGTAACACCTGAACAAATGGATGAATTAATACAAGTATTACGTCAAGATTATGATTACATATTAATTGATTGTCCTGCGGGGATTGAGCAGGGATTTAAAAATGCTGTAGCAGGTGCGGATAAAGCAATCGTTGTAACAACACCAGAGGTATCCTCAATGCGTGATGCAGATCGTATTATCGGGCTTTTAGAGAAAGAGGATATTGAACCACCGAAACTTGTCATTAACCGTGTGCGTAGTCATATGCTTCATGAACAGGATATGTTAGATGTTGATGAAATCGTACGTACATTGTCAATCGAGCTTCTCGGTGTTGTCGAAGATGATGATGAAGTTATTCGTGCTACGAATACAGGCGAACCTGTAGCGTTGCAACCGAGCGGAAAAGCAGCAATAGCTTATCGCAACATTGCAAGACGTTTGTTAGGTGAGAATGTGCCATTACAAGCATTTGAACAAGAAAAAGTATCGGTATTTACAAAGATGAAAAATTTCTTTGGAATTCGTTAAAAGCACTTCGCATAAATGCGGAGTGCTTTCTTTTTTCTTCGCATGAATATCTTTCTTCTATAACTCATACATATGTACAAACTGTATATAACTGTTTCTATTTGAATAAGGCTCACTAAAGAAAGGAGACAGTATGAAGAATAGACGTGTGGAAGAAATTAAAAAGCGGATTGCGAAAAGGAAAGAAGAGCAAGAAAGGATGGAGGAAGATCAGTATTTTGCTGGAGGGGACTTTGATAGTGACACGGTATTTATTGAAGAAGGAGAGAAGGAAATTCACCCTCTATTTCGAAAAGAAGTTTTTCTCTTCAAAGTTTTGTTATCAGTAATATTAGTTCTCTCAGTTGCTATTTTATTTAAGAATGCACCTTCTTCTTTTGATGGTACTAGAGCTGTCACAGAAAAAGTTATGCAAGAAGAATTTCAATTTGCTACTATATCAAAATGGTATGAAAAGCAGTTTGGAAAACCTCTCGTTTTCTTTTCTCCAAATGAGAAAAAAGAAAAGGCTATTCAGCAAAAGGATTATGCGATTCCTGCCTCTGGAAAAGTGATGCAAGGGTTTCAAAAAAATGGCCAAGGTGTATTTGTACAAACGGCTACAAATGCAACGGTTGAGTCAGTAAATGAAGGTGTAGTTGTTTTTGCGGGCAAGAAAGAGGAACTTGGAAATACAGTTCAAATTCAACACGCTGATGGCACGGAGTCTTGGTATGGAAATTTAAACGATATGTCAGTGAAGTTGTATGATTACGTTTCGAAAGAACAAAAAATCGGAACGGTGAATAGTGACGAAAATAATAAAAACGGTAAATTTTATTTCGCAATGAAAAAGAATGAAAAATTTATTGATCCTATTCAGGTGATTTCATTTGATTAAATATAGAGATGTTTTAACGAAAATTACAGTGCATCCATTGTTTTGGGTTATTATCGTTATTGGTATTTTTACAGCACGTTTTAAAGAGTTACTATTACTATTTTGTATCGTTTTAGTTCATGAACTGGGGCATGCTTTTGCAGCTGCATATTATAATTGGCGTATTAAACAAATTCAGCTTTTGCCGTTTGGTGGCGTAGCTGAGATGGAGGAACATGGGAATAAATCATTAAAAGAAGAATTGATTGTCGTTATGGCGGGACCGATTCAGCATATATGGATGATTGCGGTCGCCTATATTTTGCATCAAGCGGGCTGGGTAACTGATGATTTGTACCATTTCTTTGTATGGAATAATGTCATTATCTTAGGATTTAATTTATTGCCTATTTGGCCACTTGATGGCGGAAAAGTATTATTTAATGTATTATCATATCGTTTTCCATATTTACAAGCACATGAAAAGATGATGAAATTGTCATGTGTTTTTTTTAGTGTAATATTAGGATGGCAGTTACTTTGGAATAGTAATAACATTATGATGTGGGTATTACTCGTTTTTCTAGCGATTTCTTTGTATCAAGAATGGAAACAAAGAAGGTACGCATTTATGCGTTTTTTATTAGAACGTTATTATGGGAATAAAAGAGATATTGAAAAGATCGCACCTATTGAGGTGCAAACAGAAGATCGCTTGTATACGATTTTCACAAAATTTCGTAGAGGATATAAACACTCTATTATCGTCCATGGAAAATATAAAGAGCATTACACATTGGACGAAAATGAATTGCTCTATGCGTATTTTGCTGAAAAACGAACAACCTCATCTGTTGAAGAATTAATTGGTTAGTGTTGACGACGACACTAACCTTTTACCCCGTAAACGCCCGATTGGTTCAACTAATAATCAGTGGGGGATGAACAAAACCCCTACTGATTAAAGTTTCACTTTATATTGTAAGGAAAAGAAATGAAAAGTGAGGAAAGAATTTTGAAGACGTTATATATAAACTACACTGGTTCGGAAAAGCGTGTTGCGATAGAAGAGAAACAAAAAATTGTCGAGCTTTTATGGAAAAGGAATGAAGAGCAAGAGATTGTCGGGCATATTTATGTTGGGCGTATCGTAAGAACAATTGCTGGAATGAACGCAGCCTTTGTAAATATCGGATTAGAAAAACATGCATATCTTTCATACGATGATGTACCATCTTCATATCGCATACATGAAGGACAGGCGATACTTGTACAAGTTGTGAAAGAAGCAATTGATACGAAAGGGCCAAAATTAACGGCGAATATAGAATTTACCGGAAAATATGTTGTTTACATGCCGTATGATGAAATGCGCGCTGTTTCTCGGAAAATAAAAAATAACAAAAGAAGACAACAGTTACTCGAAATTGCAGTGAAAGGTACGGGTGGATACATTTTCCGTTCTGCTTCTGAAAAAGGAACAATTGATGAGATACAAGCTGAAATGCAAGGGTTGCAGCAGTTATATGAAGAATTAAAAAGAAAAGAAGAGCAAGGAAAGGCGCCGTTACTACTTCATCGACCAGCGACGTTTTTAGATCGTGTATTTCAGGAGAACCCAATTGAAACGATTGAAAAAGTAGTTGTAGATACGAGAAGTGTAGTAAAAGAATTAGAAGAAAAAGTAGGGGAAGAAAGAGTATCCTTTTACAATGAAAAATCTTCGATGTTTAACCATTTTGGAATAGAGCGTGAAATCGAGAAAGCACTTCAAAAAATTGTGTGGCTACCAAATGGTGCGTATCTAATTGTAGAACAAATGGAGACGATGACTGTAATTGATGTGAATACAGGTAAATTTACTGGAAAACAAAATTTACAAGATACTGTACTTCGCACAAATGAAGCGGCTGCTGAAGAGATTGCTCGTCAATTAAGACTGCGTGATATTGGCGGTATGATATTAATTGATTTTATTAATATGAAAAGACGAGAAGATAAAGAGAAGGTAAGAGAGAGTTTAATGTTAGCTTTACAAGATGATCGTACATATACGAGAGTACTCGGATTTACGGAATTAGGAATTTTAGAGATGACGCGTAAACGTAAGAAACATTCTTTACGTGACGTAGTATTAGAAGAATGTGTACCTTGTAAAGCGACGGGATATGTCATGTCTTATGAAACAATTGCGTATGAGTTAGAGAGAGAACTAATTACATATGGCAATATAGAAGATGAAGCAGTATTGATCGCTGCACCGAAAATTTTGCAAAAGCATTTCCTACAAAAAGAATTACAAAAAAATCTTCCATTTGAAATTTATTTCAAAGATGATATTATCGAAAAGTACGCTATTATCCGATTTGGAAGTAAGAAAGAAATTGTAGAACGGAAAAAATAGTTAGTAGAACTTTCATTGACAATAGTCAATGAATTATGGTAACATCTTTATGTTATAGTTTATAGCACCTAAACGGCTATATGCTACAACCGCACAAAACAGGTTCCCTAAAGACATGTATGTCTACCTCGTTTTTGGCGAGTCTTAGTAATTAAGAGGAGGTGCAAGTATGTACGCAATTATCGAAACAGGTGGAAAACAAATTAAAGTTGAAGCTGGTCAAGCAATCTACATTGAAAAATTAGATGTTGAAGCTGGTGAAACTGTTACTTTTGACAAAGTTCTTTTCGTTGGTGGCGAAAACGTTAAAGTTGGTAGCCCAGTTGTAGAAGGCGCAACAGTGACTGCTAAAGTTGAAAAACAAGGTCGCGCTAAGAAAATCATCGTTTTCAAATACAAAGCGAAAAAGAACAATCGTAAGAAACAAGGTCATCGTCAACCTTACACTAAGCTAGTTGTTGAAGCTATCAACGCTTAATTCAGGTTAACATGATTAAAATTACGATAAGTCGCACGAAATTAGGAAGTATCCAATCATTTAAAATGACTGGACATGCCGATTATGCGCCACATGGACAAGACCTTGTCTGTGCTGGAACTACAGCGGTTGTGTTTGGTTCTATAAATGCAGTGGAAGAGCTTTGTAATGTGCAAGCAACTATTGAACTCGGAAGTGATGGCGGATTCTTAACGTATGAATTGCCTAATGATTTAGACGTTCATGCAGCAGAAAAAGCACAAACGCTTTTAGAAGGATTGGTTGTTTCGCTTAAGACGATCGAACTTGATTACGGAAAGTATATCCGTTTAATAGAAAAAGTGCAGGAGGTGTAACGTATGTTAAGATTAGATCTTCAGTTTTTCGCATCTAAGAAAGGTGTAGGTAGTACAAAGAACGGTCGTGACTCTCAGTCAAAACGTCTTGGTGCTAAACGCGCAGATGGTCAAACGGTTTCAGGTGGTTCAATTCTTTACCGTCAACGCGGTACAAAAATTTATCCAGGTGTTAACGTTGGTCGTGGTGGCGATGACACTTTATACGCGAAAGTTGACGGCGTAGTACGCTTTGAGCGTCTTGGCCGTGACCGCAAACAAGTGAGCGTATATCCTGTTGCTCAAGAAGCATAAGAACTCACGGAAAACTCTAACCTGAGTGCAGGTTAGAGTTTTTCTATATTAAGGGGTATCTAAATGAATGAAAAATGGACAATTATAGATGCGTTGCGTCATTCAAGACATGATTGGCTCAATCGTATGCAGATGGTGAAAGGAAACCTTTCCCTTGGAAAAGTGGAAGAGATTCATAGTCTCATCGATCGTTTTGTCCAAGAAGCGAGACAAGAATCCAATCTGATAGGGCTATCAATGCCTTTATTTTCAGAGTGGATTTTAACATATAATTGGAAACAGCAGCCGTGCTTATTGGAGTACGAAGTATTAGGGAAATTACATAACTTATCTCACTTAGATGAGATTGTATGTACATGGACGAATCAATTTTTCTCAATGCTTCAGCATAGTTTAGACGTATATGTTGAAAATTATGTTTGTATCACAATTGAATGTGACGCGGAGAATGCTCGTTTCTTTTTTGATTTTCGTGGTAAGCTAACGAGTGTAGAAGAACTACAGAATTGGCTTGCGAACCAAAACAATAAATGGTATTCCATTTCTTATACAGTACGAGACGAAGAAGTCTCAGTTATATTACAACCAATCGAAAAAAGTGTGGTGAAATAATGTTTGTAGATCAGGTCAAGATATATGTAAAAGGCGGCGACGGTGGTAACGGAATGGTTGCGTATCGTCGTGAGAAGTATGTACCTAAAGGTGGCCCAGCAGGTGGCGACGGTGGTAAAGGTGCAGATGTTGTTTTTGTTGTTGAGGAAGGCTTACGTACATTAATGGACTTCCGCTACCAACGTCATTTCAAAGCTGATCGTGGTCAGCACGGAATGAGTAAAGGTCAGCACGGTCGTAAATCTGAAGATTTAATCGTAAAGGTTCCACCGGGAACAATAGTAAAAGATGAAAAAACAGGTGAAATTCTTGCCGATTTAGTAACGCATGAACAAACAGCTGTAATCGCAAAAGGTGGCCGCGGTGGCCGTGGTAACTCACGTTTCGCAACACCGACGAACCCAGCGCCAGAAATCGCTGAGAACGGGGAACCAGGTCAAGAACGTGATGTCACGCTAGAACTTAAAGTACTAGCAGATGTTGGACTTGTTGGATTCCCGAGTGTAGGTAAATCTACATTATTATCTGTTGTATCATCAGCGCGTCCGAAAATTGCAGAGTATCACTTTACAACAATCGTTCCAAATCTTGGTGTTGTTGAAACTGGTGATAACCGCAGCTTCGTTATGGCTGACCTTCCTGGACTAATTGAAGGCGCACATGCCGGCGTCGGACTTGGACACCAATTCTTACGTCATATTGAGCGTACACGTGTAATCGTGCACGTTATCGATATGTCTGGTTTAGAAGGCCGTGAGCCATATGAAGATTATGTAACAATCAATAGTGAACTAAAAGAATACAATATGCGTTTAACTGAGCGTCCACAAGTTGTTGTTGCAAACAAAATGGATATGCCAGGTGCAGAAGAAAACTTACAAGCATTTAAAGAAAAATTGGGAGACGAAGTGAAAATTTTCCCAGTCTCAGCTGTAACGAAACAAGGTGTTCGTGACTTACTATTTGAAGTAGCGAACTTATTAGAAACAACACCAGAATTCCCAATGTACGATGATGTAGAAGAATCTGAAGCAAGTGTAATGTACAAATTTGAATCTGAATCTAATTTTGAAATTACACGCGAAAGTGATGGCACATTTGTTATTTCTGGTTATGATATTGAGAAAACATTCAAAATGACAGACTTCTCACGTGATGAATCTGTACGCCGATTTGCTCGTCAAATGCGTGGAATGGGTATTGATGAAGCCCTTCGTGCACGTGGTGCAGTAGACGGAGATATTGTAAAAATTCTTGAATATCAATTTGAATTTATCGATTAAGACTGCCGAAATATGGCGGTCTTTTTTTTATCCCGCTATTTGTGGGCAGTAAAACTCCCATTTCAAAATTCAGCTGGAGCAAAGAAGTTAGGTGGGAGCCTTACTGCCCGTAAACGCCAGATTGGAGAGGGCTGGTTAAAGTTTCACTTTATATCGTAAATGTCTGATTCATATAGGAAAAAATACCCACTAATTAAATTTTCAATTTATAATAGAACAAGGAGTGGTTTTGGAAGAATTTTTTATGGGGAGAAAATGAACATGTATAAAATATTAATTGTAGAAGACGATGAAAAAATCGCGGGAATACTAGAGGAGCATTTAGAAAGGTATGGCTATCAATCATTTAGAGCAAGTGATTTACGTCATATAAAAGATGAGTTCGTGAAAGTAAATCCTCATCTCGTATTACTGGATATTAATTTGCCATATTTTGATGGTTTTTATTGGTGTCGTCAAATCCGCAGTGTATCGAATGCACCAATTATTTTTGTTTCTGCAAGAACAGGGGAAATGGATCAAGTAATGGCGATCGAGAATGGCGGGGATGATTACATTACGAAGCCGTTCCATTTAGATATCGTAATGGCAAAGGTGAAAAGTGCACTTCGCCGTGGCTATGGTGAGTATGCCTCTGTTGCTGAGAGTGATTGTTTAGGTGTAAATGGACTGTTGTTATTTCCGTCCCAACACATTGTTGAGTGGCAGGGGCAACAAACGGAGCTGACAAAAAATGAATTTTACTTATTAGAGTGTTTAATGAAACAAGCAAATCAATATGTCACGCGCGAAGAACTGTTAGAAGCCCTGTGGGATGAGGTAGCTTTTGTTGATGATAATACATTAACCGTAAATGTAAAACGCGTAAGGAAGAAACTAGAGGAGCTAGGCATTAAAAATGCAATTGTAACGAAACGCGGATATGGTTATGCGCTTCTTACAGAGTGGGGAGAAGGGCATGAAGGTTAAAAATTACCTCATGGACCGCTTTTCTTTAATTCTTTCTTATATTGTTAGTCTTTGTTTATTTGGGCTCGTTTTGCAGTTGCAAAATCTTTTGGACAAAAAATCAATTGACTGGAGTACGTGGTTATATGGACTCTTATTAGGGACAGTTGTATTTACTGTATACCTCATTTACGATTACCGAAAACGGAGTGTGTTTTTAAAGAGGATCGAAAAGTATGTTACTGGCGGAAATACATTACATGACTCACTACTTATTGATACTTCTTATACGTCAGAGCAAGAGATGATTGTTGAATCGTTTACTCTATTGAGACAGCAATATATGAATGAAGTTCATAAACAACATGCGAAAGAACAACAGCAAATGATATTTATGAACCAATGGATTCATCAAATGAAAACACCAGTATCGGTTATAGAATTGCTATTACAGAAGTTTGGTAAGGAGCATCGTGAAGCAAGAGCAACAGTTGAAAGTATTCGCGAAGAAAATAATCGTATACTAAATGGTTTAGATTTAGCGTTACATATGGCAAGGTTAGAGCAATTTGCGAAAGATTATAAAGTAGAAGTAGTAAATGTAGTAGATATCATTCGAGGTATTATTAATGAAAATCGAAAATCCTTCATTCAATCGTCTGTATTTCCGAAAGTAATGTTTGATGAAGATACTTGTATGGTTGCATCTGATAGAAAATGGCTGAGTATTGCTATAGGACAAATTGTCGTAAATGCAATTAAGTATACGAAAATTTCAGAAGCAGAGAAAAAAGAAATTCAATTTCAAATTGAAGAGAAAGACCAAAAAGTGTTATTACATATTAAGGACAATGGAATTGGTATTCCAGAGCAAGATGTAAAGCGTATATTTGATCCATTCTTTACGGGAATAAATGGCCGTAAAACGAGAGAAGCAACTGGGATGGGTTTATATATTACGAAAGAAATTTGCGATAATTTACATCACGGTATTTATGTGCAATCGGCTGAAGGGGAAGGAACGACATTCACGTTCCAATTTGCAAAAGATGAAGAATATCATACATTAATGAGAAAAATGACAAAACTGTAAGATAACAAAACGTTTTGTAAGGGAAATCACTCGTTTCTTTTTCTTATTTTTCTTATAGTAAATGTAAGAAGAAAACACATAGGGGGATTAGAAATGAGTGTTCTTGAAGTAAAGGGATTAACAAAGGTGTACCAATCAAAAGGCTCAGTAGCGACGACTGCTTTACATGATATAAATTTTAAAATTGAAGAAGGCGAATTTGTAGGAATTATGGGTCCTTCAGGAAGCGGAAAAACAACGCTTTTAAATTTATTAGCAACAATTGATAAGCAAACTTCAGGTCATGTGCTTGTAAATGGTGAAGAAATTAATCAAATGCGTGCTGCAAAATTAGCGGAGTTTCGTCGTACACATTTAGGATTCATCTTCCAGGATTTTAACTTACTTGATACGTTATCGATTAAAGAAAATATCATTTTACCGCTTGTAATGGCGAAGAAGTCTGTAAAAGAAATTGATGCGAAAGTACTTGAAATTGCGAAGTTTTTAAACATCGAAGAAATTTTAAATAAAAAAGTATATGAAGTGTCAGGCGGACAACAACAACGTGCAGCAGCAGCGAGAGCAATCATTCATGAACCTACGCTAATTTTAGCAGATGAGCCGACTGGTAATTTAGATTCGAAGTCAGCAAAATCATTAATGGGTGCGTTGCAAGACTTACATGAGCAAAAGAAAGTGACAATTGCAATGGTAACGCATGATCCAGTAGCGGCTAGTTATTGCGAACGTATTCTTTTCATTCGCGATGGAGAAATTTTCTCAGAAATACATAAAGGAAGAACGAAACAAGCCTTTTTCCAAGAAATTCTGGACGTACTTGCGATGCTAGGAGGAGAATATCATGAACTTTCGCCAGCTCGCGCTTAATAACGTAAAAGGAAATTGGCGTAATTATAAAGCTTTCCTTATTAGTAGCTGTTTATCGATTGTCGTATTTTTCATGTATGCTTCCTTCATTTATCATCCAGATGTCGTAAGCGGTAATATTAGTATGAGGGATATGATCTCAAAAGGGCTAGAATCGATGAATTATATTGTAGTCATCTTCTCAGCACTCTTTATTTTATATGCAAATTCAACATTTTTACGAGCAAGAAAAAAAGAATTCGGTTTATTAACATTAATAGGCGGAACGAAATCTCAGCTCGGCCGAATGATTATATTAGAACAACTTATGTTAGGTAGTATTGCAATTGTAGTAGGTATCGGGATTGGAATGCTTTGCTCAAAACTATTTTTCCAAGCACTCAGTGTCTTACTAAAAGTTGATAAAACATTGCCGCTTGTGTGGAATGGAAAAGTAGTTCTTATTACAGCTGGTGTATACTTTATCCTGTTTTTAATTCTATCGTTGTTTAGTGTTTGGACAGTAGGGCGCTTGCAAATTATTGATTTATTAAGAGAAGCAAGAAAACAAAAAGTAGAGCCGTTTGCATTTACATGGTTAGGTGTAGTTGGTATAGGCTGCATTATTGCGGCGTATATACTTTGTTTCCAAGTAACAATTATGAATTTTATTATGTATTTCTTACCAATTGTAGGACTGACGATTGGCGGAACGTATTTACTATTTACGCAAGGTAGTACAGTCGTATTAAAAGCATTGCAAAAAAGAAAACAATCTTTTTATACGTATCCAAATATGTTTGTACTTAGCAATCTTATTTATAAAATGAAAGATAATGCTCGTTTTCTATTTGTCATTTCTATCATTACAGCAGTTGTTTCTTCAGCAGTCGGTACACTTTATGTATATTTTGAAAATATGAGTGCGAAAACGATAGATCTTACGCCACATGCTATTTCATATGAGGAAAAGGGTATAAATACGCATATCATTATTGACGAGGAAAAAGTACAGGGATTATTAAAAAAGAACGGATTTGAAGATGCGCGAAAAATAACCTACGTAAAACTACCGGCAACACAGAAAATGACGTTTTTTAACAGTGAACATGAAGTGCCAACAGCGATTATTGCAGAGAAAGAATATAATGCGGAAGTACGTAAACAAAAAAGGGAAGAAGTTAGAGAAGTTCATAATGCACCAGGTAGTGCGACGATGATCATGAGTGATATGACAAATGATCTAGTGAAGATAGATCGTACGAAGCCATATGAAATTACAATTAATGGGCAAAAACAGTCTGTTCAGTTAAATGAACCAACTTCATATTCTGTTTTTAATGATGACGAATATCTTATTGTGAATGATCAAGATTTTGAGAAATATGCTAAGCTCGTACCAGATGAAGAAAAGACGAAATATTATGGGTATTATATTGAAGATTGGAAAAGTACCGAGAATCTTGTGCTAGATTTGAAAAAGGAAATTGCGCAGGAAAGGCAAGGAGAACTGAAAAATTCAGTGTTTGCTTATAAAGATATAAGAGAATCCGGAGCAATTACAATGTTCATCGGTTTCTTCGTAGCAGTACTGTTCTTCTTCTTCGCTTGTAGCATGACATACTTTAAATGGTTTAATGATAAAGAACAAGATCGTATTCAATTTAAATCATTAAAGAGAATCGGTATGACAGATAAAGAAATTCGTAAAATTGCAATTCGACAAATGGGTGTTATCTTTTTTATCCCAATTTTAATCGGTACAATTCATAGTGCATTTGCTCTTCATACGTTAGGGAAAATGCTTTATATCGATTTATGGAAATCAGGTGCAATTGTAATAGGGGCTTATATTTTAGCTTCTGCGATTTACTTTATGATTGCGCAAAGAGGATATTTAAAACACGTAAAAAGCTAGGGAAACCTCTAGCTTTTTGCCTATGTAGTAAGGTACAGGAGGACGATAGATGAACATTCGGCAACTGGCGCTGCAAAATATAAAGGGGAATTGGCGTAATTATAAAGTGTTTTTCTTAAGTAGTTGTTTTGCAATATTTGCGTCTTTTGCATATATGTCTGTCATTGTACATCCATACATGCAAGAGACGATGTGGTATCAAAATGTACGCTGGGGACTTATCATATGTAACATTATAATTATTTCTTTTTTCGTCGTATTTATTTTGTATTCTACTTCTATTTTCATAGAAGCACGTAAGAAAGAATTGGGATTATATATGTTAATGGGAGCGACGAAGTCCAACGTAATCGGAGTGATTATGACCGAGCAAATATTGATCGGGACTTTTGCTAATATTTTCGGTATTGGGCTTGGCATGATCTTTTTAAAGCTCTTCTTCATGGTGTTTAGTATGTTACTGGGGCTTCCGAAAGAACTCCCTGTCATATTTGACGTGAGAGCAATTGGGGTAACGTTTATTACATATATGGTCGTTTTTATTCTATTATCTTTTATCAGTGCTTTACGTATATGGAATATCAAAATCATCCGGTTATTAAAAGAGTTTCGAAGAGATAAACGAGAGAGGAAAACATCAAAGTGGCTTTGTTTATTTGGCTTTGCTTGTTTAGGAACGGGATATGCGTTAGCACTACAAGTGACGGTGGCAACGATAGGATTATACTTTTTCCCTGTGTCTATACTTGTCTTTTTCGGAACGTATTTTTCTTTTACACATGGTGTTAGCCAATTGTTAGAAATGATAAAACGAAATAAAAAGATTATGTATACATATCCTTATTTATTTATAGTAAACCAATTGTCACATCGAATGAAGGAAAATGGTCGCTTTTTCTTTCTGATGGCTATGGCAACGACGTTTGTAGTTACGGCAACAGGTACGGTATTTTTATATTTTTCTAGCATGCAAGATATGTGGCGTGGCGGAGGAGCACACTCTTTTTCGTACATAGAAAAGGGTACTTCTTCTCATGAAGTCTTTGAGGAAGGTACGGTTGAAAAATTACTGCATCAATATGGATATGATGATTTTCAAACTATGAGTTTTGTTGGAATGTATGCATCCTTTCAGTCCAATAAAGGAGAAACAACAATAGCGCCGCTTATAAAGGAAAGTGAATACAATCAAGAGGCGAGAAAACAAAAACAGAAAACGTATCATCCTAAAAAAGGAACAGTTACACTTGTTTATTATAATAAACGCAATTATCCGAATGTATATAATCAAAAAGAGATTCAATTGCACGTAATGAATCAAACGCATCAATTCGCATTTAACGGTCAAAAAGAAGGGGTACAATTTAACTATCACCCTTCATACATTAATGGTCTGTTTTTCGTCATGAATGATGAAGACTTTGATATTATATCAAATACAATTCCGGATTCTGAAAAAATGATATATAGAGGTTACACATTACCAAATATCGAAAATACGAAGGAATTAAACGCGGATTTACGGAAACATATGAAACAAGATACAAATGATGCATTTCGAAGTAATATGGAGTTATATGTGAATATGAAAGAGTTCGGTAATATTACTCTATTTGTAGGCTCATTCATTAGTATATTATTCTTTCTGACTTCATGTAGTATCGTATATTTTAAATGGTTTCATAATATTGCATCGGATCGTAAACAGTACGGGGCGCTCTCTAAACTTGGAATGACGAAGGAAGAAGTGTGGAAGATTTCTCGTTGGCAATTGTGTATGCTATTTTTTGCGCCAATTATAGTAGGAAGTATGCATAGTGCAGTTGCATTATATACGTTTCATAATACTGTCTTTATGGACGGTTCCTTAAGAAAAGTAGGTTTGTTTATTCTGTTTTATATCGCTGCATGCATTATGTATTTCTTCCTCGCTCAAAGAGAATATAGGAAACATTTAGACTAGCGAATGCTAGTCTTTTTTAAATATTCGAAATTTACATAGAAGAATATAAAAAAGTATGGTATAACAGTAAGAAAACGAAAAAGAGGGGAAAAGACGATGATTCGAGTAGGATATTTAGGACCAGAAGCAACTTTTACAAATATGGCGGTGAGTCGTTTTTTTCCGGAAGCAGAGCATGTACCGTATCGAACGATTCCAGATTGTATAGATGCAGCTGCAAATGAAAATGTGGACTTCGCAGTTGTACCGTTAGAAAATGCGATTGAGGGTTCAGTAAATATAACTGTCGATTACCTTGTACATGAGCAACCACTTTCTATTGTAGGAGAAATTACAGTACCGATTCAGCAACACTTACTTGTACATCCGCAGTATGCAGAAGTGTGGGAAGAAGTATATGCTGTACATTCTCATCCACATGCTATTGCACAGTGCCATAAATTTTTAAATGAGGAATTAAAAGGGGTAACCGTTCGCGATATGACATCAACAAGCGCTGCTGCGCAATATGTGAAAGAACATCCTGAAGAAAAAATCGCTGCCATTGCAAATGAAGCAGCTGCAGAAAAATACGGATTAACGATCGTAAGACGTAGCATTCATACGCATAAAAATAATCATACGCGCTTCCTAGTGCTCCATAAGAAAAAGAGAGCAGTACTCCCAAGCAACGGAGAAAATCGCGGGGAGAAAACGACGCTTATGATAACGTTACCTGCAGATTATGCAGGAGCGCTATATCAAGTGTTATCAGCTTTCGCATGGAGAAAATTAAACTTATCAAAAATCGAATCTCGCCCGATGAAAACGGGTCTTGGAAATTACTTTTTCTTAATCGATGTCGACAAAGCATACGATGACGTATTATTGCCAGGTGTAACGATGGAGCTTGAAGCACTCGGTTTTTCTGTTACTGTGCTAGGGAGTTATTCTTCTTATTGGTTGTAAGGGGAGTGTTTGTCGTATTTTGTAGTTAAGTCGATATAATTTCGGTCGCTAGTATACCGTGTGATAGAAATAAAGAATCCCACCTCTTATAGGTGGGATTCTTTATTTCAACTTCGCAAGACGATCCTCTAACTGACCACGCCAAATATCAGCTAGTTCTGGTACAGCAAGAATTTTTTCAATGCCATTTTTATCTTTTCTATTATGAAAATAAATTTCGTTAGAGAACAAAACAGATACATTGTTTGATGGACGTTCTAGTAATGTAATTTTAGAATCTTTACGTACAGTACCTTCTTGAAGGACACGGCATAAGTAGCCAGTAAATCCAGTTGCTACAATGCGCGGCAGTATGCCAGGGATGCCAAGACGTTTTGAAATTGTGCTACAAGGGACGCGAGCTTGTGTCACTTGAATGATTGCTTCACCTAATTGATATGTATCTCCGATGCAAACATCACGCTCTAACATATTTGTTACGGTAATGTTTTCGCCAAATGTGGAAGCTGGAAGCGTAGTTTGAAATTCCTCTTCCCATAGTGCGTAATGCTCGTGTGGGTACACACAAACTGCGCGATCAGGTCCACCGTGATGTTTTAAATCTGCTACATCATCACCACGGAATCCGTCTTTTGAGAGAAAGGCCTCTTCTGTAGGATCTTTACATATACCTGTTATCATTTCTTTATCTTCGCCATATTTCATTTGTTTCGGTTTACCGGTGCTAAAGTGAACGAGTTCAATTCCCATATTTGATCTCCTTTATAATTGTTTACAATATTATAACATCTACAAAATAAAAGCACAGAGTATGATAAAAAACTCTGTGCTTTACATTAATAAACGAGAAATCCTGCTTTATCTAGTGCCTCACAAGCGGCATCTAATTTCTCTTTAGAATCTGCTTCGATTGTATGTAAGTGAATACCATCTGTTAGTTGCGAAAGGTAGGAAGCGTTTGTGTTTTCGATTTTTTGTAAATATTGCTCTACATCAAAGCGATTACTTACCATGATGGATGCTGTTAAGTCGCCGTATACAGGATGCTCAACTTTTACGTCTTTAATTGTAACGCCGTGGTCAACTAACATGGTAAGTTCTTGACGTACTTCGGCTGGTTTATGTTGGCATACGATTACGCGTTCAAAAGTTTGTTGCTTCGCTTGTGGTTTTAAATATAAATATCCTTGTGCAGTCGCGATAATGGGTTCATTGCGTGCTTTGAGCAAGGAAATATCTTGTACGATAACTTGTCTACTTACATTCGTCTTTTTAGATAGTTCACTCCCTGATAACGGCTCATTTGCAGCGAGAAGCCACTGAAGGATGAGTTGTCGTCTTTCTTCACCTAAAATCTTTTTTTGATCATTTTGCTTCATTATGATTTAACACCTCTATAAAATTGATTTCCAATTGCGTGTAGTGCATGAATAGTAGTATCAATTTGTTCTTTCGTTGTTTGTTGTCCGAAAGAAAAACGGACATATTGTTTTGCCTCTTCATACGTTTTTCCAATTGCAAGCATTGTTTTCGAAGGTTCTTGTTTACCGACTTGGCAAGCACTTCCGGTGGAAATAGCAATACCATGGCGATTACATTCTAGCATTGTATATTGACCTTCTATTCCTTTTATTGTAACCCCAATAATATGTGGTAAACAAGAAGTAGAATGTCCTTTCACTTCAATTTCTAGAGGAAGTGTTTGTAATTGCTTTAAAAAATAAGATCGTAATTGTTTAAAACGAAAGCTCTCTTCCTTTTGATTCTTTAATATATGCTCTGCGGCTGTTAAAAAAGCAGCGATTCCAGGAACGTTTACTGTACCAGGGCGAAAGCCTTTTTCATGAGAAGTTCCAGGGAATATTTGTTCCCAGCGTGTTTGCGGATTTATATAGCAAGCACCGACACCTTTTGGCCCGTATATTTTATGGGCTGAAACTGAGAGACTATCAATCTTCATTGCTGTAACGTTTATTGGAAGTTTACCAAATGTTTGAACACAGTCCGAATGAAATAAAACATTATATTTTTTTAAAAGTGCCCCGATTTCTGCGATGTTTTGAACGGTTCCGATTTCAGAATTTCCATGCTGTATACTTGCTAGAACAGTATTCTCTGTAATAGCTGCTTCTAAATCCGCTACATGAATTAGCCCGTTTTTATCAACAGGAATTTCAGTAATTGTATAGCCTTGCGATTGTAAGGATTGAAAATAACTTCGAATCGATGCGTGTTCCATAGGTGTCGTAATAATATGTTTCTCATTTCTAGCATTTAGAAGTGATTGAATCGCAAGATAGTTAGACTCTGAACCACCGCTTGTGAAGAATACACCTTGTTCCTTCCCCCCGATCATTTCTGCAAATGTTTCTCTACAAACTTTTAATAAAGAAGATGCACTTCCGCCGATATCGTGTAAACTTTGTTCATTTCCGAAATATGTTTTTGTCGCTTGTATATATGTTTCTAAAGCTTCTTCGCTCATAGGTGTAGTTGCTGCGTAATCAAGATATATCATCATGTGAATTCCTCTCTTCAGTAAGAGTGATGTTTATTTTCGTTTTGAGAATGATAGTGAAAATACGAATTGTAAAAAAACTCTTGTCATTATTTTAAAACTATGTAAATATAGGTGTCAAGACAGTTGAAAAGTGTAAAGTAGGAGGCAACAATTATGCCAAGTGCAGATGTCTTGATTATTGGAAGTGGCGTTGCGGCACTTCGTGTTGCAAAAGAGATTTGTCACGAAAAGAATGTGATAATTATCACAAAAAAAACAGGACGTAATAACAATACGAATTTAGCCCAAGGGGGAATTGCAGCGGCTGTTGCTGCATATGACGATCCGAGTGGGCATTTTGAAGATACATTAGTGGCAGGTTGTCATTATAACAATGAAGAGGCAGTTCGGTATTTAGTTGAAGAGGGGCCGAAAGAAATAAATAAGCTTATTACAAATGGAATGAAGTTTGATGGGGATGAAAAAGAGCTCCATCTTGGTAAAGAAGGAGCTCATCGAAAACGTCGTATTTTACATGCGGGAGGAGATGCAACCGGTAAAAATTTATTAGAACATTTAATTCAAGAAGTAATTCCGTACGTTACTGTTGTAGAGCAAGAGATGGTGCTCGATTTTATGATAGAAAATAATAAATGCGTAGGGGCTTTAACACGAAATAGTGAAGGAGAGCTGAAGCGTTATTATGCTGATTATACGGTGTTAGCATCAGGCGGAATCGGTGGTTTGTATGCCTTTACGTCGAATGACGAGACAATTACGGGTGATGGACTTGCGATGATATATCGAGCTGGTGGTGAACTAGTTGATCTAGAATTTGTACAATTTCATCCGACGATGTTATACGTGGGCGGGCGATGTTGTGGTCTCGTTTCTGAAGCAGTTCGCGGGGAAGGAGCTGTCCTTATAAATGAAAAGGGACAGCGTTTTATGATGGATATACATCCCGGGAAAGATCTCGCACCGCGTGATGTAGTGGCAAGAGCTATTCATGAACAACTTCTTGCGGGTGAAAAAGTGTACTTAAACATCGAAACTATTCAAAACTTTGAACAGCGCTTTCCGACCGTTTCATCATTATGTAAAAAGAATGGCGTTGATTTAAAAGGGAACCTTATTCCGGTCGTACCGGGTGCACATTTTCATATGGGCGGCGTGAAGACAAATTGTGACGGAGAGACATCCATTTCAAACTTATATGCGGTCGGTGAAGTGGCGTGTAATGGAGTTCATGGTGCGAACAGATTGGCGAGTAATTCATTATTGGAAGGTCTTGTGTTCGGAAGGCGGATAGGAAAACACATTTTAGCTAGACCAGCACAAGAAAGAAAAAGTATATCAGAAGAGAGAGAAAAAAGTTTTATAGCTCTTAATGATTTACCGTTGAAAGAAGAAATACAAGAATACATGATGAAGTATGTTGGGATTGTGCGAACAGAGAAAAATTTATCATATGCTACGAGATGGTTTAGTAGGTACGGTGTGAGAAATATGATATTACAATATGATGCTCTTACAAATGAAGAGATTACGCTTATTAATATGTTAACAGTTTGTGAGCTTATAACAGTATCAGCATTGCAAAGAAAAGAAAGTATTGGTGGTCATTATCGCAGTGATTATCCAGAAAGAAATAGAGTAAGGAAAGAGATTATTCGAGTGAGAAGAAAACTACAACTTGTTTAATAAGGGGAAGAGGGGTTTTATGAACACATTAAAAATTAAGGAAGCACTAAATAGATTTTTTCTAGAAGATATAGGAGAAAGAGATGTAACATCGCAGCTTATCTTTCCCGATAATGCAATTGCAAAAGGAACTTTTCTTGTAAAGGATACAGGGGTCTTTGCGGGGAGTTTAGTAATAGAGGAGGGTTTTAAACTAATTGATGAAAAAATTGAAGTTACACTCCATAAAAAAGATGGGGACTTAGTAGGAAAAGGTGAAATTATAGCAACAGCTAAAGGGCCTATTGCATCTTTATTAACAGCGGAGCGCGTTATATTAAATATTATTCAGCGTATGAGCGGGATAGCAACGATGACTCGTAAAGCAGTACTTACGTTAGATAGCAATCATACGCGTATTTGTGATACGAGAAAAACGATGCCGGGACTACGTATGTTTGATAAATACGCGGTAGTGTGCGGAGGCGGATTTAATCACAGATTCGGTTTGTATGATGGTGTCATGATTAAAGATAATCATATTACGTTTGCTGGATCAATTACAAAAGCTGTTACATCGGTGAAAGAAAGATTGGGACATATGGTGAAAGTAGAAGTCGAAACAGAGACGGAGGCGCAAGTGAGAGAAGCGGTAGAGGCCGGCGCAGATGTTATTATGTTCGATAATCGCACGCCAGATGAGATTCGCGAGTTTTCAAAAATTGTACCGAGTGCCATCGTTACGGAGGCTTCAGGTGGTATTACAATTGAAGATTTATCGAAATACGGAAAAACAGGAGTGGATTATATTTCACTTGGGGCGTTAACACATTCAGTGAGAGCACTTGATATTAGTTTTAATATTGAGGCGTGATGAGAGTGGTTTAGAGGGGGAGAATCATAAATGGGTATTTTAGAGAAAGTTCAGCCAATCGAAGTAATGTTACCAGAGCGTTATCAAACGATGTCTACATTAGAAATGGAAGAGCGTGTTCGCGAAATTAAAGGAAAAATGGGTGAATTGCTATTTATTCCAGGGCATCATTATCAAAAAGATGAAGTGGTACAATTTTCAGATGCAGCAGGGGATTCGTTGCAACTTGCGCAAGTTGCAGCGAGTAATAAAGAGGCGAAATATATTGTGTTTTGTGGTGTACACTTTATGGCGGAAACAGCAGATATGTTAACGACAGAGGATCAAGTTGTCATCTTACCAGATATGCGTGCAGGGTGTTCAATGGCAGATATGGCAGATATTGAGCAAACAGAAAGAGCGTGGAAAGAGCTCGCAAAATTATTTGGGGATACGATGATTCCGCTAACGTATGTAAATTCAACAGCTGCAATTAAAGCATTTTGCGGTCGTAATGGAGGGGCAACAGTAACCTCTTCTAATGCAAAACAAATGGTGTCTTGGGCGTTTACACAAAAAGAACGTCTCGTCTTTTTACCAGACCAACATTTAGGAAGAAATACAGCGTATGACTTAGGCATCCCGTTAGATAAAATGGCAGTATGGAACCCGCATACAGATTCATTAGAGTACGATGGAGATATAGAAGAAATTCAAGTGATTTTATGGAAAGGTCATTGTTCTGTTCATCAAAATTTTACTGTGAAAAATATTGAAAGCGTGCGAAAAAATCATCCGGATATGAATATTATTGTTCACCCTGAATGTTGTTATGAAGTTGTTGCCGCTTCTGATTATGCAGGATCAACGAAATATATTATTGATATGATTGAAGCTGCTCCAGCGGGAAGCAAGTGGGCAATTGGTACAGAGATGAATTTAGTGAACCGAATCATTCAGCAACATCCAGATAAAGAAATTATGTCGCTAAATCCATTTATGTGTCCGTGCTTAACAATGAACCGAATTGATTTACCTCACTTACTATGGGCACTTGAGAATATAGAAAGAGGAGAAGAAATTAACGTTATTCGTGTAGAAAATCAAGTAACAGAAGAAGCGGTTCTTGCATTAAATCGTATGTTAGAACGCGTTTAAAGCAACGGGATTTCCGTTGCTTTTTTTCATACATATAATCATAACGAGAGCGAAATGGGCATACATTGTTTTGAAGAAATCATTGTGGTTTTTTATGCTTATTCCACTTCGAACTATATTGAAAATAGAAGAAGTGATAAAAGTGAAAAGAAGTTAATGTTATTTAGAAAGGGTTACTTCATGAGATTTGTTACTTATAGATAAGTTATACAGGAGGGGGAAAATTTGAAAATTCATATCGTGCAAAAAGGGGATACCCTTTGGAAAATTGCGAAAAAGTACGGAGTGGATTTTGACACGCTGAAAAAAACAAATACACAGCTTAGTAATCCAGATTTAATCATGCCAGGTATGAAAATTAAAGTACCATCAAACGGAGTTCATGTGAAACAACAGCCTGGAGCGGGTTCTACGCCGCCAAAACAATATGTAAAAGAGGTGCAACAAAAAGAGTTTGCATCAACACCAACTCCACTTGGAATAGAAGATGAAGAGGAAATTACGTATCAATCAGCACCGATTACACAAGAGCCAGCTATGCAACAAACGCAAAAAGAAATGCAGGTAAAGCCGCAAAAAGAAATGCAGGTAAAACCACAAAAAGAAATGCAGGTAAAACCGCAAAAAGAAATGCAAGTGAAACCACAAAAAGAAATACAGGTGAAGCCGCAAAAAGAAATACAGGTGAAGCCGCAAAAAGAAGTGCAACAAGAAAAGCCGATTCAAAAAGAAAAACCAGTTGAAAAGCCGTCTATTATTCAAAAACCACCTGTTATAGAGAAAGTAGAAAAGCAAAAGCCAACTACGAAGGAGAATACTAAATTTTCCATTAATGTATTACCGCAGCCACCGCAACCACCAATTAAAGCGAAAAAAGAATATAAAATTTCAGATGTAATAAAAAAGGGAAGCGAGTTAATTGCTCCTCAAATTAGTAAAATGAAACCTAACAACGTCATTTCTCCGCAAACGAAAAAAGACAATATAGGAAATGTATCACCACAAGTGAAAAAAGAAAACGTAGGAAACATAATTTCACCGCAAGTGAAAAAAGAAAATGTAGGGAACATAGTCTCACCGCAAATGAAGAAAGAAAATGTAGGGAATATAGTCTCACCGCAAGTGAAGAAAGAAAATGTAGGAAATATAGTCTCACCGCAAGTGAAAAAAGAAAATGTAGGGAATATAGTCTCACCGCAAGTGAAAAAAGAAAATATAGGGAATATAGTCTCACCGCAAGTGAAGAAAGAAAATGTAGGGAATATAGTCTCGCCAAACGTATCAAAAGAAAATGTTACTATCCCGCAAGTAATACCGCCAAATATACAAGTGCCGAACATAATGCCAATAATGGATAATAACCAACCACCAAACATAATGCCAATAATGGATAACAACCAACCACCAAACATAATGCCAATAATGGATAACAACCAACCACCAAACATAATGCCAATAATGGATAACAACCAACCACCAAATATGATGCCGATAATGGATAACAACCAAATGCCAAATATGATGCCGATAATGGATAACAACCAAATGCCAAATATGATGCCGATAATGGATAACAACCAAATGCCAAATATGATGCCGATAATGGATAACAACCAAATGCCGAATATGATGCCGA
>NZ_JAUMJO010000003.1:452652-676086 GCF_036320425.1 Bacillus nitratireducens
CCGATAATGGATAACAACCAAATGCCGAATATGATGCCGATAATGGATAACAATCAACCGCCGAATATGATGCCGATAATGGATAACAACCAAATGCCGAATATAATGCCGATAATGGATAACAATCAAATGCCAAACATGATGCCGATAATGGATAACAATCAACCGCCGAATATGATGCCATATCAAATGCCGTATCAACAGCCAATGATGCCACCATATCCGCAGTATCAGCAACAAAATCCATACAATCAAATGCCGTATCAACAAATGGCGCCGCAATATACTTCTATGCCAAATCCGAATATGATGCCAATGGATAATAATATGCCGCCACTCGTGCAAGGTGAAGAAGATTGTGGATGCGGAGGAGAAAATAGGTTATATAGTCCACAACCAGGTGGACCGCAATATGCTAATCCATTATATTATCAACCAACTCAGCCAGCATATGCACCACAGCCAGGAACGATGTATTATCAACCAGATCCACCAAATGTATTTGGAGAGCCAGTTTCGGAAGAAGAGGACGAAGAGGAAGTTTAAAAAAAGGTGGGGTTATTCCCGCCTTTTTTTGCATTCATGTTAATTAAAAAAATAAAGTTTTTTTCATCAAGTGTTAGAAAATTCCTAGTGAAATATTAACAGTGTAAAAAACTACTCTGTTACTCATCATAAGAGGGAGCTTTTCAGAAGAGAAGCTCATTCTAACAGAGGGGGTTTTTGTATTGAATACGAAAGTAAAAGTTATCGCTGCTTCTTTGTTAGTTACCAGTGCATTAGCTGCATGTGGTACACCAAAAAATAATAATGCCATGGATGGACGTAACTACAATTACGAGCGTACATCTTATAATGATACACACCAGTATCGTGATAATGTAGCGCGTAACGATCGCTATACAGATTATGTAACATATAGAAACGGTCGTAACGATACAGGATACAACTATTACCGTGATGTAAATTACAACGGGCAAATTGCTAATCCGCATCCAACTCGTAATATTACAATGAACAATTCATACATTAACAATGATGGTAAAACTGCGGAGAAAATTACGAATCGTGTGAAACGTATGAATAACGTAGACCGAGTTTCTACAGTTGTATATGGAAACGATGTAGCGATTGCGGTAAAACCACGTAATACAACGACGAATGAAACAGCGATGGCAAACGAAATTCGTCAAGCTGTTGCGAATGAAGTTGGAAATAGAAACGTATATGTTTCTGTAAGAAATGACATGTTTACTCGTGTCGATGCAATGAGTACGCGTTTACGTAACGGCACAGTTACAAACGATTTTAATCGTGACATAACAAATATGTTCCGAGATATTCGTTACGGTTTAACTGGTACTATGCGATAACAAATCAAAGAGGAAGGGCTAGCCCTTCCTCTTTATTTATCATCATCTTGTAAACGACGTTTTTTTATGAAATAACTAACGGAATAAGAAGTTAAAAAGCATATGAAGAAAATACTACCTGTAAGGATAGCTTCAAACAGAGGTCTTTCTGGACTGAAAATGATATAAATAATAGCTATAATAATTCCAACAATAAGAGAACGTAAAACAATTTTGTAATAAGGAGTTAACTTTATATCCTTTTCACTTTCTTCTACATCGATTGAAACGCTTAACTGTAAATAAGCAATTAAAATACTCGTAAGCATAAATAATAACCATAATGGAGATTTTGTAATTTGATCCATTCCTTCAGTGAATCCGATATACCCTAAAATTCCAATTATACCGAGTGATTGAAAAAGAAAGGCAATACGTATGTTTTTTAACGTTTGCAGAATGAGTCGTTCATCCTTAATTTTTTTCACAATATCCATCTCCTGTTAATTATGATTTCGCTGTTATATTAATTGTAACATATATATTACATTTATCAATTTATAATTTACATATAATTCATTTGGATGAAAGAGGAAATATAATATTTTTATAAACATGTTGCGCTTCTATCTTATTAATGTTATATTAGCAAAGCGATGAGCTAATTTACGTAAGACGAGAGATATGCTTAAGTGCTAAACACGCGAATGTGGTCGCCTGGTTTCTCGCCGTAAACGCATCAAGACGCCTGCTTTGCAGGCGTCTTTCATTTTATATAAAAGTAAATGATACATGCAGATGAGGGATAAACCCTTGTCTGCATTTTTTATTTTCCCTAGAAATTTAATACTAGTGTTTATATGGATAAAACCCCCATTTCCGGAAAAGCTACAAATGAAAGTATGATTTTGCCTAGAAGAGGTGAACGGAAATGAAATGGATACTAATTGCATTGCAAGCTTTCGTTATGATGTTTTGCTTAGCTTATGGATCCGATGTGAGGGCAGAAGTAGTAGAAAAAGAACCTCAAGTTACAATTTTATTAGAGCGCATGTATGTTGACGGAGAAGTAAGTGAGGAAATACTGACAGAAAAAGTAGCGGATTTAGAAAAGTTTTTGCAGCAATATAAGGAATGGCAACTTGTTGATCGTGATGATGTGCAAATCGTATTACAAAAGAAAGTTGATGATATTTCTCCTTTACTGAAAACGAGCGGGTATTTTGGTGTTTCAGAGGAAGGGATATTACAAATTTTCAAAGGGGTACCGAAAAGTGATAACGCGATCCACTCCTTCTTTCAAATTGATATGAAAAAGCTTGAGAGTTATGAGCGTGCGAAATTGAAACGTGGTATTCGCATAAAATCAAAAGAAGGTTTTGTGAAGACAATCGAAAAAATGAAGCAGTATGCAGTGCAAAATAATAAGAAAAGCAGCTCATGATGAGCTGCTTTTCTTATTTGTTTTTAGCTAAAATTTCTTTTGCAATTTCATCAATTAGCATGTCTTTTCCGATTGGATTGAATGCTTTCGTATTGAAGACTTCATTTGATACTTCGTATACGTGATTGCTTTTTACGGCTTTATTGTCTTTCCAAACGGCACTGTTTTTATAGTCCTCGTACACTTTATCAGCTTCACCGCCGAAGTTTACGATAAACATTTGGTCAGGCTGGAATGCAACAAGACCTTCTAGTGATACTTGTGCCATCGTTTGTTTTAAATCTGTACCTTTTGTTGCTGGAAGCTTTAAATCATTAAAGATGATGTCACCGTATCCAAAGCTACCGTATACACGGAAGTTTTGAGGTGTAACTGCGACGAACATAAAGTTTTCATCTTTTGTTTTTTCTTTAATTTTTTTTGATAAAGAGTCTGCTTTTTTATCGTAATCTGCAATCCATTTGTCAGCTTTCTTCTCTTCGTCAAATAGTTTACCTACTTCTTTAAACTTACCACGCCAGTCTTCTAGATTTGTTTCTAGAACAACTGTCGGTGCCACTTTTTCTAGTTGATCATAAATTTTCAATTGACGATTGTTTAAAATAATTAAGTCTGGTTTTAAAGCTGTAACAGCCTCTAGGTCAACTTTAGGCGCCCAGTACCAGCCGACTGCTTTTACTCCGTCTAGCTTTTCTGTTAAGTGATTTTGGATTTTATCTTTATATGTGTTTGCTGTACCAACAGGCTTATGTCCAAGGATTAATAATTCCTCTGTTGATCCAGATAAGTCAACAATTCTCTTTGGATTAACTGGAATTGTTGCTTCCCCTTTAGCATGTTTTACAACTTTCGTTTTCGGTTGTTCTTTTGCTTTTGACTCTTCTTTTTGAGAAGAACAGCCAACGATAGAAAGAACAACTAGCATAATAGTAAATAAAATAAATAGCTTACGTTTCATCCCGATGTAACCCCTTTAATTAGTATTGATAATCATTATCGACTTCTGTATATTAAGGTGCTTTATCCTTTCTGTCAATGGAAAATAACAGAAGTTTCAAATAGAGAACATTTGTTGGGGCAGTCTCGCTTTTCTATTGTTAAATATGTTAAAATGGAATACATGATTTGAGAGGGAGAGATTGTATTTTGTTTGAATATGTTACAGGTTACGTGGAGTATGTAGGACCGGAATATGTCGTAATTGACCATAATGGAATTGGTTATCAAATTTTCACACCAAATCCGTATGTATTTCAAAGAAGTAAGCAAGAAATCCGTGTCTATACATATCATTATGTGAGAGAAGATATTATGGCACTTTACGGGTTTAAAACACGTGAAGAGCGTTTATTATTTACAAAGTTGTTAGGTGTGTCTGGCATTGGGCCAAAAGGAGCTCTTGCAATTTTAGCTTCTGGTCAAACCGGACAGGTCGTTCAAGCGATTGAACATGAAGATGAGAAGTTCTTAGTGAAGTTCCCGGGCGTTGGAAAGAAAACAGCGCGCCAAATGATTTTAGATTTAAAAGGAAAACTAGCAGATGTCGTGCCAGATGCATTTGTTGATCTGTTCTCGGATGTCGAAAGTTTTGATCAGAAGAAGGGTTCATCAGTGGAACTTGACGAAGCACTGGAAGCATTGCGTGCACTTGGTTATGCAGAACGAGAAGTTTCTCGCGTTGTACCAGAGTTATTAAAAGAATCATTAACGACGGATCAATATATTAAAAAGGCACTTAGTCTTTTACTAAACGGTAAGAGGTGAGTATAATGGACGAACGTCTCCTTTCAGGGGAATCTGGATACGAAGATGCGGATTTAGAGTATTCATTACGGCCACAGACGCTCCGTCAGTATATTGGCCAAGATAAAGCGAAACATAATTTAGAAGTGTTTATTGAAGCGGCGAAAATGCGTGAAGAAACGTTAGACCACGTACTTTTATATGGCCCACCTGGACTTGGTAAAACGACGCTTGCGAATATTATTGCCAATGAAATGGGTGTTAACATTCGAACGACGTCAGGTCCCGCAATTGAAAGACCAGGAGATTTAGCAGCTGTATTAACAGCGCTTCAGCCTGGAGATGTATTATTTATTGATGAAATTCATCGTTTGCATAGATCTATTGAAGAAGTGCTATACCCGGCGATGGAAGATTTTTGCCTTGATATCGTGATTGGAAAAGGACCATCAGCGCGCTCTGTACGATTAGACTTACCTCCATTTACGCTAGTTGGGGCAACGACGCGTGCAGGTGCATTATCAGCACCACTTCGTGACCGTTTCGGTGTACTTTCACGATTAGAGTATTATACAGTAGATCAGCTTTCTGCGATTGTCGAACGTACAGCAGAAGTGTTTGAAGTTGAAATAGATTCGTTAGCTGCACTAGAAATTGCAAGACGTGCTCGTGGTACACCTCGTATAGCGAATCGTTTATTACGACGTGTACGGGACTTCGCACAAGTTCGCAGCGACGGAACAATTGCAATGGAAATTACACAAATGGCGTTAGAACTACTACAAGTAGATAAATTAGGTCTTGATCATATTGACCATAAATTATTACTTGGTATTATTGAAAAGTTCCGCGGTGGTCCAGTTGGACTAGAAACAGTTTCGGCGACGATTGGGGAAGAATCTCATACGATTGAAGATGTGTATGAGCCATATTTATTACAAATTGGCTTTTTACAACGAACTCCAAGAGGCCGTATTGTAACTCCGCTTGCATATGAACATTTCGGAATGGAGATGCCAAAAGCATGACGGAGATGCCAAAGCTGCTTATTACAGCTGGTATTTTACTCATTGTTGTTGGTCTAGCTTGGAAGTTCATTGGAAGACTTCCAGGCGATATTTTTGTGAAAAAAGGAAACGTTACCTTTTATTTTCCTATCATTACATGTATTGTGTTAAGTATTGTATTATCTTTTATTATGTATATAATAAATCGATTTAAATAAGAAATAGGTGGATATAGTTATGGATATTAATCTGTTTGATTTTCATTTACCAGAAGAACTTATTGCACAAGTCCCATTAGAGGATCGTGAAACATCAAGATTAATGGTGTTAGATCGTGAAACCGGTGATATTGAGCATAAACATTTTACAGACATTCTTTCTTACTTACATGAGGGGGATTGCTTAGTTTTAAATGAAACGAAAGTTATGCCTGCTCGTTTGCATGGTGTGAAGGAAGATACAGGTGCACACATTGAAGTACTTCTTCTAAAACAAGAAGAAGGCGATACGTGGGAAACGCTTGTTAAGCCAGCGAAACGTGTAAAAGAAGGAACCGTGATCTCTTTTGGCGAAGGGAAATTAAAAGCAACTTGCACAGGAACTGCAGATCAAGGTGGACGTCAGCTTGAATTTTCATATGACGGCATCTTCTATGAAATTTTAGATGAACTTGGGGAAATGCCACTTCCTCCATATATTAAAGAGACGCTAGAAGATCGCGATCGCTACCAAACAGTATATGCGAAAGAAATTGGTTCAGCAGCAGCGCCGACTGCGGGACTTCACTTTACAGAAGAGTTACTTGAGAAGTTAAAGCAAAAGGGTGTTCAATTAGCTTTCATTACACTTCACGTAGGGCTTGGAACATTTAGACCAGTTTCTGCAGATACGATTGAAGAGCACCATATGCACGCAGAATATTACCATATGTCTGAAGAGACGGCTGTGTTATTAAATCGTGTGAAAGAGAATGGTGGACGTATTATTACAGTAGGTACGACATCAACTCGTACGTTAGAAACAATTGCGACAGATCATGATGGTAAGCTTTGCGCTGCTTCTGGATGGACAGATATTTTTATGTACCCAGGTTATGAATTTAAAGCAATTGATGGTTTAATTACAAACTTCCATTTGCCAAAATCAACATTAATTATGCTTGTAAGTGCATTTTCAAATAGAGATAATGTACTTCATGCTTACAATGAAGCAGTAAAAGAAAAATATCGTTTCTTTAGTTTCGGTGATGCGATGTTCGTTGCATCTCACTCTAAAATGAGAAACAAATAAAAGGAGTAAATTATGACAGCAATTCGTTATGAATTTATTAAAACTTGTAAACAAACGGGTGCGCGTTTAGGTCGTGTACATACGCCACACGGTTCATTTGATACACCAACATTTATGCCAGTTGGTACACTTGCAACAGTTAAAACGATGTCACCAGAAGAATTAAAGGCAATGGATTCGGGCATTATCTTAAGTAATACGTATCACTTATGGTTACGTCCAGGTCATGAAATTGTACGCGAAGCAGGCGGTTTGCATAAATTTATGAACTGGGATCGTGCAATTTTAACAGATTCTGGTGGTTTCCAAGTATTTAGTTTAAGTGACTTCCGCCGTATCGAAGAGGAAGGTGTTCACTTCCGTAACCACTTAAACGGAGATAAATTATTCTTATCACCAGAAAAAGCGATGGAAATCCAAAATGCATTAGGTTCAGATATCATGATGGCATTTGATGAGTGTCCACCATTCCCAGCTACTTTTGAATATATGAAGAAATCTGTAGAGCGTACAAGCCGCTGGGCAGAGCGTTGCTTAAAAGCACATGAACGTCCACAAGATCAAGGTTTATTCGGTATTGTACAGGGTGGAGAGTTTGAAGAGCTTCGTCGTCAAAGTGCGAAAGATCTTGTTTCAATGGACTTCCCTGGATATGCTATAGGCGGTCTATCTGTTGGTGAACCGAAAGATATTATGAACCGTGTTCTTGAGTTTACAACACCACTTCTTCCGGATAATAAACCACGTTACTTAATGGGAGTAGGTTCTCCTGACTCGTTAATTGATGGTGCAATTCGCGGTGTTGATATGTTTGACTGTGTACTTCCAACTCGTATCGCTCGAAATGGTACATGTATGACAAGTGAAGGTCGTTTAGTTGTAAAAAATGCGAAATTCGCTAGAGACTTCGGTCCGCTTGATCCGAACTGTGATTGCTACACATGTAAAAATTACTCTCGTGCGTATATTCGTCACTTAATGAAATGTGATGAAACGTTCGGAATTCGTTTAACGTCTTATCACAACCTTCATTTTCTGTTAAACTTAATGGAGCAGGTGAGACAAGCTATTCGTGAAGACCGTCTTGGCGATTTCCGCGAAGAGTTCTTTGAACAGTATGGCTTTAATAAACCGAATGCTAAAAACTTCTAATACATAATTTAAAAGGAGGAACAAAAGATGAATCCAGGTATGATGAATATCATTATGATCGTTGCGATGTTTGCGATTTTCTATTTCTTATTAATTCGCCCGCAACAAAAGCGTCAAAAAGCAGTTGCTCAAATGCAAAACGAGTTGTCAAAAGGTGATGCTATCATAACGATTGGTGGCTTACACGGTACAATTGAATCAGTAGATGAAACGAAAATCGTTGTTAAATCTGGTGGTTCACACTTAACTTTCGATCGCAATGCGATTCGTGAAGTTGTGAAAAACTAATGATGAAGGCCCTGCATGAAATATGCAGGGCCTTTTTTAGTTATTTTGTTTTGACATATTTACACCGAAAATACCACCGAGTGTACTCGCACCCATTAATGCTAATTGGTAGAGTAACTGTGAGTTCGATAAAGTTTGAGAGAAGCCTAAATAGTTAACTAGAAAAACAAGTATGGCGAATGTAAGTCCTGTTGTGAAACCTACTAGCCAACCTTTCCCTTGCGCCTTTTTTCCAGCAATAAACCCAGACATAAGCATAGATAGAAGAGCTAGTATCAAAATAGTGACGGTTAATGTCCCTTCATTCATATTCGTAAACTTTAACAATAGAGCTATAACCATGCTAGTAATAGATGCGAGGACAAGTAGGGCAATAATACCGAAGCCGATTGCAGTTGATAATTTTTTCGTTCCATCCATTTATGAATTCCCCCTTTTTAATACAAGCATATTTTCATTTTGATCAAGTTAGACTAGTTTCTTTTTTGTAGGGAAGTCTATAAATAAAAAAGGAGATGTAGAAATGGAATGGGTATCAATAATTGGCCGGACGATGCTTTTGTATATCATTATCTTAATTATTTTCCGTCTTATGGGGAAACGTGAAATTGGAGAACTAAGTGTATTAGATTTAGTCGTATTCATTATGCTCGGTGAAATGGCTGTAGTAGCAATTGAAAATACGGATAAATCACTTTGGCATCAATTAGTTCCGATGACTTTTCTTATGTGCATACAAATTATTTTGTCAGTCATTTCTTTAAAGTTTCAACGATTTCGGCATTTAATAGAAGGAGAGCCAGCTATTCTTATAAATGCGGGAAAGATTGATGAAAAAAAGATGCGGAAACAGCGCTATAACATAGATGATTTAATGATGCAATTAAGGGAGCAAGGAGTTGGAGATGTGCGGGATGTGGAGTACGCTATTTTGGAACCATCAGGGAAGTTGTCTATTTTTCAAAAACAAAAAAGTAAAAAGAGTAAAAATGATACGCCTATTTTTACTCTCCCGTTAATTATTGATGGAGAAATTCAATTCAATCATTTGCAAATGATTGAACATACAGACGAATGGCTCATTGGAAAATTAAAAAACTTAGGTTATAACGATATAGCACAAATTTTATACTGCAGCTTTCAAAATGGCCAATTTTTTGTGGATTTGAAAGGAAACTAGAGGCTTACCGTATTAAATAGTAAGCCTATTTACTTCAAAAATGAAAGTTTCCGAATGATAGGGAGGCGACTCAACTCTTCTTTTCGAATGAGTTTGAAAGCAAAGAGGAGGAAAATATAAATGATTGTTGTTAAAGTGATTTCCCATAATGTTTGTACGCCAAGTGAATGAGAGAAAATAATATACTTATGAAGGTAAAAACCGAAGGCACCTGCAATACCGATGGCAAGTCCTCCGAAAATATAGTCTTTTGCATAAATGGTAAATTTAATTTTCTTTAAAACAGTAGCATAGTGAAGGAATGTTACGGTCACTATATTTGCTGCAATAGCAAGGGCAACTCCCATCATTTGAAACTCTGGCTTTGAAGCTAGTACAAAAATAACGATTAATTTCACGATAGCGCCAATAAATGTGTTCATCATTGCAGCTCTTGCTAAGTTTAAAGCTTGCAACACAGATGTAAGTGGGCTTTGAAAATAATGAAATAAAAAGCAAGGTGCAAGAAGTTGGATGAACGCTGTTGCACTGTCCGATCCATACATAAGCGTTAAGACGGGTGAAGCAAATACATATAAAATAACGACTGACCATCCACCAGTAATTAAGGAAATTCGAAGGGCTTGTTGTAAACGGTGTTCCACTAATTTGTGCTGTCTCTTTGCCATTGCTTCACTAATGGAAGGGACGAGTGCTGTAGAAAGAGCGTATGTAATAAAGGCAGGTAGTGATAGAAGCGGGAAGGCGTAACCGTTCAATATACCGTATTGCTGTGTTGCGACAGAAGCGGCAACCCCGGCAATTGCTAGGCTTTGCATAACAACGATAGGTTCAAAGAAATAAGAAACGGAACCGATTAAACGGCTTCCTGTAGTTGGAAGTGCGATATCCATAAGAGAATAAAATGTATTTTTGCTCTCCTTTACCGTAGTGAAAAAACCAGAGCGTATAGATAAATGTTTTTCGCGCTGGAATAAAGTAAGTAAAAATAATAAAGATGCAACTTCGCCAAGAACGGCTGATAGCATTGCGCCAGCTGCAGCATATTCTACGCCGTAAGGTAAAAATAACCGAATGCATACAGCGATAATTGTAATGCGGACAACTTGTTCTATGACTTGAGCATAAGCGCTAGGTTTCATATTTTGTTTCCCTTGGAAATAACCGCGTAAAACAGAAGAAACAGCAATAACAGGAACGACAGGTAAAATGGCCATTAATGGATAGTACGTTCTTTCATCGGTTAATAATGTTTTTGCTAAAATAGGTGTAAGGAGCATAATCCCAATTGTTAAAATGATGCTAATAAAGGAAGTGACAGCTAGTGATACGGTTAATATTTTTTTTATTTTTTGTTTATCGTTCACCGCTTCCGCTTCTGCTACAAATTTTGCGATTGCAACGGGAAGACCTATTTGTGTTAATGTAATTGCTAAAATGAAGGTGGGAACAGCCATCATATAAAGGCCAACGCCTTCTTCGCCTAAAATACGTGCCATTACAATGCGGTTAATAAATCCAAGGATTTTTGTAATAAAGCCAGCTATCATTAAAATAAATGCACCTTTTAAAAAGCTTTGTCTTGTCATACTCTTCTCCTACCTTCTCAAAATCAATGGAATGATTTACAATAATTTATATGCACGTATGAGACAAGAATGACAAGCATTTAAGAGAGTAAAGTGTGAATGGTACTCTTAGAAGTAGTTATTGCTGTCCATTAGAGCGGGAGTAAAAGCGACTTTTCGTGCTGAAATAAGAAGGAGATGTTATATATGTTGGATAAAGAGGCTTTGGTAGAATCATACCGCGGACAGTTACAAGTCGTTTTAGAAAGTAAAGTAGAAGAGTTTCACTTGTTTGGTTATGACCGAGTGACAGATAATGATATTTGGAAGTTTCTCAAGGCGAAAAAGTGGAAAAAGATAGACAGTGATGTTAGGTTATATGAATTAGTAAATGATGTATTAAGAGTAAGTACTAATGAATATATGAATTATTTAACTGTTGAAGCATATCAAGCGCCACTTTGGTCGTTTGATGAATATGAAAATAAATAACCGACTGTAATTGGTTTGTTCTTCCTTTTGCAGTATAATGATAGGTATTGATAAAGAGGAATTAATTATGTCTAAGATTATATATAAAGGAGGTAGTGAAGAGAGAAAATAAATAATGAAAGTGTAGGTATGGTGACAAGCTTACCGACGCAGCTAGTGATGAACTAGCGAAAATACATGTATTTTATAGAAAGTAAGTCTACTAACTAGGCGTATGCACACGTGTAAAAATGAATCGTAAGAGATTTATTGAAAGTGTTAGTAGCAGAAAGAGGGTACATATGGCAAAGCGTGGTACAAGAATTGCCGCCTTTTTCCTCATCGTTTTATTAATTGGTGGAGTAATTGGTGCGGCAGGAAAAGACATAGCAAAAGGAATTAGTCTAGGACTAGACCTTCGCGGTGGTTTTGAAATTCTGTATGAAGTAAAACCAGCCAAAAAAGGTGATAAAATTGACCGAGAGGCACTTGTAAGTACAGTAGGTGCTCTTGAAAACCGTGTCAATGTTCTAGGTGTAAGTGAGCCGAACATTCAAATCGAAGGGCAAGATCGAATTCGTGTACAGCTTGCTGGTGTACAAGATCAGCAAAAAGCACGTGAGATGTTATCAACACAAGCGAAATTAACATTCCGTGATGTAGATGACAACCTTCTTATGGACGGAACGGATTTAAAAGGCGGCGGAGCGAAGCAAACATTTGATGAGCAAGGCCGTGCGAGCGTAGGTCTTACTCTAAAAAGCGCTGAAAAATTCCGTGATGTAACTGAAAAAATTTCAAAAATGCCACCACCAACGAATTTAATGGTAATTTGGCTTGATTTTGAAGAAGGAAAAGATTCGTATAAAGCAGAATCGGCAAAACCGAATCCGAAGTTTTTATCAGCGGCAACAGTAAGCCAAGTGTTTAATCAAGCTGAAGTATCTATCGTAGGTGGAAACTTCACAGTTGAAAGTGCGAAGCAACTTTCATCTTTATTAAATGCAGGTGCACTTCCTGTTGATTTAAAAGAAATGTATTCAACATCAGTTGGAGCGAAATTTGGTCAACAAGCGTTAGAGCAAACGATTTTCGCTAGTGCGATTGGTATCGCTCTTATTTTCTTATTTATGCTTGTATTCTACCGTTTACCAGGAATTGTAGCGGTTATTATGTTAGGTCTATACATTTTCGTTACATTACTTGTCTTTAACTGGATGCATGCAGTTCTTACGTTACCAGGTATTGCGGCGTTAGTGCTCGGGGTAGGTATCGCAGTTGATGCGAATATTATTACGTACGAGAGACTGAAAGAAGAGCTGAAAATTGGTAAGTCAATGATGTCAGCATTCCGTGCTGGTAACCATCGTTCATTAGCAACAATTTTAGATGCAAACGTTACGACTCTTGCAGCGGCTGGTGTATTATTCGTTTATGGTAATAGCTCTGTAAAAGGATTCGCAACAAGTTTAATTGTAAGTATTTTAGTTGGTTTCGTTACGAACGTATTCGGTACGCGTTTCTTACTAGGTTTACTTGTAAAGAGCCGTTACTTCGATAAAAAACCGGGATACTTTGGTGTGAAACAAAAGGATATTATTCCATTAACAAAAGGTGTAGTACATCCACCGACAAGATTTGATCGTATTAACTTCGTAAATATCGGTCATAAATTCCTTGTTTTCTCGATTGTAGTTGTAATTGCAGGTGCAATTATACTACCAATTTTCAAATTGAATCTTGGTATTGACTTTGCGAGTGGTACACGTATCGACTTGCAATCAAAACAAACACTTACTGTGTCTGATGTTCATAAAGATTTTAAAGAATTGAAAATTGATGTGAAGGAAGAAAATATTGTACCGACTGGAGATGACAATAAAGGATTCGCAGTTCGTACATTAGGTGTTCTATCAAAAGATGAAATTGCGAAAACAAAAACATTCTTCCACGATAAATATGGTACAGATCCAAACGTAAGTACAGTTTCACCGACAATCGGTAAAGAAATTGCACGAAATGCATTTATCGCAGTATTAATCGCTTCTGCGGTTATCATTTTATACGTAAGTATTCGATTCAGATTTACGTACGCATTATCTGCAGTACTTGCATTATTACATGACGCATTCGTTATGGTTGTTATATTTAGTATTTTCCAATTAGAGGTAGACTTAACGTTTATCGCTGCGGTATTAACAATCATCGGTTATTCTATCAATGACTCGATTGTTACGTTTGATAGAAACCGTGAGCTATACAAACAGAAAAAACGCGTTCGCGACATAAAAGACCTAGAAGAAATCGTAAACGCAAGTATTCGCCAAACACTTGGACGTTCGATTAACACCGTATTAACAGTGTTATTCCCAGTAATTGCGTTACTTATCTTCGGTAGTGAGTCACTACGTAACTTCTCGTTTGCGTTACTTGTTGGATTAGTTGTAGGTACGTACTCTTCTGTTTTCGTTGCTTCTCAAATTTGGTTAATGCTTGAAAACCGTCGTTTGAAAAAGGGCAAAAACAAGAAAAAGGTTGAGAAAGTAGAATCTGAACCGCAAGTATAAAAAAGATGATGTCTCTTTATGAGGCATCTCTTTTTTCGTTTGTGGATACAATAAGATAGCAACTTTTGAAAGAATAAAATGGAAGAAAGTGGTGAAGTTATCGCTGTTTTTGTTAAAATAAAAAGATAGGTTAAGAAAAGAAGGGATTTTAATTATGGAAAAAGATGAACGTTTTAAACAGGCCGAGTTTGGTGCTATTGTCGGAATCGTTGGTAATATTATATTAGCGATTATAAAAGCGGTAATTGGTTATATTGGAAACAGTAAAGCACTATTAGCGGATGCAGTGCATTCTGGATCAGATGTAATTGGTTCGCTAGCTGTACTTTTTGGATTACGAGCAGCGAAGCAGCCGCCTGATGAAGATCATCCGTACGGTCATGGCAAAGCGGAATCGATTTCAGCGATTATTGTTGCGGTATTATTATTTATTGTTGGACTAGAGATAGCGATTTCGTCTATAAAAGCTTTTTCACAAGAACTAGAACCGCCGAAGGGAATTACGATTTTTGCTGTTATTTTTTCTATTGTCGTGAAAGAAGGAATGTTTCAATATAAATTCCGATTAGGGAAAAGGATAAATAGTGATGCAATTATTGCAAATGCATATGAGCACCGTTCGGATGTATTTTCTTCAATTGCAGCTTTAATCGGTATTTGTGCAGCGATTATTGGTGGTAAGTTCGGTTTAGATTGGCTTGTATATGCCGATCCAATTGCAGGATTATTTGTTTCACTTCTTGTTGCGAAAATGGCGTGGAGTATTGGGGCAGAAGCGATTCACGCAACGCTTGATCATGTTCTTCATGAGGAAGATGTTATTCCGCTTAGAGAAGCAGTACTTCAAATAGATGGTGTGAAAAAAATCGGTTCTTTATATGCGAGGGAGCATGGTCATTACGTTATTGTTGATATTAAGGTTTCTGTAGATCCATACATTACTGTAGAAGAAGGGCACCGCATTGGAAAGTATGTGAAAGAAACGCTTATGAAACAAGATAACGTACAAAATGTTTTTGTACATATAAATCCGTATTCTCCAAATTAAATGGCATTAATATTTTAGTATATGGATATTGCATCGTAGCTTGCATCATATTGTCACCCCTTAATCTGTCTTGTATAATGGATAGGTTAAGGGGTGATTTCGTGTTACAACCGAAGACGCGTTGGAAAGAAAAAGAATATAGTGAAGAGCGAGTGAGTGAATTAGCAAGTAAATTGCAATTATCACCTCTTGTTGTTTCGTTATTCCTCGGTAGAGGATTAGATACAGAAGATAAGATTTTAGATTTTTTAAATACAGAAAATCAAGAATTTCACGATCCATTTTTATTAGAAGGAATGGATAGAACGGTAGAACGTGTAAATAAGGCGATTCAAAATGGAGAGCAAATATTAATATTTGGTGATTACGATGCGGATGGAGTAAGTAGTACGACTGTCTTATATCTTGCGCTTCAAGAATTAGGTGCAGATGTAGAATTTTATATTCCAAACCGTTTTACAGAAGGGTATGGACCAAACGAAGAAGCGTTTCGTTGGGCGCATAGCGCTGGGTTCTCACTAATTATTACCGTAGATACTGGTATTGCAGCGGTACATGAAGCGAAGGTAGCGAAGGACCTTGGAATAGATCTTATTATTACAGATCACCATGAGCCACCGCCAGAATTACCAGAAGCACTTGCAATTATTCATCCGAAATTAGAAGGCGGTGTATATCCGTTTCACTATTTAGCTGGTGTAGGTGTTGCGTTTAAAGTTGCACATGCACTACTAGGCCGTGTACCAGAACATTTATTAGAAATTGCAGTAATTGGTACAGTAGCCGATTTAGTGTCACTTCATGGTGAGAATAGATTGCTAGTGAAGCGCGGTTTAAAGCATATGCGCATGACGAAAAATATCGGACTAAAGGCGCTATTTAAAGTTGCTAACGTTTCGCAAAGTGAAATTACAGAAGAGAGTATTGGCTTCTCACTCGCACCGCGTATTAATGCAGTTGGACGTTTAGAAGATGCTACGCCGGCTGTACATCTTTTATTATCAGATGATCCAGAAGAAGCGAAAGAGCTAGCTGAAGAAATTGATGAGCTGAACAAACTGCGAAAAGATATTGTAAAGCAAATTACAGAAGAAGCTATCGCTGAAGTGGAAAATAAATTCCCGCCAGAAGACAATAAAGTACTAGTACTGGCAAAAGAAGGCTGGAATCCAGGTGTAATTGGAATTGTCGCATCTAAATTAGTTGAACGTTTTTATCGTCCAACGATTGTATTATGCATTGATCCTATAAAAGAAACGGCAAAGGGTTCAGCGCGTAGTATTGCAGGGTTTGATTTATTTGCCAACTTGTCTGATTGTAGAGAGTTATTGCCACACTTCGGAGGGCATCCGATGGCAGCGGGAATGACGCTACATATGAATGATGTAGATGAATTACGCCGCCGCTTAAATGAACAAGCAGAGGTAATTTTAACAGAAGAAGATTTTATTCCAATTACAGCAGTTGATGCTTTTTGTAAGGTGGAGGATGTAACTCTTGCTGCAATTGAGGATATGCAAAAGTTAGCGCCATTTGGTGTTGGAAATCCAAAACCACGTATTGCAGTGAAGGATGCAGAGCTAGAAAGTATTCGTGCAATCGGATCAGATGGCTCTCATTTGAAAATGGCTCTTCGCGATGGGCAAGCGACACTGGATACAATCGGATTTGGTTTTGGTGCCTATGCGAAAGAAATTTCTCCAGTTGCAAAGGTATCTGTAATAGGGGAAGCATCTATCAATGAATGGAATAATTTTAAGAAGCCACAATTAATGGTACAAGATATTGCTGTAGAGGCGTGGCAGTTATTTGATTGGCGTAGTATGCGTAATGTAGAAACGAATGTAGCAGAACTTCCTATAGAAAAAATAACAATGGTGTATTTTTCTGAAGAGGTATTGAATAAATTTTCTTTAGAAGACTATAAAGAGCATATCGTGCATGCATCAGATGTAACGCATTTGGATGATCAATATATTGTGTTACTCGATTTACCGAAAGGAACAGATGAATTGCGCGATTTATTTAAAGTCGGGTTCCCATCTCGAATTTATACGCTATTTTATCAAGAGAATAACCATTTATTTAGTACAGTCCCAACGCGGGAACACTTTAAATGGTACTACTCTTTCTTGAACCAAAAAGCACCATTTTCTTTAAAACAATATGGGGAACAACTATGTCGTCATAAAGGTTGGTCAAAAGACACAGTAAATTTCATGACACAGGTGTTTTTTGAGTTAGAATTTGTTACAATAAAAGACGGTGTCATTTTTATGGCTGAACAAAAACAAAAGCGTGATTTAATTGAATCGAACACATATCGTGAGAAAATGAACCACTTACAATTAGAAAAAGAATTGGTTTATAGCACATATCAGCAACTATATACGTGGTTTGAAACGATTCGTAATCATAAAGAAGTAGAACAGTTAGGGTAAAGGATTTGTATTTACAAACCTTTAAATCTGAGGAGGATTCAGAAATATGGATTTCAAGCAACATATCGCAATTGTACCGGATTATCCAAAAGAAGGTATTGTGTTTAAAGATATTACACCTTTAATGAACGACGGCAAAGCATACAAAGCAGCAACGGACGCAATCGTTGAGTATGCGAAAAAAAGAGATATTGACGTTGTAGTAGGACCAGAAGCACGTGGCTTTATTATCGGTTGCCCAGTTTCTTATGCATTAGAAGTAGGTTTTGCACCAGTTCGTAAACTAGGAAAATTACCACGTGAAGTAATTACAGTTGACTACGGCAAAGAATATGGTACAGATGTTTTAACAATCCATAAAGATGCAATTAAACCAGGTCAACGCGTATTAATTACAGATGATCTATTAGCTACAGGCGGAACAATTGAAGCGACAATTAAGCTAGTTGAAGAACTTGGCGGAGTTGTAGCAGGAATTGCATTCTTAGTAGAGCTTACTTACTTAGATGGTCGTAAAATGTTAGATGGTTACGATGTATTAGTATTAGAAAAATACTAATCACTATATAGGTAAAACTACGGTGATAAAAAGTACCCGTGAATCTCTTGGAGAGGAGCGGGTACTTTTGTATAATTGAACAAAAAAATAAGGTGAAATGTCAGTAAAATCTTTTCCTTTTCACAATTCACAATCATTGGGTTATAATGATAGAATATAATTTATTCTATTTAATAAATACAAAGTCAATTTTCAATAAAAGGTGATTCGATGGCAAATGAGCAAGTACTAACAGCTGAACAGGTACTCGAGAAAGCAAGTCAATATTTAGCGGATGAAGATATTGAGCTAGTGGCACGTGCTTATGAATATGCACGCGATGCACATAGCGAACAATATAGAAAATCGGGTGAACCATATATTATTCACCCAATTCAAGTTGCAGGTATTTTAGTTGATTTACACATGGATCCAGCTACAGTATCGGCAGGTTTCTTGCATGATGTAGTGGAAGATACAGAGATTACATTAGAAGATATTGAACGAGAATTTAATAAAGAAATCGCTATGCTTGTCGATGGTGTTACGAAGCTCGGAAAGATTAAATATAAATCTCATGAGCAGCAACAAGCAGAAAACCATCGCAAAATGTTTATCGCAATGGCTCAAGATATTCGAGTTATTTTAATTAAACTAGCTGATCGTCTTCATAACATGCGTACATTGAAACATTTGCCTCAAGAGAAGCAGCGTCGCATTGCGAATGAAACGTTAGAAATCTTTGCACCTTTAGCACATAGACTCGGAATTAGTACTATTAAATGGGAGTTAGAGGATACGTCACTTCGCTATTTAAATCCGCAACAATATTATCGTATTGTAAATTTAATGAAGCGTAAACGTGCAGAGCGTGAAGAATATTTAGATGAAGTAATGACTGGTATTCGTGAGAAATTAAAAGAAGTTTCAATTCAACCTGAGATTTCTGGAAGACCAAAACATATTTACAGTATTTATCGTAAAATGGCATTGCAAAATAAACAGTTCAATGAAATTTACGATTTACTAGCTGTACGTGTCGTTGTAAATAGTATTAAAGATTGTTACGCGGTGCTTGGAATTATTCATACGTGCTGGAAGCCAATGCCAGGTCGTTTCAAAGATTATATTGCAATGCCGAAAGCGAATTTATATCAATCTCTTCATACGACTGTAATTGGACCAAAAGGTGACCCGCTAGAAGTGCAAATTCGTACGAAAGAAATGCATGAGATTGCAGAATTCGGAATCGCGGCACACTGGGCGTATAAAGAAGGAAAAACAGCAGAAACAACAGGTACATTAGAGAAGAAACTAACTTGGTTCCGTCAAATATTAGAATGGCAAAATGAAGCTTCTAATGCAGAAGAATTTATGGAGTCATTAAAAATTGATTTATTCTCTGACATGGTATTCGTCTTTACACCAAAAGGCGATGTAATGGAATTACCACTTGGTTCTGTTCCAATTGATTTTTCGTATCGTGTCCATTCGGAAATTGGAAACAAGACAATTGGTGCAAAAGTAAATGGGAAAATGGTGACGCTTGATTATAAGTTGAAAACTGGTGACATCATTGAAATTTTAACATCGAAACATTCGTATGGTCCAAGTCAAGATTGGGTAAAGCTTGCTCAAACATCTCATGCGAAAAATAAAATACGTCAATTCTTTAAGAAACAACGTAGAGATGAAAATATTGAAAAAGGCCGTGAACTTGTTGAAAAAGAAGTGCGTGGCTTAGAGTATGAGATGAAAGAAGTATTAGCGCTTGATAATTTAAAACGTGTTGCTGAGAAGTTTAACTTTGCAAATGAAGAAGATATGTTTGCAGCAGTTGGTTATAACGGAATTACAGCAGCGCAAATTGTTACGCGACTAACGGACAAGTTCCGTAAACAACGTGAAGAAGAAGACATCGTTGAAGTTAAAGAAGTTCGTAAACCGATGAAAATTCGAAAATGGGATTCTGGTGTAAAGGTAAGCGGTGCTGATAATTTACTAATTCGTTTATCAAAATGCTGTAACCCAGTTCCGGGTGATGATATCGTTGGGTATATTACGAAAGGCCGAGGTGTATCGATTCATCGTCGTGATTGTGTCAATGTGCATACGGAAGAAGCTGTAGAGCGTTTACTAGAAGTAGAGTGGGAAGGTAGCCCTGAAAAAGAAATTGAATACAATGTTGATATTGAAATTTCAGGCTATGATCGCCGTGGTTTATTGAATGAAGTATTGCAAGCTGTTACAGAAACGAAAACGTATATCTCAGCTGTTTCTGGTAGAAGTGATCGTAATAAGATGGCGACGATTAACATGTCGATTTCTATTCGAAACTTACAGCACTTGAAAAAAGTAGTAGAGCGCATTAAACGTGTTCCAGAAATTTATGCAGTACGACGCATGATGCATTAATAGGGAGTGTAGAAAAGATGAGAGTTGTTTTACAACGATCAAAAGAAGCGTCTGTCACAGTAGACGGTGAGATCGTAGGACAAATTCCGTTCGGTTTAACATTACTAGTTGGCATTACGCATGAAGATACAGAAAAAGATGCAACTTACATTGCAGAAAAAATTGCAAACTTACGTATTTTTGAAGATGAGAGCGGAAAGATGAACCATTCTGTACTTGATGTAGAAGGACAAGTTCTATCAATTTCGCAATTCACATTATACGGAGATTGCCGTAAGGGAAGACGCCCAAACTTTATGGGTGCTGCGAAACCTGACTATGCAGAGCGTTTATATGATTTCTTTAATGAGGAAGTTCGTAAGCAAGGATTGCATGTAGAAACAGGGAAGTTCGGAGCAATGATGGACGTTTCTTTAATCAATGATGGTCCGGTGACCTTAATTGTGGATAGTAAATAGTGTTGTTAAAAAAGAGAGGGTTATATGACCCTCTCTTTTTTATACATTATTGTATGTTTTGTTCATTTATCATAGGATTAATTTGAGGGGGAATAAAAGATAAAGAAGGTGTAGCATGCTACAAGCGCTTAATATAGCATTACGTTTTATGCTTGAGTTATGTGTTCTTGGAATTGTTGGATACTGGGGATTTCGGGTAGGAACAATAACGGTTATAAAAGTTACACTTGCGATTATTCTTCCGGTTATTGTTGCTATCATATGGGCTTTATTTGGAGCGCAACACGCAGAATGGGAAGTACAAGGCATATTACATGTATTGTTAGAAATTATCGTGTTTGGAGTAGGTGTTGCAGCATTGTATCATTTGAAACATTATATGCTGGCGAGTGGACTGGCTATTATTATTGTTGTGAATCGAATGTTAATGTTTATTTGGAATCAATAGCTGTTTTCAGTTATGTATAACTCTTTCATCAATATGGAACAATAACAAGTAAAACATCCATATTGAATGTGAGGGATATACGTATGCGTATGAATGAAAAAGGGCATTCTGTTACAAATGGTGCAAATCAACTGTTTAACGTGAATTTTCATGATTTTATTTCAAAAGAGCAAAACAATACTTCAATGGAGCTTGCTTCAGAGTTCGGAATTTCACTGCAAGATGTAAAGCGCCTAAAGAAGCAAATTGAGCGCTCTTAGAGCACTTGACAATCCTACTCAACAAACGTATAGTAATTTTATATTTACATATGAATATAGCCGTTGATAGAGAAGAGTAAATGAGATACACATGGAAAGAGAAGAAATGTCCTAGGCTGAAAACATTTCTACATGATGACTGATTGAATGACACTCTGTAGGTTTCAACTTGAAAGGCTTATACGCTTAGTAGAGATGAACGCATATTTAAGCGTTATTAAAAAAGTGGAAGCATACGTGCTTCAATTAGGGTGGCACCACGGGTATAATACTCTCGTCCCTACTGTTCAAACAGTAGAGGCGGGAGTTTTTTTATTTTTATTAAGATTAAAACAATTTGAGGAGGAACTGAATATGTCTATTCAAATCCCACGCGGAACGCAAGATATTCTTCCAGGTAGTGTAGAGTTATGGCAGTATATCGAAGGGCAAGCGCGCGAAATTTGCCGTCGTTACAATTATAAAGAAATTCGTACACCAATTTTTGAACACACAGAGCTATTTTTACGTGGTGTTGGTGATACGACAGATATCGTACAAAAAGAAATGTACTCATTCCAAGACCGTGGAGAGCGTAGTTTAACATTACGTCCAGAAGGTACTGCACCTGTTGTACGTTCTTACGTTGAAAACAAAATGTTCGGTGATGCAACACAACCAACGAAATTATACTATATCGGTCAAATGTTCCGTTATGAAAGACCACAAGCAGGTCGCTATCGTCAATTCGTACAATTCGGTATTGAAGCAATCGGTAGTAACGATCCTGCAATTGATGCAGAAGTAATTGCACTTGCTGTAGAGTTTTACCGCGGCATGGGCTTAAAAAATATTAAAGTTGTATTAAACAGCTTAGGTGATGCAGCGAGCCGTCAAGCGCACCGCGACGCATTAATTGCACACTTTGAGCCGCGCATCGGAGAATTCTGCTCTGATTGCCAATCTCGCTTAGAAAAAAATCCTCTTCGTATTTTAGACTGTAAGAAGGACCGTAATCATGAACTAATGAGTACCGCACCATCTATTACAGAATACTTAAACGAAGATTCAGCAGTATACTACGACAAAGTTCAAGAACTATTAACGATGATGGATGTTCCGTTTGAAAAAGATCCGAACTTAGTACGTGGTTTAGACTACTACCAACATACTGTTTTTGAAATTATGAGTGAGGCAGAAGGTTTTGGTGCTATTACTACATTAAGCGGTGGTGGCCGTTATAACGGACTTGTACAAGAAATCGGTGGACCAGAAATGCCAGGTATCGGTTTTGCGATGAGTATTGAACGTTTAATTATGGCGCTAAAAGCCGAAAATATTGAATTACCAATTGAACATAGTATCGATTGTTACGTTGTAGCTCTTGGTGAAAAAGCGAAAGACCATGCTGCAAAAATTGCGTTTGATCTTCGTAAAGCTGGATTGTCAGTTGAAAAAGATTATTTAGATCGCAAAATGAAAGCACAATTCAAATCAGCGGATCGTTTAAATGCGAAATACGTAGCTGTATTAGGGGAAGATGAGCTAGATAAAGGCATCATTAACTTGAAAGATATGGCAACAGGCGGACAAGAAGAAGTAGCGTTAGATGTATTCGCTTCATACGTAGCAGAGAAATTAGTATAGGGGGAACTTACAGTGGCTGAAAGAACACATGCATGTGGAAAAGTAACGGTAGAAGCTGTTGGACAAACAGTTCAATTAAAAGGTTGGGTACAAAAACGTCGTGACTTAGGTGGATTAATCTTTATCGACTTACGTGACCGTACAGGTATCGTACAAGTTGTATTTAACCCAGAAACATCAAAAGAAGCGCTAGAAGTAGCAGAAACAATTCGTAGCGAATACGTATTACACGTAGAAGGTACAGTTGTTGAACGTGGTGAAGGTGCAATTAATGACAATATGGCAACTGGTCGTATTGAAGTACAAGCAACGAAAGTAAACGTATTAAATGCAGCGAAAACAACGCCAATTATTATTTCTGATGACACAGATGCATCAGAAGATGTGCGTTTAAAATATCGTTACTTAGACTTACGTCGTCCTGTAATGTTCAACACATTTAAAATGCGTCACGACGTAACAAAAACAATTCGTAACTTCTTAGATACAGAAGAATTCTTAGAAGTTGAAACACCAATTTTAACGAAGAGCACACCAGAAGGAGCTCGTGACTATTTAGTACCAAGTCGTGTGCATGATGGTGAATTCTATGCATTACCGCAGTCTCCACAGTTATTTAAACAGCTTCTTATGGTCGGCGGATTTGAGCGTTACTATCAAGTAGCACGTTGTTTCCGTGACGAAGATTTACGTGCGGATCGTCAACCAGAATTTACACAAATCGATATCGAGGCATCATTCTTAACACAAGATGAAATTTTAGAAATGATGGAGCGTATGATGACGAAAGTCATGAAAGATGCGAAAGGTGTAGAAGTTAGTGCACCATTCCCTCGTATGAAATATGCTGATGCAATGGCTCGCTACGGTTCTGATAAGCCAGATACACGCTTTGAAATGGAACTAACAGACCTATCTGAATTTGCAGCAGGTTGTGGTTTCAAAGTATTTACAAGTGCTGTAGAAAACGGCGGACAAGTAAAAGCAATTAATGCAAAAGGTGCTGCGAGCAAATACTCTCGTAAAGACATCGATGCATTAACTGAATTTGTAAAAGTATATGGTGCAAAAGGTTTAGCTTGGCTGAAAGTTGAAGAAGACGGCCTAAAAGGACCGATTGCGAAGTTCTTCGGTGAAGAAGATGCAAAAGCGTTAATGAATACATTAGAAGCTACTGCTGGCGATTTATTACTATTCGTAGCGGATAAGAAGAGCGTTGTTGCAGATAGCTTAGGTGCACTTCGTTTACGCCTAGGTAAAGAGCTTGAGTTAATTGACGAAAGTAAATTTAACTTCCTATGGGTAACTGATTGGCCGCTTCTTGAGTACGATGAAGATGCAGATCGTTACTTCGCAGCTCACCACCCATTCACAATGCCGTTCCGTGAAGATGTTGAGCTATTAGAAACAGCACCAGAAAAAGCACGCGCACAAGCATATGACCTTGTATTAAACGGTTATGAGCTTGGTGGTGGATCACTTCGTATTTACGAGCGTGACGTACAAGAAAAAATGTTCAAAGCACTTGGATTCTCACAAGAAGAAGCGCAAGAGCAATTCGGATTCTTATTAGAAGCATTCGAATACGGTACACCACCACACGGCGGAATTGCATTAGGTTTAGACCGTCTTGTTATGTTACTTGCAGGTCGTACGAACCTTCGTGATACAATTGCATTCCCGAAAACAGCAAGCGCAAGTTGCTTATTAACAGAAGCGCCAAGCCCAGTTGCAGAAGCTCAGCTTGAAGAGCTAAGCTTAAAATTGAGCTTGAAAGAAGAGAAGTAAGAATAGAGTCTAGATGGTTATACTATAGCCGTCTAGGCTTTTTTTTGAAGAGAAGTTTAAAAAGTCCGGTTCAGATAACTGTCGCATCTCATCGTTACGTACGCTAGTCCGGTGCTCGAGTAGTACTCCTACACTGCGCTCCTCCTAGCATACGTGCCTCGATCTGCTCGGTTCTCTGAATCCTCCTTTTTAAACGTGTATTGAAGGGAAGTTTAAAAAGTCCGGTTCAGATAACTGTCGCATCTCATCGCTGCTTCGCCAGTCCGGTGCTCGAGTAGTAAAAGCTACACCGCGATCCTCCTGGCTTCAGCGCCTCGATCTGCTCGGCCCTCTGAATCCTCCTTTTTAAACAAATATGTAAGAAAAAAGTCTGGTTCAGCTAGTGGTCTTATGTTTATTTTTTCTCTTTGAATATGTATTTTTAGGAATTCTATAACTTTTTCTATACAAATAGTCGGAAAAACGCTAGAATACATGGTAGACCATTTTTGTAATAGGAGTGTAGAGCTGAATGTTACATCAATTTTCACGTAATGAATTAGCCTTTGGAAAAGAAGGCCTTGAAATATTAAAAAATAGTACAGTCGGTATTTTAGGAATTGGCGGCGTAGGATCATTTTCGGCAGAAGCGTTAGCACGTTCTGGCGTAGGACGTCTTGTATTAGTTGACAAAGATGTTGTAGATATTACAAACGTAAACCGTCAAATTCACGCGTTAGTATCTACTGTAGGACGTTCAAAAGTAGAATTAATGAAAGAGCGTATTGCAGACATTAATCCAGAGTGTGAAGTAATTGGACTAGAAATGTTTTATACTGATGAAACATATGAAGAGTTTTTCAAACATGGATTGGATTTCGTAGTAGATGCATCTGATACGATTACGTTCAAAATTCATTTAATTAAACAATGTTTACGTCGCAAAATTAAAATTATCTCATGTATGGGTGCAGCAAATAAAATGGACCCAACTCGTTTCCGTATTGCGGACATCTCTAAAACACATACAGATCCAATTGCGAAAGTAATTCGTACGAAGCTTCGTAAAGATGGTATTAAAAAAGGTGTAAAAGTTGTCTTCTCTGACGAAAACCCAATCGTAATTCGTGAAGAAGTACGTAAAGAAATCGTACCAGACGAAAATGCAAAAATTCGTAAAGCGAAATTACCACCTTCATCAAATGCATTCGTACCATCTGTGGCAGGCCTAATTATGGCAAGTCACGTTGTACGTGAACGTATTAAAAACGTAGAAGTGAAGCGTGTAGGGCAAGAATAAAAAGAAAGCATATATCCGTCTTGGGTATATGCTTTTTCTATTTTATTTTAAAGGATTGCTGCTATTTGCAATACTAATAATTCAAATGTAAGTAAACCTAATAAAGAATAATCGTATTTGTCCGACTTATAGGCGGAAGTCTTTTTTAAAATGTGAAATGTAAAAATCCCTAACGTTAGGACGAGAACACCGAGTGTTATTTTGAATACTATTAATGAAATAGCAACCATCTCCCTTCAAGTGTATATATTTATAGTAACATTTAAGTGAAAAATATCCAATTTTCTCCAAGAGGCTTATTGTTGTCAATCGAAAAAAACAGGGATGTCACTTAGTCAAAAAAGTGATACCCCTGTTTTTTAATTCTCTGCAGAATATATAATATCTAAATTTCCATTTTGATCGGTTTTGAAAATCGGAGCAATTTGCTCCTCCTGCTCTTCAACTGAAACGAGTTTTCGAGCGCGATCCATAATTCTAACAAGCATGGCGTAATCTTCTTCGATTGCTTGTTGCTTTTTTGTGAGTACAGCTAATTTTGTTTCAAGTTCATCGTTTGTTTTTTGCAGGGAAGTGAGCTGAGCTTGTAATACGTCATTTTCGGTTTGTAACTTTGCGAGTGAAGGATTATTGTGCTCTAAGTTTTGCAAAAATGAGATGATTTTTTGTATTGTAAGACCTTGTTTACTTGGCGTAATATCTTCTGAAAACTCGGCATCGATTACGAGTTGTTTCGTTTTCGTGAAATGATCTTTTTCTATTTTAGCTTCAGAACGTTTTAATTCTTTACGTTGTTTTTTCGCAAGTTGCACCGCATCTTCGTAATTTGGCCTTACTTCAGCGTTCCATCTAAATCCACAAGCTGCGGAAGTCCGGTTTAATGTATCGCCAACTTCATCGAACGCTTTTATTTGTGTACTTCCGCCGCGAATATGTCGTAAAACAGTTTCTGCTAAAAGGAGATCGTCTTCTTTTGTCCATGCATCTTGACGTGTTTTCATAAGCGAAGCCTCCATAATGGTGACGTTTTCGTTTATGTTACCCTTTATTTTTCGTTTTATTCGAAATTTGTAATCTTTCATACACAGTAGAAAGTGCTTGCTCAAATTTCCCTGTCGTTTTCGGTTTATAGTATTGCTTGTTTTTTATTTTATCAGGTAAGTATTGTTGTTGTACCCAGCCATTTGGATGGTCATGTGGATATAAGTATCCAATGCCTCTTCCAAGTGATTCTGCGCCTTTGTAATGACTATCTTTTAAATGACTTGGAATATCACCTGTTTGTCCGTTACGTAAATCGTGTAATGCGGCATCAAGTGCTTTATAAGCTGAATTTGATTTCGGTGATAGGCAAAGTTCAATAACAGCATTTGCAAGTGGTATGCGTGCTTCTGGGAATCCAACTCGTTCAGCTGACTCAATCGCTGCAAGGGTGCGCGGTCCAGCTTGCGGGCTAGCAAGTCCAACATCTTCATATGCCATAATAAGAAGGCGTCTACCGATACTTTGTAAATCACCTGCTTCAATAAGGCGTGCTAAATAATGAAGTGCTGCGTTTACATCACTTCCACGCACAGATTTTTGAAATGCTGATAATACGTCATAATGAGCATCTCCACCTTTGTCGTGAACGAAGCTCTTTTTTTGTAAGCATTCTTCTGCGATTTCAAGTGTAATTTCCGCGGCTTTGTCGTCAGTTGTAAAGCTAGATAAAACAGCTAGTTCAAGTGCATTATAAGCTGAACGCATATCTCCGCCTGACGCATTTGCAAAGTGATGCAGTGCTTCATTCGTGACAGTTACATCATATTCCCCAAGCCCCTTTTCTTTATCTTCAAGAGCTCGTTTTAAACCAATTAAAATATCATCTTCTGTTAATGCATGTAATTCGAAGATTTGACATCTGCTTCGGATAGCAGAATTAATAGCATGGAACGGATTGCTTGTCGTTGCACCAATTAAAGTAAGAAGCCCGCTTTCTAAATGGGGTAATAGAAAGTCTTGCTTCGCTTTATCTAGTCTATGGACTTCATCTAAAATTAAAACGAGGTGTCGATGCATCTTCGCTTCTTGTACGACAACTTCCATATCTTTTTTATTATGCGTAACAGCGTTTAAGAGGCGAAACGGGGTTCCAGTACTTCCTGCAATTGCGCTAGCAATTGATGTTTTACCTGTGCCTGGAGGACCGTATAAAATCATAGATTGAAAATGGTTTGCTTGGACCATTCGCCATAAAATTTTCCCTTCACCAACTAAATGTTGTTGTCCGATAATTTCTTGAATATTTGTAGGGCGCATTCGATGTGCGAGTGGTTGTTTCATTTAGACCGTCTCCCTTAATATATAATCTCATTCTATCGTATCATTTTTTTTAATGGAATTTGAAATAGGATGCTGTTTTGTGGGAAAAATGAATATGAATATTTTCATTTTTCTTTCAATTGTAATAATTTCCGAGTTTTTCAATGTGATTTTATGTTATCATTTTGATACACAAGTTGAAATTTCTTATAATACTATATTATGCTATAATTTCATAGGATTTTAAATTGTGTTCTTTTATGAATAAAGATATAACCAATAGAAGTGAAAATTTGAAATGAGGTGCAAATAGATGAAGATTTCAACGAAAGGCCGCTATGGCTTAACAATTATGATCGACCTTGCAAAAAAGTTTGGTGAAGGCCCAATTTCATTAAAGTCAATCGCGCAGGCACATGACTTATCTGAACATTACTTAGAGCAATTAATTTCACCACTTCGTAACGCTCGTCTTGTAAAGAGTACGCGCGGGGCATATGGCGGATATGTATTATCTGATCAGCCAGTCAACATTACAGCTGGAGATGTAATCCGTGTACTAGAGGGTCCAATTAGTGTTGTAGAAATGATAGAAGAAGAAGAACCAGCACAACGCCAATTATGGATGCGTGTTCGTGATGCGGTGCAAGAAGTATTAGATAGTACAACTTTAGAAGATTTAGTACGTTATGAGGAAGAAAATCACGGGGGCTATATGTTTTACATTTAATTCCTTGTGAAACGATTTGGAAAGAAGGAGATTTAATGGAACGCATTTACTTAGATCATGCTGCGACATCTCCGACTCACCCAGAAGTGGTCGAAAAGATGATTCCATATATGACAGAAACATTCGGAAACCCGTCTAGTATTCACTTTTATGGGCGTCAAACGCGCCATGCAGTAGATGAGGCGAGACGTGTGTGTGCACGTAGCATTCATGCGAATCCGAATGAAATTATATTTACGAGCGGTGGTACAGAAGCTGATAATTTAGCGCTTATAGGTGTAGCACGTGCAAACCGTCATAAAGGTAACCACATTATAACGACGCAAATTGAACACCATGCGATTTTGCATACGTGTGAATTGTTAGAGCGTGAAGGGTTTGAAGTGACATATTTACCTGTAGATGAAACAGGACGTGTTCACGTTTCTGACATACAAAAGGCATTAACAGATGAGACAATTCTCGTATCTGTTATGTTTGGGAATAATGAAGTAGGGACAATGCAACCAATTGCGGAAATAGGTAAGCTGTTAAAAGAACATCAAGCTTATTTTCATACAGATGCAGTACAAGCTTACGGTTTATTAGAAATTGATGTGAAAGAGTTTGGCATTGATTTACTATCAATTTCAGCTCATAAAATTAACGGACCAAAAGGTGTCGGGTTCCTATATGCTGGTGCAAATGTGAAATTTGAACCGTTATTAATAGGCGGAGAGCAAGAAAGAAAACGCCGTGCTGGTACTGAAAATGTACCTAGTATCGTTGGACTGCAGCAAGCAATTTTGCTAGCTACAAAAAATCGTGAGCAAAAAAATGCCCAATATGAAGAGTTTAAAGATATAATGGTATCTGTCTTCAAAAATGAAGGCATTACTTTCGAGGTAAACGGAAACTTGGAATATCGCTTACCACATGTGTTGAATATAAGTTTTACAGGAATGAATATTGAACCGTTTCTTGTGAACTTAGACTTAGCTGGCATTGCAGTATCAAGTGGTTCTGCTTGTACAGCTGGTTCGATTGATCCATCACATGTATTAGTAGCGATGTTCGGAAAAGACTCCGATCAAATACGTTCATCCGTACGCTTTAGTTTCGGACTTGGAAATACGAAAGAGCAAATTGAAAAAGCGGCGTACGAAACAGTGAAAATCGTGAAGCGATTAACACAAAATTAGCATGGGAGGTGACATGATGAACAAACTACCTCACGAAACACGCGTTGTCATCGGGATGTCCGGTGGCGTCGATTCATCTGTAGCAGCTCTTTTATTAAAAGAGCAAGGTTATGATGTGATCGGAATTTTTATGAAAAACTGGGATGATACAGATGAGAATGGTGTCTGCACAGCAACAGAAGATTACAATGATGTAATTGAAGTGTGTAACCAAATCGGTATTCCGTATTATGCAGTAAACTTTGAAAAACAATACTGGGACAAAGTATTTACGTACTTCTTAGATGAGTACCGAGCTGGTCGTACACCAAACCCAGATGTAATGTGTAACAAAGAAATTAAATTTAAAGCATTTTTAGAGCATGCAATTGCGCTTGGTGCTGATTATGTAGCGACAGGCCATTATGCACGCGTTGCTTATATGGATGGCGAATATAAAATGCTTCGCGGCGTTGATGACAATAAAGACCAAACGTATTTCTTAAATCAATTAAGCCAAGAGCAATTATCAAAAACAATGTTCCCATTAGGTGAATTAAAGAAACCACAAATTCGCGAAATGGCGACAGCAGCTGGTTTAGCGACAGCGGCGAAGAAAGATAGTACTGGTATTTGCTTCATCGGCGAGCGTAACTTTAAAGATTTCTTAAGTAACTATTTACCAGCGCAACCAGGTGTGATGCAAACATTATCTGGTGAAGTGAAAGGAAAACATGACGGTTTAATGTACTATACAATTGGACAACGTCATGGCCTTGGTATTGGTGGTAACGGTGATCCATGGTTCGCTGTTGGGAAAAACTTGAAAGAAAACATTTTATATGTTGATCAAGGATTCCATAATGAACTTCTATATGGTGATGAAGTTATCGCTACGAATGTAGGATGGGTAAGTAACAAAGCAAAAGAAACAGAATTTAAATGCACAGCGAAATTCCGTTATCGTCAAGCAGATAATAAAGTAACGGTTCAAATTGTTGATGAAAATACAGTTCGTATTCTTTGTGATGAGCCAATTCGTGCGATTACGCCAGGCCAAGCAGTTGTTTTCTATGATGGAGATGAGTGCTTAGGCGGCGCTACAATTGATGAAGTATATCATAGTGGTAAGAAATTAGATTATTTAGGATAAAACGAGAAGCCTCTGCCGATTAGCGGTTAGAGGTTTCTTTTACATAAAGCGAATTTTCGTTCGCTTGGAAAATACATTCTTTGTTATAATTTGTTGTAGAGGTGAAGGACATGTCAAACAAACTTGAAACAGGTATTCAATATATGCAAGAAGGAAACTGGGAAGAAGCAGCTAAAAATTTTACAGAAGCAATCGAAGAAAATCCGAAAGATGCGCTTGGATATATTAACTTTGCGAATTTATTAGATGTATTAGGTGATAGTGAACGAGCAATTTTATTTTATAAACGTGCATTAGAATTAGATGATCAATCTGCGGCTGCTTATTATGGCTTAGGAAATGTATATTACGGTCACGAGCAATTTGCAGAGGCAAAGGCTGTATTTGAACAAGCGATGCAAGCTGGATTACAATCAGCTGATGTAACGTTTATGTTAGGTATTACACATGTGCAGCTTGGAAATGATCGTCTTGCACTGCCATTTTTACAAAGGGCAACTGAATTAGATGAAAGTGATGTAGAAGCTGTTTTCCAATGTGGACTTTGCTTCGCACGACTAGAACATATTCAAGAGGCAAAACCTTATTTTGAAAAGGTATTAGAAATGGATGAAGAGCATGCAGATGCGTATTATAATTTAGGTGTTGCGTACGTATTTGAAGAAAATAACGAGAAGGCTCTTACTTTATTTAAGAAAGCAACTGAAATTCAGCCAGATCACTTTTTAGCTGGTAATGGTGTTCGTTTATTAGAGCAAGAAGCTGAATAAAGTGAAATTATAGTTTAATGTGCAGTTACCCCTCATCTAAAGAATGTGAAAGAGGTGGGGGATGTACTGCTCATTAAAGTGAAAAGAACTCGGGAAGGAGAGGAAAGATGGGAAATCAACATGCAATGGATTTGTTTGAGGAAGAGAAAAAATTTATAAAAGCGCAAGTTCTTCATACCATTTTCCACAACGAAGAAAACCTCTATTCCGTTGTCAGTATGAAAATCATTGAAACGAATGAAACATACGACGAAAAGAAAGTAATGATAAACGGCCATTTTCCCCGTATGCATGAAGATGAAGTGTTTACATTAACAGGTCACTTTAAAGACCACCCGAAGTATGGGAAACAATATTTAGTTGAAACGTTTAAGAAAGAATTGCCGCAAACAAAAGCAGGTATGGTGCAATATTTAGCGAGCGATTTATTTAAAGGGATTGGAAAGCGTACAGCCGAAAAAATCGTAGATCACCTTGGTGAGCATGCTATTTCTAAAATTATGGATGATCCTGATGCGTTAAATGGTGTTGTTAACAAACAAAAAGCGCAGGAAATATATGAGACAATTGTTGAACATCAAGGGTTAGAGAAAGTAATGAGCTTTTTAAATGGTTACGGTTTTGGAACGAAGCTTTCTATTAAAATCTATCAGCAATATAAGGAAATGACATTAGAAGTGATTCGTAATAATCCATATAAGCTTATTGAAGAAGTGGATGGGATTGGCTTTGGAAGAGCGGATGATATAGGGCGTGCATTAGGTATATCGGGTAATCACGACGACCGTGTACGTGCGGGCTGTTTTTATACATTAGAGAATGTTTCACTGCAACTCGGTCACGTTTATATGGGGAAAGATCAACTTGTAAGAGAAACGATGTCACTTTTAAACAATCAAGAAGGAAGAGTGACTGAGGAAGATATTGTAGGCTGCGTTGAAATGATGCAAAGTGAAGGGAAAGTCATTATAGAAGAAGAGCGAGTGTATTTAGCTTCGTTATTCTACTCTGAAAAAGGCGTTGTAAAGTCAATTCGTCGTCTTATGAATCAAGAAGAAACCCCTGAATTCCCTGAAGCAGAAGTGTTAAAAACATTAGGGGAAATTGAAGAACAGCTAAAGGTACAGTATGCACCGCTTCAGCAAGAAGCAGTTCAAACTGCACTTCATAAGCCGATGATGCTATTAACAGGTGGACCAGGAACGGGGAAAACAACAGTTATTAAAGGAATTGTTGAAATGTATGCATCACTTCACGGATTATCATTAAATCCGAATGAATATAGTGATGATAATCCATTTCCAATATTGTTAACGGCCCCAACAGGAAGAGCGGCGAAGCGCATGAGTGAATCGACAGGGCTTCCAGCTTGTACGATTCATCGTTTGCTTGGTTGGACGCCAGAAGGGTCTTTCCAGCGCAATGAAACCGATCCGGTACAAGGAAAGTTACTCATTATTGATGAGTTTTCGATGGTAGATATTTGGCTTGCAAATCAGCTATTCAAGTCACTTCCGACAAATATTCAAGTTATCGTTGTAGGTGATGAAGATCAGTTGCCATCTGTAGGACCTGGACAAGTGTTAAAAGATTTATTAAATGCAGGAGCCATCCCAACGGTAAAACTTACAGAAATTTATCGTCAGGCAGAAGGTTCGTCTGTTATTCAGCTTGCCCATGCGATAAAAGACGGAACACTTCCACCAGATTTAGCGCAAAATAAAAAAGATCGTTCATTTATCAGCTGTGCAGGGGCTCAAATTGTTGAAGTTGTAAAAAAAGTATGTGAAAACGCGAAGACGAAAGGGTTTAGCGCAAGAGATGTACAAGTGTTGGCACCTATGTACCGCGGACCAGCAGGTATTAATGTGTTAAATGAAGCTCTTCAAGAAGTGTTTAATCCGAAAAAAGAAAAAAGTAAAGAAATTGCCTACGGTGACGTTGTGTATCGAAGAGGTGATAAAGTACTTCAATTAGTCAATCAGCCGGAAAGCCAAGTATTTAATGGTGATATTGGAGAAATTGTTTCGATTTTTTATGCAAAAGAAAATGTCGAGCAACAAGATATGATTATCGTTTCATTTGATGGGATTGAAGTAACGTATACAAAGCCTGATTTGAACCAAATTACCCATGCATATTGCTGCTCGATTCATAAATCACAAGGTAGTGAATTCCCAATAGTTATTATGCCGATTGTAAAGAGCTACTACCGTATGTTACGTCGTAATTTAATTTACACGGGCATTACAAGGAGTAAGAAATTCCTTATTATTTGCGGGGAGGAAGCAGCTTTCCAGTCTGGTGTAAATCGCCTTGATGATGCAATGCGTCAAACGACTTTAGCTGGTCGATTGCAAGAATCACAAGGAGAAGTACAGATGGTAACAGTTAATGGCGAGGAAATGGACGTGGAAAACATTTCACCGTATGATTTCATGTAACGAGGCGAAATTATATAGTGAAACTTTCAAACGTATAACGTTGAAAGGCTCCAGCAATGTATAAATGAATGCGGTTTGGACATAATGGCGAATAGAATCTGGGAGACTGTAAGGAGATGAAAGCCATATGTTTATTTGTCCAAATTGCAAAGGGAAAGACATCGGAAAAATAGGTGTCAACCAATTTTATTGCTGGAATTGTTATATCGAATTATCGGTTTCAAAGGGGAAAATCCATACACATCAAGTAGAGGAAGATGGTTCATTAAGCTCTCTTGATGATTTATTTGATGAGAATGAAAGAACGATCGGATAACGAAAAGGGGGATTTACTTTGAATATACGCAATTCATTAATCGCATTAGGTGTTGGGGCTGCAGCATATCAATATGCTCGTAAGCAAGATGTATTTTCTAAACGCAATATGAAAAAAGCACGTAAGATGATTAAGTCTTATTTATAATTTTGGTAAAGTGAAAAACTCCCTTCAGGATAAGGGAGTTTTTTTATGCACTTGTATGCAAATATAAAAGTCCGATTTCTGAGAAGAGATAAGATAGACCGTAACATCCAACGCCAAGCATTCCATAATGCCATAATTGCTTCGCCCGTTCTTTTCGCGAGGAACGAATAAAGAAACCTTTCCAAATACCAAACCCAATGCAAATCCATTCAAGAATCATAAAAAGTGCTGATAATATGAGCATAAATAAAACCATAATTAGCCCTCCTGATTATATTTTGACATTTTGTATTTTCAGGGGTGGTTGTCCTTATTATGTTAAATATATGTACGTCTTTAAAAAACAGTATGGTCTGTATAAAAAGATTTTAAAACTTTTGCACATAACCTAACCTATTTATTTTCAAAATAAAGGTGGAGGAGGTTTTTCGTGTGAAGAATCTTAAAATCATTTGGATATATCGTTTAGGATTATTGTTACTCATTTTTCTTTGTTTGCTTGTCTTTTTAAAAATTAAGCCATTGTGGGCACCAATTATTTTTGTATTTAAAGTGGCAATTACACCGTTTCTTATCGCGTGTTTCATTGCATACTTATTGCATCCTTTAATTGAAAAAATCCATAAAGAAGGAATGCCTCGTACACTTGCCATTTTGCTCATTTACGTACTTTTCTTCGGCGGGATTGGCTATGGGATTTATAAAGGAACGCCAATTGTTATTAAGCAGTTGCAAGAGATTAATGAACAATTTCCGCAGTTTACAAAAATGTACGATTCTTGGATGGATGGGGTAACGGAACAAACAGCGAATTTTCCATCATTTATTCATGAAAAGGTGAAACAAATTTTTGGTGGTGTAGAAACGAAGATTCAAGCGCTTTTAAATAAAGTCATGAGCACAGCTCGTGGTGTACTGGATTCGTTACTCATTATTTTCTTAATTCCATTCATTGTATTTTACATATTAAAAGATTACGGTGAGTTTTATCATATCTTTTGGAAATTAGTCCCGAGTAAATGGCGTAGTACGGGTCAAATGCTTGCGAAAGAAATTGATAAATCACTCGGAAGTTATATTCGAGGACAGTTATTTGTTTGCTTAGTATTAGGGGGAGTATCTGTTCTTTCTTTTTGGTTTATCGGTATGAAATATCCGTTATTACTCGGCATTATTATTGGGGTAACGGATATAATCCCGTACTTTGGTCCTATTTTAGGGGCGATTCCCACGTTGATGATTGCGGCAACGGTATCAACGAGTTTACTCATTAAGGCGGGGATTACAATTGCCATTTTGCAATTTTTGGAAAGTAACATTTTATCTCCTTACATCGTTGGTAAGTCGCTTCGTATGCACCCTGTTATTATTATGCTTGCATTACTAGTTGGAGGAGAAGTAGCAGGTATTGTAGGATTGCTAATATCAGTTCCTGTTTTAGCAATCATTCGTACAGTGATTGTTCATGTGAGACCTCTTTGGAAAAGAGAAGATGTTTAAAATGAAGCCCTCTATTTAAAAAATAGAGGGCTAATAATATGATTATTTAAGGAGTTGATCTTGTATTTTTTGAACCAGAGAGCTCATATCAGTTGTTTGAATATGTTTTATTCTTTTCCATTCCGTATCATACATAAATACAATTTGATTGCTGAAAAGCCGCTTTTGCTCTTTTAGATTAGAAATTTTTGCGAAAGAGTACTCTTCAAATATTGGGTTCTTGCTTACATCTGGTCCATAAAAGAAGAGCTTTTTGTTCGTTAAGATTAACAGTCCTGGCCTTGCGACGGAACGATATATAAATATATCTAATGAACATGCCGCATAAAAAAGGATTTTTTCATCAGTTGTTAACATTTCTTTAGCTTGATTCAATAAAGTTGTCATTGTAGTCGCTCCTTTATTGTTGATAATTTAATTATAACAAATGATGTAATATTTAGAAATTTGTATAAAGTATTTTTGTGAGGAGATTCCTATTTAGTAATAAATGCATAATATATTTAAAGGCTGTTAAGAATGAATAGTAGAATAACTATGAATAATGAGCAATTGATATAATATAAATGATTATCTACATTGACAAACTTAAGAGAATTCTATTATATTTAGTCATATAATACATTAAATCAATGACGGAACAAGTACGTTACAGTCCATTTGTAGAGAGAAGCTTCCACTGGCTGAAAGGAGCTTTAAATGAAGGGTAACAGAAAGCTAATCCTGAGAGCAGCTAATCACTGCCGTCTTGCCACGTTACGGCACCATGAGGTGATGAATTGATTGTTATAATAATCAATTCATAATTAGGGTGGTATCGCGAGTTAACTCTCGTCCCTTTTATAGGGGCGGGAGTTTTTTATATTTAAGGAGGAAAATACAATGAAACAACTAACAGGCGCACAAATTCGTCAAATGTTTTTAGACTTTTTCCAAGAAAAAGGACATGCAGTAGAACCTAGTGCATCACTAGTTCCACATGAAGATCCATCTCTTCTATGGATTAACAGTGGTGTAGCAACATTAAAAAAATATTTTGATGGACGCGTAATCCCGCAAAATCCACGTATTACAAATGCTCAAAAATCAATTCGTACAAACGATATTGAAAACGTAGGGAAAACAGCTCGTCACCATACATTCTTTGAAATGTTAGGGAACTTCTCAATCGGTGATTACTTCAAAGAAGAAGCAATTACTTGGGCTTGGGAATTCTTAACGAGCGACAAATGGATTGGATTCGATAAAGAATTACTATCAGTTACAATCCATCCGGAAGATGAAGAAGCATTTACAATTTGGAATGAGAAAATGGGTGTTCCAAAAGAGCGCATCATCCGTTTAGAAGAAAACTTCTGGGATATCGGTGAAGGGCCAAGTGGGCCGAATACAGAGATTTTCTATGATCGTGGTGAAGCTTACGGTAATGACTTTAGTGACCCAGAATTATATCCAGGCGGAGAAAACGAGCGTTACTTAGAAGTATGGAACCTTGTATTCTCTCAATTTAACCATAATCCAGACGGTTCATATACACCGCTTCCTAAGAAGAACATCGATACAGGGATGGGTTTAGAGCGTATGACATCTATCGTTCAAGATGTGCCTACGAACTTTGATACAGATCTATTCATGCCGATGATTGGTGCAACAGAATCAATTTCTGGTGAGAAGTATCGTAATGGTGACTTAGAAAAAGATATGGCATTTAAAGTAATTGCTGACCATATCCGTACAGTAACATTCGCTGTTGGTGATGGAGCACTTCCTTCTAATGAAGGCCGTGGTTATGTATTACGTCGTTTATTACGCCGCGCGGTTCGTTACTCGAAAAAATTAAACATTAACCGTCCATTCATGTTTGAATTAGTACCGGTTGTTGGAGAAGTAATGAAAGACTTCTATCCAGAAGTACTTGAAAAGAAAGATTTCATTGCGAAAGTTGTGAAAAACGAAGAAGAGCGTTTCCATGAAACACTTCATGACGGTGAAGCAATTTTAGCTGAAGTTATCACAAAAGCAAAAGAAGAAAAAACAACTGTTATTTCTGGAGTAGACGCGTTCCGTCTATATGACACATACGGTTTCCCAATTGAATTAACAGAAGAATATGCAGAAGAAGCTGGTATGACAGTTGATCAAGCAGGCTTTGAAAATGAAATGGAAAAACAACGTGAGCGTGCACGTGCTGCTCGTCAAGACGTTGATTCTATGCAAGTTCAAGGCGGTGTACTTGGTGAAGTTAAAGTAGCGAGCGAGTTTGTTGGTTACGGTACAGTTGCAACAGAAAGTAACGTTGTTGCACTTGTGAAAAATGGTGAGTATACAGATAGCTTACAAGCTGGTGAAGAAGGACAGTTAATGCTTGATGTAACGCCATTCTACGCTGAGAGCGGTGGACAAATTGCTGACCGTGGTTATCTTCTTACTGACGGTGTGAAAGTTCTTGTAAAAGACGTACAAAAAGCGCCAAATGGTCAGAACTTACACAAAGTTGTTGTTGAAGAGGGTACATTAACGAAAGATGCGGCTGTAAAAGCTGTTATTGATACGAAGAACCGTAGTAGCGTTGTGAAAAACCATACAGCAACTCATTTACTGCACCAAGCATTAAAAGACGTACTTGGAATGCATGTTAACCAAGCTGGTTCTCTTGTAACTTCTGAACGTTTACGCTTTGACTTCTCTCACTTCGGCCAAGTACAAGCTGACGAATTAGAAAAAATTGAGCGTATCGTAAACGAAAAAATTTGGGAAAGTATTGATGTTGAGATTTCTCAAAAAGCAATTGAAGAAGCGAAAGAAATGGGTGCAATGGCATTATTCGGTGAAAAATACGGAGATGTTGTACGCGTTGTACAAGTTGGCGGTTACAGCTTAGAGCTTTGCGGTGGTTGTCACGTTGATAACACAGCTTCTATCGGTATTTTCAAAATTGTTGCTGAGTCTGGTATCGGTGCAGGAACTCGCCGTATTGAAGCAGTAACAGGTAAGTCTGCATACGAATTAATGAACGATCAAGTAGGTTTATTAAAAGAAGCAGCAGGTAAAATGAAAACAAATCCAAAAGATATTTTAACAAGAGTTGATGGTTTATTTGCTGAAGTAAAACAACTTCAAAAAGAAAACGAATCTCTTGCTGCGAAATTAAGCAATATCGAAGCTGGAAACTTAACTGATTCAGTAATGACAGTTGATGGCGTGAACGTATTAGCGGCAAAAGTAAATGTTGCAGATATGAACAACTTACGTACAATGATGGATGATCTAAAAAATAAATTAGAGTCTGCAGTTGTTGTATTAGCGTCTGTAAGTGATGATAAAGTAAACATTTTAGCTGGCGTAACGAAAGATTTAATTAGCCAAGGTTACCATGCAGGTAAGCTTGTGAAAGAAGTGGCTTCTCGTTGTGGTGGCGGTGGTGGTGGCCGTCCTGATATGGCTCAAGCAGGCGGTAAAAACCCAGCTCAAGTTGAGGAAGCTTTAGCGTTTGTACAAGAGTACGTTAAATCTGTTTCAAAATAAAGAGATAGTAGTGTACAATGGTAGGGAGAGGAGAAGTTCTTCTCCCTATACTTACTACTTACAAGTGAGGTGCTTGAAATGGACGGTTTTGATAAAACAATGAAGTTTAGCATTCAAGATGAAAAACAGAGTGTCCATGTAAATGATGTACTTTTAACTGTGTATGATGCACTTCAAGAAAAAGGCTATAATCCGATTAACCAAATCGTCGGTTATTTATTAAGTGGAGACCCAGCATACATACCTCGCCATAAAGATGCTCGAAGCATCATTCGCAAGCTTGAACGTGATGAGTTAATTGAAGAGCTTGTGAAGTCTTACTTGAAACATCATCGTGAGGAGTAGTTTATGCGGATATTAGGTTTAGATGTAGGTACAAAAACAGTCGGAGTTGCAATGAGCGATGAAATGGGCTGGACAGCACAAGGGCTGGAAACAATTAAGATTAACGAAGAACGAGGTCATTTTGGTTTTGACCGTATTTCTGAGTTAGTAAAACAGTATGGTGTGGACAAAATAGTAGTAGGTTTACCTAAAAATATGAATGGTACAATTGGTCCGCGTGGTGAAGCGTGCCAGCAATTTGCAGAAAACCTACGAGAGCTGTTACAATTAGACGTTGTAATGTGGGACGAGCGTTTGTCGACGATGGCAGCGGAACGTCTGCTCATTTCAGCTGATGTAAGCCGTAAGAAGCGAAAGCAAGTAATCGATAAGATGGCTGCAGTCGTAATCTTACAAGGATTTTTAGATAGTAAATAAGAGGTGACCAAAATGGAAGAAAATCAAATTACAATTGTAGACGAAAAAGGTAACGAACATTTATGTGAGATTGTTTTCACTTTTGATGCTGAAAAGTTTGGCAAAAAATCATACGTAGTCTTCTCTCCAATCGGTGAAGTAGACGAAGATGGAGACCAAATTTATGATGCAATGGCTTATGAGCAAAATGAAGAAGAGGGCGGAACTTTACTTCCAATCGAATCTGAAGAAGAGTGGGAAATGGTACAAGAAATGTTCAACACTCTTGCTGATGAGCAAGAAGCAGAATAATAGTACTGAAAAGATGGACGACATACAGTCCATCTTTTTTTATATGTAAAATGAAAGATTTTTTGTCGAAACTGTGTAAGTCTTTGTAGTATAATGAGACGGATTGTAGAAAAATAAAATATCTATCTAAAAAAGATAAATAAATTTATTGTGTTTTTATATCGTATTGTATAGAAATATGTACATACGGTCTACAATTGAATAAGGAGGAAGAGTTTTGGTAGAGAATCAAGTGAAAAAGAAGCGTAGACGCATTTTTTTATTTTCGATTATTGCATTGCTCTTAGTTTGTGGTTCAGTCTATGCATATATTTCATCGGCATTAGGACCAGTTGATAGCGAGAATAAAAAAGAGATTGAAGTAGAGATCCCAAAAGGATCATCTACAAGTAAAATTGGTGAAATTTTAGAAGAAAAAGGTGCTGTGAAAAACGGTACAGTTTTTAGTTTTTATACAAAGGCTAAATCGAAAAGTTTACAAGCAGGTACATATTTATTAAATCCTTCGATGAATGCTAAAGATGTTATCGAACAAATGTCATCCGGTAACGTGCATCGTCCAGCTCTTTATAAAGTAACGATTAAAGAAGGGGCGCAAGTAACTGAAATTGCAGAAGTGATTGCGGCAGAATTAAAGTGGAATAAAGATGATGTTGTGCGTCAATTAAACGATAAAGCATTTATTCAAAAAATGCAGCAAAAGTATCCGAAGTTATTGACTGATAAAATTTTTGATAGCAATATTAAATATCCATTAGAAGGCTATCTATATCCAGCGACGTATTCTTTCTATAAAAAAGATACAACGTTAGAAGAAATCGTAATTCCAATGCTTGAGAAAACGAATGCAATTATTGTTCAAAACGAGGCAAAAATGAAAGCGAAAAACTGGGATGTTCATCAGCTTTTAACATTGTCTTCACTTATTGAAGAAGAGGCAACGGGCTTTACAGATCGTCAAAAGATCTCTAGTGTTTTCTATAATCGTTTAGCAAAAGGTATGCCACTTCAAACAGATCCGACAGTGTTATACGCGCTTGGAAAGCATAAACAACGCGTATTATATGAGGATTTAAAAGTAAACTCACCGTACAATACGTATGTTGTGAAAGGATTGCCAGTTGGGCCGATTGCAAACTCAGGGAAACATTCAGTGGAAGCGGCGTTAGAGCCTGCGCAAACAGAGTATTATTATTTCTTAGCTGCACCAAGTGGTGAAGTGTATTATGCGAAAACATTAGAAGAACATAATGCATTAAAGCAAAAATATATTACGAAAAAACAGTGAAACGGGGAGGGATAGCGAAAAAGGTCGCACATCCCTCTTTTTTGTGGTAAAATATATCGGGTTAAAAACTGGCAGAAGAATCGTTTTTAATATCAAAACGGGACGTACAAGCTAAGGGTGAAGCTGGCTTGTATTTTTATTGCATTCTATGTGTGAAAAGACAAAGATTGACGCGTCATAGAGGCACTTCTCCATGTAAATAAGGAGGACCAATTATGGAGGATGCAGTTAACGAGTACCTATTATCATTTATTGATCCAAAAGATAAATTAATTCTTGAAATGGAAGAGTATGCAACAGAAAACCATGTGCCGATTATGGATCGACTTGGAATGGAATTTATGCTGCAATTTTTACGTTTAATTGGGCCGAAAAGCATTTTAGAACTTGGAACAGCAATCGGTTATTCTAGTATTCGTATGATGGAAGCTATTCCAAATTCACGTATTGTGACAGTAGAGCGCAATCGTGAACGATATGAAAAGGCACTTGAATATATAGAACGTTCTCCAGTAACAGATCGCATTTCTGTTATTTACGGTGATGCTTTAGAAACAGGCGAACAAGTGAAAGAACATGGAACATTTGATATTATTTTTATTGATGCAGCGAAAGGGCAATATCGTCGCTTTTTTGACTTATATGAACCGTTATTAAATCCTGGTGGCGTAATTATTTCAGATAATGTTATGTATCATGGTCTTGTAACGACAAAAGAGAAAATTGAAAATAGACGTACACGTGGTTTGATTCGTCGTATTAAGACGTACAATGAATGGCTTATGAACCATGAAGGATATGATACAACGATTTTCCCGATTGGTGATGGAGTGGCTGTAAGTAAAAAGAAAGGGTGACAAAGGTATGAAGAAACCTGAATTGTTAATAACGCCTAGAGCAGTGGCGGATATCGAACCTCTTGCAAAAGCAGGAGCAGATGCAGTAATGATCGGTGAACAAAAGTTTGGTTTACGTTTAGCAGGGGAATTTTCACGTGAAGATGTAAAACAAGCTGTTAAAATTGCACATGAAAATGGTGTGAAAGCATACGTTGCAATGAATGCGATGTTCCACAATGATAAAGTAGAAGAATTAACAGACTACGTTGCATTTTTAAATGAGATAAATGTAGATGCGATTGTTTTCGGAGATCCAGCGGTATTAATGGCTGTTCGTGAAGTTGCACCAAACATGAAGTTGCACTGGAATACAGAAACGACAGCAACAAACTGGTTTACTTGTAACTATTGGGGGCAAAGAGGGGCGAAACGAGCTGTATTAGCTCGTGAACTTAGCTTAGATGAAATTGTTGAATTAAAAGAAAATGCGGAAGTGGAACTTGAAGTGCAAATTCACGGTATGACTTGCATGTTCCAATCAAAGCGTTCATTAGTAGGAAACTACTTTGAGTATCAAGGTCGTAATCTCGACATTGAAAAGAAAAAGTATGAAGAGAATATGTTCTTGTACGATCCAGAGCGTAATAATAAATATCCAATTTATGAAGATGAAAATGGTACTCACATTATGAGTCCGAACGATATTTGTTTCATTGATGAGTTAGAGGAACTAATCGACGCTGAAGTGGATAGCTTAAAAATTGATGGTGTCCTAAAAAGTTCTGAATACATTATTGAGGTAACAAAGAAATATCGTAAAGCAATTGATTTATGTGTAGAAGATCGTGATGCGTATTATGACGTGAAAGACGATTTATATAAAGAGATAGAAGAAATGCAACCAGTAAATCGTCCATTAGATACAGGATTCTTCTTTAAAGAGACGGTTTACTAAACGAGGAGGGTGTAGGAAATGACTGTACAAGAAATTTCACGAGTGATCGATGGCAAACGCGTTATTGTGAAGAAACCTGAACTGTTAATCCCTGCGGGTAACTTAGAAAAATTAAAAGTAGCTATCCATTATGGGGCAGATGCTGTATATTTAGGTGGACAAGAATTTGGTCTTCGTTCGAATGCAGGTAACTTTACGCTGGAAGACATGGCAGAAGGCGTTGAATTTGCAAAGAAATATGGAGCGAAAATATATGTAACAACAAATATTTTTGCACATAATGAAAATATGGACGGGCTAGAGGAATATTTAAAAGGGATTGAAAAAGCTGGCGTAACGGGAATTATCGTTGCTGATCCGCTTATTATTGAGACATGTAAACGTGTAGCACCTTCTGTTGAGGTGCATTTAAGTACACAACAATCGCTATCCAACTGGAAAGCAGCACAGTATTGGAAAGAAGAAGGTTTACATCGTCTTGTATTAGCTCGTGAAGCAAGCTATGAAGAGATGAAAGAAATTAAGGACAAAGTGGATATTGAAATTGAAGCATTCGTCCATGGTGCAATGTGTATCGCATATTCAGGAAGATGTACATTAAGTAACCATATGACAGCGCGTGACTCTAACCGTGGTGGTTGTTGTCAATCTTGTCGCTGGGACTATGATTTAGTTCAAACGGTATCACAACATAAAGATGCAAAAGAGCTTCCTTTATTCCAAGAAGAAGATGCTCACTTTGCGATGAGTCCAAAAGATTTAAATTTAATTTTATCAATTCCGAAAATGATTGAAATTGGAATTGATAGCTTAAAAGTTGAAGGACGTATGAAATCTATCCATTACGTAGCGACTGTGGCAACTGTATATCGTAAAGTAATTGATGCGTATTGTGCGGATCCGGATAACTTTGAGTTTAAACAAGAGTGGTTAGATGAGCTTGATAAATGTGCAAATCGTGACACAGCTCCTGCATTCTTTGAAGGGGTTCCAGGACATCAAGAGCAAATGTTTGGAAATCATAGTAAGAAAACAACGTATGATTTTGCTGGTTTAGTGTTAGATTATAATGAAGAAACGGGCATCGTAACGCTTGAGCAACGTAATCACTTCAAACCAGGACATGAAGTGGAGTTCTTTGGACCAGAAATAGAAAACTTTACGCAGACGGTGGAGAAAATTTGGGATGAGGATGGAAACGAATTAGATGCAGCGAGACATCCGTTGCAAATCGTGAAATTCAAAGTGGATCAACCAGTGTATGTGAATAATATGATGCGCAAAAACATACTTCAATAAGAAAGAGTGGTAGTCGAATGGGGACGAATAAGCCTGTTGTAATTGGAATCGCTGGTGGTTCAGGATCAGGAAAAACAAGTGTAACGAAAGCGATTTTTGACCATTTTAAAGGTCATTCCATTTTAATCTTGGAGCAAGATTATTATTACAAAGATCAAAGCCATTTACCAATGGAAGAGCGTTTAAAAACAAATTATGATCATCCGCTTGCGTTTGATAATGATCTGTTAATTGAACATTTGCAGCAGTTGCTTGCATATGAGCAAATTGATAAGCCTGTATATGACTATACATTGCATACGCGTTCAGAAGAAATTATTCCAGTTGAGCCGAAAGATGTAATCATTTTAGAAGGAATTCTTATTTTAGAAGACCCACGTCTTTGTGAGTTAATGGACATTAAGCTATTCGTTGATACAGACGCGGATCTTCGTATTTTACGCCGCATGCAGCGTGATATTGAAGAGCGTGGTCGTACGATGGATTCAGTTATTGATCAATACGTAACTGTTGTACGTCCAATGCACAATCAATTTATTGAGCCTTCTAAGAAATTTGCGGATATTATTATCCCTGAAGGTGGACAAAACCATGTTGCAATTGATATTATGGTGACAAAAATTGCAACAATTCTTGAACAAAAAGTAAATTTGTAATAGCATAGTAAAAGATATACGATAGGAAGGGATTTTTTCCCTTCCTATCGAATACAATGAAACATGCAACCTCATCTATATATAGGTGAGGGCATATTTATATCAACTTTCCATACATATCTTCTTTATATAAAGAAGAATTGGGAATACGGGGTTGTATGTGACAACTCCGCTAGTGCAAGCGTACTAGAAACCTCCGCTACACATATAAGTGGGGGAGTTTTCATATGGAACTCCTCTTTTTTTCAGGGGATTGGTATATAAAAGGAGTGGAAAATATGGCAACAGAAAAAACATACCCAATGACGCAAGAGGGTAAGCAAAAGCTAGAGAACGAACTTGAGGATTTAAAAACGGTAAAACGTAAAGAGGTTGTAGAGCGCATTAAGATTGCACGTAGCTTCGGAGATCTTTCTGAGAACTCTGAGTACGATGCAGCAAAAGATGAGCAAGCGTTCGTAGAAGGACGTATTACACAATTAGAAAACATGATTCGTAACGCAGTTATCATCACAGATAACGGTGAAGAATCTACAGTTGTTACATTAGGTAAAACAGTAACATTTAAAGAGTTACCAGGTGGAGATGAAGAATCTTACACAATCGTAGGTAGCGCAGAAGCAGATCCATTTGAAGGAAGAATTTCTAACGATTCTCCAATCGCAAAAAGTTTATTAGGTAAGCAAATTGGTGAGAAGGTAGCAATTCAAACACCAGGTGGAGAAATGCAAGTAGAGATTATCTCTGTAAAATAACGTAAAAATCACTCGTGTAAAAACGGGTGATTTTTTTATTTGTATAAAAGATGAAACACCTCGTCTAAACTACATGAGACGAGGTGTTTTTTATGAAAATAAAACGGAGAATTACAGTTGTTTTAATTTGTTTTATGAGTGTAATGTTTTTACTACTTTGTCGCTTAATCCAAATACAGATTTTAGATACGGAATCATTTACTGACCAAAATATCAATTTAATTGAAAAAAGTGTTACGCAGCGAACGCAATCACTTACAGTAGATAATGGAAGAGGGCACTTTACAGATCGAAATGGTAAGGAAATCGGTGAAGAGAAATATCCAGTTCTAATTATTTTTCCATTTTTACAAATAAAAAATGACATGTTAGAGAAAATTTCGCATATCATTGGTTTGTCGAGACAAGAGATAAGACTGCAAATGAAAAGTAAGAATAAAGCATTTATATTACAAAGGGGGAATATCCCATTTCAATTAACGGTTGAGCAGATGGAGAAGGTAAATCAGTTAGATACTTTAGGCATTGTAGCAGCAGAAGCTCGATTGAAGCAAACGGGAGAGGTAAATCATTTAATTGGTGATGTGGGAGAGAATGAACAGGAATTTCAAAAGCGCTATGGAGAAATGAAAAAACTTTCGGAACAAACGCCAATTGGTATTTCCGGATTGCAACAATCATTTGATGAATTTTTACTTACTGATGGAGAAGCAAAAGTACTATATCAAGTGGATCGGCAAGGAGAGCCGATTTTCGGGAAGCAGGCAAAATACACTTCACCAGGAAATCCATTTTATCCAGTTACTATTCAAACAACGTTACATAAAACGTTGCAACGGCAAGCTGAACAGATTATAAATGAAAACGGAATAAAAAAAGGTGGATTAGTATTACTAGACATAAAAAATAGTGAAGTTTTAGCAATGGTAAGTAAGCCATCTTTACAGATGAATGATAGGAGCGCATACAAAGCAACACTGGAAAATCAAATGTTAACTCCTCATTTTCCTGGATCTGTTTTTAAAACAGTAGTTGCAGCGGCGGCAATTGATCAAAATTTGGTGCGATTTAACCGTGTATTTAACTGTAATACGGATTTATACGGTGAAAATCTTCCACAAGTTATGATGGGGTCATTAAACTTTAAGGAAAGCTTTGCTAGAAGCTGTAATCGAACGTTTGCTGTATTAGGTGATGAACTAATGCAAAAGGATAGGGATGTGTTAGAAACGTATTTAGGGGCCTTAGGAGCAAGTAAGAAGGTAGGGTGGAAAGGTTCGGTATTTCATACATCGGAATTTGAGCAATTACCAGAAGAAAAGAATGCTGTAATTTGGAGAAGTGAAGAAAATAAAGTTAGTAGAAAAGCCATTGCTCAAACGATGATTGGACAAAAAGATGTACGCGTGTCGCCTCTAGCTATAGCGAATATGATGGCGACAATTGCTAGAGATGGAGAGAAGTTGGAAGTGAAAGCTGTAAAAAAAATAGTGTATAAAAATGGAACCGACTTTTTTACATTTGAAAATCATGAATTAACTGGGAAACAGCTTTCTTATGAAACGGTGAAAAAGCTACAAGAATTATTAAGAGGTGTTGTAACGACGGAGAAAGGAACGGGAACAGTGTTCCGTTCGTTACCACTAAATGTTGCCGGAAAATCTGGAACGGCACAAACAGGAAAAGGAGAAAAGGTGAATCGCTGGTTTGCAGGTTATTTTCCATATGAAAATCCAAGGTATGCTTTAGTTGTAGTTGATATAGAAACAGATAGTAACAAAAATGTAGTTACACCCGTTTTTACAGAGCTGGTAGAAGCAATTCATAGATTAGAAAATGAAAAGTAATCTTGCAATTATTTATGAAATGTTTTCATTTCGTGAAAATATTATTGTAAATGTTCAACCTTTCTAGATTTAATGTTACAATAGCAAGTATGAAAAACTGCATGGAGGTTTGAAGAATGGCAGGAGGATCTAGATTCCAACAGAAACAACAAAAACGTCGTCAAAACGGTGTTTTAAATATTGCAATCGCTATTGTATTAGTAGCAGTAGCTATTGTGGCATATCAATTGTTTGTTCCTGAAACAAAAGAGCAAGCGTCTTCTAGTGATAAAAAAGTAGCTCAGCAAACAACAAAAGAGAATAAAGCTGAGAAAGCTAAAGGTAAAGAAGAGACGAAGAAGAACGAGCAAGAGAAGGCAGAAGCTAAGAAGAAGGAAGAAGAGAAGCAAAAGGCTGAAGAAGAACAGAAAAAAGCTGAAGAAGAAGCGAAAGCTAACGAGAAAGTACCAGCTGAAAAAACACAGCCAAAGGCAACCGATGCTTATACGAAATCTTCTTGGAAGCCAGTAGGTACAGAGCAAGGCGCAACACCTGCGATGACGTTTAAAAAAGGTACAGCAGATTGGAATGAGATGAATCAAGCAATTTCCGCTGCAATTGACGTTCCAGTAGAGCAATTAGTTATTCATAGAATCGGAAATAACGGTAAGAATAAAGCTTACGGTAACGTACAAGATAAACAATCAGGTAAAAAATATTATGTAAATATTGATTGGGTAGACAATGAAGGCTGGAAACCAGTACTTGTTCAAACTCTAAACTAAAAAAGAGAAGCTCTTATGAGCTTCTCTTTTTTAGTTAGCGTAATTTTTTTAATTTAAAATGAACAACCGCGCTATAATATGGTCTTTTGCTTTCCGGATCCATAACCATTTGATGCGAGATGTGATGAACCTCAAGCATAAGTGCTTTATTATTATCGATTTGTTCACTAATTTTTCGTTCTAAAGAAGCTAAGTCTCCCGCTTCAAAAAACTCTACTTTATCTTCTAACATTTCAAAGGTAAATGACACGAAGACGACCCCTCTCCTATGTAATCACCTATAGTGTAACAAAGAAAAGAAGGAAATACCATGTACATTTCAATTGACATTTTTAGAAAGAGGGCATATTATACTGATAAAACCGATAAGAAAAAGGGGAATTTTTATGGGGACAGAATTTAATGGTTTATTTGATGAGTGGGCTCATACGTACGACTCATTCGTACAAGGTGAAGATATACAATATAAAGAAGTTTTCGCCCGTTATGAGGACATTTTAGAGGATGTAGTTAACAAGTCATTTGGTAACGTATTAGAATTTGGTGTTGGTACTGGCAATTTAACAAATAAATTATTACTTGCTGGTCGTACAGTTTACGGTATAGAACCGTCACGCGAAATGCGCATGATTGCTAAAGAAAAATTGCCGCAAAAATTTTCAATTACAGAAGGTGATTTTCTTTCATTCGAAGTTCCAAATTCAATTGATACCATTGTGAGCACCTATGCATTTCATCATTTAACAGATGAAGAAAAAGACGTAGCGATTGCGAAGTATAGTCAATTGCTAAACAAAGGTGGTAAAATAGTGTTTGCTGATACAATATTTGCAGATCAAGATGCATATGATAAAACTGTTGAAACAGCAAAACAAAGAGGTTTTCATCAGTTAGCAAACGATTTGCAAACAGAATACTATACACGTATTCCTATCATGCAATCTATTTTTGAAAACAATGGCTTCCATGTAACGTTCACGAGATTAAATCATTTCGTTTGGGTAATGGAGGCAACTAAGCAATAGAAAGAGGGATTAGATTGAGAATTGCTGTAATTGGAGCAATGGAAGAAGAAGTACGTATTTTACGTGACAAACTAGAACAAGCAGAAACAGAAACTGTTGCAGGTTGTGAATTTACGAAAGGGCTATTAGCAGGACATGAAGTAATCTTGTTAAAGTCTGGTATTGGTAAAGTAAACGCAGCGATGTCAACGACGATTTTATTAGAAAGATATAAGCCTGAAAAAGTAATTAATACTGGTTCAGCTGGTGGATTCCATCACTCTTTAAATGTTGGAGATGTGGTTATTTCAACAGAAGTTCGTCACCATGACGTAGATGTAACAGCATTTAACTATGAATATGGTCAAGTGCCAGGAATGCCGCCTGGATTTAAAGCTGATGACGCATTAGTTGCATTAGCTGAGAAATGTATGCAGGCAGAAGAAAATATTCAAGTTGTAAAAGGTATGATTGCAACAGGCGATTCATTTATGAGTGATCCGAACCGCGTTGCGGCAATTCGTGATAAATTTGAAGATCTTTATGCAGTAGAAATGGAAGCAGCAGCTGTTGCACAAGTATGCCACCAATATGAAGTTCCGTTTGTTATTATTCGTGCACTTTCTGATATTGCTGGTAAAGAATCAAATGTTTCATTTGATCAATTTTTAGATCAAGCAGCTCTTCATTCTACAAACTTTATCGTAAAAGTACTAGAAGAGTTAAAGTAATGTAACAAAAAGGCAACTGTCTCATATAAAGAAAATACATACAGTTGCCTTTTCTTTATTGGCAAATAAGGGGGAGAACACGATGAATGTATATCGTGGCGTTCATGAATTGATTGGTCATACACCAATTGTAGAAATTACTCGTTTTTCACTTCCAGAAGGAGTCCGTTTATTTGCAAAGCTTGAATTTTACAACCCAGGCGGAAGCGTTAAGGATCGTTTAGGAAGAGAATTAATCGAAGATGCGTTAGAAAAAGGGCTTGTTACCCAGGGCGGAACAATTATTGAACCGACGGCTGGAAATACTGGCATTGGACTGGCACTTGCAGCGTTAGAACATGATTTACGTGTCATCGTTTGTGTACCAGAGAAATTTAGTATTGAAAAGCAAGAATTAATGAAAGCGCTAGGTGCAACGGTTGTGCATACACCGACTGAGCAAGGAATGACCGGCGCAATTGCAAAGGCAAAAGAATTAGTAAAGGAAATACCAAATTCATACTCTCCAAGTCAGTTTGCGAATGAAGCAAACCCTCGTGCTTATTTTAAAACGCTAGGACCTGAACTTTGGTCGGCACTGAATGGAGAGATTAACATATTTGTTGCAGGGGCAGGAACTGGCGGTACGTTTATGGGAACTGCATCTTATTTGAAAGAGAAAAACATTGATATTAAAACGGTTATTGTAGAACCAGAAGGCTCTATTTTAAATGGCGGTAAAGCTGGTTCACATGAAACAGAAGGAATTGGTCTTGAATTCATTCCACCATTTTTAAAAACATCTTATTTTGATGAAATTCATACGATTTCTGATCGACATGCATTTTTACGAGTGAAAGAATTGGCGCAAAAGGAAGGCCTTCTTGTTGGAAGCTCTTCAGGAGCAGCATTTCATGCGAGCTTACTTGAGGCAGAGAAAGCAACACCAGGTACAAATATTGTAACGATTTTTCCTGATAGTAGTGAGCGCTATTTAAGCAAAGACATATACAAAGGATGGGAATAGAAAATGAGAGCAAAGACAAAATTAATTCATGGTATTCGCATAGGAGAACCTTCAACTGGATCTGTAAACGTACCGATCTATCAAACAAGTACGTACAAACAAGAAGCAGTTGGTAAGCATCAAGGATATGAATATTCACGTACAGGCAACCCAACACGTGCAGCTTTAGAAGAAATGATTGCTGTATTAGAAAACGGTCATGCTGGATTTGCATTTGGCTCAGGAATGGCTGCTATTACAGCAACTATTATGCTATTCTCAAAAGGTGACCACGTTATTTTAACAGATGATGTTTATGGCGGAACATACCGCGTGATTACAAAAATACTAAATCGTTTCGGCATTGAGCATACATTTGTAGATACAACAAACCTAGAGGAAGTTGTAGAAGCAATTCGCCCAAATACGAAAGCAATTTATGTAGAAACACCAACGAATCCATTACTAAAAATTACTGATATTAAGAAAATATCTACTCTTGCTAAAGAAAACGATTTATTAACAATTATTGATAACACATTCATGACGCCATATTGGCAGTCGCCAATTTCTTTAGGAGCAGACATTGTACTTCATAGTGCAACGAAATATTTAGGAGGTCATAGTGACGTAGTTGCAGGCCTAGTCGTTGTAAATAGCCCACAACTAGCAGAAGATCTTCATTTCGTGCAAAACTCAACAGGAGGTATTCTTGGACCACAAGATAGCTTCCTACTACTTCGCGGTTTAAAAACGTTAGGAATTCGTATGGAAGAGCATGAAATAAATTCACGCGCAATTGCTGAGTTTTTAAATAACCATCCAAAAGTAAATAAAGTATATTATCCAGGTCTTGAATCACATCAAAATCACGAATTAGCAACAGAACAGGCGAATGGATTTGGTGCAATCATCTCATTTGATGTAGACAGTGAGGAAACGTTAAATAGAGTACTTGAGAAGTTACAGTACTTCACACTTGCTGAAAGTTTAGGAGCAGTAGAAAGTTTAATTTCTATCCCGTCTCAAATGACACATGCATCAATCCCAGCAGATCGCCGTAAAGAATTAGGAATTACAGATACATTAATTCGAATCTCTGTTGGTATTGAAGATGGAGAAGATTTAATTGAAGATTTGGCACAAGCACTAGCATAATAAAAATGCACTGCTAATATAGAGCAGTGCATTTTTATTATGTTAATTTGTGAAATATTTCACAAATTAGACATACACAAATGAAATGATTTCATGTATATTGAATTCATGAAATGTTATTCACGAACAAACTTGTGAAATGTTTCACAAACAATGGGATTCATGTAGGACGGTAACTCTATTTTTTTTCGCTAATCGGGACTTATTATGACCTATAGGGACTTATAAAGACCGTGATAACAGAATAGGAGGAAATTTACATGGTAGTCAAAGAGAAAGTTGTAAATGAAATGCAAGAGGTAAAAGAGATGATTGATACGTTAGTAAATAACGGTCAAGAAGCTTTACAAGCATTAGAAAGTTTTACACAAGAGCAGATTGACAACATTGTTCATGAAATGGCACTAGCAGGTGTTGATCAACATATGCCGCTTGCGAAATTGGCTGTTGAAGAAACGGGCCGTGGTGTCTATGAAGACAAATGTATAAAAAATATTTTTGCCACTGAATATATTTGGCATAGTATAAAGAAAGATAAAACGGTAGGAATTATTCATGAAGATCCTCATGAAGAAGTAATAGAAATTGCAGAACCTGTCGGTGTAGTAGCTGGGGTAACGCCTGTAACGAACCCAACGTCGACAACAATGTTTAAAGCGTTAATCGCGATAAAAACGAGAAATCCAATTATTTTCGCATTTCATCCTTCTGCACAAAATTGTTCCGTTGCAGCGGCGAAAACAGTATATGATGCAGCAGTGAAGGCCGGTGCACCAAAGCATTGTATTCAATGGATTGAAAGACCTTCTGTGGAAGCAACGAAACAATTAATGAACCATGATGGTGTCGCGCTCGTTCTAGCAACTGGAGGGGCTGGTATGGTGAAATCGGCTTATTCTACTGGTAAACCAGCACTTGGTGTAGGTCCTGGTAATGTACCGTGTTATATAGAGAAATCAGCACATGTAAAACGAGCTGTTAATGATTTAATTTTATCGAAAACATTTGATAACGGTATGATTTGTGCATCGGAACAGGCAATCATTATCGATAAAGAAATTTATGATGATGTTAAAACAGAAATGATTGCAAATAATTGTTACTTTGTAACAGAGGAAGAGAGAAAGAAATTAGAAAAGCTTGTTATTAATGAAAATACATGTGCAGTAAATAGTGATATTGTTGGGAAATCAGCACAGTATATTGCTGAATTAGTAGGAATTACTGTACCTGAACATACAAAAATGCTTGTAGCTGAAATTAAAGGTATCGGGGCAGCATATCCACTATCTCGTGAGAAACTGAGCCCAGTGTTAGCTTGTGTAAAAGCAAATTCATTAGAAGAAGGATTTACATATTGCGAAGAAATGTTAGAGCTTGGTGGCCTAGGGCATTCAGCGGTTATCCATTCTACAAATAAAGAAGTACAAAAACAATTTGGGTTACGTATGAAAGCCTGTCGTCTCATTGTAAATGCACCTTCATCACAAGGTGGAATCGGTGATATATATAATGGATTTATTCCATCACTTACGCTTGGTTGTGGCTCCTACGGGAAAAACTCAGTTTCCCAAAACGTAACGGCGACTCATTTATTAAATATAAAAAGGTTGGCAAATAGAAAAAAGAATATGCAGTGGTTCAAATTACCACCCAAAATTTATTTTGAAAAACATGCGACAGCATATTTAGCAAACATGCCTAACATTTCCCGCGCATTTATTGTAACGGATCCAGGGATGGTTGAGCACGGTTATGTAGATACAGTTACACACTATTTACGTAAGCATGCAAATGATGTGAAAGTTGAAGTTTTCTTTGAAGTTGAGCCAGATCCATCAGATGAAACTGTGTTTAAAGGTGCGGAAATGATGAGAAGTTTTAAGCCAGATGTAATTATCGCACTTGGTGGTGGTTCTGCTATGGATGCAGCGAAAGGGATGTGGCTTTTCTATGAGCATCCAGAAACAACATTCTATGGCATTAAACAAAAGTTTTTAGATATAAGAAAACGTACATGTAAATATCCGGAATTAGGAAATAAAGCGCAGTTTGTTGCTATTCCAACAACATCAGGAACAGGGTCAGAAGTGACACCATTTGCGGTTATTACAGATAAGAAAAATAATATAAAGTATCCGCTCGCAGATTATGAATTAACACCAGATGTAGCGATTGTTGATCCGCAATTTGTAATGACAGTACCACCTCATGTAACAGCAGACACTGGTATGGACGTATTAACGCATGCAATCGAGGCGTATGTGTCTGTTCTGGCAAATGACTATACAGATGGATTAGCATTAAAAGCAATTGATCTCGTCTTTAAATATTTACCAAGAGCGTATAAAGACGGAAATGACGCAGAAGCACGAGAAAAAATGCATAACGCTTCCGCAATCGCAGGAATGGCATTTGCAAATGCATTCCTAGGTATTAATCACAGTTTAGCACATAAAATTGGGCCAGAATTCCATATTCCGCATGGGCGTGCGAATGCAATTCTTATGCCGCATGTAGTTCGTTATAATGCTATTAAGCCAAGAAAACACGCATTGTTCCCAAAATATGAGCATTTTGTGGCTGATGAACGCTATGCACATATTGCGAGAATGCTCGGGCTTCCAGCAAGCTCAAAAGCGGAAGGTGTGGAATCACTCGTCCAAGCAATTATTGAGCTTGGAAAAAGCTTAAATATAAATATGAGTATTGCAGGACAAGGAGTTGCTAAAGACCAATTTGAAGAGGTTGTTGCATTATTAGCAGAAAGAGCTTTTGAAGATCAATGTACAACAGCTAATCCAAAATTACCGCTCATTTCAGAGCTGAAAGAAATCTATATGGAAGCATATAAAGGCGTATAATAGATAAAAAAGAGCCGCGAGTAAGCGGCTCTTTTTTACTTTGGAAAACATCTCCCAGATTGGTTCTATTTACTTGTCTTTAAGCTTGATAGAATGTGATAAAGTGAGGATGGGAGTGATAAGCAGATGAAAGAATTACAAGAAAAAATAGCAGATTATACCCGGTTTGCACAAGTACTTTTAGCTATAAGTACATTTTTAATGATCGGTTTATTAATTCCAAGTGGAATTAAAAGTATGGTACAGTCTTTTGTTATGATGGGAAGTATTATTGTATTTTTAGTTCTTTCTTTTTTCTTCTTTAAGCGTGTTAAAGCGATGCGTGACCAATTAGAGGAGAGCGAATATGAAGAAAATTGTTAAATAGGGCGCTACGAAAAGAAGAAATCTTTTTGTAGCGTTTTTTTGTTTTTTGTAGAAAATGTATGCGTTTCATGTTGACAATGATAATCCTTATCAATTAAAGTAGAATAGTAGTCAATGATTATCATTATCAATTAGAGGTGGAAGAATGAAAAAATCTATTACGCTGTTCACAGCGATCTTATCTATTTTTTTCTTGTTAATAGGTTGCAGTGCAAAGGAAAACGAAAAAGCATCTGCAACAAAAACAGAAAAAGGAACAGACAAAATCGAAATTACCGATCTCTCAAAAAGAAAGGTAACATTCAATAAAGTTCCTGAAAGTTTTGCAACGTTGAGTATGGGGGACTTGGATATTATTCACGCTTTAGGTGGGAAAATAGTAGGTCGTCCTGATACAAAATTAACTCTCCCAGAGGAATTAAAGAAAGCACAAGTAATCGGAAATGCACATCAACCGAATTTTGAGCAAATTGCTAGTTTAAAACCGGATGTACTTGTTGCTAATAATGGATTCCAAAAGAACATTCCAACGGTCGAAGGACAAGGAACAAAAGTAATCATTTCTTCAGCCAATTCTGTAAAAGATATTCAAAAGAGTATTGAAATGTATGGAACAGTAATGAAGAAAGAAGATAAAGCAAAAGAACTTAATCAAAAAATTAATGATCAAATGAAGCAATATGAGAAAAAGAGTGACGTTAAAGCATTGCTGGTATATGGAGCACCAGGCACTTATTTAGCAGCGTTACCAACATCTCTGTCAGGTGATATTTTAGAAAAAACGGGCGGTAAAAATATTGCAGCTGGTTTTCCAGAAATGAAAGAATATCCGCAATATGCACAGCTAAGTGTAGAACGCATTATTGAGGCGAACCCAGATGTAATTTATTTAATTACACATGGAGATCCAAATAGTGTGAAAAAAGCATTTGAAGGCGAAATGATGAAAAATGAAGCGTGGAAAAATTTAGATGCAGTCAAACAAAATCGTGTTGTTATTTTGCCGCCAGATTTATTTGGATCAAATCCTGGAACAAAAGTAACAGAAGCAATGGACTTTATGTATAAAAGTATACAAGATGTAAGGAAATGATGAGTATGGAGAGTAGTGAAGCAGTAAGAGAAAAGGAACATCCTTTTGCGAAAAAAAGATGGGTAACAGCAGTTACTTTAGTTGTATTAACGATTCTAGGTCTTTTTTATGGTCTTTTCGCAGGAAGTTTATCCTTTTCTTTAGGAGACATTCTAACAGGGATACAAGATGAAGGTTCGACAGTTCATCGAATTGTATGGGATCTTCGTATACCCAGAGTGCTCGTTGGGTTTATTGTAGGAACATGTTTAGCAGCCTCGGGAGCATTACTGCAAGGGGTTATGAGAAACCCTCTTGCAGACCCTGGCATTATCGGGGTTTCATCCGGAGCAGGTCTTGTAGCAATTGTAATTATGATTCTATTTCCTCAGCATATGGCTTTTTTACCGCTAGGAGCATTTTTAGGTGCGTTCATAACAGCGATGGTTATTTATGCTTTATCATGGCAAAAAGGGGCACCACCTTCAAGAATCGTCTTAGTAGGTGTATCAATCAATGCATTAATTGGTGCAGCAACGTCAGCATTAATGTTATTACATAGTGATAAAGTACAATCTGTGTTACCGTGGTTAGCTGGTGGCATTGGTGGTGTAAGTTGGGCGCATTTAAACATGATTATTTATTATGCAATATTCGCTATTATATTGGCTCTCTTTGGCATTAAGCATATTCGAGTATTAATGCTAGGAGATGAAATGGCAAAATTATTAGGGCATAACGTGGAGAGAAGTCGGTTTTATTTAATAGTAGTAAGTACATTGTTAGCTGGAATTGCGGTTAGTGTTTCCGGACTTATTGGATTTGTCGGTCTTGTTGTACCACATATGTTACGTTTATTAGTTGGAAATGACTATAAATATTTACTGCCATTATCATGCCTTGGCGGAGGGATATTACTTGTTTTCGCGGATGCGATAGCTCGAAGTTGGTTCGATCCAATCGAATTGCCTGTTGGTATTTTATTGTCCTTCTTGGGTGGTCCGTTCTTCTTATATTTAATTCATAGAGGAGGAAAACAACGTGATTTCCGTTAACAAAGTGTTTTACGCACATTCTGAAAGATTTCAAATGCAAAATATGAATGTACATATTAAAGCTGGAGAAATCGTTAGTTTAATCGGTCCGAATGGATCGGGGAAATCTACTTTGCTTCGTTTAATAGCAAGGCTACTTAAACAAAGCGAAGGAGATATCATTTTAGATGGGGAAAATATTCATACGATGAAGAGTGTGGATGTAGCGAAGCAATTAGCGATGTTACCACAAATGCATGATCATCAATTAGATTTAACAGTGAAAGAGTTAATACAGTTCGGAAGAGGCCCCCATAAATCATGGAGTGGTCGCTTAAATGAAGAAGATGAAGAAATTGTTGATTGGGCATTGTCTGTTACAAATCTTGCAGGGTATGAATATCGCCTTTTGCAATCTTTATCAGGAGGAGAAAGACAACGTGCTTGGATTGCGATGACGCTAGCACAACGTACAAATGTCTTATTATTAGATGAACCAACAACCTTTTTGGATATCGTTCACCAGTTGGAAGTAATGGAACTTGTGAAACGATTAAACGAGGAGTTTGGTATGACAATTATAATGGTTTTACATGACATTAACCAAGCGGCTCAATATAGTGATCGTTTACTCGTATTAAAGCGAGGGAAGCTTCAGTATGACGGTATACCAGAAGAAGTGTTATGTCATGAAATGTTCCAACATGTATTTGGCATAGAAGTAGATATTTTTCAAGGAAGCGACAAGCCATTTTTTACACCGAAACGAATTTCTAAAAAAGGAGCAGAGCGATGCAAACAGAAGAACGTATTACCACTGAATTAGTAAGAGAATTTGTTATGGCAGCTCATGGAGATCTAGAAAGGGTACAGGAGCTTTTGTTCGAATCACCTAGCTTACTTCATGCTTCTTATAATTGGGGTGGTTCAGATTGGGAAAGTGCGTTAGGAGCAGCAGCACATGTAGGTCGTAAAGACATTGCTCTTTATTTACTAGAAAAGGGTGCTCGGATGGATATTTTCGCAGCGGCTATGCTTGGAGAGTTAGAAGTCGTACAAGCTATTTTAGTGGCACAACCAGAAGCATTACGTGCATCTGGCCCACATGGTATTTCCCTTCTTCAACATGCTCGAATGGGTGGAGAAAAAGCACAGCGTGTATTTGAGTACTTAACGGTGCTCTCTTAATAACCGTTAAAGTTCTTATGTGCGGTAAACTTTTCACTTTCATATAATTGGAAAGTTTACCGCCCGTTAGAACGGGATAAGTATCTAGTATATTTGAAAATCCTACACCCCCCTCAGTTGTAGTTTTCTTTTTGCTAGTTATGATATGGATGCAGTAGGCACTCTTTTGTCTACTGCTTTTTTTTGATATAATACACCTTTATAAGACTGAATTTTCTTTCTTTTATAAATTAGTTAACATTTATATAGTTTGAAATATATTGATATGTAATAAGGTTCAAAATGATGGGAGTGAGTTAAAAGTGTTCCATACAGATCGCTTACAATTTCGTAAATATACAAGGGATGATTTATCGTTTTATGCGTCTTTATGGGGGAATGAGAAGGTAATGCGCTATATTGGAAATGGGACGTTAAAAACATATATGCAATGTAAAAAAAGTTTGGAGGAGTGGGTGCTTCCGAATTATAAAAATGGTCTTGGTTTATTTGTAATGATTGAAAAGGAAACAGGGATACGAATTGGTCATGCAGGGCTTGTCAAGCAGAAGGTAGATGGAAAAGAGGAAATTGAGATTGGCTATTGGCTACTTCCTAAGTACTGGGGGAAAGGGTATGCGAAAGAGGCAGCGGCGGCATTTCGAGACTATGGTTTTCAAGCATTACAAATGAATAAATTAATTTCACTTATTAATCCGAACCACCCAGCTTCAATATTTGTAGCTAGAAAAACAGGACTTAGCTATGAAAAAACAACTGCATTTCATGGGATTGATGTCTTAGTTTATTCTATTAAGAGAGTTGGATGAAAAAGTTCAATTTTTTAAAGGTAAAATATACTTTTTGAAGAATGGTATATAAAAATAAAAGGAGGGATTACGTGTATATTTATCATAATGGACTAATTATTCGTGAAGGAACGAATGGAGTGCCAGCCTATGCAATTAAAACATTATTTGAAGATGCTGGTTGGAGTAATGATAATATCCCTTCTTGGCAAATTGAAAAATTTTCGATAGCATTTGAAAATTCAACATGGGCTTTCACAATTTGGGATGAAGAAGAGATGGTCGCGATGGTTAGAGTGATTTCTGATCAAATCATGGTTGCTAACATAGTAAATTTAGTTGTGAAGTATGAGTATAGAGGGAAAGGATTAGGTAAGAAACTGGTAGCTCTTTGTTTGCAAAAGCTTCCTCATGGTGATTGGTTTGCACATACAGCCGCTACCAATTTTGATTTTTATAGAAGTTGTGGTTTTGAAGTAAGAGAGTTATCAAGAAATGGGACATGTGCGTACTACGGGTATCAAGTAGCAAAAAAGGATGGACACCGATAAACTTATAAGGTAGTGAAGAAAAAGGATTGCTATTTTAATAATATAAACTGAATTGAGACTCATTTTATGATAAAATAAAAGAAAATTCAGTTTATTAAACGGGGGATAAAAATGAGTATAAAAGTTGGGGAAGTATTTAAATACGAAAGAAGATTTACTGAGGAAGAAGTTTTCGAATTTGCAAATATTACAGGTGATAAAGGGAGACATCATATGGAATATGATGAGAATGGACGATTAATGGTTCATGGTTTATTGACTGCTAGCATTGGAACGAAAGTAGGCGAAGAGTTACATTACATAGCAAGAGAATTAGTAAGTGAGTTTATTAGACCAGTTTTTACAGGGGATACGATTACTTGTGAATTAACTTTAACAAATATTGAGCAAATGGAAGGGTATAAAAAAGTTTCAATCGAGTCAGTTTATCGCAACCAACATGAAAAGACTGTGCTAGTTGGGACGAGTTATGGAATTATAAGGGAATGAAAAAAGAAGCCTGTTATGAGACAGGCTTCTTTTTATTTTTTAGTAAACACGTTTTCGATTTTCTGCATGGCTAGAGATAAGTAATAATGCAGTTTCTTCCCCTATATTACGAACAATATGTGGAACGCACGCATTCCAAGAGAAAGAATCACCTTCTTCTACAATTGCAATATCTTCACCATGTTGAACTTCTAGCTTTCCGCGTAATACAAGATGACACTCTTCACCTTCATGGGCGTTTGGTGAGTTTTCTTTCGGAAACCCGGCAGGAATTTCCACGAGATTTAGGCGAAGTCCACCTTGCTCCGCAACATGTTCAATTCTTTGCTCATCTTTGCCGTATACACTGTATTTCCGTTCGTCTTTTTTGACAATTTTCAATCGATCTTTTTGTTCTAACAATAAATAAGGAAGGGGAACGTTTAAAAAATTGGAGATTGTATCTAAAGTTGAGATAGACGGTGATGTTTTATTATTTTCAACCTGACTCATAAAGCCTTTAGAAAGCCCTGTTCCTTCACAAATTTGTGCAATTGTTATGCCTCTACGTTGACGAATTTCACGTATTGCAGAACCAATATTCATAAAATCAAGCTCCTTTTTGTAAACAACTATTTGTATCATAGCAAAAAAAATATATTTTTTCTCATGAAAAATGAATTGACGAATAAAAATAATTAGTGTATGTTTTGTAATGTGAATAAAAGTTTTGTATAAGAAAACTATAAAGGAGAGAAAGAAATGAATCAACATATTGGTAACTTAATTATTCGTATCGTGTTAGGGGTAACGTTCTTTATGCACGGTTTAACAAAATTCCAATCAGGAATTGACAATATTGCAGGGTGGTTTACAAGCATTGGTTTACCAGGAGGACTTGCGTACGGTGTAGCAACAGTTGAATTAGTTGGAGGTCTATTGTTAATTCTAGGTTTAGGTGTAAGATATATTGGATTATTATTTGCACTTGTTATGGTTGGAGCGATTGTAAAAGTGAAATGGTCAGCTGGTTTATTAGGAGATGGAAAAAATCCTGGCTTCGAATTAGAACTTGCATTGTTAGCAATGGGTGCGTACTTATTTGTTGCGAAAGCTGATGGTTTTGTAGATAATTTCTTAAAAGAGAAAATGTCAAAGAAGAACTAATTTAAATGGGGGTATAACAAGATGAGCTTTCAACTTCATCCCGAAACAACACTTGGGGTTGTTCATTTATATGTATCAAATTTAAAGAAATCGCTAGAGTTTTATACAGAAGTATTGCGTATGAAGGTATTGGAAGAAAAAAGTACAATCGTTACGTTTGGTAATGAGGAAAATGAGCCACTTCTCATAATAGAAGAAAAGGAAGACGCTCTTCCGAAGCAAAGAGGTCGAACTGGTTTATATCACTATGCAATTTTATTACCAAACAGACAAGACTTAGCCAATATTCTTCGCCATTTTGTTGAGAGAGTGCACCCATTACATGGTGGGGCTGACCATTACTTTAGTGAAGCTCTTTATTTAGCTGATCCAGATGGAAACGGGATTGAAATTTATCATGATCGCCAAAAAGAAGTTTGGCGTGATGAGAATGGAGAGCTACCATTTGTTAGTAACCCGTTAGACGGCGAAGGATTATTGCAGCAAGGAAGTGCATGGAATGGGTTCCCGGCTGGTACTGTGATGGGGCATATTCATTTACATGTAGCTGACTTAGAAGAAGCGAAACGTTTCTACGTTGATGGTCTTGGCTTTGAAGTAACAATCCCAGCTCGCAATGGAGCGTTGTTCGTATCCGCAGGTGGTTATCATCATCATATCGGTTTAAATACGTGGCAAGGCGAAGGAATACCACCACAAATGCCAAATTCCGTTGGCTTGAAATATTTCACAATTGTACTAGCGGATGAAAAACAAAAAGAGCAAGTATGTGAAAGCTTAAAAAATATTGGCAAAATTGCTACGTACAAAGATGGAATATTACAGGCCAAGGATCCATTTGGACATTGTATATATTTCAAAATAAAAGGAGAAGCCTAAAAAAGGCTTCTCTTTTTTACTTTCTTATAATTGCTTTTTCGTTTTGTAAAAATAGTTGGTCAAATTGCTTTGCAAGGTCAAAATCTAGTTTCGTTAAACCTTTTGCATTCCAAGATGACAAAGTAATAATGACTGCTTTATACTGGATAAGGATAAATGGATGGTGATTATGTTCTTCTGATAGTTTGGCGGCTTCAGAGACAAATTCGACTCCTTTTAAGTAGTCGGAAAACATATATTTTCGTTCAATCCATTTTTCATCTTTTACCATCCATTTATCTACCTTTAATAATTCCCCTTGAACTTCTTCTTCAGTTAATCGTAGCATCATTTTTCACATCCTTTACCTGCAGTAGCGCAAGACCATTGTTAATAAGGCGTGTTACAGCTTCGTCAGTTGTGAAAGTAGAAAGTTGTTGTAATAATGCTGCTGATGTTTCGTGCCCTTTGTTATGCTCTAAAAGTAATTCTAATATTTCAAGGCGAAGCAGCCATTCTTTCGGATAAAATTTATTTAATACCTCTTGAATTGCTGCTAATTGATCAGTGTGAGCATCGTGTAAAATATTTTCATTACGAATATCCCGAACTGTTTGATACATACGTTCAAGCTCAGTCAGTACAAGAGGATCAGGAGTTTCTTGAACTTCTTCATCCATCGGGAAGAATGCGGCTGCATCTGCTGCTCCTGGGAATACCGAAGTGATCTGTGAGCCAACAGCCATATCAAATGCTCCCCACGAAGCATCAAATAATATGCGATCTTTATGAGTAACTGTGCAATCCATAAAGGAGATAAGAGCAATCTTTTTATCATTCTTTATAATGTCTGTTACTGTTCCTTTTACATGTATGCCACTTGCAAAAGTAAGTTCTACATTATTTCCAATTGTAATACCTAAAGATTGTAACTGTTCTTCTGCACAATTTTCTAATGCAATATCTCCATCTAGTAATCCGATCGGTGTCCCGAATCCATCACTATGTACAGATGTAGAATGATTTGCCAACTGTTTATTATGCATTGCTAATGCAGTTGGAGAGCTTGTTCTCATGTAAATGACTTCACCAGCATCATTTTTAATTGTTTCTGTAAAGGTACCTGTAATTTGTAATCCGCTACTTAGCTCAGTTGTAGCATGATTTTCGGAGCGGATTGCTTTTTCTAATCCTTCTGAGCCACCTGTTTTAAACGCCATCGTTGTAGAGAACTGCTCAAGTGCCTCAGTCAACTCTTCAAATGATTCACAAACAAATAGCTGTGGCTGCATTTTTGTTACATCATAAGTTGTCCCTGTACATGCTTCGATGGAAAAAGGAACTTTTTCTACAGCATCTGTTAAGCAATGTTTGCTTTCACCGACAGAAGAAAGAAGGCCAGCACCGTAAATTTTTGGATCTTCAATATTTCCAATTAATCCGTACTCCACTGTCCACCAGAAAAGACGTGAAATTTGTTCAGCTTCTGATAAACCAGAAACTAAGTTTTGTTTTTCAATTACAGCATTTTCAGCAGCTTTAACTTCATCAGGAGTAGAAGTAGGGCTTTCTTTGACAATCGTTAATGTACGAACAGCTTCAAATGCATCATGTTCTTCTTTTGTTGAGAAAGCTTTCGCACCAATTTGGCCAAAACGTTTCACATATTTTGCATATGTAGAATCAAGTAAAATCGGTGCGTGTCCTGCCGCTTCGTGTACAATATCTGGAGCTGGTGTGTACTCGATATTTTCTACTTTACGAATATCTGTTGCAATTGGTAGTAATCCGTGCCCCTGAAAATCGAAGAATGCGACGCCAGGAATAAGTCCGTCAATCGTTACGGCTCCCCATCCGCTTGGTGCTAAACAGTCGTTCATTTCTTCTACCTTTGGAATTGCATCTATATTAATACCAGATGATTGTAGTCCATTCACATAGGCTGGATGGGCAACGTCTTTTAAGAAGCTATGATTTTGTCTCATAATGTAACGCCACACAGCGTGATTCACCGGTGTGTATTGATCATAATGTTGTGTGGATACGAATGGTTTTAAATGCGATGGGATTTCTGTTTTCTTTGTCATTTAGACATCCTCCTTGTTTTCTATAAAATTGAATATGAGTTTTGTATAGTTTATATCACCTCCCTTAAAATTGTAAGCGCTTATAAAATTTTATCATAAGATTCGGAATTATTTAACATTTGTTTCTTTGAGAAATAGAAAAAGCCCCTATCGGAACATCCGATAGGGGCGAAAAAATCGCGGTACCACCCTATTTGTAAGTGAAAATACACTTACATCTCAATTCATGATAACGGAAAAACTCCGTCTTTTCCTTCATGCATAAAAGCACTACGAAAAAGAAGCTCCAGAATTGTAATTCATACTTATATATGTGCTAATTTCCACCGACCACTAGCTCTCTGTAACAGGGATATAATATACTACTGCGATTCTTTCAATGCGTATATATGAAGTTGTATAAAAGGGAAGGACGCAAAAAAGTCCCTATCGGAAAATCCGATAGGGACGATAAAAATCGCGGTACCACCCTAATTGTAAACATAAAAATTGTTTACCACTCACTTTAAGATAACGGAAAGATCCGTCTTCCTCTTCATGCATTATGTGCACTACGGGAAAGAAGCTCCAGAATTGTAATTCACGCTTGTATATGTACTGATTTGCACCAACCATCAGTTCTCTGAGACAGGGATATAAGTCGCTACTAGTATTCCTTCAAAGCCGATATATAATTTGTTCAACTAAACTATGTTTTGTATTATAAAACTATATTTGAAAGCTTGTCAACAAAAAAAATATTATTTTACTTCTAAATCAACATTTAAATTAGATGTATTTCCAGCTGCATCGGTTGCTACAATATGAATGGTATTCTTTCCTTGTTGTAATTGGTTACGATCGAAATAAATGTCGTAACTTTTTTCCCAAGGGTTCAGGAACGCACTTTCCCACACACCATTTCCGTTAATTTCATATTGTATCGTTACTGGATGTCCTGGAGCAACCCATCCGGATTCTGTCATCCAATCTAAAAGTATATCATCTACTTTCCCTCTAATTACGAGGTTTTCTTGATCTACTTCAGACGATAACTTCGGTGCAGTGCGATCGACAAATACAGCTCCTGTTTGCTTTGTTTCTCCACCAGAGTTAGAAGCAACAGCTTCGATTTGGTATAAGCCATCAGGTAGAGGAGATCCGTCAGTTTTCGTACCATTCCATTTGAAAGATTTATAACCAGGTGTTTCATTTTTCCCTTGATGTATCATGCCTTGATATGCTACACGGTCTTTCGTAATTAAATTAGCGTGAAATGTTACATCCTCAACTGGTGTAACTAAATAGTAATTGATCAGGTTGTCATCTAGTATTTTGTCATTATTTGGACTGAAAGTAGAATTAACGATTTCAAGGCCATCAATACGCTTGTATTCTTTCGGATCGATGCTAAATGTAAATGGAATACGCATTTCTTCAGTCTTCCCTTGCTCTTTTACATATAGATTTCCTGTATATATACCTTGTGGTAAGGAGCTATCAACAGTAATTGTAAAAGGCTTTTCGATGTTACTATTAGGTTTCATACTAATCGAAGAAGGGAAAGAAGTCTGGACTTTTGTTTTTGTATCTAGTAATTCAATACGAGTTGAAAAGTTTTTCTTTTTGTTAGAAAGATTTTGTAACGTAATATTTTGTGTTAACTTCACTTTACCGCTATTTGGTTTAATAAGACCGAAACTTACGTTGTTCGGTTTCACTAATGCATCTGTTTGGGCAGCTTTTGGAATGTTAATTAAACCAGATCCTTGTGCCATGACAGGATATGTATTTTCATTGACATCCTTTAATGTTTTTGCAGTGTTGGCAAGAGCAGATTTCAATTGTTCTGTCGTCCAATCAGGATGCATTTGACGTAGCAGGGCAACAGCTCCTGCTACTTGCGGCGCAGCCATACTTGTTCCGTTGTGAGATTCATAGCCACCTCTTGGTACAGTACTAGTAATTTGTACTCCAGGTGCAACAACATCAGGTTTTATGAGCCAACTTCCTTGTGACGGTCCTCTTGAACTAAAGTCACCAATAAGTTCTGTTTGCTTTGGTTGCCCAATTTTTATATTTTTCTTTCGTTTTGTAATTAAATTTTTCAACTCTTCGCCATTTGTATTGGATAGTTGCATAACTGGGAGAGCTATATCTGCACGTCCAAAATATTCGGGCATAAGATCAATTTCTTTTTCGTTAGAAATGAGTAGCACGCCGAGAGCGCCAGCTTGTTTCGCTTGTTCTGCTTTTACTAATGCGCTCGAAGTTCCTTGTAAAACAAGGGCAAACTTCCCTTTCACATCTTGTTTAGCGTAATCGCTTGAATTACCGTAGCCAACATAGACAAGCTGAGCATCGTTTCCTACTTGGAAGTCTGCTTTTGATAACGGTAATCCTTGGTAAGATTTATTGGAACCAGCTACTTGGAATGTTGGAAATGGAATAGAAACAGTGGATGCTCCAACAGAGATGACACTACTTGCGTTACCAGGAGCGTCAACAGACCAAGGTTTTGGTCCATCATTTCCATTTGAGACGACCGCAGTAACACCAAGTTTTGCTGCGCGCTCTAACGTCATTGTTACAGGTTGATCAGGTACATTCAAATCTTGACCGAGAGATAGATTTAAAACATCGGCACCATCTTGAATAGCGCGCTCAATACCTTGAATAATATCTTCGGTCGTACCAGTACCACCATCATTCATGACGCGGTAAGCGAGTATAGAAGCATTAGGAGCAACTCCCTTTATTTTTCCGTTACCAGCAATAATTCCAGCAACATGGGTACCGTGGACGTTTCCATCCATCGGATCATTATCTTCATCAACTGTATCGTAGCCACCAATATAATTTGCTTGTAAATCAGGATGGGTATAGTCTACACCTGAATCGATAATAGCAACTTTCATTCCTTTTCCATCAAGGGGTTTGCCAGTTGGATCTTTTAAATTCCATGCTTCAGGTGCACCAATTGTCGGTCCGCCGATATTTGGTGCTTCTTCGTTAGTAGCGCTTTTTGATGTCTCATGTAATTTATATGTTAGGTTCGGATAAATTGCTTTTACTTCAGGTAAAGAAGCTAAAGCAGCAATTTGATCTCCTGGGATAGAAATAGAAAACCCAGAAAATAATGTACTATATGTTTCTTTTATCGTTGCCTTCGGTGCTTTTTCTTTAATTTTTTTTGTTGTATCCTCTTGTGCCTTTTTTAGTTGTGCATGGTATGATTGCACATTGCTATTTTTTAGGTCCGGAGCATGCTGAATGTTACTTTGTGAAGCGAGTGGAGCATGTTGCAATTCTACAATGACTGAAATTTCTTTTGATGTTTTTGTTTCAACATTTTGCGCGATTTTATTTTCGCCCCATTGTTCAATATTCGCTTTTAACTGTGGACTAAATTGCTTCTCTTGTTGCAGTGACTCAGCATGGGCGCTTAAAGCTCCAAAACTTGAAAAGACGAGCGCCATACTTAATAGTGTAGATGTAGTTTTTCTCATTGAAACTCCCCCTAATAAAAAGTGCCAATATTCCGAAAAGTCATCTTACATTTTTATCATTAAATACAAAGACGAATGTTGGCTAAACTGTATTTTCGACATAATTCATACCAATCCTCTTTGAATTGAAAATTTCTTGGGAAATTTTTTGGGATTATGTCGAATGGGTAAAATTTGTATATAGTAAGCGGAATATGAGGAATGCTAAAGATGGAAAATGGGGGTGCTATATGAAAAGGTTTATAGTAAGTGTAATCATGATCTTGTGCCTTTTTTTCTGTTCCAGTTCGATTAAAGGCGCAGAAAATAATGAAGTGAAAGTTGCCTTTATTCGTAATCATAATCTATGGATTAAAGTCGGTGAGAAAGAAAAACAAATTACAAAAGGAGAGTACATAACAGGGCCGAAATGGTCACATAATGGAGAATGGCTTGCATATGCAAAAGGAAAGAAGCGAAATCATTTTGAACTGTATCGGCTGAAAGATGGAAAGAAAGTTACACCATCTCAATCAGAAGCATCGAATTATCAATGGTCACCAACAGAGAATATAATTGCATTTATATTTACAGGTACATTAAATACATTTGATGCAGAAAAAAAGATTGCCGATTTTGAAAATGTAGCCAATGGTGTAGGGGATTATGCTTGGTACCCAGACGGACAGAGGTTTTTTGTTTCCTCTGAAGCGTACTTGCTTCCAACAGGATGGACAGGTGCTCAGTTATATGAAATACAAAAGGATGCAAATATGAATCCGCACAAAATGAAACATATATATGCATTACCAAATGAGCACGATGATTTTTTAGCGTTAGTCGCAAGTGGATTTAAGTGGTCACCAGACCAAAAATGGATCTCATTTTTAGCGGTGCCAACAGCTTCGTGGTCAGCTGATAGTAATACACTGTGTTTAATACGAGCAGATGGCAGTCGTTTTGAAAATATAGATCAAATGTTGTTAAACACACAATGGTTCAAATGGGCGCCATCAAAAAATATATTAGCCTATATTGAAGGAAGCGGGAGAGTTGCATTAGAGAATAAACATTTAAAAGTAAAAGAACTGCCGGCATTACAGCAGAACACATTTACTCCAAAAGGATATGTTGATTGGGATTTCACATGGAAGAACGATAATGTAATTATCATTTCAAGGGTAAAGGAAGCAGATTTATCTTTACCTCTAGAAAAAAGACCACTGCCATCTTTATATGAGATAAATAGTATAAATGATGAACAACATCAAATTACAAAGCCACCTAATAGCCAAGGTGATTATAATCCTATTTTTATTAAGAAGAGTAACCAATTAATGTGGATCCGTTCGAATCGTAAGAAAGCTGATGCATGGCTTGCTCATAGCAATGGGAAATATGAAAAGAAGTGGATTGAAAATATAGATGTGCCAGAGTGGTATTATGAGAAATGGAATTGGGAAGATGTCCTTTCGGTTAAAGATGAGTAAAAAACCTGCCTAAAATATAATTTTTAGGCAGGTTTTTGAATGTTATTTATGTGTTTTATTTGGCTTTTTTTTCGCAGGGTTTCCGTTCCCTTGGCGCTTTCTATTTTGTTCATCTTTTGCTTGTTTTTCATGTAATGTATCTAAAAAGTCATTTGAGTTACTCATTTTTATATCTCTCCTTTTTTCATTGCGTCCTAATTACTATAACCATTTAGGAGGATAATCATGAGATAAAAGTTAAGCGCTTAGTTTTCTTCGGTAGTATAAGTAAAATAGTCCATACGTAATGAATAACATGAGTAAAATTTGTAACTCTACATTTTCTTTAAAAATAGTTGCGACAGGATCTGGTAAATAAGGTGATGTATCGCTCGTTCCTAAACCTAACCATTTGTTTAAGAGGTTCATGATACAAAATATGAAAACACCGGACCAGCTTGCGATAATTGCTTTTTGCTTAATTTTCGTTTTACGTTCATCATCTGTAATCCAAGGATTAGCAGTCTTATCACTAATAAAAAAGCCATTTATGTATCCCCATATGATTATTCCGATAAAGATGATAATCCATTTCATATTTGTATTCCTCCCCTTGTTGTAAAAAGTTTTTTACATATATAATTGTAATGTTTTCCAAATGTTGATGTCAAATACTTTTTACATTCTGCTTTTTAAAATAACAGGAGTAAAGAAAAAAATAGGGAAGAGATATGTGAGACCATTTTCTAGTGAGAGGAAGAGGAGAATGAAACTTGTCTTTGTTCGGCATGGTGAAGGCGAGCATACGAAAGATTTACCATTAAGTTTACAAGCGGTGAATCCGTCATTGACGGGTGTGGGAAAGAAGCAGGCAAAATTGCTTCAGTGCGATGTACCATTACAAGAAAAGGATATATTAATCGTTAGTCCTACACTTCGAACTTTACAAACTGCGACAATATGGAGTGCGGAAGTTGCTTGTCAAAAAATTGTTCATCCATATATATCCCCGCGTATTTTTCCTTATCGGGAATCCGCCAAAACATTGCCATGCGATCAATTGTTAGATCGAAAGATAATAAAAAATTTATTTCCGCATTTTTTGTTAGAAAAAAGTACAAATGAATTGTTATGGAATGAGGGGGTCAATATCATCTCGGAGAAGGAATTTCAGCAAATAGTAGATGAATTTCTGCACTGGTGCTATCAGTTAAAAGCAGAAAAAATTTGTATCGTTTCACATGATGGAACAATTACAGCGTATAGGCAATATTTACAGAAAGTCGCTTTAACTAGAGCTGATTTTTTACAAGAAACGGGTATATATGAAATGGACTTATAGGAGGGGGGATTTGTAATGGAAGAGTTAGGGAGAAATGTGTACGACTTAAATGAGCAGAGGGTATACTTTGGCGTAGCGAAAATTAGGTAATATGCAGAATTGCATATTATACATATTGTAAACGATTGGTGTAAGTTTGGGGAGCTGAAGCTAGTAGAATCGATTTTGCATAATGATGCAAAATCGTATGTTAGATCGATAGATTATGTAGGTGGAAATTTAGCACTTATGTTTACAATACGCTTATTTTACAGGCTTATTAACCATAACAAAACGTTATGAGAAGCTGTTCGAGAAGCGAGATTAATCGATGAGGAGACATGTACATTTCGAGTATATAAGCAACATGAAACGCATTTGTTCTATATTCGAATGAATGCGTTTCACATTTAACTCACATTTTTTTTACATTTTCTTCAATGAAAATGATTATCACTTGTGGTATGATATGTTCAAGTTTTTGCGGGTAATAAAAGTTACTATATAAACGTTAGTATTTAATGTTTTTATGTATGTCACAAAATATTCATAATTAACATTTCAAAAGTAAGTAACTAATGTTATTATATTATCTGTAACTGACTTAATTACAACTTTAGGAGGAAGATATGATTATTCAATTTTTAAGAGAAAACAAAGCAGTTTCTTTTGTATTAGCGATAGTTCGAGTGTATCTTGGTTACACATGGGTAATGGCTGGAATCGGTAAACTACAAGGAAAAGGATTCGATGCAACTGGTTATTTACAAGGTGCAATTGAAAAATCTAAAGGAGCACAACCAGCTGTTCAATCTTGGTGGGCATCATTTTTACAAGATTTTGCAATTCCAAACGTTGATTTATTTAATACACTTGTGACGTGGGGAGAAATTTTAGTCGGAATTGGTTTAATTGTAGGCTGTTTAACAAAAACAGCGGTCTTTTTCGGCCTTCTAATGAACTTTTCCTATATGTTTAGTGGGTCAATTGGTGTGAACCCTGAAATGGTTATTTTATCGATGTTCGTTCTTGTTTCTGGTATGAATGCTGGGAAAATTGGAGTTGATGGCTTCATTATTCCAAAAGTACTAGGATCAAAAACTCAAAAACGCCAAAAGCAAGCTGCTTAATATATGAAAACGGGTATCTCAACATGAGATACCCGTTTATTTTTCAGCACTTATAGGATTTTTCTCGAAGAAATCTTTTACATACCCTACAAATTCTTGTGGCTCTTGACGAAATGGTGCGTGATAACCTTTTTCGATAATATGGAAAGTACTATTTTTTAAGAATTGATGATAAGTTTCTCCCTCTTTCCAAGAAACGCTACTATCATTTCTTCCCCATATAATTAAAGTTGGTTGTTTAATTTCATTTGCATTGATTTGAAGACGTCTAGGCCATAATTTCATTTTATTATAGTGCTCTTCATCATTACGCTTGAATTTAACTTTGCTCTCATCATAATCTGCAATAGAAGAAACGGTACTTAAATCAGTCGACAACTTTGGTTTTGGTGAACCTTGTTTATTAACGAGCGTATGAGGGCCGCCTGTAGCATCAGTTAAAATAAGGTGGGTAACCGCTTCAGGGTATAAATATGTTAAATTAAGAGAAATTTCTCCCCCCATCGAATGTCCCAGTATTGCGAATGATTCATATCCTAGTTTTTTCATTAGCTTATAATACAAATTTGCATGAGTTGGGAAAGAATAATAAAAATCCATCGGCTTAGAGGAACGTCCGAATCCTAAAGCATCAACAGAAATAATCGTATGATCTTTTGCTAAATCGGAGTAAATTTTTTGAAAACCATCGGATGATCCTCCAAATCCATGGATCATAAGTAAAGGTGGTTTTTTATCACCAATCTTTTTAAAGTAAATCGTTTGACCATCTATCTCTACCATTTTTTCCTCGGTAGCTAGTTTCGCTGTAAGTGTATTTTTAACTTGTTTTACTTGTTCTACTGGCTTTTCTGCTGCACTACATCCTACTAATAGTGTAAGAGTAAGACAACCTACCATAAAATAGCTAAATCGCTTCAATTAGGTGTCCCCTTTCTAACATAACGCTGCATCTATCATAGCAAATAGCATATTACGATTTCCAGGAAGTTGATCCCCATTTTTTATCATAAGAGGTGAAAGAAGTGTTTCATGGAAATTTGCTGTTTGAAGAAATTGGCGAAAAATAAATTGTGAATGGGGAACATCAATGCGTATCGTCCCATTCCAGGATTTACAAATCATTTCTAATAATTGAATAGCGTCTTTTTCTTTTTTTGAAATAAGTGGAGTGATACATAGTACATCTCCTTTTTGTATGCATAAAGCAAAAGCATCTATTTGATTATCCCGCTCTATTTTAAAGGAGTAAGTTGCTCTCGATAGTAGTGATAAATAAAGCTTAGAACGATCTGCACCAGTCGCAGTTTGATCAAGAGAAATTAGAGATTGAGCATCAGTCTGCTGAATTTGTTTTATGGGAACAAAATTTGTATTTTTGTAAGTCGCTTGTTTTTCGAAACGATGAATGGTTGTTATTGATTGAAATCCATAAGATTCATATAAGGGTTCGCCAGCTTTTGTTGCAATGAGCGTAATAGGGAGCGATGGGTGAATTACTTTTAAGCTATTGTTTAACAAAATACGGCCAATTCCTTTTCTTTGAAAATCAGGATGCACGATTAACATACCGATAGAAGAAAATCCAGGGGCAAATGAAAAGACCCCGCCCGCTGCAATAAGTTTATTCTCATGCACATAGCCAAAAACTGTGCCAATGGAAAGGTACATATGGAATTGCTCTTTCATAAAACTCGCATGCTGTAACCACCCAACTGATTCGCAAAGAGAGAGTAAGGATGGAATGAAAGATTCGTCTAGTTTTACTGTTTTCATAAAGTTCACCATATTTCTATTTAAATTAGAAAAAATAAGAATAATATTACGAAATGTAAAATAATAGGTTCGTATTAAAAGAAATCCAACATGTTTATATTTATCTTTGTAAAGGGGAGTATGCTTGATATGAAAAGACAAACTTATACAAATTATAACTGAAATTTACATAAGTTAACAAAAAATTTACATATAACTCATTTTCTCTTAACAGTCTTCTATTAAATTTAATAGTGGGAAATGAATAACCTAATTAGGGGGACAAGACAGTGAAAAAGTTTGTAAAAAAAGCATGGCCATTTGCAGTTGTGGCGTCGTTAGCAGTTACTTCGGTAGCAACATGGAATTTTACGCGTTCTAGTGAGGTTAATGCAGATGAGAACGGAAACAATGCAAAAATTAAAAATGTCATTGTATTAATTGGGGACGGTATGGGGCCTTCATATATGACAGCTCATCGTTATATGAAAGATAATCCAAAAACATTTGAGATGGAATCTACAGAATTCGATAAGCATCTTGTAGGAACACAAAAAACATATCCAGAAGATGAACATGAAAATATTACAGACTCTGCATCGGCAGCTACTGCGATGTCAGCAGGTATAAAAACATATAATGCAGCTATTGCAGTAGATAATGATAAAGCTGAAGTGAAAACAGTGCTTGAGCAAGCGAAAGAAAAAGGGAAGTCAACGGGACTCGTTGCAACTTCTGAAATTACGCATGCAACACCAGCTGCATTCGGTGCACATGATATTAGTCGTAAAAATATGGACGCAATTGCAAATGATTACTTTGATGAGAAAATTAAAGGTAAGCATAAAATAGATGTGATGCTTGGCGGTGGCGTAAATAACTTTGTTAGAAAAGACCGCAATCTTACAGAAGAATTTAAGAAGTCTGGTTATAGTTATGTAACAGATCGTAATCAATTATTAAATGATAAAAGTGATCAAGTTCTTGGTTTATTTGCACCAGGTGGTTTAGACAAAATGATTGACCGTACTGATAAAACACCTTCATTAGAAGAGATGACAAATACAGCAATTGAACGCTTGAACAAAAATAAAAATGGTTTCTTCTTAATGGTCGAAGGTAGTCAAATTGATTGGGCTGGACATGATAATGATATTGTCGGTGCAATGAGTGAAATGGAAGACTTCGAAAAAGCGTTTAAAGCAGCAATTGAGTTTGCAAAAAAAGATAAGAACACATTAGTTGTTGCAACTGCAGACCATGCTACTGGCGGATTATCTTTAGGTGCGAATGGTGAGTATAACTTTAAAGTAGATCCGATTAAAGCTGCGAAACGTACGCCAGACTTTATGGCAAATGAGATTGTAAAAGGTGCAAATGTAGAAGAAACATTGAAAAAGTATATTGATCTACAATTAACACCAGAAGAAATTAAAGCTGTAAATGATATCGCTCCATCAAAAGATGTAACAAAGATTGATAATGCAATTGAAGATATCTTCAATAAGCGTTCAGTTACAGGTTGGACAACAGGTGGACATACAGGTGAAGATGTGAACGTATATGCATTCGGACCAGGTAAATACTTATTCTCTGGCGTTCAAGAGAATACAAATATAGCGAAACGTGTCTTTGACATTGTTGGCGGCGGCGATCCAAATAAAGGAAGACGCTAATTATAAACTAAAGTGAGGCGAAATGCCTCACTTTTCTTTTTAGGAGATGGAAAGATGAGAATTTTTTTAGGGAAATTAAGATTCCTTCTAGTATTCGTATTATTGCTAGTTGGATGTCAATCTCAAGGGAATAATATAGAACAAAAATCTGCTAAAAAAACTGAGGAAAAGGTACATATAACGAAAGAAGAAGAGAAATCCATTCAAGATGTTATTGAGGCATTTGTACGGACGACGAATGAAAAAAATCTTGCTGAACATATGGAGTTGTTTTCAAAGAAGATGCCTAGTGCTGAAGACTTAAGAACACAAAAAGAAGCAGCTTTTCAAAAAGGGAGTAAGAAAATTGAATTGGAACATATGAATATGAAAGTTCTTAAGGAGGGGCTTGTTATTGTTGAAACGGAGGAAAAAGAAGTAGATGGAGGAGTTACTCTTCAGAAAAGAGTACAGTACGCACTTGGAAAAGAAGAAGAAGGGTGGAAGATTGAAGAGGTTCGTACGATAGAGAAGAAATAAAGTGAAACTTTAATCAGTGGGGGAATTGTCCATACCCCACTGATTATTAGCCTTCACCAATCGGGATAAAAAAGATTCTCATAAAAGAGAACCTTTTTATAGTGGTAATAAAATTTGATTTGAACATGCTTCAATGTCATCAATATCTTGACGGATTGTTGCCATCTTATTATCAAGATCTTCAGCTTTCATAGCAGCATCGTGTAGTTCATCCCTCAAATAGTCAGGTATGTTTCCTTCATATTTGTAGTAAAGTTTATGTTCTAAACTTGCCCAAAAGTCCATGGCAAGAGTACGTAATTGAATTTCTGCAAAGACATCTTTCGTACCAGAATTTAGTGACAATGGATATTTTATTATCATGTGTAAACTTTTATAGCCATTTCCTTTTGGATTAGCAATATAATCTTTTACTTCTACAATTTCCATATCTCCACGATTTTCAATAACTTCTTTTAAATGGTAAATATCTTCTACAAAGCAACATGTAATACGGATGCCAATAATATCTTGTAATTGTGTTTGAGCATTTTCAACTGTTGGTGATAAGTTTTTACGCTCAAGCTTCCTAATGATACTTTCGGGTTGTTTAAGTCTTGTTTTTATATGTTCAAACGGGTTGTAGTCTTCTAAAAATTGAGCTTCCCGGTTCATAATTTCAAATTTAGTTTTTAACTCTTCTAAAGCGAATGTATAAGGTAATACAAAAGCTTTCCAGTAGTTAACTGTTGATTGGTTATATTCCATTTCTATACACACCTTTTCTTATTTACAAGTGAAGTTGTTATTATACTAAACACCAAATCATGTAGGCGCAAGCAGCAAATGATGAGATCATAAAGCGATATTTAGTTTTCATCTTTTCAACTCCTTTCAAATGAAATTTTATATATTAATAAACGCAGTTGTTAGTAAGTTCACTATGTACAATTCCTATAGTAATAGATTCATGTGAAATTCGTATGAACTAATTGTTTCAGTTTTTTGTCTTTTTTTTGTAAATAAAAATTATTGCTACAATTTGTAATGCATTGGAAAAGTCATTCAAGGTATGAAAGATTTATTTCGTTCGACAAAAAGCTAAGGATTCCATATTTATATCGTACAGACACAAACAACCTCACGCCCACATACACATAATAAAGACCACTATTTTGGCGGAGGTGAAAGGTTTGAGTCTATTCGCCGCAATTGGATATATGGTTCGAGAAGTGTTTGTCTTTGTTTCTTATGTGAAGAACAATGCGTTTCCGCAGCCGTTATCATCAGACGATGAGAGAAAGTACTTAGAGTTAATGGAGCAAGGTGATGCTCAAGCGAGAAATCTTTTAATTGAACATAATTTACGGCTTGTAGCTCATATCGTTAAGAAATTTGAAAACACCGGTGAAGATGCAGAAGATTTAATTTCAATTGGTACAATTGGGCTCATTAAAGCGATCGAGAGTTATTCTGCAGGGAAAGGAACTAAGCTTGCGACGTATGCAGCACGCTGTATCGAAAATGAAATTTTGATGCATTTACGTGTGCTGAAGAAGACGAAAAAAGATGTTTCACTTCATGATCCAATCGGGCAAGATAAAGAGGGCAATGAAATATCGCTTATTGATATATTAAAGTCAGAATCTGAAGATGTAATTGATATGATTCAGCTTAGTATGGAGTTAGAAAAGATTAAAGAGTATATCGATATTTTAGACGAACGAGAGAAAGAAGTAATTGTGAAGCGTTTTGGACTAGGGCTTGATAAAGAGAAAACACAGAGGGAGATTGCGAAGGCACTCGGTATTTCAAGAAGCTACGTATCGCGAATTGAAAAGCGTGCTTTAATGAAAATGTTCCATGAATTTGTGCGGGCTGAGAAAGAGAAGAAAGCGAAAGAATAGAGTATAGGAAAGGCAACCGTATTTCAAAAGCGGCTGTCTTTTCTTCTGTAAAAAGGAAAGAAAACGAGCTGCTCTAAGAAGAAATACATGTTCACTGTTGAAAATGGCGGGTTCTATCTGTAATATTAGAAGGTGCTAAACAATTTAAGAATAAAAATTATACTTAGTTTTTCTTCATGTATAACGAGACGGCTCCATGCTATATATGGGAATAAGAACCAATTCTACATATGATATAGAGAGAAAAGAAGGAGAAACTTAAGTTATAGACTGGTTAGGAGGTTTCGTAATTTGCGACGTACATTATATCGACTTATGATTGAACTTACAAATGGTCGTTTTACTTCTTATATATTACGTAAATTTGCACAATCTCGTTTGAGCTCTATCATTATTCCATCGTATGCGAAAGTTTTTCAAATTAATCAAGATGAGATGGAAAAGGGTTTAAAGGAATATCAAACATTGCATGATTTATTTACGCGTAGGTTAAAAGAAGGAAAGCGTAGTATTGATGCAGATGCATCGAGTATCGTTAGTCCTGTTGATGGTGTTTTTGCTGATCAAGGTCCTATTGAGGATACAAAAACATTTGATATAAAAGGAAAGCGTTATTCAATTGTGGATATGCTAGGTAATGAAGAGCGTGCAAAGCGATATGCAGGCGGTACATACATGGTAATTTATTTGAGTCCAAGTCATTATCATCGTATTCATAGTCCGCTCTCTGGCTCTGTCACTGAAAGATTTGTACTTGGCAGAAAATCATATCCGGTAAATGCAGCGGGTATGGAGTATGGGAAAGAACCATTGTCAAAAAATTATCGCTCTGTTACAGAAGTAAATAGTGAAGGTGAACATATGGCGCTTGTAAAAGTAGGTGCCATGTTTGTTAATAGTATTGAGCTCCTTCATGAAAGAAGTACTGTTCAAAAAGGTGAAGAGATGGCATACTTTACATTTGGTTCAACAGTTGTTTTATTATTTGAAAAAGATATGATTGAAGTAGTGCAGGAATTGACAAGTGGACAAGAGTTGCGTCTGGGCGAAAAAATTGCAACACGATTATCTCATAAGTAAAGAAAAGATTTTATAATATACTTATGAAGCTCTAATTAAGAAATATGGACAAAGATGCTTAATGAAGAAATCCCCTAGATGGGAGTACTTGTTTATTCGAGAGCCATCGCAGGATGGCTCTTTTTACAGGTCAATCAGCAATCTATATGTACTCAAGAAGATCTGACGAGCTTGTCCTCTAACGAGCGCCGAATAATTTCTTGTTTTATAAGTAAAATGAAGTCGGGATTTAATTTTAGTTCTTTTGCTTTATAATAAGACTCAGTGAGTAACTCAGTAGATAACTGTTCCATATGTTTTGTTTTCAAGGTGAGTCACCTCCTAATAATATAAGGATTGATTCGTTGTTGCATTTAATGTACCAAAAAAATATGACAGTCACAAACAAGAGGTTATCCACATACCTCAGTGGATAAAATGTGTATAGATTGTTAGTAAATTCCAAATTAACTGAAAAATTAATGTGGAAAGTGTGTACAAGTTTATCCACAGGTTATCTATCGAAAAATGTTGTCGAAAAATTTTATGAAAAATCCTCAAAGAGGTGAAAGAAATTGAAGTTATTTTTACCAAATGAATATGTGAAAAATGTATATCATGTTCAACCAGAAGATTTGAAAAAGCGTGGAATTAAAGGAGTTATCACTGATTTAGATAACACTTTAATTGAATGGGATCGTCCAAACGCAACACCACAGCTTGAAGAGTGGTTTTTGAAAATGAAAGAAAATGATATTCAAGTAACGGTCGTTTCAAATAATAACGAGCAACGCGTTAAAGACTTCGCTGACCCATTAGGTATTCCGTTTATTCATAGTGCACGTAAACCGTTTGTTCGTGCCTTTAAGCGCGCAATAAACGAGATGCACTTACAACCAGATGAAGTTGTAGTAATTGGAGATCAGTTACTAACGGATGTGCTCGGTGGGAATCGTGTGGGACTTCATACAATTTTAGTTGTACCAGTAGCGCAAACAGACGGATTGGTAACACGCTTTAATCGAAAAATTGAACGAAGAATTATGAGAAACATGAAGAAAAAAGGCTTAATTAATTGGGAGGAATAAAGTTTGACTGAAACAATTAAATGTATTGGTTGCGGTGTAGAAATTCAAACAGAAAATAAAAATGAAGTAGGATACGCTCCTGCATCATCTTTAGAAAAAGAACAAGTAATTTGCCAACGCTGTTTTCGTTTGAAACATTATAACGAAATTCAAGATGTATCTTTAACAGATGATGATTTCCTTCGTATTTTGAACGGAATTGGACAATCGGACGCACTAGTGGTCAAGATCGTAGATATTTTCGATTTCAATGGTAGCTGGTTACCGGGCTTACATCGTTTTGTAGGGAATAATAAAGTATTACTTGTTGGGAATAAGGCTGACTTAATTCCAAAGTCAGTTAAACATGATAAAGTAAAACATTGGATGCGCTATAGTGCAAAGCAACTTGGTTTAAAACCAGAAGATGTCTTTTTGATCAGTGCAGCTAAAGGGCAAGGAATCACTGAACTTGCGGATGCAATTGAGTATTACCGCGAAGGTAAAGATGTTTATGTTGTTGGATGTACGAATGTTGGTAAATCAACATTTATTAATCGTATGATTAAAGAGTTTAGTGATGAGACTGAGAATGTAATTACAACATCACATTTCCCAGGAACAACACTTGATTTAATTGATATTCCATTAGACGAAGAATCTTCTTTATTTGATACGCCAGGTATTATTAATCATCATCAAATGGCACATTATGTTGGGAAACAAAGCTTAAAGCTTATTACACCGACTACAGAAATTAAGCCAATGGTATTCCAATTAAATGAAGAGCAAACATTATTCTTTGGTGGATTAGCACGATTTGATTATGTAAGTGGGGGCCGTCGTGCATTCACTTGTCATTTCTCAAACCGTTTAACAATCCATCGTACAAAGCTTGAAAAGGCTGATGAATTGTACGAAAGACACGCTGGAGAATTATTGAATCCACCGACACCAGAAGAATTAGAAAATATGCCTGAGTTTGTGAAATATGAATTTAATATTCGTGAGCCGAAAACGGACGTTGTATTCTCTGGGTTGGGCTGGGTTACTGTAAATGAATCAGGAGCGAAAATTGTTGCTCATGTACCAAAAGGAGTAAGTGTTTCATTGCGTAAATCTTTAATTTAATATGGAGAGGGATTTATGAAACAATTATATGGTGTAATCGGAAATCCAATTGGACATTCATTATCACCTGTTATGCATAACGATGCATTTGAACACTTGAATATGGATGCCCACTATCACGCGTTTCTTGTAGAAGAAGCAGCGTTAGGGGAAGCAGTAAAAGGTTTAAAAGCATTAGGAATTTCAGGGTTTAATGTAACAACTCCGCACAAAGTTGCAATTATGGAGTATCTAGATGAAGTTGCCCCGCTAGCAGAGCAAATCGGTGCAGTAAATACGGTCGTTCATCGAGATGGAAAATTGATTGGGTATAATACGGATGGAATTGGTTTTGTTCGTGCCTTACAGTCAATTAGTAAAGAGCCGCTTCAAGAGAAACGTATTTTATTGCTCGGTGCAGGCGGTGCTAGTCGAGCTATTTATTTCTCACTTGCAGATGTAGGTGTGAAAGCAATTGATATTGCTAATCGTACGAGAGATAAGGCGGAGAATCTTGTCGCTGGATGTTTGGCAAATGTTAATTCACATGCTCTATCGCTAGAACACGCAGCAAAAGCTCAAGGGGAATATGATATTATCATTCAAACAACAACGATAGGTATGCATCCACATGTTGAGCATACGCCGCTCGAAATTCGTTCATTGAAAAAAGGAGCGATTGTTTCTGATATTATTTATAATCCATTTGAGACGAAAATTTTAGGCGATGCGAAAGAGCAAGGGGCAATAATTCAAAATGGAATCGATATGTTCGTTTATCAAGGAGCACTTGCGTTTGAAATGTGGACAGGGTGTGTGCCGAATATTGATAGAATGAAACAATTAGTAATGAGAGAGCTTGGAGGCTAATTATATGTTAACAGGAAAACAAAAAAGATTTTTACGTGCAAAGGCACATCATTTAACACCGATTTTTCAAGTTGGAAAAGGCGGCGTAAATGAAAATATGGTGAAACAAATTGGAGAAGCATTAGAAGTTCGTGAACTATTTAAAGTGAGCGTATTACAAAACTGTGAATTTGATCGTCGTGAAGTTGCAGAAGAGCTTGCACAAGGTGCGCGAGCTGAAATCGTTCAAGTAATCGGAAGCACAATTGTTTTATATAAAGAATCTAGAGAAAATAAGCAAATTAAGCTTCCACGATAAAAGGTATACGTGAGTTATTTCGTAGTGGACGCTTGATATGTAGAAAGTGAAACCAATTGAACTTTTATTAACAGTAGACTCTCTTCGAAAATTTATGGGGAGAGTTGCTGTATGTAAAAGGAAGGAGCGTTTCTTTTGAGAAAAATTGGCATTATTGGTGGCACGTTTGATCCACCTCATAATGGGCATTTGTTAATTGCAAATGAAGTGTATCATGCTTTAGGGTTGGAAGAGGTATGGTTTTTACCGAATCAAATTCCACCGCACAAGCAAGGACGTAACATTACGAGTGTGAAAAGTCGATTAAACATGCTGCAAATAGCGACTGAGGAAGAAGCATACTTTTCAATTTGTTTAGAAGAGCTAGACAGAGAAGGCCCATCTTATACGTACGACACTATGGTACAATTAACGGAAAAGTATCCGGATGTGCAGTTTCACTTTATTATTGGCGGAGACATGGTTGAGTATTTGCCGAAGTGGTATAACATTGAAAAGTTACTTAAGCTTGTGACTTTCGTTGGAGTTGCAAGACCAGGTTATACATTACATACGCCTTATGATATCGTGAAAGTGGAAATTCCGGAGTTTGCAGTTTCTTCTTCTTTGTTACGTGAGAGATATATGACGAAGAAAACGTGCAAATATTTACTCCCCGAAAAAGTACAGGTATATATCGAGAGGAATGGGTTGTATGAATCGTGAGGAAGCACTTAGCATTGTCAAACAACAAATGCATGAAAAACGTTATATACACACGGTTGGTGTAATGGAAACAGCGATTGAACTTGCTAGGTTATATGATGTAGATGAAAAAAAGGCAGAGATGGCTGCTATATTTCACGATTATGCAAAATGTAGAGCGATTCCAGAAATGGAAGAGATTATCAAGAGAGAAGATTTGCCGAAGAATCTACTGCACTATAACAAAGAGTTATGGCATGCACCTGTTGGGGCATACTTAGTAGAAAAAGAAGTAGGCATTACTGATCCTGAAATTCTACAAGCTATTACATATCATACAAGTGGTCATGAAAAAATGACAATGTTAGATAAAGTTATTTATGTAGCAGATTACATTGAACCAGGACGTAAGTTTCCTGGTGTGGAAGAAGCGAGGAAACTCGCATATAAAGATATAAATCAAGCTTTACTGTTTGCTTTAAAGCGGACAATTCAATTTTTAATGGAAAAAGATCAAACGATTTATCCATTAACATTCCAAACATACAATGCAGTTATCAAGGAGGAAATTAATAAATGAAAGATAAAGAGTTATTAGTATTAGCGGCAAAAGCAGCTGATGATAAGAGAGCAGAAGATATGGTTGTACTAAATATGCAAGGTATTTCACCGATTGCAGACTATTTTATTATTTGTCACGGAAATTCAGACAAGCAAGTGCAAGCAATTGCACGTGAAATTAAAGCGAAGGCACATGAGTTCGAAATTAACGTACAACGTATGGAAGGCTTTGATGAAGCGCGTTGGGTTTTAGTAGACCTTGGTGATGTGGTTGCTCATGTATTCCATAAAGACGAGCGTAATCACTATAATTTAGAGCGTCTATGGGGCGATGTGCCGCGTGAAGATATTGCAGATGAGCTAGATCAATGAAATACGAACAATTTGCTTTGCTGTATGACGAACTGATGAATGATGTCCCTTATGATAAATGGGTGGAATTCACAGAGGAAAGTTTGCAACAGGCATCTATGAAAGAGGCAAAAATTCTTGACGTAGCATGTGGAACTGGTAACGTAACACTTCCGCTTGTGCGAAAAGGTTATGATTTGATTGGTGTAGATCTTTCGGAAGAAATGTTAACTGTCGCACAGCAAAAATTGGGGGGAGAAGGTTACTTTATTCCTTTTTACCAACAAGACATGAGAGAACTTGATGTTCCTGGTGAATTCGATTGTGTGACAATCTTTTGTGACTCATTAAATTATGTATTGCAAGAAGATGGAGTACAAGAAACATTTAGAAGAGTTTTCCACCATTTACGTCAAGATGGCTTGTTTTTATTCGATGTACATTCTTTATATAAAATACATCATGTATTTCAAAATGAAACGTACACAGTGAATGGCGAAGAAATATCACTTATTTGGAACTGCTTCCCTGGAGAAGAATCAGATAGTGTGGAACATGATTTAACATTCTTTGTTCAAGATCCAGAAGAAGAAGTGTATCATCGTTTTGACGAATGTCACGTGCAACGTGCATATCAGGTTGAAGAGCTAACGAAATGGCTTGAAGAAGCTGGTTTTACAGTGCTTCGCGTGACTGGTGACTTTGAGCGACTTGAAGTTACAGAACAAACAGAGCGCATCTTTTTTATGGCGAAGAAGAATGGATAAAACAAAAGCAACCGCTAAGGTTGCTTTTGTTTTATAGAAAAGATGTAGTTTTAGTTCTAGAAAAATAAAAAGAAGATATGTGTAAAGTGTAAAAATGCTAGTTTTAGTGAAAATGTAGCATGAAAAAGATAACTATTAATTAAAGGATTTGGAATTACGATGGCGTATTTATTATGTGTGTTTATTGAATTGCTGCTCAACGCACTTTAAATCTTCATCAAATTTCTCATGTGTCCGTTCGATTAATTTATGAAACATATCCCCAACGTGCTCTTCTAAAATGCGAATACCTTCTCCTGTAACACCGCCTTTAACGCATACCTTTTCTTGTAAAGTAGGTAATGTAAAAATTTCTTTTTCAAGTAATTTCCCCATTCCAATGACCATTTCACTTACTAAAGTAGTGGCTTCTTCATGTGTAATATTCGTTTTATCTACAGCAGCGTTAATAAAACATTGTAATAAATAACTAAAAAAAGCAGGGCCACAGCTTGCTATATCAGATGAAACGCGCGTTATATCTTCGTCTATAACAAGGGGAGTAGAAATTTTTTTGAATAGATGATGTAGTTTTTGTTTCCATTCTTCAGAGCAGTTATTTCCAAATGTAAATAGTGATGCGCCAGATAAAGCACGGTTTGTAATACTTGGAATAATTCGTGCGATATGGCAAGGTATAAGCGTTTCTAATTGTGATGGAGATATTGGGCTTGTAATAGAAACTAAGCACTTTTCATCTGAAAAATGTTCAGCGTATTTTTGTAGGATAGGGTATATGTCTATCGGTTTTACGCAAATGAAAATAAGCTGGGAGTGTTCGATTACTTCTTGGATTGTTTTGGCTATATGAACAGAAGGGTATTTTTCCTTTATATGATATGCTTTGGCAGGCGTCCGATTAATAATAGTAAGGCACGAAGGTTTGACAGCACGGGTTTCTAAAAATGCATCGATTAGTATATTCCCCATGTTCCCTGTCCCTATAATTCCTATGTTCAATGTTTCATCCCTCCTTCGTAACGGCTTTCTCCTAAACAATATGAATGATGTTATGAATTTATGATTAGAGGTGTAAAATGATGTGGGATTTTCCGAAAAAATGGTTGGGATTAGTGGTTATTATTGGAACTGTAATTTTTCTTTTTTTCTGGAAAACGAACCAGCATGCAGAGCAAACAATTATGACAACAGATGTTCAAATGAAAGATGTGGAGAAGAAAAGGAAACCGAAAGAATTGGGCACAAAGGAGCAGAAAAGAACAATTGTAATTGATGTAAAAGGAGCTGTTTTTAAAGAGGGTGTGTATGAAATGAAGGAAGGGGAGCGGGTGAAGGATGCGGTTGAAAAAGCAGGTGGTTTTTTACCGGATGCAGAGATAAAGAAAGTGAATTTGGCACAAGTTGTACAAGATCAAATGCTTCTTTATATTCCTAACAAAAATGAACCAGTGCAAGAGGGGGCTGCTTCTTCAAAAAAAGAGGGGAAAGTACAAATAAATACAGCTTCTAAAGAACAACTTGAAAAAATAACAGGTATTGGTTCCCGGAAAGCGGAAAGTATTTTGAAATATCGAGAAGAACACGGACCGTTTCAGAAAATAGAAGATTTATTGGAGATTGACGGGATTGGAACGAAGTCACTTGAGAAAATAAAAGATCAAATAATTATTCCGTAAAAGATTGACGAAGTTTTTCTTTTTTCGCTACACTACAAGTAGACAAAAAAGTAGGTGAAGATATGGAACGAATTTCATGGGATCAATATTTTATGACGCAAAGCCATTTATTATCTTTGCGTAGTACATGCACAAGGCTTGCGGTAGGAGCGACAATCGTTCGTGATAAACGAATTATTGCTGGCGGATATAACGGTTCAATTAAAGGTGGTGTGCATTGTATAGACGATGGTTGCTATGTCATTGACAATCATTGTGTTCGTACAATTCATGCTGAAATGAATGCTTTATTGCAATGTGCGAAGTTTGGTGTGAAAACAGAGGAATCGGAAATATACGTTACGCATTTCCCTTGTTTGCAATGTTGCAAGGCGATTATTCAAAGTGGTATTACAGCAGTTTATTATGCACAGGATTATAAAAACCATCCGTATGCCATAGAGTTGTTTGAACAAGCAAATGTGACAGTGAAACACGTTCCGCTAGAATACGATATTGCCTCGCTAGAGGAGCAAGAGCGTCATTTGCAGTTAAAAGAACTATTCTCATCTTTCGAAAAAGATAGTTTGTCAATGGAAGAATTACAGCATGTATTCACGAAAGCAAAAATGATGCTATAAGGAGTGGATATGAGTTGCAGGGACAATGGGGCTATGTTGCAATCTCGTTTATAATGGGGATTGCAATTGCCTTTTCCTCGTCGTATTTGTTGACTGCTTGTTGTTTCGTTAGTTATGTTTTATTTTATTTGTATCGTACCTCTCATATAACCTTCATCATTTGTATGTTAGCGTGTTTTAGTGGCGCTATGTATACCACGTATGTTCAAAGTCAAAATAAGCCTCTAGGAGAGTCCTACGAAGTTACACGAGGTGTTATACAAAATACACCTTTTATTAATGGGGATCGCCTTTCTTTTCAAATTAAAGATCAAAATGAGAATATAGTACAGTTGAACTATAAAATTCAATCTGCATCAGAAAAGGAGCAATTGCGCCAATTATTTGCAGGAATAGCATGTACATTTAAAGGGGAGAAGCAAGAAGCGCAAACTGCCAGGAATTTTCATGCCTTTGATTATCGTGATTATTTATACCAGCAAAAAATACATTTTACATTCAATGTGAGCGATATTTCTGAATGCCATAGAACATCGTTGTCTCTCGTGCAGTGGATTTTCTTTTTTAGGCAGCAAGCAATCTCGAAAGTTACAGAAATATTTCCGGAACAGTCAGGTGCGTTTATGAACGCATTATTATTTGGAGATCGACAACAAATGTCGTTTGAAGTAGAAGAACAATATCAACAATTTGGTCTTATACATTTGTTGGCAATTTCAGGTTCGCATATCGTATTGCTGATAGTTATAATGTATTTTGTTTTACTAAGAAGTGGTGTAACGAAGGAGAGAGCAACGGTATGTCTTATAGTTTGTATTCCTCTGTATATGATCATAGCAGGTGCATCACCGTCTGTCGTAAGGGCTTCTATAACAGGGGTATTGTTGCTAGTAGCTTTCATATGTTCTGTTCGCTTATCTAGCTTAGATGCATTAAGTATAACGGCTATATGTATGCTTATATACGATCCGTATTTTATTTTCAATATTGGATTCCAGTTTTCATTTGTAGGTAGCTTTGCCTTACTGTTATCTGCTCCGATATTACTAGCGCGTAGTAACGGAGCAATCCGAAATACGATTTATATTTCTGTTGTTTCACAGCTCGTTAGCACCCCGATTTTGCTATATCATTTTGGTTGTTTTTCTCCTTATAGTATTTTCCTCAATCTTTTGTATGTTCCGTTTCTATCTATTCTTGTATTACCCTGTAGCATTGTTATCCTTCTATGTATGCCGATCATTCCATTTCTTGCGAAAGGAATTGCATATGTATTATCGATATGTTTAACAGTTTCTAATAATTTTTTAAGCTACTGTGAAAATTTCCCGTTTATCCGCCTTACTTTCGGTCAAACACCCTTAATTCTTGTGATTATATATTGTTTTAGCATTATTAGCATATTGGTGTTTTGGGAAAAGAGAATATCCCAAAGGATTTTTTTCATGGTTGTAGGCGTATTTCTTTTTATTTGTACGTGTCATTATGTATCACCATATTTTCGCGAAAGTGGGAGTATTACATTTCTTGATGTTGGACAGGGAGATGCGATATTAATTCGTCTCCCGTACGATAAAGGGGTTTATCTTATTGATACAGGTGGAGCGCTTCATATCAAGAAGGAGGCATGGCAAGAAAAAAAGCATGAATTTTCTGTTGGGCATGATATTCTTATTCCTTTTTTACAAAAGGAAGGTATTAAAACAATTGATAAATTAATTGTAACGCATGGAGATGCGGATCATATAGGTGCTGCACAGGATTTATTATCATCTATTACTATAAAAGAAGTTGTATTTGGGAGAAAGGACCAAGATGCTGTATTAGAAAAAGCGTTAAAGAAACAAGCGTTAGCAAAGAGAGTGAAGGTAAGTGTAGTAGGAGAGGGTGAGAGCTGGAGAGTAAATGAAGCAGAATTTTTTGTATTAGCTCCAAAAGGAAAAGAAAAAGGAGAAAATGATTCTTCGGTTGTAATATGGGCGAAATTAGGAGGGTTAACATGGTTATTCACGGGTGACTTAGAAGAAGAAGGTGAACGGCTTGTAGTATCAACATATCCGGAGTTGCGGGCTGACATTTTGAAGGTTGCGCATCATGGGAGTAAAACGTCATCTACCGAACCTTTTTTGAGCCTTGTACAGCCGGGTGTAGCGATTATTTCAGTTGGAGAGCGCAATAGGTATGGGCACCCGCATAAGGAAGTTATAGAAGGTTTTAAGAAGGATGGTATTGAAATATGGCGCACGGATAAGCAAGGTGCTATTTCTTATGTTTTTAAAGGGGAAAAAGGAACCTTTCGCAGTAAAATCACATATGATGAAACACATAATAGATAAAAAAGAAGACTGCCATTAAGCGGCAGCCTTTAAGAACCGATAAATTTAATAACAGTTGCAATGATGAAAAGTGTTGCGAAAAAACCAAATGAGACGATAAATCCTACCCCTGAATCAATAGCGTCATTGCGTTTACTTTGAACGTTTTGTTCAAAATTATTCATTTAGAATCCCTCCCCAACATTCCACTTTAGTATAAAATATTGTCAGAAAAAAATCTACAATTTATATATGAAGAGAAATCGAGTATTTTTCCTACTTTGAGCTCGTTAAGTAACGTGATTTTTTCGTTTCCAATCATGTTAACAGTTGGCACTTATACTTGGATTTTTATTGTGAATAATAAAGGGAAGGTGATTACCGCACACCAATAAGAAACCCGGGACTTATTGCGTGGCGTTTTATATAAATAAAGGGACGGGTTATAAAGCCTGTTCCTTTGTACTTGTAAAACAAAAGCTAGGGCATTAGTATAAATATATATTGCCAAGTTAGGGAGTAGGAAAAAGTATGAGTGATATACATAAGAAAATTAAAAAGAAACAGTTTGCTCCGTTGTATTTACTGTATGGAACGGAAGCGTATTTTATAAATGAAACGATAAAACTGATTACAACGGAAGCACTTGAAGAGGAAGATCGAGAGTTTAATGTTGTGACATATGATTTAGAAGAAGCGTATTTAGAAGACGTGGTTGAGGATGCACGTACCCTTCCATTCTTTGGAGATCGTAAAGTTATATTAATAAAATCACCATTATTTTTAACGGCACAAAAAGAAAAATTAGAACAAAATATAAAAATTTTAGAAGAATATATCGGAGAACCTTCTCCTTTTTCTATTCTTGTTTTCGTTGCGCCTTATGAAAAATTAGATGAACGAAAAAAAATTACGAAACTATTAAAGAAAACAGCGGATGTAGTAGAAGCGAATGCGATGCAAGTGCAAGATGTCCAGAAGTGGGTTGTTTCTCGTGCGGAAGAGGCACATGTATATATTGATAACCCGGCTGTTAGTTTGTTATTAGAGCTTGTGGGAAGTAATGTCACAATGTTAGCGAAGGAAATGGACAAGCTAACGTTATACGTCGGTATGGGCGGGGAAATTACATCGAAACTTGTGACGGAACTTGTACCAAAATCCGTTGAGCAAAATGTGTTTGCTTTGACAGAAAAAGTGGTAAAAAAAGATATCGCAGGTGCGATGCAAATTTTGGATGGATTATTCACACAGCAGGAAGAACCAATTAAGTTACTCGCATTATTAGTAAGTCAATTCCGTTTGCTGAATCAAGTAAAGGAGTTACAACAACGCGGTTATGGACAAAATCAAATTGCTTCCCATATTGGTGTACATCCGTATCGTGTAAAGTTGGCGATGAATCAAACGAAATTTTTCTCTTTTGAAGAATTAAAAAGAGTTATTTTAGAATTAGCGGAAGCTGATTACAGTATGAAGACTGGAAAAATGGATAAGAAACTTGTGCTCGAGTTTTTCTTAATGCGGTTAAATCATCTGTAATGATACGAAAAAGTTCATGTACTTGTTACGTGAGCTTTTTTTGTATATAAAAAAACGATCCGAATGGATCGTTTTTTAAACGCCTTACGCGTTTACTTGTTTCGCTAAGCGAGATTTTTGACGAGCTGCAGCGTTTTGGTGGATAAGACCTTTACGAGCTGCTTTGTCAAGTTTTTTAGAAGCAGTTTTGAAAGCTTCTTTAGCATTTTCAAGATCGTTATTAGTAACTAAAGCTTCTACAGTTTTAACAGCAGAACGCATGTCAGACTTGATAGAAGCGTTATGTGCACGACGCTCTTCGCTAAGTTTAGCGCGTTTGATAGCAGATTTGATGTTTGCCATACTTTTCACCTCCCTGGTGCAATCGAATGACTCGATTCTTACATAGAACAAGTGATATTCTATCAAACGGTGAAGAGAATTGCAATAGTATATCAATGAAATTTCACGTAAAGGAAAGAATGACCTAATATAACTTGGGGAAATCTAACGATATTTACTATGAATTACGGAGGAGATACGATGAAAGAACCATTAGATTTAAGTAAATATAGTGTTAGAACTGACCTGGCTGTGGAGGCGCATCAAATGCTGCAAGAGCGCCAAGAAGAACAAAAAGGGATACAAGGAGTTATTGTAAAAGAGAGGGAAGAAGAGGGAGTTACAATTACAAAAGTAACTATTGATGAAATTGCATCTGAATCGATGGGGAAAAAACCTGGAAATTATTTAACTCTTGAAGTGCAAGGTATACGTCAACAAGATACGGAACTTCAACAAAAAGTAGAGCGTATTTTTGCGAAGGAATTTTCTTATTTCCTCGAGGATGTTGGAGTTTCAAAAGAAGCAAGTTGTTTAATTGTTGGTCTTGGGAATTGGAATGTAACGCCAGATGCGCTCGGACCGATCGTTGTAGAAAACGTACTGGTAACGAGACATTTATTTCAATTACAGCCTGAAAGTGTAGAAGAAGGATTTAGACCTGTTAGTGCAATCCGGCCAGGAGTAATGGGAATTACAGGAATTGAAACGAGCGATGTGATTTATGGAATCATTGAGAAAACAAAGCCAGACTTTGTAATTGCAATTGATGCATTAGCCGCCCGTTCTATTGAACGAGTAAATAGCACGATACAAATTTCTGATACAGGAATTCATCCTGGATCAGGTGTTGGGAATAAACGTAAGGAACTAAGTAAAGAAACATTAGGGATTCCTGTTATTGCGATTGGTGTTCCAACTGTAGTAGACGCAGTTTCTATTACGAGTGATACAATCGATTTTATTTTGAAGCACTTTGGAAGAGAGATGAAAGAGGGACATAAGCCGTCACGGTCTTTATTACCAGCGGGATTTTCATTTGGAGAAAAGAAAAAGTTAACAGAAGAAGATATGCCGGATGAAAAGAGCCGAAATATGTTTTTAGGTGCTGTCGGTACGTTGGAGGATGAAGAGAAGAGGAAATTAATTTATGAAGTGTTATCTCCTCTCGGTCATAATTTAATGGTGACCCCAAAAGAAGTAGATGCTTTTATAGAGGATATGGCAAATGTAATAGCAAGTGGTTTAAATGCAGCGTTGCATCATCAAATTGATCAGGATAATACAGGGGCATATACACATTGATGGATAGAGATGACAATAGTTGGAGTCGATTTGCGCTCTTGTGTATGTGCGGTACAGTCGTATGTTTACTTATGATGATAGCAGGAGTAGGACTTGCTAATCATGGTTTGAAAAGTATGAAGGGATACCGTCAGTTGTCATATGAACAAATTGCTCATATGACAGGAACAGAAGGTGCAGGAGTTGAATCGGAAATTTTGGGCGAGGCATTTTCAGCTGTTGAAAAACAAAAACAGTTAGAAAACTTAAGGAGTTTCAATGTCGTAGAAGGTATTGGTATGGCGATAGCAAGTGTTACTTACGATATAACTAAGTTCGGAACGGATATAGTTGTTGGGAAGCTAAAAGGGATTTTTAGTTAAGGAGAGTGGGAAGGACGGTTGTCTGTTAGATTTGAAAGACAACCGTTTTTAAATTTGAAAAAAGTTTGTCTCTTATGGTTTGTTCGCATAAGATATAGATAGAATGATTTGTCTTGTAAGCAGCACGAGTTTTCATTGAATCTTTGCTGCTCTATTGATATAATCAGTGCTAGTGTATATTGGCGAGACTATTAGGAGTTGAGAACATAGATGAATAAAGAAGAAAGAGCAAAAAGACAGTCCAAAATTCGTAACTTCTCCATCATTGCTCACATTGACCACGGGAAATCAACGTTGGCAGACCGTATTTTGGAGAAAACAAACGCGTTAACACAGCGTGAAATGAAGGCGCAATTACTTGACTCTATGGAGTTAGAGCGTGAGCGCGGTATTACAATTAAATTAAATGCAGTACAATTAACGTATAAAGCGAAAGACGGTGAAGAGTATATTCTTCACTTGATCGATACACCAGGACACGTCGACTTTACGTACGAAGTATCTCGTAGTTTAGCGGCTTGTGAAGGTGCAATTCTTGTTGTGGATGCAGCGCAAGGTATTGAAGCGCAAACGTTAGCAAACGTATATTTAGCGCTTGATAACAATTTAGAAATTTTACCAGTTATTAATAAAATCGACTTACCAAGTGCGGACCCAGAACGTGTACGTCAAGAGGTAGAAGATGTAATTGGTTTAGATGCATCAGAAGCAGTACTTGCTTCAGCAAAAGCTGGAATTGGTATTGAAGAAATTTTAGAACAAATCGTTGAAAAAGTACCAGCTCCAACAGGTGATTCAGAAGGGCCGTTACAATGTATGATTTTCGACTCTTTATATGATCCGTATCGTGGTGTAATTGCTTATATCCGTGTTGTAAATGGAACGGTAAAAGTTGGCGATAAAGTACGTATGATGGCAACTGGAAAAGAATTTGAAGTAACAGAAGTAGGTGTGTTTACACCGAAAACAACGCAACGTGACGAGTTAACAGTAGGTGATGTAGGTTTCTTAGCAGCATCTATTAAAAACGTTGGTGATACACGCGTTGGTGATACGATTACACATGCGAAACGTCCAGCTGCAGAGGCGTTAGCGGGATATCGTAAGCTAAACCCAATGGTATTCTGTGGTTTATATCCGATTGATTCTGCTCGTTATAACGACCTACGTGATGCATTAGAAAAACTAGAATTGAATGATTCTGCTCTTGAGTTTGAACCAGAAACATCTCAAGCGCTAGGATTTGGTTTCCGTTGTGGTTTCTTAGGACTTCTTCACATGGAAATTATTCAAGAACGTATTGAACGTGAATTTAAGATTGACTTAATTACAACAGCGCCAAGCGTTATTTATAAAGTTTATTTAACAAACGGTGAAGATGTTATTGTTGATAATCCATCTAATATGCCAGATCCACAGTCTATCGATCGTGTAGAAGAGCCATTTGTGAAGGCTGCAATTATGGTTCCTAATGACTATGTTGGAGCTGTAATGGAAATTTGCCAAGGTAAACGTGGAACGTTTATTGATATGCAATATTTAGATGAAACACGTGTTACATTGACATATGATATCCCGTTATCAGAAATCGTATATGATTTCTTCGATCAATTGAAATCAAATACGAAAGGATATGCATCATTTGACTACGAGTTAATTGGTTATAAACCATCTAAACTTGTGAAAATGGATATTCTTTTAAATAATGAACAAGTGGATGCTTTATCATTCATCGTGCACCGTGATTCAGCGTATGACCGTGGTAAAGTAATTGTAGAGAAATTAAAAGAATTAATTCCAAGACAACAGTTTGAAGTGCCAATTCAGGCGACTATCGGAAACAAAGTTGTAGCGCGTTCTACAATTAAGGCGATGCGTAAAAACGTACTTGCAAAATGTTACGGTGGTGACATTTCTCGTAAGCGTAAACTTCTTGATAAGCAAAAAGAAGGTAAAAAACGTATGAAGTCTGTTGGTTCTGTAGAAGTACCACAAGAGGCATTCATGGCTGTACTGAAAATGGATGACAACTAATAATTAAAATAAAAAAGGAGTCGTTTATGCGGCTTCTTTTTTTCTGTATAATTACTTTTTAGACATCTTAGCTTCTCTCATTTACAATGATGAGAGAGCTTTTTAGTGATTGATCTAGAGTTAGGAGACTATTAATGTCCGAAAATATTCGAAAAGATATTCAAGATAAAATAGAAAAAGGGAATTTTAATTGTGAAAAGGAATTGACACTTTCTATTATTAGTGGGAAGTGGAAAGTTGTGATATTGTGGCACTTAGGTGTGGAAGGTCCGCATCGTTTTAGTGAATTGCAACGACTGTTCCCGAGTATTTCTCATAAAGTGTTGTCGAATCAATTAAAAGAATTAATGGAGGACGGGATTGTTGATCGAACAGTATATCCGGAAATTCCTCCGCGTGTTGAGTACTATATGACAGAACTAGGTATGTCACTTTTACCAATCGTTGAAATGATGTATGATTGGGGAAAAATGCGAATGGAACAAATTCGTAATACATTAGAGAAGTAGAGAATCCTCCGGAGCGCGGAGGTTTTCTTTTTAGAAAGGTAGGAGTTATATTTGGTACAAGCTGCATATATTCATATTCCATTTTGTCAGCATATTTGTCACTATTGTGATTTTAATAAAGTGTTTATTGAACGCCAGCCGGTCGATCAATACTTAGAGTATCTAGAGAAAGAAATAATAAACACGGTTCAAAAAGTACCGTTTGATAGTATGAAAACGATTTTTGTTGGTGGAGGAACGCCGACAGCATTAAATATGGAACAGACAAAAAAACTACTCGATATCATTAACCGTCGTTTGCGTCCATTTGCGCCGAATTGTGAATTAACGTTTGAAGCGAATCCAGGCGACTTACCGAAAGAGAAGTTAAACTTATTGTTAGAAGGTGGAGTAAACCGAATTAGTTTTGGTGTGCAAACGTTTCGTGATGAGCTACTTGAGAAGATTGGGCGTAAGCATACGAGGGAAGATGCATTTTTAGCAATTAGAGAAGCGCAGGAAGTGGGCTTTAAAAATATAAATGTAGATATTATTTATGCTTTGCCAGGACAGACGATAGAAGATGTAAAAGAAACATTAGACATTGCCTTTACGCTTGGTGTACAACATTTTTCAGCATATTCATTAATTGTGGAACCGAAGACTGTATTTTATAACTTAATGAATAAAGGGAAGTTGAGACTTCCAGGTGAAGACCATGAAGCGAAAATGTATGAAATGGTAATGGATGAAATGGAGAAACATGGCTATAAACAGTATGAAATTAGTAATTTCTCAAAAGGTGATAATGAAAGTAGACATAATCTCACATACTGGAATAATGAAGAGTATTATGGATTTGGAGCTGGCGCGCATAGTTATGTAAATGGAGAACGTATCCAAAATGTAGGGCCGCTCAAGCAATATTTCAATAAAATTGATGAAACCGGATTTCCATATTTAGACGTTCAAGTAGTGACGGAGAAAGAAAAAATGGAAGAAGAGTTGTTCTTAGGGCTTCGAAAAACAAAAGGTGTTTCCAAGATAGAGTTCCAAAAGAAATTCAATATGGAGATGGATCAAGTTTTCGCGAAGCAGTTACAAAGCAATCAAGAACAAGGATTGCTTGAAGAGAGAGATGGATATGTGCGTTTAACACGAAAAGGAAAATTATTGGGGAATGAAGTGTTCCAGTCATTTTTGATTGACTAATTAAATGTTCCATAAACATGAAAAAGTTTCATTATTTCGTGACGTTTCCGTTGACAATTGAATGTCAATTTTGGTAAGTTATTAATAGATTTAGCACTCAAAGACAAAGAGTGCTAACAGAGGTGATGATGAGATGCTTACGGAACGTCAGCTCTTAATTTTACAAACAATTATTGATGACTTTATTGGATCAGCGCAGCCCGTTGGGTCTAGAACGTTGGCTAAAAAAGAGGAAATTACATTTAGTTCAGCTACTATTCGAAATGAAATGGCTGATTTAGAAGAATTAGGTTTTATTGAAAAAACGCATAGTTCTTCTGGACGTGTTCCTTCTGAGAAAGGATACCGATTTTATGTAGACCATCTTTTAGCACCACAAAACTTACCGAACGATGAGATTGTACAAATTAAAGATTTGTTTGCTGAAAGAATTTTTGAAGCAGAAAAAGTTGCACAGCAATCTGCTCAAATTTTATCAGAGCTTACGAACTATACGGCTATTGTTCTTGGGCCTAAGTTAAGCACAAATAAACTTAAAAACGTGCAAATTGTACCGCTTGATCGTCAAACAGCAGTCGCTATTATTGTAACGGATACAGGGCATGTACAAAGTAAAACGATTACCGTTCCGGAATCTGTTGATTTATCAGATTTAGAAAAAATGGTTAATATTTTAAATGAAAAGCTATCGGGTGTACCTATGTTGGAACTTCATAATAAGATCTTTAAAGAGATTGTTACAGTATTGCGTGGGTATGTTCATAATTACGATAGTGCAATAAAAATGTTAGATGGTACATTTCAAGTTCCTTTATCGGAAAAGATATACTTTGGAGGAAAAGCAAATATGCTTTCGCAACCAGAGTTCCATGACATTCAAAAAGTAAGGTCCTTGCTGACGATGATTGATAACGAAGCTGAGTTTTATGATATTTTGCGTCATAAACAAGTTGGTATTCAAGTGAAAATTGGTAGGGAAAATTCTTCAATAGCTATGGAAGATTGTAGTTTAATTTCTGCAACATATTCGATTGGAGAAGAGCAACTAGGAACAATTGCGATTTTAGGTCCGACGAGAATGCAATACTCTCGTGTAATTAGTTTGTTGCAGTTATTTACAAGACAATTTACAGACGGACTTAAAAAGTAAATGAGAGTAATACATTCGCTCAAGTGATGAAATTTTCATTGCTGTGTGTAATATATAATGCTTAGGTAATCATGTTATACATGATACCTAATACCTTTTAAGGAGGTGAAAATTGTGGAAGAGCGTAACGAACAAGTGGTAGAAGAAGTAAAAGAAGCGCAAGTTGAAGAAGCTGTCACGCCAGAAAACAGTGAAGAAACTGTAGAAGAAAAAAGTGAGGCTGCTCTTTTACAAGAAAAAGTAGACGAGTTACAAGCGAAACTAACGGAAACGGAAGGTCGCACATTACGTCTACAAGCTGATTTTGAAAATCATAAGCGCCGTGTCCAAATGGATAAACAGGCTGCTGAAAAATATAGAGCTCAAAGTTTAGTTTCAGATATTTTGCCAGCTCTTGATAATTTTGAAAGAGCGATGCAAGTGGAAACAACTGATGAGCAAACGAAATCCTTGTTACAAGGTATGGAAATGGTGCATCGTCAATTACTAGAAGCGTTGACTAAAGAAGGTGTTGAAGTGATTGAATCTGTTGGTAAACAGTTTGATCCTAATGAGCACCAAGCTATTATGCAAGTGGAAGACAGTGAATTTGAATCAAACGCGGTTGTGGAGGAATTCCAAAAAGGTTATAAACTAAAAGACCGTGTGATTCGCCCATCAATGGTAAAAGTAAATCAATAATTTACATAAAAGTAGGAGGAATCGCCATGAGTAAAATTATCGGTATTGACTTAGGTACAACGAACTCTTGTGTAGCTGTTATGGAAGGTGGAGAACCAAAGGTTATCCCAAATCCAGAAGGAAACCGTACAACACCTTCTGTTGTAGCTTTCAAAAATGAAGAGCGTCAAGTTGGGGAAGTTGCGAAACGTCAAGCAATTACAAACCCAAATACAATCATGTCTGTTAAACGTCATATGGGTACAGACTACAAAGTAGAAGTTGAAGGTAAAGATTATACACCTCAAGAAATTTCTGCAATCATTTTACAAAACTTAAAAGCTTCTGCTGAAGCGTACTTAGGTGAAACAGTAACGAAAGCTGTTATTACAGTACCTGCGTACTTCAACGATGCAGAACGCCAAGCAACAAAAGATGCTGGTCGTATCGCTGGTTTAGAAGTTGAGCGTATTATTAACGAACCAACAGCAGCAGCACTTGCTTACGGTTTAGAAAAACAAGATGAAGAACAAAAAATTCTAGTATATGACTTAGGTGGCGGTACATTTGATGTATCTATCCTTGAGTTAGCAGACGGAACATTCGAAGTTATTTCAACTGCTGGTGACAACCGTCTTGGTGGAGACGACTTTGACCAAGTTGTTATCGATCATTTAGTAGCTGAATTCAAAAAAGAAAATAACATTGATTTAAGCCAAGATAAAATGGCACTTCAACGTCTGAAAGATGCAGCTGAAAAAGCTAAGAAAGACCTTTCAGGTGTAACACAAACACAAATTTCATTACCATTCATTAGTGCTGGAGCTGCTGGTCCATTACATTTAGAATTAACATTAACAAGAGCGAAATTCGAAGAGCTTTCAGCAGGTCTTGTTGAAAGAACGTTAGAGCCAACTCGTCGTGCATTAAAAGACGCTGGTTTTGCTCCAAGCGAATTAGATAAAGTTATCCTTGTTGGTGGTTCTACACGTATCCCAGCTGTACAAGAAGCAATTAAACGTGAAACTGGTAAAGAGCCATATAAAGGTGTAAACCCAGATGAAGTTGTAGCATTAGGTGCTGCAGTTCAAGGTGGCGTATTAACTGGTGATGTAGAAGGCGTTCTATTATTAGACGTAACTCCACTTTCTTTAGGTATCGAAACTATGGGTGGTGTGTTCACGAAACTAATCGAGCGTAACACTACAATTCCAACAAGTAAGTCACAAGTATTCTCAACAGCTGCTGACAACCAACCAGCAGTAGACATTCACGTACTACAAGGTGAGCGTCCAATGTCAGCTGACAACAAAACATTAGGTCGTTTCCAATTAACAGACCTTCCGCCAGCACCACGTGGTATTCCACAAATCGAAGTAACATTCGATATTGATGCGAACGGTATCGTTAACGTACGTGCAAAAGACTTAGGAACAAGCAAAGAGCAAACTATTACAATCCAATCTTCTTCAGGTCTTTCTGATGACGAAGTAGATCGTATGGTACAAGAAGCAGAAGCAAATGCTGACGCTGACCAAAAACGTAAGGAAGAAGTGGAACTTCGCAACGAAGCTGACCAACTTGTATTCCAAACGGATAAAGTTGTAAAAGATTTAGAAGGTAAAGTGGATGCGGCTGAAGTTGCAAAAGCAACAGAAGCGAAGGAAGCATTACAAGCTGCGATCGAGAAGAACGAGCTTGAGGAAATCCGTGCGAAAAAAGACGCTTTACAAGAAATCGTACAACAATTAACTGTTAAATTATACGAGCAAGCTCAAGCAGCTGCAGGGCAAGCAGAAGGTGCACAAGGAGCACAAGACGCTGGCGCGAAGAAAGACAATGTAGTAGACGCTGAGTTTGAAGAAGTAAAAGAAGATAAGTAATATAAATAAGTAAGATGACAAAAAGTCAAAGTCAAGCGTGCCTTGGCTTTGGCTTTTTTCATGAATGAGAAGAAAAGTGTGAGGTTCTTAAGTTTTTTACTTTGCATACTGTAAGTGAGGAAACTTTGTTGCAAAGCACTTTCTTTCGGTGTTAAAATTACGTTTATGTGAAAGATTCGGGGGTTGCAAATTTATGAGTAAACGAGACTATTACGAGGTCCTTGGACTTAGCAAGGGCGCTTCTAAAGATGAAATAAAAAAAGCCTATCGTCGTTTGGCTAAAAAGTACCATCCAGACGTAAGTAAAGAAGAAAATGCAATTGAAAAGTTTAAAGAAGTACAAGAAGCATACGAAGTATTAAGTGACGATCAAAAACGCGCACAGTATGATCAATTTGGTCACGCTGGTCCGAATCAAGGTTTCGGTGGAGGAGACTTCGGCGGTGGCTTCGGTTTCGAAGATATCTTTAGTTCATTCTTTGGCGGTGGTGGCGGCAGACGTCGTGATCCAAATGCTCCGCGTCAGGGTGCTGATTTACAATATCAAGTTACTTTAGAGTTTGAAGAAGCTATTTTTGGTAAAGAATTAAACGTTGAGATTCCAGTGGAAGACCCATGTGATACTTGTAAAGGTAGCGGGGCAAAGCCAGGAACTTCAAAAGAAACATGCAAACACTGTTCAGGATCAGGTCAAGTAAGTGTAGAACAAAATACACCGTTTGGTCGTATTGTTAACCGTCAAGCTTGTGGTCATTGTTCAGGAACTGGTCAAATGATTAAAGAGAAATGTACGACGTGTCACGGTTCTGGTAAAGTTCGTAAACGTAAAAAAATTAATGTTAAAATTCCAGCGGGTATCGATAATGGTCAACAAATTCGTGTATCTGGAAAAGGTGAAGCAGGCGTAAATGGTGGGCCGGCAGGAGATTTATATGTTGTTGTTCATGTAAGAAACCATGAATTCTTTGAGCGTGAAGGAGATCACATTATTTGCGAAATGCCATTAACATTTGCGCAAATGGCACTTGGTGCGGAAGTAGAAGTTCCTACTGTTCATGGCAAAGTGAAGCTGAAAATTCCAGCAGGAACACAAACAGGAACAGAATTCCGCTTAAAAGGAAAAGGTGCTCCGAACGTACGTGGATATGGTCAAGGAGATCAATATGTAGTCGTTCGTGTTGTTGTGCCGACGAAATTAACTTCACACCAAAAAGATTTATTGCGTGAATTTGCAGGGCAAGAAGAGCAAGATGATAGTTTGTTTGGAAAGCTTAAACGTGCTTTCAAAGGGGAATAATGGAAATAAAAAATGGAGTTGGTAAATTGTGAAATGGTCAGAAATTAGTATTCATACAACAGTAGAAGCAGTAGAAGCTGTCTCTCATATTTTACATGAAGCTGGTGCTAGTGGAGTTGCGATTGAGGATCCAGCGGAATTGACGAAAGAGCGCGAGCAACAATATGGTGAAATTTATGCATTGAATCCAGATGAATACCCGGCAGAGGGTGTATTAATAAAAGCATATTTCCCGCAAACGGATTCTTTACAGGAAACAATTGCAGGTGTAAAATCATCTATTGATGTGCTTCCATCTTACGACATCGAAATTGGTACTGGAGATATTACCATTAACGAAGTCAATGAAGAAGATTGGGCTACTGCTTGGAAAAAATATTACCATCCAGTACAAATTTCTGATACATTCACAATCGTACCGACGTGGGAAGAATATACACCATCTTCTCCAGAAGAAAAAATTATTGAATTAGATCCAGGTATGGCGTTTGGAACAGGAACTCATCCAACAACAACGATGTGTATTCGTGCTTTAGAAAAAACAGTTCAACCAGGTGATACTGTCATTGATGTTGGAACAGGTTCTGGTGTACTTAGTATTGCAGCGGCAAAATTAGGTGCATCTTCTGTTCAAGCATATGATTTAGATCCAGTTGCAGTGGAAAGCGCAGAAATGAATGTGCGTTTAAATAAAACAGATGACGTTGTGTCTGTTGGACAAAATAGTCTATTAGAAGGTATTGAAGGTCCTGTTGATTTAATCGTAGCGAATTTATTAGCAGAAATTATTCTTCTATTCCCTGAAGATGCAGCAAGAGTTGTGAAGTCAGGCGGATTATTTATTACATCTGGTATTATTGCAGCGAAGGAAAAAGTGATTTCTGAGGCGCTAGAAAAAGCTGGATTTACAATTGAAGAAGTGTTACGAATGGAAGATTGGGTAGCAATTATTGCACGAAATGCGTAATATAGATTTTAGTTTATAATGAAAAGGGGAGTCTCTCACTATAAGGTGAGGGACTTGCCGTTTGTTATATGAAAAATGATAACGTTTCGTTCTTTTCGTAAGTGTTGACTTACGAAAGGAACGAAACTCTACTAAGGTGATTATATGCAACGTTATTTTGTAGAAGAAAAACATGTAAGTGAAACAAAGATTCGTATCGTAGGTGATGATGTACATCATATCGGAAGAGTGATGCGTATGTCAGCTGGTGACCACATTTATTGTTGTGTAAATGGTAAAACAGCAGAATGTTCGATTGCTGAAATTACCAGTGAATTTGTAGATACCGCTATTGTAGAATGGGTAGAGGCGTCGAGTGAACTTCCTGTGTTCGTGACGATTGCGAGTGGACTGCCGAAAGGAGACAAGCTTGAGTTAATTTTTCAAAAGGGAACTGAGCTTGGGGCAGCTGCATTTTTACCATTTCAAGCATCTCGATCTATTGTAAAATGGGATGCGAAAAAAGCTGATAAAAAAGTTGAGCGTTTAAAAAAAATTGTGAAAGAAGCTGCGGAACAATCGCATAGAAGCGAAATTCCAGAAGTACATGCTCCCGCATCGTTTAAGCAATTGCTTGCAATGAGTAACGAGTATGATGTATGTCTTGTTGCGTATGAAGAGGAAGCAAAGCAAGGTGAGAAATCTAATTTTGCAAAAGCTTTGGCGACGATTAAACCAGGTCAGAAGCTACTGATTGTATTTGGGCCAGAAGGCGGTTTAGCGGAGGAAGAGATTACTGCGCTTCGTGAACATAAATTTGTACCATGTAGTTTAGGACCGAGAATTTTAAGAACAGAAACGGCTCCGCTTTATGCGTTAAGTGCCGCTTCTTATCATTTTGAATTGATGGGGTGATAATCAATGGCAACTGTTGCGTTCCACACGTTAGGTTGTAAAGTGAACCACTATGAAACAGAAGCGATTTGGCAATTGTTTAAACAAGGTGGTTATGAAAGAACTGAATATGAAAAGAAATCTGATGTATATGTTATTAACACATGTACAGTAACAAATACTGGAGATAAGAAAAGCCGTCAAGTCATTAGACGTGCTGTACGTCAAAATCCAGATGCAGTAATATGTGTAACTGGATGTTATGCACAAACATCTCCAGCAGAAATCATGGCAATTCCAGGTGTAGATATTGTTGTTGGTACGCAGGATCGTGAGAAGATGTTAGGATACATCGAAGAATTCCGTAAAGAGCGCCAACCGATTAATGCTGTCCGCAACATTATGAAAACACGTGTATACGAAGAACTTGATGTGCCGTATTTCACGGATCGTACACGTGCATCTTTAAAAATACAAGAGGGTTGCAATAACTTCTGTACATTCTGTATAATTCCTTGGGCGCGTGGTTTAATGCGTTCTCGTGATGGGAAAGAAGTTATTAAACAAGCGCAGCAATTAGTAGATGCAGGTTATAAAGAAATCGTATTAACAGGTATTCATACAGGTGGATACGGTGAAGATATTAAAGATTATAACTTAGCTGGATTACTTCGTGATATGGAGGCGGAAGTAGGCGGATTAAAACGTCTTCGTATTTCTTCTATTGAAGCGAGTCAAATTTCGGATGAAGTAATTGAAGTATTAGATAAGTCAGAAGTAGTTGTACGCCACTTGCACATTCCGTTGCAATCAGGATCTAATACTGTGTTAAAACGTATGCGCCGTAAGTATACGATGGAATTCTTCCAAGAGCGTTTAGATCGTTTGAAAGAGGCGTTACCAGGCCTTGCGATTACATCAGACGTAATTGTTGGATTCCCAGGTGAAACAGAAGAAGAATTCATGGAAACATACAATTTCATTAAAGAGAATCGCTTCTCTGAGTTACACGTGTTCCCTTATTCAAAACGTACAGGAACACCTGCAGCGCGTATGGAAGATCAAGTTCCTGAAGATGTGAAGAACGATCGTGTTCACCGTCTAATTGAACTATCTAACCAATTAGCGAAAGAGTATGCGTCTCAGTTTGAAGGCGAAGTACTTGAAATCATTCCAGAAGAGCAATTTAAAGAGGGCGACCGTGAAGGGTTATATGTAGGTTATACAGATAACTACTTAAAAATTGTATTTGAAGGATCAGAAGACTTAATTGGTAAGCTGGTGAAAGTGAAAATTACGAAAGCTGGTTATCCATATAACGAAGCGCAGTTTGTTCGTGTTCTTGAAGATGATGTAAAAAAAGAATCGGCAAGCGCATAATAAAAAGCATGCAACCGAAAATGGTTTGCATGCTTTTTTCTTTCGTGGAGAAGTTAAGTATTGAAATGGAGTACCCGTTAAATAAGTGGTTATTTAGCAAATTTTGTATGGGGAAGTTTTCGTGATAAAAATATATATTTTTTTAGTTGGGAGCGATAACGGCTGTTTACATAGATTTTTGGAAAAGGAAGAGCATCTATTCTTCTTTTATTCTGCCAAATAGTTGACCTGAAGTGATAAAATGTATTATAATCGTAAAAGACATGCTGAAGAAGTGTTTCTTTTTGCATGCTGAAGTTAGTATGTAAGTGTGATGTTTCGGAGGGAGGGAAAGAGAATGTCAAAAACAGTCGTTCGTAAAAACGAGTCTTTGGAGGATGCACTTCGCCGTTTTAAAAGATCGGTTTCTAAAACTGGTACACTTGCTGAAGCAAGAAAGCGCGAGTTTTATGAAAAGCCAAGTGTAAAACGTAAGAAGAAATCTGAAGCGGCAAGAAAGCGTAAGTTCTAAGAGAGGGTGTAAGTGATGAGTCTTCTCGGTCGTTTAAACGATGATATGAAACAAGCGATGAAGAATAAACAAAAAGAAAAATTAACCGTTATTCGTATGGTTAAGGCTGCTTTACAAAATGAAGGTATTAAACTGCAACATACTCTTACTGAAGAAGAGGAATTAACAGTTTTAGCTCGTGAAGTAAAACAGTATAAGGACTCCCTCCTTGAATTTAAAAAAGCTGGTCGTGAAGACCTTGTTGATAAACTGCAAAGTGAAATTCAGATTTTAAGCGCATATTTGCCGGAGCAATTAACAGAAGAAGAACTAGCGGATATAATTAAGCAAGTTATTTCTGAAGTTGGTGCTACATCTAAAGCAGATATGGGTAAGGTGATGACTGCTGTTATGCCGAAAGTAAAAGGTAAAACAGACGGATCACTTGTGAATAAGCTGGTTATCCAGCTATTAGCATAAAAAAGCGTCTCATTTCGTATGAGACGTTTTTTTATGCTTTTTTCAGTTTGGACGTGATATTACAAGCTCTTTTTTCATACATATGGGATGAGAGGGGGTCTTTTGAGATGAAAAAAATAGAACAAATGAAGAATTGGTTGACGAAGCAAATAGACCTGCCAGTGGATGTGCTAATGGATCTACCTCGGATTACGCTTGTTGGGCAAGTGCATATCTATATAGAAAATCATCGAGGCTTATTAGTATTTTCAGATAAAGAAGTAAGGTTGTTATTAAAACAAGGTCAACTATTAATTAAGGGGCAATCCTTTGTTATTAAAACAATCCTCCCGGAAGAACTTTTGCTTGAAGGGATTATCGAACAAGTGATGTTTTTAGAAAATGAAAAGAAAGAGGAGTGAGGGAAACTTCCGTTTGTGAAGTTTTTCTTCTTTATTTTAGTGATCTGACCTTAGTATTCACTTTATCCCGCATTCACTGCGCGTGAAAGCTCGATGGGTGTGCGTTAATAATCAGTGGGTATGGACAAAACCTCCACTTATTAAACTTTCATCTTATGCATATGCCCGATTAGTGAGGAGAAAAACCTCACCGATTAAAGCTTCGATTAGTACGAGCTATTTGATGCTTAAAGTGAAAAGTGTTGTATCTACTTTTAGAAAGGTAGTGAAGGTAGTCGATGAAAAATAAATGGTTTATAAAATGGCTTGGGTATGTAAAAGTGCGAATTGAAGGTAGAGGAGCGGAACGCTTCGTTAACGAATGTGTACGTAGGAAATTATTAGTTTGGGATGTAAAGAAGATAGCGGATGAAACGTTAGTTTTTTGCATGTTATTACGAGATGTGAAAAAGATAAAACCAATTTATAGAAAGAATGAATGTAAATTATATTTTATTGGACGTTACGGTTTTCCATTTTGGAATAAGCGTTTAATTAAGAATAGTGGATTTTTAATTGGGTTTTTAATATTTTTTTTCGGAATGATTGCATTATCAAATATGGTTTGGAAAATTGAAATTACAGGAGCAAAACCTGAAACGGAATATATATTGATGAAAGAATTGGACAAAATGGGTATTAAAAAAGGGAAATTACAGTTTCGAATGCCTAGTGTAGAAGATGTTCAGCGGCATTTAACGGACAATATTAATGCGATTACTTGGGCGGGGTTAGAAATAAGAGGGACAACATATCATTTTAAGATTGTTGAAAAAAATGAACCGAAAAAAGAAAGTGAACAACAGCCACAAAACTTAGTAGCAAAAAAAGAAGGGATTATTACAAAAACATTTGTGGAAGTTGGGAAGCCTGTTGTTATGAAAAATGACCATGTAGAAAAGGGGCAACTTCTCGTCTCGGGGATGTATGGTAATGAGGAGGATCCGACAATTGTTTCGGCTAAAGGGATTGTATATGGAGAAACGTGGTACAAATCTGAGGTGGATGTTCCGTTAAAGACGCAATTTCAAGTGTATACTGGTAATTCATACAATGAATATTTTCTTAAATTTGGGAGTGCTAAAATAAAAATATGGGGATTTCAACAGGATGAGTATAAACGCTCTCGTACTGAAAGTGTAAAACATGATGTGAAATTATTTGGATTCACATTACCAGTTGCATATGAAAAAGATATTGTACGAGAAGAGGAAGAAGCGAACCGAGAATATACCGAAAAACAAGCAATGAAAGTAGCGAAAGAGATGGCAGAAAAAGAACTGAAGAAAAAATTGGATGAACATGCTATGATTGTAAGTGATAAGATTTTGAGTAAAGAGATTGAGGCGGATCACTTAAAGGTCACGTTACATTACACAGTGATTGAAAATATTGCAGAGCCGCAACCAATATCTGAATCCGATATTCAAGGAGACTGAGTGATGGCAGAACAATTAGTAGAAATGAACCAACAATTGGAAAATCCCAACGAGGCAATCGCTCTATTTGGGGTAAATGATGCTCATTTAAAAGTAATTGAACGAGAACTTAGTGTATCGATTATAACTAGAGGAGAGTCTGTTCGTGTATCTGGGGCAGATGAAGCTGTAGTGCTCGTAGAAAAAATCTTACAACAGCTACTTGTTGTTATCCGTAAAGGTGTATCAATTTCGGAAAGAGATGTTGCGTATGCCATTCAGCTTGGGAAACAAGGGAAAATTGCTCAATTCGAAGAGTTATATGAAGAGGAAATTTTTAAAACAGCAAAAGGTAAATCCATTCGTGTGAAAACGATGGGACAAAGAAGATATATTCATGCAATGAAAAAGAATGATGTTGTATTTGGGATAGGACCTGCTGGGACAGGGAAGACATATTTAGCTGTAGTAATGGCTGTGAGAGCTTTAAAGCAAGGGTATGTGAAGAAAATTATTTTAACAAGACCTGCTGTAGAGGCTGGAGAGAGTTTAGGCTTTTTACCAGGTGATTTGAAAGAAAAAGTAGATCCGTATTTACGTCCGTTGTATGATGCGTTGCACGATATTCTTGGGCAAGAATACACACAGCGTATGATGGAACGTGGTGTAATTGAAATTGCACCTCTTGCTTATATGAGAGGACGTACTCTTGATGATTCATTTGTTATATTAGATGAGGCACAGAATACAACTGGTGCTCAAATAAAAATGTTTTTAACACGATTAGGTTTTAGTTCTAAAATGGTTATTACGGGAGATCCCTCACAGGTAGATTTGCCAAAAGGGGTAAAATCAGGTCTTTCTATTGCTGCTAATATTTTATCTGGTGTATCAGGTCTTTCGTTCATAACACTGGAACAAACAGACGTTGTGAGACACCCATTAGTGCAACGTATTATTGAGGCATATGATAAAATGGAATGATCCTATTTGTCAGGGTCATTTCTTTTTGTATGATAAGGTTGGCGAATGACATATTTTTTACTATCATTAAAGACGAGGGAAATAAACTATAGGTGACGGTCTATAAAAATATGGTCTTAAAAAGTATCGTTGCCTAGAAGAAATGAAAGCTATAAATAGTTTCACTTTATTTCTGGAGAGGAGAAGGTATTGAAATCATGTCAAGATCTCAAGAAATTTTTAAGTGGTTTCGTAATATACAACATTCGAAAAAACTAAGTTGGGTTTCTTACGTATTATTAGGAGCAGTACTGTTTTTTGCACTTATGAATAATGTAAAGCCAGAGCAATTAGATGTTAAAGAGCTCGAAATTGCTAAAAAAACAATTCACTCTCCTATTAAAATTGAAGATAAAGCCGCAACGGCGAAAAAGAAAAACGAAGCCGCTCAAAAGGTTGAGGATAAATATACATATAAAAGCGAATATAAGCAAAATAAAGTGGATATTGTAACTTCCGTCTTTGATGCGGTAAGTGAAGTAGAGGCAGAGGCTAAATCGACTGGCCCAGACGAGTATAGAAAAATTTCTGATGTGGACAAATTGGACAAGTTAAAGAAGAAATTACCAACAGATTTAGCGAAAAGCTTAACAGATTCGATTTTGTTGAAATTTATTAATGCTGATTCAAGTCAATTGTCATTGGCAAAGGATGCGGCTGTAACAGCAGTTAATAAAATTATGAGGGAACACATCAAGATGGATCAAGAAGAAGCTGCAAGAGAACAATTCGTTACTGAAATGAGTAGCGTAAGTATAAGCAGTGATTTAAAAGATGCGGTGAATACACTAGGGAAGTATGCGGTTACAGCGAACTATTTTTATGATTCAGCTGCGACGAAAGATAGTAAAAAAATAGCGGAAGATTCAGTTGCATCAGTTTTTATCCTTCAAGGGCAAGTTCTTGTGAAAGAAGGCGATACGATTTCACGAGAAGCATATGAGCAGTTGAAATTAGCAGGATTGTTAGAGAAGGGCAATACCTTCCAACCTTATGTTGGTCTAGCGGTACTCATTTGTGTGTTATTGTACTTTATGCATAAGCAGTTTGAAGTGTTTTTACAGCGGAAAAGAGAAGATAGGCCGTATGTCTTAGCTTATATTACAATTTTGTCTATCACGATTGTTTTAATGAAAATCATTAGTTTGTTTCAAAAGCTTGAATATGCAGGAATCGCGTATGTTGTTCCAGTTGCGATGGGAACAATACTTGTAAAATTAATGATTGGTGATCGATTTGTATTTTTAACGAGTATGATCTTTTCTGTATGCGGAAGTATTATGTTTAATGAAGGTGTAACGAGTACACTGAATTATAGTGTGGGGATTTATGTTTTATTAAGTTCATTATCAGTTAGTATTTTCTTGAGAGAAAAAAATCGTCGTACGATGATTTTACAAGCTGGTATACTCGTTTCTGTATTAAATGTAGTCGTATTAGCGGCTTTGCTATTATTACGTAACGGGAATTTTTCACCTCTTGAAATTGGGGTGCAATTATTAATGGCTGCTGTTTCGGGTATTATCTCTTCTGTTCTAGCTATGGGGATTTTACCGTATTTAGAAAGTGGTCTTGGGATTGTATCAAGTATGAAATTGATGGAACTTTCAAGTCCGAATCACCCGCTTTTACGCAAAATTTTATTAGAAGCACCAGGTACCTATCACCATAGTGTAATGGTAGCTAATCTCTCAGAAGCTGCTTGTGAAGCAGTTGGAGCAAATGGAGTATTAGCGCGTGTAGGGGCGTATTATCATGATGTAGGGAAAACTGTACAACCACAGTTTTTTATTGAAAACCAAATGGGTATTGAAAACCCGCATGATAGATTAGACCCTGTAACGAGCAAAGATATTATAATTGCTCATGTAACCGATGGGGTGAGAATGTTAGAAGAACACCATATACCTCAAGAAATTATCGATATTGCTGGACAGCATCATGGTACAACGCTACTTAAATATTTTTATTATAATGCGATTAAAGAAGATAAAGAGAAATATACGGAGGAAATGTTCCGCTATCCAGGATCAAAAGCAACTTCTAAAGAGTCGGCGATCGTTGGTATTGCTGATAGTGTGGAAGCGGCGGTACGTTCGATGAACCATCCAACACCAGATCAGATTAATAATTTAGTGCAAAGTATTATTAAAGATCGCCTGCAAGATGGTCAATTTAGTGAATGTGATTTGACATTTAAGGAACTACAAATCGTTGGAAAAACGTTATGTGAAACGTTAAATGGTATTTTCCATTCCCGTATTACATATCCGGAACCGCCGGAAGAAAAGGAGAAAGAATGAGTTTATTAATTGATTTTATTGATGAAACAGAAGAAGTGAAAGACGAATATATAAGTTTGATTCGAGGTTTAGTAGAGAAAGCAGCCCAAATGGAGGACATAGAAGAAGGCGCAGAATTATCGGTTACATTTGTAGATAATGAACGTATTCGTGAAATAAACCGTGATTACCGAGATAAGGATCAGCCTACGGATGTTATTTCTTTTGCTATGGAAGAAATGGGAGAAGGAGAAATGGAAATTATCGGTGCGGAGATGCCACGTATGTTAGGGGATCTTATTATTTCTATTCCAAGAGCGAAAGAGCAAGCTGAGGAATATGGACACTCTTTTGATCGTGAACTTGGGTTTTTAGCGTTACATGGCTTTTTACATTTGCTTGGTTATGATCACATGACAGAAGAAGATGAAAAAGAAATGTTTGGAAGACAAAAAGAAATTTTAGAGGCATTTGGATTAGGGCGATGAAAAAAGGAAAACTTATAAATAGTTTTGGATATGCTATAGCTGGTATATACTTTTGTCTTCGTCATGAACGAAATATGAAAATTCATTATTTAGCCGCAGTCATTGTCATATGCTGCGGCTTTTATTTCCATATTACAAAAATAGAATGGATTGTATTACTTATTGTGATTGGAATTGTAATGAGTTTGGAGATGGTGAATACGGCTATTGAAAAAACAGTAGATTTAGCAACCACCGATATTCATCCGTTTGCGAAAAACGCAAAGGATGTTGCAGCGGGATCAGTTTTATTATTTACGATTATAGCTGTTGTAATTGGTGCTATTATCTTCTTACCGTATATGGTATAGTTGCATTCCAAAGCTTTTATTAAGCTTTGGGAGCGCCGTGAGGGCCTTTAATAGAAGAATGTATCTATTCACAGCTGTGAACGGAAAGGATGCGGGAATATGAATAGCAAACAATTAATTCAAGAAGCAATCGAAGCGCGTAAACAAGCGTACGTACCATATTCTAAATTTCAAGTAGGTGCAGCTTTACTAACTCAGGATGGAAAAATATATCGTGGATGTAATGTTGAAAATGCATCATATGGTTTATGTAACTGTGCAGAAAGAACAGCTTTATTTAAGGCGATTTCTGAAGGTGATAAAGGGTTTGTAGCTATTGCAGTTGTAGCGGATACAAAGCGTCCGGTACCTCCTTGTGGAGCATGCCGACAAGTTATGATAGAATTATGTAAACAGGATACGAAAGTATACCTATCAAATTTACATGGTGACGTTCAAGAGACTACAGTTGGAGAATTGTTACCAGGAGCATTTTTAGCGGAGGATTTACATGAATAGAAAAGGTTATAAATCAGGTTTTGTCTCTATTATTGGCAGACCGAATGTTGGAAAATCTACATTTTTAAATCGTATTATCGGCCAAAAAATTGCCATTATGAGTGACAAGCCACAAACAACTCGTAATAAAATTCAAGGCGTATATACAGAAAATGATTCACAAGTAATTTTCATTGATACACCAGGAATACATAAACCTAAACATAAACTAGGCGATTTCATGGTGAAGATGGCTCAAACGACATTAAAAGAAGTTGATATTGTTCTGTTTATGGTCAATGCAGTTGAAGGATTTGGTCGTGGTGAGGAATTCATTATTGAGAAATTAAAAGAAACGAAACAACCAGTATTTTTGGTAATTAATAAAATTGACCAACTTCATCCAGAGCAATTATTAGAGTTAATTGATCAATACCGTAAACTATATGAGTTTGCAGAGATTGTACCAATTTCTGCATTAGACGGTAATAATGTGGACGCTTTAATTGGAACAATTAAAAAGTATTTACCAGAAGGACCGCAATACTACCCAGATAATCAAGTAACGGATCATCCAGAGCGATTTATTATTTCAGAACTTATTCGTGAAAAAGTATTACATTTAACACGTGAAGAAGTGCCGCACTCTGTAGCGGTTGTTATTGATGCGATTCAAAAACGTGAGGGTGGAGCGGTTTATATAAACGCAACGATTGTTGTTGAACGTGCATCACAAAAAGGAATTATTATAGGTAAGCAAGGGAAGATGTTAAAAGAAGTCGGTAAGCGAGCTCGTTTTGACATTGAAGCACTACTTGGTTCTAAAGTATTTTTAGAAGTATGGGTAAAAGTGCAAAAGGATTGGCGTAATAAGATGTCGCAGCTTCGTGACCTTGGTTTCCGTGAAGACGAGTATTAATATGGAGTAAAGTTGTAATCAGTGGATGGTTCATTCATCCACTGATTATTGGTTTTTATGAACCTTGATAAATTAGGAAAAATTTTTCTCACATGAAAATGAACAAAATGGGTCAATTTAATAACAACAAAGGAAATTGGTTTATAGGCTACGCTTATTGAGAAAGGTGGATTCTTATGCTAGATTTTACCTGGAAGTTTTTCTCCAAAACAGGAAGCATTGAAACGTATTTGCTTTTGAAAGAAATGGAAAAAGACGTAAACGATGAGATGGATCAACATGAAGAGGAGTTAGCTCATTTAGACTCTCCAATTTCTTGACCCGTTTTGTTCAAACCTTGGATGGTGACGAACATGTTTCAAAAAGTTGAGGGCATTGTTATCCGTACGACAGATTACGGAGAAACGAACAAGATTGTTACAATATTCTCACGGGAATTTGGTAAGGTAAGTGCAATGGCAAGAGGGGCGAAAAAACCGAAGAGTCGGTTAGCAGCTGTTTCGCAACTTATGACACATGGTCATTTTCTTATTCAAATAGGATCTGGACTTGGAACTTTGCAACAAGGCGAGATTATTTCATCTATGAAAGAAATTCGTGAGGATATATTTTTAACTGCTTATGCATCATTTATTATTGAATTAACTGATAAAGCAACAGAAGATAAGAAGAATAATCCGTATTTATTTGAAATGTTATATCAAACGTTGCATTATATGTGTGAGGGTGTTGACCCTGAAGTATTATCATTAATTTATCAAACGAAAATGCTTCCGGTATTAGGGATGCGCCCGTACTTTGATACATGTGCTATTTGTCATCAAGAAACAGATTTTGTCGCCTTCTCTGTTCGGGAAGGCGGTTTTCTGTGCTCGCGTCATGCAGAGCAAGATCAGTATCGTATTCCGGTGGGAGAGGCTGTTCATAAATTATTACGTCTCTTTTTTCACTTCGATCTACACCGGCTCGGTAATGTATCGGTGAAGGACAGTACAAAAAAACAAATGCGCACAGTATTGAATACATATTATGATGAATATTGTGGGATTTATTTGAAATCAAGGCGTTTCTTAGAACAACTTGATAAATTTCAAATATAATTAGGGCCGTATACGGTCCTTTTTACATACTTTCTTTTTCGAATAGCATATTTAGTATATAATATTTAAGAGATAGTATAACTTTTTTCGTTGTGCATTAAAGGTGGTGATTATCATAGAGCTGAATAAACGGCAAGAACATATCATTCAGATTGTAAAAGATCACGGTCCTATTACAGGGGAGTCAATTGCTGCGCAATTGGGTTTAACACGTGCAACGCTAAGACCAGACTTAGCAATTTTAACGATGGCTGGTTATTTAGAAGCGCGTCCACGCGTAGGTTATTTTTATACGGGTAAAACTGGGGGACAGCTATTATCTGAAGCTGTTAAAAAAATTAAAGTGCAAGATTATCAATCTAGACCTGCTGTAATTGATAAAAATGTATCAGTATACGATGCAATCTGTACTATGTTTCTAGAGGATGTTGGTACATTGTTTGTTGTAGATCAAGCTATTTTATTGGTTGGCGTTGTATCTCGTAAAGATTTATTAAGAGCTAGCTTAGGGAAGCAGGATTTAACCTCTCTTCCGGTTAATATTATCATGACAAGGATGCCAAACATTGCGATGTGTCGCAGGGAGGATTCTTTATATGATATTGCGATGGAATTAATAGAAAGACAGATTGATGCAATGCCAGTTGTAAAGGACACGAAACAAGGTCTAGAAGTGATTGGGCGAATTACAAAAACAAATATTACACGTGCGTTTGTAAATTTAGTAAATAACGAATAAGTGTAATTTGTTTAAAGTGAGGTAATGTAATGGATAATAAAATCGTATATGTCGTATCTGACTCTGTAGGAGAAACGGCTGATTTGGTTGTTAGAGCGGCAATGGGACAGTTCCCATTCGCTCCTGATATTAGACGTGTACCTTATGTAGAAGATACAGGGACATTAAAAGAAGTGATTTCAATTGCCAAGAGCAATAAGGCGCTTATTTGTTTTACGTTAGTAAAGCCTGATATGCGTCAATATTTATTGACAGAGGCGGCAAAAGAAGGGGTAGAGGCATACGATATTATCGGACCTCTTATCGATCAAATTGAAGAAATTACAGGGCAAGTACCAAGGTATGAGCCAGGTGTCGTTCGAAGATTAGATGAAGAGTACTTTAAAAAGATTGAAGCGATTGAATTTGCGGTTAAGTATGATGATGGTAGAGATGCACGTGGTATTTTAAAAGCCGATATCGTGTTGATTGGAATTTCACGTACATCAAAAACACCACTTTCACAATATTTAGCGCATAACAAACGCTTGAAAGTTGCCAATGTACCACTTGTACCAGAAGTGGATCCGCCTGAGGAATTATATAAAGTGGCAAAAGAGAAATGTTTCGGTTTGAAAATTACACCGGATAAGTTAAATCATATTCGAAAAGAACGATTAAAATCACTTGGATTAAGTGATGGAGCAACATATGCGAATATTAATCGTATTAAAGAAGAAATCGTTCATTTTGAGAATGTAGTGAGTAAAATAAATTGTCAAGTGATTGATGTATCAAATAAGGCGATTGAAGAAACAGCTAATATTATTGTGAATGCAGTGCAAAACCAAAAAATGTTTTAGCACATTTACCACAGGTGAATGTGCTTTTTTCGCTCGTGAGAAGTAGGACAATAACTGTCGATTTAGTAATAGAATACAGTGTAATGGTTATACTTATATTCTTCTGTTTTTTTATTATGTTGAAGGAACGATTTAGTTATCTTTAAATGTAAAATGAAAATTAAAGGGATATGTAGCGTAGTTGAAGAAAATATATTATAATAAAAAATTGTGATAAAAACCTATATTTTACGTTTAGACTTTAATTTTTCAGAATAAACTAGGGATAGGATTTGCGAAAAAGACATGTATTTACGTTAAATCGACAAAATCTAAACAAGAAAACGCACATTATGGAAGGATTCACAGAAGGGATGTAGAATACAGAAATATGCAAAACATCAGTGAGACATTAGTTGATGCAGATGCATGTCCCGTGAAGGATGAAATTGTGGGCGTTAGAACAAAAAATTATGTCGAAATTTTGTTTGTCGTATCGTAGGCTCATCGTTTAAGGAAACAGCAAGATAATTGGGTCTATGTAGATTTTAAGTAAGATGAAGTCGGTTTTTATATTTATCAACATGCAAAAGCTACAGATTTCGTGATCACATAGGATATGTGGCTTGCTAGTCTTCTTTTGAAAAAGAGTACATGTATTGTCTCCACGAAGTACATTTGTAAAAGATGAGCAAATGGATACAATTTTATATAGTAGGTATGTATTTGTGAAGTTACGCAAGAAAGGGGCTTATACAAAAGGCCCAAAATAGTTTACACAACGTGATCGACAGCACTTTCTAATAAATTTAGAAAAAATATTGTCGAATTATAAAGGAATCTTGTAATTAATATCGAATACAAACTACGACACGGAGATGGAGTTATGGGGAACAGAATTCCCGAAGAAGTTGTTGAACAGATTCGGACGTCATCCGATATTGTAGAAGTGATAGGTGAGTATGTTCAACTTAGAAAGCAGGGGCGTAACTATTTCGGCCTTTGTCCATTTCATGGTGAGAATTCCCCTTCATTCTCTGTTTCATCTGATAAGCAAATTTTTCATTGCTTCGGATGTGGAGAAGGTGGAAATGTCTTTTCTTTTCTTATGAAAATGGAAGGACTTGCTTTCACGGAGGCTGTTCAAAAGCTGGGTGAAAGAAATGGAATTGCAGTTGCAGAATATACATCAGGGCAAGGACAACAAGAAAACATATCTGATGACACTGTCATCATGCAACAGGCTCATGAACTTTTGAAGAAGTATTATCACCATTTATTAGTAAATACAGAAGAAGGAAATGAAGCACTTTCGTATTTATTAAAACGTGGTATTACAAAAGAAATGATTGAGAAGTTTGAAATTGGTTATGCATCACCAGCTTGGGATGCAGCGACAAAAATTTTGCAAAAAAGAGGTTTTTCGCTATCTAGTATGGAACAAGCCGGCCTTCTTATAAGAAGCGAGAAGGATGGTAGTCATTATGACCGATTCCGTGGAAGGGTTATGTTTCCAATTTACACTTTACAAGGTAAGGTGATAGCGTTTAGTGGAAGGGCGCTAGGAGATGATACTCCGAAATATTTAAATAGCCCTGAAACACCAATTTTTCATAAAAGTAAGTTGTTGTATAACTTCCACCAAGCAAGGCCGTTTATTAGAAAACGTGGGCAGGTTGTCCTTTTTGAAGGATATGCCGATGTACTAGCCGCGGTAAAAAGTGGTGTGGAAGAAGCTGTTGCGACAATGGGAACAGCTTTAACTGAAGAACAAGCGAAACTTCTGCGACGTAACGTTGAAACTGTTGTTCTTTGCTATGATGGTGATAAAGCAGGGCGAGAAGCGACGATGAAAGCAGGGCAGTTGTTATTGCAAGTTGGTTGCCAAGTGAAAGTCACACCCTTGCCAGATAAGCTTGATCCTGATGAATATGTGCAACAATATGGGACAACTGCTTTTGAAAATCTTGTGAAATCAAGTATAAGTTTTGTTGGTTTCAAAATAAATTATTTGCGTTTAGGGAAAAATTTGCAAGATGAGTCTGGCAAAGAAGAATATGTAAAAAGTGTTTTAAAAGAGTTATCATTGCTACAGGATGCGATGCAGGCTGAATCATATTTAAAGTCATTATCGCAAGAATTTTCGTATTCAATGGAAACACTTTTGAATCAATTGCACCAATATCGCAAAGAACAAAAGGTACAGCAAAAACAAATAAAGCAGGTTTCTAAGCCATCTCAAATTGTTCAAACGAAACCGAAGTTAACAGGTTTTGAAAGGGCAGAAAGAGAAATTATTTACCATATGTTGCAAAGTGCAGAAGTGGCTGTTCGTATGGAACCCCATATAGAAGATTTTCATACAGAAGAACATAAAGGGATTTTATATGAACTATACGCATATTATGAAAAGGGAAATGAACCTTCAGTCGGAACATTTTTAAGTTGGCTCTCTGATGAAAAGTTGAAAAATATTATCACTGATATTTCGACGGATGAATTTATTAATCCAGAATACACAGAAGAAGTGTTGCAAGGTCATTTGGAGACGCTCAAACGTCATCAGGAAAAACTTGAAAAGATGGAAATCATCTTTAAAGTAAAACAAATGGAAAAAACAGATCCTGTAGAGGCTGCTAAATATTATGTGGCATATTTACAAAATCAAAAAGCAAGGAAATAGCTTTTTTGATAAAATTTTAGTATAATGAATGTTTGTATCTCGCGTAAGGAGGGGAACAGATGGCTGACAAACCAGCTCGTTCTAAACAAATTGAAACTGAAATGACCCTTGAGCAAGTGAAAGAACAACTCACTGAGCTCGGAAAAAAACGTGGCGTTCTTACATATGAAGAGATTGCAGAACGCATGAATGGATTTGAAATTGAATCCGATCAAATGGATGAATACTATGAATATTTAGGTGAACAAGGGATTGACTTAGTTGGTGACAATGACAACGACGAAGGTCCTAATAATCGCCAAATTACAAAAACGGAAGAAGAATTTGACCTTAATGATTTAAGTGTGCCGCCAGGTGTGAAAATCAATGACCCTGTTCGTATGTACTTAAAAGAAATTGGTCGTGTAGACTTACTATCTGCTGAAGAAGAAATTCGACTTGCGACACGTATTGAAGAAGGCGATGAAGAAGCAAAACGCCGTCTTGCGGAAGCAAACTTACGTCTTGTAGTAAGTATTGCAAAGCGCTACGTGGGCCGTGGTATGCTTTTCTTAGACTTAATCCAAGAAGGAAATATGGGTCTAATTAAGGCAGTTGAAAAGTTCGACTACCGTAAAGGTTTTAAATTTAGTACGTATGCAACTTGGTGGATTCGCCAAGCTATTACACGTGCGATTGCAGACCAAGCGCGAACAATTCGTATTCCAGTTCATATGGTTGAAACAATTAATAAGTTAATCCGTGTACAACGTCAATTATTACAAGATTTAGGACGCGAACCATCACCTGAAGAGATTGGTGAAGAAATGGATCTTGCTCCAGAAAAAGTACGCGAAATTTTAAAAATTGCACAGGAGCCAGTTTCTCTTGAAACACCAATTGGTGAAGAAGATGACTCCCATTTAGGTGACTTTATTGAAGACCAAGAAGCAACATCGCCTGCGGACCATGCAGCGTATGAGTTGCTAAAAGAACAATTAGAAGATGTGTTAGATACACTAACAGATCGTGAAGAAAATGTTCTGCGTCTTCGTTTTGGTTTAGATGATGGACGAACTCGTACGCTTGAAGAAGTTGGGAAAGTATTCGGCGTAACGAGAGAACGTATTCGTCAAATTGAAGCGAAAGCACTTCGCAAATTAAGACATCCAAGCCGTAGTAAGCGTCTTAAGGATTTCTTAGAATAGGCTACTTTTAAGTTTACTTCACTTTTGTGAAGTAAACTTTTTTATTTTGTTAATTTTTGTTAAAATTTAGCTATCGGCAACGATTACAATTTCTTGTAATTTATTTTACAGAATTGTCTTTTGATTTGCAAATGCTCATTTTTCGATTTTTCGATTTATTTTGTTTATTATATACAAAATAATATGTAGAAAAGTAAAAAATATGATGAGAAACGTTAGTAATTATCGAAATAATATGCGATATAATAGTGAAAATCAATAAACTGAATTTATGGAATATTTTTAACAAATATTAGTTTACTCTTTTCTGATAGAACGTTTTCAAGTACAATAAAAATGACTGAATCATCTAACTATTTAGGGGTATAGAGGGGGGAGAAGAGATATGAAACGTAATCCGTTGATTCCGTTCGCTCTTATTGCAGCATTAGGTATTATCGTTATGTTTGTATTTTCATTTCAGGGGCTAAATAAATCTAAAGAGTTAGCTGATGCAAAAAATGGTGGGAAACCAGCGCAAACAGCATCAAAGCCAGAGGATATTGTAAAGCAAAGCTGTACGAGCTGTCACGGTGATCAGTTACAAGGAGCAGTGGGACCTAATTTACAAAAAATTGGTGGGAAACTTTCAAAAGATGAAATTAAAGAAATTCTTTCAAAAGGAAAAGGGAATATGCCGCCAAATATAGTTCCAGCTGATCAAGCGGCAAAAGTAGCTGATTGGTTATCGAAGAAAAAATAAAGTATAGAAAAACAAGCCTTTTGCTTTTGTGCAAAAGGCTTGTTTTTCTATACTTTCTAAAATACGATTAGTAATAGAGAATGGAAGTGTTGTTATGGACTTGCAACAACCACTATAAATTCATTATCATGGAGACAGACTGACAAGAGAAGGAGTAATGGAAATACATGAATGAAGTAAAGCTTTCAAAACGATTAGAAGAAGTTGTGCGGGAGATTCCAGTAGGATCCACAGTAGCTGATATTGGATCGGATCATGCGTATTTACCGTGTTATACAATTATAAATAATATTGCTACAAAAGCAGTTGCAGGAGAAGTTGTAGATGGACCATTTCGATCTGCGCAAGCAACTGTAGCTGAAAGTGGCCTGCGAGATAAGGTAGACGTTCGTAAAGGGAATGGATTAGAAGTAATTACACCAGGGGAAGTAGATGTGATTACAGTTGCTGGTATGGGTGGAGCATTAATTCGTGACATTTTAGAAAGTGGTAAAGAAAAATTAGAAGGTGTAACACGTTTAATTTTACAGCCGAACATTGCAGCACATCACATTCGTGAATGGTTTATTGAAAATGGCTGGGAGCTTATCCATGAAAAAATCGTAAAAGAAGACGGGAAAATTTACGAGATTTTAGTTGGGGAACGAGGAAATATTGCAGCACCTTACTCGGATAATAAACAAGCTGAATTGTTTATGGGTCCATTTTTAATAAAAGAAAAAAGTGAAGCTTTTGTTGAAAAGTGGGAAGGAGAATTGAAAAACTTCCAAAATATTTTAAAACAGTTAGAGCGTGCGGCAGAATCTGAAGAAACACAGGCGAAGCGTGCAGAAGTAGACGCGAAAATGAAAATGATAGGGGAGGTTTTATCATGAGTAAAATTCCGAATGGTCATGAAATTATTTCTTTATTTGAAAGTATGTATCCGAAGCATTTAGCGATGGAAGGGGATAAGATCGGCCTGCAGATTGGGGCACTTAATAAACCTGTGCAGCACGTACTAATCGCGTTAGATGTAACGGAGGAAGTTGTGGACGAGGCGATCCAATTAGGGGCGAATATCATTATAGCGCACCATCCTTTAATCTTTAGTCCATTAAAAGCGATTCATACAGATAAGGCGTACGGAAGAATTATTGAGGCGTGTATTAAAAATGATATTGCGATTTATGCAGCACATACAAATGTAGATATTGCTAAGGGCGGGGTAAATGATTTACTTGCTGATGCGTTAGGGTTACAAAATACAGAAGTATTAGTTCCTACATATGCAGAAGAAATGAAAAAAATTGTTGTATTTGTTCCGGTAACTCATGCAGAAGAAGTTCGCAAAGCTCTTGGAGATGCGGATGCAGGTCATATCGGTAATTACAGCCACTGTACGTTCGGTAGTGAAGGGGTGGGTACGTTTATCCCTCAAGAAGGTACAAACCCTTATATCGGTGAAACTGGACAGTTAGAACGTGTGGACGAGGTGCGTATCGAAACGATTATTCCAGCTTCATTACAAAGAAAAGTTATTAAATCGATGTTGGCAGCCCATCCATACGAAGAAGTGGCGTATGATGTATATCCTCTTGATAATAAAGGTGAAACATTAGGCCTTGGTAAAATAGGGTATTTACAAGAAGAAATGACGCTTGAGCAGTTCGCTTTACACGTGAAACAATCATTACATGTAAAGGGTGCGCGAGTTGTCGGGAAGTTAGATGATACAGTGCGTAAAGTAGCTGTACTTGGTGGTGACGGTAATAAATATATAAACCAAGCGAAATTTAAAGGGGTAGATGTATATGTAACAGGTGACATGTATTACCATGTTGCTCATGATGCGATGATGCTTGGTTTAAATATAGTTGATCCAGGACATAACGTTGAAAAAGTAATGAAGCAAGGTGTGCAAAAGCAATTACAAGAAAAAGTGGATGCAAAGAAATTCAATGTACACATTCATGCTTCGCAGTTACATACAGATCCGTTTACATTTGTATAAGAAAAATAAAAACCGTTGCTCATATAGGCAACGGTTTTTATTATTGTTCTTTTTTCACTTTTACACGAGGTAAGATTTTTTGAAGTGGTACTTTTCGAATTCTTTCCCACGTAGCCGGATTCATTGGGTCATATTGATCCAAGAAAGCGATAACCTCTTTTGTAATTGGTGTTGGAGTAGAAGCACCTGCTGTAACAGCTACGTTTTCTACACCTTGTAGCCACTCTAATTGAATTTCACTTACATCCGCAACACGATAAGCTTTCGTACCAGCAATTTCTTGTGATACTTGCGCTAAGCGATTCGAATTGTTACTTTTTGGATCACCAACAACGATTGTTAAATCTGCAACATCCGCTTGTTTAGCTACCGCTTCTTGGCGAACTTGAGTTGCTAAACAAATTTCCTTATGGAATTCTGCTGTTGGGAATTTTTTCTGAATGTCCTCCATTAAATGTTGAACGTCCCATTGACTCATTGTTGTTTGATTCGTAACTAAAATTTTATCCGTTGGGATTTCTAATGTTTCTAAATCATCAGCTCTTTCGATAAGATGAACGATATCAGGTGCAATACCAACCGCGCCTTCTGGTTCTGGATGGTTTTTTTTGCCGATATAAATGACATGGTATCCTTCAGCTTTTTTTGCTTCAATAAGGTCATGTGTTTTTGTAACATCTGGACAAGTTGCATCGATTGTCGTTAAACCTTTTTCTTTTGCACGTTGTTTAACTTCAGGAGAAACACCGTGAGCAGTAAAAATAACAGTACCAGAATCAATTTGATCTAAAATATCTAAGCGACTTGGTCCGTCTAACGTAATGATTCCATCTTCTTCAAAAGCGTCTGTAACATGTTTATTGTGAACAATCATACCTAAAATATAAATAGGTCTCGGTAATGATTTATCTAATGCAGCGTTACGTGCAATTACCATTGCATCGACAACACCGTAGCAATAACCACGAGGGGAAATTTTAACAATTTTCATATGAGTAATCCTCTCCTTCTAAACAAGAGATACTTTTGTGCATAGTCTTTTACATTATAAAGGAGGAGGGGATAGAAAACAAAGGATTGTTACACATATAGTTTTGGTTTTGTTGCTGATTGTTGAACGGGTTCTTTCGGAACCTCTTTTTCTATTACCGGTTCAAGCACTATTTTTTTTCGTTTTCGTTTCCTTTTTGGAGGTGGAGGAGGTGGAGTTGCTACCTCAACCTGTTCTGTTGCATCTTCAGTTTGATTTTCTTCCGTACTTTTTCCAGAGGTGAGGATTTTAACAATGCTTGGTAGACTACGCATAATGGGACCGTACTGTTCGACAACAGGGCCGACAGATTGCACGACTTGAGATACTTTTTCGATATTATTTATCATATTAGTTGGGTTCGAAATTAAATTTGAAAAAAAACTACCGATGCCACTGCTAGATGCCGCTGCAGTTGTAGCTGACGCAGCACCACGTGTATCATTTGATTCATACATTTGAGGTGGTATCATCTGCTCTGGATATTGCTGCATGTATGGTTGATATTGTTGTGTATATTGTTGTTGGTATGGTTGTTGCTGTTGATATTGGGGCGGCGGTTGTTGGTACATCATCGGTGGCCCTTCCATTTGTCGATAAGGAGGGACCATTTGCATGAAAGGTTCGGTTGGATCGTGTTTTTTAAAGAGTTTAGCAAGGAAACCTTTCTTTTTTTGAGCCATCGGTGGTAGTTGTGGAATCGGATATGGTGTGTAAGATTGTTGTCCTCGATTCGGATACATTTGTCTTATAGGGGATTTCGGAAACATGTGGGAAATCCTCCTTTCTTCAGTTAGGTATATACACATACAATATGCAATGAAAGGGAAGAAGGTTAGTTTTTGAAGTAAAAACCTAAACTAAAGATGGATTTTACTTGTAGATTTCGATATAATGTAGACTTGACTGATTTGTGCGCGCAGTAGAAATTTTAGAAAGAAGGTGTAACTTATGACACTACAAACTTTTACACAGTATGATTTTAAACCATTTTTAATAGATGCAGTTCGTGAACTACGCTTTTCAGAGCCGACAGGAATTCAACAGAAAATTTTCCCGGTTGTGAAAAAAGGTGTGAGTGTAATTGGACAATCCCAAACAGGTTCTGGGAAAACACATGCATACTTACTTCCTACATTAAACAGAATTGATGCAAGTCGTGAAGAAGTACAACTTGTTATTACAGCGCCTACTCGTGAGTTAGCACAACAAATTTACGAAGAAATCGTGAAATTAACAAAGTTCTGTGCAGAAGATCAAATGATTACAGCACGTTGTTTAATTGGTGGAACTGATAAACAACGATCAATTGAAAAGTTGAAAAAACAACCTCATATTGTAGTTGGAACACCAGGACGTATTAAAGACTTAGTAGAAGAAAAAGCGTTATTTGTTTATAAAGCAAATACTATTATTGTCGATGAAGCAGACTTAATGCTTGATATGGGATTCATTCAAGATGTAGATAAAATTGCAGGACGTATGCCTAAAAACTTACAAATGCTAGTTTTCTCTGCAACAATTCCTCAAAAATTAAAACCGTTTTTGAAGAAATATATGGAGAATCCAGAGCATATTCATATTAATCCGAAACAAGTTGCAGCAGGAAATATTGAGCATTATCTTGTGCCTTCAAGACACCGTAATAAAATTGAATTAGTGAAAAATATGCTACTTCAATTTAAACCGTACCTAGCAATTGTGTTTACAAACACAAAGAAGAAGGCTGATGAAGTAGCCGATGGATTAGCAGAACGTGGGTTAAAAGTAGGGCGTATACACGGTGATTTATCACCACGTGATCGTAAAAAAATGATGAAACAAGTTCGTGATTTAGAGTTCCAATATATTGTTGCAACAGATTTAGCAGCACGCGGTATTGATATTGAAGGAATTAGTCATGTTATTAACTATGAACTTCCATCAGATTTAGATTTCTTCGTTCACCGTGTTGGAAGAACTGCACGTGCGGGTCATTCAGGTATTGCAGTGACAATTTATGATCCAGCAAATGAAGAAGCGTTAGATAGTTTGGAAAAACAACGTCATATCGAGTTTAAGCATGTAGATTTACGCGGAGATGAGTGGGCGGATTTAGGTGACCGTCGTCGTCGTAAGAGCCGTAAAAAACCAAATGATGGACTAGATGTTATGGCAACAAAAGTTGTTAAAAAGCCGAAGAAAGTAAAACCAAACTATAAACGAAAACTTGCAACAGAACGTGATAAAGTGAAGAGAAAATATAGCAATAAAAAAAGATAAGGGATTTTCCCTTATCTTTTTTTATCCCGCTATTTGTGAGAGCATATAATCAGTAAGGATAGAAAAATATTGATTAAAGTTTTGCCTAATCCAGTTAAGTTAAATATAGAGTATAGCTTGTTTAAATAGTCATATAAATTTGCGTAGTGCCTTTTTTGAGAACAAACAATTCACTACATTTTTCTACAAATTATGCTATCATTATATCTATTGTATATTGAAGAGGTGATTGTATGTTAAAGATTGGATCTCATGTTTCAATGAGTGGTAAGAAGATGTTATTAGCAGCAAGTGAAGAGGCTGTTTCGTACGGTGCAACAACGTTCATGATTTATACAGGTGCACCGCAAAATACACGAAGAAAACCAATTGAAGAATTGAATATAGAAGCAGGAAGAAAACATATGGAACTGAACGGTATTGAAGAAATTATCGTCCATGCTCCCTATATTATTAATGTTGGGAATACGACGAAACCTGAGACGTTTCAATTAGGTGTTGACTTCCTTCGTATGGAAATTGAAAGAACGGCAGCATTAGGTGTGGCGAAACAAATTGTTCTTCACCCAGGAGCTCACGTTGGTGCAGGAGCAGATGCTGGTATTCAACAAATTATTAAAGGGCTTAATGAAGTAATAACGCCAGAACAAACGGTTAACATTGCGCTAGAAACGATGGCAGGAAAGGGAACGGAATGCGGTCGTAGCTTCGAAGAAATTGCGAAAATTATTGATGGCGTAAAATATAATGAAAAGTTATCTGTATGTTTTGATACGTGTCATACGCACGATGCAGGTTATGACATTGTAAATGATTTTGACGGTGTATTAAACGAATTTGATAAGATTGTTGGTATTGATCGTTTGCAAGTACTTCATATTAATGATAGTAAAAATGTACGCGGCGCAGGAAAGGACCGTCATGAAAATATCGGTTTTGGTCATATCGGTTATAAAGCGTTGCATCATATTGTGCATCATCCGCAGTTAATGCACGTACCAAAAATTCTTGAAACGCCGTATGTAGGTGAAGATAAAAAAGACAAGAAGCCACCATATAAATTAGAAATCGAAATGCTGAAGAATGGTACTTTTGATGAAGGGATTCTTGAAAAAATTAAAGCACAATAAGGAGGGGATTTTCCCCTCCTTATTTTAATAGTTGCTGAAATAAAGTATTTACTTGTTGGGCGGTGGCAGGAGAAGTTACCTTTGCGATTTGTTTTAAGAGATCTAGTCGCTCGTTATTATCGTAAATGTTAATATTTTTTCCTTTCATAAGTAAAACAATTTGATCAGCTTGTGCGGTTGTAATTGGAACTTCATATTCTTTGCTATATTTTAATAGCTCTTTTGTAGAAATATGGTTTAATTTTTTATTAACAATTTGTTTGATGAGGTTCATCGTGTTGTCCTCCTTCACACGTTCTACTATCGAAATATATGTGCACATAGCTTGTATATATTCTTATAGAGTTTCGTTTTTTCCATGAGAAAAAGAAGCTTATGCTATAATATAAGAACAAAACTATAGATAAAGAGTATAAGGAGGACTTATGGAAAAAAAGCAACATCGAAAAGAAAGTGTTATTCATCTTATATATCGCTTAGTTATGATTATCTTTGGAGCAGCGTGTGCGGCGGTAGCGATTGAACTATTTTTAATGCCAAATAAAATTATTGATGGTGGAATTATTGGTATTTCTCTTATATTAGATTATCTTACTCCTAATATTTGGTGGTTAAGTTTTTCTACTTTAGTTGTTATCCTTAACATTCCGTTTATGTACTCGGGTTATAAACAAATTGGAAAAACATTCATGTTATCTTCTGCGTTCGGAATCGTTGCTTTAGCATTTATTGAATCGACGTTGCACGCTGTCCCGCCATTTACAACTGAGCCGATTTTAGCGACAGTGTTTGGCGGTCTTATTTTAGGTCTTGGTGTAGGGCTCGTTATTCGTCACGGTGGATCAATGGACGGAACAGAAATTATGGGTATTTTATTAACGAAGAAATTACCTTTCTCTGTTGGCGAGTTTGTAATGTTTGTGAACTTATTTATTTTTGCGTGGGCAGCATTTGTGTTTGGCGTTGAACAGGCGATGTATTCTGTTATGACGTACTATATCGCATTTAAAACTATTGATACAGTAATTCAAGGATTAGACGAAACGAAAGCAGTTTTAATAGTGTCAGATCAATATGAAGAAGTATCAAATGCAATTTTACACCGCCTTGGCCGTGGAACAACAAAACTTGTTGCTAAAGGTGGCTATACAGATAAAGAAAAAGAAGTTATTTATGCAGTTGTAACGCGTCTTGAAGTGACGAAGTTAAAGTCGATTGTGCATGAAATTGATGAAAATGCCTTTGTTACGATTATGAGTACGCAAGAGACGAATGGCGGTAAGTTTAAATCAGCGATTCACTAAAAAATTAATTACAATATCTTTCGAAAGCAGAGAAATTTTCTCTGCTTTTTGTTATAATAGTAAGGTTTCTGGAAATAAGGAATATATTTTGGGCAGATTGGTTTACAACTATAATAAGCTGTACTATAATTCAAATAGAGATAAATCGGAATCATTCTGAATTAAAATAGGTGATGTGTAATGAATAATATATTAGAAATAGAAGGACTTACGTTTCGGTATGAAGATCGAAATGTGTTAGAAGATATTAATTTGCAAGTTCCGAAGGGAGCTTTTTTAGGTTTAGTTGGACCAAATGGTTCAGGGAAATCGACTTTACTTAAATGTTTATTGGGTGTTTTAAAGCCGAAGCAAGGAAGTATTAGATTGTTTGGCATTGATAGTAAAAAGTTTAAAGAGTGGAATAAAGTTGGTTATGTATCTCAAAAGGCAAATAGCTTTAACTCAGGTTTCCCGGCGACTGTTTTTGAAGTTGTTTCAATGGGACTTGTTTCCAAAAAAGGTCTTTTTCGCTTCTTTACGAAAGACGATAAGGCGAAAGTAGAAAAAGCGATTGCTGATGTAGGGATGAGTGAGTTCCAAGGTCGCAACATTGGAGAGCTTTCTGGTGGACAACAACAACGTGTATTTATTGCTCGTGCACTTGTAAGTGATCCGGAATTACTTATTTTGGACGAACCTACTGTTGGGATTGATGTGAAAAATGTGGAAAGCTTCTATGAGATACTAGAGGATTTAAACAAAAGGCTAGGGATCACGTTAATTCTTGTTACGCACGATATGGGTGCTGTAACAGAAAAGGTGACGCATGTTGCATGTTTAAATCAGCATCTACATTTCCATGGGAATGTAGAGAAATTCCGAGAGTTAGAAGATGCCGAAATGTCGATTTTATATGGACATCATGTTCATCGCTTAGAACATGAACATGGGCATCACGGGAGGATATAATGATACAGGATTTTTTACAATATGATTTTTTACGTAATTCTTTATACGCTGGTGTTTTAATAGGGCTTGTCGCACCACTTATCGGCGTGTTCGTTGTAATTCGTCGTATGTCGCTTATTGCGGATGCATTAAGTCATGTGACGTTGTCGGGAATTGCAGCAAGTTTATTACTTGAAAAGACAATCTTTACTGGTGGGTTTTTAAACCCTTTATATATGGGAATGTTTTTTTCAATCGGTGGAGCATTGCTAATTGAAAAATTACGTACTGTATATAAGCATTATCAAGAGTTAGCAATTCCGATTATACTTTCAGCAGGGATGGGGATTGGAGTTATCTTCATTTCACTTGCTAATGGATTCAATACGGATTTATTTAGTTATTTATTTGGTAGTGTAAGTGCTGTAACAAGTGCGGATTTAATTATTATTGGGATAGTAGCAATTGTAGTTATTATAACGATTGTTTTATTATACAAAGAGTTGTTTTTACTATCATTTGATGAGGAATACGCTGTATCAACCGGTTTGAGTGCAAAGTGGATTCACTTTATTTTCATTATATTAGTTGCTCTTGTAATTGCGGTATCAATGCGGGTTGTAGGTGTTCTTCTCGTATCATCTTTAATGACGTTACCAGTTGCAGCAAGTATTCGTATTGCAAAAGGATTTAAACAAACAATTTTCTTTTCCATTTTATTTGGTGAAATTGCAGTAATTGGTGGAATGTTTGCTTCGTATCAACTTGATCTAGCACCAGGTGGTACAATTGTTATGATAGCGGTTCTTATTTTAATCGGTGCGATTTTATGGAAGAAGAAAAAAACTGCATAAAGTAGGGATAGGTATGAATCTAACAGAAGCTTTACGCCTAATGAAGGAAAAAGGATATAAACATACGGGGAAAAGGGAAGAGATGCTAAGGTTATTCGCGGCACATAATCGTTATTTAACTGCGAAAGACGTTTTAGAACATATGAAGGATGATTATCCAGGACTTAGTTTCGATACGATTTATCGTAACTTAACGGTATTCGCTGAAATTGGAGTTTTAGAGCAAACGGAATTAAATGGTGAAAAACATTTTCGTTTTACGTGCTCTATTATGGCACATCATCATCATTTTATTTGTTTAGATTGTGGTGGTACGAAAGAAATCACTTCTTGCCCAATGGATTTTATGAATAAAGATTTTAACGGTTATGAAGTAACCGGTCATAAGTTTGAAATATATGGCCGTTGTCCAAAATGTGCAAAATAAGAACTCGTCGGTTACATAACTGACGAGCTTTTTTACGTAAAAAAGAAGGTTGCCCACAAATATTGTGGCAACCTTCTTTTTATTGTTCTTGTGTTTCTTTTTCTTTTTCTTTTTCTTTTTCTCGTTCAGCAGCCATTTCAGCGGCAATTACATCGATTTCTTTTTTCAGTTCTTCCACCATTATTTCTTCTGGTACTTTACGAACAACTTGCCCTTTACGGAATAATAAACCTTCTCCACGTGCACCGGCAATACCGATATCAGCTTCACGAGCTTCACCAGGACCGTTTACAGCGCAACCAAGTACTGCAACTTTAATTGGTACTTTTAGTGTAGAGATGTATTCTTCCACCTCGTTAGCGATGCTAATTAAATCAATTTCAATACGACCACAAGTTGGACAAGAAATAAGTGTTGCTGCATTAGATGCAAGACCGAATGACTTTAATAGTTCACGTGCAACCTTTACTTCTTCCACTGGATCAGCACTTAAAGAAATACGTAGTGTATTTCCGATACCTTTATTTAAAATTGCTCCAAGACCAGCAGCACTTTTTACAGTTCCAGCAAACAAAGTTCCTGATTCTGTAATACCTAAATGTAATGGATAATCAAAAGCACGAGCGGCTTTTTCATATGCTTCAATTGCTAAGTTAACATCAGAGGCTTTCATTGATACGATAATATCGTGGAAATCTAAGTCCTCTAAAATTTTAATATGGTGCAGTGCGCTCTCGACCATACCATCAGCAGTTGGGTATCCATATTTTTCTAAAATATGACGTTCTAATGAACCTGCATTTACGCCGATACGGATTGGAATGCCGCGCTCTTTCGCTGCGTTTACAACAGCTTCTACTTTATGGCGACGTCCAATATTACCTGGATTGATACGTACTTTATCAATGCCGCCTTCGATTGCTTTTAAAGCAAGGCGATAATCAAAATGAATATCAGCAACAAGTGGAATGTTGATTTGTTTTTTAATATCAGCAATAGCATTTGCTGCGCGCTCGTCTGGAACAGCAACACGAACGACTTGACAGCCTGCTTCTTCTAAACGTTTAATTTCAGCAACTGTAGCCTCAACATCATGTGTTTTTGTTGTTGTCATACTTTGTATAATTAATTCATTGTTACCGCCAATTGTTAAATTACCGACTTTAACTGGACGTGTTTTTGTACGATGAGTCATTTCATTCACGAATAGATCGCTCTCCTTATAAAAGAAGTTTCTTATTTTAGTCCCTTACATCAATGATAGTATGTGTGAGAAAGGGCTATAGAAACCAAAGTACTCGGTTTCACTTTTACTATTGTATCAGCGCCTTTATGTAATTGACAAGGATTAAGTGATGGCTTATTGATATAACGGGAATTTATAAGACTTTCCAACTTGGATTTTTGTAGCAGATGCATTTTTATTTAATTGTTTAAAATCATCAATTACTTTTTCAATAGAAGGAATTTTTTTCTTATTGATCGCTTCTGTAATAGAAAGGACTGTATCACCAGTTTTTACTTCAATTGCTTTATAAGCTGTATCCGTTACTTTTTCTGTTTCTTTCTCTTTATTCTGCTTTGTATCTGTATTTTCTTTTTTTATCGTTTCGGCAGCTGTTGTTTTTTTGTATGAACTTAACATCGGTAAAGTACCGATTTTAATGTCGTAATAAAATATATAACCGAGGACAAGCACGAATAAGAGTACACCTAATCTCTTCATATCCTTCACTCCTTTGCTAGGAATATATGCTTGTCCAAAAAAAAAAATGCCTATTTAGGCATTTTTTTATAGTTCTTGTTTATCTTTTGGTTTTGGAACTTCTTTAATTGTTAAGTATAGAACGATTAAAACAACTGCAATGTAAATGAATGTTGCACCAGGTACGTTTATTTTGAATAAATCCATAATCATAAAGAAGATTGTTGGAATTGTGTAGCTGTAAGCAGTTAATGTCCAAACTTGTTTATAAGATAATTTGCGTTGACCGCTCATCGCAGAACCGATGAAGGCAAGCAAGGTAACTCCTACAAAGGTAATAAATAATTGGAACAAGTACAATAGGAACCCAATAACGAATAGTAAGATCGGATAAATACTGTCAAATAAAGAAATGAAATCTTGTAAATCTTTCTTCTCAAGAGATGCGCCTAGTAAGTCATTATAGGAGTATGTTTGTGTTTGACCATTCCCCATGGAGACTACTTTATCTTTTAAAACAAATAAACCTGTTTTATTTTGATATTTTTCTAAGTCTGTTGAATTTGGATCAAATACGAAAAGGGCATTTCCGTCTTCTTTTTCGATAGGTTGATTAATATCAGCTTGTAGCTCGCCGTTTTCGATTTTAAAATCAGGTAAATCTTTTTCGATTACTTTATTTACCATGTTAACACCATCTTGGATGACGCTACCGTACAAGAAAGTTCTTGGAATAGTAGTGATTAGGCAAAGAAGCATAATATACAAAATGGTTTTACCGATTTTTTGAAAACGGAAAAGCGCCATATCTTTAGGCGAATATACGCTTTTTGCTAGCTGTTTAAAAATGGACATAGATTCACTTCCTTTATGTATGTATAAAATCATTGTAACGTACGAATCTAGAGAAGCTCAAGATATATTATATTTACATATAGTAGAAGGGACTAAATTTCTTCTTATTAATTTACTTCTTTTAGTAGAGAAAAATACAATTGACACTTTTCTTTTGTATATGGTAAATTTATCTTACATTTTTCAAACGATATATTCGATGGGAATTTAGTTTTTTTAATGTTACATACATAATTGTGGACCCTTAGCTCAGCTGGTTAGAGCAGACGGCTCATAACCGTCCGGTCGTAGGTTCGAGTCCTACAGGGTCCATATCCATTTCATATGTTTATTATGTCAGCAGGAAGCTTCCTTGTAGAAGGAAGCTTTTTTTACGGAATATATGAGCATTTTAATTGAAAAGAAGTGGGAATTTTGCTACTTTAATGATAGCAAGACAAAGCGATTTATTTGTTTGCACCCTATGGCAATTAGGGTAGAATGAAGTTGTAGGTCACATATGTAGTGACAATACATAAACCGGGAGGAATATAACAATGGCAAAACACGAATTACCAAATTTACCTTATGCGTATGATGCTTTAGAACCTCACTTTGATAAAGAAACAATGAACATCCATCATACGAAACATCACAACACGTATATTACAAACTTAAACGCTGCTTTAGAAGGTCATGCAGAATTAGCTGACAAAAGCGTTGAAGAATTAGTTGCAAACTTAAACGAAGTACCTGAAGCAATCCGTACAGCAGTACGTAACAATGGTGGCGGACATGCTAACCATACATTCTTCTGGACAATCCTATCTCCAAACGGCGGAGGACAACCAGTAGGCGAACTTGCAACTGCGATTGAAGCGAAATTCGGTAGCTTCGATGCATTCAAAGAAGAATTCGCAAAAGCTGGCGCAACTCGCTTCGGTTCTGGTTGGGCTTGGTTAGTAGTAAACAATGGTGAGTTAGAAGTAACAAGCACTCCAAACCAAGATTCTCCTCTAACTGAAGGTAAAACTCCAGTTATCGGTTTAGATGTTTGGGAGCATGCTTACTACTTAAATTACCAAAACCGTCGTCCTGACTACATCGGTGCATTCTGGAACGTTGTAGATTGGAACGTTGCTGAAAAACTTTACCAAGAAGCAAAATAATTAAAGTTAATACAGCTAGAAAAAAGCTAGGAGTTTTCTCCTAGCTTTTTTCTATGCTCTCCTTTTACATAATTGAGCTTGTCTTTGGAAGACTAGAACATGAAGTAAAGGAGAGTTGTGTATGAAGTGGAAACATGTAATTGGTGATGTTGAAGTGAATCGGGACTTAGTATTATTGCTCGTTATAGGAGGTTTATACACGCTCGCAATTTCTTTATCGAATACGTTTGTAAACATTTATTTATGGAAGCAAACACAAAATTATGTAAATTTGGGCTTGTATAATTTGGCCAGCGTTGTATTGCAACCTCTAACATTTCTTGTGGGCGGGAAATTAGCGAAACGTATTGATCGCTCGATTTTATTGCGAATAGGTGTAGGCACGTTAGCTGTTTTTTTTATCGTCGTTTTAGTAGCGGGAAAAAGTGCATCTCACTATATTTTACTAATGGGAGCCCTTTTAGGAGTTGGTTATGGTTTTTATTGGCTCGCTTTTAACTTGTTGACATTTGAGATTACAGAACCAGAAACAAGAGATTTTTTTAACGGTTTTCTCGGACTTCTTACATCGTTCTCTGGAATGATTGGACCGATAGCTGCAGGATATACAATTTCACGTATGGAAAAATGGAGCGGTTATACTGTCGTTTTCTTCCTCTCGTTAATGCTATTTGCGGTTGCTGTCGTTCTAAGCTTTTTTCTATCGAAGAGAGAATGTGAAGGGCGCTATGAAATTGTGCAAGTATTGAAAGAGCGGCAAGTTGATAAAAACTGGGGAAGAATTACGCGCGCTCATTTCTTCCAAGGTTTGAGAGAGGGAACGTTTATTTTCGTTATTTCGGTATACGTCTATTTAGCATCTGGTAGCGAGTTAGCACTAGGGAAATATAGTTTAGTGAATTCTGCAGTATCATTTGTATGCTATTATTTAGTTGCTCGTATGTTAAAGAAAGAATGGCGAAAAAAAGCAATTTTACTTGGTGGTATTATTTTATACGCGGTTGTATTTTTAGTTATTTTTAATGTTACATATACGAAATTACTTATTTATGCAGCATGTATTGCGGTCGCATATCCTATTTTACTCGTTCCGTATGGCTCCATGACATACGATGTAATTGGTAGAGCAAAACAGGCGAGAGAATGGCGTGTAGAATATATAGTGGTCAGGGAATTATGGTTAAATGCTGGAAGAATTTGTTCCATTTTAAGTTTTTTATGTGCTGTCATATTTTTTCCGCCTGAAAAAAGTTTACCTTTCTTACTATGTATTTTAGGAGCTGGACATTTTCTTATTTATTTTGCAGTTAAAAATGTCAAATATGATGAGGGGAATGTGAACAAAACCAGTGTTGTAGCGCAAGGAAGCACGCAGAATCAAACTGAACCAGAAGGTTAACTTATCGTATGTTTTATGCTAGAATAGAAAAAGATGTAAGACAGCAGTGAGGGCACCTGTATGAAGGTGTCCCTTTCACATTACATAGCTGTTGGTAGAGGGGGTTTGTATGAGCAAGAAGCAGAAACAACAAAAGAAAAAGACCCACGTTCCCTTTCGGTTAAACGTGTTGTTTTTTTGCGTGTTTTTAATGTTCTCCGCGGTTATTGTAAGGCTTGGATACGTACAAATTGTTCGTGGTGAGGAATATAAAAATGAAGTTGAGAAGAAAGAAAATTCAACGATAAGTAATCCTGTACCGCGTGGGAAAATATTTGATCGTAATGGAGAAGCGGTCGTAGATAATGAGCCTGTTCGTACAATTACATTTACAAAAATGAAGGGATCAACTGCAGCAGATCGCTTAGAAACGGCGAAAAAGCTAGCAGATTTAATTGAAGTCCCAACAGATAAGTTAACGGATCGCGATAAAAAAGATTATTGGCTTGCTTTACATAAAGAAGAAGCAGAAGCGAAAATCACAAAAAAAGATCGTGAAGAGTTTAAAGTGAATAAAATTGACGATAAAGAACTAGATGAACGTCAACGAAATCGTGTAACAGAAGAAGAGATTAATCAACTTTCAGCAAAAGATTTAGAAATATTGGCGATTAAAAGTAAGATGGAAAGCGGATATGCAATGACGCCGCAAATCGTTAAAAAAGGTGCAACAGAAGAAGAATACGCGATTATTAGTGAAAATTTAGCGAAATTACCAGGCGTAGATACAAATGTTGACTGGGAGCGAAAATATAAATATGACGATATGTTCCGAAGTGTACTTGGTGGTGTAACTTCTTCTGATGAAGGGTTGCCGAGAGAACGACTAGATTACTACCTTGTTCGTGATTATAATCGTAACGATCGCGTAGGGAAAAGTTACCTTGAGCAACAATATGAAGATAGCCTACACGGCACAAAAGCTGAAGTTAGAAATGTTACAGATAAAGAGGGTAATATTTTAGAAACTATTAATGTGTCACAAGGACAACGAGGTAACGACCTGAATTTAACAATCGATATGGAATTACAAAAGCGCGTAGAAGAAATTCTTACAAAAAACTTAATGAGATTTAAAGGGAGCGAACCTCTTTTAGACCGTGCATTCGTTGTAATGATGAACCCGAAAAATGGTGAAGTTTTATCTATGGCAGGGAAACAATTAGTGAATAAAGACGGCGAAACGAAAGTAGAGGATTTTGCATTAGGAACGATGACAAGTTCTTATCCGATGGGTTCAACTGTAAAAGGTGCGACAGTACTTACGGGGTATCAAACTGGCGCGATTCAACCTGGAGCTGTACAGTTAGATGAACCGATTAAGTTAAAAGGGACACCTACGAAGTCATCTTGGAAACAGATGGGGTATATTAATGACCTTACAGCGTTAAAACAGTCTTCAAACGTTTATATGTTTAAAACAGCGATGAATATCGCTGGGGTTCCATATGTACGAGGCGGTACGTTAGATATTCCGAAAAGTGCGTTCGATACTATGCGTTACTATTTTGGTCAGTTTGGACTTGGTGTAAAAACAGGAATTGATTTGCCAAATGAAACTGCTGGTCAAATAGGTAAAGGAAATCAACCAGGTTTCTTATTAGATTTATCAATCGGGCAGTATGATACGTATACACCGCTTCAATTAGCGCAATATATTTCGACGATTGCAAATGGTGGATATCGTATGCAACCTCAAGTTGTAAAGGAAATTCGTCAGCCATCGGCGAAGCCAGAGGAAGTTGGAAAAGTTGTTCAATCGATTGAACCGAAAGTATTAAACCGTGTTGATATGCCTGAATCACAAATTAAACGTGTTCAAGAAGGATTTAGACAAGTGTTTAACGATACAGGTGGTACAGCTACAAAATACTTTGCAGGTGCACCATATAAAGCAGCTGGGAAGACAGGTACAGCTCAAACTGTATATGGCGGAGATAAAGAGATTGGTAGAAATGCAAAAGGTGAGCGTGTTGAAACATATAACTTAACATTAGTAGGTTATGCGCCACTTGAAGATCCAGAAGTAGCATTTTCTGTTGTTGTCCCATGGGTACATGATGATAAAACAGGAATTAATGGATATATCAGTCGTGAAATTATGGACGCTTACTATGATTTGAAAAAACAAGCATTAACTGGTGAAGCTCCAAAAGATGAAAAAGAGAAAAAAAGTAATACACAAGATGATGAATAAAAAAGTTGTAAAAAAAGCACACTATCTGAAAAGATAGTGTGCTTTTTTTTATGCTTTATGCATATGGTTTAGTAAATGTGGACAAGCGTAAACTGTTGAAAAAACATGTAGTTTCAAAAAAGATGAATACAACAAGATTGGTGCATACGCTTTAAATTTGTGTTATGTGCTAGGAGATAGCAGTTTATGGATGATTAGAAAATTTACTGCATCTAAAGTGCAAAAATGAAAAACAAATTGCTGTATACATTTGTTTTTGTGGAACTTTACAAAACTTTTACAAACAATTAAAACCGAATTAATAGTTTAGCAGTATTCTTATATCTGTAATCCTGTTATTTCCGGTTACTTCTAGGAGGAAGAACACGTGAAATGGATGAGTGTATCGATTAAGGTTTTGACATTATCGGCATGTATTCTTTGTTATAACATATCTACTGCATTCGCTACAAATGAAATGGGAGAAGTGAGAGTTGATGGATCCTCAACGGTTTTTCCTATTATAGAGGCAGTAGCAGAAGAATATACAAAGGCTCATCCAAACGTGAAAATTTCTATTAGTATTTCTGGAACAGGAGGAGGGTTTAATCGTTTCAGTAAAGGAGAAGTAGATATAAACAATGCTTCGAGAGTGATGAAGCGTGTAGAAGAAAATGCAATGAAGAAAAACTCCATTCAATTTACGCCATTTGAGGTTGCTTATGATGGTCTTACGATTGTTGTGAATCGTCAAAATACGTGGGTAAACAATATAACGATAGACGAGTTACGTCTACTATGGGGTGAAGATGGAAGTTCAAAACGATGGTCGCAAATTCATTCATCATGGCCACGTGAACAAATTAAATTTTATGCGCCAGGCGTAGACTCTGGTACTTATGATTATTTTCAAAATATTGTCTTACAAAATAGTCGCCTTGTAAAAACGGTCTCTTTGTCTGAAGACGATCAAGTGATTATGCAAGGGGTAATGAATGATAAAAATGCCATTGCTTTTGTAGGATATGCTTATTATATGGCTAACCGAGATAAGGTGAAAGCAATCAAGGTGAATGGTGTATTTCCAACGAAAGAGACCATTCAGTCAGGTGCGTATAAGCCTTTAGCTAGACCGCTATTTACTTATGTAAATGATGCATCTATCCGAAATAAAATGAATGTAGCAAATTATGTTGAGTTTATGATTAAACATGTTGGCAACCTCGCTGAAGAGGTCGGATATGTAAAATTGCCAAAAAAAAAATACAATGAACAGCTGCGAATGTTAACAGAAATAAAAAGGTAATGTCAGGGTGGAAAGGGGTTTTCATCTTTGGCTCATAATGACAAAAGTCAAATTACATTTTCTGTACAACATTTGATTGAGAGAAATACAAATAGAAGAAAAAAAGCGCAGCGAATCAATCGAATAGTTCCGTTATTACTAAAAATAATTGCTAGCGTGTCTATAGTGACGACACTTGGAATTATTTTTACGTTGGCTAATGAAACAATCATGTTTTTTCAAAAAATATCATTATACTCCTTTTTGACGGAGCAAGAATGGTTACCTTTTTTTGAAGATCCTAAATTCGGTATATTACCACTTATATGTGGAACAATTCTTGTAACAGCAATTGCTATGGTTGTAGCAATTCCAATCGGTTTAGGGTGTGCCATATTTTTGAGCGAATATGCTTCAAATGGTGCCCGGAAAATATTAAAACCGTTGTTAGAGCTACTAGCAGGTATCCCAACAATTGTATATGGTTTTTTCGCATTAACAATTGTTACGCCACTTTTACAACGGGTCATACCAGATTTGCAGTTTTTTAATGCTATTAGCCCAGGCATTGTGATTGGATTTATGATGGTACCTACGGTTGCCTCTCTTTCTGAAGATGCAATGAGAGCTGTAGCGAAAGGAATTAAAGAAGCTTCACTAGGGCTAGGGGCAACTCGTTTTGAGATGGTAAAACAAATAGTATTTCCATCAGCTTTTACGGGCATTATGGCAGCGATTATATTGGCAGCTTCTCGGGCGATTGGTGAAACAATGATTGTTGTTATTGCAGCCGGATCAACACCTAATGTATCGATAGATCCGACTCATTCCATTCAAACATTAACAGCTTATATTGTACAAGTGAGTTTAGGGGATGCTCCGCATGGAACGCTTACTTATTACAGCATGTATGCTGTAGGTGCGACTTTATTCATGTTTACTTTTATTATGAACATCATTTCGCAGTATATTATGCGCCGTTTTAGGAGGGGGACATAATATGCGAATGTTAAACCATAAAAAAGTACAAGAAAATATGGCATCACGTTTTTTAAAAGATAGAATTTACAAATCATTATTTTATATAGCAATTTTGTTTTCAATCGTAATTTTGTTTATTTTGTTGTTTCAAATTTTTGAAAAAGGTATGAGTTATCTTTCAATAGATTTTTTTACAAACTTCGCTTCACGTAATCCGAAAGAAGCTGGGATTGTTGCTGCTTTGTCAGGAACAATATTATTTATGAGTATTGTTATACCGGTCTCCTTTATATTTGGAGTCGGAACAGCTCTTTATTTAGAGCATTATGCGAAAGAGTCTGTTTTTAAAAAGTTAATAGAATTGAATAATCAAACATTAGCAGGGGTACCTTCCGTTGTGTTTGGTTTACTCGGGTTAACTATTTTCGTATACGCTCTCCATTTGGGAGAGAGCATAATCGCAGCGGCACTGACGATGAGTTTACTCGTCTTACCAACGGTTGTTGTGGCTAGCCAAGAAGCGATTCGATCTGTACCAAGTTCTTTATTAGAAGCTTCTTACGGATTAGGTGCTACGAAATGGCAAACGATGTATCAAATTGTACTGCCAGTAGCTTTGCCAGGGATTTTAACGGGATGTACGTTAGCGGTATCGAGAGCGATTGGAGAAGCAGCGCCGTTGTTAGTTATTGGGGCACTTGCATTTGCAAATTATGTTCCGTTTAGTATGTTCGATAGATTTACGGTTTTACCAATTCAAATTTTTAATTGGATGAGTAGACCACAAGAAGAATTTCAGTATGTAGCAGCAGCTGGGATGATTGTTTTGCTAGGATTGTTGCTCTTTATAAATATATTTGTCTTATGGTTACGAAATCGAAAATAAGTTGGAAGTGGATGAAAGGGGAATTCAAATGGTAGCAACAGTAGTAAATGTACAGGTGAAAAATGAGAAGAAGATTGAGACAGCACCAAAAAAAGTAGTGTTTGATACGAAAAATTTAAATTTATGGTACGGAGAAGACCATGCTTTAAAAGATATCAACTTAAGTATTCATGAGAATGAAGTAACAGCGATTATCGGTCCAAGTGGTTGCGGGAAATCAACATACTTAAAAACACTAAATCGTATGGTAGAGTTAGTACCTATCGTTCGAACTACTGGAGTTATCGAATATAGAGAACGAAATATATTCGATAAATCATATCCGGTTGAAGAATTACGTACGCATGTGGGTATGGTGTTCCAAAAGCCAAATCCATTCCCGAAATCTATTTATGAAAATGTAGCATATGGACCGAAAATTCATGGTGTTCGTGACAAAAAAACACTTGATGAAATCGTTGAAAAAAGCTTGCGCGGAGCAGCCATTTGGGATGAGTTAAAAGATCGTTTGCACGATAATGCATATGGTTTATCTGGTGGGCAGCAACAACGTCTATGTATTGCACGCTGCTTAGCGATTGAGCCAGACGTAATTTTAATGGATGAACCAACATCAGCGTTAGATCCAATTTCAACATTAAAAGTAGAAGAACTAATTCAGGAGTTAAAGAAAGATTTTAGTATTGTTATTGTAACGCACAATATGCAACAAGCAGCACGTATTTCAGATAAAACTGCCTTCTTCTTAAGTGGAGAAGTTGTGGAATATACAGATACAAATAAATTATTTACAACACCTGCAGACAAGCGAACAGAAGACTACATTACAGGACGATTTGGTTGATATCGTTGTAAGGCTAAGAGTAAATGCCCTCTTAATAGAGGGCATTTCTCACTTTCACCTCATTTTAAATAGGGGGAGTAATATTTCTCTTTTCTCAAGGCTTAATAAACGTACAAGAGGCTGGGGAGGGGATTTATCCCGCATTAACGGGCAGTAAAACTCCCACCTCAAAATTCGGATGAAGCAAAGAAGTTAGGTGGGAGTCGGGCTGCCCGTAAACGCCCGATTGGTGAGGGCTGATAATCAGTGGGGATGAACAAAACCCCCCACTGATTAAAGTTTCACTTTATATATAATGCACATAATATTGAGGGGGAAGAAGCAATGGTAAGAGAACAGTTTCAATGTGATTTAAAAACGTTACAGCAAAAGGTAGTTGAACTTGGTGAATTAGCAAGGGAAGCTCTATTGATTGCTATGGAAGGACTTCACAAAAGAGATGTAGAGAAAGCGTTAGAGGTCATTGATGGTGATTATCGTATGGATAATTTAGAAGAAGAAATAAATGATCTTGCGCTTATGCTTATTACAAAGCAGCAGCCTGTAGCAAGTGATTTACGAAGAATTTTCATTTCAATTAAAACAGCGACAGATTTAGAACGTATTGCAGACCACGCTGTTAATATTGCGAAATCAACAATTCGCCTTGGAGAAAAAGAAGTGGTTGTTAGCTTGCAGAATCTTGATGAAATGTTTGAGATTGCTCATGAAATGTTAAATTTAGCATTAGAAGCATACGAGCAAGAAAATTTAGCTTTTGCTAGACAAATTGCTGAAATGGATGATTCAGTTGATGAAATTTATGGAAAGGCGATTCGTGAATTTATTTCCTCTATCCCTGGACAACCAGAAGCGATTACACAAATTACACAACTATCCTTTGTTGCAAGATATATTGAGCGTGTAGCAGACCATGTTACCAATATTGCTGAGAATGTATTTTATTTAGTAAAAGGAAAGCATTATTTATTGAATGAGTAGGAAAAGAGTAGGTGATGAGAAGTCACCTGCTTTTTTTAGTCAAAACATGACAAAAAAAGCTCGTTGTTTCCTTTAGTTTATGATGATAAGATGTATCATAATTAATGGAAAAATAAGTACATATGTGTTAATTACATCTTATTAAATATTTTGCTAAGTTAATAGTAAGCGCTTTCTTTTAGCTGGAATTAAAAGGAACATTTATTTATCCCGCTATTTGTGGGCAGTTAATGCGGGATAAATGATATACATGTGGTATACGGAGTTCTTGAACATTATATAAGTGGAGGCTGAAGTATATGAAGGGGGTTATTTTAGCTGGAGGAAAGGGAAGACGCCTTAGACCATTAACATGTAATACTCCAAAACCGATGTTACCATTGTTAGAAAAGCCAGTTCTTGAATATAATATTGAATTATTACGTCAGCATGGCATTCGTGAAATTGCAATTACCGTTCAATATATGAGTACAGCTATTAAGCAGCACTTTGGTGATGGTAGTAAATGGGGAGTTAACTTGTATTATTTTGAAGACTCTCCCCCACTTGGAACCGCAGGGAGTATTAAGCAGGCGGAAAGTTTTTTAGATGAAACATTTGTTGTTATTAGTGGGGATGCATTAACTGATTTTCAATTATCAGAAGGAATTGCATTTCATGAACAGAAGAAGAGAATGGTAACGATGTTTGTGAAAGAAGTAGAAAATCCACTCTCATTTGGGTTAGTTGTAACGAATAAAGAACAAGAAATTATACGATATATAGAAAAACCGAGTTGGAATGAGGTAGTTTCTAATGTTGTGAATACAGGTATTTATATAATGGAGCCGGAAATTTTTTCTTACATACCATCCATGGAATTTTTTGATTTCAGTCATGATGTATTTCCATTATTGGCAAATAAAAATGCGTTATTTGCATATTTATCAGAAGACTATTGGCTAGATATTGGTACATTTGATCAATATCGGCAAGCTCAATTCGATTTGTTGACGAAAAAATTGAAGGTGCCTATTCCATATACAGAAGTATTACCAATGGTGTGGATGGGAGAAGGCGTAACGATAGGAAAAGGGACGAAAATTCATGGTCCTTCTTTTATTGGAGAAGGCGCAATAATTGGTGCGGGGGCTGTAATTGAACCGTACTCTATTATAGGGAAAAATAGTATGGTTTCAAGTTATTCTCATCTTCAAAAAAGCATCGTTTTTGCAAACGCCCGTATCGGAAAATATTGTGAGTTGCTAGAAACAACAATTGGAGAGCATACAATGGTTGAAGATGATGTTACACTTTTTCAAAAAAGTATCGTAGCGGACCATTGCCATATAGGGAAAAGTACAGTAATTAAGCAAAAAGGAAAACTATGGCCATATAAGGTGATAGATAGTCATTCAATAGTAGGCTCTGCTGGTGTTCAAGAGAGTGAAAAGGGGGCAGGATGGTTACAAAAAAGCCGGATTGTAGGAAGAGGCAATGTTGAGATTACCCCTCAATTTATTGTGAAAGCCGCAATGGCTTATGGTTCTCTTTTTGTAAAAGGAGAGAGTATATTAATCGGAAGTCAAGAAAATATAGAAACAACGTCCTATAAAAACTTATTCCTCCATGCTATTCATGGTATTGGGATTCATACGATGGAATGTAAAGAAATGAACGAGTCACTTTTTCAGTATGCCATTCATAATTTGAACTGTGCAGGTGGGGTTTTTATTCAAGTGGAAAGTGATAGAGGGATTGTTATAAAGATGTATGGCAGGGATGGAATGTTATCGTATAAGCAGCAAAAAACGATCGAACAACTATATATGTCTGAGTCGTTTCGTTACGTATGTGAGAAAGAAATGGGACGAAGTAAGCAGGTTCATGTTTCTTTAAATAATTATATAGAAGCAGTATTAGAACACATTGATATAGAGAAAATACAAAAACAGAAGTTTCATCTTCTTATTAATAAGAGAAATGATATGTTACAACAGTTACTTATTCTCTTTCTGCAAAGGCTTGGGTGCACAGTTACATGGATTTATGCGGGGGGACAAAAAGATCATGTGAAAGCTTTGATGAAATCGAGTAAAGCGAATATGGCGCTTATGTTTTCTGAACAAGGAAATCAATTCGATTTATATGATAATCATAGTAATATTTACCAAGGAACTGATTTTGAAGAAGTAGATATTCCTGATTTATTATTCGAATCAGCAGGTAAAATTTACCCAATGTCTTTGAAATTGGGCGGTTGTTACCTTCTATTTTATATGCATGATGAAAAAAAGTCTTTTCAAATAAGATGGAAGCGAGATATTTTATATCGAATAGGAAAATTATTTGAGTTAATAGCACTGCAGGAAAAAACATTTCTCAGCATATTAGAGCAATCACCTCCGCTCTATTTACTTTGCGATGAAGTTGTGTGTTCGTGGAAGGAAAAAGGGAAAGTAATGCGGAAATTATTGGCTGACATGGAAAGAAAAGAAGACGGGATATTAGAAGGAGTACAGTTCAAATATACAGAAAAAGAGTGGTCTTATATCGTTTCTGACGCAAAACAACCAAAATTTTTAGTGTATTCACATGCTAGAAACCCAGTAATAGCAAGGGAAAACATGAAAAATCTTATAGAAAAAATTAGACAATATCAAAAGGTGTAGAATTTTTATTTTAAAAGTGGTATTATGGTATAGTCTGATTTAAGTTATTAGTACTGGAGGGAAATAAGAATGCGTGTGAATATTACTCTAGCATGTACAGAATGCGGAGATCGTAACTATATCTCAAAGAAAAATAAACGTAACAACGCTGAGCGTATCGAGCTTAAAAAGTATTGCAAGCGTGACAAGAAGTCTACGTTACACCGTGAAACAAAGTAAGCAGTAGGAATATTTTCCTACTGTTTCTTTTTTTTATGCGATTCCTATGTAAAAGTGATACACTATCCTCGTAGAGTAAAGTGTCACTGTAAGGGGGAAAAGTGTGTGAAAGAAGAGAAAATACGTTTACGTAAACAAATAATAGAACGCATGAATTCTTTATCTGAAGAACAGTATACAACTTTATCGGAACAAATTGCAGTTTCGTTGTATGGACAAAAAGAGTGGATTGAAGCTAAAACAATTGGAATCACTCTCTCGATGGAACATGAAGTGAATACATATCCTATTATCGAAAAAGCTTGGGAAGAAGGAAAGAAAATTGTTGTTCCAAAGTGTAATAAAGGGACAAGAACGATGTCTTTCCGAAAAATTAGTAATTTTGATCAATTAGAAACAGTATATATGGATTTACGTGAACCGATTCCAGCGTTTACGGAAGAAGTGAATGCGTGTGAAATTGATCTTCTTATCGTGCCAGGAGTAGCCTATACGCGGCGAGGGGAACGGATTGGATATGGCGGTGGCTACTATGATCGTTATCTCGTGCATTATAAAGGGAAAACGCTATCATTAGCTTATGATTTTCAAATGGTAAAACATATTCCTGTTGAACCATTTGATAAAAATGTAGAAAAAATTATTACAGAAAAAGGAACAATGGTTATAAATGGGCTTGTATAGACAAATAAAAATTGACGAGACTTTTTCTTCTTGATTATAATAAAATATGTGAACGTTTTCTTATTATAGTTTTTTATAGTAAGTAAGCATTGAGGGTGATGAAATGATATCCATTTATGATATTCAACAATTGCTAAAGAAATTTGGTACGATTATTTATACGGGTGATCGAATTGCAGATTTACAATTAATGCAAGATGAATTGCGTGAATTAAATCAATCACAGTTAATCGATCCACAAGACTATCAAACAGCTTTATTTTTATTGAAGCAAGAAATTCAAAAAGAGCTAAATAAGAATTAGATAAAGGTAGGTAAGCAACATGGAAGAGAAATGGTTAGTTGGGGTTGACCTTGGTGGTACAACGATTAAATTAGCATTTATTAATGTGTACGGTGAAATTTTACATAAGTGGGAAATCCCTACGAATACAAATGAGCAAGGAAAACATATTACACTTGATGTAGCGAAAGCTATTGATAAAAAGTTAGAAGAGTTAGGTGAATTAAAAAGTAAGTTAATTGGTGTTGGTATGGGAGCTCCTGGTCCTGTACATGTGGCATCTGGAATGATTTATGAAGCGGTTAATTTAGGATGGAAAAACTATCCGTTAAAAGATTTATTAGAAGTAGAAACAGGATTACCTGTTGTGATTGATAATGATGCAAACTTAGCGGCGCTTGGTGAAATGTGGAAAGGTGCTGGCGAAGGAGCAAAAGATTTAATCTGTATGACACTTGGCACTGGTGTTGGTGGCGGTGTAATCGCCAATGGTGAGATTGTACACGGTATAAGTGGAGCTGCTGGCGAGATTGGACATATTACAGTAGTTACAGAGAATGCTTTCCCGTGTAATTGCGGGAAGTCTGGTTGCTTAGAAACAGTAACATCTGCAACGGGTATTGTGCGTGTTGCCATGCAAAAAATTCAAGAGACTGATAAAGAGAGCATGTTGCGTTCTATGTTAGCAGAAGAAGGGCTTATTACATCAAAAGATGTGTTTGAAGCGCATGGACAAGGTGATGAACTAGCAGGCGAAGTAGTAGAAAAAGTAGCTTCTTATTTAGGATTAGCTGTAGCGAACCTGTCTAGCACGTTGAATCCAGAGAAAATTGTTATTGGTGGAGGCGTGTCTAAAGCTGGAGATGCACTTTTAGAGCCAGTTCAACGCTATTTCGAACAATATGCTTTCTCACGCGCTGTAAAGAGCACGAAGTTAGCCATTGCGACACTTGGTAATGACGCAGGTGTTATCGGAGGAGCTTGGCTTGTAAAAAAGCACAAATACGAAGCGAAGATGATATAAGTTGTGAAATATGAGAAGAGGAAGGGGGCACCCCTTCCTCTTTTTATGCAAAATCTTGATGAAGAATTCCATGTAAATGAATTAAGCTGCTGGAGGGTACCCATTATATAGAACAGTCATGATTGTAAACCATCCGAAAACGAGTACGGTTGCAATTGCAAAACCGCCCGCGAAAAAGTTCTTTTCGCGAAGTGTTCTAAGCGTAGCAAATACAGCTAACAGAGTGACTAGCGCAAAAATAATAACAAGGCCCATACAATATCCTCCTCTGTCTTCTCATTTCTTACGATGAGTTTTTGGAATATTTACTCTTTTATATTGTACATGTTTTAAAAATGAATGTCGAGATAGCATCCTTTCTTTTCCTAAGAGAAAGAAATGTTGTATCATTGAAAGTAAGTTCAATAACTGGAGGAGATTTTTATATGAAATGGACACAAATGCCTTTAGGCCCATTACAAACAAATGCTTATATTTTAACGAATAATCAAAATGAGTGTATTATTTTTGATCCTGGTCATGAAGGAGAGAAACTTGTTACATATTTACAAGAAGCGCAGTTAAAGCCCCTTGCGGTTTTATTAACACATGCTCACTTTGATCATATTGGTGCTGTTGATGCCGTGAGAGATGCTTTTCGTATTCCGGTATATGTACATAAAGAAGAAGCGGATTGGTTAGGAGATGCAACTGTGAATGGATCACAAATTTTTATGATGAACCGCAGTATTACAGCGAAACCAGCAGATCAAATTATTGATGCAGAAGGTACATTAACAATCGGTTCTTTTAACTTTGAAATTTTTGAGACACCAGGACATTCTCCAGGAAGTATTTCTTATTATTGTAAAGAGGCGAATGCCGTATTTTCTGGTGATGTATTATTCCAAATGAGTATTGGAAGAACAGATTTGCCTGGCGGAAGCTTTGCTGAATTAATCGGAAGTATTGAAGAGAAATTATTTGTATTACCAGATGAAACAGCGGTGCTATGTGGGCATGGTCCAGAGACAAGCATTGGATTTGAAAAAGAAAATAATCCGTTTTTACAATAAGGAGTCATTATGGGGATGGAGCTCATTTTAAGGGAATGGATGGGGAAAGAAAAGGATTATTCAATTTCATACAGTACGTATATGAACCTCGTATTATATGCAGAGGGACATGGATATTATATGAGAGAACGTGAAAAAATTGGGAGGCAAGGAGATTTTTTTACGAGTAGTAATGTATCTTCTGTCTTTGCGAAGACTTTTGCTAAGTTTTTCATTCGGCTTGTTGAAAATGGAGAAGTTTCTTCAAATATTTGTGAGGTTGGTGGGGGAACAGGAAGGTTTGCCTATGATGTTTTACAAGAATGGAAACAATTATCTCCGGAAACCTTTAGTAGTTTAAACTATTCAATTGTTGAAGTGAGCCCTTTTCATAGAAGATTACAGCAGGAGAGTCTTTGCTCATTTGATAATGTATCGTATTATACATCGTATATTGAAATGGGAGAGTCTTTCGAAGGAATTATTTTTTCGAATGAGCTATTTGATGCGTTTCCTGTTGAAGTAGTTGAGAAAAGAAATGGAATTTTGTATGAAGTACGTATCACGTATACAGAGGAAGGGGACCTTGCTGAAGTATTTAGGCCAGTAGAGAAAAGAATTGGTCGATACTTATTGAAATATAATATTCATATTGCAGAGGGGCAGCGATTTGAGGTACCTATTGCAATGGAAGAGTATATAGAAGAGATTGCAGAATGGTTCCAGCGAGGTATATGTATTACAGTTGATTATGGTTATACAAAAGAAGAATGGATGCATCCTGCACATCATGAAGGAAGTTTAAGAGGATATTATAAGCATAAGCTAATTCGTAACCCTCTTGCATATCCAGGAGAAATGGATTTAACTACCCATGTTCATTGGGATGAGTTGAAGATGATTTTCGAGTTACAAGGGATTCATACGATATGGCACAGGAAGCAATCAGAGTTTTTGTTAGCGGCAGGAATATTAGAACATCTTACGAGTCATCAAGATACGAATCCTTTTTCTGAAACTCAAAAACGAAATCGAGCAGTTCGTTCTATGATTTTGAACGGAGGCTTAGGAAGTGCCTTTGATATTGTTATGCACACGAAAGATATGAAGAATTTACATTTGAATCGATATTTAACAACATGAAAAAACAAGACACAGTATATTTCTGTGTCTTGTTTTTTCATACGACTTATGTAGTATTATATATTTCCTCTCATGATATATATTTATATTAAAGATATGAGATGAAAAATATAGAATACGTTCTTTTTCTCTGTCTATTAGTCCCTAACCTAATAATACACGAACGAGTTGAATAATTGTTTCGTTTTCTACTTTGTAGTAAATTTCTAATCCTTTTCTTTCACTAGAAACGATTTTAGCACTTTTTAACTTTGCTAAATGCTGTGAAATTGTAGATTGTGGCATGTTTAAGCCAGTGTACATTGTAGAAACATTGCTTGGGCCACGTTCAATTAATCCTTTTACAATACATAAGCGAACAGGATGAGCAAGCACTTTCAATAATTCTGCATTGCTTTCATATAGTTCTATTTCTTTTTGAAAGGTTTCTAACATGTTCTTTTCCACCTCCGTGTGAGCTGTTATACCATACCATACTATACATACCAAAAAATTAAAGAAAAGAAAACAGTTGTTGCAGAAAAAAAGTCCTAAAGTAAAGAAATTGTAAGAAAAGAGACCCTGATGTAAATAAAATAGATAAATTTGTACGGTTTTGTAAAATGACACTTTTGGGTGAAAATTTTGATGCGTTTTAAAAATTGAAAGATATAGATATATTTGTAACACAATTTTATCATGATTTTCTTATTCTTTCAAATGAATATACGAAATTTTTAAAATAATATGACAAAGGAATTGTAATGATATATATAGAATATAGAACAGGTTAAAAGAAGCTGACTATAATCAGCTTCCTTATGGTGATGATTAAATATTTGAGTCATTTATTCTAGAGCTCATCTTTTATCAACTTTAAAAATCTATGGTTCCATATATTCTCATAAAAATCAATTGTCTCTTTTGCCGACATAAATGGATTATGTAACGTAGAGGTTGTTTTCTGTACCATGAAGTTTTCGTATCCTAGTCCGTGGGCAAATTTAATCGTAGCATCCATGCAGTATTCTGTTTGGGCACCACAGAATTCAATACGATGTACGGATAATTGATCTAAAATCTCTTTTAAGTTTGTTTTATAAAATGAATTTGCATGTGTTTTTCTTACAAAAAAATCTTGTTCTTGAACATCTAGATCAGCATGAATAGCCCAAAGTTCTTTTTCAGGTACTAAATCATCATCGCAATGTTGAACAAAAATGATTGGTTTATTTGATTTTCTGTATGAAGAAATTCTTTTATTTACTTTTGAAAGTAAGCTTTGTAAGTCAAATAAGTGTTCTTCGCTATAACATACCCCATTTTGTAAATCAATAACGATTAAAACATCTGCACAAGTATCCATTATTTTTTGCCCCTTTTTTTACTTCTTAATATATCAATTAATTTATTACTTGGAAATAGATGGTGCTCTATCGTTTTTTTATGAACTATACGAAAAGTAAGAAATATACTCAAAAACATAAAAAGAAGATATGAAAACTTAATTTCATATCTTCTTTTCTCTCTATGCATTTACAGGTTCTTCTACATAAGAAAGGGCATTTTCAAAATCGGATATTAGATCGTTAACATTTTCAAGACCGACAGATAAACGAAGCAATGAATTAGAAATGCCTCTTTCGTCACGTGCCTCCTGTGATAAAGCGGCATGTGACATTTTTGCTGGATAGGAAAGAATAGATTCAACAGCCCCTAGACTAACCGCAAAAACGGGTAGTTTAACTTTCGATAAAAATTGGCGGAGTGCGTCTTCTGATTGTAAAGTGAAAGATAGGACAGCTCCGGCTGATGTAGCTTGAGATTGTTGAATATCATAGCCAAGATGTGATTGTAAGCCAGGATAATAGACATTTTGGACTTTAGCATGCTCTTGTAAATAATGTGCAATTTTATTGGCGTTAGCAGCGGAGTGCTCGAGACGTACATGCAATGTTTTTAAACCGCGAAGTACGAGAGAACAATCTTGAGGTCCTAAAATAGCGCCAAATGCATTTTGTAAAAATCCAAGTTTTTGAGCGAGTTCGGCATCTTTTACAACCGCTAATCCGGCAGTAACATCACTATGACCAGCAATAAACTTTGTGGCACTATGAAGAACGACATCGGCGCCAAGATCAAGTGGTTTCTGGAATAGTGGTGTCAAAAATGTATTATCAACAAAAGTAAGAGCACCAATAGATTTTGCAAGATTAGAAACAGCACGAATATCTGTCACTTTTAAAAGTGGGTTAGAAGGTGTTTCTACATAAAAGAGCTTCGTATTTGGTTTAATATTTTCTTTTACTTTTTCTACATTTGTCATATCTACAAATGTATGTGAAACACCGTAACGAGAGAGTACTTCAGTTATAATTCGATAAGTGCCTCCGTATACGTCTTCTGAAATGAGTACGTGATCACCTTGTGAAAGAAGGAGAAATGCAGTGGAAATCGCTGCAATTCCTGATGCAAATGCGAATCCTTTTGTTCCGCCCTCTAATAAAGCAATGATATCTTCAAGAGCTTCACGAGTTGGATTACCCGATCGGCTATAGTCGTATTTCCCAAAAGTATCTACGTCAAACTGGTGAAATGTTGATGTGTTATAAATGGGAACGTTAACAGCTCCTGTTTGCGAGTCATGTTTATATTGGTTGTGTAGTAGGAGTGTATCGATAGAATAACTCATATTCTTACACCTTCTTTTACAAGTTTAATGGCTTGCTTTAAGTCTTGAATTAAATCGTTACTATTTTCAATGCCGACGGAGAATCGAAGAAGACGATTACATACACCGTTTGCCGTTCTGATTTCTTCTGGAATATCAGCATGCGTTTGCGTTGCTGGATAAGTCATTAAACTCTCTACACCACCAAGACTTTCAGCAAATGTGATTAAGGATAAAGATTGTAAGAATGGATTAATCCATGTTTCATCTTGAAGGCGAAACGAAATCATGCCGCCTCTTCCTGGATAAAATACATCTGTCACACCATCTTCATCATTTAAATAAGCAACAATTGCTTTCGCATTTTCTTCATGTTGTTTCATGCGAAGCGCTAAAGTTTTCATGCCACGAATTAATAGCCATGAGTCAAATGGGCTTAAGACAGCACCAGAGGCATTATGATAATGAGCGATTTCCTCACAAAGTTCCTTTCCTTTTGCAACGACAAGTCCGCTTAATACATCATTATGTCCACCTAAATATTTCGTTGCACTATGAAGTACGATGTCAGCACCTTCTGTTAATGGCTGCTGTATATAAGGCGTGTAGAATGTGTTATCTACGATAAGAAGTAGTCCGTGTCTTTTCGCTACAGTTGCGACAGCGGCAATATCAGTAACTTGCATTAATGGATTAGTCGGAGTTTCTATGAAAATAGCCTTCGTTTCATTTGTGATAGCTTGCTCAATTTGTTTAATAGATTGTGTATTTACGTATCTACATCGAACATTCCACTTTTTTTCGTGTTCGGAAAATAAGCGATACGTTCCCCCGTATAAATCTTCGGATACAATAAGTTCATCTCCAGAACGGAATAATGAAAGGACGAGGAGAACAGCTGCCATACCTGAACTACAGGCATAACCTTGTTCGCCATATTCTAAGTCTGCGATTGCCTGTTCTAAAAGACCACGAGTTGGATTTCCAGTTCGTGAATAGTCAAAGCCGGTAGATTTACCAAGTCCTTCGTGACGATAAGCGGTTGAGAAATAAACGGGTGGATTAACAGTTCCTGTTGTAGTTTCGCTACGATTTCCGATTTGTGCTAGTTTTGTTTCGATAGTTGACATGTAAAAATTCCTCCTTTTTAAATTGAACCAGTAGTTGAATATAAAATAAAAAAAGCCTTCTAAGAAGAAGGCTTTCGGATTGAATAGAGTCTTCTTCTCATCTGTCAAATCTTTCACAATTTGCTGGAATTAGCACCTTATTAACAAATGTTAATGGTTGCTGAGGCGTCATAGGGCCAGTCCCTCTACCTCTCTAGATAAGAATGTTCGTATGAAATTTTTATTATGTTTTTAACTTTACAACAAAAGTTAATTGAATTGCAACTTTATTTTAAATAATTTTTATTTTTCCGCAAGTGTCATTGACTTTTATATTTGTGCATGCTAAATTTATAAAAAATTAACAAACATTGTTAAAAGGGGAACGTATTTCCTTTTAGCTACATAAATAAAATAATAAAGACAACTCTTATTGAGAGCGGTGGAGGGAAAGGCCCTGTGAAACCCGGCAACCTTCAAACGAAATGTTTGAAACGGTGCTAATACCTGCAAAACGAATGTTTTGCATAATAAGAGGCGGAACAATTATGTCCCCCTCTTCAAAGTGAAGAGGGGGTTTTTATATTGATAGAAATGAGGGAGATTCGTGAAGTTACTAGATTTATTATCAAAAGGAATTGTAATAGGTGATGGTGCGGTTGGAACGTTATTACATTCACATGGTTTGCAAAGTAGTTTTGAAGAATTGAATTTGTCTGATCCAGACTTAATTATATCGATTCATAAACAATATGTAGCTGCTGGTGCAGATGTGATTCAAACAAATACGTATGGAGCAAATGAGGCGAAATTACGTATGTATGGCTTAGAAAATCAAGTTGTTCAAATTAATAAAGCGGCAGTGAAGATTGCGAAAGCATCTGTTACAGAAAGAAATGCAATTTTAGGAACAATCGGTGGTATGAAACATATTGGAGCTGTTACAACGACTGATATGGAAAGGGAGTTTATGCTACTTGAACAGGCAGGTGCTTTACTAGAAGAACAGGTTGATGGATTACTATTAGAAACTTTTTACGATGAATTTGAATTACTTCATGCCGTTAAAGTATTGCGTAAGCAAACAAATATTCCGATTGTTGCTCAATTAGCGTTACATGAAGCAGGTACGACTCAAAATGGAAATGATGTCAATGAAATATTAAAGCAGCTTATAGATTACGGTGCAAATGTTGTTGGATTGAACTGTCAACTAGGACCACTTCATATGACGGAAGCTTTTAAAATGATATCGATTCCGCAGAATGGCTACTTGTCAGCATATCCAAATGCAGGTCTCCCGAATTATGTGGAGGGACGTTACGTATATGAGGGAAGTCCGGCTTATTTCGAAGCGATGACACTGAAATTTATTGAGCAAGGTATTCGGTTATTGGGTGGTTGTTGTGGTACTACTCCAGAACATATTGAAAGTATGAAGCGTGCTACTCTAAATGTTACGCCTGTAATAGAAAAGGACACGATTCAAAGACCAAAAGTAGTTCATACACACGAGAAACGTTCGAAATCTCACGTCACTCTAGCAGAAAAAGCAAAGAAACAAACGACAGTTGTAGTGGAACTAGACCCACCGAAAACATTAGACACGCAGCGTTTTTTTGAAGGGGCAAGAGCACTGAAAAGAGCTGGGGCAGACGCTATTACTCTAGCAGATAATTCATTAGCATCGCCTCGCGTTTCTAATATGGCAATGGGTGCATTATTAACGAAGCATGATATTCCGGTATTGACTCATTTAACGTGTAGAGACCATAACGTCATTGGGCTACAATCTCATTTATTAGGTTTATCGGCGTTAGGGATGGAGGAAGTGCTAGCTTTAACTGGTGATCCAGCGCGCGTTGGTGATTTTCCGGGAGCAACTTCTGTATATGATCTGTCCTCTATAGAGTTAATTAAAATGATTAAAGAAATGAACGATGGACGTTCCATTTTAGGGAAATCCATTGGACCGGCAACAAGATTTTCTGTAGGCGGCGCATTTAATCCCCACGTAAGGCATTTAAAAGCAGCGGTAAAGCGAATGGAACGAAAAATAGATGCTGGGGCTGAATATTTCTTAACACAGCCGATATATGATGTTGCTTTAATAGAAGAAGTATATGAAGCAACAAAACATTTGGAACAACCTATTTTTATTGGAATTATGCCATTAGTAAGTAAGCGGAATGCAGACTTTCTCCATTTTGAGGTGCCGGGTATTACCCTTCCTGAAGAAATAAGGGAGAGAATGGATGGACACGAAACGAAAGAGGCAGCTATTGAGGAAGGGATTCGTATTTCACAAGAGTTGATCGATGCGGCGATGAAATATTTTAACGGTATCTATCTAATTACACCATTTCTAAAATATGAAATTACAGAACATCTTGTTAAATATGTGAGAGAAAAGCAAGAAGTGAAAGAAGGTATTAATTGATGAAGTGTATAGAAGAAAAATTAAAAAATAACATTTTAATATTAGATGGTGCAATGGGGACAATGATACAACAAGAGGACTTAACTGCGGAAGATTTCGGAGGAGAAGATTACGAGGGGTGTAATGAATATTTAGTAGAAACAAGGCCGGATGTTATTTTAAAGATTCATAAAGCTTATATTGAAGCTGGAGCTGACATCATTGAAACAAATACATTTGGGGCGACAAATATCGTATTAAGTGATTATGAGCTGTCTCATTTAGATGAAGAACTAAATGAAAAGGCAGCACTATTGGCGAAGCAAGCTGTTAAAGAAAGCGGGAAGGAAGTATATGTTGCAGGTGCGATGGGGCCGACAACGAAAGCAATTAGTGTTACAGGAGGAGTTACATTTGAGGAACTGATTGAGGCCTATACAAGGCAGGCGAGAGGGTTATTGAAAGGTGAAATTGATGTATTACTTGTGGAGACGAGTCAAGATATGCGTAATGTGAAAGCTGCTTATATTGGAATTCAAGCAGCTTTTGATGAACTAAATAAAACGGTTCCTATTATGATTTCTGGAACGATTGAACCGATGGGAACGACTTTAGCGGGGCAAACGATAGAAGCCTTTTATTTATCGATAGAGCATATGAAGCCGTTATCGGTTGGATTAAACTGTGCGACTGGTCCAGAGTTTATGAGAGACCATATTCGTTCCTTATCTGATTTATCGGAGTGTTATATTTCTTGTTATCCAAATGCAGGTCTTCCTGATGAAGATGGACATTATCATGAATCTCCATCTTCTCTCGCTGAAAAAGTGAAGCGATTTGCTGAAGAAGGATGGATTAATATTATCGGTGGTTGTTGCGGCACAACACCAGAACATATAAGAGCAATGAAATCCGCGTTAGCATCTCTTAAGCCGCGTGAGCAACATGAACGAGAAGGGCATGGAGTTAGTGGATTAGAGGCGTTGCAATATGATGACTCTATGAGACCGTTATTTGTTGGAGAAAGGACGAACGTAATTGGATCACGCAAGTTTAAAAGATTAATAGCAGAAGGAAAATTTGAAGAGGCAGCTGAAGTGGCAAGAGCGCAAGTGAAGAAGAATGCTCATATTATTGACATTTGTATGGCAGACCCTGACCGTGATGAAATAGAAGATATGGAAAGATTCTTGGCAGAAGTTACGAAAGTATTAAAAGTACCGATTATGATTGATTCAACAGATGAAAATGTTATGGCAAGAGCTCTAACTTATATTCAAGGAAAAGGTGTTATCAATTCTATTAATTTAGAAGATGGAGAAGAACGTTTTGAAAAAGTGACACCTCTTCTTCGGAAATACGGTGCCGCTATAGTTGTAGGAACAATTGATGAAGACGGTATGGCAGTTAGTGCAGAACGAAAGATAGAAATTGCGAAAAGAAGCTATGAGTTACTAACGAAGAAGTATGGCATACGTCCATCTGATATTATTTTTGATGCGCTTGTGTTTCCTGTAGGGACAGGTGATGAAGAATATATAGGTTCAGCGGCAGCGACTATAGAAGGAATTCGTCTTATTAAAGAAGCGTTACCAGAATGTTTAACGATTTTAGGTGTAAGTAATATATCATTTGGTTTACCGCCCGCGGGCCGTGAAGTATTAAATTCCGTCTTTTTATATCATGCAACGAAAGCGGGATTAGATTATGCGATTGTTAATACGGAAAAATTAGAACGCTATGCGTCAATTCCAGAGGAAGAAAAACGTCTTGCAAATGCATTGTTATTTGAAACGACGAAAGAGACGTTAGAAGAATTTACAAACTTTTACCGTGTTGCCAAAAAGAAAGATGTCGTTGTACAAGAAACACTAACGCTTGATGAACGACTAGCAAATTATATTGTAGAAGGTACGAAACAAGGGTTACACGAGGATTTAAGTCTTGCGCTTACAGAAGGAAGAAAACCTCTTGATATTATTAATGGCCCACTTATGACAGGAATGGACGAGGTGGGACGATTATTTAATAATAATGAGCTTATCGTTGCTGAAGTATTGCAAAGTGCCGAAAGTATGAAAGCTTCCGTAAGCTATTTAGAGCCACATATGGAGTCTAGTGATAGCGCAAAAAAAGGGAAAGTATTATTAGCGACTGTAAAAGGTGACGTACATGATATTGGGAAAAATCTCGTTGAAATTATTTTATCAAATAACGGATATGAAATTATTAATTTAGGGATTAATGTTCGTTCGGATCGAATTGTTCAAGAAGTACAAGAGAAGAAGCCTGATATTATTGGTCTTTCAGGCTTGCTAGTAAAATCAGCCCAACAAATGGTAACAACTGCTGAAGATTTAAAAGCGGCAAATATTGATATTCCAATCGTTGTCGGTGGTGCAGCGCTAACGAGAAAGTTTACAGATAATCGTATTTCTCCATCATATAAAGGGCTCGTATGCTATGCGAGTGATGCGATGACGGGGCTTGATATTATTAATAAGCTTCAAAAAGAAGAAGAGCGTGAGAAGATGAAACAGGATAAAAAAGAACGTCATCTTCATATCGTTAAAAAAGAGGAAAAACCAGTGGAAATTCCAGCAGTAATTGAGCCATTACCGAAGGCGGAGGTTATGATACCTGATTCTACAAAACGAATTGTATTGCGCGATATTCCAGTTGCACATCTCGCACCGTTTTTAAATAGACAAATGCTGCTTGGGCATCATCTTGGATTAAAAGGAAATGTAAAAAAACTCCTGCAAGAAGGAGATAGAAGAGCGCACGAATTAAATGATTTAATCGATGAATTATTACAAGAGGGACAATCTTGGTTACGCCCGAAAGCAGTGTATCAGTTTTTCCCAGCACAAAGCGACGGACAAAACATTGTAATATATGATCCAGAAGATCATACGCGTATTATAGAGCGTTTCACATTCCCTAGACAAGGAAAGGCTCCATACCGTACTTTAGGTGATTATTTACGTCCGATTGGGGATGAAATGGATTATGTTGCTTTCTTATCTGTTACTGTTGGGGAAGGAGTTCGGGACATTGCTGAAGAGTGGAAGGCGAAGGGTGATTATTTACGCAGTCATGCCATTCAATCGTTAGCGCTTGAATTAGCAGAAGGACTTGCTGAAAAAACACATATGCTCATTCGTGATCGTTGGGGCATTCCAGACTCACCTGAACTGACGATGGAAGAACGTTTCCGCACGAAATATAGAGGAATACGTGTTTCCTTTGGTTATCCAGCTTGTCCAGAACTTGCTGACCAAGAAAAATTGTTCCGTTTAATTCAGCCGGAAGAAATAGGTATTTCATTAACAGAAGGATTTATGATGGAGCCAGAAGCGTCTGTAACGGCTATGGTATTTTCTCACCCTGAGGCAAGGTATTTTAGTGTACTATAGTGTAGAAGGGGGAGACGTATGAACAAAATAGTCTTTACAGGTGGCGGTTCGGCAGGACATGTAACACCTAATTTAGCAATTATTCCACATTTACAGGAAAAAAACTGGGACATTTCTTATATCGGTTCTCATCAAGGGATTGAAAAAACGATTATAGAAAAGGAAGGGATTCCGTACTATAGTATTGCAAGTGGGAAGCTACGTCGTTATTTTGATTTAAAAAATATAAAAGACCCTTTTCTCGTAATGAAAGGGGTTATGGATGCGTACTTAACAATTCGTAAACTAAAGCCGGATGTTATTTTTTCAAAAGGTGGTTTCGTATCTGTACCAGTCGTAATTGGAGGATGGCTAAATAGGGTGCCAGTTTTGCTACATGAATCTGATATGACACCTGGACTAGCAAATAAAATTGCGCTCCGTTTTGCCTCGAAAATATTTGTTACATTTGAAGAAGCTGCGAAGCACTTACCGAAAGAGAAAGTAGTATATACAGGATCACCAGTACGTGAAGAAGTACTAAGAGGAAATCTTGAAAAAGGTTTAAAGTTTCTAGGATTTTCCCGTAAGAAGTCAGTTATTACTGTTATGGGAGGAAGTTTAGGAGCAAAGAAAATTAATGAAACTGTTCGATCGGCACTTCCAGATCTTCTGAAAAATTATCAAATTGTGCATCTTTGCGGAAAAGGAAATCTTGATGAATCCTTACAAAATAAAGAAGGATATAGACAATTTGAATATGTACATGGGGAGTTGCCAGACATATTAGCGGCAACAGATTTTGTTATTTCGCGTGCGGGCTCCAATGCGATTTTTGAGTTTTTAACATTGCAAAAGCCAATGGTTTTAATTCCGTTATCGAAATTTGCAAGCCGTGGAGATCAAATTTTAAATGCGGAATCCTTTGAAAGACAAGGGTATGCATCGGTATTATATGAAGAGGATGTAACGGTGAACTCGCTTATAAAGCATATAGAGGAGCTATCTCATAATAATGAGACGTATAAAACAGCATTAAAAAAATATAATGGAAAAGAAGCAATTAAAACTATCATTCAACATATTTCAGAGGCATGATTATATAATCATGCCTTTTTTACTAGGATGAAAGATTCCAAGAATTGATATTTTTATGTTACAATAAAGTGAAACTTTAATCAGTGGGGGAGGGGTTAATCCCCCACTGATTATTAGCCCTCACCAATCGGGCTTTTACGGGCAGTTAATCCCCACCTAACTTCTTTGTTTTCGCTGAATTTTGAAGTGGGGGTCTTACTGCCCGTTAATGCGGGGTAACAAATGGTTAGTAGGGAAATTCCAATTGATTAAGCGTGAAAATACGAATGGATTAGGAGTGACTGTGTTGGAGCTAAGTCTCTATGAAAATACTGCACTTATTATATGCTTTGTGTTGTACGTTGGTAGTGTTATTGTTTATATTTCACGGAAATTTTCACAAGAACGAGAGCTTGAAAAATCAGAGATAACAGCTGAACTAGAAATGTTAGCTGATGAAAGTTATAAAAAACAAAAAATAAAAGAAGACCATGAAACACCCCATCATTTAAACGCAAATAAGTTCTAAAGATGGGGATTTTTTTTGCAGTCTTCCTTAATTATTTCTACAACCATTAACGCTAAAAAGGAGTTTCCCCATACGTATTTAAAGGGTGGACATAAATGAAATTTTATATTGCCTCGGGATTTCAAAATAAACATATTGTTCGTTTTGTATCAAGCCAGTTAAAAGAAGCAGGATGGTACCATACATATGATTGGACCAAAAATGAAAGAGCAGTTAATCAAGAACAATTAAGAGAAATTGGTCAAGCAGAAAAGAACGCTATTAAAGAAGCGGATGTATTTTTACTTATATTAGATGGCGGAAATGGAAGTCATACAGAGCTTGGAATGGCGATTGCGCTAGAGAAAAAGGTATATATGTATCATGAAGGAAACAAGCTCCAAACAACGTTTTACCATTTGCCAGAGATTAATATTTTTGAAGGAGATGCAGCTGAGTTTGCATCTTATGTTATAAATAATATGGAATAATAGTAATTACCTAAAGGTTATAAAAGTGATCTTTTGGGTACAGTGATGATAAGAAAAGGTAATAAAGGAGTTATGTTATATGAAATTAGAAAATGGATGGGAAACAAGTTTTTTAGAAGTTGTACAAAACAGTGAATTTAAGAAAGATGCACTTCTTAGCCAATTGCTTTTTGCGGATGGTGAAGAAGTAGAAGAGCTTGTTGATGATTACGGTTACGAAGAGATTATTGAACGCGAACATGATGATGAGTTAGCAGGAATTTTAGGAGAAGAACTATTTAGTGAGATGGAGCGAAACGTATTCTTATCTCCACAGTCAGAAGAAAAACTTATTTCATTCGTAAATGGATTAGGTTTTCATGTGTTAGATTGGATTGTGCTTCTTGAAACAGAATTTGGCATTGATAGCGCAAATTTCACATCGGATGCAGTGAAAATGTTAGAAAAGCGTTTTAGACAATTCCCGTACATAGAAGATAAAACGATCTTTGATATGACTTTTGGAGAGGTAATGGATGTATTACAATCTGTTACAGGATTACAACTGAAAGAAAAAATGAACATATAAAGAAAAAGAACGTGAGGATATCACGTTCTTTTTTTTACATAATAATAATTTTATCATCTAGCTTTGTTTGTCCAGTAAGAAGTGCATTTAAATACTCTACTTTTCGTATGCAAGCTTGTATATGTCTTTCAACCTCTTGTAACTCTGCTTGGTGATGCGTTTCAATTGGATGAATTTGTACGTTAAATTTTTCGAATTGACTACTATATGTTATTTTTGCATAGCCGCTCATAATATCGGTTTCGTTATGAAATAAGAATTGCTTCGTTTCTTCACAGAATGATACATCCTGAAAGCCATATACTTTTAATGCTTCAATTACTTTTTTAATCATGTTTGTATTCATTTTTTAACCCTCTTTACGAAGTTCTACTTTTATATTATAACATAAAAAATTACACAGAAAGCGCTTCCAAGTGTATTTTATTATAAACTTTACGTTTCAATCATAAAAATGAAACAAAGAAAAAATAATTGTAAAGAAGGAAGGACTCTTTTATTGTTTCGTCATATATATAGAGAAATAGTGCAATGAAAGGAAATTTTTCGAGGTGGAGATTGTATTTCCAATTTGAGCGCAGTAAAAGAGGTGAGAATCTTGAACTTTGATATTGTAGGACAAAAAGCATATATAAAAGACGGACCGTATCGGAACCGAATTGGAACTGTAAAGAAAAACGAAAAACAATTAGAATCCCACTTTGCTATTGTAATTGGAGAACAAAGTGTTGCTGTAGAGCTAAAGGATATCGTGCTAGTTGGAGTAGACGTAGGACAATTTCATACATGGTGCGAGCAAAATGGTTATTTGTGAAAGGGACGGGCTGTGACATAATGAAATATATTTGAGAAAAGAGAATATGTTATTGTATTCTCTTTTTCTATGTTTAAGGAGATGGAAATGAAGTATAAAGAACGAGATTTCACATTGGAATTGAAAGAGAAAATTCAATGTATGGAAAAGGAAATAGAGCGAATATCACTTAAACTTTTTGAAGAGTATTCATATTTATACATAGAGAAAAACATGGAACTATCTATGGAACTTGTTAAAGATAAAGAGCATCCTTTTGAGGTGGGTTATTATTCATCAGCTGCCATAGCTATATTAGATGAAGAAAAAGAGATGATTGGATTTCACAATATACCAATTTGGAAATGCGAAAGAATTTTTTTAGGAATGCCAATTCAATCAAACATTTTGGGGAGTAAGAAAGTAGGGGAACTTGTTGATGAATCTTGTTATGAGATTGAGGAGGAGTTAAAAGAGCAACTAGAAGAGTTTTAGTAGAAGTATAAAAACCTGAAAAGATATATAATTTATTTATAATTACCTTTTCTAATATATAGGTGGTGTTTTACCATGGCTGAAGTAATCGGTAGAGCTGTATACATAGTGTTTGAAACAATATGTTATGCCTTATGTTTAAAAGACAAAGAGGAAGATGAAAAGAACTAAAAAAGGACGCTAACATTTTTGTTAGCGTCCTTTTTTATTATGAAGCAATCTCACCAGTTTTTACATCATCTTGATTGTACGTATCGTGATCTAATTCTCCAAGCCATTTACTAGAAATAAGACCTGCTGTCATAGAACCACTTACGTTAAGAGCTGTACGACCCATATCGATTAATGGCTCAACTGAGATAACTAGAGCGACAATGCCGATTGGTAAGTTCATTGTAGATAATACGATTAATGCTGCGAATGTTGCACCGCCACCAACGCCGGCAACACCGAATGAGCTAATAGCAACGACAGCGATTAAAGTTAAAATAAATTGTGGTTGTAACGGATCAATTCCTACAGTTGGAGCGACCATCATAGCAAGCATTGCTGGGTAAATACCTGCGCAACCGTTTTGACCGATAGATACTCCAAAGGATGCAGCGAAGTTAGCAATTCCTTCAGAAATACCAAGTTTTTCTTTTTGTGCTTCAATATTTAATGGCATTGCACCAGCACTAGAGCGAGATGTGAATGCAAATGTTAATACCGGGAACACTTTTTTCAAATATTGAATTGGATTTAAACCAGATAGTGCGATTAATAATAAGTGAATGATAAACATTACGATAAGTGCTACGTAAGACGCTAACACGAAGTTACCAAGTTTTAAAATAGCATTTATATCGCTACCAGCGACTGTTTTTGCCATAAGAGCTAACACGCCGTATGGAGTAAGACGTAAAATTAATGTTACCATACGCATTACAATTGCATATACAGCATCAAGCATTTTCTTAAATAGCTCTGCTTGTTCTGGATATTTTCGTTTTACACCTATAAAGGCGATACCGATAAATGCTGCAAATATTACAACAGAAATTGTTGATGTTGGGCGAGCACCTGTTAAATCAAGAAACGGATTTGTAGGTAACAGTTCTAATAATTTGTCTGGAATTGTTGTCTTTTCAATAGAAGTAAATCTTTCTTCTACTAATTTCAGACGAGCAGATTCTGCATCACCTTGTTGTAATCCTGTTGCTGATACATCAAATCCTGCGCTTGCAGCGATACCGACAGCTGCAGCAATTCCTGTAGTAAGAATTAAAATTCCAATAATAAGACCACTGATTTTACCAAGGTTTTTCGTTAATTGTAATTTTGTAAATGCTGAAATAATAGATACTAAAATAAGTGGCATAACAATCATTTGAAGCAATTTCACATAACCGTTACCGATTAGGCCAAACCAAGTATTTGATTCAATAATTACTTTAGAAGTTGGCTCATAAATAAATTGTAATATAAGACCGAATATAATTCCGACTCCTAAAGCAGTAAATACACGTTTATTAAAAGATACATGCTTACGTTGCATATAATATAATACGCCAACTAAGATGAGCATGACTGCAACGTTAATTCCGACAAGCAGTGTATTCATGATAATTCCCCCTAATTCCAATCTGTTATATAGAATATAAGGTAATAAAACCTATAAGTCAACTAGGGAATTGCGGAATTAAAAAAAAGATGGCAAAATGCCACCTTTTAATGTCCAGCCCCAGGGACAAGTAAGAACGTCGTGTAGTATGTAAATCCTATGAAGAAAACAGTTAAATATGCCCCGAATACGTATATATACATACGCTCTGTTAATTTTAAATAGCTTAAAAGTACGAAGAAACCTGTTTGTCCTAAAAATAGTAGTGCAGCCTGTTGCATATCCCCTACGTAAAACATAACCGAGAAAATTCCAGTCCAAAAGCCGAGAACGCGAAACATGCGCTCCATGCCATCTCCCTCCTTTTCTAAAAAAAGTAAAACCTCTCTTCATTATAGTTTATTTTTCTAACTATTGTAAATATTCATTCATATAAAAGAAAGAAGCCAATTATAATATTGACTTCTTCTTAGTTGAAAAACTAAATTTGAACCTTATAGTTACAAGATTTGCATCCATCTAGTAGACTATCGTTCCGTGTTAATTCCACGTTCGGGAATAGGATTTCAAAAATCCCCTTCATCATATCTCCGTGCATATTACAAATTTCAGTCGGATGATGCGCAGCAACTTCTTTAAATGGGCAATTGTGTACATCATAGAAAATTTTTGTACCATCCGTACTTATTTCAAAAGCAGGAGATAAACCAGCTGTTGAGAATGCTTCTTTTGCGATTTGCATTTTTTGTTCTATCGTCAATGCTTCTGCACTTACATTTAAGCGATGCATATGTTGTTGCATTAATTCTTTGCCGAATTGTTTCCCTGTTTCATATAGCGCTTTTTCACCAGCGCTACCTAAGCTTAACAGTGAATTAAATGCTATCTGTGCTAATAATTGATAATCGCGAAATGGGAATTGTAACTGGATGACATCTTGAGACAAGACGTATAGTCTGCTTGGTCTGCCGCCTTTCCCAGTTTTTTTTGTTTCTGATTTTAGCATATTAACATCTTCTAATTTAGATAAATGTAAACGAGCTACGTTTGGATGAATGTCAAACTCATCTGCGATTTCTTGTACAGTTACGTAACTATGCTTTTGAGAAATATATTTATAAATGTAATAACGAGTAGGGTCAGATAACACACCTGTAATTTTTAAAGCTTGTTCCATTAGGATCTCCACCTTTATCACTTTATCCAAGATATTAACATTATAATACAGATAAACTTTTATATAGGTAATTTCAGACAATAATTCGGAAATTGTTCATAATTTCACAAACATATTTTCCCTTTTTCTCTTAGTGAAAATAAAAAATTGCTAATTTTTGTTTTGCAGTTTTTCATGATATATACATGGTGAGGAGGGAAATTTGATGAATAGTGTCGAGCTTTTTGCAAATATGATTATGAAAGAAGCTTGTGGGGTGCAAGCATCGGACTTACATATTGTGCCCAGGCAGAAGGATATGGCGATTCAATTACGTATAGGAAAAGATTTAATTATGAAACGGTGTATTGAAAAGGAATTTGGAGAAAAGCTTGTTTCGCACTTTAAATTTTTAGCATCAATGGATATAGGAGAGAGGAGAAAACCTCAAAATGGTTCGTTGTACTTACAAATTGATGGACAAGAAGTGTATTTACGCCTTTCAACACTTCCAACAGTATATCAAGAAAGTCTCGTTATTCGCCTCCATTTACAAGCATCTTCTCAGCCGTTGTCTCACCTTTCGTTATTTCCAAGTTCAGCGGAAAAATTACTCTCTTTTTTAAAGCATTCACATGGGTTACTCGTATTTACTGGGCCGACTGGTTCTGGGAAAACAACAACAATGTATGCGTTATTAGAAGTAGCTAGAAAATGGCAAACACGTCGCATCATTACACTGGAAGATCCAGTTGAGCAAAGAAAAGACGGTTTATTACAAATTCAAATAAATGAAAAAGCTGGTATCACATATAAAACGGGATTAAAGGCTATTTTGCGTCATGATCCAGATATTATTTTAGTTGGCGAAATTCGTGATGAAGAAACAGCAAAAGTAGCTGTGAGGGCCAGTTTGACGGGACATTTAGTAATGACAACCTTGCATACAAATGATGCGAAAGGAGCGATACTACGATTTATGGATTATGGTATTACAAGGCAAGAAATTGAACAATCATTATTAGCAGTAGCTGCTCAGCGGCTCGTCGAATTAAAATGTCCATTTTGCAGAGGGAAGTGTTCAACTGTATGTAAATCAATGAGGCAAGTGAGACAGGCAAGTATTTATGAACTGTTATATGGATATGAATTAAAACAAGCGATTAAAGAAGCAAGTGGAGAAAATGTTACGTATCACTATGAAACGTTGGAATCGTCGGTTCGAAAAGGGTATGCTTTAGGATTTTTGGAAGAAGATGTATATGTTTAAGAGGAAATGGGGTTTAAGTGATCAAGCATTATTATGGAAAAGATTAAGTGATTTATTAGATAAAGGTTACTCACTTTTGCAGGCGTTAGAATTTTTGCAGTTGCAACTACCATTAGGGAAGAAATTACAGCTACAGCGTATGATCGAGGGATTGAAGAATGGACAAAGTTTGCACGCTTCTTTTCACCAATTAATGTTTCACCCTGAGGTGTTAAGCTATTTGTTTTATGCAGAGCGACATGGTGACATTTCTTTTGCTTTGCAACAAGGGAGTGTACTTCTTTACAAGAAGGATAAATATAGGAAAGATATGATGAAAGTAATGCGATATCCTATGTTTTTATCATTCTTTTTAATGATTATGCTCTCTGTTTTTAACCTCATTTTATTGCCTCAGTTTGAAATGATGTATAGTTCTTTACATTCTACAGCACCACCACTTACGGAGCAAATTTTAGTTGTAATTAAATTATTACCCTACTTCATTTATAGCATTTTTCTTATCGTTATAATGGGCTTTAGTTTATATATTTTTTATTTCCGAAAACTTCCGCCTACTCAAAAGGTAAAGATTATGATCCGTATTCCCCTTATGAAAACATTTCTTATTTTAAATCATTCGCATTACTTTTCAGCTCAATTAAGTGGTTTATTACACGGTGGATTGTCAGTACACGAAGCATTAACAATAATGATGAAGCAAAAGTATCATCCGTTCTTTCAGTATGAAGCAGCCCGAATTGAGCGGCAATTAATTGCAGGAGAACCGTTACAATCTATTATTGATAAAAGCGGTTGTTACGAGAAAGAACTTTCTTATATCATTACGCATGGACAAGCAAATGGTAATTTAGCAAATGAGCTTGGTGATTACAGTGAGCTCATTATTGAAAAGGTAGAACAAAAAATTAAACGTATGTTATTTGTGATTCAACCTATTTTATTTACATGTCTTGGGCTTATAGTCATTCTTATGTATTTAGCGATGATTATGCCGATGTTTCAAATGATGAATTCTATTTAGGGGGCATTTACATGCAGAATGAAGAAGGTTTTACTCTTTTAGAAATGTTGTTAGTTATGGTTGTTATAACTGTATTATTACTATTAATTATTCCAAATGTAGTTAAGCAGCGATCCTCGGTGCAGGAAAAAGGGTGTGAAGCCTACGTGAAATCTGTAGAAGCACAAATACAGGCATATCAACTCGAAAATAATAAAATACCTACAATCGAGGAATTAAAAACTAAAAAATATATTGCTGTTGATGAATGTCCGAAAGGTAAACCAATCCATATTTCTGATGATGGATCAGTATCAGCAGGGAAATCGTGAAGCAAAAAGGTTTTACTCTTTTAGAGATGCTACTTGTCTTATTTGCTATTTCTGTACTGAGTGTTGTTACGCATTTTAACGTTACTTCATTACATGAAAAACAAAGAGTTGAGCAGTTTTTAAAACAGTGTTCAAATGATATTTTGTATATGCAGCAGTTGGCAATTAAGCGTCAAAAACATTATACGTTACGCTGGTTTAAAGGGAAACAGATGTATTATATTTCGGAATCAGAGACGGATTTTTTAATTGTTAAGAGAGAATACAATAAAGATATCCAATTTGATTTGCATACCTTTCCAAATCCAATGACGTATAATCCGAGCGGAAATATTAATAGAGGTGGTACGATTTTACTTTCCTATCAAGGGTATAAATATGAGATTGTATTTCAGCTTGGAAGAGGGAGATTTACGTATCGTGAAGTGTCAAAAAGGATCAGTAATGGTTGAAATGGTTGTAGCGTTAAGTTTAATAATGATGGCGGTATCGTTATTACTCCCGCAAACATTATTAATTATGCAGGAAAGAAAAAATATAAAAATGAGCTATAAAGCATTAATATTATTAAAAAAAGAAGCGGCCTTGTTTAAGTATGAGGATGAGGAAAAGCGAGAGAAAGAGCAAGTCATAAAAGGGATTGTATATTACACATATTGGAGAGGAGATGAAGTTTGTGCGGTGTGGAAAGATATGAGAGGAAAAGCGATGGAGCAATGCCTTTATGCAGAGAAAAGATAAAAAGGAAGCGGGATTTACCTTAATAGAAATGATTGCATGTTTTTTACTTTTATCAATGTTCTTTTTACTTTTACCGCGTCTTCATATTATGGGGATAGAAAATACACATTCAAAAGGATTAAATGACTGGGAGTGGGATGTGTTTTTAGGACAAATGCAATTAGAATTTCGTGAAGTAATAAGTGGGAGGAAGATAGAACGAGAAAATGATTGGAATATTTTGCGTTTCCAACTTCGTAATGATGATGAGGTGACGTATGAAAAAGTGAATAGTAATTTAATAAGAAAAGTAAATATGCGCGGAAGGGAAGTTATATTACAAAGGATTGAAGCGATTTCGTATAAATTAACACCTCAGTTGCTATATATACGTGTGAAAGATATAGGTGGTGAAATATATGAAGGCGTGGTTGTACGCTATAGTGAAATTGAGATAGAAACATGAGAAAACAAGATGGATTTGCAATGCCAGGAACAATTATTTTTCTTATTTTATTAATTTCTTTTTTGATGTGCGAAACGAATATGTTACTTTTGGATAAAAAATTTTATTCTGAAATAGAACGGAATTTTTTCATGGAGGAACTTATTGATCGAGCTATTTCAGATATAAAAAGAGACTTACAGCAAAAAGAAAAAGAGGATATTTTTTTGTTTCAGTATGAAAGAGGAGAAGTGAGTGGAAAGTACGTCTTTGAAAATGATGTTATTATCATTTCGTTGCAATGTGTTACAAAGCAGAGAGTTTTCTATACAGTGAGCTTTCGCTATAGGAAAAGGGATAATAAAATATTTGATTGGGTAGAAGGATAGTGTGTAAAATACGCGGGAGAGAACCACTAATTCCTATTGTGGAGTGATTTAATTTCTTTGAGGAAAGGGATAAAATGATAGTTAAAAGTTTAAATTTTCTCAAAAAAGAGAAAGGTAGAAAGAATATGATATATTCATGCTATCCAATCATTTTTTTCTAGGGAGATAAGGAAATGACAAATAACAATCAAATAGGTGAAAATAAGGAACAAACTATTTTTGACCATAAAGGAAATACGATTATGACAGAGGATAGGGAAATACAAATTATTTCAAAATTCGAAGAACCTCTTATTGTCGTATTAGCAAATGTATTAAGTGATGAAGAGTGTGACGAATTAATTGAATTGTCTAAAAATAAGATGAAACGTTCTAAAGTTGGTTCATCACGTGATGTAAATGATATTCGAACAAGTAGTGGTGCATTTTTGGAAGAGAATGAACTAACTTCGAAGATTGAAAAACGAATTTCATCTATCACGAATGTTCCTGTAGCGCATGGAGAAGGATTGCACATTTTAAACTATGAAGTAGATCAAGAATATAAAGCGCACTATGATTATTTTGCGGAACATAGTAGATCAGCGGCTAATAATCGTATAAGTACTCTTGTGATGTACTTAAATGATGTAGAAGAAGGCGGAGAAACATTCTTTCCGAAATTAAATCTTTCTGTACACCCTAGAAAGGGAATGGCAGTATACTTTGAGTACTTTTATCAAGATCAATCACTAAATGAGCTTACGTTACATGGAGGGGCACCTGTTACGAAGGGCGAGAAATGGATTGCAACGCAGTGGGTGAGAAGAGGTACTTATAAGTAAAAGTGATCAGCTTGTTTGATTGCAAGAAAATAGCGAGTATGTTACGTTTTGTTCTTCATAGCATAAGAAGAACAAAACGTTTTTTTATTAAATAAAGCAACAACTTTCGTTATAATAACAAATAATAACGGATGATTGAGAGGAACGAAAATGAAATCTATATACATAACTGGCTATATGGGAGCCGGGAAAACAACAATTGGAAAAGTGTTAAGTAAAGAACTTCATATGGATGTTGTAGATACAGACCAAAAAATTGAAGAGAAGCAAGAGAAGGCAATTCGTGATATTTTTGCCGAAGAAGGCGAAATGGCTTTTCGGGAATATGAAAGTGAAATGTTACGTTCACTACCGGTTCAGAATGTAATTATTACAACTGGTGGAGGGATTATTGAACGAGCGGAAAATCGAAAGTGGATGAAGGAAAATGGAACTGTCGTGTATTTATATTGTGATCCACATGTAATTGCAGAAAGGCTTCGTGAAGATACGACACGGCCACTATTTCAGAAGAAAGATATAGATGCATTTGTAACGAAATTCGAATCGCGTCGAGCTTATTATGAAGAGGCACACATTCATATCGATACGACAAGTAAGTCGGTAAAGCAAATCATGAATGAATTAAAGGAAAAGATTAATGAATAAAAAAGTGGACATACTAATCAAGTAGAGGTGATGATAATATGTCTACTAATGATTATGTACGCTTTGTGACACAGCAATTTGTGTCGTATATGGATGCTCCCAAAGAGGATCGAAAACAAAAGAAAGAACAACGCCGTGCTGAAAAAGAGCCATTTATGAATAAGTGGTTTGGTGTTATGCCACTTAGTGCTGCTTTGTTTTATCGAAATGTAAAAAATAAAAGAAAAAAATCAAGTTAATCATTCTTCGTTCACTTGTGAGGCGTATAGCCAATAAAAATCCCCTAGTATAACAAGATGCTAGGGGATTTTTTGTTTATCCCGCATTAACGGGCAGTAAGGGAAGGACAAAACCCCCACTGATTAAAGTTTAACTTTATTGCACAGATTCTTTTTCTTCAGTAACGGCATGTATTTTATTGTTTACCCATACAAATCCAATTCCAATACAAATAGAAATGCCCCACCCAACAGCGGTCATAATCGCTCTCATTTCACCATATCCATCTACACCGAAAACAGAGATGAAATAGATTTTTAAGAAACTTTTTAATATAAATTGAAGACCGAAAAATAGTGTTAAATATTGCAGTGCTGGATATATACGGCTATCTCGGTAAAGCTCACGACTTTTATCGCGGTCATGACCTTGCAATGCAGCAATGTCTGCTGCGAAATATAACATAAGTGGTTTTTTTATAAAAATTGTACATATGACGATAATACCGAGTACGATGTGATAATACGCATCGTTCCACAACATTCGTTCAGCTGATCCAGATAATAAATCTACTGTTGTATTAGAAATGAGTGTAATTAAAATAAAGAACCCTGTTACGTTAAACTGTTTTTCTTTCTTAAAGGTATACAGTGTATAAATAATCCCCGGAACAGAGGAAAGTAACATCGCGTAATAAGGATCGATATAAGGTTTTGCAAATTTCCAAATGAGGAATGGGATTACGAGATAAAAGACAAGATCTAATATAGCTTTTTTATTTTGATTCATATAAATCCTCCTTAAGTCATACATATATTTTATAATATAATTTCTGAAAATTGTATAAGGTTTAATGAAAAAAAGAAAAGTAGATGATTAGTAGATTAAAAAAATTGTCCCTAGCGTAGTAAGTTTTTTTAGTATATAATAAAGGAAACGCTTTCATTTTTTTATTTTGTTCACAAAATGGACGGAAAATCACATATTTACTATCGATATGTTGCTTTATAATGAAACTAATTAAATATACATGCATACAATATTGTGAAATAAATAACATAAATAATCTATATAAATGTAAACGTTACCAAAGAGAGAGGTGGAGACAATGAGTAAATTTTTCTTCAATCATAATCCAGCAACAGTAGAGGATGGTAGGCTTGTTAAGTATGCTGAAATTATTTATGGAGAAGGTGGCCGTTCTGTATTAGAAAATTTAATGGTGAAGGCATCTATCAGATTGCGTGATCGTTATCCGAATAAATCTGACGAGCAGATCTCGAACCTCGTAAATAAAGGCATCCATGATATGTTTCAAAAATATGTGAGTGAGTAAGAGTAGCCAATGGCTGCTCTTATTTTTTTGTATAAGGATTGCACCTCTAGCTGAAAATAAGGGTGTATTTTGAAAGACTTAAAAAGGAGTGGAAAAGATGAGCAATGGAATTGGACGTTCAAAAGAAAATCTGCCGACTGATGCAAATCATGTAAGTGCGAAGGATCGCGCATATCAAAAACGTATGACAGAGAAAAAACAACGAGAGCGTAATGACGATAGAGAATAGGATGGTAAAACATCTTAAAAAAAGCTCCTTCTACAGTTGAAGGAGCTTTTTTTAAGATAGAAAATGATTTGCGGTAATATAAAAGAGGCCGCCGTTTATAATTTGCATTGTAATGCGTGGTTCGTATTGTTCTTGTAATGCTTGCTTTTCAATTTCATAGCTTTCTGGAAGCTCATCGCTATCTTCGTAAAATCGATTTAAAAGGTCTAAATCGTGATTCCAACGCACTCTTGCTTCTTTTGCCCACGTATGGTCATCTTCTGCGATTATATGTTTTAAAGCGTCCTCTATACGTTGTAAACCACTTTGTGGCTTAATGATAGGGGAAAGCGTAAAACAAAAATCAGGTATTTTCGGAGTGACTCTTATCTCTGTTAAAGTGTCATGGAAGTTTGCGATCATTGTTCCAGAAATAAGGTGAATACCGATGGAATGAAGGATGTCTTTTTTTCGGTCGCATTGATAAGATACTTTTATATTTACACCAAGCCAAGGGTGGAGCGGGGTATGTGTTGCCCCGTTATGTTTCACGTCCTCGTATAATCGTATGTATGAGCCTAGTTCTTTTGTCGTTTCAAAGATTTGATGCAAACGTGGTGAACCGTAATGAATAAGTTCACCATCGTTTTCTTCGTTTTCTGGATTTGTAATAAGAGTAAGGCGCATCGGATTCGGAACGCCTCCTGTTTTTTCAAGATAGTGCCAATAGAAAGGGCGATTCATTAATAGCTTATCCATTTCAATTGTTAACTGCACGTCTAATAGGTGAGGGGAATGTTCTAAAATTTCGCAGTTATTCGCCTCAAAAAAGTTATATAAGTAATTATGAATTTCATTTTGCTGCATAGCCCTGCACCTCTGCTTCATTGCGCTTCGCAAAATCGATAATAGATGTTAAATTATCCATTTTGATCCGAATTTCTCCTTCGCTTTTTGACTGTGCGAAAATTTCTTGAATATGCGCATCGATATTTTTCATGTTGATTCTCGTTAAAATTTCATCGAGTTCGCCGATTACTCGTTCAAATAAATTAATTTTTTCATACAGCAGTTTTAAAATATGCTCTTCAACAGTATGCTTGGTTGCTAAGTTATAAATATGAACATCATTTTTTTGTCCAAGACGATGAATACGCCCAATTCTTTGTTCGAGTCTCATTGGATTCCACGGTAAGTCATAATTAATCATATGGCTACAAAACTGTAAGTTAATTCCTTCACCGCCAGCTTCGGTCGCGATTAACACTTGAGCACGATTTTGGAAAAGTTCCTTCATCCAATCTTTCTTTCCTCGTTTAAATCCACCACGAAATGGAACAGAGGAAATTCCATGTTGTTGTAAGAACCATTGTAAATACATTTGCGACGCCCTATATTCAGTGAAAATGATGACTTTATCGTCAATTTCTTTTATAAGCTCTAGAGCTTTATTTGCTTTTGAGTTGAAAGGAATATGATTAATTTTGTCCATTAACACATCGATATGTGGTTCCTTTATGTAGTGCTCATTTTCTTTCTGTCTTTTTTCTACATGTTTTTTTAATGAATAGTAAACAGCTTCGCGACTACTACATGCTTCCCGTTTTAAAGTTAAAGATGAGAAAGCAGACGTGAAGGCATCTTGTCCTCGCCAATTTTCAATCGCGTTATATAACGCTTGTTCTTCTTCATTAAACTCAACAAAAATTGTACGTACATGCCTTTTGGGCCAATCAATTCCAGTATTATGACGTCGATTTCGGACCATTACTTTGTTGATGAGAGCTTTTAAATCTTCATCAGATTCAGCCGAACGATTTTTTGAAGCATAATATTCTTCAAAATTAGATTGGTTGCCTAAATGACCTGGTTTTAATAAAGAAACGAGGTTGAAGATTTCATCGATTTTATTTTGAACAGGAGTAGCGGTTAGTAATAAACAAAACTTCTTTTTTAATCGTTGTGCAAATTCATAGTTTTTTGTTTTATTATTTTTTAGTTTATGTGCTTCATCAATAATAATAAGGTCATATTCTAAGTTTAAAACGATATCGCGATGCGGCGATCGTTTCGCAGTATCGATTGATGAAACGATGACATCAGCTTGTTCCCAAGAATAACTTTTCTTTTGAGCGACCGCAGGAATAAAAAATTTTGTGTTTAGTTCATATGCCCACTGAGATACGAGAGAAGCTGGAACTAGAATGAGTACCTTTTTTACAAGTCCTCGCACCATATATTCTTTTAAAATAAGACCAGCTTCGATTGTTTTTCCAAGTCCAACTTCATCTGCCAAAATCGCTTTACCATTCATTTGTTCAATAACATTTTGAGCGACTTCTAGTTGATGCGGAAGTGGCGTGAAATGTGATAAGTGTTTTGGTGCTTGTAATCCATCAAAAGTAGGGACGAGTAATGATTTTTCAGTTTTATAAGCTAATTGATATAAATCCCAATTTGTCCAAGGGCCATCTTCATCAATTCTTTTTAAAAAATTATTTTGCCACGTTCGATCTACGGAAATATCGACATTCATTCAGACGCTCCCACCTTTTATAAACTAAAGTGATTATTAAAAAAATCTTTATTATAAGCCTTGTTATAAGGCATTATCACAATTACTAAAAATTAAAGAATAAGCAATGATAAAGTGAAACTTTAATCAGTGGGGAGGGTTCATCCCCACTGATTATTAGTTGAACGAATCGGGCATTTACGGGCAGTTATCTCCCACCTAACTTCCTCGCATTCGCTGAATTTTGAGGAGGGAGTCTTACTGCCAGTTAATGCGGGATAAAGGGATAAATCTCAAAAGTTGTATTTAATAAGAATAAGAATAAAAAATTCTAAATTATTTTTTATGCTAGAATATTGATGAAATATAGCGAATGATGTTAGGATAATGGTGTGAAATGTGTGGAATCTTTCGTATTTTATCCAAGAAAGTACTTTTTTATTTACGCTTTCATAAAAAAATATAGTGAGATTCCGTATATCCTATCTTTTCAGAATGAAAATGTTTAGATATGGGAAGCAACTTTTATTGATTTGTCAGAGCATAAGGGGGAAAGAGCATGATTACATTACAACGTACACCGTTATTTGATGTATACGCGAAGTATGGTGGGAAAACAATCGACTTTGGTGGTTGGGAATTACCAGTTCAATTTTCAAGCATTAAAGAAGAACACGAAGCTGTACGTACAGCGGCAGGTTTGTTCGATGTGTCTCATATGGGAGAAGTTGAGGTAAAAGGTGTAGATAGTTTAGCATTTTTACAACGTGTTGTTACAAATGACGTATCTACCTTAAAGGTAGGAGGCGCACAATATACAGCTATGTGCTACGAAAATGGTGGTACAGTAGATGATTTATTAATCTACAAACGTGGTGAAGAAGACTATTTATTAGTAATCAATGCATCCAATATCGAGAAAGATTACGAATGGTTAGCAAGTCATGTAATTGGCGATGCGAAAGTAGTCAATGTTTCTAGTGAAGTTGCGCAGCTTGCAATTCAAGGACCAAAAGCAGAAGGCATTTTACAAAAAGTTGTGTCAGAAGATTTGAAAGAAATTAAGTTCTTTAAATTTAAAAACGATATTCTTGTAGATGGAATTCCTGCACTTGTATCTCGTACAGGTTACACAGGTGAAGACGGATTTGAAATTTACTGTAAGAGTGAAGATGCTGCAAAACTTTGGGAGAAACTTCTTGAAGTTGGAGCAGAAGAGGGCTTAAAAGCATGTGGTTTAGGTGCTCGTGATACACTTCGCTTTGAAGCAACACTTCCGTTATACGGACAAGAATTATCAAAAGATATTACACCGATTGAAGCAGGAATTGGCTTTGCGGTAAAACCAAACAAAGAAGCAGACTTCTTTGGAAAAGAAACGTTAAAAGAGCAAAAAGAAAACGGTGCATCTCGTAAATTAGTCGGCATCGAAGTAATCGAACGCGGTATTCCTCGTACGCATTACCCTGTATTTGTAGGAGAAGAAAAAATCGGGGAAGTAACGAGTGGTACACAATCTCCAACGTTAAAGAAAAGCATTGGTTTAGCACTAATTGATGTAAAATACGCAGCAGTTGATACAGAAGTAGAAATTGAAATTCGTAATAAACGCGTCAAAGCAGTAGTTGTTCCAACACCATTTTATAAACGTTCTAAGTAACGGGGAGAGGGGTAGATTTCATGTTGCATCGTTATCTTCCAATGACAGAAGAAGACAAAAAAGAAATGTTACAAACGATCGGCGTTCAAACGATCGACGAATTATTCTCTGATATTCCAGAGAGTGTTCGTTTTAAAGGGGATTTAAAAATTAAAGAAGCAAAATCAGAGCCAGAGCTTTTAAAAGAGCTATCTCAAATGGCTAGTAAAAATGCTAATTTAAAAGAATACGCTTCTTTCTTAGGAGCAGGCGTATACGATCATTACGCTCCAGTAATTGTTGATCATGTTATTTCTCGTTCAGAGTTTTACACAGCTTACACACCATACCAACCTGAAATTTCACAAGGGGAATTACAAGCTATTTTTGAATTTCAAACAATGATTTGTGAATTAACAGGAATGGATGTAGCAAACTCTTCTATGTACGATGGAGGTACAGCTTTAGCTGAAGCGGCAATGCTAGCAGCTGGCCATACTCGTAAAAAGAAAATTCTTGTATCTAGTGCAGTTCATCCAGAATCAAGAGCAGTACTTGAAACGTATGCAAAAGGTCAACATCTTGAAGTTGTTGAAATTAATCATAAAGATGGTGTAACAGATTTAGACGTATTACAAAGTGAAGTAGATGATACAGTTGCTTGTGTAATCGTTCAATATCCAAACTTCTTCGGACAAGTTGAGAAATTAGCTGATATTGAAAAAATCGTTCATCAACAAAAATCATTATTTATCGTTTCTTCAAATCCATTATCATTAGGCGCATTAACACCACCAGGAAAATTTGGTGCTGATGTTGTAATCGGTGATGCACAACCATTTGGTATTCCAACGCAGTTTGGTGGACCACACTGTGGTTACTTTGCAACAACGAAAGCATTTATGCGTAAAATTCCAGGACGTCTTGTTGGACAAACTGTAGATTCAGATGGTAAACGTGGGTTTGTATTAACGTTACAAGCGCGTGAACAGCATATTCGCCGTGACAAAGCGACGTCTAACATTTGTTCAAACCAAGCGTTAAATGCATTAGCAGCATCAGTTGCGATGACGGCACTTGGTAAACAAGGTGTGAAAGAAATGGCACGTCAAAACATTTCTAAAGCACAATATGCAAAACGTCAATTTGAAGCGAAAGGCTTCACTGTAACATTTGCTGGACCATTCTTCAATGAGTTTGTTGTAGATTGCAAGCGTCCAGTGAAAGAAGTAAACGATGCATTATTACAAAAGAATATTATCGGTGGTTACGACCTAGGCCGTGATTATAAAGAGCATGAAAATCATATGCTTTTAGCAGTAACTGAGCTTCGTACAAAAGAGGAAATTGACACACTTGTAAACGAAATGGGGGCTATCCAATGAAGAACCAAGACCAAGCACTTATTTTTGAAGTGACTAAAGAAGGACGCGTAGGATATAGCTTACCCAAATTAGATGTAGAAGAAGTGAAACTAGAAGATGTATTTGAGAGCGATTATATCCGAGTAGAAGATGCAGAGCTACCAGAAGTATCTGAACTTGACATTATGCGCCACTATACAGCACTTTCAAACCGTAACCACGGCGTTGATTCTGGATTCTATCCACTTGGATCTTGTACGATGAAGTATAATCCGAAAATTAATGAAAACGTAGCTCGTTTCGCAGGATTTGCAAATATTCATCCACTTCAAGATGAAAAGACAGTGCAAGGTGCAATGGAATTAATGTACGACTTACAAGAGCATTTAATCGAAATTACAGGTATGGATACTGTTACATTACAACCAGCAGCTGGTGCACACGGAGAATGGACAGGTTTAATGTTAATTCGTGCATACCATGAAGCAAATGGTGACTTTAACCGTACGAAAGTAATTGTTCCTGACTCTGCTCACGGAACGAACCCAGCATCTGCAACTGTAGCTGGTTTTGAAACAATTACAGTAAAATCAAATGAACATGGTCTTGTTGACTTAGAAGACTTAAAACGTGTTGTAAATGAAGAAACAGCGGCACTTATGTTAACAAATCCAAATACATTAGGCCTATTCGAAGAAAACATTTTAGAAATGGCAGAAATCGTCCATAACGCAGGCGGTAAATTATACTATGATGGTGCAAATTTAAATGCGGTATTAAGCCAAGCACGCCCAGGAGATATGGGATTTGACGTTGTGCATTTAAACCTTCATAAAACATTTACAGGTCCTCACGGCGGCGGTGGTCCAGGTTCTGGTCCAGTAGGTGTGAAAGCTGATTTAATTCCGTACTTACCAAAACCGATTTTGGAGAAAACGGAAAATGGCTATCACTTCAACTATGATCGTCCAGAAGCAATTGGGCGTGTGAAACCATTCTATGGTAACTTCGGAATTAACGTTCGTGCATACACATATATTCGTTCTATGGGTCCAGATGGCTTGCGTGCAGTAACTGAGTATGCTGTATTAAATGCGAACTACATGATGAGAAGATTAGCACCATTCTATGATCTTCCGTTCGATAGACATTGTAAGCATGAATTTGTATTATCAGGTCGTCGTCAAAAGAAACTTGGTGTACGTACGTTAGATATTGCAAAACGTCTGCTTGATTTCGGTTACCATCCACCAACAATTTACTTCCCATTAAATGTGGAAGAATGTATTATGATTGAGCCAACAGAAACAGAATCAAAAGAAACGTTAGATGGTTTCATTGATAAGATGATTCAAATCGCTAAAGAAGTAGAAGAAAATCCAGAAGTTGTACAAGAAGCACCGCATACTACAGTCATTAAACGTTTAGACGAAACGATGGCTGCACGTAAACCTATTTTACGTTATGAAAAGCTAGCTCCTGTACAAGTTTGATTAGAATAAAAAAGAACTCGCTATATGCGGGTTCTTTTTTTTATGCAGGTAGGATGAAAAAAGTGTTAAAAATTATTATTTTTTGTTTCATATTGCTGTAAAGAAGCAGTTTTATAGGTGATTTTGTTGAAAAAGTAGGTTTGATAAAAGTATTTATTTTTGTTAGAATTTTATTGAAATTAAGAAGATGTGATGAGGCAAAAATTACTCATTTTTATGTATATGTGAAAAAACGAGCAATATGGGGGTGGAAGTGTGGGATATCGATGTTATAGAATGGTATACCATTTAGAAAATGGAGAAACGATTAAGGATATAAAAGAATTTTGTTATCGAGACCAAGGGAAAGTGCTAGAAAGAGTAGCTCATCGTGTAATGGACAATAGAGAGGTGACAGCGATTGATAAACAGGGAACGATCATTTCAATAGCGTGTGAGGACATTGTAAAGGTAGAACTTGATTACATAACAGAAAGTTAACCTTGAGTCATATCGAATTATTCGATAAAATATACTGTTGAATGGTGAAGAGAGCAGAGAGGAGTTTATCATGGGTAGTACAAGACACTTTTATATGTTTATTTTAGCGTTTGTTCTTGTTGTGGCGTTAACAATTTATTTAATTGTTGATAGCAGCTGGTACAATACAGTTCATCCGGCATTCCTTTTATTTATGTATGTAGGAATTGCGGTTGTTAGTTTCGGAATGAGAGACGAAATGTTAGATCGCTTTGAAAAGTGATACATATACGAAAGACCAACAGGAAAATGTTGGTCTTTTTTCTTGCCAAAAATAGGATGTTCTGTATATACTGTGTATATAAGGTATATACAGTATATACACACTGGAGGAAAACATGAATATTATTATTTCGAATTCTTCCCAAGACCCTATTTATGTGCAAATAAGGAAACAATTAAGCCAGCTTATTTTAAATGGTGGTTTAAAGGGTGGAGATCAATTACCGTCTATTCGTAGCTTAGCGAAGGAATTACAAATTAGTGTAATTACAACGAAGCGTGCGTACGAGGAGCTTGAAAAAGAAGGATATATAGAAACTGTTGCTGGGAAGGGGACTTATGTTTCACGTAAAAATAATGAACTATTAAAAGAACAGCGGCTACGTCTATTGGAAAGTAAAGCGGAAGAGATTGTGAATGAAAGTAAAGTGTTGCAGCTTTCACTTGAAGATTTACAACAGATGATTGCGTGTTTATACAAGGGGGAATAAGAGATGTTAGAGCTGAAAGATGTTTGTAAAAGGTATCAAGATTTTGCAGTGAAGAATATAAGTTTCACATTACCACGAGGATATATTATGGGATTTGTCGGACCGAATGGAGCTGGGAAAAGTACGACGATCAAAATGATTATGAATCTAATTAGAAAAGATAGTGGCGATATAAAAATTTTTGGCAAAGACAATAAGAAAGCCGAAAAGGAAATAAAACAAAATATCGGTTTTGTATATGATGAAAATCATTATTACGAAGATTTAACGTGTGAGCAAATGAAGCGTATTATTGCACCGTTATATAAAAAATGGGACGAAAATCAATATCAATCGTATATGCAAAGATTACAAGTTCCAAAGTCTAAAAAAATTAAAGAGTTATCAAAAGGGATGAAAATGAAATTTGCGATCGCCATCGCACTTTCACACCACGCGGAGTTTATCATTATGGATGAACCGACAGCAGGATTAGATCCGGTCGTTCGAAGTGAACTACTTGATATGTTGCAAGAAATTGTAATGGAAGATGAAGTATCTGTATTATTCTCAACGCACATTACAACAGATTTAGAGCGCATCGCGGATTATATTACGTTCATCAATGATGGAGAAATTATATTTACTGGTGAGAAAGATGAATTAATGGAGAACTACGTAATTGTAAAAGGAAGTAATGATTTATTAGATAGAGAAGGAAAAGAATTATTTGTTGGATTACGAAAAAATAAATTTGGTTTCGAAGGTTTAGCAAAGGATAAACAAGCAATTATCGATTGGTTTGGAAATGAGGTTGTACTAGAAAAACCAACATTAGACGATATTATCGTTTACACCGCGAAAGGGAGAGGTGCCTATGCGTCAGCTCATATATAAAGATTTGTTCTTTTTTCGAGTGATGTGGTTAGTTTATCTAATTGTGCCACTAATGTTTTCTTTTATAGAGCCAGTTGGTGAAACGGTATTTTCTACAAGTTGCTTACTTATCACAATTTCCACATCAATGATATTAATAGGGATGGATGAAAAAAATAAAAGTGATGTCATTATGAATAGTTTACCATTAAGTCGAAAGAATATCGTTATCGCTAGATATATTTCCTGTGCGATATTTATCGCTGGAAGTATGTTTGTAACGATGTTCGTTATTTTTTTAATAAGAGGTGTTGTTGTCATTAGTGATATTCGTGCATATCATCCAAATTTATATATTGAAATACCTTGGTATGCAGTAGTCAGAGCGGCGATATGCTCTTTAGTTTATATAGCAGTGCTGTTTCCTAGTTATTACGGAACACGATCTAAAATGGCACTTGGGCTATTTACAGGTGGAGCGGCTATGGTAGGTGTTTTTGCGGGGATATTTATAGGTGATGGAGAAACGGCGGCATTATCGTTTGTTGAATGGGTTATAACTCCTTCGCATTTTGTGTGGTTTTTAGTTGGAGTAATTATACTAGCTAGTGTATATATCGCCTCTATGTTTCTCACAATTAAAATTTATGAAACGCGTGATTTATAGAGAGGAGAATTTATATGCAACAGTTGATTTTGAAGGAGTTTTTCTTGCAAAGAAAAGTATTTCCCATCTATTTAATCCTACCTATTTATGGGGTGTTACAACAGTCTATAGAACCATTTCAGTTGGCGTTTGTTTGTTTTGCTATCTGTCTTTTGATGATTTCAATCTCTTTATCAAATGAAGAGAAAAATAGTACGGAAAAAATATTAGTAAGTCTACCTTTTACTAGGAAAGATATTGTCATTGCGAAATACATATCGACAGTATTTTTTATTGGAGTTAGTCTAATCGTTACATTTGTTTTCTTTGTGCTACCTGTATCTGTATTAAGAGAAAATACAAACATTCCGTGGTATGCACTATTTATAGCTATTTTCTTTTCTATTCTTTATGCCGTTATGATTCTTCCCATAAAATATAGTGTGGATAAACAAACGGTTACTATTCTGGGAGCGATTATGCTTTTTCCTATAATAGGTTTGTTAGGATTTATGTGCAATATATTTGCTGAGGAAAGGCTTATGCTAATGTTTTTCAAATCTTCAGATGTGCTATTAGTTATTAGTATTTTAAGTCTAGGAGCGTGTTTAAGTTATTTCGCCTCAATGTTTTTATCGATTGTAAGTTTTAAAAAGAAGGAGCTTTAATACTTATAACTTGTCTAATATAAAAACTAATAAGTGATGTTATGGGATGAGATGAGCTCAAGGAGGTGCAATAAATGATCAAGCAATTAGTCTTAAAAGATATGATGTTGCAAAGAAAGTTAGGGTTTGTTTATCTTATATGTTTGTTTTTCCTTGCTATTGTTGATTTTCGTAGTGATAGTTTTCTGATGACATTTAGCATGTTTATACCTGTTCTTGGAATGATGCTGTCAATGAGTTATGAGGATAGGAATAAAAGTGAAATGCTAATAAATAGTTTACCGTTTCAGCGTAAAGAAATTGTCATAGCAAAATACATATTTGCAAGTATTTTAGTTACTTTAGGTGGAGTTTTCCCGTTTATTGTTAGTTTAATCCAGTTGCAAAATGAAAATACAACTGGATTTATGCTATGGGGAGCGATTCTTGGCGGAATAACGGGAGGATTGGTTTATAGCATGATCGTACTCCCAATCGAATTTTCAGTAGGATATAGCAGTGCAAAACAAATTGCTCCGTTCGCTGGACTTGCATTGGGGTATTTAAGTGGAGTGATTGTAAGTAACGTGTGGTTAGATGTAGAGAATGTTTGGAGCACGAGTCTAGTCGTAAATGTTTGCTTTATAGTAGGACTTTTTCTTTTATATATTATATCAATGTTACTCTCAATTAACTTGTATAATGAGCGTGATTTGTAAGAGAGAGGAGAATAGTGTTGAAACAACTAATTTTAAAAGATTTCATCGTCCAATGGAAATTCTTAATGTGGTACATACTATATCCAATTCTCTTTTATATGGCCTTAAAAGATACGGGAAATGTATTCGTAATTATGTCGGTCATTTTTACAGTTATGGCGACGATAAAAACGTTTGAAGCTGATGGTAAAAATGAGAGTGAAGTCATATTAAATAGTTTGCCAATATCGAAAAAACAAATTGTATTTGCAAAGTATATAGTAGCAATTATTATTCTTTTTATAAGTGTAACGGTCGGTTGTTTCGCGATGGGAATGAAGAATGGAGTTAATGTAGTTGAATTTATTGAAACGACAGTGGTTACTAGTATTAGTTTTATTTTAGTATATTTAAGCTTTGCATTGCCGTTATCGTTTTGGCTAGCATATAAAAAAATGGTTTTTATTACGATATTAATACTCATAGCACCGATTGTTATTTTCGAGATGATCTTTCAAATCAACCTGGAACAAATTCATCTATACAATAGTTTATTGTTTATTAGTTCAATATGCATGTTCATAGCATCTGTCTTCGTTTCAGTAAAATTATATGAGAAGAGAGAATTTTAAAAGGTGCCTCATAAAAGGCACCTTCTTCAATAACGGCAATATGAGAGCAAAAGTTTATAAAAAGAAACACTATTAGGCACATCTTTCGGAGTATGTAAGATAAAGCTGAAAACGATGATGAGAGTGAGAAAGAGGAAAAATAAAAATAGGATCTGCTTATGTATAGAATTTTGCATATTATTCACTCCTTTTTTAGGTAGTATGTCCAAAAGAAAGGAGGGTATGAAAAATTTTAGGAGGGAGAATGATGAACAAAAGAAAATGGTTATATAGAATAGGAGTACTTTTATTTTCAATCGGTCTCATATTAGTGAGTTTTTACTCAGATATCCCATCACCATTTCCTAATTTGCAAAAAGGGATTGGTATGAGTGTTGTCATAGCTGGTTTGCTTTGTCTTATCACATCAAATTTCTATAGAAAATCTGAATAGACATAAAAAAGGACAGTTACTCTTTTTCAGAAGTACTGTCCTTTTTAAATAACTTATTCCATAGTTTGGCAATACTCCATATAATCACGATTGCAATGGAGGCAATAATTGACCAAACGATAGATGCAATTTCAAGTGCCATGTTAGGAAGAAATGTAAGAATGGATATTACTCTATGAAACAACCATTCTATTATATGAAAACTTATTTGTAATAGAATGACGATCCCGAGTGTAATCCATGCTAATATTTGTTTTCCTTTTTCTTTCCACATGACAGTCACCTCACGTTAGCTTAATAGTTTTAAGCCAACAGCACCGCATAGAATGCAGCTTAAGAAGGCAAGACGACGCCAATCCGCTGATTCGCGGAAAATAAGAATACCTAGAAGTGCACTTCCGGCAGTTCCGATTCCAGTCCAAATTGCGTAAGCAGTTCCCATCGGTAATGTGTCCATCGCAAGAGATAAGAAGAAGAAGCTTACGCCGAAGTTAGCGATTAAAATAACTTTTGGTGCCCAGCCTTTCTTTTCAGTGGCTACTTTCATAAAGAGTACACCAATAATTTCACAAATACCAGCTAGAATTAAAAATACCCAAGCCATTTTATGCGGCCTCCTTCGCTTCTTTTTCTTCTGTTACTCGTTTTAAACCAATTACTCCGAAGAAGATTAAACCGATTAATAATACTTTTACAATAGAGAAAGGTTCTCCAAAGATGAAAATCTCTGTAAGAACGATTCCACCAGCTCCAATTCCTGTAAAGACTGCGTATACAGTGCCGACAGGTAAATCTTTATAAGCTCTAAATAATAAGACGAAACTAATTGTAATTAATAGAGCAACACCAGCCCATTCAAGTGGTGCCTCCGCTTTTTTAAGTCCAATCACCCAAAAGATTTCAATAATACCAGCTATGATTACATAAATCCATGCCATATGTTATTTCTCCTTCCTACCAGTCGTTAGGTAAAGGGCTTAAAAACGACGCATTGCAAAGGAGCAATCCGTCAGTTTGAAAGTCCGCGCCAAAATACTTTCCAAGAAGCGGCTAAACGTGTCTCAAAACGATTTAAACCTGCGTATAGTAGTTCAACCATAAGACCGTCAAGTAAGCATAGAAAAGCCTCTAAGGCATCTTTTACTTCAATGTTATGCAGCTCATCTTGCTCGCTTGCCCTTTTAAATACAGGGAATAAAAGTTTTCCAACGTTCTCAATGTGTACATTTGCTTTATCAATAATTTGTTCGCGAAATGCATCAGGCGGAAAATAAGAAGTTCGTAACCAAAACATTGATTCTTCACTTTCACCAAATCGTTTTGCATAGCCTTTTAACAGACTTACGAGGAGTTCTTCTGTAGATGACGTTGAAAATTTTTCAATATCATCTGTGAAGCTCTGTACATCTTTTTGAAGAGCAGCCTCTAAACATGTAAAGTACAACTCTTCTTTTCCTTTAAAGTGTGCGTAAATCGATGGTTTTTTAATCCCGACTTCTTGAGCAATATTTGCTAATGAAGTTCCTTCATAGCCGTAGCGTGCGAAATGAGAAAGTGCTACAGCTTTAATGCGGTTTGCTGTCATTTTCATCCCCTACCTACCGTTCGTTAGGTTAATTATATGAGATGGAAAATATAAAGTCAATAGGTGAAGAGTTGAAAAAAAGAGCGCTATAGTTAACGCTCCTTTTTAGACTGTTTCTCGCTCAATTAAATGGAATGAAAGTTCTTCTGCGCTGCCGATAATTTGCTCACTTTGAATTTGTTTATGGAATAAAGAAAAAGCATGTGAGCCCATTGTGAGCCCAGGATGTTCAATAGTTGTAATTTCTAATGCTTTTGAAATTTCATGGTTATCAAATCCGAGGATAGCGAGGTCTTCAGGTATGCGAATGCCATGTTTTCGCGCCTCTGTTAATAAACCAGCTGCAACTTGATCGTTCGCTGTAAAAATAGCGGTTGGACGATTTTTCATGTTTAAAATACGATGAAGTATTTTTGCCCCGTCCTGCATCGTATAACATTGATGAAAAATCCAATCAGGGTGTACTGTTTTTCCTTCGTGACGAAGAGTATCGGCGAAAGCTTTTTTACGCTCGATTGAATTAACGCTTGTTTCTCTTGCTAAACAAATGCCGATTTTTTCATGGCCCTTACGAAGTAAATAGGAAGTACCAAGGCGGAATCCTTCATAATGATCTACAAAGACAGATGAAATGAGCGGATGTTTCGTTTTTTCACATGAAATAATGGGGGCAAATTTTGCGAACGGTTCAATTTGTTCCCATGAACTAGTTCGAGAGCAAATAATCATACCGTCGAATTGTTTCATTTTCATCATTTCAAGAACACGAATTTCTTCAATGCTATCGTAATTCGTTTGGCATAAATTAATATGATATCCAGATGCTAATGCTTCGTTTCCGATCCCTTCAATAATGGTACTGAAGTATGGAACATTAATGAAAGGGAGCATAACCCCGATTGTATATGTTTTTCCCTTTATTAAGTGAATAGCATTAATATTTTTTGCATAGTTCAATTCTTCAACTGCATCTAGAACACGCTTACGTTTTTCTTCTTTTACGTAAGGGTGATTATTAAGGACGCGGGAAACAGTTGCTATGGATACACCAGCAGTTTTTGCAATCTGTTTTATATTGGCCATATGTATCACCTCTTTACTTAATTATAAAGGGAAAATAATAAGAATGAAAAAATCTTGACCTGAAAAGCTTTTCACAATCTATGTTATAAGCATGACTTCTGTTATTCGCGTAACCTTTTTATTTGGGCGTAAGAATAGCGAGGTCTTTTTTGTATGTCTGCAAAGAAGTTTTGTCAAAATGTGTGAGAATAACGTGGAAAGTTTTCGGAGGAGGCGTTTCATAACGAAGCGAATAGAAGAGAGTATAAACGCTTCGCTCGTTAAGAGAGCGGTATGAAAGGGCGGAAACAAATTGAAAAAAGGAATCATTTGTTTCGTGTTTTCTAGTGTAATACTTAGCTCATGTTCATTTCAACAAACGATGCAAGAAGAAAAAACATTTGTAGGAACAACAGGAGGGGCTAAGGACCGTGTTACTGATCCGATTCCCCTAAAGGAACTTCCAAAATATTTTCCAGAGAAGTTTAAAGTTCCAACGTTTTTACCTTATGACATTACGAGTGATGTGAAGGGAGAGGTAAGAACGATGGGAAAGAAGAATACTGTCTTAACGATTAAATATAAGCAACAAGAGAAAGGAAGGCACGATTATATAGAATTAACAGTGGCCAACTTTTCTTACAGTTTTCCATACCTCGTAGAAGAGAATCGATTTCAAGAACAAATGAAATTGAATAATGGAGCACCTGCTTATTTTAAAAATAAGGATGATTACGAGCGAGGGGACGAATTTGCTACGCTTATATGGAAAGAGAAGGGGATTGAATATCAGCTATTATATCGTAATGTAGACGAGAAAGATGGAGATGTGATTAAACAAAATCTACTGTACATTGCGAACAATATGGAATGAAAAAACTAGCTGAATTATACAGCTAGTTTTTGTATGTTATTTCTTTTTAATTTTGCCTGACCAAGATTTAAATCCACCTTTTAATTGGTAGAAATCTTTGTATCCTTGCTTTTTTAAGTATTGAGCTGCACGGCCTGTACGGAATCCGCTTTGGCAGTATAAATAAACAGGTTGATCTTGGCGAAGTTCTTTGTGGCGAAGGCGAATTTGTGATAACGGAATGTTACGTGCACCTAAAATGTGCCCTGCGCTATATTCGTCTGCTTCGCGAATATCGATAAGCTGTGCTTTACGGTAGCCAGCGCGAAATTCTTCTTCTGTAAGAGTTTTAATTAATTTTTTCTGATAGAAATACATCCATACAGTGTAACCGATGAACGCTACGATTACGGCTAATAAAATAATCCAACTTGTTGACACGGTTCTATCGCTCCCTTTTTTCTAATCCTACTTTCAATATTATAATGCCCATATGTATTTATGCAACAGATTCATTCGCATATATGAAGAAATTTCGTATTCTTTCACAAATTTTGTCGAATTTGGTAGACTAGAGAATGTGAAAAATAATTGGTTATATGAGGTGCAGGATGGGAAAAGAAAAATGGTGTTATATTAACTCTGGTCAATGTTCACCAGCATTTAATATGGCGTTAGATGAATGCTTATTAAATTGGCAAAGTGAAAAGAAAATGCCGCCAACAATTCGTTTTTATGAATGGGAAGTGCCGACACTAACAGTCGGGTATTTTCAGCGTGTCGAAAAAGACATTAATATGGATGTAGTTAACGAAAAGGAATATGGTTTCGTTCGTCGTCAAACAGGCGGCAGGGGTGTATTACATGATAAAGAATTAACGTACAGTGTTATTGTGTCTGAAGATCATCCAAATATGCCAAAAACAGTTACAGAAGCGTATCGCGTAATTTCGCAAGGGTTATTAGACGGTTTTAAGGCATTAGGATTAGAAGCATATTATGCGGTTCCCAAAACAGAAGCGGATCGTGAAAATTTGAAAAACCCACGTTCAGGTGTATGTTTTGATGCACCATCTTGGTATGAGATTGTAGTGGAAGGAAGAAAAATCGCAGGCAGTGCTCAAACACGTCAAAAAGGTGTTATTTTACAGCACGGTTCTATTCCGTTAGAAATAGATTTAGATGAGTTATACGATCTATTTTTATTCCCGAATGAACGTGTAAAAGAGCGTATGAAAAATATGTTTTCTTCTAAAGCGGTAGCGATTAATGAATTAACAGATCGTACATTTACGATTGAACAGTTAATTAAAGCATTTGAAACTGGATTTGAAAAAGGATTAGATATAGAGCTTGTGCCGTATGAACTAACAGAAGAACAGCTTCATGAAGTTCAAACATTAGCAAAAGAGAAGTATGAAAGTAACGAATGGAATTATAAAAAATAAGGAGATGGCGACCGCCATCTCCTTATTTTTATAGTAAATTAAGTACTTTTTCTACTTTGATTCCTTTATCTTGTAAAGAACGAAGGCGATTTACAACGTCCATAATTTCTTTGTCGAATGTAACGCTAATACCTTGGCTTTGTAGCTCTTCTTTTAATCCTTCAATAGAATCATCTATGTCGATGCCAAGCTCGTAATCTTGACAAACTTCAATTGTCTTTTTCACAAGTTTAACATAATTTTCTTGTAGTTTTGTATTTGTTTCAGTCAAAGCAGGTTGCTTTGGTTTTGCAGGAGTAACCGGTGCTGTCTCTTGCTTTTTAACTGGAGTAGGTACTGTTTTTTTCACAGGTGCTGGAGTAGATAGTTCTACAGCTGCCTCAACACTTACTGGCTTCGGTGTTGGTACCGGAGTAGGTTTAGGTGCAGTAGCAGGTGTTTCTACTCGCGTAACAGGCTTTGGAGCAGGTGTAACTGCTTTTGGAGCTTCTACAACTACTTCTTTTTTCGGAGTAGCTTCTACAACTGTTTCTTCTTGCTCAGCAGCTTCTTTATTTTCTTTGCTCCACATAACGCGTTCAACTTCTAGAGAAACATTGTTTTTGTTCATCGCTGTTAATGTAACTTTACCAACTTCAGCGTTCCCAGTGAAATCAACAATTTTATAAATAACACTCTTGTTCCAATCCACGTTTCCGCTCAAAAATAATTCTTCGTTACATTTCGGCGTTAAGCCCTCGATTTTAATTTCTGCGTTTACACCGTTTTCACTATATACCATAATTAGCGAAGCATTTACATCTTCGTCTGCTAACATTAGTTCACGTACCATTTTGCCGGTGCGTACTTGCGTTTTCTTCTTAACTGACATCTAATTTCTCCTCTCAAAAATTCAGTAATAATAAAAAAATCGTATAACGAAAAATAATTGCTCACGAAGATTTATGATACCGATAATAAAAGCATCACGTCAACAATTAACTTTAATTATTTTGCATTTTTCTTATTTTCTTTATGAAATTTTTCAATTTGTAAAATTAGACAGAAGAAAAACAGCCTTTTGAAAGGCTGTTAAAATTTAGATGTTTTATATAAAAATTTGTATAGAATATAAAAAGAAAGTGTCACAAGAGTACCTTGCCAAATAGATAAATTATAAAATAAGTACGGTTGTGTTTTAAAAAATACGTTTGAAAAAACTGATAAGACAAAAGGTATAAATACTGATAATAAGAGAAGTGCTTTTTGTTTCCAGGAAACTAGTATTGTAAAAGAAAAACGTCTAAATAACGAAAAAGTTATGAAAGCACCAATTGTTAAAACGATAGCAGATAATATTGTTCCAGGAATACTAAATGGAATTCCTGAAGTGTTTGTATCTGAAAATAGTTTTTGCATAAGAGTAGTGAATGTATCGTATCCAATTTGAATAGCTAATAATAAACTAACTGCAAATCCAATAACGGCAGCTTGTTGGAGAGAATTTTGATGTTCTGAAGAATTAATCAATTCATCGCAGTAAGTTTTTAAATCTTCTCCGAAAATATCATGTGCATTTTTACCATCTTCTTGCGCTTCTAAAAGATGATCCAATATTTCTAAAAGCAATTCTTCCATTTGCTTTTGCGGAACGCTAGTAAAACGTAAATAAATAAGCATATCTCCATAGGCAGCTTCGTTTTCAGCTGTTAATAACTTTCTTTTTTCATTGTTTAACTTAACCATTTCTTTTTCGGTCATAACCTCATTACTCCTTTTTAAATTCTAAGTATTCTTTTTTGAAGAAAAGTTTATATAGTGCATAGCAAGAGATGGCTAGTAAAGTGCCGATCCAAGGTGAGATTTGTAATGTAGCATAGGGCTGTTTAATAAATAAAAAGGAAATACCGATTAATAGTATCCATAGGCTATGGCGTATTAAAAAACTTCCTATATGCCTCAAAATAGTTGTTTTATTTTTAAATAAATCAGTGTTAATAAAATCGAAAACAAAACGTATCATAAGATGTACGGACAAGATAAATGCGAGCAGATAAATGAAATCAATGTGTACAAATTTAAAACGTGCCTCATTTGAAAATAAGGGGAATACAAATGCAATTACGGACGAAATAGTAAAGTATATTGCTAGCAGGTAACAAGTTATAAATAAAGGGATTGATAATTGTTCCCATAAACTTTGCTTCGGTAGGGCAGTAATTAGCTCGTCACAGTACGCCTGTAAGTCGTCGCCAAAAATATCGTAAGCACTTTTTTCTTCTTGCTGGGCTTCAATAAGGTGATCTAGAATTTCAATTAGCAGTTCTTCTGTGTGGTATTCTGGTACTTTAGCTAAGCGGATGTATATTAACATGTCACTATAGGCGGTTTCATTTTCTGTAGTTAATAATTTGCGCTTTTGGTTATTTAATTCGATTAAATCTTTCGCCTTCATCCTCATCACTCCCCTTGTAATAAGTTGTTTACGGTCGTTGAAACCATTCCCCAGCTTTTTTTAAATTCTTCAAGCTGTTCTAATCCTTTATCGGTTACGTGATAATATTTACGCTTTGGACCGAGTGAGGAGGCTTTTAATGTCCCTTCAATCAATTTTTCTTTTTGCATACGTAACAATAACGGATATATGCTTCCTTCGCTTACGAATGTAAAGCCGTGTTTATTTAATTTTGTACTCAGTTCATATCCGTACACTTCTTCTTGTGAAATGATGTATAGGATGCAACCTTCTAGTACACCTTTTAACATTTGGCTGTGCATGATTTCACCACCTTTTACTCAGGTAACTTGCGTTGCAAGGTAGCTGTTATCCAAATTATAACATTCAGTAACTTGCAACGCAAGTTACTGAAGTGGAAAACTTTAATCTGTGTTAATTTTACTTTGTTTCCCATACTAACGAGAGGAGGGAAGCATATGAAACCATTTATGCCAAAAATCGTTTACTTTGAACCGAGGGCACTCGAATATCCGCTCGGAAAAGAGCTTTATGAGAGGTTTACGAAGATGGGATTAGAAATTCGTGAAACGACATCACACAATCAAATTAGAAATTTGCCAGGCGAAAATGAATTGCAAAAGTATCGTAATGCAAAAGCGACACTAGTCGTTGGGGTGAGGAAGACATTAAAGTTTGATACATCAAAGCCATCAGCTGAATATGCAATCCCACTTGCAACAGGGTGTATGGGACATTGTCATTATTGTTATTTGCAAACGACACTTGGTAGTAAACCTTACGTAAGGGTGTATGTGAATCTAGATGAAATATTTGAGAAGGCAAAGCAATATATGGATGAAAGGGCCCCTGAAGTAACAAGATTTGAAGCGGCGTGTACATCAGACATCGTCGGAATTGATCATTTAACACATGCATTAAAGCGGGCGATAGAGTTTATCGGAGAAAGTGAACATGGACGTTTACGCTTCGTTACAAAATATTCGCACGTTGATCATTTATTAGATGCAAAGCATAATGGGAAAACGCGTTTTCGATTTAGTATTAATTCACGTTATGTGATTAAAAATTTTGAACCAGGGACATCGCCATTTGAAGAGCGAATTGAGGCTGCTCGTAAAGTAGCGGGGGCTGGTTATCCTCTTGGCTTTATTGTTGCGCCAATTTATATGCATGAAGGGTGGGAAGAAGGATACCGTGAATTGTTTGAGCGATTGTACAATGCGTTGAAAGATATGGTGATACCAAACTTAACATTTGAATTAATTCAACACCGCTTTACGAAACCGGCAAAAAAGGTCATTCAAGAGCGTTATCCAAATACGAAACTTGAAATGGATGAAGAGAAGCGTAAATATAAATGGGGACGATACGGGATTGGGAAATATGTATATCAAAAGGATGATGCAGAAGTGCTGGAGGTAACAATAAGAAGTTATATACATGAGTATTTTCCTGATGCAGAAATTCAATATTTTACATAAGGGGAATCTGTATGCGAATATGGATTCTTTTTTTGTTTTATATATTTAGGCTCGTTTCTACCTTGTCACGTTATTCTTTCTGGTGTATCATTTTATTGATTGCTTCGTACGGAATAAGCAAAATGAAATTGGATGGAGGAAACCGATGCCTACCCCTAGTATGGAAGATTATATTGAACAAATTTATTTGTTGATTGATGAAAAGGGTTATGCCCGTGTATCTGATATTGCTGAAGCGCTTAGTGTACATCCATCCTCTGTAACAAAAATGGTACAAAAATTAGACAAAGACGAATATCTAATTTATGAAAAATATAGAGGGCTTGTATTAACATCAAAAGGTAAAAAAATCGGAGAACGTCTCGTATATCGTCACGAATTGTTAGAACAGTTCATGCGCATTATCGGTGTGGATGAAAGCAAAATTTATAATGATGTAGAAGGAATTGAACATCATTTAAGTTGGGAATCAATTGACCGTATCGGTGATTTAGTACAATACTTTGAACAAGATGAAGTTCGAGTAGAAACACTTCGTGGTGTTCAAAAAGCAAATGAAGAGAAAAGTAATTAAGGGGAACGTGTGGCGTTTCCTTTTTTATTTCAATCGAAAAGGACGGGAGAATAATGAAAGCGATTATTTTTGATTTTGATGGATTAATTGTGGACACAGAAACAATATGGTTTCACTCTTTCAGAGATGCTGTTCGTGAATACGGAAGCGAGTTACCTTTAGAGGAATTTGCAAAATGTATTGGAACGACAGATGAAGTGCTTTATGCATATTTAAAAGAGCAATTAAAAGAAAAGTTTAATGAGCATACATTAAAGGAAAAAGTAACAACTTTACATAAAGAAAAAATGAAAATACCGAAAGCACGTGACGGTGTAAAAGAATATTTAGAAGAAGCGAAAGAACTTGGATTAAAAATCGCATTAGCCTCTAGCTCATCTAGAGAGTGGGTCGTTCGTTTTTTAGAAGAGCTACAGATTAGAGAGTATTTTGAAGTGATTAAAACGAGAGAAGATGTAGAGAAGGTAAAACCAGATCCAGCTCTTTATAAAGTTGCGATAGAAGAATTAGGAGTTGAACCATCGGAAGCTGTTGTATTTGAAGATTCATTAAATGGATTGAAAGCAGCAATTGCAGCAGGATTAAAATGTGTCGTCGTACCTAATGATGTGACAAGAAATTTACAATTTGAAAACCATCACCTTCGTATCGAAAGTATGAAAGAAAAAAGTTTGAAAGAAGTACTTCAACATATAAAGTGAAACTTTAATCAGTCGGGGCTGTTCTCATCCCCACTGATTATTTGCCTATACTAATTGAGATAAAAAAAAGACCGTATTTCCTAAAAGGAAGCACGGTCTTTCTTTTTGTTTTTTTTACCTTCAATGACAGTTAAATGAGATTGTTTTCTTTTTCTTTTCAACGATGGAGAATTACCCTTTTTCCCCTTGTCATCAGAAGCATTTCGTTTCAAGAAAGAATTGCTTAGGGGTGCTACATTTTGTTTCCCGTGTTTGCGGTTCGAGTGTTTCGCTGCACGCTTATATGAGCTTTGCGAATTTGCAGAACCACTAGAGTTTGTAAACATTTTGTAGAGTAAGTAAAAGATACCGACGACAGCTAACATGATACCAATGTTTTTCAATACTCCCATTGGATCTGTAATAACAGATGAAACAAGGCCGAATATTGCTAATCCGATAATAAGCACAAATATAGCGAATGTAAACGAACGACCGTTCATAAGGGACACCTCCTAAAAACATATATTAAAATTAGTATATTAACGATGAGGAAAGGAGTTGAACACCATTTTTAAATAATTATTGTTTGTTTTCTAAACGTAATAATTCTTCAAACGATGCGATTGCAACTTCAGCTTGATCATCTGTTGGTTCTTTCGTTGTTAATAGTTGCAGCCATAATCCTGGATATCCAAGTACTCGCAAAACAGGGACATCTCGTAATCGATTGGTAAATTGTAATACTTCAAAAGAAATGCCGAGAACAACTGGAATTAATAAAATTCGGTTTACTACCCTTGCCCAAAGTGGATCTGTAGGAACTAGGAAATAAACAAACATTCCAATAATGACTGTAAATATTATAAAGCTACTGCCACAGCGATAATGGAGGCGAGTTTGCTTTTGAACGTTGTCTACAGTTAGTGGAAGATTATTCTCATAAGCATTAATTACTTTATGCTCTGCACCGTGGTACTGAAACACCCTCTTAATAAGTGGGGTTAAAGAAATAAAGTATATATAGCTCAATAATAACATGAGCTTAATGACACTTTCGACAATGATTTGCCCTGTATGAGATGGGAAAATCGGTCTTGTTAGTTCAGCTAATAGTGCAGGAACTGCTGTGAAAATTACTTTACCGAATATGAACGATAAAACGCCAACTGCTGCAACTCCTAATACCATCGTTAATTTTGATTGTTCTTCTTTTTTATTTGCAATTTGTTCATCTTCTTCTGGGTGGACATCAAATCGTTCTGAAGCAAAGTTTAAATGCTTCGCTCCATTCGCACTTGCGTCCACGATAGCGGCAATACCTCGTATAAATGGAATCTTTTTTAGGATAGATAATGCTTTATTACGAACGCGTGGTAATCGATAAAATTCAATCGATTTATCTTTACGACGAACCGCTGTAACAGTATATTCTCTACCGCCAAACATAACTCCTTCTATGACTGCTTGCCCGCCATATATTTGTTTTGACTCTTCTGCCATGTTAACACCAACCTGTATTTGTTTCTCTCTTATGTAGAAAAAGAGGTAATTGTCATACTTGGTCCTGCCATTTTGAAATGAGACAATCACCGAGTTTCCTTTATTTTATCGACAAATACAAGCAGATGACAAGGGGAAATGTTACGAGAGTAGGACATTTCTTATTCTTTTTATAGACAAATTTCGCAGAATTTAAACATGCTTCAAAATAGTTTCGGGCATACTATTGAGCGGAGGTGTCAATGTGAATCAAGAACAATCAACGATAAGGAACTTTGTACAAATTGGTTTATTTGGTGGCTTATTTTGGGGAAGTATATGGTATTTCCTTCATATATTCTCGTTTACAGAAGCTGGACCTAATTATTTCCTTTTACCGTTTGCATTTGGAGATTGGAAAGAAGGGGTTTGGGGAAATGTGCTAGGCATCGTTTGTATGGGACTTCTTTCAATTTTAGTGGCCTTGCTCTATAAAGCTCTTTTTAAAAAGTTTGAAGGTGTATTACCTGGTATACTATACGGTTTATTTTGGTGGGCATTATTATTTTTGGGAATGGGGATAATGGCACCAGTTATTAAAAGTGCACTTCATTTACCGAAAGAAACAATCATAACAACAGCATGTATCTTTATATTATATGGTGTCTTTATTTCATACTCTGTTGCATTCGAAGCGAACAATACAAATAGAGGAGAAGGGCTCGAGAAGACAAACTATTCAAACAAGTGATTCGTATGTTAAAATGTCGTATAGACATTCTTTAATATTAAGGAGTTTTAAGAAAATGAAAAAGTTACTCCTCGTAAATGGTCCTAACCTAAATCGCCTTGGTGTCAGAGAGGTAAATGTATATGGAGAAGGAACGTTAGCGACGCTTGAAACAGATATGAAACAAGAAGCAGAGAAAATGGGAGTGGAGTTAGAATGTTTTCAATCGAATCATGAAGGAGCTATTATTGATATTATTCATGAGGCTGATGACATATATGAAGGAATCATTCTAAATCCAGGTGCATTTACGCATTATAGCTATGCGATTCGGGATGCTATCGCAAGTGTTTCGATTCCAGTTATTGAAGTACATATTTCTAACATTCACCAGCGTGAATCGTTCCGTCACGAATCTGTGACGGCGGCTGTTTGTGCAGGACAAATTGTTGGATTTGGTTTTTATGGCTATAAGTTAGCGTTATTTGCATTAATGGAGAAATTGAGGGAGGCATAAAGTAATGGGAAAGATCGAGAGATTAAGAAGCGCATTTGCTGAGGCTGGCATTGACGGTATCGTATTAACGAATGAACATAGTCGTAGATATATGGCGAATTTCACAGGAACAGCTGGTGTTGTACTAATTTCAAAAGAACGTGCTCTATTTATTACAGATTTCCGTTATGTAGAGCAAGCTAGTAAGCAAGCGGTTGGATATGAAATTGTACAGCATGCAGGATTAATTCTTGATGAAGTTGCGAAACAAGTTAAAGAACTTGGAATTCAAAAACTAGGATTTGAACAAGATACTCTTACATATAGCTCTTACGTAACGCATAATGAAGCGATCGATGCTGAATTTATCCCAACTTCTGGGCTTGTAGAAAAGTTACGCTTGATAAAGACTGATTCAGAGATTAAGATATTAAAGGAAGCTGCACAGATTGCAGATGCTGCCTTTGAGCATATTCTATCATTCATTCGCCCGGGAGTATCTGAAATTGAAGTGTCAAATGAACTTGAATTTTTCATGAGAAAACAAGGAGCAACATCTTCTTCTTTTGATATTATCGTTGCTTCAGGTCTTCGTTCGGCATTACCGCACGGCGTGGCATCTGAAAAAGTGATAGAAGCAGGAGATTTCGTTACATTAGACTTCGGTGCTTATTACAAAGGATATTGCTCTGATATTACTCGTACAATTGCAGTCGGTGAACCATCTGATAAATTAAAAGAAATTTATAATGTCGTTTTAGAAGCACAACTACGTGGTGTAAACGGTATTAAAGCTGGTTTAACAGGCCGTGAAGCGGATGCGTTAACGCGTGATTACATAACGGAAAAAGGATATGGTGAATACTTCGGACACTCTACTGGTCATGGAATCGGTCTTGAAATCCATGAAGCACCAGGTTTAGCGTTCCGTTCTGATACAGTACTTGAACCAGGTATGGCTGTAACAGTAGAACCAGGTATTTATATTCCAGGTATTGGCGGCGTACGTATTGAAGATGATATCATTGTAACAAGTGAAGGTAATGAAGTAATTACGAAATCACCAAAAGAACTTATTATTTTGTAATACACAGGAGGATTTTTTTACATGATTTCAGTAAACGATTTTCGTACAGGTTTAACAATCTCAGTGGACAATGCCCTTTGGCAAGTAATGGATTTCCAACATGTAAAGCCAGGTAAAGGCGCTGCATTCGTTCGCTCTAAACTACGTAACCTTCGCACAGGATCTGTTCAAGAGAAAACATTCCGTGCAGGTGAAAAAGTAGAAAAAGCACACATCGAAAACCGTCGTATGCAATACTTATACGCGAGTGGTGAGTCTCACGTATTTATGGATAACGGAACTTATGAGCAAATCGAACTTGGTGAAAACCAAATTGAGCGCGAATTAAAATTCCTAAAAGAAAACATGGAAGTATCTATTATGACATACCAAGATGAAGTACTTGGTGTTGAACTTCCGAATACTGTTGAATTAAAAGTGTCAGAGACAGAACCTGGTATTAAAGGTGACACAGCTTCTAACGTAACAAAACCAGCTACATTAGAAACTGGTCTTGTTGTACAAGTACCAATCTTCATTAACGAAGGCGAAATGCTTATCATCAACACTGGTGAAGGTAAATACGTTTCTCGTGCATAGTAGAAAAGCACTCGTGATTATCACGAGTGCTTTTTTTTATAGAAAGTAGGGTAGATAGTAAATGGCAGTTATAACAAAACTAACTGTGACGAGTGAAAGGGTACCCATAATATATGGAGTCAAAACAATTTGAAACGGGCGTATTTCACCAGTTTCAACACCGGTAAAAGTTTTATTCATTGCATGATCCATATTGTTATTTCTAAAGTTACTCATAATAATTAACCATGTAATTGCAAATATTGCTAAGCTACCAAGGAAAAAGCTCTCCATAAATGACCAACCAACGAATTTTGAAAAAAGATAAATAATAGCTAATTCTACTACAATTGTTAAACTAATTTTTAATGCTTTCATATTTTCCCCCCTCATTTTGTACGTCCAGCCAATTTAAAAAATTCTTGCGTGATACGACATGTAGTGAGCAAGGTGACTTTACTTCTTTCTCCAGTGCAGCATGTTCGCCTGGAAACTTGTTTTCCACATGTAATGAAATATAAGGTAGTTTCTCCTGCGCCTTTAAAGAGCGAATGTTAGTCGTTTTAGCACCAGCGAATACGTATGTGAGTTGTAAGTCTAAGAAAGCGACTTTAAAGATTTCTTTTTTAGCGGCCTCATTATATCCTTTTCCCCAGTATGGATAGCCGAGCCAACTGCCAATGTGAGATTGCTTTTTCTCATAATTAATATGTTTAAGCGTGGTGAGGCCAATTATTTCATTTTCTTCATTTACAATCACTCTTGATAAGGAGTGCTTTTTTCGTTCCTCTTCAATTGCAAAAAGAATGAATGCTTTTGTATCTTCCACTGATTCTACTTTTAGCCCTAATGCATTTTTTACATGTGGATTGCTTGATAGCTCGAAAATCACATTTGCATAGCGAAAATCGAGTGGTAATAAAGTAACGTGCTGCATCGGCCATACTCCTTTTCTATTAAATATATCATAAAAAATAAGAATATTCAGATTTAAAAAAGGTCGGAATAGGAAAATTATGTTTTTACTTCTGAAATAGACAACCTCTGCATATGGTTGTACAAATATATTCTTTTTTAGAATAAGGAACTAGTAACCGTTATGGGAGAAGGTGAGAGAATGAAACAGTGGCTAGCGGCAATGGAAACATCCGTACTTGTGATGGGGTTACTTCGGTTGTTTTCAGGTAGCGCGGAAATATTCGCCGCTTTGCTTATGCTTTATGTGAATGATGCGAAGAAAGCATTGTTTATAAATGGTATGTTGGCGTTTGTTGGACCGACCGTATTAATTTTAACAATGACAATTGGCATAGCGAGTGTAGCAAGTGAAATTTCTTTCTTGAAACTCTTTTTTCTAGCGCTTGGAATTGGCTGCATTTTTATCGCGTTGTTGAAATAGTAAGTCGAGTATAGTGGGGAGAAGCTTATGAAAGAAGTATTAGAGGTATTACCGAAAACGATGAAACAGTTAGTTGAAGGTTGTAAGCAATACGATGCTCTAGAAGAAATTCGCGTTCGAATTGGAAGGCCGCTAGAGTGTATCGCGCATGGAGAAGTGTTTTTTTATGACTATATCGCTACAGCGGAAGATGCACTCTACTTATTGAATAAATTAAGTCAATTTTCGATTTATACGATGGAAGAGGAATTGAAACGTGGATATGTGACACTACGAGGAGGACATAGAATTGGTCTAGCCGGAAAAGTCATTACAGAAAAAAGTGCGGTGAAAATGATTAGGGATGTCTCTTCTTTTAATATTCGTATTGCCCGTCAAAAAATAGGGATTGCTGAGCCGCTTCTGCCATATCTTTATGAATCACGATGGTTAAACACGATGGTAATTGGCCCACCGCAAACGGGGAAAACAACACTTTTAAGAGATGTAGCACGCTGTATGAGTCAAGGTGTGAGTGCTTCGAAAATTCCTTCATGTAAAGTGGGAATTGTTGATGAACGATCAGAAATTGCGGGCTGTGTGAAAGGGATCCCGCAATATGATTTTGGCACGCGAGTAGATGTATTAGATGCTTGTCCAAAAGCTGAAGGAATGATGATGATGATTCGTTCTATGAGTCCAGACATATTAATCGTAGATGAAATTGGACGTAAAGAAGATAGTGAAGCGATTATGGAGGCGGTGCATGCTGGCGTTCAGCTTTTTATAAGTGCACACGGATTTTCTTATGATGATGTTGTGAAACGTCCATCGTTACGGGCGGTGCTGGAACTTGGTGTATTTGATAGGTTTGTGGAATTGTCAAAAGCGAGAGGACCAGGAACGGTTATGCAAGTGAAAGACAGAGATGGAAAACCAGTATTAGCTCATAGAAAGGCTCAAGGCGTATGGTGAAAATATTTGGTGCGGTATTAATAGTTGCAGTTAGCACTTTTTTCGGATTTTCGTACGCTAAGCGGTATAGTGAGAGACCGCGGCAACTTAGGTTATTGAAGGCGGCATTACAATCATTAGAAGCTGAAATTATGTATGGGCACACACCTTTATCTGAAGCTGCAGAGAGATTAGTTAAGCAAATGCCCAAGCCATTAAATTGGATATTTCAAAGCTTTTCGAGACGTCTAGAAAGCGGGGAACAAACAGTTAGAGAAGCTTGGATTGATAGCTTGAAGGAGAACTGGTCATTAACAGCGTTTAAACAAACTGAGTATGAGATTTTGCAACAATTTGGTGAAACACTCGGACAACATGATCGTGAATCACAACAAAAACATATTCGCTTATGTATTACTCATTTGGAAAGAGAGGAAGGGGAAGCAAAAGCATTACAACTACAATACGAAAAAATGATAAAGAGTTTAGGGGTACTAGCAGGGCTACTTATCGTAATTTTACTGCTATAGGGGGGAGAAAGGCGATGTCTATTGATGTTGGATTAATATTTCAAATCGCCGGAATCGGCATTGTTTTAGCTTTCATTCATACCGTACTAAAAGAATTAAAGCGTGAGGATATTGCAAATTGGGTTATCCTTGTCGGTTTCGTCGTCATTTTATTTCATGTTGCATTTTTAATTAATACTCTGTTCGACAAGATTAAAAGTGTCTTTCTCTTCCAATAAAGGAGGCGGTTCGAATCGAAATTATACAAATTGTCGGATTAGGCCTCGTTGCTACATTTTTAGCTGCTGTTTTGAACCAGCATAAATCTAGTATTACATCGTTATTTATTGTGTTCATTGGTAGCATGATGTTTCTTCTGTTAATTGATCAAATCCACTCTATTCTACAAATGATTGAGAGAGTGGCGAGTGAAGCGAAAGTAAGTAACGTATATGTAGAAACGTTATTGAAAATTATTGGGATTGCTTATATCGCTGAGTTTGGAGCGCAAATAACAAAAGATGCTGGTCAAAGCGCGATCGCTTCGAAAATTGAATTAGCTGGAAAAATCTTAATTCTCGTTATGGCGATTCCTATTTTGACGGTTGTAATTGAAACCATTCTCGGATTTTTACCTACGGGATAAGGGGGAGTGAATGTTGAGAAAGTTCGGAGCTAAGCTGCTATTTGCTTGCTTCCTTTTCTTTTCTTTACCGATTGTTGTACAAGCTTCTCCTATAGAAACAAACGTCATGGATCAACAATTGGATAAGCTCGGAATTGAAGATGTGAAGCAATTTTGGGACGGGCTTGTTACAAAATATGGAGGTTATTTACCAGAGAGTCAAAAAGGAAGCTTTATGGAGTTTGTAAAGGGAGAGAAAGAATTCTCCATTAAAGAGTGGATGCTAGGGTTATTAAAATATTTATTTCACGAGCTCGTTGCAAATGGTAAATTACTTGGAACGCTCATTATGCTCACAATTTTTAGTGCATTGTTACAATCACTGCAATCTGCTTTTTCGAAGAGTAGCGTAAGTAAAATTGCTGATGCAGTCGTATACATGGTACTTATTATTTTCGCCTTAAATAGTTTTTATGTTGTTATGACATATGCAAGAGAGACGATACAAACAATGGTAGATTTCATACTAGCATTATTACCAATTTTACTTGCACTCATAGCGACTGGTGGCGGTGTCGTGTCTGTAGCATTTTTCCATCCAATCATCATTTTCTTAATGAATACGAGTGGGCTTCTTATGAATTATATCGTTCTACCACTTTTATTACTTGCAACTATATTAAGTATTGTAAGTACGATGAGTGATCAATATAAAGTTACGAAATTGTCCAAGCTTTTGCAAAACGTTAGCGTTGGGATTATGGGTATCTTTTTGACGGTTTTTTTAGGGGTATTATCTGTACAGGGAACCGCTTCAGCCGTTGCTGATGGCATAGCTGTGAAAACTGCTAAATTTGTAACAGGAAACTTCATTCCTGTAGTAGGAAGGATGTTTACTGAGGCAGCGGACACCGTTATTAGTGCATCTGGATTATTAAAAAACACAGTCGGGATTATCGGGCTCGTCATTCTGTGCCTAATTGTCGCTTTTCCAGCGATTCAAATATTTTGTATCGCATTTATTTATAAATTCGCAGCAGCAGTATTGCAACCAGTTGGCGGAGGAGCAATTATTCAATGTTTAGATATTATCGGACGAAGTATCATTTACGTATTTGCTTGTTTAGCTATCGTGTCGTTTATGTTCTTTTTAAGTATCACGATTATTATTGCTGCGGGGAACATTACGCTCATGATGCGATAGGAGGTGAAGAGTATGCAATTTGTTACAGAGTGGATTAGAAATATTATCGTTTTTTTACTCTTAGCGACAATGCTTCATCTTATTCTTCCGAATTCAAATTTACAAAAGTACGTTAAATTCGTTGTAAGTCTATTGTTAGTTGTATTAATTTTAACGCCTCTATTTAAGTTGTTACAAACAGATGTAAATGAAGTTATCGCAAATTTCAACGAAGAAAAGTACGTAGCAGATGGATCAGTAAAAAATTCGATAGATTCGAAGAAAAAAGAAATACAAGCTCTAACACGTGCATATAGTTTAGAAGAGATGGCTACCAAAATGAAAAAAGACGTAGGAAAAGATTTTGAGAAAAAGTATGGTATGACAGTCTCTGAAATACAAATAGTCGCAGTGAAACATGCAGAAGAAGTAAAGTCAGCGAAAGATATTCAATCTGTTGTTGTGACGTTGAAAGAAAAAGAGCGTAGTAAAAATGATGCAATCGAAACAGTAAAGTCAATTGAAATTAATACGAAAGAACCACCAAAAAAATTAGAAGAAACGAATGTAGAAATGGAAAATTTCTTTTCAAGCAGGTGGCAACTAGAGGATAAACAAATCCAAGTTCAGATGGAAGGGAGGACAGGTAGCGTAAATGGACAATAAAGATAAAAATTCGAGGTTCTCATTTTTTCGAAACTTATTGAATGGGGATGAAAAAGAAAGTAATGAGAAGGGGAAAAAAGTAACACCTAAGTTTTTGCTTGTCCTACTCATACTTGGGATTGCGCTTATGTTTTCTAGTAATTTCTTTGCACCTAAAAAAGAAGAAGTGCCTGTGTTTAAAGAAAAGACAAGTCAAAACCAAGATAAAGATGTACCAACTTTCGGACAAAAAAACAATGATAATATGTCAAATGTAGAAAAATATGAAAAAGCGTATGAACAGGAATTGAAAGCTTCTTTAGAAGAGATAGCTGGAGTAAAAGACGTAACTATTAAAGTGAACTTAGATTCATCTGAAGAAAAAATACTCGAGAAAAATACAGTGAAACGCTCGCAAACAACAGGTGAAACTGATAAAGCAGGCGGTAAAAGGGAAGTAGAGGACGAGTCTCTTGATGAAAAGACCGTCATTATACGTGAAGGTGATAAAGAAACTCCAATTGTTTTGCGAACAGAGAAACCGAAAGTACGAGGTGTTCTTGTCGTAGCAAAGGGAGTGGATAATATACAAATAAAAGCAATGGTAAAAGAAGCTGTGACGCGATTGTTAGATGTACCATCTCATCGCGTTTCAGTATCACCGAAAAATTGATAGGGAGGAAATAAAGTGTTAAAAAAACAAACGGTTTGGCTATTAACGATGTTAAGTTTAGTGGTTGTACTATCTGTTTATTACGTAACAACTCCTGAAAAAATGAATACAGCAGCACCGGCAACGGGTGAAAAGATGGGGCAAGAAAAGCAAGGTGCTGATAAAGCAGTTACAAAAGAAACAACGAAAGAAACTACAAATAAAGAGGCAACAAAAGAAAGTACAAGCAAGGAAACTACAAATAAAGAAACAGACAAAAAAGAGAATGACAAAAAGGAAACAAGTAAAAAAGAGGCTAGCGTAACAGTTCAATCAAGCGATGAGAATTTCACGGCGCTACGTATGCAAATGGAAGATCAGCGTAGTGTAGAGAAAGAAAAGCTACAAAATGTAATGAAATCATCAAAATCTTCAGCAGAAGAAAAGAGTAAAGCGAAAGATAATCTTGATGCAATTACTACAATGGAAACGAAGCAACAATTACTTGAGACAGTGATTAAATCTCAAGGCGGATATAAAGATGCTCTTGTAAGAGCTGATGGAACAGACATTAAAGTAACGGTTAAATCAGCAAAACATTCACAAAAAGAAGCGAATAAAATTATTCAGCTTGTAAGAAGTGAAGGTGGTCCAAAAGATGTAGGTGTGAAATTTGATCCATCAGTAAAATAAATTGAAATTATAATAGGTGTTGCTGCTTCAAATGAGATAAAAGAATAATAGAAAAAGCTATCGATTTCGATAGCTTTTTTCTATTTCATCTTTGTTGTTGTATTTAGTCTTTTCAATTGGAAACGGGGAAATACGCTGTGAGTAAAAGATTAATGGTTCATGATAATGGTGATTACTTTTTCCAGATTTGACGTGGATGAAGAGGACCAATGCCCAAATCACTACGGCAGGCAAGAATAGAATGAGCCATATCATATGTCCACACCTCACTACAATAAATTTTATACACTTTGAACATACTATTCTTATATGAAGGAAGAATGAACGGCACGTAAACAAAAAAATAATATTTGGTAAAAATATGTTTTTTATCTTAGAAAAAAGAAGAGTAGTTAGGGAATTACGTGTTTACAATGTGAAGTTTTGAAAAAGTGAAAAATGTTTTTTGGGGAAGTGGTCTTGCCAATTTCGTGTGAAACTTGGTATTATTACTAGGTAATAATTTTTTAGTGGAATAATATTTTTACAGGAGTTTCGATTTATTACAAAGAAATATAAATTGGAATGTTTAAAAAATTTATCGTAAGATGGGAATAGTAAATATTTCTATTAGTAAATGAAATAAATTTTCTAATAGAATACATCGTATTTTTACAGTCAATCTAGTTTTAGTGATGAGAATCTGTAAAAACGGGACAAACAAGAGTATGGGAGTGGATTTTACATGTTTAAAATTCAAGAAGTTCGTGAATTAATTAAATTAATTGATAGCTCTAATATTGATGAATTTGAATACAAAAAAGACGGTACAACAATTAAAATGAAAAAACGTGGTAATGAAGTAGTTACTGTGCAAGCACCTGTAACGAAACAAGTCATGCAACCAGTAGCACCTGTTGAAGTAGAAACAACAGTAGCGGCGGCACAAGTAGAAGTGCCAAAACAAGAAGAGAAGACAGCTGTTCAAAATGAAAACCTGCATAAAATCACATCACCGATGGTAGGAACATTTTATTCCTCTTCTTCGCCAGATACACCTCAATATGTAAGTGTTGGGGACAAAGTATCGAAAGATTCTATCGTATGTATTGTTGAAGCTATGAAATTATTTAACGAAATTGACGCAGATGTAGAGGGCGAAATTGTTGAAATTCTTGTTAATAACGGACAGCTTGTTGAGTATGGACAACCGCTATTTCTTGTAAAAGCGTAATAAGGGAGTCTTTGTGATGATAAAAAAAGTATTAATAGCCAATCGTGGGGAAATTGCTGTACGAATTATTCGTGCTTGTAAAGAAATGGATATTGAAACAGTTGCAATTTATTCAGAAGCAGACAAAGAGTCACTTCATGTACAAATTGCAGATGAAGCGTATTGTGTTGGACCAACGATTTCGAAAGAAAGCTATTTAAATTTGACGAACATTATTAGTGTTGCGAAATTAACAGGTTGTGATGCAATTCATCCAGGATATGGATTTTTAGCAGAGAATGCGGATTTTGCAGAATTATGCCGTGAGTGTAACTTGATTTTTATCGGTCCAAGCCCAGAAGCTATTTCAAAGATGGGCACAAAAGACGTTGCACGTGATACAATGAAAGAAGCAGGGGTTCCGATTGTACCAGGTTCACAAGGGATTATTAAAAATACCGAAGAAGCGATCGAGCTTGCTAATCAAATTGGATATCCAGTTATTATTAAAGCGACTGCAGGTGGCGGCGGAAAAGGTATTCGTGTTGCGCGCCATGAAGAAGAGCTTGTAAAAGGAATTCGAATTACACAGCAAGAAGCTAGTACCGCTTTTGGGAACCCTGGTGTATACTTAGAAAAGTACGTTGAAGATTTCCGCCATGTTGAGATTCAAATAATGGCAGATACACATGGAAATGCCATTCATTTAGGAGAGCGTGATTGTACAATTCAGCGCCGTTTGCAAAAACTATTAGAAGAAAGTCCATCACCTGCACTTGATGAAAATGTTCGCAAGCAGATGGGTGACGCAGCAGTTAAAGCAGCGGTAGCGGTTGATTATACAGGTGCTGGTACGGTTGAGTTTATTTATGAATATAAAACGAAAACCTTTTATTTCATGGAGATGAATACGAGAATTCAAGTTGAGCATCCAGTTACAGAAATGGTAACAGGGATGGATTTAATTAAAGAACAAATTCGTGTTGCTTCTGGAGAAAAGTTATCGTTACAGCAAGAAGAAGTACAATTTAATGGTTGGGCAATTGAATGTCGAATTAATGCGGAAAACCCTGCCAAAAAATTTATGCCATCTCCAGGTAAAGTAGAAATGTACTTGCCACCAGGCGGATTTGGTATTCGCGTCGATTCAGCTGTATATCCGGGATATTCAATTCCACCTTTCTATGATTCGATGGTTGCTAAATTAATTGTTCACGGAAAAACACGTGAAGAGGCAATTGCAAAAATGAAGCGAGCACTCAGTGAGTTTGTCATTGAAGGCGTACATACAACAATCCCGTTCCATTTGCAATTGTTAGATCATCCTGATTTTGTAAAAGGTGAGTTTAACACGAAATTTTTGGAAGAGCATGAACTTGTGACGCAGTGATACATTAAAGGAGGTTTTTTTCATGGCTGAACATATGTTAGATATGGGTCAAGATACAACTCTTGGAAAAGTAGAAATTGCACCAGAAGTAATCGAAGTAATTGCAGGTATTGCAGCTGCTGAAGTAGAAGGTGTAGCGGCAATGCGTGGTAATTTTGCTACAGATGTTGTTGAGAAGTTAGGTAAGAAAAATCACGGTAAAGGTGTAAAGGTTGAGCTAGCAAACGAAGATATTATTGTTGACCTTTATGTTGTTATGTATTTTGGTGTAGCAATTCCAGTTGTTGCACAAAAAATTCAAGACAATATACGCCAGGCACTCTTTACAATGACAGGACTTGAGCCAAAAGAAGTGAATGTTCACATCGTTGGCGTAACATTCGAAACACAAAAAACAGAAATCGAACCAGTGTAAGAGTGAAAAAGGTGCCTAGTAACATAGGCACCTTTTTTATCGTTTCATTTCTTCACAAATTAAAAACCTCTAAATTATTATACTATTTCAAAAAATAAGAAATATAAAAGGGAATGTTTCATTTTTCCAAAAAACGTACATTGTGATAAGATATGGAACTTGAAGTTAATCTTTTTATTATTTTTCAGCCTTGTACCCCGTGTGTGAAACGATAAATTGTGTTATTATCATTGTATTATAAGGTTGGAAAATCAATGAAAACTACAAGAGTAAGTGAATTGACGGCTTATAAATTATAATAATATAACAAAGCATAAGGAAAGACTTGAAGTATAAAGGAGAGTTACAATGAAACGTAGGACGGCTAGAGAAAGAGCTATGCAAGCATTATACCAAATGGATATTACAGGTGAATTAGAACCAAAAGTAGCGGTGGAAAATACGCTAGATGAAGGTGAAGAAACAAATGAGTTTCTAGAATCACTTGTTGTAGGATTTGTAGACAACAAAGAAGAGATTGACGCAGCAATTCGTCAAAATTTAAAGAAGTGGAAGCTTGAGCGTATTAGTATTGTTGATCGCAGTATTTTACGTGTAGCTGTGTATGAAATGAAATACATGGAAGAAATTCCACACAATGTAACAATTAACGAAGCGATTGAAATTGCAAAAACATTTGGGGATGAAGAATCTCGTCGTTTTATTAACGGCGTTTTATCTAATATAAAAGATACACTGTAATTTCTTTAAGGGGGAATCTTAAAATGGTAGCAGTAATCATCAAAGGAAATGAAGTTGCGGAGAAAAAACGAGCACAATTAAAAGAAGAAGTTGTGAAGTTAAAAGAGCAAGGGATTGTACCAGGATTAGCAGTTATTTTAGTTGGAGAAGACCCAGCATCGCGTTCTTATGTAAAAGGAAAAGAAAAAGGCTGTGAGCAAGTAGGAATTTATTCAGAGCTAATTGAACTTCCTGAAACGATTACTGAGGAGCGTTTGCTTGCTGAAATCGATCGCTTAAATGGAGACGACCGTATTAATGGCATATTAGTACAATTACCTTTACCAAAACATATTGAAGAAAAAGCTATCATTGAAAGAATTTCACCTGAAAAGGATGTAGATGGATTTCACCCAATCAGCGTAGGACGTATGATGACGGGACAAGATACATTCCTTCCATGTACACCGCACGGTATTGTGGAATTAGTAAAAGAAACAAATCTTGATGTTTCTGGAAAACATGTTGTTGTAATCGGAAGAAGTAATATTGTTGGTAAACCGGTGGGACAACTGTTTTTAAATGAAAATGCAACTGTCACATATTGTCATTCAAAGACGCAAAATATTAAAGAATTATCGAAGTTAGCTGATATTTTAATCGTAGCTGTTGGAAGAGCGAAAATGGTAACAGCTGATTATATTAAAGAAGGTGCAGTTGTAATTGATGTTGGTGTTAACCGTTTAGAGACAGGAAAACTTTGTGGTGATGTTGATTTTGACAACGTATTAGATGTTGCGGGATACATTACGCCTGTACCAAAAGGAGTCGGCCCAATGACTATTACAATGCTTCTTCACAACACTGTTGAGTCTGCAAAGCGTGCAGGTGTTGTTTGTCAATAAGTTGAATCGGCTATGAGGAGAGAGCAATGGAGAAACAATATTTAACCGTTACAGCATTAACACGCTATATTAAAACAAAAATAGAGTATGATCCGCATTTGCAGTCTGTTTGGTTAAAAGGAGAAATTTCCAACTTTAAATATCATAGCCGTGGTCATATGTATTTTACATTGAAAGATGAAAATGCAAGAATTGCAGCGGTTATGTTTGCGGGTCATAATCGTAATATTAAATTCAAACCGGAAAATGGAATGAAAGTACTTGTAAAAGGAAAGATTTCTGTTTACGAGGCGAGTGGGTCTTATCAAATTTATATTCAAGACATGCAGCCTGACGGGATTGGAAACTTGCATTTAGCTTATGAGCAGTTAAAAGTTCGTTTAGAGGAAGAGGGCTTGTTTTCTCAAGTTTATAAAAAAACAATTCCTCCGTACGCTAAAACAATTGGTGTAATCACGTCACCAACAGGAGCAGCAATTCGTGATATTATTACAACAATTAAACGCCGTTACCCAATTGGGAATGTTATTGTGTTTCCGGTACTTGTACAAGGGGAGTCAGCAGCTCCCTCGATTGTACAAGCGATTCGTACAGCGAATGAAATGGAAGAGATAGATGTACTAATTGTTGGTCGCGGAGGAGGCTCTATTGAAGAATTATGGGCCTTTAATGAGGAAGTAGTTGCAAGAGCAATTTTTACAAGTGAGACTCCAATTATTTCGGCTGTAGGTCATGAAACAGATTTTACAATCGCAGATTTTGTTGCGGATTTACGTGCACCAACACCGACTGCAGCAGCTGAGCTGGCGGTACCTAATGTTCTAGAGTTACAAGAAAAGGTATTACAAAGAACTCTGAGATTGCAAAGAGCAATGAGAGAGAGAGTACATAAAAAAGAAGAAAAACTGCAAGTGTTACAAAAATCTTATGCGTTCCGTTATCCAAGGCAAGTGTATGAACAAAAAGAAGAGCAGCTAGACAGGGCTCTTGAACAACTTGTTTTAGCGAAAGAGCGTTATATAGATAAAAAAGTAAATCAATTAAAGCAACTTTCATTTTATTTAGAAAAGCACCACCCATCTCAAAAAATCATGCAAACAAAGGTAGCGATTGAAACGTTGCAAAAGCAATTGCAACGTGAAATGCAAACCTTACTTCAGATGAAGGAGTTTGCATTTGTGAGAGCTGCTCAAAAGCTTGAAGCACTAAGTCCACTCAAAGTAATGATGAGAGGGTATGGGCTTGTATATGATGAAGAGAAGCAAGTATTAAAAAGTGTGAAAGATGTTAGCCTTGGAGATGCTGTTTCAGTTCAATTACAAGATGGAATACTAGATTGTAGCGTATCAAGCATAGAGGAGCGTGAATTGAATAGTGGAAAATAAGTTAAGTTTTGAAGAAGCAATTTCGCAACTTGAGCATCTCGTTTCTAAGCTTGAACAAGGTGATGTACCTTTAGAAGAAGCGATTTCTTACTTTAAAGAAGGTATGGAATTATCTAAGCTTTGTGATGAGAAATTGAAAGATGTACAAGAACAAATGGCAGTTATCCTTGGGGAAGATGGAGAGCTTAAACCGTTTACTGCTTTAGGAGATGAAGCATAGTGACACATTTAGCTTTTGATGCTTTTTTGAAAGAGAGTAAAACTTTCGTAGAAGAAAAGCTTGTAAGCTATGCAAATGAATTACAATGTCCAAATGTGCTTCGTGAAGCGATGGCATATTCTTTGGAAGCGGGTGGGAAACGTCTCCGCCCGTTACTTTTATTTGCAACGTTACAAGCATTTGGGAAAGAAAAAAATCTTGGAGTGGGTGCAGCTTGTGCCCTTGAAATGATTCATACATATTCGTTAATTCATGATGATTTACCTTGTATGGATGATGATGATCTAAGACGAGGAAAGCCTACAAATCATAAAGTATTTGGTGAAGCAATGGCAGTTTTAGCAGGTGATGGTTTATTGACATATGCTTTTCAAGTTATTATGGCATATGAGCAAAAAGAAATCTCTGCTGAAAAGAAAGTAAGACTTGTACTTGAGCTTGCGAAAGCAGCAGGACCTGAAGGAATGGTTGCTGGACAAGTGGCAGATATGGAAGCTGAAGGAAAACGACTTACAATTAATGAATTAGAGTACATCCATAAGCATAAAACAGGTAAACTGCTTGAGTTTGCTGTACTTGCAGGAGCGATACTTTCTGATGCTACAGAAGAGCAAGAAGAGAAGTTACTTGCATTTGCGAAATATATCGGTCTAGCTTTCCAAATTAGAGATGATATTTTGGATGTAGAAGGAACAGAAGAAGAGATTGGAAAACCGATTGGTAGTGATGCTTCCAACGAAAAGAGCACATATACGACGTTATTTACTGTAGATAGAGCAAAATCTATTTTAGAGGAGACAATTGCAAAAGCAAAAGATTCTATTAGCTCCTTGCAATTACAAGATGAATATTTACTATCTATTTGTGATTTAATCGCAAAACGTAATAACTAATATAACAGCGTTTTCATTTGTTGAGTCATTCATCATTTTATGATATAAATGTAGGAAAAGGTTTTTCTTTTCTTGTTATTGGCAAAAATATATGTAGATTACATTGCCGTTATCACTTCGTGTTAGCGGCTATTTTTTTCATCGCATAAAGAAATATGATGTATAATATGATAAGTGAAAAAAATGGAAGTGTTTTCTGAAAGCAGGACAAGATAAAAAGAATAGAAAGAGAATTTCTTGTGTTGTGTAAATGTTTCTTATAATATTTGACATGTTGACAGATTATGAAATGAAAGTGAGTGATCCATGTGGATCTAACGCAAATTCAAAACCCTAGTTTTTTGAAAGATATGTCTATTAGTGAACTAGAGGGATTGAGTGAGGATATTCGTAAGTTTTTAATTGAAGAGCTCTCTCAAACAGGTGGACATATTGCACCTAATTTAGGTGTAGTAGAACTCACAATTGCTCTGCATAAATTATTTGATAGTCCGAAAGATAAGTTTTTATGGGATGTAGGACATCAATCCTATGTACATAAAATTTTAACAGGGCGTGCGAAAGAATTCGGCACATTAAGGCAATATCAGGGTCTATGTGGTTTCCCAAAACGCTGTGAGAGTGAGCATGATGTATGGGAAACTGGTCATAGCTCGACGTCATTATCTGCTGCAATGGGAATGGCTCTAGCGCGGGATTTAAAGAAAACGGAAGAATACGTTATACCAATTATTGGCGATGGTGCATTAACAGGCGGAATGGCTTTAGAGGCATTAAACCATATTGGTCATGAAAAAACGGACATGATTGTTATTTTGAATGACAATGAAATGTCAATTGCACCAAACGTCGGTGCGCTTCATAATGTACTTGGTCGTTTACGTACCGCAGGGAAGTACCATTGGGTAAAAGATGAATTAGAGTATATATTGAAGAAAATCCCAGCAGTTGGCGGGAAAGTTGCTGCGACAGCAGAAAAAATAAAGGATAGTCTAAAATATTTACTAGTATCAGGCGTCTTTTTTGAAGAATTAGGCTTTACATATTTAGGTCCGGTCGATGGGCATGATTATGAAAAGTTATTCGAAACGTTGCAATATGCAAAGAAAACAAAAGGCCCAGTACTTGTTCATGTAATTACAAAAAAAGGAAAAGGTTATAAACCTGCTGAGAGTGACGTTATTGGAACTTGGCATGGAACAGGACCGTATAAGATCGAGTCAGGTGACTTCGTTAAACCGAAGGAAGTTGCACCAGCATGGAGTGCTGTTGTTAGTGATACTGTACTTAAGCTAGCAAGAACGGATGAACGTATCGTTGCGATTACGCCTGCAATGCCTGTTGGATCGAAACTTGAGAAATTCCAAAAAGAATTTCCAGATCGCATGATTGATGTAGGTATTGCGGAACAGCATGCTACAACAATGGCGGCTGGTATGGCAACACAAGGGATGAAGCCATTCTTAGCAATTTATTCAACATTTTTACAAAGAGCATATGACCAAGTTGTTCATGATATTTGTCGTCAAAATTTAAATGTTTTCATTGGAATAGATCGCTCTGGATTAGTAGGAGCAGACGGTGAAACGCATCAAGGGGTATTTGACATCGCGTTTTTACGTCACTTGCCGAATATGGTGCTTATGATGCCGAAAGATGAAAATGAAGGTCAACATTTAGTCTATACGGCGATGCAATATGAAGATGGACCGATTGCTTTGCGTTATGCGCGCGGTAATGGACTTGGTGTTCATATGGATGAAGAATTAAAGGCGATTCCAATTGGTTCATGGGAAACGTTAAAAGAAGGTAAACAAGCGGCTATTTTAACGTTTGGTACGACAATACCAATGGCAATGGAAGCAGCTGAGCGTCTTGAAAAGGCTGGAGTTTCAGTCAAAGTAGTGAATGCTCGCTTTATTAAACCAATGGATGAAGCATATTTACATGAGCTTTTAGGAAAAAATATACCGATTTTAACGATTGAAGAAGCTTGTTTAATCGGAGGTTTTGGAACAGGAGTAGTTGAATTTGCATCTGAAAATGGATACCATAGTGCATTAATTGAAAGAATGGGTATTCCAGACCGTTTCATAGAGCACGGTAGTGTAACAAAATTATTAGAAGAAATTGGTTTAACGACAGATGCTGTTGTAGACCGTATTCATACAATGATTCCATCAAAACAAAAAAGGGCGTAACAAATGAGCGTAAAAAAAGAAAGAGTAGATGTACTATTAGTAGAGCGAGGACTTATAGAAACGCGCGAGAAGGCTAAACGTGCTGTTATGGCAGGGCTCGTATATGCGAATGAAATGAGGCTCGATAAGCCAGGAGAGAAAATCTCACAAGATACAGAGATTACGGTGAAAGGGCAAGTTATGCCATATGTAAGCCGTGGTGGTTATAAACTTGAAAAGGCATTAGAGACATTTCAACTTGATTTACAAGATAAAGTTATGATAGATATTGGTTCATCAACTGGTGGCTTTACAGATTGTGCGCTTCAAAATGGAGCGAAGTTATCTTATGCATTAGATGTAGGATATAATCAACTTGCGTGGAAATTGCGTCAAGATGAGCGTGTTGTTGTGATGGAACGAACGAACTTCCGTTACGTGACACCGGCAGACTTAGAGCGTGGTTTACCTCAGTTTGCAAGTATCGATGTTTCATTTATATCATTAAGGCTAATATTGCCGGTTTTAAAAACAATGCTTATGTCAAATGGTGACGTAGCTGCATTAATTAAACCACAGTTTGAGGCTGGACGAGAACAAGTTGGGAAAAAAGGCATTGTTCGTGATAGAAAAGTACATGAAGCTGTCGTGGAAATGATTGTCGATTTTGCTCTGAAGGAAGGCTATGATGTCGAAGGTTTAACATTCTCACCAATTACGGGCGGGGATGGTAATATTGAATTTTTAATCCATCTAAAATGGCATGGAGAGCGTGAGAATGGCGAAAATCATTCGCCGGTTTCAATTGAGCAAGTTGTTACAGAAGCGCATGAAGTTCTAAAACAAAAAGGGAAAGGGGAATAACATATGTTGTTCCTCTTTTTGTTGTAATTGTATAATGATTGTAAAAACAATTGTGTACAAGAAACGAATTATACGTTAACATAAATAAGTGAAGTATACCAATGTTTAAACTATGGTAAGAGATAGTGTGAGGTGCAAATGTATGAATAAAGGTCAGCGCCATATTAAAATCAGGGAAATTATTGCAAACAAAGAAATTGAAACACAAGATGAACTAGTTGATATTTTACGTAATGTGGGGTTTAATGTAACGCAAGCAACAGTATCGCGCGATATTAAAGAACTGCACTTAGTTAAGGTGCCATTACATGATGGACGCTATAAATATAGCTTACCAGCAGATCAACGATTTAACCCGTTGCAAAAATTAAAACGAAATCTAGTGGATTCATTTGTAAAATTAGACACTGCAGGACATATGCTTGTGCTAAAAACATTGCCTGGTAACGCTCATTCACTTGGGGCACTTATTGATCATTTAGAGTGGGATGAGATTATCGGAACCATTTGTGGTGATGATACTTGCTTAATTATTTGCCGTACACCTGAAGATACAGGTGTTGTCTCTGATCGTTTCTTAAATATGCTGTAACAAAAAAATCTTGTTTACTTTCCTCTGTAAAGTGGAAAGTAAACAAGATATTTTTATTGGTTAAAAATATAAATTATTAAATGCAATATAATATTTTCTTTAAATAAAGTTAGAAAATAGGTGGATTGACCCGTAAAACGAATGTTTGGTACAATGGAGCGGGTTAGATGAGTAATTTATACATATTATAGTATAACTATTTGAATGAAGAGTACTTAAAAAAAGCCCTTAGTAGGGGATTAGTTTATAACGAGGTGAATGGGGCATTGTTATCGGAATTATCGATCAGAAACTTTGCTATTATTGAGGCATTAAATATTTCTTTTCAAAAAGGTTTAACCGTTTTAAGTGGTGAAACAGGAGCCGGAAAATCGATTATTATTGATGCGATTAGTTTGCTTGTTGGCGGCCGTGGTTCAGCGGAGTTTGTTCGATATGGAACAGAAAAGGCTGAAATAGAGGGTTTATTTTATGTAGAAGATGATAAGCATCCATGTATCGCAAAGGCAGAAGAATTAGATATAGAAATAGAAGATGGCATGATTATTTTGAAACGTGATATCGCTGCGAACGGAAAAAGTGTATGCCGTGTAAATGGGAAGCTTGTTACACTTAGTATATTAAAAGAGATTGGAAAAACGCTTGTTGATATACATGGACAGCATGAAACGCAAGATTTAATGAATGAAGAGCGTCATATGTTTATGCTAGATCATTTTGATGGAGATCGTATTGTTAAACAATTAGACATATATCAGAACGTATACGGAGACTATGAAAGATTAAAAAAACAGCTGAAATCTTTAAGTGAAAATGAACAACAAATGGCTCATCGTCTAGATTTAATTCAATTCCAACATGAAGAAATTCGTAAGGCAGATTTAAAAATGGATGAAGAATATGAATTGACTGAGGAACGCTTGAAAATATCCAATTTTGAAAAGATTTATAAAGCGTTAGGGGATGCGTATCGTTCGTTGAGTGGGGACAGCCAAGGGCTAGATCATGTAAGGAATGCAATGAGCCAAATGGAGAGTATTACGCATTTAGATGAGGCGTATCAAGAAAACCATGATTCAATTGCAAATAGCTATTACTTATTAGAAGAAGTTGCATATCAGCTTAGAGAAAAGTTAGATATGATGGAATATGATCCGAAACGTTTAGATGAAATTGAAACACGGTTGAATGAAATCCGTATGTTAAAGAGAAAGTATGGAAATACTGTAGAAGAGATTTTAGCGTATGCTGATAAAATTGAACAAGAAATTTTTACAATTGAAAATAAAGACGTACATATTGAAACGACGAGAAAGCAGCTAAAGGAATTAGAAGGTGTTATCTTAAAAGAAGCAACGTTGTTAAGTGATATGCGTCATGAACTGGCAGACCATCTTACAAACGCTATTCATCAAGAATTAAAAGAATTATATATGGAAAAAACGAAATTTGAAGTGAGAATAATGAAGAGGGAAGGAAATGCAGAAGAACCTCTTGTAGAAGGAACACCGGTGAAACTTACGGCGGATGGCTACGATCACGTGGAGTTTTATATTTCAACGAACCCTGGTGAACCGTTAAAACCGCTTTCAAAGGTTGCTTCTGGCGGAGAGTTATCTCGTATTATTTTGGCTTTAAAAAGTATTTTTTCTAAGCATCAAGGTGTTGCTTCAGTTATTTTTGATGAAGTGGATACAGGTGTGAGTGGTCGGGTTGCACAGGCTATTGCGGAAAAAATCTATCGTGTATCGGTAAACTCGCAAGTACTTTGTATTACGCACTTACCTCAGGTAGCTTCAATGGCGGACTCGCATTTATTTATTAGAAAACAAGTGGCGAATGATCGGACGATTACATCTGTTACGGTGCTAAGTACGGATGAAAAAGTAACAGAAATTGCTCGGATGATTTCTGGTGTAGAAATTACAGATTTAACGACAGAACATGCGAAAGAGTTACTTACGCAAGCACATCATTTCAAACAGACAGCAGAGGCTATCCAGTAATGGATAGCTTTTTTTCTCAAATGATGATTTCTTAATTCTTCCGGTTATAAATAAAGCACTGCAAGGAGAGATTAAAAAGTGAAGCCAAGAGGCTGAATGTGGGGTAGGAGCGAGGAGAGTGAACAAATTGAAATTAGAAAGATTTCGAAAAATAATAGGTCTTTGTCTCCTTGTTTCTTTAGTTTTTATTGGATGTTTTAAACCGCTTCGAACGTTTATTTCATCCCCGAAGCAACTTGTTGTTTTTGAAGGACAACAATCAGAAATAGCATCATTACCAGTTTTTAAGGCTTCATCTACAAATCGTAATGTATTTACAGTAAGTTCAAATGAACAAGACCTTATGGTGAATTCTCATCAAAATGGTGAAGCTGATATGGTGTTTCAACTCGCTGGTTTTCCAGTGAAAAAAGTAAATGTAAAAGTATTAAAAGATTTTAAAGTTATCCCTGGTGGACAATCGATTGGTGTGAAATTGAACACAAAAGGTGTACTTGTTGTAGGCCATCATTTAATTCAAACTGAAAAGGGTAAAGTATCTCCTGGTGAAACAGCTGGTGTACAGATTGGAGATATGATTACTGCAATTAATGGGAAAACAATTGAAAGAATGAGTGATGTAGCGCCATTTATTCATAATAGTGGAGAAACAGGTGAACCGCTTAATCTTGTTTTGCTAAGAGATGGAAAATACATTCGCACTAAGTTAACACCACAAAAAGACAACGGGGAATCGTCTTATCGTATTGGTTTATATATTCGTGACTCGGCAGCTGGAATTGGAACAATGACATTTGTTCATCCGGATTCCATGAAATACGGGGCACTTGGTCATGTCATTTCTGATAATGATACAAAAAAGCCAATTCAAGTAGAAGATGGACAAATTATGCGCTCGACCGTAACCTCTATTGAAAGAGGAAGTCACGGGAATCCAGGAGAAAAATTAGCAAGATTTTCACCGGATCGTGAAGTGATTGGTAATATTACAATAAATAGCCCGTATGGCATTTTTGGAAAATTAAATACAAATATGACAAACGGCATAATGGATAAAGCAATGCCTATCGCATTATCCCATCAAGTAAAAGAAGGGCCAGCGAAAATATTAACAGTTATTGATCAAGATAAAGTTGAAGCGTTTGATATTGAAGTTGTTAGTACGGTACCACAAAAGTTCCCAGCTACAAAAGGTATGGTTATAAAAGTGACAGACAAACGTTTACTAGCAAAAACGGGTGGCATTGTACAAGGGATGAGTGGAAGTCCGATTGTACAAAATGGAAAAGTAATTGGTGCAGTTACACATGTATTTGTAAATGATCCAACGTCAGGATACGGTGTTCATATTGAATGGATGTTACATGAGGCTGGAATTAATATTTATGATCAAGAGAAAAAAGCGAGCTAATGCATATTAGCTCGCTTTTCTATTGAAAAATTCGTTGAAATTTTGTAAAAGCTCCGCAAGAGCTGTTTTTTGTTGTAAAATATAAGAAAAGGGTTGAACGTTTCGTTGTAATTCTATGATGGAATGTGTTGCGAAAGAAAGTAAATGGGCGATAAATATATTTTTTTGTGTTTTTATCGGAAAGTAAGAAACTTTAAAAGGGAATTTTCACACAATTGTCGAACAATTCATGTAGCCTAGAAGCTTACACATGTCGGAAGAATCGATTCGGTAAGGGAGGAAAAACTGTGGAGAAAATTAAAGTATGTCTTGTGGATGATAATAAAGAATTGGTATCAATGCTAGAGAGCTATGTTGCTGCTCAGGATGATATGGAAGTGATCGGAACTGCTTACAATGGTCAAGAATGTTTAAACTTATTGACAGACAAGCAGCCTGATGTACTCGTTTTAGACATTATTATGCCACATTTAGATGGTCTAGCTGTGCTAGAGAAAATGCGACATATTGAAAGGTTAAGACAACCTAGCGTTATTATGTTGACAGCATTTGGACAAGAAGATGTGACGAAAAAAGCGGTTGATTTAGGTGCATCATATTTCATATTAAAACCATTTGATATGGAGAATTTAACAAGTCATATTCGTCAAGTGAGTGGTAAGGCAAATGCTACCATTAAACGTCCATTACCATCTTTCCGATCAGCGACAACGATCGATGGAAAACCGAAAAACTTAGATGCGAGTATTACAAGTATCATTCATGAAATTGGTGTACCCGCTCATATTAAAGGGTACATGTACTTACGAGAAGCAATCTCTATGGTGTACAATGATATCGAATTACTAGGATCTATTACGAAAGTATTATATCCAGATATCGCAAAGAAATATAATACAACAGCAAGTCGTGTCGAGCGCGCAATCCGTCACGCAATTGAAGTGGCTTGGAGCCGTGGGAATATTGATTCTATTTCGTCCTTATTTGGTTATACAGTATCCATGTCAAAAGCAAAACCTACAAATTCCGAGTTCATCGCAATGGTTGCGGATAAGCTAAGACTTGAACATAAGGCTTCGTAAATATTGTCGTATTAATTTCATAACAAAATTTAATAACCAACGAATTACATATGTAGGCAAT
>NZ_JAUMJO010000004.1:0-243117 GCF_036320425.1 Bacillus nitratireducens
CGGAAAACTAGATGGATAAGTGGAAAGCCGTATACATCGAGAAATGTACGTACGGTTTGGAGGAAAGTACACGAAAACCTAACATAGTAATATGTCAAGGCGTCGGGTGCTCATCCTACCATTTACATAGTAATGGGATTGACTTTAGCAGAATAGCAGAGAAATATGTTCCAGCGACAACATCTATAGCGAAAAGCCAAATATTATTTCGTGATTATTCAATTGAAGAGTTCATCGTTATTTTATTAGAGCATATAGAAGAAGTTTGTTACAGATTGAGAAGAGAAAAGAAATGCGCGCAAACTATTAGAAAGTGAAAATGAGCACTTAAAAACACAACTGAAAAAAGATTTAGGAAAGGTTTATGAAAATTTATAAATATGTGATATCGTCCTATCAGTTTTAAAATAACACCCTTAATAAAGCAGGATTTGAACATTTTCATTTTAAGAAATAGAATTTAAATCATAATGATACATATTAAAATCTTTTGCAAATACCTCTTGAACCAACTGAATTGTTTCTGCGTCATAAAAACTATCATAAGTAGGTAATCGTGGAAAAACAGGGGTTGTAATATCAGCGTCTGCATAAACTCCTTTGTAAATCATCTTACTCCCTTGATAATGCCAAGATTTTGATAATAGATCTAATGGTGATTTTTTTAATTTATATACCTCTTCTAGCTTCGAAATGTCTGTGTTAAAATTTTCTAGATGGATATAGTTTGTAACAAATTCTTCTTCTCCTTGTATATATTGTTGTGTAAAGTGAGGATCTACTTGATCTAATTTTGTCATGTGTGCTTTTAAGTAATACAAAAATAGTTTAAAGGAAATGGGTTTATTGCAAGTTTCATCACCATACAGAAATTGCCGAATGGGTTTCCATACGGGATTCTCAATATTTGGTGGTGGGACCAGAGCAACAAAAGAACTTACTGCCCTTCTATAAGGATTTCTTACTAGTTTGTACGTCTTCTTCTCTTTAGCTTGTAATTCACTAGCTAATTGTGCTAAATAATGTGTAGAGTTCTTATATACTTCATACTCATAGTTGTGAATGAACGGGTTGTACTTTATCGCTTCTTTAAATAAATTAATTTGATAAAAAAACCAGTGGGCTAGCGAAGTACATCCGCTTTTTTGGCTCCAAAACAAAATGAGTGGAAAATCTTTATGAAAATGAGGGACACGCCCTTGCTTGTATATAAAATTATATAGTTCTATATGATCCATTTTGAACCTCCATTCTTATATAGCAAAACATGAAATATTTTTAATAAGGGATAACTAACTTTAGTCCACTAACACCAATAATGATAGCTAAAAATATTTGAAGAGGTTTAACAGGAATCTTAGTGGAGAATTTACTACCAAGTATGACACCTGGGATAGAACCAATGAGTAAGTGAATTAATAAAAGATAATCTACGTTTCCTAAATTCATATTTAGTATGCTTGCAACCGTCACTAATAAAAAAGCATGTGTAATATCTGTGCCTACTAATTCGGATGGTTTCATTTGATATAAATATATCATTGCAATAGCAAATAAAGAGCCTGATCCAACGGAAGTAAGTCCCACAATAAAACCGAGTATTGCACCGATAAGAATTGTTAGATTCTTTTTTTGTACCATAGTCTGTTTTTGAAAAAAATTTTGTGTAGATTCATTATAGAAAAATATTTTTATAAAAATAGAAATTGCCGCAAGGATTAAAACATATCCTAATATATATTTTATAATTCCCTCTCGATTATCATGAAAAATTGGCAAGAAATGAATTGTTATTACTGCGATAATTGCACTAGGCAAACTCCCAACAGCTAAATATTTTACTAGTTTAAAATTGATGGTCTTCTGTTTCCAGTGTTGGGATATTCCAAACATTTTAGTGATAGAATTATATACTAGATCCGTTCCAACAGCTACAGAAGGACTTATGCCTAATGTTAGAAGAAATGGAGTCAGTAATGCGGCCCCGCCTATCCCTGTTACTCCAACCAATCCCCCTATGATGAAACCCATCATTATAATAGAAATACTCATTATAATTCCCCTTCCATACTGCTGGCTTTTAATAGTGGTTGTCGTTTTAAATACATAGTGGGGGTTATAGGTATAGTAGTTGAAAATTTATTTCATTCTTTTTATATCCATATGCTTCAAAATCGTCATTATATATTTCTGAAACAAGTTTTAGAGCTTCTTCATCATAAAAACTTCGATAGGTTGGTAATGAAGGGAATTGTGGATTTGTAATATCATTATCTGCATAGTTTCCTTTATGAATCATTTGATGTGACCTGTGATGAGAGGAATTTGTAAGGAGTGATATATCTGATGGCAGCAATCCATATTCTTGCTCTAGATTTGGAATTGTTTTGTTAAAATTCTCTAGTTTTATATATTTTTTGATGAACTTTTCTTCTCCTTCAATATATTGTTGTGAAAAATGTTGATCTAACTCACTGAATTTAGGGCCTATATTCTTTACATAATATAAAAATTGTTTAAACGAGATTCCTTTTTGAATATTTTTATGGTTATAGAAATACTTTCTAATACTTTCCCACTGTTTCGTTGCATAAGGGTTATCATAAAGTGTTAAAAATGAGCTTACAGCTCTTTTATAAGGGTTTCGTACAAGTTTTATAGTTTCTTTTTTTAGCTTCAAGAGTTCTAGTTCTAAATCTTTATAATAATTGGTTCTGTTTTTGTATATATCGAATTCATAATAATGAATAAACGGTGCATAATTCATCGCTTCCTCATATAGCCCAATTTGGAAGAAAAACCAGTTCGCTGGGGAAGTGCAACCACTTCTGTGACTCCAAAATAGAATTATGGGGAAATCTTTATGAAAATGTGGAATATGTTCGCCATATTCAATCAATTCTTTAATATTGTCCTTCATCAGCCAATCCCCCTTCGTTATTCTGATATTTATTGAACACTTAAATACAATGGTAGCTACTCATACCATTGTATTTAAACACCACTATAAAGGTACTTAAGTTTGCATATAAAATCCCAGTGTATTAAAAATAACTTACATATGTGTCTGGATTTTCCGGGCATATCAAAATGCAATAATTGCTTATCAAATTTTAAAATATAGAAATCTATTATAAGGAGAATTATGTATGAAGATATGTGTACAAAGATAGAGGTATTAATATCGTTATAATAATCTAAAAAATGTCTTGATAATATGGAAACCGTTTGCCAGTATGCCAGAACAGTTCGCAGTTATTAAAGAAATTATAAGTGAACAAACGAAAGTCCCACGTCCAATCTTAACGCAGGATGCAAAGGAAATGATTGAAAATCAGCTGTTAATTTCATTTTTAGGTGAAGAAGAGGTTTTACTTACATATTATAAAGATGGCTATCTATATAAAAATTACATAACAGTAATCAATATTAATCCAATAAATGAGAAGATTATATGTACTGATGTGATGCATTTTATAATAAACGAATGTTTAAGTTTGTTGATGTAATTGAAGTGAATTAGAGGGGGAGAAATAAAAATAATTATCCCTTCTAACTTAATTATATCATGTAAATCAAGTTCGAAATAGACTGTTTATTCGTATTTACTACTGCTACAATCAAGAACACATGCATAGTAAGGAGAGATGTTACATGAGTTCTTTCGTTCTCGATTTTCAGGAAATAGAAAACGCGCAGCTTTCACTAGTTGGTGGAAAAGGTTTGAATTTAGGGGAGTTAACAAACATTCAAGGTATACAAGTACCTGAGGGTTTTTGTGTTACAACGGTAGGATATGAAAAGGCTATCGAGCAAAATGAAGAGCTTCAAACTTTGTTGCAGCAGCTAACAAAGTTAAAAATGGAAGAGCGAGCTCAAATTGGTGAAATGAGTAAGAAGATTAGAGAAGTTATTATGGCGGTAGAAATCCCTTCTGATGTAGTGGAAGCGGTAACTCATTATCTCTCACGTTTTGGAAATGAACATGCGTATGCCGTGCGCTCTAGTGCTACGGCTGAAGATTTACCGTATGCTTCGTTTGCTGGTCAACAAGATACGTATTTAAATATTATCGGAGAAGAAGCGATCCTGCAGCATGTAAGAAAGTGTTGGGCTTCTTTATTTACAGAGCGAGCAGTCATGTACCGAATACAAAATGGTTTTGAACATAGCCAAGTTTCTATATGTGTTGTCGTTCAAAAAATGGTTTTCCCGCAGGCTTCAGGCATTTTATTTACTGCTGATCCGGTTACTTCTAACCGAAAGGTGTTATCGATTGATGCAAGTTTTGGACTTGGTGAGGCGTTAGTATCAGGACTGGTTTCGGCCGATAATTATAAAGTAAAAGAAGGCGAAATTGTCGGAACGATGATAGCGACTAAAAAATTAGCTATCTATGCTTTAAAAGAGGGCGGAACAGAGACAGGGCAGATTGAACCAGATCAGCAAAAGCTTCAAACATTACCTGAACAACAAATATTACAGCTAGCACGCATCGGAAGACAGATTGAAGCTTATTTTGGTTGTCCACAAGATATTGAATGGTGTTTAGTTGATGATACATTTTATATTGTCCAAAGCAGGCCGATAACGACTTTATATCCAATTCCAGAAGCAAATGATCAGGAAAATCATGTGTATATATCGGTTGGTCACCAACAAATGATGACTGATGCAATGAAACCACTAGGGTTATCTTTTTTCCTGTTAACGACTAATGCTCCTATGCGTAAAGCGGGAGGAAGGCTATTTGTGGATGCTACACAAAGATTAGCTTCACCTGCTAGCAGAGATTTCTTAATAAATACTTTAGGAAAATCGGATCCGCTCATAAGAGATGCATTAACGACTGTAGTCGAGCGAGATGATTTTATTACATTGTTACCGGATGATGAAAAAGAAAAGAGTGTTGGTAAAAGTGTGCCACCTGCAAACTCGCAACCACAAATCGAAAACGATCCGGCAATCGTTACGGATTTAATAAAGACTAGTCAAGCATCACTTGAAGAGTTAAAACGAAATATGCAAACAAAATCAGGGGTGGATGTATTTGATTTTATTTTGGAAGACATCCAGCAATTAAGAACAGTATTATTCAACCCACAAAGTATAGCCGTCATTATGGCAGGTATGGACGCTTCATCATGGATCAATGAAAAGATGGAGCAATGGCTAGGCGAAAAGAATGTAGCAGACACACTTTCACAGTCTGTACAAAACAATATTACGTCAGAAATGGGGCTAGCATTACTCGATGTTGCTGATGTGATTCGGCCATATCCAAAAGTCATTGAGTATTTACAGCATATAGAAGATGACAGCTTTTTAGATGAGCTAGTTACGTTTGAAGGTGGAGATAAAGTACGAGATGCAATCTATGCTTTTCTGAATAAATACGGAATGAGATGCAGCGGAGAAATCGACATTACGAAAACACGCTGGAGTGAAAAGCCAACTACAATTATCCCGATGATTTTAAATAACATAAGAGATTTTGAAATGGGTGCTAGTAAGCGGAAATTTGAAGTAGGGCTGCAGGAAGCTTTGAAAAAAGAGGAAGAGTTATTAGATCGATTGCAGCATTTGCCGGATGGCAAACAAAAAGTAGAAGAGACGAAACAAATGATTCGTAACATCCGTAATTTTATCGGTTATCGTGAATATCCAAAATACGGCATGATTAATCGCTATTTCATATATAAGCAGGCAATATTGAAAGAAGCCGAGCAACTCGTGCAAAATAGCGTTATTAATGAAAGAGAAGATATATACTATCTAACTTTTGAAGAACTTCACGAAGTCGTCCGCACGAATAAACTGGATTACGGGATTATTCATAAACGGAAAAATGAGTACAAATTATATGAAAAACTAACGCCTCCGCGTGTTATCACGTCTGATGGAGAAATCATTACTGGGAAGTACAAACGAGAAAATCTCCCGGCTGAAGCAATCGTAGGGCTGCCTGTTTCTTCAGGAGTGATTGAGGGGAGAGCACGCGTTATTTTAAATATGGAAGATGCGAATTTAGAAGATGGAGATATATTAGTTACTGCCTTTACTGACCCTGGATGGACACCATTGTTTGTGTCTATAAAAGGGTTAGTCACCGAAGTTGGCGGACTGATGACGCACGGGGCAGTTATTGCACGTGAATATGGATTACCAGCAGTCGTCGGAGTAGAGAATGCTACGAAACGAATAAAAGACGGACAACGAATTCGGGTACATGGAACTGAAGGATACATTGAAGTGTTGTAATGAAATAAAAGATCATCCGCTATTATAGTGGATGATCTTTTATTATATAGCGGACTTATTTTTTTAAGCCAGCCGCATAAAAAGGTCCATGAACTGCGATTGTTGATAAAATACGAGCAATTTCTTCAGGTGTTTCTTTTTGCCCGTTATTTAACCATTGCTGAATAACACCAATATGAGCAGATGCCATATAAGAAGCTAAGTATTGGCTTGGGACAAGTAAATTCTTCTTATTAATGAGAGGACCATTCGTATCTTCAAATAGCGTTTTCCACATAAAGTCTTTCAGTTTTGTTTGGAAAGATAAATCTCCTTTTGGGCTTAATACAGCTTTCATAAAATCACTATTTTCATTTAGAAATTCAAGAATAGAAGTGATAAGTATAAACGGCATTGTTGGGGAAGGATTTGACCCAAGATCAGCAATAACTTCAGGCAATCTCTGTTTGGCAATGCTAGAAAACTCATACATAATTTCTTCTTGGCATTTCGTCATTAAATCAAATTTATCTTGATAATGCGCATAGAAAGTACCGCGATTAATGTTTGCTTTCGTTGTAATATCTTTTACTGTAATGGCGTCAAAACCTTTTTCTTCAATTAATTCCACCAATGCATTTCGTATGGCAGTTTTCGTACGAACAACACGTAAATCTAAATTACTATCACGCAAAGCATGTCCCTCCTTCTTTTTAGCCAACACATTTCAAGGATGTGTCTTATAACCGACACATTCACGATTTTTGATTATTGTATAAGGTTCAACTCGAACATATAATTCAAATATAAATGAACAACACGTTGTTGGTTATTATAAATCAAATTATAGGAGGAGAAAAGAAAATGTTTAAAAATAAACTTTTATATGTATCACCAGTTATTGCACTACTTGTTGTTTTTATTTTTTCATTAACGTTATTTCCAACTGTTCAACCTCAGCCGAAAAACTTGCCAATTGCAATTGTAAATGAGGATCAAGGAGTAGAAATTCCGAATCAACCGAAAATGAACATGGGGCAAACGATTGTTGATAATATGAAAAAGACATCAAAATCAGATGAAGAACCTGCGGTGAAGTGGGTAGAAGTGAAAAATAAAGAAGCGGTTCAAAAAGGTTTAAATAATCAAGAGTATTACGCAGCGTTAGTTATTCCGAAAGACTTTAGCACAAAACAAGCATCATTACGAACACCACAGCCATCGTCACCAGAGGTAGAAATATTCATCAATCAAGGAATGAATACAGCGGCATCAACTATGGTAGGACAAATGTTAAATGCGATCGTTGATAATATGAACAATACTGTTCGCACACAACTATTAGAAGGATTGAAAGCAAAAGGAGCTACATTAACAGCAGACCAAGTTTCAAATGTAGTAACACCTATTGCAAAGAAAGTGACAAACGTAAATGAAATCGGAAAAAATAGTGCGAACGGTAACTCGCCAATGTCTTTATTCCAGCCGTTATGGATTGCAAGTTTAGCGAGTGCAGCAATTATCTTTATTGCGATAAGTAAAATGCCAGTAGGTACAAGAAAAGAAAACTTCGTATTAAAACTAAAGCAAATAGTAACAGGCGCAATTGCCGCACTTGTTATTGGGTTCGGTCTTACATGGATTGCGGATGGTATGGTAGGACTTAACATTTCAAATTTCATCGATACGGCACTGTTTCTATCTATTACGTCCTTTTGCTTCTTCTTAATGATATCGGCGGTACTTTCATTAGTCGGACTAAAGGGAATCGGTTTATTCGCTCTCTTACTATTCTTCGGAGCACCGTTATTATCGTTAGCACCTGAAATGTTGTCACCGTTTTATCAAGATTGGGTGTACGCATGGTTGCCAATGCGATTTATGATTGAAGGACTTAGAGAAATATTCTTCTTCGGCAAAGGATTAAGCTGGAATACACCTCTTACTGTACTCGTTTGGATTGGTGTAGTGAGTATGGTTATCGTACTTGGAAGTGCTTTAAAGCGTAGTGAGATGAAGGGGAAGATAAATGAATTAAATATGTAAGGAATAAAAACCGTTTCACTAGTAGTGAAGCGGTTTTTTATGTTGAAATTTGAAGGGAGTTTAAAAATTTAATAAAAATTTAAAGTTTATCCTACTTTTTATTTTAATAGTTTTTTCTATTCTAAATGTACGTTAAGTCAAGGAGGAAATAGAGCTTATGTTAGCGTGTGTTGTTATAGAAGATTGTTGTTTGAAACAAAATTAATTTCATTGTTTGTATATTGTTTTAAAAAATAAATTGAATAAAAAAAGTGAGGATAATATGAAAAGAGCAAACAAATTACTCATCGTTGGTGTGATAACAATTGGTTTAGGAGTCGGATCGTATATGACATTTGCAGGAGAATCTGAACCGGTCAAAACTTATAAAACATATGAAGTGACAGAAAAACAAATAGAGAATGAGCAAAAATTAGGTGGCGAAGTTATCCCAAATGGTATAGAAACAATTTCATTCGACCCAACAAAAGGTACGTATGAATTAGCTGTTAAAAAAGGTGATGAAGTAAAAAAAGGGCAACTTCTTTTTAAATATAATGACCCTATTACTAAACAAGGTGTAACAGAAGCGGAAATGCAAAAGAAAATCGCACAAAAAGAAGTAACACTGCATCAGAAACAAATTGATACAGCGAAGCAGAAACTAAAAAAAGATAAAAATTCTGCTCTTCCTGAGGAAGCGTTAAAAGCATCAGAAATCGAAGTACAACAATTAGAATCGCAACTTGAAATGAAAAAGTTTGAAGTAGAAAAAGCTGATGAAATGATTAAAGCAGCAAAAGAGAAAGTAAACACACTTTCTGTAACGAGCCCGGCTGATGGTGTAATTGATGACATCGTCAAAAATAATGATGCTGGTATGAGTGGAATTACACTTCGTCACGCTGGTCCATTTAAAGTAAAAGGTCAACTGTCTGAATATGAGCTTGCGAGTGTAAAAATTGGGCAAGAAGTAACAGTTTCATCCAAAACTATATCTGGTAAGACGTGGACCGGAAAAGTTACAGAAATCGGATCTACACCATTAAAGAATATGGATGAAAACAAAACAGTTTCTAGCTATCCATTCACTGTTACATTAAACGATAGTGAAGGATTACAAAACGGTTTCCACGTAAACGTGACAAACAAAACAGGTGAAGCAACTGGTACAATCGTTCCGAAAAGCAGTATGGTGAAAAAAGGTGACAAAGATGTTGTATTCGTTGTCAAAGATGGAAAAGCGAAAGAACAAGTAGTTACGGTTGAATTTGAAACGAATCATGAAGCAAAAGTTTCTGGAGTGAAAAAAGGTGTACAAATTATCTCTGAACCTATGAAAAATGTAAAAGATGGTATGGAGGTTAACATAAAATGATTCATTTAAAAGGCATCACGAAATCTTTTCAAAACGGTACAGACTCTGTCCAAATATTACATGGAATCGATGTAATACTGAACCAGGGAGAATTCACTTCCATTATGGGACCATCAGGTTCTGGTAAGTCAACCTTAATGAACATTATCGGTTGTTTAGATAAACCAACTGCAGGTACGTATGAGCTAGCTGGTCAAAATATTTCAACTATGTCTGAAACAGAACTTGCACACGTTCGTAATAAAGAAATCGGATTTGTATTCCAAAATTTCATGTTACTACCAAGGCTTACAGCACTTCAAAATGTCGAATTACCACTTATTTATGCAGGAGTTGATAAAAAAGAGAGACGCGAGCGTTCGTTAGCTGCTCTAGCGAAAGTGGGGTTAGCTGACCGTGCTACTCATCTTCCAAGTGAGTTATCAGGTGGTCAAAAACAGCGTGTTGCTGTAGCGCGTGCAATTGTAAATAATCCGAAATTTATTTTAGCAGATGAACCAACAGGTGCACTTGATACGAAAACGAGTGAACAAATTATGGACCTCTTTTACGAATTAAATAAACAAGGTTCAACGATTATTATGATTACTCACGATCGTGAAATCGGAGAAGCAGCAGCACGTCAAATTGAAATCCGTGACGGTAATATCGTTCAAGATTGGAGAGAATAAATTTGAATACGAATGAAAATATACGCATGGCCATATCTTCTATTTTTGCGCATAAAATGCGATCTATATTAACAATGCTAGGCATTATTATCGGAATCAGTGCAATTATTACCATTATTTCAATGGGAGATGGACAGACTGCAAAGATGCAAAAGGAACTTGCAGAGAATCAGCATATGGATGAACTTAAAATAGAATACTTCAACCCTGATTCTCCGACAGAAAAAGCAAAAATCACACCAGATATGGTAAAACAATTGCAAGCGATACAAGGTGTAAAAGATGTGTATCCCAATGCACATATGGATGTAAAAGTATATACAGGATCAAAAAATGTCTCTTTTAGTTTAAATGTGGGAACAGGAAACTTTATGCAGGACTCTAAAATGAAAATGGTGCATGGGCGAGAGTTAACAACGGATGAACTGAAAAAGCCAATTCCTGTTGTAATTGTAGCTGAAGATTTATTTAAAACACTATTTGATACCTGGAAAGATAATTTATATATAGATATAAAAGGAAAACCATATAAGGTTGTCGGGGTGTACAAATATGAAGACGGTTTTCAACGTCAATTTAAATTGTATGAAGGATATACATCAATTGACAATGCACCTTTAATTGCAGGGATTGAGGAATACGATACAGTGAAAATTAAGTTATCTTCTCCAAGTGAGCGAGAGGCTGTAGAAAAACAAGCTATATCTGTATTGAATGAATTGAAATCCCCAGAATTTGAGCATTCTTTTACAGTCGAGGATACGAAAGCATATGGTCAAAAAATAGAAGAGTCAACACGAACGATGAAAATAGTATTTGCTAGTATTGCTGGGATTTCCTTACTTGTAGGTGGTATTGGTGTGATGAATATTATGTTAGTATCCGTTACAGAGCGTACACGTGAAATAGGTATTCGAAAAGCACTCGGTGCAACGAGAGGAAAAATATTAACACAATTTCTCATCGAGGCATGTATTTTAACGTCATTAGGCGGGGCGATTGGTTTTGGATTAGGTATGTTTTTTGCTTGGATCGCTTCATTAATAGGTGAATGGCCACTAGTTATTTCTGTAAGTCTTGGATTACTCTCAGTTGGAATATCGATGTCAATTGGTATTGTCTTTGGCATACTTCCGGCTAATAAAGCAGCTAAATTGGATCCGATTGAGTGTCTGCGATATGAATAGGAAGAGTGTGGTTACGAACCATTGGGGACGAGCCAACTGGAGTACTGGAATCTAAAACAGCGACAGATTTATTAGAAAGTATGAAGTCATTAAATAAAGATGAGACCTCAACGATTTTAATGGTAACGCATGATACGTTTGCAGCAATAGTTTCTGGAGGTTAAGATAAATGAATTTATTTGATATAGTTCAACGTAACATACGGCGTAATTTTAAAGAGTATATACTCTATTTTGTATCGTTAGCTTCAAGTATGCTTATCTATTTTATATTTGCATCACTTCGATATAGTACTCAAATAAAAAAAGAAATGGTTAATAATGTGATGATTAATAGCGTTCTTCAATCTTCAAAAGTGATTCTCATTATTTTTATAGCCATATTTATTATTTATTCTACTAATTTTTTTATAAGGAAACGAAAAAAAGAGGTAGGATTATATTCTTTACTAGGAATAACTAAAAAACAAATTGGTACGATGTTATTTTGTGAGACTATGATAATGGGAGGCGTTGCTTTAGTAGTTGGCATACTGATTGGTAGTGTGAGCTTCAAGTTATTTTTAGAACTGCTAATGAATTTAATGAAATTACATGTACCTATTCATTTCGAGTTATCTATAAAAGCAATAATAGACACGTTCATCGTATTTTTATCTATTTTATTATATACAGCATGGAAAAACTCTCGCATCATTTATAAATTTCCATTGATTGAAATGTTTCAAGCTAATCATCAAGGAGAACGTATGCCAAAAGGTTCGGTACTTAGGGCGTATATAGGTCTTATTTTAATGGGATTAGGATATATATTAGCAGGCTTCTTCCGTGAAGTAGTAAATATTGTGCGGAATCCTATTGATCCTATGAACCCTATAATAAACCCTATAATGATTCCAGTTTTTATTTTGTTTGTAGTTGTTTTTGGGACATATCTTCTATTCACTTCTTATACAGTTATTGTATTAAAGAAAATTAGAAGTAAAAGAGAAATATTTTATAGCGGTATAAATATAATAAACATTTCGCAATTACTATACCGAGTAAAAGGGAACGCTAAGTTGCTTGCAACAATTGCTATATTAAGCGCTACAGCTTTAACGGCAATTAGTACAGTCGCAGCAGGTTATTATGTAGGACAATCTGAAACAAATGGAGATTTTATGCAACTGTATGGAGTTTCATTATTTATTGGAAGTTTTTTAGGGGTAATATTTGTGTTGGCGACAGGTTCAATTATATATTATAAACAATTATCTGAAGCGTATGCTAATCAGAGATATTATGAAACTCTTCGGAAAATAGGTGTTACGAAAAAAGAGGTAAGAAAGTCAATTTCGAAACAAGTTAGCTTTAGTTTTATTTCACCTCTAATAGTCGGACTCGTTCATAGCTTATTTGCGATACCGATAATAAACAACATGCCTATATATAATATCATTATTCCTATTTTAATTAGTAGTGGTGCATATTGTGTAATTTACTTTGGGTATTATGTGTTAACTGTTTATTCGTATTTTAAAATTGTGTATAAATAAGAATCAATACATTTTTTGATGTGATGTCAATAAAATAAGAAGAGGAAATAAAACTGAATTAAACATTTAAAAGATAAAAACGTTTCACTAGTAGTGAAGCGTTTTTTTTTGTGAAATCATTATAGAATATTCAATCGATAGGAAATGAAAGTAGTGATGGTTAGGCTTTTTCAATGTTTTAAAAGGATTAGAGTAAAAGGGCTATAAGAATGAGTCCATACTGTTCTTTTATGTATACATGCTCCTACTATTTCGAAATGCATAAAATGTTATGCGAAATAATGGAGGGGATACGATGTATAATTCGAATTATGATGATTGGTATAGACAGAATGATAAGCTAATTAGTGATATTGAAAAAGCTATAAACGGAGAGTATAGCGCTATAAGCTGCTATGCAAAATTAGCTAACATGGCTCCAAGTCAAGTAGAACAAAAACAAATTCTTGAGATCCGTAATGATGAAATAAGGCATTTTCATCATTTTGTACAAATCTATACAAATTTAACTGGCAGACAGCCGAAACCACAGATTACGGAAAATTGCCCTAATACGTACTTACAGGGATTAGAGTTCGCTATACAAGATGAGCAAAAGACCGTAGATTTTTACTTGGAAATTTCAGATGAAGCAGCAGATGCATCTACGAAAGAGTTATTGCGCAGAATAGCTGCAGATGAACAAAATCATGCGGTGTGGTTTTTATATTATTTTGTGAAGTCGAAGTGAGTGTTAAAAATGAATGGCTGATGTGTTGAACATATTAGAAATTATTTTAAAACGCAGTGCAATAATTGAATGAAAAACTTAAATATAAGCAGAAAGAAACCGTTTCATAAGTAGTGGGACGGTTTTTTCGCGGTGAAATACAAGTTATATAGGTATCGACAAAATATAGTAGTTGAATTTGGTATATAATGTATGAAATGAAAACGAAAATAAATAAGCCAGGAGCAAATAAATGAAAAGAGGAATTACAGTAGATATTCCAAATGAATATGATAACCTACTTTGGAAAGTGTTAAAGCCAATCGATATTACTTCATTTGATTGGTGGGTGGGGAGTGAGGAGTCGTACTTAGCGGCACGTGGTGGATTGGATGAGGCATTATTTCCAGAAGAACCAAGTATAGTGGAAGGATCAGATTTGAAAAGATTATTTAAAGGCAATATATATTATGTTATTTTTGCAGATTTAAAAGCGTATCCAAAAGGAGAGGAAGTAGTAGATATTGAAACATATGAAGAATTTAAAGAGAGTAAGTGTGAATTAGTTTTACTAGTTGCGGATTGTACATACGTCACAGTTTACGCTAAAGACCAAGAAGCGATTGAATTGATGTATGAAAACGCAATTGATCAAGGGTTTTATGTTGAATATGTTACAGACGAAAATGACGGTAGAACGCGTTTATCCGTGTGATAGGTATATAAAGGGGGAAGTAAATGAATCTCATTAACGTAAGTTTAGTTAAGAAGTTAATACAACAACAGTTTCCTGAATGGGCACATTTAGAAGTGAAACCTGTAAAGTTTAGTGGGCATGATAATAGAACGTTTCACTTAGGGGATAAGATGAGTGTAAGATTGCCAAGTGATGCGGCATATGCACCACAAGTAGAGAAAGAAAATAGTTGGCTTCCTATATTAAGTAAGGGACTTTCTTTGCCAATTTCTACACCAATTGCGAAAGGAAATCCGTCTGAAGCGTATCCATTGCCTTGGTCCATTAATAAGTGGATAGAGGGAGAAACGGTTACGAAAGAAAATGTTCGTGACTTAGATGAGTTTGCGGCGGACTTAGGCTCATTTTTAATAGAGTTACAATCAATTGATGCGAGTAACGGACCAATAGCTGGAGCACATAATTTTTACCGAGGCGGGCTTATATCTGTATACGATGAAGAAGCGAGAGATGCTATCGAAAATAATAAGGACGTTTTTGATGAGACATTATTAAAGCATCTTTGGGATTTAGCACTTAGGTCAACGTGGGACCACAAACCAGTTTGGGTTCATGGAGATGTAGCGCCAGGGAACTTACTTGTTAAAGAAGGAAAACTTTGTGCCGTAATTGATTTTGGTATATTAGGAGTGGGAGATCCTGCTTGTGATGCAGCGATGGCATGGACGTTTTTTGATAAAAGTAGTAGAAAAGTATTTAAAGAAGTATTGCATATAGATGAAGAAGCGTGGAATAGAGCGAGAGGATGGGCACTTTGGAAGGCGTTAATTACATATGATGCGAATAAGATTAGTAATAAGGAAGTGGCAGAAGAATCGTATCGTGTCATTCAAGTAATTGTTGATGAGTATGGGATGTAATAGAAAAAGCCTATTTTGAATCATGCAATCAAAATAGGCTTTTTTATTAATCGATACTTAAAGCTTTTTTACCCATTTGATTATAACTATGCTCAAATCGGGATTTTACCATTGGTTGGTCTTTTTTACCTTCTAATGGGTCATTATAGTAAATGTTACGATCATCTACACCAGTTATGATAATAGTATGTGCATTTCTGTATCCATTTACGGTTTTTCCTTGAGGTGTTTGCCAAGTGTGTTCTAGTTGCGGAGCAGTTATTCTGTTCCCTACCCACGCTACAACTGGTTTACCATTACGTACATAGCTTTCTAATACAGAGAAATCCTGTCCTGTTAAATCTGTACCTCTTGCATGCTTATCAAGTAATTGTTTCAATGGTGCTGGGTTAATAGAGTAACCATATCTTATTCCTCTTACGTCACCAACGAATCCAATGTCTGGATCACCCCAAACTGTAATTTTTCCATCTCCATTGATCTGTTGTCGCGTTGTATCAAATGGCATTTGATTAGCAAATTCTACTTTATTTAATGAACGTCCTGTGTAGTATTCTAAAAGCATTTGCAGTGAAACAACTGTACTTCCTTTTTGTAGTTCCGGTAATTGATTAATGGCAGGAACATTTAAGAGAAGCTTTGGACGTAAGAGATAAGACATATTTACCCATTTTGGACCTTTATCTGTACGAATTTGTACCCATCCGTCATCTCTCTTAGCTAATTCTTCTATGCCACCTTGTGGAGCATATTTTCCAGATACTCTAGAAGAAAAACTAGGGCTATCGTAAGCGAAAAATTCTCTCGGTATGTATGTTAGTTCTTTTCCTTCACCCTCTTTTAAGTATGGATTCATCCATTGAAGACCTTCGCTAGTGCGAATTTTTAACCAGATACTATTTTCTTCAACGACTGTTACAGTTTGAGGGGGATACTTACCAACCACGTATCCTGTTCTTGACGGTCTATCAAAGGTAACAAAATTTATATCAATATACATTTGTTTTTCTTGTAATGGTGTCCACTTTAACCCATGATCCGTAGCTATTTTAATCCATCCGTTTTCAGATTCATCAAATACAGTAACGGTTTGTGGTGCATATTCAGCAAGTATACCTGAATGAAGAGAGGATTCAGGATAAATAAAATAATTTTGTTTCATAGTAACTTGCTTTAATTTAATTTCTTTATCTTTCGATTGGTCTGTGCGGGCAACTAAACTTGCAGCTTCTGCACGGGTAATAGTGTTATCTGGATACCAATGACTACCACCATAACCCGCTGAAATACCAAGAGCAACAAGAAGATTGGCCGACTTTTCACTCCAGTGACCTTTTAAATCTTGAAATACAGTAGGTAATAGTTCAGTAGATTTTTTATCTAAGTTATATGAATGAGCAAGCATAGAAGCCATAGCAGCTCTCGTTAGCTTTCCAGAAGGATTGAAATTCCCATTACCTACTCCTTTAATAATCCCAGCTTTCTCAACTGCAGCAATATAAGGAGTAGCCCAATGGTCTTGAGAGTCCTTAAATGATGGCTTAGCTGAAGCGTCTATTTGTAAGTTTAATATTTTTGCCATGATAATTGCGGCAGAAGCTCTATCGATTTCAAGATTAGGTCCAAATGTACGGTCTGGTAAGCCAGATAAGACTTTTTTCTTTACTAAATAATCAACGGACGGCTTTGCCCAGCCCATAACATCAGGAAACTGATAGTAGTAATCGTCTTCGTCTTCGTAAATCTCCAACTGCGCATTATTTTCTTGTGTTACAGTTTCACTCACAGCTAAAGAACTAGATGGAGCGATGATAGCACCAAGTAGCAGTGCGCTTGCCATAGTTATTTTTATTGTTTTCAATTGTACATTCTCCTTTAATTTTATGTATGTTAAGTTAATGAATAAATTAACAAAAGAAAATAGTCCGTTACTAATTATATGTTTTTAATATGTATATGTAACATTACCGAAGAACATTATATGATAACTTTTGGAGATTGACAATGAAAAAGTAAGATTATTACTTGTTTAATTTTCGATCAATAAGGAGGAATTCAATATAATTATACAGAATATTTAGATAATAGGAGGTGTCGAATTTTGAGTGAAATTGAATTAAAAAGGAATGTAATTAAGACAGGGCGAGAGAAGGGGATTATTCTTCGGTTTATACTTGCTAGTTTAGTAGGGGTGTTTATGTTTTTCGTACCAGTTACGATAAATGGTGCTTCGTCCATTATGATTGATCATATCGTATCGTGGATTCGGACTTCAGTTCCTTCTGTAGTACCGTATTACGCATTACTTGTAATGATAATTGGTGCGATTTATCCATTTTATACGAAGAAATGGAATGTATCTATTGTAGATATTTGTTTTTCTATTTTAAAAATAGTAGGTGTTGTTTTTGGAGTATTATATTGTTTGAAAGTAGGACCAGCTTGGTTCTTTGCGCCAGATGTTGGACCGTTTTTGTATGAGAAGTTAGTTATATCAGTAAGTTTACTCGTACCAATTGGCTCGGCATTTTTAGCGTTATTAGTCGGGTATGGATTGCTTGAGTTTATCGGCACATTTTGTCGTCCGATTATGAGACCGTTATGGAAAACACCTGGGCGCTCAGCAATCGATGCGGTTGCTTCCTTTGTGGGGAGTTATTCGCTTGCACTTCTTATTACGAATCGCGTGTACAAAGAAGGAAAGTATACGACGAAAGAAGCAGCAATTATCGCTACAGGTTTTTCTACAGTATCCGCTACATTTATGATCATCATCGCAAAAACATTAGACATTATGCATTTATGGAATGTTTATTTTTGGACTACTCTTGTTGTAACATTCATCGTGACCGCTATCACCGTAAGAATCCCGCCTCTTAGTAGAAAACCAGATACATACATTACGAAAGAAGGGTTCCCAGAGCCTGTTTATAAAGAAAAAATGCTAGAACGTGCTTGGGAAGATGCATTAGAAGTGTCAAAATCTGCACCGGGCATTATGAAAAATATCGCAGTGAACCTAAAAGACGGATTTATAATGACGATGGGAATATTACCATCGATTATGTCAGTAGGACTAATTGGCATCGTCTTAGCAAAGTTTACGCCAATATTTGATTGGATTAGTTATATTTTTTATCCATTTACATGGGCTTTACAGCTTCCAGAAGCGGAACTAGCTGCTAAAGCGGCATCCGTTGGTATCGCAGAAATGTTTTTACCTTCTCTTTTAGTTGTAAGTGCACCGCTTGTAACAAAGTTTGTCATTGCGGTTGTTTCGGTATCATCTATATTGTTTTTCTCAGCTTCCATTCCTTGTATTTTATCGACAGACATTCCGTTAAAAGTATCGGAACTTATTATTCTCTATGTACAAAGAACGATATTAACGTTGCTAATTATTACGCCGATTGCTTATTTGTTACTTTAAACATGTAGCGTTAAGTTTCTGAAGTTATGCCATTTTCTGATTATTCAAATCAGAAAATGGCATAACGTTAATTATGTTCCAAAGTAACTCTAGATGATTTTTTCATAAATAACGTATTAGCTAAGTATATAATTATACCGATATTTGTGATTAAAACTCCTGCGAGTAGAAAAACTTTATCCATAGGGCTAAAAGTGAACCTAATGTAGGTGAAATAACCATAGCGCCGTGCACCATTGTAATTACTTTTTCCATTAATATTGCAGGGGTTTAGATTTGAAGTAAGTAACTATAGCATACAGAGATAGAAGTGATAAATATACCAATAAAAACCAAAATGATTAACCATAAAAATAATTGCTCGATAAAAGGCCGAACCGTTTAAGATATTCATTTTTTTTATTGTATTTCCCCATTTTCCAATGGTTATAGCTCCGACTAAAGCACCTAACCTATCAAATAAAAATATGACAAAAAATACTATAGCGTTAAAAAGTGTTAAAGCTTTCTTGGACCAAATAAAAACAAAGCCTTCGCGGAAATTGTCCCCAAACCCACTGACTAAAGCATCACTTTATCGTAAAACATAGGTTTGTGAAATGTTTTTAATCCATTCTTATTATTAAGTAACGATTTGATATTACTTTAGCTTTGAATATTCCTTGACGGGAATATTCCTATTTGGGTATAATCGATTCAACAGGAAAATAATATTAGTGATGATATTGATGTGTTATAACCGGAGACCATCACTTAACGAGGTGAGTGATATGTCGGGGAAAATTCCGGGTGTGAATATGACGACGTTGAGCGCTTTATCTGAACCGAATCGTATGAATATCGTTGAACTCTTGCGTGACGGTCCCTTAACCGTTGGGGAAATCGCCGAACATTTGGGATTAAGGCAACCACAAACTTCGAAACATTTAAAAGTGTTAAGCGATACAGGGATTGTGGAAGTGCAGGCTGAAGCTAATCGCCGGATTTATAAGCTCCGACCTGAGCCTTTCCAAGCACTGGATTGTTGGGTGCAGTCATTTAAGCGTGTGATGGAAGAGCGATTCGATAATTTAGATGAGTATTTGAAGGAATTGCAAAACAAGGAAAAGTCATAAAATCAGTTCATATTTAAGGAGGAATTAAAATGTCAAACAATACAATGGTATCGAGAGTAGAGAACGATCGGGTATTAGTACTGGAGCGCGTTTTCGATGCGCCGCGTGATCTTGTATTCAGTATGTTTAAAGAGGCAGAGCATTTGAAACACTGGTGGGGACCAAGGGGCTGGGAAGTTCCTGCATGCACTGTCGACTTCCGTCCGGGAGGCGTTTGGCACTACTGTATGAAGTGTGTTGATCAGAACCTGGGGCAATTTTTTGGTATGGAATCATGGGGCAAAGGAATTTATAAAGAGATTATTGAGCCAGAGAAAATTGTCTACACCGATTACTTTTCGGATGCTGAAGGCAATGTAAATGATTCTATGCCGTCAACCGAGATGACATTGGAATTCATCGATTTAGGTGGAAAGACAAAGCTAATAAACCGTGCAGAATATGTTTCCGAAGAAGCTCTTAAGACTGTTATGGACATGGGCATGCTACAAGGTATCACCGAAACTTGGGATCGTTTGAACGAGCGATTGGAGTCGCTGAAATAGATTTTTGTACCACAACTTTATTTTCGGTGATAATTAGATGTAAGTGTATGGAGTTTAATAAAAATTGTTTATAAAGGAGCGTTAAAATAAATGATTAATAATGTTGGTCAAATCATGTTGTATGTAAATAACCAAGATGAAGTGAAGGAATTCTGGACAGAAAAAGTAGGATTTATTGTAATTTCAGAGGAAGATAACGGTCAAGGAATGCGATGGATTGAAATTGCTCCAACTAAAGAAGCTGAAACAAGTATTATTCTCCATAATAAGGAGCTAATTGCTAAAATGCAGCCGGAGTTAAATCTTGGTACACCTTCTTTAATGTTCTTCTCAAAAGAATTCGATAGTTTATATAGTGATTTAGTAAACAAAAACGTTACAGTCGGAGAAATTGTAAATATGCCTTCAGGTAGAATATTTAATTTTGCAGATAGCGAAAATAATTATTTTGCAGTAATGGAAAAGAAGTAAGTTTCAATTCAATTTATGAGTGCGATGCTTGAATAAAGGCATCGCATTTTTTATTTTAAAAATATATTATATTCCTTAACATAAATATAATTTTATATTCCTATATAACGATTAAATATTAATAGAGTATGATATAGTTACAACAAAGGGGGCTTAAAAATGGAAGTAATTCACGAAAGAGCAAAGTTACGGTTAATGGATAGCAATGATGTCGAAAAAATGTTTTCAATCGTGGAAGGAAATCGAGACATTTGGGCGTATTTAATCTCTAAAATGGATACTGTTCAAGATATGCAGCAATATGTTCAAAAGGCGATAAAAGCTTATGGGGCAGGGAAGGATTTACCATTTGTTGTTGTGGATCAAAAGACGAATGAAATAGTAGGGAGTACACGCCTATATAACATTTCAGTGGAAGATAAGACGGTAGAATTAGGGAAAACGTGGTATGACCCAAGTGTGCAACGTACGAGTATGAATACAGAATGTAAGTACATGTTATTACAATATGCTTTTGAAAAGTTGCATATGCGGAGAGTACAAATTAAGACGGATGCACGAAATGAAAAAGCACAAAGAGCAATTGAAAGACTCGGCGCAGTAAAAGAGGGTGTACTTAGAAACGAAAGAAAATTACCGAGTGGGCATGTTAGAGATGCAGTTGTATACAGTGTTATTGCAAGTGAATGGCCAGCCGTAAAGGAACGGTTATTAGAAAAATTAGAATCGTATAAAGAAAAACGATAATTTATATTAAGAAAGGTGTATTGATCGTCTAGTTGAAAAATATACCTTTTTTCTTACAAAACAGTTACTTCTTTTATTTACTTTTGTTTCATCATTCCATTATGATAAAAAATTCGTTACAATGTAGTTGTATGGTAATAAACTTATAAATTACATAAATGTAATGAAAACCGCAAACGAAAAATGAATTGATAATCCTCAATTTTAAATGAAAACCCTTTAATGAATATATATGACAAGAAAAATTCCTTCTTTTAAACAAATTCAAACAAAATGATTTGATATATACGTTTTTATATAGAAGTATGGATGATGTGCGGAGGCAGTTATAAATGAAAGAAAATAAGAAGAGTAAGAAAAGAAGAATCTTGCAAGTATTCTTGCTTATGATTTGTTCTATTATTTTATATGTAAGTTATGCAGCTTACGATATTTGGAGTTATCGCTTTAAAACAGATGATGGAATGAAGACAGATGCTGGTATCGTGCTGGGAGCAGCTTCATGGAACGGAAAACCATCTCCTGTATTTAAAGAGAGAATTAATCATGCAATTTCATTATATAAGAACGGTAATATTAAAAAGATTATTTTCACAGGTGGTACAAAGTTTGAGGCAGAGCTTGAAGAAGCTCGTACTGCTAGAGTGTATGCAATGAAACATGGTGTAAAGGAAGAGGATATTTTAATTGAAACAAAATCCCTTTTCACAGAGGATAATTTGAAGAATGCAAAGCAAGTTGGAATAGAGAACGGAATACGCACATATACGATTGTAAGTGATCCACTTCATATGAAACGTGCGATGAGAATTGCAAAACATATTAAAATTGAAGCGTATGCATCACCAACTCCAACGTCAGCGTATAAAACGTTAGATACAGAGATTCCATTCTTTTTTAAAGAATTATGCTCGTATATTGGATATGTAACCTCATTGCCATTAAAGGCATTGAAAGGAGATTAATATAAGGAAAGAACCTATCTTTAATAGGGGATTTTCTTATTGTTCAAAAACATTGTATTTTTATCGGAATAGTGAAACAATAGAGAGGTAGCTTCATATAATCATAATGACAAAATGAACGGTTTATGAATCGAACATAAAAGGAGATTATAGTATGGCACTCTCATTTGTTGAAACAGAAGAACAATCTTTAATTATTGAACAAATAAATAAATTGATTCCGAAGTTCATGGAAAGGGAGCATCAACTAAGTGAATTAGGAGCATTTCCGTATGAAAATATTAATAATTTGAAAGATATCGGATATACGAAATTAACGTTGCCAAAAGAAGTGGGAGGCAATGCGATTTCTTTATATGACTTCGTTTTATTTCAAGAGAAAATAGCAGAAGGTTGCGGTGCTACCGCATTATCGATTGGATGGCATCTTGGCATCGTAAAAGAGTTAGCTGAAAATCATTCTTGGAATGAAGAAATGTTCACTTGGTTTTGTGAAGAAGTGCGTAATGGCGCGCTTTTTAATAGAGCTGCAACAGAACCGAATACGGGGAGTCCTACGCGCGGCGGGAAACCAGAGACGTTAGCTGTCCAAAAAGGTGAGAAGTGGATTATAAATGGAAGAAAAACGTTTACGACAATGGCACCAGTACTTGATTATTTTATCATTTCAGCAAGTATTGAAGGCCGAGAAGAAATCGGAGAGTTTGTTATTCCGAAGAATACGATAGGCGTAACAATTGAAGAAACGTGGGATAGTATCGCAATGCGAGGAACTGCGAGCCATGATCTCGTTTTACAAAATGTAGAGATAGAGAACCGCTTTTTTACGGATGTATGGGGCGGGAAAGTGAAACAAAAGGGTATTGGCTGGTTGCTACATATACCAGCATGTTATTTAGGAATTGCGCAATCAGCAAGAAATTATGCAGTTCAGTTTGCGGTATCATACAAGCCAAACAGTTTAAATCATTCTATAAGTTTATTACCAAATGTTAGAAGATTAGTTGGAGAATTAGAACTTGAGCTTATGCAAGCTCGCGTCTTTTTATATCAAATTGCGAAAAAATACGATGAGGCAGAAGATAAATTATTATTGCAAGCCGAACTAGCAGCAGCGAAATATGTTGTCACGAACGCGGCAATATCTATTGTAGATAAAGCAATGCGCATCGTAGGCGCGAAAAGTTTATCAGAAAAAAATCCGCTTCATCGCTATTATTTAAACGTCAGAGCAGGACTACACAATCCGCCGATGGATGATGCAACACTATCTATGCTGGCGGATGCGGCGTTTCGGTCGTAATGAAGAAATATAAAGTCTGTTCCGTTCTGGAGCAGACTTTTTGTTGTCGGTGAATTGATACTCTATGTTGAATCATTGATATATTTAGAGTTGAGACAGATATATTCGAAAAATCATTGATATAATTCCATGTAGTATGTCATTGTTCAAAGGAGAGAAAGCTCTCGTTTTACAAAATAAAAAGGCTACCCTTTTGATAAGAGGATAGCCTTTTTATTTTGTTCTATTGGGGTTGCACTTCAAGATTCATACTACTTTCAGAACCGTCTTGATTATGTGCAAATAATGAATAATCACCTGGTAAAGGATTGGCGATGAGTGAACGTAAAGTAAAGGATTTACTTTCATTTGGCTGTAACGTGTATTTTACTAAACGATCTTCTTTGAATTTAATTGAATAAGTAAAACTGTTTGTACCAGTATTTTTAATTGTAATATGTAAGTCACCTTGGCCGCTAAAGTCAAAACCAGTACCTGTGCCACCTCTGAATACAGTTGAATTATTAAATGAAGATGAATGAAATGTTCGGATTTCTTCTTTATTGCTTGATGAAAGGGTAACTGTTTCTGTTTCTATACTTGAAGTTGAGGAATCTAGTTTTGTATTTGGTTTTGTTAAAAAAGTAATCGCGCAAAGTGATGTAATTACAATAAATGAACTAGAGATAACGAACTGTTTTTTTGTAAGAAGCATATATGTATCTCCTTTTATAAAAATATAATAATGTATAATCCCAAGAAAAACATAACATATATGACATTTATTATCAATTTGAAAAATCTTTCTTTTCATTCTTCTTTTTATAGTTTTATAGTGGAATGCTATGTTTCTTATTTCACCTACTGTATAATAAGAAAAAAGCACGAAAAGAGGTTATCTCATGCTAGAGATTATTGCAACTTGTTTAGAAGATGTGAAGCGAATTGAAAAGGCTGGTGGAAATCGAATTGAACTCATTTCATCATATACAGAAGGTGGTTTAACACCGAGCTATGCTTTTATAAAAAAAGCAGTAGAAGCAGTGCAAATACCAGTTCATGTTATGATTCGTCCGCATGCAAAGTCTTTTACATATACGGAAGAAGAAATTGAAATGATGAAAGAAGATATTGTAGTTGCTCAAAATCTAGGGGCTGCTGGTGTTGTATTAGGTGTGTTAAATGAACAAAATGAAGTTGATGAAGAGCAACTAGCAGATTTATTATCTGTTGTAGATGGAATAAATGTAACGTATCACCGTGCGATAGATGATACAGAAAATCCAGTAGAAGCGATGAAAGTTTTGAAGAAATTCAATAAAGTTACTCACGTGTTAACTTCAGGTGGACAAGGAAATGTAGTAGATAATATTCCGGTACTTACAGAGATGCAAAAGGAAAGTGAAGGGAATATACAGCTTGTTGTCGGAAGCGGAGTAACGAAAGAGAATGTAAAACAATTGCTAGATGAGACTGGAATTACGCAGGCACATGTAGGTACAGCGGTTAGAGAAGATAAGTCATGTTTTTCTGAAATTGACCTAAAGTTAGTACAAGAATTAGTTGAAATAATAAAGTAAATATGTAAGAAAGAGGAGAGACGATGAAGACAAATACGAAGAAAGAATTGATCTCATGGATTAAAACGATAGGTATTACACTTGCGATTGCCTTTATCGTTCGCGGGGTGCTATTTACGCCGTCATTAGTACAAGGTGAGTCGATGATGCCAACTTTAGAAAATAATGAGCGAGTTCTCGTTAATAAGATTGGTTATAGTATAAACGGATTAGAACGTTTTGACGTTATCGTCTTCCATGGAAAAGAAGGGTACGATTTAGTAAAACGAGTAATTGGTTTACCAGGTGATACAGTTGAGTATAAAGATGATGTTTTATATGTAAACGGAAAAGCGATGGAAGAACCGTATTTAAAAGAATTTAAAGAAAAGGCAGCGGGCCGTGTATTAACTCCAGACTTTACGTTAGAACAAATCACAGGGAAAACGAAAGTACCAGAAGGCCAAGTATTTGTTTTAGGAGATAATCGTGAAGTTTCAAAAGACGGTCGTATGTTTGGGTTTATTTCAGAAGATGAAATTGTCGGAAAAGGACAAGCTGTTTTCTGGCCGTTGAAACAAGTGAGAGCGTTATAAAGCAAAAAAAGTATGGGAGAAATATAATCTTCCATACTTTTTTTGTGTCCTACTTATTTAAATTTTTGGTTTTGCTATAATTTGAACTTTTGAAAGAGAACCATCATTATTTCTAAATTTAATCTTGTATTCACCGTCAGGAAGCCAATCACTCCAATTTATACTGAACTCACTTATAGCTTGTTCTCCAGGTTTTAAAGTTCCGTCAATCATCCAAGAACCTTTAGCGTTATATAAAGTGTAATTAAAAGGAGAATCACCTATATTTTTCACAAAAACACTTAAGTCATTCTCATTAGAATAGTCAAATCCAGAATTACTTGATCCAAAAAAATGAATTTCTTCATTCGCTATATTATGATTTTGAGCGATTGGAGAGTTTGAATGAGTATCTTCATTTGTAGCAAATGTTACATTATAACCTATACAAAAAGATAACATAATTGCAGGGATTACTAGCAGTTTTTTCAAAAGAAACACTCCTTATATTTTATTGTACATATACTATAATAAATAAACATATTAAAAATGTAATAACTTAATGTGAAAATTTACAAATGTATTTAATTATTTACGTTTTTTAAATTACTGACAAAATATATCGGATAATATACGCGAAAAATATATTGATAGAATTGAAAGAATATTTTATAATTTTAAATTATATGTTTGTTTCGAAAAACGGAATTGAAGTTCCGAAATTCGGAACGAAAAGGAGATAGGATGAGTATAAATAAAACGGCAGTTAAGACAATGGATATTTTAGAGTTGTTTTATGAGCATGAGGAGCTAAGTTTGACAGAGATGGTTCAGCTTACGAATATGCCGAAAACATCTGTTTATCGTTTAATTGGTTCGTTAGAAGAAATGGACTTTTTACAAAAAACAGAAAAGGGCAAGTATCGTCTCGGAGTCGTTTTTTTACGATTTGGTCAACTTGTTTCCCAAAGGTTATCCGTAAGAAATATTGCGATTCCTTATATGAAAGAGCTTAGGGATAGTTTAGGGCAAGCAGTAAATTTAATTATTCAAGATGGTAATGACGCAATTTACGTTGAGAAGATGGAAGGAGTTCAGCCAGTACGTGTTTATACGGCGGTTGGAAGAAGAGCACCGCTTTATGCGGGGGCATGTCCGAGAATTTTACTATCGTATTTTTCTGAGGAAGAGAAAAGAAAGTACGTAGAGGAAACGGATTTAAAGCAGTTTGCAGATGGAACGATTGTGAATAAGGAGCATTTACTAGAAGTGTTACATATGGCAAAACAAGCTGGATATACAATTAGTTATTCTGAATTAGAAAATCATACAGCGGCTATAGCAGCTCCAATTTTTGCAAGTGATGGAACGGTTGTAGCAGGCATTAGTATTTCGGGATTGGCAATTGAGTATAGCGAAAGTAACATTACGTATTTTACTGCGAAAGTGAAAGAAACAGCGAACCGCATTTCGAAAGAACTCGGCTTTTTGGCATAGAAAGAGGGAGTGGGATGAAATTTTCTGCGTTAGGGGATCAAGCAATTATTGTTACATTTGGTGAAGAAATTGGGATGGATATATACGAAAAAGTACAACGACTATTTCAAGCACTGCAGCAACATCCGTTTGCAGGAATGGTTGAATGTGTTCCGTCGTTTACTTCATTAGCGGTTTATTACAATTTATACGAAGTATGGAAGGAAAATGATAGAAATATAAGACCATATGATTACGTTTGCCAGTTTATACGGGAGCTGTGTGATTCTTATAAAGAAGAAGTGAACCGAGATGTGAAACATATTTCTATACCAGTGTGTTACGGGGGAGAATATGGACCTGATTTAGAAGAGGTTGCACATTATCAAGGATTACAAGTAGAGGATGTTATTCGAATACATAGTGAAACAACATATTTCGTGTATATGTTAGGCTTTACGCCAGGCTTCCCTTATTTAGGGGGATTATCAAAAGAACTAGAAACACCTAGAAAAGAAACACCACGGTTACAAATTGCTCCTGGCTCAGTAGGGATTGGCGGAAATCAAACGGGTATTTATCCGCTTGAAACACCAGGAGGATGGAATATTATCGGCCGAACACCTATTTCTCTATTTAATCCAAAAGAAGAAACACCAACATATATTCAAAGTGGTATGTATTTACGATTTATACCAATAACACAGGAAGAGTACGTATCGCTTGAGGGGGCTAAAGAATGGATGTAGAGGTTTTGCATGCAGGAATGTTTACAACAGTCCAAGATTTAGGACGATCTCATTATCAACAATACGGTGTACCTGTTGGCGGTGCTATGGATAAGAATGCGCTCAGGATAATTAATATGTTAGTAGGTAATGAAGAGAATGAGGCGGGACTCGAAATTACAATAATGGGACCTAAATTGTTAATAAAGAAAACGACATTGCTCGCAATTGGCGGTGCAGATATGGAACCGTTATTAAATGGAGAGCGCATTCCATTATGGCGCCCTATATTAGCTGAAGAAGGAAGCATGCTTTGCCTCGGAAAAGCGAAAAGCGGTTGCAGAGCATATGTGACTTTTGCGGGCGGTATAAATATTGATTGTACGATGGGAAGTAAAAGTACTTACATACGTGCTGCTCTTGGCGGTATCGAAGGGAGAATGCTGAAAAAAGGAGATTATTTTCAAATTGGTACAGGGGCAGAAGTTGCGAGTCGTTTCATTCAAAACTTACAAGAAGAAGCGCGTATAAAAACGAAGTGGGCAATTTGTAATGACGCTTTACCAAAATATAAGAAGCATCCTATTCTTCGCGTCATAACAGACTTTGAATATGATCAATTTACAGAAGAAAGTATAAAGGCGTTTTTTTCGAAAGAGTATAAAGTATCCAATTATGCTGATCGAATGGGATATAGGCTTGACGGAGATGTTTTAAATAGAGCTGAAGAGATAGAAATTTTATCGAGCCCCGTTACATTCGGAACAATTCAAGTACCGAATGGTGGACAGCCTATTATATTAATGGCGGATAGACAAACGACAGGTGGTTATCCGAGAATTGGAAATGTAATTTCAGTAGATTTACCTCTTCTAGCGCAGCTGAAACCAGGAGACTATGTAACTTTTGAAAAAATAACTATGGAAGAAGCTGCACAATTGTATATAGAACAGGAAACAAGTATGAGTCTATTAAAGAAATTCATCGCTTTACGAAGCTAAGATTAGGAGGAAAGCATCGTGACTACGATCGATTTAAACTGTGATTTAGGAGAAAGTTTTGGAGCTTATAAAATGGGGAATGATGATGAAATTCTTCCGTTCGTTTCCTCTATAAACGTTGCTTGTGGTTTTCATGCGGGTGATCCGTCCGTTATGAGGCAAACGGTTGAAAAAGCCCTGCAGCAAAATGTAGCAATAGGGGCACACCCTGGATTTCCTGATTTAATTGGATTTGGAAGAAGGAACATGCATGTTTCAGCAAGTGAAGTATACGATTATGTTTTATATCAAATTGGCGCATTAGAAGGATTTGTTAAAGCTGCTGGAGGGAAAATGCAGCATGTAAAACCGCACGGTGCCTTATATAATATGGCGGCAACTAATTCGGAAATTGCAGATGCAATCGCAAAGGCAATTTATCATATTAACCCTAGATTATTACTTTACGGATTAGCGAATAGTGAGGCGTTTATAAAGGCAGCAGAAAAATATAATATAACTCTCGTACAAGAAGCTTTTGCTGATCGTACGTATAAGCAGGATGGAACGTTAACGAGCCGTACAGAAGAAAATGCTCTTATAAAAAATGAAGATGAAGCGATAAAACAAGTGCTTCAAATGGTAAAGGAAGGGTATGTAGAAGCTGTTAATGGAGGAAAAGTAGCAGTTCAGGCGCAAACGATATGTTTACACGGTGATGGGGAGAAAGCAGTCCAATTTGCGGAGAAAATATACAGAACATTCGAACTTAACGGTGTTTCTATAAATGCACCGAAATAAAGTGAAACTTTAATCAGTGGGGAGGTTCATCCCCCACTGATTATTAGCCCGTACCAATCGGGCGTTTATGGGCAGCCCGACTCCCATCAAAATTTCTTTGCCCCAGCCGAATTTTGAGGTGGGAGTTTTACTGCCCGTTAATGCGGGATAAAAAATGAGGGGAAGTGCTGGAAATGATTAAATTAATTGGGATACTACTTGTTGCAGTTGGGTTTTTATTTAGATTAAATACACTGTTAGTAGTAATGGTTGCAGGTATTGTTACTGGTATGGTTTCAGGCTTAAGTTTTTATGATGTAATCAGCATGTTCGGTAAATTTTTCATAGAAAACAGATATATGTCTATGCCAATCATATTAACTTTACCGGTAATCGGAATTTTAGAGCGTTATGGTTTAAAAGAAAGGGCAGAAGCGCTTATAACGAAATCAAAAGGCGCAACAACTGGAAGAGTATTAATGTCATATTTTACGATAAGAGAATCATCAGCAGCACTTGGACTGAATATTGGTGGGCATGCGCAAACAGTAAGACCACTTGTTGCGCCAATGGCAGAAGGAGCTGCGCAAGGTAAATATGGTAAACTCCCTGAAAAATTGAGAGAAAAGATTAAAGCAAACGCAGCAGCCGCGGAAAATACAGCTTGGTTTTTCGGAGAAGATATTTTCATCGCAACTGGAGCCATTTTATTAATGAAAGGATTCTTCGATTCAGTAGGTATGCATGTCGGTGTATGGGATATGGCGCTTTGGGGAATTCCAACTGCGATATCTGCCCTTATTGTGAGCTGGATTAGGTTTAGAAGGTTTGATAAGTATATAGAGAAAACAATGAAAGCAGAAGAAAAACAAGAGAAGGAGGCTATATAAGATGAACATCATAACAATGGATACAATTTATTATGTATTAGGTATAATCGTTGCATTTATTGCCGTTCGTATTGCATTTGATCGTGAACATCCAAACCGATTTGGTTCTAGCTTATTTTGGGCATTGTTTGCAGTTACATTCATATTCGGAAATGTAATACCTTCGTTTTACGTTGGTTGTATTGTGCTCGCTATGGTCGTGTTAGCTTCATTGAATAAAGTAACAAAATCCGAGGAGAAAGAAGTACCAGTACAAGAACGTGTGAAACATGCAGAGAAATTAAAAAATAAAATTTTTATGCCTGCAATATTAATACCTATTTTTACAATTATCGGAACGTTAACGTTAGGAAAAATCAAATGGGGAAATGTCGCACTTGTTGATCCTGATAAAGTAACATTAGTTGCATTAGCGTTAGGGGCATTACTCGCATTCATTGCGGCGATGCGTATTACAAAAGCGAAAATAACAACGCCTGTTCAAGAAGGAAGTAGGTTACTACAGGCTGTCGGGTGGGCAGTTATTTTACCACAAATGTTAGCAGCACTTGGCGGTATTTTCGCGAAGTCTGGCGTAGGACAAGTCGTTTCGGATCTAGTCGGACAAGTGTTACCGACAGAGTATCCATTCGTTGCTGTTATGGCGTATTGTTTAGGAATGATGCTATTTACAGTCGTAATGGGGAATGCATTCGCAGCATTTGCTGTAATCACTGGCGGAATCGGCTTACCTTTAATTGTACAAATGCACGGAGGAAACCCAGCAATTATGGCAGCACTAGGTATGTTTGCTGGATATTGCGGAACGCTGCTTACTCCAATGGCGGCAAACTTTAATATCGTACCTGCGATGCTTTTAGAACTGAAAGATAAAAATGCAGTCATTAAAGCGCAAGTACCAATTGCTCTTTCCATTTTCATTATCAATATGTTTATTATGTACGGCCTCGTATATCGTTTCTAATTAGGAGAGTGAAACTATGAAAACAGTATTATTAACAGGATTTGATCCGTTCGGCGGAGAAAGCATCAACCCAGCTTGGGAAGTAGCAAAAAGTCTACATGAAAAAACAATTGGAGAGTACAAGATTATAAGTAAGCAAGTTCCGACGGTATTTCATAAATCGATACAAGTATTAAAAGCATATATAGAAGAGCTGTCGCCCGACATTATTATATGTATTGGACAAGCTGGGGGCAGATCAGATATTACGATAGAACGTGTAGCAATTAACGTTGACGATGCAAGAATTGCTGATAATGAAGGAAATCAGCCGGTGGATATGCCGGTTGTAGAAGAAGGACCTATTGCGTATTGGTCTACACTTCCGATGAAAGCAATTGTGAAAAAACTTCGTGAAGAAGGTATACCGTCGTCTGTTTCACAAACGGCAGGTACATTTGTTTGTAATCATTTATTCTATGGACTCATGCACGAACTAGAGAAGAATGATAAGAAAATAAAAGGCGGATTTGTTCATATTCCGTTCTTACCAGAGCAAGCGAGCAACTATCCAGGTCAACCGAGTATGTCACTTTCTACTATTAGTAAAGGTATAGAATTGGCAATTGAGGTAGCGATGGAAGTTGAGGTGGATATTGTGGAAATTGGGGGTACGACGCATTAAATAATAGTAGATTAAAGAGGGCTGATGCAGCCCTTTTTGTGTGTTTGTATTTTGTAATTGAAGACGCAGTATAGAATATAAAGGGAAAGGTTGCAATGGGAGTATTCTAACAAATATGGAATTGTTCCGAATAAAAGGAAACTTTTTAGATAGTTTCTTAATGATGTAGAATTTTCGTCTATATGAATGGATAAACAGTTAAGTTCTGATAAACTCAAAGACATACAAAGTAATGATTTTAAAATGGTGTGATAAAAAATATCACACCATTTTTATGTAAAACAAACAGAGTGAATTTTTGCCATTAGTAAAGTATAACTGGGTAAGAGATAATCAGCAGAATTGTTAATTGTACTATGATTTTTCAAAACTGATAAATTTAAATATAAGTACGGTAAGAATGCAATATTTATCTAACTTTTACAAAAAAGAGTAACCCGCTTGGCTACTCTTCACATAGAAACTTGTATTTGTTCATTTCAATAAGAGACCGTTATTGAAGTCCCTTCATGAAATTTTGGATTTTTGATGATAATGTAAACAGCAGGATGCTAACTAAAATGGAGATAGCACCAATAACACCAAAGTAAATTGCTTCTGTTGCAGGATTATACAGTTTAACAACTTGGGCATTTATTGCTTGCGCAGACGCAGTTGATAAGAACCATAAGCTCATGGTTTGCGAAGAGAAAGCAGCTGGAGCCAGCTTCGTCGTTATTGATAACCCTGAAGGAGATAAACAAACTTCTCCAATTACAATTAAAAAGAAGCTAAGGACTAACCACATAGGATTCACTAAAGAGTGAGTACCGTTGATTAAAGCCGGAATAATCATAACTAAGAATGATAAACCTGCAAATAGCAATCCAATAGCGAATTTTTTTGCCGTTGAAGGCTGCTTCTTGCCTAACTTTATCCAAACCCATGCAAAAATCGGGGCAAGCGTTACGATAAAGATTGGACTTAATGATTGGAACCAAGCGGAATGCAATGTAATTCCATTGAACTGTAATTGAGTTCGTTGATCCGCGTATGTCGCTAAGATAATAGCACCTTGTTCTTGTATAGACCAAAATATTGTAGCTGCAATAAAGAGTGGTATATACGCAAGAAGACGAGATTGCTCTACTTTTGTTGTTTTAGGACTACGATACATATAAATGAAATAATAGGCTGGAATAACAATCCCTAAGATACTAATCAGGAATGTAAAACGATTTATAGTTAACAACCCAGTTGGAATTGTAACCACACCTAGCAATGTTAATACAACCAGACCAACACTGAAATACTTAATAGTCTTTTTTCTTTCCGAATCTGATAATGGATTAGGTACTTGCGTACCGACTAGACCAAGGTTTTTCTGTTTTGTTCCAACAAATACCCCTAACCCAATTGCCATACCAATTGCCGCAACTCCAAAACCAAGGTGGAAATTATATTGCTGACCTAATGTTCCGACAACTAAAGGTGCAAGTAAGGCACCTAAGTTAATACCCATGTAGAATATACTGAACCCTGAGTCACGACGCGCATCTGTCTCACTGTATAAACTTCCTACGATGTTCGATATGTTAGGCTTTAACAACCCTGTTCCTAGAACTAAGAAGACCATAGAGATAAATAACGCACTTTTACTACCCGGTAAAGCTAAAATAAGATGGCCAATCATAATTAAAACGCCACCAAAGAATACGGTTTTACTTGGACCAAATAAACGATCCGATATCCATCCACCGATAATACTAGACATGAACAGTAAGGAACCGTAAATTGCCATTATCGAGGTTGCGGTAGATTGATCAATGCCTAATCCACCTTTTGCGACCGAATAGTACATATAATACAGTAAAATAGCTCTCATTCCGTAATGAGAAAACCTTTCCCAAAACTCAGTGAAGAATAAAGAGAATAATCCTTTTGGATGCCCAAAAAATCCTGTTTGAGGAATACTTTGAACAAGTTCGTTTTTTTCTTTCATAATGTTAATATTACCCCTTGTTAATTTTTGATATTATACAAGTATAACTTAAGGGGCTTCCAGTAGTCCATAACTATCTAAGCCTACCGATGAAGAAAAGCAGCCTTCTGGCTGCTTTCTAAATGATAACTTTATTTTAATTGAACAGTAGTTATCTTTGAAAATTTAATTCCGCTCAAAAAGTTTGGGTTTAATTCATGCAATGAAGTAAGTAAAATGAATTATACAACACCTTCTGTAAACAACTGGTATAATAAGTATAGCAATATATATAGAGGTGATTTTTGTGCAATTTGAAGAAGTACGTTCGATATTAGAAAAAGCAAAGAAAATTACGGTGTTAACAGGTGCTGGTGCAAGCACAGAAAGTGGTATCCCAGATTTTCGTTCAGCAAATGGATTGTATGCTGATGCGAATGTGGAGATGTACTTATCAAGAGGATACTATAACCGAAGTCCGAAAGAATTTTGGAAGCATTATAAAGAAATATTTCAAATTAATACGTTTCATCAATATAAACCAAATCGTGGGCATCGTTTTTTAGCTGAGCTAGAAGAACGAGGGAAAGACATAACGATATTAACGCAAAATATTGATGGTTTGCATCAAGTAGGTGGAAGTAAACATGTAATTGATTTACATGGAACACTTCAAACTGCGCATTGTCCGAAGTGTAAAACGGGATATGATTTACAATATATGATTGATCATGAAGTGCCGCGTTGTGAAAAATGTAATTTCATTCTAAATCCAGATGTTGTTTTATACGGAGATACGTTACCTCAATATCAAAATGCGATCAAACGTTTATATGAAACAGATGTACTTCTCGTAATGGGAACGTCACTGAAAGTACAGCCTGTCGCTTCATTCCCAGAAATTGCAAAGAGGGAAGTGGGAGCAACAACCATTTTAGTAAATGAAGAACTAACAGGGCAAGAATATAATTTTGATTTTGTTTTTCAAAATAAGATTGGTGAATTTGCCAAAGGGCTATCTTCGATTAAATAAGTTTTTGTTTTCGTAAAGAAACTGAGGTGACTGATGTCCACCTCAGTTTTTTGTATGCATTATATTCATGTTATTACGTATTAAGGGGAATGGTAATAAATAGGTTGTAAAATACAAAAACTGAAAATTAAATCTTTTCTTTCTTTTGTAACTAATATAAAATTCTATATATATCATATAAATAAATTTAATACATAATGATTTTTGCGCAGAAATGTTAAAAGAATGAAGCGAGGGAGCAAAATGAGACAGAAAAAGGAGAAGCAGAAACAGTCGAAAAAGAAAAAGACTCATATTCCTTTTCGGTTAAATGTACTATTTTTTATCGTTTTTCTTTTATTTTCAGCTATTATTATTCAATTAGGTAAAGTACAAATTATTGACGGAGAAACGTATCGAAATGAAGTGAATAAAAAGGAAGATGTAACGGTGAGTACTCCAGTTCCGAGAGGGAAGATGTTTGACCGGGAAGGGAAAGTTATTGTAAATAATAAACCGTTACGAACTGTTACATATACGAAGATGAAAGGAGTGGACTCAAAAGAGGTTTTAATAGTGGCAAGAAATTTAGCAAAGCTAATCGAAATGCCGCAAGAAGAAATGGACAAGTTAACAGAGACAGATAAAAAAGATTTTTGGATGCAGTTAAACGAAAAACGTGCAGCAACAAAAGTAACGAAAGAAGATGAGAGTAAATTTAGGAAACAGGAAATCGAAGGAAAAGAATTAGACAAAAAAGTAGAAGAGTTGAGACGAGAAAGAATTACACAGGAAGAACTAAACGAGCTTTCGAAAGAGGATATAGAAGTACTAGCAATTAAAAGCAAAATGAATGCGGGATATAAAATGACGCCACAAATCGTCAAAAAAGATGTAAGTCAAAATGAATATGCAGTAGTGAGTGAAAGACTATCGATTTTGCCAGGCGTAGATACGACTGTGGATTGGGAGCGTGAATACCCAAATGACAAAATACTACGTTCCGTACTTGGTAGTGTTTCGAGTGAGAATGAAGGATTACCAAGGGAACAATTAGACTACTATTTAGTACGAGATTATAACCGAAATGATCGTATCGGTAAGAGTTACATCGAAAAACAATACGAAGATGTGTTACATGGAATGAAAGAACAGTCCAAAAATATTACTGATAGAGCTGGAAATATTATTCGGACTGAAAAAGTGACACAAGGAAAAAGTGGAAATAATTTAATGTTAACAGTTGATATGGATTTACAGAAAAAGGTGGAGGAAAGTCTTGAAAGGAATTTAAGGGCATTCCATTCTTCTGAACCGATGATGGATCGTGCATTCGTCGTTATGATGAATCCGAAAAATGGTCAAATTCTATCATTAGCAGGAAAGAAAATTGTAAATAAAGACGGCGGGATGCAAATAGAAGACTACGCTTTAGGAACGATGATAAGCTCGTATGAGTTAGGATCGACGGTGAAAGGAGCTACGGTATTAGCTGGATATCAAGCAGGAGCGATTAAGCCATTTACGCATTTCTTTGATGCGCCAATGTACTTTAAAGGAAGTTCGAAGCCGAAGAAATCTTGGAAAGACTTTGGAGATATTGATGATTTAAGAGCTTTGCAAGTTTCATCGAACGTATATATGTTCAATACAGCTTTAAAAATGGCAGGTATTGATTATGTACCAAACAACCCGTTAGATATTAAACAAGAAACATTCAATAAAATGCGCTATTACTTTAGACAATTTGGTTTAGGTGTGTCTACTGGCATTGACTTGCCAAATGAATCGATGGGTCAAATGGGTAGAACTGATACTATACCTGGTTTTTTACTTGATTACGCGATTGGACAATATGATACATATACGCCACTGCAGCTTGCTCAATATATTTCAACGATTGCAAATGGCGGTTACCGAATGAAACCACAAATTGTACAAGAAATTAGAGAGCAACCAAATAGACCCGAGGAAGTGGGAAAAGTTATACAATCGATGGAACCAGTCGTGTTAAATCGAGTGGATATGGACCTTTCATATATAAATCATGTGAAAGAAGGATTTAGAAGGGTTTTCCAAGAGGCAGATGGGACCGGTACTGGAACTTTTAAAGGACTACCTTATAAACCGGCTGGAAAAACAGGAACAGCAGAGACAGTGTACGGTGGAGAGAGTGATATTGGAAGAGATGAAAACAACTATCGAAAAAAATGTTATAATTTAACTCTCGCCGGGTATGCGCCATATGACGCTGATCCGGAAGTCGCTTTTTCTGTTGTTGTGCCATGGGTAAATAATGATAAATCAGGTATTAATTCTACAATTGGTAAAGAGATTTTGGATGCATATTTTGATTTGAAAACGCAGAGATCGGGTGCAAGTCCAGTCCCAGTAGCACAATAGCCGAATAAGGCACAGTAAAAAACTTCAAATTGTAGTATATCACTGCGCAAATGAACAGGTGCAGTGATATATTTTTGAGTTGAAAAGTGTTTTGATAAGGTGGGAATGGATATGAAAGAGGAGATTAAGAGAGGTTGGGGAAAATACATACTATTTATATTTGTCATGGTAGTAACGTACCAGTCTTTTACTTTATGTAAGGTGGAAGGAAAATCGATGCAGCCGACTTTACATGAAGAAGACTACGTATTTGTAAATAAAGCTGCTGTACATTTTTCTAGCTTACAGCACGGAGAAATCGTCATTATTAAGGAAGAGGATGAGTCGAAATATTATGTGAAACGCGTAATAGGACTTCCTGGTGACATAATTAACATAACGAATGGAACTGTATACGTAAATGACAAAAAGCAAAATGAACCTTATATAAATAAAGATTTATATAATAATACACAAGTGTTTTACAATTTTCAAAAGACAAAGATTCCGCCAAATAAGTTATTTGTAATGGGAGACAATCGTGAACAAAGTAAGGATAGTCGAAATGGTTTAGGTTATATTGAAGAAGATAATATAATAGGAAAAGTGGAATTTGTGTACTATCCTTTTTCGAAAATGAAGATCATAGAATAAGTGGGGGATGGACAAAGCCCCCACTTATTAAAGTTTCACTTTATCTTCTTTAAAAAACCTTTTGGATTAAATGAGATGAAAAACTTATGCTTAGATTCATCGATTATGAAATTACTATTTTTAGTTAAAAACTCTTCTACAGCTTCCATTGGGCCAGGGCCCCAATTAGGAAGGAGAGGATTTCCGTTAATACTTGTATCTTCTACAATAATGTAACTATCAGTGGTGACAATAGATTTATAAAGTAAGAGTTCTTTCGATACATGCTCTTTACTATGATCAGAATCTAAAATAACTAAAATCACATCATCAGGTTTGCGCATACTTAATATTGTTTGGACCGCCTGTACAGAAACAGAAGAGGCTGTTAAATACGTAATCCGATTATGTGATGGCCGATTTGGTTGCGGAGTTATATCGATAGTAAGTACATGACCTTTTCCAATTAAATCTAACATAGAAGCTAAATACAGTGCGCTACCACCATAGAAGGTTCCACATTCAATAATTAAATCGGGTTTTAATTCGTGAATGATCTCTTGGTACAAAAAAAGATCAGAAGGAAGTTTGCAGATTGGAACCCCGAACCAGTGTGTACCATGTAGCCAAACGTTGCTGTCGTAATATTGTTTTAGAAATTCGCTACTAATGTTATCGATTTTGAATTCTCCTTTCTAAAAAGGATTCTTTCATACGTAAAGAGTTTACGTATGAAAGTTGTACTATATATTATGTGGTAAGGGATTATAAGGCGATTGTTTTCACGTGAAAATAAGCAAAATAACACATGTGGAAAATGAATTACTTACAAAAGAAGATGTAAATGAAAGGAAATGAAATGATCGTATGTATAAGTACACAATTTGCTTCATTAGAAAAGGAGATAATATACTGCTATTAAATAGAAACAAAAAGCCGACAATGGGAATGTGGAATGGTGTCGGAGGGAAAATAGAAGAGTATGAAACGCCATACGAAGGAGTTATTAGAGAAACGTTTGAGGAAACGGGAATAGAGCTTCCAAGTGTAACGTATAAAGGGAATGTTATGTTTCAAGTTAAAGACGAACCTTTGGGTAGTGAGGGAATGTATGTATTCCTAACTGATTTACCAGATGGAGTACATATTGATACGCCAGTAAGCACAGATGAAGGTATATTAGAATGGAAGTCAATTGATTGGATATTAGATGGTGATAATAGAGGTGTAGTTAGCAATTTGCAAAGATATTTACCGAGAGTATTAAAAGAAGAAAACAATTTAGAGCATACATTCACATATGATAACCGGAATATTATTGATTACACAACTACACTTTTGACAGAAGATGATACGAAAAAACGATATGAAAAATATCTCATTTCTCAATAAGATAAGAAGCGTTAAAATACTAAGGAAAAGCCAAGTCCTTTATTGGGACTTGGCTTTTTTGTAGGGAATGCTAATTCAAATTTTACTCCACATAATTTGCTTTAATAATAAAGCGGTGTTGCTTCACATCGAAATATCCTTTTTGTAAGATAATTTCATGTATACGATACAATTCCTCGGTATAGCAATCTACTATAAAATCAGGAATTTGCCACGGAATTGCTTTTAAGTAATAGACAACAGCACCGACATCATAAAAACGCTGAAGGGGGAATTCTTCCTTCGCTTCTAAAATAGTAAATCCATTCTCCTTTAGTTCATTACATGCCATTTTGAGTGACCAACTTGAAAATTCGCTATTTAGCGGTGTGCCAAACTGCTCATTAAGCTCCGCACAATCAAGACCGCCAACTTGTTGAGTAAGAAATGTTCCATTGGTGGAAAGAATTCTTTTCACCTCAGAAGCAGAAAAGGATTCATGTTGATTGACAATTAAATCAAACTGACTATCTTGAAATGGTAAAGCAGTATCATCCGTAACTTCTACGATTGTAACTCCTAAAGGTTCTAATTTCTTTCGTGCAATTGGTACATTCGGAGCGTAGCCTTCAGTCGCATAAATAGTTGACGGCAACGGTTGTAACATAGATAAAAACTCTCCGCCGCCAGTTCCCATATCTAGCATTGATTCTGCATGCTGCATAAGCTGGAAGGCTGTGCTACCGTACGACCATGATAAAGGCTCGCTATTCATACGGCCAGTTTCTGAAATGAAAGAAAAATCCCAGCCACTAAAATTTGTATTAGCACTTTCTAAAAAAGTTAAAAATAATGGATCACGTTTCATAATTATGTCCTCCTATTTTTTAAAGTGAGTGATATGATGAGAAAAAAGGGAGGACCTCTTATTAAGGTGAAGCGGTTTTACGTTTCGTGTTCGAATAGATTCATAGAAATTCGCTCCTTGTGAGAATGGTTATTTGTATATTCGGGATAATTAAGTGAAAATCCTTTGAAATTATAAGGGAAGGCAGTTGTTTAATGAAAAATTGGATGAAGTTTACAGACAAAGAGAGCGATCAAATATGGGATAGGGTATATAGTGATTTTGAGTTTTCACCAAGTATTTCTATATTCCCATCATTTAAAGTGCCAAGTCCTTTTGTTACATATGATATTTCTCATTACTTTGGAGAATCGATAGATTTAAATGTATATGATGATTTGGAAGAAAAAGCATTACTAGTTTTTAAAGAAAATACAGCAGCGAATGAATATATTATGGTACTTGATTGGCAACATGAGTGTTACTGGGTGAATCCACACATAGAGTTTGAAAGAAATGAATTTGATGAGTGGACAATCCCGATTTTTCCAAATGGAGATTACAATTTCTTTATTCAAAAGGACTATAAGTGGGGGTATTTAGGCCATCCTTGGGAGAAGAGTATAACGATATTTGGAAAAGAATTAATAGAGAGCTTTGAACAAAGTAAGCCAGAAATGTTTCAAAATATTTTAAGGCAGGGCTAATGTTTTAAAGAGAAAAAACGCTTATACTTCATTTTTGAAGCATAAGCGTTTTGTTTAAAATACTTAAAAAGAAAAATCTTTTGGTAAAGTACCATTTTTTATCACCGTTCTTAACCCATGTTTTATAATCCAAGGGTTAACAGGAAGCTGTTTATCACGTAATTGTTGTAACCATTGAAAAACGAGTTCTTTATCTTCTTTTGTAATATCGTTAATATGATTGGCTACTGATTTTTGGACATATTTAGAAGGGTCATTCATTAATAGCTCAAGTAGCTTTAAATTATTTCTAAAGTCACCTTTCAGAGCTCCAATTTTTTTAGCCCAAGGAAGTCTAGGTCTAGTACCTTCTGAAACTAATCTCCTAATGTGGCTGTTTTCGTCATGAATCCACTGTTGTAATATGTCTAGTGTGTCTTCATGATATTTTTCAAGAAAAGGCCGAATGGCATATTCAGCAGTATTCCTTTTTGTTATTTCATACATTGCGTTGAAAGAGGATTCAAAATCGTTAAGCCCATATTTTTCAACGTATTTTGCGATAGGCATGTACATATATCCGTTTGTAAATGTGCCTACTTCTGTTGTATTTTCTGGTCCCAATGTTTTCAGTAATATATGTATTGCTTCATTAAAATCTTTTTGTAATGCATTGTGTAATTCATCTGCTATGGCTTCTATACGTTGCTTTAACTCTAAATTTTCAACTTTATATGTTACGGAAGATACAAAGTTTATTTTAGAGAAATTAGGATCGTGTTTACAAATAGAATCAGCCATTTTTTCTGCTAATTCTTCGTTGAATAAAAATTTTAGTGGAACATATTTGCCCATTTTTTCACCCCATTGGTCGGATAAAAACAATGTTTATTTTTTAATCGACAATCCATACACCAAAGTCTCACTGGGAGTCGTAATACTAAAACCTGTCGTTTTATAATCAAGTTTCACGGTATCACCAGTGTAGTCTTTCGTAAATGAATCCATTTGTACGATAAGCTCCGCATCTTCATATACAACATCATCTGCATGATATGTATCCCAAATTAAATCGACATCAACGAAAATGCTACAAGAGTTTGTCATTGTCCCTCTAATGCGAATAATCTTTTTGTCTTCACGTTCTAATCTATGTATAGCAACTTTTGCTTCATCAGTAATACGAATGTTCATGTGATCCCAACCTTTAAGTGTATTTACTTTATTATTGCAAAAAGATAAGAAATAGGGAAGTAAATGGGATTGTAATAAAAAAACGAGCAAACAAATTTGTTTGCTCGTTTTGCTATACTCTATTTTAGTTCACATTTATCAAGTGGAATTACTTTCGTTTTCTTAGTAAATTTATATCCTAACCATAGTACTAAGAAGAGTGGTAAACCGATATAAGAAACGAGTACACCGTTCCAATCGATAGATGCTCCCATAAATGCGCCGTAGTTTTGTCCTAAAATAACGATAACACAAAGTGTAAATGCAAAGATTGGACCGAACGGGAACCATTTTGCTCTATACGGTAAATCTTTTAAATCTTTTCCTTGTGCAACATAAGCTTTTCGGAAACGGTAATGACTAATAGCAATTCCTACCCAAGCAATAAACCCTGACATTCCAGAAGCATTTAATAACCAAATGTATACAACACCGTCACCGTATAAAGAAGCGATGAAAGCGACGCTACCAACTACTGATGTTGCGATTAATGCGTTAACAGGTACACCGCGGCTATCTAATTTGCCTAAGAACTTTGGTGCTTTTCCTTGACGAGCTAAATCCCAAAGCATACGAGTTGATGCGTACATTCCAGAGTTACCAGCAGATAGAACTGCAGTTAAAATAACAGCGTTCATAACAGAAGCAGCGAAGGCAACGCCCGCTTTTTCAAATACTAGTGTAAATGGACTTACTGTAACATCACTTGCTGCAAGGCTATCAGTCGTATAAGGAATTAATAAACCGATAACAAGAATTGCTAAAATGTAGAATAATATAATGCGCCAAAAGATAGAACGAATTGCTTTCGGTATATTGCGTTCTGGATCAGCAGTTTCACCAGCAGCCACTCCTAATAATTCAGTTCCTTGGAATGAGAAACCAGCTGCCATAAATACACCGATAATTGCCATGATGCCGCCATTAAATGGTGCATCTGCAACAGTGAAGTTTTTAAAACCAACAGCTTCACCGCCCATAATTCCAAAAATCATCATAAAACCGACAATTAAAAAGATAATAATAGTAACGACTTTAATAAGTGCGAACCAATATTCAGATTCACCAAAACCTTTAACAGATAAATAGTTTAAGAGAAAAATAATAGCTAAACAAAGTCCACTCCAAATAAGAGAAGGGGTATCTGGGAACCAAAATTTCATAATTAATGTTACGGCCGCTAGTTCAGCAGCGATCGTAATCGCCCAGTTATACCAATAATTCCATCCAAGTGCAAAACCAAGTGATGGATCAACAAATTTTGTTGCATAAGTGCTAAAAGATCCAGTAACAGGCATGTAAGCTGCGAGTTCTGCTAAGCTTGTCATTAAAAAATAAACCATAATTCCAATTGCGGCATATGCGACTAATGCACCGCCAGGACCAGCTGAATGGATAACACCACCACTGGCAAGAAATAATCCGGTACCGATTGTACCACCGAGAGAAATCATCGTAAGGTGACGAGATTTTAATCCGCGTTTTAATTCACCTTGTCCTTGTGTAGTTTGCGTTTTAGAGGTAGATTGATTTGTTGCGCTATTCATGTTCAACACTCCTTTTCTTGTAGGTTAGGAAGGAGCGGGGGAGAAAAATACAAAAAACCGCCAAAGTAATTAGGCGGAACGTTTCACAAATAACCACCCCATCATACCCTTCCGTTAAGATAGCACCCCACGTTTACACGGTAATTTTGTAAACGTGACAGTTCTGTTCCTTTCGGAGACAGCCCCAGCTCATATTTCCAGAGAAGAAATATAAACTTCGGCAACTTTTCCTTTCAAACGGAGTCAGTGACATTCTCTGTGTCTCGTCCATTTTACTTTTAAAAGTCGCAACCTCTACCTCATCGGATTGATGAGGATTTATATATTGCTAAGATATTTAATATATGGCAATTGTAATGACTTTCTGAATATATTGCAAGGAATTTTGTTAGGAAAAGTCAAAAAATATCGGTTATTGTATAGGAAACGCTTGCATAACTCCACCCGAACCTACTATTATGTAGCAATAAGCAAAGAAAAAATTGTTATACAAATGTTTCGCAAAAAATAATGAAAAACCCTTTAAAATTAAAAGAAAATTCAGAAAATATAATTCGACATAACTATCAGAAGGGGATTATTCCTTAAATTCGTTTCAAATAATAAGTATAAATCCGATAAATAGAATGAATATTCTTTTTATTTCTGATAAAATTGAGGTATTGTTTAATTGAAAAGGGGATATCATTATGAAATTAGAAACGGAAAGATTACATATAGTACCGTGTACAGAAGAATGGATTCAAATTGCGGATAATCAAGGATACAATAGTGGTCCGCATATGGTAGGATATATAGAAAATGTGAAACGAGATGCGGCTTCATTACCGTGGGGACCGTGGTATGTTATTCGAGAAGAGGATGACGTAGTTCTAGGTGATATAGGATTTAAAGGGAAACCAAACGAGGAACATACGGTAGAAATTGGTTACGGATTTATTGAGAAATATTGGAATAAAGGTTATGCAACAGAAGCAGTTAGTGAATTAATGAAATGGGCTTTTCAAACAGGCGAAGTGGAAACGATTACAGCAGAGACACTCCTTGATAACTATAGCTCCATTCGTGTATTAGAGAAATTACATATGAAAAGAGTAAATAGTACTGAAACGATGATCAATTGGAAAATAGATAAATAAAAGATACCGCTCGAAGTAAATCGGGCGGTATTATTATTAATTATGGTAGCATTTGTTTTTGATCTTTCGGATAGCCAGCTGTCGATTCGTTAGAACGATTGGAATGATTACGAACAGCAATGAAAATAGAAATAATAACGACAAGACCAACTGCAACGTAAGATAGTGAAATAATAGTTGGATCCACTTTAAATGTAGTAAGTAGTGTACGAATGTTTGTAAAGATTATAAGGCCACCAACTAATACGCCAAGTAAATGAGAAGGAACGATGCGTACTAGCCATGCAGCGATTGGTGCCGCAACGATACCACCGAGCATGAGAGAAAATACCCAAACCCAGCTTACTTGTTCCCAGCCAAGTGAAATGAAAAAGCCAATCGTTGCAGCGAGTGAAACAGGAAATTCACTCGTATCTACAGATCCAATAACTTTTCTAGCTTCATTTCCTCTTGCAAGAAGAACAGGTGTCGTAATCGGCCCCCAGCCACCACCACCAGTTGAATCGACGAATCCAGCGAATAAGCCAAGTGGTACAAGTTGTTTTGCAGACATACGTTTATTTGAAGCAACAATTTGTTTTTGAATGAGGAATCGTAATAAAATATAAACCCCTAAAGTAAATAAAAATATGGAAATGTACGGTTTAATTACATCACCAGGTAAATTGCTTAAAAAACATGCCCCAATAAATGCGCCAATTGCTCCTGGTAATGTAAGCCTAGAAACTGTATATTTATCAACGTTTCCAAATTTGATGTGAGATGCACCAGAAGCGGCAGTTGTAACAACTTCAGCTAAATGAACTGATGCCGATGCAACGGCTGGTGCGATACCAAACATTAATAATAGTGAGGTAGACGTTACCCCGTACGCCATACCAAGTGCACCATCGATCAATTGAGCGAAAAATCCGATAATAGCAAAGACAATTAATTTCTGCATAAATAATCCCCCTGTAATAATAAATGAAAAAGACACTTTTCCCGTATGAGAAAAGTGCCTTTGGTTTTTCCAATCAGCAATAATTAAATTTGTTTTATTATAATACATATTAATCGTATAAATCAACTAGGTTTTAAAGTTTTTGAATTGAATGAAAGAAAAATAAAATATACAATAAAAGGATGGAGAGAAAGGGGAGAAAGAATATGTTAGCATTTGACCATCTTGTTCATGCAGTGCATGGTACACCAGAGGAAGCGGCAAAACAAATGCAGGAGCTTGGATTTCATACTGCACTAGGCGGAGAGCATACGAACTGGGGTACTTGGAATAGTTTATGTTATTTTGATTTATCATATATAGAATTTTTAGCAGTTCAGCATGAAGAAAAAGCGAAAGAAGCAGAAAATCCATTAGTGCAGGAAACGGTTGTTAAATTGCAAAATGGAGAAGGGATGCTACAAATCGCAATTCGAACAAATGAAATTGAAGAACAAGCAGTGAATTTAAGCAAACATGGCTTACAAACGATTGGACCATTCGAAGGGAAACGTGTGAGAAAAGATGGCCGTCTTTTAGAATGGAAAATGTTATTTGTAAAGCAGGAAGAAAGTGGACCGAAATTACCTTTCTTTATACAGTGGAATGAAACGGATGAAGAAAGAAGAAACGATTTACGTAACATAGGAACAATCACTGAACATAAAAACAAAGTACAAGAAATTGAAACGATTCATTATGCGGTGAAAAGCGTTCGAGAAACAGTGCGGAAATGGAAAAAAGTAATGGAGCTAACTGCAAGCTCAGTCGTAAAAAATGAAGAATGGAATGCGGAATGTCAAAGTGTATCGTTTGGTGACATTCATGTGCAGTTTTGTGAACCAATTGGAGAAGGGCTAGTACTAGAACGTTTGAATCATCATGGTGAATATCCATTTGCAGTGGAGTTTAAAGGTGAAAATAAACGAGAGCATGAAGTGCTAGGTAGTTTGTACATATATGAATAGAGGTGAACTTTGTGGAAGAAATTTTAAGAGAGATAGAGAGAAAAATAGAGTGTCCTCGTATTGTGAAATGTACATCTATTACAAAAGGGTTTTCACATGAAGAGAAATATAAAGTTGAATTAGAGAATCGAGAAACGTATTTTGTCAAAGTGTGTGATTCTGCTAATTTTTAACGAAAACAAGAAGAATATACGTATATGAAACAGTTGGAGTCATTACATATCCCGACGCCAAAATTAATTCATTTCATAAGACTTGAAGAATTAAATAAATGCGTTCAAATATTTGAATGGATTAACGGTGTAAATGGAGAAGAGAGTTTAGGTAAGTTATCGGTGAAAGAGCAGTATGCTGCGGGGAAAAGAGCTGGAGAAGTTTTAAAGAGAATTCATGCAATAGAAAAAGAGAATGTCATTGATTCGTGGGAAACGTTTCGGTGGAACAAGTATGAGAGATACTTGAAAGCATTAGCAGAATTTGAGGTAGACTTTCTCGATATGAAGCCAGTATCAACCTTTGTAGAGGATCATAAAGACTTATTGAAAAATCGTCCTATCATATTTTTACACGATGATTACCACCCAGCAAATAGTATGATTCACAATAAGGAGTTTATCGTTATCGATTTTGGTGGATATGATTTTGGCGATCCAATACACGATTTTTATAACGTAGCGATTTTTACTACAAGAATAAGCAAACCATTTGCGGTTGGTCAAGTTCACGGTTATTGCGGAGGTGAACCTTCACTTCATTTTTGGAAACTGTATTCATTATATGCAGCAATGACATTCCCAGCGGATATCGTATGGACAAACCGAAGCACGCCACATTTAGTAGATGATATGAAAGAGAGATTAAACAGAATTTTAGAAGATCATAATCATTTTTCATCCTATATTCCGAAATGGTATCAATCACATCATGTGGATATAATAAACAATAGATAACGGAGGGGTTCATTTGGATAAAATAGCGGTAATTTCAGATGTTCATGGTAATATTCCGGCATTAGAATCTGTGCTGAAAGATATTAAATTAAGAGGAATCGAGCGCATTATTTGTCTTGGAGATTTAGTAGGAAAGGGTCCTCATTCTAGCGAAGTAATTGAAATCATTCGTAAAGAGTGTGAAGGAGTTGTTATGGGGAACTGGGATGATTTCATTACAAAACCGACTGAATTTGAATCGTTAAAATGGCATCAAAAACAATTGTCAGAAGAACAAAATGAGTATTTAAGAAGCTTACCATTTTCAATCGAATTTTTTATGAGCGGCAAACTCATTCGTATGTTCCACGCTTCACCAAGAAGTTTATATGAAAGAATTCAACCACATGCAACAAGAGAAGAGCGTATTAGTATGTTCGAAAATAGTGAGCTCACAGAGAATATAGAAGGGGAAAGAAAACCAGATGTCGTTTGCTACGGTGACGTTCACCAGGCGTATGTGCAAAATTTTAGAGGGAAAACGTTATGTAATGCTGGTAGCGTAGGAAATCCTCTTGAAATTACACAAGCTTCCTATTTAATTTTCGAAGGAACTTACAATGAAAAAGAAGCAGCGAGTTTTTCTATTCAACTCGTACGTGTACCGTATGATATTGAATTAGCAATTCGATTAGCGGAAGAACTCGATATGCCAGAAATCGAGGAATACAAGCAAGAATTACGGACTGCTTTGTATCGAGGGTTTAAGGGGAAGTAAGGAAAATATAATTCAATAAAAATATATCAATGATTTTTCAAAATATCGACTTACCAACAAACATTGATGAAGTTTATTTATTATAATTTTATTATGTAAACAGAATTACAGGAGGGAATGTCATGCTCCGAAAACAACGTATTAAAAACATTGTAGATCATATTTTTAAATTAAACTTAACCCATCCAATAAGAGTTGGAGTAAGTGGTATAACAGCTTCAGGAAAGACAACATTTGCAAATGAACTGGCAGAGGAAATGATAAAACGAGGAGTACAAGCAACACGCGCAAGCATTGATGATTTTCATAACCCGAGAGTGATTCGCTATACACAAGGCAAAGAATCAGCAAGAGGGTATTATGAAGATGCACACGATTATACAGCTTTCAAAGAAAGGCTATTAAAGCCTTTAGGACCTAACGGGAATTTGCACTATGAAACGATTTCTCATAACTTAATAACGGACATCCCTGTATATAATACGCCGCTAGTGGCACCGCCAAATATGGTGCTAATAGTAGATGGAACATTTTTATTGAAAAAAGAAATTGAGTATCTATTTGATTATAAAATTTTCGTAGATACAGATTTTGAGATTGCGAGAAAACGTGGTGCAAATCGGGAGACTAAAGCTTTTGGAAGTTATGAAGAAGCAGAGAAAATGTTTATAAACAGATATCATGCGGCTTGTAAGATGTATATAGATGAGCATAATCCGAAAGAATGTGCGAATGTTATATTTCAGAATAGTAATTTTGATGATCCGGTAGTTGTATTTAAAGGAATTTAAAATCGTTTATATAGCAAATAGTTCGTGAAAGGGGATGTGTTGGGTGGATAAAAAAGATAATCCGAACGATTGGCCTGTATGGGCGAATGAGTCAGTAGAGATAGTTAATGCAAATCCTGATTGGCAAGATAAAGGCCGATGTGAAGAACAGCAACTTTATGAACTGCTTACTCCTCTCGGTATTAGCAAAGTAATACATATAGGCAGTACATCCATACCTGGTTTATCTGCAAAACCTATCATTGATCTAATGGCTGAAACAGACTCATTTGATAGAGTACTAGATATTTCAGCAAAATTGGCTATATATGATTGGCATTATGTAGGCCCGGAATTAGATGAAAGACCTTGGAGAAGGTTCTTTGTGAAAGTGAAGAGTAATAGGCGTGTAGCTCATCTGCATTTGATGGTTAAAGGAACTGAGCGATGGGAGCAACAACTTTTATTTCGTAACCGCTTACGAGAAAATCCACAATTAGTTTATGATTATTCAAATTTAAAGCAAGAGTTAGCTAAAAGGTTTAACCAAGATAGAGAAGCATACACAAAAGCTAAAGCAAAATTTATTAAACAAGTTCTAAAATAATTCGAATTTTGATTGTAACTACGTTTGAATATGAATGAAAAAACATACTTTATTTTATAACCTAAACTTACATGAAATGCATGTAAACAAAGTGAGAAGCTTTGGTGTTCCAATGTATTTCCTTTTATTTCTCGGGAGAAATTTTATATAATTGAATCAAGTTCATAGAAAGATAGGGACTAAAGCTATATTAAAAGTCGACTTGATTTTATGAGGGAAATTACAGGGGATAAGGCGAAAATAAGTTGAAAAACGTAAAAAGGGGACAGGGAATAGAATGACAGAAGTACTAGAATTAAAAGAAGAACTACTACAAATTAAAAATAATAATTATGCTGTGCCAGAAGACGTAGACGCATATCCATATGCACAGTGGATGCTAGATTATATCGGATCACCTGATGCTGAATTACGTGATGATTTGATATATAGTACGCTTCACACATGGATTACAAATGATGTATTTAGACAAAAAGAATTACGAGGATTAATGTTACAAGCGATTAGTCCTGATTATTTATTTTATAAAATTGGTGAAAAGGGAACTGATTCTGTATTTAAACGTGCATTCTCCGTATTAATTCCGCCACTTATTTTATCTGTTCATGAAAGAGAACCGTTGTTATCTGAAGAACAACTGTACAGTGTAGCAGAACAAGTTCTGGAATATGTCTATTTAGAAGAAGATGTAAGAGGTTACGTAGAAGGAAAAGGTTGGGCACATTCTACGGCTCATGCGGCTGATGCACTAGATGCGTTAGCACGTACAATACAAAATCGTGAGTTTTCATATGCAATATTAGCTGCTGTTCGTCAGAAGATTCGATTGAATGATTACGTATACATACATTTTGAGGATGAGAGATTAGTAGCGCCAATTATGTCGTTACGAAACCAAAATCTTTTAACTGAAGAAGAGTGGAGCAACTGGTTACATAGTATAGCAATTGTTGAAGACATCCCGCATCCTCAGTATGATATTTTAGTACAAAATATTAGAGCTTTCTTAAGAAGTTTATATTTTAGAGTTTTAGAGGCAGAGGGTAGTACAGCCTTTACAGATGATATATTGGAGACTTTGAAGGATTTGCGTAGGTATTAAAAAAAGCATTTGAATTGGAAATTTTAAAAGAAATCCATACTTAGAAACAAAGAGAAAATATTAATTTTGAAAAATTTATTAGAAATTTATTTTTAAATTGTACCCTTTCAGTATAGGCTGAAAGGGGTGTCAAATGAAAAAATTATTGAAGATAGTAAAGATTATATTTTTTGTGTGTAGTAGCATTATTTTCCTTGGAACAGGCGCTGTATTTATATATCATAACTATCAATTAAGAATGGAATCGAAATTAATGAACAATGAAGGGGAAATTGTTAATTTCAATAATAAAAAAGTGAATGTTTATAACGAGGGGAGCGGGAAGGATACGTTTGTATTTATGGCCGGATCTGGAATTGCCGCTCCTGTTTATGAATTGAAAGGATTATATAGTGAATTTTCGAAAGAAAACAAGATTTCTGTAATTGAGAGGGCTGGTTATGGATACAGTGATGTTTTTCATGATGATAGAGATATTGATACGATATTAGAACAAACGAGAAAAGCGCTTATTAGAAGTGGGAATAAACCTCCCTATATTTTAGTGCCACATTCTTTATCGGGTATAGAGGCTATTTATTGGGCACAAAAATACCCAAGTGAAGTAAAAGGGATTATTGGATTAGATATTGGTTTACCTAATCAGTACGTAACTCATAAAATAGACGAGGTTGATTCATTAATAATAAAAGGGATGAATATTTTAACGAAAATTGGTTTTCAGCGATTAGCTCCTTCTATTACTTATAATCCCGAAGTAATTCAGCAATCCTTTTTAACCGAACAGGAAAAAACTATTTATAAAGCGCTCTCATATAAACAAGCTTTTAATGATGATATGAAGCAAGAACTTTTACAAAGTTACAATAACAGTAACAAATCTAATTCCTTATCATTCCCAAAAGAAACACCAATTTTATTTATAGATGCGATTGCTAGGGAAAATAAAAACTCGAAATATACAAAGCAAAAAAACAGAGATTATGAGGAGTTTGCTAGCAAGTTATTGATAGCTGATGTGAAAAAAATTGAAGGTACACATAGTATTTATTTACACGCTCCTGATGAAATATACAAACTTGCAATGGATTTTATTAATAATAAAGTGGTGAAGAACTAAACTATTGTTATTTTAGTGATGGAAGGTCTACATAATGAAAGAATATAACATATTAATTGTTGAAGATGATTTGATGATAGGAGATTTATTACAAAAAATTTTGCAGCGTGAGAAGTATAAAGTGTATTGGGAGAAAGAAGGAAAGAATGTTCTTGATGTAATTCATGAAATAGATTTAGTCATAATGGATGTTATGTTACCAGGTGAAGATGGTTATCAAATTACAAAAAAAATAAAAAATCTAGGATTAAATATTCCAATCATATTTCTATCAGCTCGGAATGATATTGATAGTAAACTAAAAGGTCTTACCATTGGAGAAGAATACATGATAAAACCTTTTGATCCTCGAGAATTATTGTTAAGAATTCAGAAAATGTTAGGTAATCAATATGGTACTTTCGCACAAATTAAACATTTATTTATAGATGCAGAATATAAAAGGGTTTTCATTAATGGTTTGCGTGATGAAGTTGTGTTTACAGCGATTGAGCGAAAAATATTTTTCTATTTGTATGAAAATAGGGATAGAATTCTAACAAAAGAACACTTCTTTGATTACTTATGGCAACTCGAAGATAGAAATCAAAATATCATGAACGTACATATAAAGAAAATTAGGACCAAAATCGATGATAAAACAGGTAACATTATTCAGAACATATATGGAGAAGGGTATAGATTAAATACCTTTATGAAGAAATGAAATTAAAGAAGAAATATCAGTTATTACTATTCACTGCTATTATTAGCGTACCATTGTTATTACTATCGATTAGTATCTTTGTATCAGTAATTTATAATGTTGCCTTTAAAACTAAAAACAAGAACATTCCTTTTCATGAATCCTTTGCATATCCTACTATGTTAATCATATTTTTATTATCACTATTAGTATTAGCTTTTGTATTTTCAAAATCAATTAATACATTATTAAATAAAATTAATGTATTAAATCAAACGATTCGAGATTTAGCAAGTGATAAAAAAATTCCAAATATAATAGATGTCAAAAGCGATGATGAGATGGGGGAACTGATTAAATCAGTAAACTTGCTTATAGAAAGAACGACTTATCGAGAATTAGAACTACAACAACAGGATCAAATAAAAAAGGAACTATTAAATAAATTACGGCATGATATTAATACACCCTTAACAGCGGTTAGATTACAATTATATTATTTAGAAGGCGAATACGAAGGACAAGCACCGGTACTTGAATCAATGTATGGGCAGATACAATATATAAGTGATTTAACTAACGAATTTAATATGCAATCTACAGAGACATTAGAGAATACTTATATTGTGAAGGATGAAGTGAATATACAAAATTTAATAGAAAACATGGTTAAAAAATGGAGCTATTTGTATAGCATTCATAAAATTGAATTAGTATATAATCCACAAGATAAAGAGTTGGTATGGAATAGTAATGAGTTATGGATTCAAAGGCTATTCGATAATATTTTGCAAAATGTGCTTAAACATTCACATGCTAAAAAACTTGAGATCCTCATAGGCAATGATATTGTTTTCTTTAGAGATAATGGGATTGGCTTTGATATAAATGTCAAAGGAACGGGAATAGGATTAAAAAATATTGAAGATATATCAAAGATGTTCAATGTAAAATACACTTTACAATCAAATAGTGAGGGGACTATGTTTTCATTTGAAAACACTCAAGTTTTAGAGAAAAGCACATAAAACCAACACCTCACAACCATACTAATAAAATGTGTTGGAGGTGAAATTTATGGACAAAAAAGACTTTGAAAAAGTTTATAATGATTACTTACATCAAGGAGAAGAGCAAGCTCAATTTGAAGTAGACAATGAAGCCAATTCAGGAGCAGAACAAATTGTTGCTGTTCGTAAAAATGATGATGGGGATTTAATTGCTTTTAAAACAAGTAGCGGAAGAGAGTTAGATTATATAGCTGCTCTTAGTGAAGCGAAATCAGGGAAGTTAGCTCATGTGGACGTATTTCATAAGTATGGTAGAGATATTATACGTAGTGAACCTGATGGAATAAAGGAAAATAACTTAGATAATTTACCTTCATTTTAAACAGGTAAACCTCAAGAAGAGAATGTTCATTTGGATATTCTCTTCTTTGTTTTGCGAAGTTTTCCTAGCAAATAGACGGTTCATTTTTAAAGTGCGATTATACTTTTAAAGAGCGCTCTAAACTTCTCTTTATCTTCTGCTGTAAATGGTTTAGGTCCCTTTGTACGCTTACCGCTTTTTCGAACCATTGCACTTAAATACCGTGTTTGTAACAATTGTTCAATATTTTCATTCGTATACTTATAGCCTTTATGGTGTAGAACGATACAGCCTTTTGCTAAAGCGAGTGAAGCAAGACCGTAATCTTGGGTTACGATTAAATCTTCTTTTTTTGCTAACTGCATTATTCGGTAATCCGCAGCATCCGCTCCGGAATCAACATAAATTGTTTCTACTCCTGATGGCTGTTCCGCATTAGAATAATGAGAAAAGCTAGTAACGAGGGTAACAGGAATTTCAGCATTCGTAGCTTCATAAATAATCACATCTTTTACAGGACAAGCATCTGCATCAACGTAGATTTTCATTTTTATCACTCCTAAAACTAGGTTCGTGTTGATAATAATGGTAGATTTAGGTTTTGTCAAACGAGGAATTTGTATTTTAATTTACAAAAATTGTATATATTTAAAATTATATGCTAACATATAATTGATGGAATAATAATAATTTTTAGAAAGAAGGAATGGAATGATTTATAAAGCAGATAACAATGTAAGGAAAAAGTTAATTGAGATGTTTGGGAATTTCGATAGTACTATTGTACTTTCCTATCTCCAAGGGCATATGGGAAGTGCGTGGGTAGACAATCCTGAAAATCCAACTGTTGCTCAAATAACTGTAGGAATTTTTGTGTTTTACGCAGGGAATCCAAACGCAGAAGAGGCGGATGAATTACTATATAATCTACCTGATTTTACTCTTGCCATTGTTGATTCGGATGAATGGAAAAAACGGATAGAGACTGTTCACAAAGGATCAATTGAGAAGTTTCAAAGGTTTAGATTTAATAAGAACCCCGGCGATTTAGATAAAGAATACATACGGGATATTTTGTCTACATTACCCCAAGATTATGAAGTGAAAAAAATCGATAAAGATATAGCAAAGTCTTCTTCATTCCATGCACTATCAGAAGATTTTACTAGTCAGTTTAATTCAATTGATGATTTTATTGATAGGGGCGTAGGGTACGCCATTTTAAATGAAGGACAAGTTGTTTCTGCTGCAACATCATTTAGTATATTTGATGATGGAATCGAGATTGAAATTGCGAGTCATCCTGAACATAGAAGAAAAGGTTTAGCTAAGATTGTAGCATCTGCACTTATATTAGATTGTTTAGATAGAGGGAAATATCCTAGTTGGGATGGAGCAAATTCTGAATCTGTTGAACTAGCAAAAAAGATAGGCTACACTTTTAAAGAATCTTATGATACATATTTTATTGAAATAAAAAAATGAACCAATACAAGTACATAAACTAAAGTGGTTTTTAGTTTATGTACTTAGTTAAAAATTAATTAAATTCTATTGACGATATGTAAGGATGCTACTTATTTTCCACAAACCAAAATAGCCTCACGTAAACGAGAAATACCTTCCTCAATTTGATCAATATTCACTTTTCCATATGATAAACGAATATAACCATCTTTCGCACCGAAAATACTACCGGGCATAAAGGCGATTTCTTGTTTTAAACTCTGCATAATAAGTTGTTTTTCGTTTATCGGTTCGTTTAATTTTCCCCATATGTATATACCACCGGTCGGGTTTGAAAAAGAGATTTTATCGTGAAGTTGCTCGTTTAGGGCGCGAACGATAACGTCTCTTTTTTCTGCTAGTTGTTTTCGTAACGGTACGATATGAGACTGAAATGGTACAGTTTCGAAAAATTGCTGCATAAGCCACTGCGGGAAAATGCTCATACCTAATTCCATTTGATGCCTTGCGTCGGATAATCTTTCTACTACAGACTGCGGAGCGACAAGCCAGCCAACTCGTAAACCTGGTGCAATCATTTTAGATAAGGAATGTACATAAATGACTGTTCCATTTTCATCAATTGATTTCAAAGTAGGGCAAGGTTGTTTCTTTTCTAGCGTAAGTAAACTAGAAGGGTCATCTTCCACAATCGCAATTCGTAAGTCTGCGCAAAGTGATAATAGTCTTTTTCTACGGTTAGGATGAAGCATTGTGCCCGTAGGATTTTGGAAGTTTGGATTTAAAAAGATCATTTTAATACGATGCTTTCTATATAATTCTTGCACATCGTCTGGATTAATACCGTGTTCATCGACAGGTAACGGGAAAATACGGATACCTGCTGATTGGAATAACGGTAAGGAATAACAGTGTGAAGGACTTTCGAAAGCAACTGCATCACCTGGATTTAATAAACATTGCACGATAAGGTGAAGTGCTTGTTGTGCGCCAGATGTAATCATAATGGATTGTTCAGTCGCTTCAACTTTTAAATATTCCTTCATATATTTTACGACCGCTTGTCTGAGCGGGAGATACCCTTGCGGGTGATCATAACTTAATGAATGAGTTAACGGTTGTTCTCGTAAAATTGATTGTAATTGATCGTGAGGATAGAGGTTACAACCGAGCTCTCCATTTGCAAAATCTATAATATTTTCATTTTGTTGTACCTCCGCACGAATATGGCGAAGTAACGGTAAGTTTGGTAAAAACGTGCCACCTTCTACAAAATTTCTCCAGTTCGGCGTTAATGTTGGAGAAACGCCCCACATATGTGTACTTACACGTGTACCTTTACCAGTCGTACTTTCTACAATTCCCATAGCGCGTAGCTCATTATAAGCAGTTGTTACTGTACTTCGGTTTACATTTAACTGTGTAGCTAATTTCCGTTCTGAAGGGAGGAAGCTTCCTGGAGGAAGTTCTCCGTATGTAATACGTTTCTCAATAAAGTCAACAACTTGTTGATAAATTGGGATTTTACTGTCGTTATCTAGCTTCCATTCCATACAAACGCCTCCGCATCTCTTATATACATTAAGTATAACAAATTGGCTGGGTAAAAAAACAGCCAATTGGACGGTGTTATATCCAGCCAATTTTACTATGCTAAATATGGAAGGGGAGATTCGGATGAAACGATGGCAAATGGAATGGCTCCTAGTATCAGTAGCATTAGTATGGGGAGCAAATTATACAATTGGAAAGTATGGCGTGGCATATATGTCATCCATTCAATTTAATAGTTTACGATTTTTAGTAGCATCACCGGTATTATTACTTATTACTTTTATGATGGAACGCTCATTACGTATTGAAAGAAAAGATTGGTTACGATTAGTAGCAGTCGGTATCGTTGGTACGGCAATGTATCAAACGATGTTTATGCTATCTGTAAAATATACTTCAGCAACGAACGCCTCATTATTAATTGCGATGTCACCTATTTTTACAGGAATATTAGCAGTATTACACAAACAAGAACGTTTTTCGATAAAAGTACAAATTGGTTCAATAATAGCGTTTATTGGTGCAGCATTCGTTTTATTAACAGGGCATACAGGAGGAGCTACATACGAGTATGCATGGCTCGGAAATGTAATTGGATTAGTCGCAGCAATTGCGTGGGGATGGTATCCAATATTAGCACAACCTCTTATTACAAAATACTCCGCAATGAGAGTCACATCATGGTCTACTTTAATTGGAATTGTACCTCTCGTTATATACTGTTTATTCAACGTAAATTCTTTAACGTGGCCAGTAGATACGCCAAGCTGGGGTTCTCTAGCATATTCAATCGTCTTTGCGACAATCTTCGGACTTGCAATGTGGTATGTCGGTATTAGTAAAATTGGCTCAACGAAAGTAATGGTTTATATGTATCTAGTACCATTGTTCGCAGTTATCTTTGCAGCTGTAACAATTGGAGAGCAAATCAATATGATGCAACTCGTTGGCGGACTTATTATCTTTATCGGCTTATATGTTGTAAAAAAAGACGGAATCAAAAAGCCAGCTCTCAATTTGAAAAAAGTAAGCTAACAGTAAAAAGGATCTCTTTCATATAGAAGGAGATCCTTTTTTATTTCGTAATAAAAGCGCTTGTTCAACGGCCCATTTTTGATGATCATGAATGAGAATTTCTACAGCAAGTATAGGAGACATCCACTTTAAAACATGGTCCTCTTCACAGTTATCAGTTTGCTGATGTACCATGTTTGCGCTATAAAAGAACCCATCGTTTAAATAATATGTATCTTCCTTTTCTGCATAAAAATATCGTGCTGCATTACCGATATATTGATCCATTTCAATTGCCCATCCTAATTCCTCTAGTAGTTCACGGTGCAAACATTCTTCTTTTGTTTCATTACCTTCCATACCACCACCAGGTAAAAAGTAACGGTCTCCTTTTTGGATAACAGCAATCATTGAAGAAGATGAATGGAAAATAACCGCATAACAACTAGGTCTTAATACATAATGAACGGTATGTTTTTTCGAGCCAAACGTAAGTTTTGAAATCATAAAACACGACCTTTCTCTATAAAATACATAAAAGGGATATTAAGGTAAATACAGAATGGTATAAGTATAATCTTAATGGATTGGAGTGGTAACAACATGATAAATCGAAAATGTTCAAGGTGTAAAGAGATAACGGGTACAATACATGGGGGTAAAAAAATTAAGGAAGAATTTTAATGTGAGGACTGTTTGCAAAAAGGAATTGCGAGCGGAGAAATCGAATTATCACAAGTGGAGCAAGAACAAACTTCTTATCTTTCTATAAAAATATTAAAAATAATGAGTGTGATTTATTTAATAGCATCTATTTTTATGGCTTTTTCAACCGGTCCATTTATACATAATATAGGATTTGATGAAATGTCAATTTCAGGATCAGAATTAGGTTTAATAAGTATAGTTATGCTAGGTTCTCTATTCCAGTCTGTTCTTGTATTTTGCGGGATATGGGTATTCATCCTATTAGTAGAAACAGTCATTAAAATTTATGAAAAAATGAAGTGAGTGAGAGGGAGAAATACATGCGAGTAAGGAACATTCAAGGGGAAGATTATGTTAAGATTCATTCTGTTTTAAATGATTGGTGGGGCGGGAGAGACATGGCTGCCTTGTTGCCAAAATTGTTTTTCGTTCACTTTCAAGAAACGAGTTTTATCATTGAAGAAGATGGCGAAACGTTAGGTTTCTTATGTGGATTCTTTTCACAAACATATAAAGATGAAGCATATGTTCATTTTATCGGTGTAAATCCAAAGTATAGAAGAAGAGGAATCGCATCGACATTGTATTCTTATTTCTTTGATGCCGCTCGTGCAAATAACCGTAAAGTTGTAAAAGCAATTACGTCACCAATTAATAAAAATTCGATACAGTTTCATCAAGAAATCGGTTTTCGAATCGAGGCTGGGGATGATGAGATAGAGGGTGTATCGGTACATACAAATTATGATGGGAACGGCGGTAGTAGAGTGCTATTTTTAAAAAATGTGTAAAAGGAGGCTAGCTTAACGTTAGCCTTTTTGTTGTGAGGAGTGATAAATATGGAGAGTTCTCAAAGTAGAAACGAGTATTTACGACGTGTTTATAAAGTGCAAGACTATATAGAATCACATATAAATGATTCACTTTCAATTGAAGATTTAGCTAATGTGGCAGGCTTTTCAAAATTTCATTTTCATAGAATTTTTAAAGGGATGATGGATGAGCCGTTATCTCGGTATGTGAATCGTTTGAAATTAGAGAGGGCAACACACCTTCTTACTTATCGTACAGATATGACGATTACAGACATTGCGTATTACTTCGGGTTCACAGATTCAGCAGTTTTCTCCCGGACATTTAAAAGTTATTACGGAGTAAGTCCGTCTCACTATAGAAATCACAATAGCAAGAAGTGCAAAGACGTTAGCGAAGATTCTCAATACAATGAGTGTAAGAAGGTTCGAGGAGAGGTCGAAATTGTAACAGCGGACAACGTAAACGTCGCATACATAAGACATGTAGGTACATATAAAGATTTAGCTATAAATTTTCCGAAAATGATAGAAAAACTATTTCATTACGCATCGGAGCAAAACTATCATGTATTTGAGGATACGAAAATATTAACCATTTACCACGATCATCATGAATTTACTGAGGACTATCATTTAAGAACAAGTCTATGTATAACAATTCCAGATGAGTCCGCAGTAGAAACGAGCGACATTGGAATAATGGTAATACCTTCAGGCAAGTATGCGGTAGGTCATTTTGAAATATTCCAAGATGAATATAAAGGAGCATGGGATTTCTTATACGGTGAGTGGCTTCCAAATAGCGGATATAAGCCGAGAGATTCGTATCCTTTTGAAGTATATAGAAATGATCCAAGGCAGTACCCGGAAAATAAACATATAGTTGATATATATGTACCTATCGAACCTTTTTAATCATTGATTAAGGGGGAAGAACGATGCAAACTGCTGAAAAGTTAGATCAGATTATAAAAGAAGAATATGAAAATGTTAATGGTATGTTAGTAGTACAGAAAGGTAATGTTATTTTTGAAAACTATTATAACGGTCACGGTCCAAATGATGCATTTCATATAGCGTCGGTCACAAAAACGATAATCTCTGCGTTAATTGGGATATGTATAGATAAAGGATATATCAAAAGTGTAAATCAAAAAGTAATAGAGTTTTTTCCTGAATATAATCTTAAGGCATCTGAAGTAACAGTTCGGCATCTACTTACAATGACAGCTCCATATCCTTATATAGACTGGCAGGAACCGTTAGAAGAACTATGTACACAAATGGACTGGGTGAAGTATACGTTAAATAGGGCAGGAAAAGGTGGAGAAATTGGACCTTTTAAATATTCATCGGCAGGCGCACATGTACTATCAGCAATTATTACGAGTGTAACAGGAAAAAGTGCGCGTGAATTTGCGAATGAATACTTATTTCAGCCACTCGGCATGAGAGAAATTCCAAACTACAATATGAAAGCATTTGGATTCGATGACTTATTCGGAAAAGATGTAAAGGGATGGGTTCACGATCCAAATGGAATTTCGACGGGCGGCTGGGGACTAATGTTAACAGTTAAAGATATGGCTAAGTTTGGACGATTATATTTAAACGCAGGTACTTATGAGGGGAAACAAATTCTTTCAAAATCATGGGTAAAAGAATCAATAGCGATGAATCCGAATCAATATGGCTACTTATGGTGGTTACGAGAAGAAGATGGTATCTTTTCATATTGTGCAATGGGCGATGGTGGGAATATGATTTGCTGCGTACCAGAGAAGGAACTGGTGGTGGCGATTGCTTCTGAAGTCATACCGAATGCAGGGGATAGATGGAAGTTAATTAAAGAGTGCATATTTCCTTATTTAAAAGATTAATATGGTTATTTTTATAAAAATAAGAATGAAAGGTTTAGTTAAACTTGTTTTGTTCTTCATGATAGAAAAAAGTGTTTTATTAACCAAGTTGTTCAACTAAGATTAGAAAACTTCAACACCTATACGATTATTGAATAATTGCAAGGTGTTGAAGTACTTTATAATTTGTTTAGGTACTTTTAACTATTTTTTAACTTTTCGATGTATTAGATACATCATGCCAAACACAATTGCCAGCAAGATAAATTTAATTAATTCCATTAGGCTAAAATCCCATTTCGTTTCTACTCCATCTGTTAAATAAAATACATTAAACATACCGTGTAAAATAGCGGGTGGTATTACAGAACGACCATACTCTCTCATATACGTCAAAATTATAGATAATATAAATAATAATGATAGATAGCTTAATATTCCTACAAACCATAATTCATAGTTTTTATAAAAGATTGATACTGGTAAATGCCATAAAGACCAAAGCGATGCAGTAATGATTGCTGTTTGTTTTAATGAATATTTTTTTCGTAAATGGTAATGAAAATTTCCACGCCATATGATTTCTTCTAAAAATGCAGACAAAGCTGCAATTGTAAGACCAATGAGTAGGAGAAATCCCAATTCATTGCAGTGATTAAATAAGAACTTTATATTATAAATATAAAAATAGAAATGGAGACATAGACCTAGAAGTAGTGGGAATAAAATGGAGAAAATTAGTGATTTTAATGTTGGACGTGAAATGCCAAATGTATGAAAAATTTCTTGTTTCTTATATGCTTTTTGATATAAAAGAACGGCTAACAACGGAACAACCATCGTGAAACCCAAATAACTACGACCATTTTCTATGTTTAGCAAAAAGATATAAAAGAACGATGTGAGAGAATAAATGTAAAATGTTGAATGATAAACTATGTTTTTATTAATATTTATCACCTACCTAAGTACGTATAATTTGTTAATCAAATATTGGATATTTTAATTATATATGAAATGGAAATAGACAGAATGAATATTTTCATATTGTTGATTCTAGTAATAGAGAAGGGGATTAAATTATATCTCTTTTTTTTGCTAGTATAGTAAGAGATAGAAAGAGACTTCACTAGATGGATAAAAGGCGTTGTTTGAAAGGTGAGGGTATGATGACAAAGTCTAATGTTGTAGAAATCATTTCAGCATTAGTAGCTATTATCGGTGTGTATGTACTAATAAATGCACCAGAAATGGGGAGTAAGGCAACAAGTGAATCTGTTGCAGAGCAGGGCGGTCATATGGATACAAGTACGTATTTAGCTTTATTACAAGGATATGGAAATTCTTATACAATTCTAGGTGCGATTTGTTTATTTATGGGGTTGCTTAGTTTGATTTCGATAATTTCAATTCAAATGTATAAAAGTAAATGGGGGTTGAAAAAAAACAATGCTCCTGTCAATTTGATAGGAGCATTGTTTTTATGAAAATCAGCAGTCAATTTTAAAAATAGCGTAATTTAGAATTTATGTCATTTTGGTAGAGTAAATGTAAAAAATACGTAAAAACGTTAATTAAAAGAATATTCTAACTTTTCTGTTGTTTTTTCTTATATAATGAGGTCACGGTCCGAAAATAGTTAAATATTTAATTGAAGTAAAACAACAAATCCCCCGTAACTTTTCACAACAAAAAATCGTTTAACAAAAGAAAGGATTTTCAATCATGAATGGGGGAGAAACATGAAGATTTTAATTCTAGGTGGTACACGTTTTTTAGGAAGAGCTTTCGTAGAAAAAGCTTTAAAAAGAGGACATGAAGTTACATTATTTAATCGCGGAACGAATAAAGAAGTTTTTCCTGAAGTAGAGCAGTTAATCGGTGACAGAAATGATGATGTTTCAAGTTTAGAAAATCGAAAATGGGATACGGTAGTCGACACGTGTGGATTTTCTCCGCATCACATTAGAAATGTTGGAGAAGTCTTACGGGATAATATAAAGCATTATATATTCATTTCAAGTCTTTCCGTTTATAAAGATTGGATTCCGCATCATATAAAAGAAAGTTATATTTTACAACCCGAACCAACGGGTGATCAAATAAAGGCTGTGGAGAATGATGAAGTTTCTCCTTATGAGTATTACGGTGCGCTGAAAGTATTGTGTGAAAAAGAAGCAGAGAAGTATTGGCCGGGGCGTGTTTTACACGTAAGAGCAGGACTTCTTTCAGGGATGTTTGATTATACAGATCGGCTTCCATACTGGATTGGGCGTGTAGCAAAGGGAGGAGAAGTGTTAGTTCCAGGAAGAAAGGACCGTCCAGTGCAGATAGTTGATATAAAAGACGTCGCAAACTGGGGACTAAACATGGCAGAAAACAATAAAGCAGGTACATTTAATGTAACGGGTCCGAAAGATGAATTGACGATGGAAGAGTTATTAAATACGTGTAAAGAAGTTACGAATAGCGATGCTGAATTCGTTTGGGTTGATGAATCGTTTATGCATGAAAATAAAGTACATCCATGGACGGAAATGCCATTATGGCTTCCCGAAACTTTTTCATTAGAAGGTGAAACAGATCCGTGGAAAGGTGGATTCTCTATTAATATAGAGAGCGCAGTTAAAGAGGGTCTTACTTTTAGAAGATTAGAAGATACAGTTACAGACGTGTATGAGTGGATGAAAGAAACGAAAGGTAGGGAATTTAAGGCAGGTATTTCAATTGAAAGAGAAAAGGTGCTGTTAGATAAGTGGTATGAAATAAAGAGAGGTTAAATAAGAATCCTATGAAAAAAGGACTCTGTCTATTGGTTAAACAGAGTCCTAATATTAGTCTACCACTCAATCGGTTCTTCCCCGTACATTTCCCATAGCTTAGGAAACATCTTTTTCAAACCTTCTTCGTCATCTTCATCCCAGTCTAACTCGATATCAACTTCCTCAAATTCTTCATTTGATAAGACATGGTATAGTGTAAAGTATGTATCATCTTCATCCCCAGTCTTCTCCATATATACTTCTTGTCCGAAATATAGCGTAAGTTCTTCAATTTCTGGAACATCATACTCACTCAAATTTTCTAATACAGGAATTAACCGTTCTGGATCTTCAATACATGCTTCGTAAACTTCTTTTCCTTGGAACAATAACCACCCGCGGAAGTAATCAAAACTATCATCCGAACAACCGCCCATAATTATATATGCAGCTGCCCATAAGTGAGACGTATAGGAGGCTTTTAAAATATGGTGCATATGTGTGTCAAAAGCTACAATTTCATGTACTGTACGTTTAGCGAGGTGAGAAGTGAGCCATTCTATTTGTTCTTCTTGGTCTTCGCCTTTCGATTTTGCACGAGCAAGTAGTTCCCAAAAATTTTCTTCTGTTATCGTTTTTTCTTTTATGTAATCTTTCCCTAGAATAGGGTCGGTATATCCTTTTTTTCGTTTGGAAGCGATTAGTTTGTTAGCTTCTTTTATGCATTCTTCTTCTGTTTCTAATTCTTTCGCTTTCACACTACCAGCTGTGCCAATTTTTCCGTAAAACACAACGTAGTCTCTATCTTTCACAACGATTTTCCAAAACTTATTTGATTTCTCAGTTTGCTGGATTAATAACGTTTCCATTTGTACCCCCATAGTGCTTTTCTAGTGTGCATTGTGATTGTAACATATGTATAAATACCTGTAATGACAAAAAGGTAAGTGTAGTTTTCGGAAAGTTCGAAAATCATTGAATGAAATAGAAAAATTTAGTAATCTTATTTGTACAGCACATACATAATAGTTTTGTAATGATACATTGGAGGGATTCGTTGTGGATCTTACATTTAAAGTAGAGGAAACATGTTTTAATTACCGCGTTGGAGCAATTTGTAAACATGATAATAAAATACTCATTCTGCAAGGTGACAGTGAAGATTTTTGGTATGTACCGGGTGGACGAGTGAAAATGCTAGAAAGTAGTGAAGATGCGTTAAAACGAGAGCTTGCTGAAGAATTAGCTGTTCCTATTAAGGTGAAGAGATTAATATGGTCAGTAGAAAATTTCTTTACACTTTCTGAGCGAAAGTTTCATGAGATTAGTTTTTATTATGAAGTAGAATTGCATGAGTTACCTGCAAATGGGGCTGATCAATATATTCTAGAAGAAGAAGGTAGAAGGTATTTATTTATGTGGGTGCCGGTAGAAGAGTTAGATGCGTATAACTTACAGCCAGCGTTTATAAAAGATAAAGTAAAGGATATATCAATTCATACAGAACATATCGTTTTGCAAAAATAAGCGTGTTTGGAGGGGAAAACGGTGAAGGGGACTAAAAAAGAGATACATATAGATAATAAAGTCATTCGTTACACACATATCGAAAAAGGTTCTAATACAATCTGTTTTATGTTCTCAGGCTCAGGCTACAATTATGACAAGCCGTTATTTTATTATGCAACGATGCTTATGCTTGAAAATAAAATAGATGTAGTACATATTCATTATTCCTACGATGGACAGTTAATGGAAAAACCAATGGAAGAAGTAACGAAAGTAATGATGGATGATATTAATCCTATCATTAATGAAGTGCTAAGAAATGGACAATACAACGATTCGATGTTTTTAGGAAAATCACTCGGAACAATCCCGATTGCAAATGATTTAATGAAGAGAGAAGAATTTGCACAGTCAAAAATAATACTACTTACACCTTTACTAACTTTTGATTCCATTTTTGATTCGATCTTACATAGTCATCACGAAGGGCTTTTAGTAATTGGAGACAAAGATCATCAATACAATGTAAATCAAATGAATCAAGTACATAAAACGAATTTAAAAATTGTTGTTGTTAAGAACGCTAATCATTCTTTAAATGTTGGGGAATTTGAAACAGAGAATTCAATTACAGTTATAGCAAAAATGATAGGGACACTTGAAGAAACAATAAAAGACTGAATAACAATTATTAATTTACATGCAAAAGAGGTGCTTATTGCGCCTCTTTTTTTATGTTCAAACTTTAATTCCTATGAGGCAACGCCCGCATTAAAGAGGAATATTACTTTTCTATTTCCTATAAAAAACGGATAACAATTTTTAATAGTAATTATTACAATTTAAATACGGAAAATTCAGAAAAGTATTTAGAAACTTAAGGGAGGTAATTGAAAGCGTTTACTGTTGTTGAGGTACAAGAAAAGAAGATTCCCATATAAGGAGGCTATTAAGATGAAATCGATTAACCCGATGAATGTGATAGACGAAAGCCGTATTCATTCCATGCATATTTGGTTAATATTTTGGTTATTTATCGTAATTGCATTTGATGGATATGATGCTGTTATTTATGGAGCATCAGTACCTTCACTCATTAAAGAGTGGGGAATATCGGATGTTACAGCAGGGGCAATTGGTAGTTATACAGCTATAGGAACAGCAATTGGTGCTGCTTTCTTTGGTTTATTAGCTGATAAAATAGGTCGTAAAAATATCATAATAGTAACTACAATCTTATTTAGTCTATTTACATGTCTATCTGGTTTTGCGAACGGTCCTGTAATGTTTGCGATTTTTCGTGTTATCGCAGGTATAGGGCTTGGCGGAGTTATGCCGAATGTAATTGCTATAGCAACAGAATTCTCGCCGAAACGAGTTCGGACTGCTATCGTATCATTTATTTTTTGCGGATATTCAATTGGAGCAATGGTAGCGGCACTTACAAGTCGTTCCCTTCTTACGACAGCAGGATGGGAGCCAGTTTTTTGGTTAGCAGGAATTCCGTTATTGTTTATCCCGTTTTTAATGAAAAGTATTCCTGAGTCTATTGGTTTTCTTTTAATGAGAGGAAAAATAGAAGAAGCGAAAAAAGTAATAGCTAAGGTAAATCCAGAGTTAAGTAAAGATGCGGCAATTGAATTTACAAAACGACCGACTAAAGAAGTAGGTTCTCCTGTTGTTAAGTTATTTGAGGAAAAGCGCGCCGTAAGTACAATTATGTTTTGGATTTCATGTTTTAGTGCTTTCGTACTCATTTACTCTATGAGTACATGGTTACCAAGGCTTATGATGCAGTCAGGATACGATCTTAAATCAAGTCTCTCATTTACAGCTGTCATGCAAATCGGAGCTATCATTGGAACTCTCATATTCGGTCCAATAGTAGATAAAATTGGATTTAAAAAAGTACTTGTCCCATTATTTTTCTGTGGAGCAATTGCATTATCACTCATCGGATTTGTAAATAATATGTTTGTTGGATTTTTGTTAATTTCAGTAATTGGTGCTTCTTCTGTTGGACTACAAAATATGTCAAATGCATTTGTTTCTCAATATTATCCTAGTAATATGCGCTCAACAGCGGTAGGAAGTACAATGGCCTTTGGGCGTCTTGGAGGTGTGGTAGCTCCAACTTTGATAGGTATTCTACTTTCCATGCATTTATTGCCTCAATATAATTTTGCAGCAATTGCGACTGCTGCTGTAATTGGCGGTATAGCATTGTTATTTGTGAAAGAAGAACACGGGATTTATTATAAAGAGAAAAAAGAAATCACTAGTAGAGATAATAATGTAACTACAGCAAAATAGTAAATGATCAATCCCGGGGATACATTTCTTCGGGATTTGCATTTGTTCAGTGAATAATTAGAATATTTACTTTTATTTTATGTAACGTTTCTTATACAATAGATAGAAAGATGAAATGGGGGATTGGGCGTGTCTAGTAATAAGAGAGAGAGATTAATGAAAAGAATAGAATATCATTTGCGAAATACATCACGCCAGCTTATTAAAATTGATACGGAAGAAGAGGCGCTTCAATATTTAACTCATTCCTTTTGCGCGGAATTACATTGTGATTTCGTCGCTGTAATTTTTAATGAAGGTGGACAATTTTTGCCAAAAGCCTGGAGTGGTAATTTAACTTCTTTAGCTTCGGCGTTTCCACTTCATTCTGATGAATGTTCCTCCAAACTACAATACCAAAGCATGACGGATCAAACGGCAGATTTACCAGAAGTGTGTCTTCTATCTGAAACTTTGAAAAATGCTGGGGTGGAGACTTGGTTTACTGTTCCATTAAAAGATGATATCCAGCATTTTGGTTTTTGTATTGTCGCCTTTTCAAGTCATATCCCGCTTTTAGATATGGAAATTTCATTTGAAGAGTTTGGAAAAGATATAGCAGTGGCAATAGCTGTAGCGAGACAAAAAGAGTCACAGTTGAAAAAAATTGAAGGGTTTGGATGGATTAGTAAAAATCTGTCGCTAGATGTTCCATTAGAAAATCATGTATATGAGGTAACTTCTAAAGCCGGAAATGAAACAAATTCGAATTTTGCTTGTGTTTATTTATATAACGAGACTGAAAACTGTTTTGTTTTTCAAGCACCTTCATATGGAGAAATGAAGAAGCCATACAAAATTATGGTTGAGGATAAATATGTATTAAAAGAACACTTTCCATTTTTTGAAACGATTGGTGGTGAACAGTATACTGCTCCAATCATTATTGATATGAAACCAATTGGAGTATTACATGTTGAAAAGGAATGCGAAGGGTTTTTTACGGAAGCAGATGCGAAATCACTTGAAATGATTGCAAATCATTTAGCAACTATACTAGATAATGCAAGGTTATATAATGGTGAGAAAGAACATAAGCAACGTCTTCATTTTCTATTAGATTATCAGCAAGCATTATTAAAAGAAACGGTCGATGATAATAATTTTGAAGGCATTACAACAATGCTTGGTAATCTGTTTCAAGATACAGTATTTATTTTTGATAGATTTATGCAACCAATAGCATTTCATGATGAAAAGGATAGTCGCTTAGCAGAACATTTAGCTGAACTAACAAGAGAAGAACGTAAAAAGAAAAGATTTACTGATACTTTCCAAATTCATGATCCGAATAATAGTGATTATTGTTTTTCGTTTTGGATCATTAATGGGGGCGGTAATTTTTTAGGATATTTAGCAGTACGAAGAAATAGCGGGGGGATGGATGAATTTGATCAATTAACGGTTGATTTAGCCCGAAATATATGCTCCATCCAGTTTATTAAACAAAAGCTCGTTCTAGATACGAAAGAACAGATGAAAGACAGCTTTATTAGTAAATTATTAACTGAAAGAATTGAGGACCGAGATAATATTTTGCAATATGCAAACTTGTATCAATGGGATCTTTTCAAAAAACATCGAGTCGCGGTATTATCAATTTCACTCGATGAGAAAGAATTAAAGAAAGGAAACCTACTCGAACAACAAGCGAAAAAGTCACTTATATGGGATTTGATTAAGACGCGTGTTCCAGAACTAGGGACAGGCATTTTAGCAGTATCCCATAACGATGAACAACTTTTAATTGTTCCAATTGAAAATCAGAAAAAGGGCGCAGATACATTTTGGGAATCGATGTTTTATAGCATAAAAAAATGGATTGGCTCATCACCTATAGGCTGTCGTGTTTTATTAGGGATTGGCGGTGTTACAAAACAGTTGGAAGATTATTATACTAGTTATCAGCAAGCTATACAGACTTTAAATATTTTAGATAGTCGCTTCCGCAAACAGGGGTTTGCACTATTTGAAGATCTAGGATCGTATGCCATTTTACATCATTTAAATCATTCAACAGCTGTAGATCTTTTTGTTAAGAAACAAATCGGTCCGCTAATTGAATATTCAGAAGGGAAGAATATTGATTTATATAATACATTACATGTATTCTTACAAAACAATGGAAATGTAAAAAGTGCTGCAGAAGAACTTTTTATTCATAGAAGTTCACTCTTATACAGGCTAGAAAAAATTGAATCGCTCATTTCAGTTGATTTAAATCATGCTGAAGTTAGATTTAATTTAATGATGGCGTTGAAGCTTTATGATATGTACGGGGAAGTAGTAGGGTAATAGAAGTTTATATTTTCAGTGATGTTCTATTTTGATAAAAGGAGGTTTCACCTTTATCCGAAATCTCTTTTATCCCACTGATTAAAGTTGCACTTTATTTTTATATAATTGTTTTTCAAAACTTGTTACACTATATAGGTATTTAAAAGGAATTATAGAGTTGAAGGTGATATGCATGAAGAAATATAAAATAGGAGAAGTAGGAAAGGAATTTGGAGTTTCAATAGATGCTTTAAGGTTTTATGAAAAGAAAGGGTTCCTAAAACCACAAAAAGACAAAGATAACGGTTTTAGATTTTATACATATGAGGATTTTGGAGTATTTTTAGCAATTAGAAGCTTTAGACAGATGGGATTTCATGTAAAAGAAATTGGATCGGTTTTTAACGGTTTAGAGTATGATGACATAATGAAAAAATGTAATGATAAAATAGCTGAAAAAAATGAAGCAATAAAACAGTTAGAGTTAGAAACAAAGCAAATAAATGAATTTATGAACTTATTAAACGAATATAAACAAGAAGATAGGCGATGGGTTATAAAACAAGCTGAGACTTATTATTTTCTCAAACATGTTCATTTAAATGAAGGAAGGTTATGTGTAAATCCTCTATTAAAGAAATGGTTAAATTTCTTGCCAACAGTTTCCACAGCATTATGTATTCCACTTGAAGAATATAAAATGAAAAATATAGATAATAGTTACTGGGTAATGGCTATCTCTGAATCAAAGATGAAAGAATGTCAATTACCTATGGATGATTCAGTTATTCAAATGCCTATGGGAGAGTGCTTGAATTATTTATATGAAAAAGACGTGGATGAACCGTTATCATCGTTGATATTAGATGAACCATTCCATATTATGCATGAACAGGGATACGCTCTTAATGGAGATGTTTTATGTCGATATGTTTGTGAAACAAAGAGTCAAGACAAAACAGTTGAACATTATATTATTATGATTCCTATTATTAAATCAAACGGTACAAAGTGACTTGAAGTAGAGAAGGAAATGAAAAAATGCATGTAATTGTTAGACACAGTCTACAGTTACATGCATTTTTTTTGAAACAAAAGAGTTTTTATACGGTGTTTAGCTAGGTTTATCCAGCTATTTATGGGCAGTAAACGCCCGATTGGTATGGGCTGATAATCAGTAGGGAATGAACAAAATCCCATTGATTAAAGTTACACTTTATACAAATTATACAAAATAAATGAATTAATTAAATTAAGCTATTGACCCTAGTCTTAGACCATAGTTTATATTGAACCTATGAAGAAAGCGCTTGCAGAAGTAGAAAGTATGCAAGCACTTAAAATAAATATTGGAGGTTTTTATTATGAGAAACATCGTACTTTTATGTAATGCAGGTATGTCTACAAGTATGTTAATGAACAAAATGAGAGGGTATGCAGAATCAGCAGGTTATAACTGTGAAATTAATGCTTATGCACTAACTGAAGCGAAAAATGTTGGGCCAACAGCAGACATCATTTTATTAGGACCACAAGTTCGATATGCATTAAATAATGTGAAAAGCCAATTGCCAGAAAAGCATATTGAAGTGATTGATATGGCAGCTTACGGCATGTTAGATGGAAAAAAAGTAATTGAGCAAGTGAAAAACATTTTAGGTGATTAAAAGGTCATACATAGGGAACGATTAACGAGATTATGAGTTATGTCAGTTATGAAAAGTACATATTTTGAGGGAGGTCATCTTCTGAAAAAGATAAGAAAATTTCCAATTTTATGTATGGTAATAGGGAGCCTGGCAGGTGGTTTGGTACTTTCAGGATGTTCATCAGAAAGTAAAGATAAGGATTTAAAAGACTCAGATATAACACTTATAACAAATGTTCTTCCATATGGTGAAGTAGGAGCTACCGTCGTTTGTGATTTTGGAGATACAATAGATAGCTCAAAATTAACAAAAGATAGTTTCAAAGTTGAGGTGGAAGTGAATGGGAAGCCTCAAAATAGAAAAATAAATAAAGTGTACACAAATAATAAAGCTGAGGTATCAGAGACTTCAAAAGACGGACAATACGTTGTAATCGAATTAGATGAAAACGATAAATATGCATCTACCTCAACATTTAATGAAGAAAAATTTTTAAGCACAAGAGATAATTTAGACTATAAATTATCTCTTACGAAAGATATTAAGACAAAAGATGGTGCAAATTTTAAAGCATCCGAACAGAAAAATAAAATTTCAAATGTAGTTACTCCAGTTGTAGATGATTTTAAAAAAGGGGTATATCAAGATACATCTGGAAGCAAAATGCAATATAGACTTTTTGAGCCTAAAAAAGAGGCTAACAAAAAATATCCATTAGTCTTATTTTTACATGGATCAGGTGAACGTGGAAATGACAACTATATGCAAGTCGTAGGAAATGAGGGTGCTGTAGCGTGGGCTAATCCAGAACAGCAAAAGAAAAACCCTGCATATGTGTTAGCTCCTCAGGTTGAAGCAACTGAAACCCTTACAGCATATTGGACCGAGGAACCTAACTATTCTACTATGTTGAATTTACTCAAAGAAACCATCGATAAATATGATATTGATAAAAATCGTATATATGTTGTTGGTATGTCCAATGGTGGAATTGGGACTTGGAATGTTATTAAGAAGAACCCAGATCTTTTCGCAGCTGCTGTTCCGATTTGTGGAATAGGTGATTTGCCGGAAAATAAGCTTGTCAGTGAATATGAACCGATGCAAGATACTTCAGTATTCAAAGATATTAAAGATATGCCAATTTGGGTCTTCCATGCAGAAGATGATCCGCTAGTTGATGTGAGATATAGCAGAGATGCTGTACAAGCGATTAAAGAACTAGGTGGTTCTTTGGTCAAATATACAGAATATCCAACTGGAATCGTTCAACCGATGGGACACTTCTCTTGGGTACCAGCTTTGCAGGATAAAGAGATGATAAATTGGTTGTTTAATCAGTCAAAATAATTTTTAAATATCTTGATTATAAAAATAGCATTCTACTCATGTAGGTGGTGCATGCATATTTTTATAAGCCCATAAGGAGAATTCATAATGAGTAAAAAGATAGTATCACTTTGCTTGTTAGCTTCTTTAACAGTTTCATTATTTGGATGTTCAGCAAATGAAGACCAAAAAGTGAAAGAGAAAAAAGAAGAAAAGCCGGTTGAGTTTTATTTAGTAAGGCATGGGAAAACGATGCTAAACACGACTGATAGAGTACAGGGGTGGGCAGATGCGCCCCTTACTAAAGATGGAGTTGAAGTGGCAGAGTATCTTGGTAAAGGTTTGAAAGAAGTTAAGTTTGAAAAGGCATATAGTAGCGATAGTGGACGTGCAATAGAAACTGCGAAAATTGTATTAGATCAAAGTGGAAATAAAGATATGAATATCAATCAAAGTAAAAATTTGCGTGAAGTGTGTTTCGGTGAGTTTGAAGGGGAGTTAAATCATACTTTTCGGGAAAAACTTGCACAAGCAAATAATATGAGCCATGAAGAATTTATGAATAATTTCGACATCGATATTATGCAAAAAACTGCAGCGAAGATCGATAAGAGTAAACAGGCTGAAGATACTGAAACAGTCACAAAGAGAATGAAAAACGAAGTTGATAAAATTGCAAAAGAAGTAGCAGAAGATGGCGGCGGTGAAGTCCTTGTTGTATCACATGGTATATCTTTAATGGATCTATTATATTCAATATCTCCTGAATCTTTAAATGAGGTTGAAGAAGGGTTAGGAAATGCAAGTGTTTCAAAAGTTGTATATAAAGATGGGAAATATAAAGTTCAATCTGTAAATGATATGAGCTACGTAGAAAAAGGAAAAAAGTAAATTAATTAAAAGTCAGAAATGTTGGAGGTAATTATGAAGCTGTTAGAAGGGATAAGAAACGGATTAGAACGAATCATCACACCACTAACAAATTATCTCGGAAATAGTAAAGTAGTGAATGCTATTACATCAGGGATGATGATGACGATTCCTGTTACGATTGGTGTTACATTGTTTGCTATTTTAGGTAATCTACCATTTAAAGGGTGGAAAGAATTTTTAATTCAAATTGGTTTATATACGCACATGCAAGACATGATTAGTGCGACACTTAGCTTGTTAGCAGTATATATGGTTGTCATTATCGCTTATTCTTATGTGAAAGAAGAAGGCATGAACGGAATGACAGCTGCTGTTATAGCATTAGGTAGTTTCTTATGCTTAATGCCAATGTCAATTAAAGTTGGAGAAGAACAAATACCAGCCATTTTAAATCAGTATTTAGGTAGTGATGGAATATTCGTTGCCATGTTTGTCGGCGTGTTCACCGGTAAATTGTACTGTGCATTAAAAAGAAAAAATATTGGAGTAAAATTACCAGAATCGGTACCACCTATGGTAGCTGATGCGATTAATCCAGTATTTATTTCAATCATTATTTTCACGCTTATCTTCTTTATTAGAGTAATATTTGGCTATACTCCATATGAAAATATTTTTAACTTTGTAAGTCAAGTAATCTCGTTACCTGTAAAAGTAATTGGATCGTCTGTATGGTCAGTTATTGCTATCTTTACTTTTATGAATTTATGTTGGTTCTTCGGTTTACATCCAGCTCCAATCATAAATGTATGGTATAGTGCGACGGCTCCATTATTTACGGCAGCAATTACAGCTTTCGCTTCAGGAACACCTTTTGCGGAAATTCCTTATTTAGGATTTAGTTTAATGCATTTTGCAGTTGCCATTGGTGGAACAGGAAATACGTTAGGTTTAGCAATAAATCTACTATTTGCGAAGTCACAGCAATATAAATCACTTGGGAAAATCGGTATCGTCCCAAATATCTTTAATATTAATGAGCCGATTGTATTTGGATTACCGCTTGTTCTGAATCCAATCTACTTTATTCCATTAGTAGCATCTTCAATAGTTGGCGGGTTAATTTGTGTCGTATTCCTTAAAATCACGGGAATTTTATCTACCTTTAATCCACTTATTGAATTGCCATGGGTAACACCAGCACCATTTGCAGGTTATATTTCTGGTGGTTGGTTACTATTAATCATGACGGTATTAATTATTATCTCTCAAATTCTACTATATTATCCGTTCTTTAAAATGGGAGATAAGAAAGCTTATGAGGCAGAACAACAAGCAGCACAACAATAATAATGAATCCCTCAAAAGCCCGATTATTGCGGGCTAGTAATCAGTGGGAATGAGCTAAACCTCACTGATTGCTTTTTAAATAATAAAAATAAAAAAATGTTAGGAGAATAGTTATGGAACAAAATGAATTAGTAGTATTTCAAATTATATCAGCAGTAGGTAGCGCACGATCTTCCTATATTGAAGCAATTCAAGAAGCAAAAATGGGTAACTTTGAACAAGCAAGAAAATTAATGAATGAGGGTAGTGAAACTTTCATTGAAGGGCATAGAGCGCATGCTGGACTGATTAGTAGAGAAGCAACTGGTGAAAAAGTAGAAGTAAGCTTATTGTTAGCACATGCAGAAGATCAATTAATGAGTGCAGAAGGATTTAAAATAATAGCGGAAGAGCTAATTAGTGTTTATGAAACATTTTTAGTGAAACAAGCTTAATATAAAGTGAAATTTTAATCAGTGGGGGGTTCATCCCACTGATTATCAGCCCTCACCGATCGGGCATTTACGGGCAGCCCGACTCCCACCTAACTACTTTGCTCCACCTGAATTTTGAGGTGGGAGTTTTACTGCCCACAAATAGCGGAATCAACAAACTATAACAATACTATTTTTGAAAAGGACAGGTAAAAATTATGCTCAATAGTTCATTTAAAAAAGACTTTTTATGGGGGGCTTCCACAAGTGCTTACCAAGTAGAAGGAGCCTATAATGAAGATGGGAAAGGCCTTTCTGTTCAAGATGTGAAAGTTATTCCTGAAGGTACGTCAGATTTTAAAGTTTGTAGTGATCATTATCATCAATTTAAAGAAGATGTGAAGCTTTTTTCTGAATTAGGGCTAAAAGTATATCGCTTTTCAATAGCTTGGACTCGAATTCTTCCAAATGGTACCGGCGAAGTGAATGAAAAAGGTATTACATTCTATAGCAATCTTATTGATGAATTGCTGAAGCATGATATCGTACCGTTAATAACGATGTATCATTTTGATTTGCCGTATGAATTAGAGAAAAAGGGTGGCTGGAGTAACCGTGCTACGATTGATGCATTTGTTACATATTGTGAAATCCTTTTTGAACGTTTTGGAGATCGAGTAAAGAATTGGTTAACGATTAATGAACAGAATATGATGATCCTACATGGACAGGCCATTGGGACATCGATACTATCTCAAAAAGAGCTATATCAGCAAAATCATCATATGCTTTTAGCAGAGGCAAAGGTAACAAACTTATGTCACGAGATGATACGTGATGCGAAAATTGGTCCAGCGCCAAATATTAGTTATGTGTATCCGAAAACATGTAAGCCGAATGATATAATTGCAGCTCAAAATTGTAACGCAATTCGTAATTGGTTATATCTAGATATGGCTGTATATGGACGATATAACAATATAGCGTGGAATTTTATGAAAAGCAAAAATATCGAACCAGTCATTCTAGAAGGAGATATGGAGATTCTATCTAGTTCAAAACCAGATTATATAGCTTTTAACTACTATTCTTCTATTACTGTTAGTGAATATGATGAGAACTTTGTAATTGATGATGCGGGTGATCAACAAATTGAAGTAGGTGAAGAAGGATTCTTCATGGGTGACGATAATGAACATCTAGAATTAACCGATTTCGGTTGGGAAATCGACCCAATTGGCTTCCGAGTTACATTAAGAGAAGTGAATGATCGTTATAACTTGCCGATTATCGTTACAGAGAATGGGATAGGTGCTTACGACAAAGTAGATGAAGATGGATCAGTCCAAGATCACTACCGAATTGATTATTTGAAAAAACATATTGAACAGATGGAATTGGCAATTGCGGATGGAGTGGATGTAATTGGTTACTGTCCTTGGGCCGCAATCGATTTAATTTCTACGCATCAAGGTTTCAGAAAAAGATATGGTTTTATTTATATAAATCGTGATGAAGACGATTTAAAAGATTTAAAAAGAATAAAGAAACAGAGCTTCTATTGGTATAAAGAAGTTATTTCATCAAATGGAAAAGAACGATAACATATAGTTTCAAAATTCACATCATAGAGTGCGTACCTCAAGGGAAAATTATTTAATTTGAGGTGCGCATTTTTTATATGAAATATACCAATACCTCTCACTAAATGGAAAATGAAGCTGTTTGTACTGAAATGAATACCCTCAAAATGTATGAAAGAAATATATGTATTTCCTACACTATGTATATACAAAAACTTTTTGGATATAGATATAATTTATTTACAGAATATTAAAAAGTTAGGTAGGGGGATGAAAGATGTCGATTCAAACAATTGGTATTGTAGGTGCAGGATCTATGGGTTCTGGCATTGCAAATTTAGCTGCACTAAATGGATTTACAGTTATTTTACATGATATTGAAGAGCGTTATTTAGATAGTGCAATACAACGTATGAATGGTTTTATGACTAAAAGTGTTACAAGAGGAAAGATGACGGAAGAAGATAAAGAAAAGGCGCTTGGCCGAATTCGACTCACTACAACGTTAGAAGATATGAAAGATGCGGATGTAGTTATTGAAGCAGTGTTAGAGAAGTTAGATTTGAAGAGGGAAGTGTTTGCAGCTCTAGATCGAATCGTTCCTGAAGGGGTTATACTTGCAACGAATACTTCATCTATGTCGATAACAGAGATTGCTTCAGCAACGAATCGTCCGGAACGTGTGGCAGGTATGCATTTCTTTAATCCTGCACAACTTATGAAACTTGTAGAAGTTGTTCGTGGTTATCGAACGAGTGATGAAACAGTTGAAGAATTGAAAGCGTTATCTAAAAAGCTTTCGAAAGAACCAGTTGAAGTAAAGAAAGATTCTCCAGGATTTATTGTGAATCGAATAATGATTCCACAATTTATAGAGGCAATTAAATTGCTAGAAGATGGAGTTGCTTCTGCAGAAGATATTGATAAGGCTGTTACACTAGGTCTTAATTATCCGATGGGGCCATTTACACTTCAAGATTTTGCAGGTGTAGACATTGGGTATCATGTGATGGAGTACTTCAAAGAAGAATTAAATAATGATCAATACGCGCCACCGCTTCTTTTAAAACAGCTAGTTAGAGCAGGTAGAAATGGCAAAAAAACAGGCGCTGGTTTTTATGATTATGAATAAAGAATGGGGGATTAAGTTATGAATTATGAGTTTTTAATTTGTGAAATTGAAAATAGAGTTGCGATCGTTACAATTAATCGACCACCTGTAAATCCATTGAATACACAAGTGTTTAATGAACTTTCCGGTCTATTTAGTGAACTAGAGGCAAATGAAGAAGTACGAGTAATCGTTCTTACAGGAAGCGGAAGGAAGGCATTTGTCGCAGGCGCTGACATTAATGAAATGGCAGCACTTGATCTTGTCGGTGTTAACAAAATGAATAAGACTTCACGAACGGTGTTTAGCAAAATTGAAAATATGTCAAAACCAGTTATTGCGGCGATAAATGGATTAGCTCTTGGCGGTGGTTTTGAACTCGCTCTCGCTTGTGACTTACGCATTTGTTCGGATCAAGCAAAATTCGCTTTTCCAGAAGTCGGACTCGGAATTATTCCTGGAGGCGGAGGAACACAGCGTCTGCAAAAGATTGTCGGCCAGGGCATAGCGAAAGAATTACTTTATTTCGGAGACATGTTTGATGCGCAGCGTGCGTTCGATTTACATATTGTCAACAAGGTCGTACCTGCGGAAGAGTTGTTTGAGTTTGCAAAGGAATGGGCATATAAATTGGCAAAAAAACCACCAGTAGCACTTCAAATGTTAAAAACTGCGGTAAATGTAGGAAGTAATGCTGATCTTGAAACAGGCTTAATTATTGAAAGCACCTGTTTTGGAAATGCTTTCGCAACAGAGGATCGTAAAGAAGGATTACAAGCATTCGTTGAAAAAAGGAAACCAGTTTATTTAGGGAAATAATGAGGTGAAATGGATATGAAAGAAATTGTTTTGTTAGAGGGAGCGAGGACTCCGTTCGCTGAAATTTCGGGATCGTTCAAAGGATTAAATGCAACAGATTTAGGGGCGATTGCCGCTAAGGAAGCAATACGAAAAGCTTCTATATCTGCAGAAGATATTAATCAAGTTGTATTTGGTAATGTTCAGCAGTCTAGTAAAGATGCACATTTATTGGCAAGGCATGTTGGTTTAAAAGCCGGAGCGCCTATTCATGTCCCAGCTTTGACGATTAATCGTCTTTGCGGAACTGGTGTTGAATCTATTTTAACGGCAGCTCGTTATATTCTATGCGGAGAAGCAGACGTTGCACTTGCCGGGGGAACGGAGAATATGAGCCAAGTTCCACATGTAATACCTGGAATGAGATGGGGAAGTCCACTCGGCGGTCCGGCTATAGAAGATTGGTTATGGGATGGTCTGTATGATACGTATGGTAAATGTACGATGGGAGAAACTGCAGAAAATTTGGCTGCAAAATATAACTTAACGAGAGAAGAAGTAGATCAGCATGCACTCTCTAGCCATGAACGAGCTCTTTTAGCAAGGGAGAAAGGGTATTTAAAAGAAGAGATTGTCCCAGTAACAGTGAAAGGAAGAAAAGGAGAACAGGTCATTGAAGAAGATGAGCATATCCGTCATACAAGCATAGAAAAACTTGCAAAGCTAAAGCCACGCTTTGTGGAAAATGGTGTCGTAACTCCTGGTAGTGCAAGTGGGATGGTAGATGGTGCAGCGGCAGTTGTTTTAGCATCAAGCGATTATGCAAATGAAAGAGGATTAAAACCGATTGCTAAGCTCGTTTCTTGGGCTGTAGTTGGGGTAGAACCGAAGTATATGGGAATCGGACCGGTTCCGGCTATTCAAAGCGCATTAGAAAACGCAAATCTAAATCTAGCAGACTTAGACTTAATTGAAATTAATGAAGCATTCTCCGCGCAGTACTTAGCTTGTCAAAAAGAATTAGGATTCGATCTTAATAAAGCGAATGTAAATGGCGGGGCAATTGCGATCGGGCATCCACTTGCTGCGAGTGGAACGAGAATTTCTCTATCCTTAATTTATGAATTAAGAAGAAGAAATAAGAAGTACGGGGTATCCGCTGTTTGTATTGGCGGAGGGCAAGGAATTGCAGCGATTTGGGAAGCTTTGTATTAGAAAAGCCAGGGGGATCCTTCCTGGTTTTCCTACATCGTTTATCCGGCTATAAGTATGGGATAAAAAACTCGGGCTAGTTGGTAAGACGATAGAAAGTGAGTGAGAGAATGAAAAAGGATAAAAACTTATTAGCGGTGTATGAGCTGATAGAATCTATTACTTCATCTTACGGTGAAAAAGAAGCAATATATGATTTAACGAGACGAATTACATACAAACAATTGAAAAACGAAGTAGATTGTTTGGCTACTGCATTTAAGAGACTAGGAATAGGTAAAGCGGACTGCATCGCCGTATCTCTACCAAACTGGTCCGAAACAGTAGTTATATATTTTGCAGCAGCAAAATTAGGAGCGACAATTGTTCCGTTTAATCCAAAATATAAATCATTTGAAATTGAATATATATTGAAAAGTTCAGCTCCGAAGCTATTAATAGCTTCGGAAGAATTTGAAAAGAATTTTGGTTTTGAAAAAGTACTTAATATGGTACAAAAAGCTATTACAGTAAGGTTTCCACAAGAGAATCTTAGTACGTATGAGGAGTTAATGCGTACGGAAATAATGGATATTGAACCAGTAAGTATAAATGTGAATGAAGATTTGTTTTGTATATTATATACGTCAGGTACGACGGGAACCCCAAAAGGTGTAATGGTTACACACCGTGCTGTTGTACAATCCGCTCAAACGATAGGAACAGAGCTACATTGTACACAAGATGATGTATTTATAATTTCAGCACCACTGTTTCATATTTTCGGTATGGCAATAAATATGCTTTGTGCTGTAGCGATGGGGGGACGAATCGTATTACAAGAAAAATTCCGTCCGCGAGAAACTTTACAATTAATTGAACAAGAAAAGGTAACCATCCAAAAAGGCGTACCAACCATGTTTATAAAGGAACTAGAATTAGAGGACTTTGATAAATATGATTTATCTTCATTACGTGCCGGATTAGTTGGTGCAGCACCTATTCCAGCAAAAACAGTGACTGAGATACGAGAACGGATGGGGATTAACCTTTGTCAATCATTTGGGATAACTGAAACGGTTTCTATTACGATGACCTCGTATGATGATACAAATCAGAACATAACAGAAACTCTCGGAAAGGCAATCCCAGGAGTAACATTGAAAATTGTAGATGAAAATAGAGTGGCGCTCCCGCCCGGAGAAGTAGGAGAAATCGCCGTTAATGGATTTGGAGTAATGAAAGGTTATTATAATATGCCTGAACAGACAAAGCAGGTTTTAGATAATGAAAATTGGTATTATTCAGGAGATTTAGGCACCCTAGATGATCAAGGTTATTTAAGGTTCGTAGGGCGAAAGAAAGAGATGATAATACGAGGAGGGTTAAATGTTTATCCTCAAGAAATTGAGGCAGTCATTATGAAACATCCAAAAGTAATCGAAGCAGCAGTTGTGGGACTTCCAGATAAAGTGCTAGGGGAAGTTGCATGTGCGGTCATACGGTTAAAGAATGGGGAAGTAAGTACAGAAGAAGAAATAAAATTCTATCTTAAAGAGAGAATGGCAATTTATAAACTGCCAGAGAAAGTGGTCTTTACTAATGAATTTCCTGTAACAGCAAGTGGGAAAATTCAAAAGTTGAAACTGAGAGAACAAGTATCTTCTAATATTAGTCCAACAGTTTGATAGATAGGAGGGAAGACATAATGGAAGAATATGCTTTTCAAGTAAGGTGGGGAGACACAGATGCTGCGGGCATTGTGTATTATCCTAATTTTTATAAATGGATGGACGAAGCAACCCATGAATACTTTAAAAAAATTGGTTATCCTTCAGTCGAACTTTACGAAGAACAACAAATTGGTTTGCCCTTACTAGAAGCAAAATGCCAATTTAAGTCGCCTCTTCGTTTTGAAGACCAAGTAGTTGTGAAAAGTACTGTGAATGAATTGCATAATAAAGTTTTTACAATTCAACATGTTTTTGTAAAAGGCGAACAGGTCGTGGCAGAAGGTTATGAAACGCGTGCATGGACTTCTTTTAAAGAAAAAGCGAAAGCGCAACCAATACCTGAATATATTCGGCAGAAGATGATGCCGGAGATCAAAACTGTGGAAAGTTAAAGAAGGACGAGCAAAGATATCGTAACTAGAAATTGTTAATAAAGGGGAGATATTGATGGGAAAAGAAAAAAAATATGATGCCATTGTTGTTGGTGCGGGACCAGTTGGACTTGTAGCAGGACTTGCATTACAAAAGAAGGGAATATCAACGTTAGTAATAGAGGCAGATTCATTCGGAAGACCCCGTCCAGGAAGCAGAGCAATTTATTTGCACAGTGCTTCGTTAAAACTACTGGAGGAGACTGCCGAAGGTCTTGGTTTTACACTTGCTCATAACGGAATTATTTGGCCTGTAAAACGAACATTTTATAAAGGTAAAGAAGTATATGTAAGAAATTATGGTAAGGATGAAAACCTTAAGTTCAACAGATTGCCTCATTTCACAGCTCTTCACCAAGATGAGATTGAAAAGCATATGTATGAGGCTTGTATAAATACGGGCGTTGAATTCCTTTGGGATGCTCCAGTTAAAAAGTTACACATTACAGACTCTGGAGTAGAAGTAACAATTACAAATGACGAAATTTTAAAGGCGCAGTATGTAATTGGATGTGATGGAGCACGTTCAATTGTAAGAGAGCAAGCGGGATTAACGTTTGAAGGTCCGCGCACAGCAGATACTTTTATCGTCGTAGATGCGAAAGAAGATGAAACAGATCCACTTCCTTTAGAAAGAATATTCCATTATCAGCATCCAGCTATGGAGGGAAGAAATGTAATGTTTGTTCCGTTTAAAGGGGGATGGCGTATCGATTTACAACTGCTTGAGTCAGATAACCCAGATGATTATACAAATATTGAAAGTGTTAAGAAATGGTTACCGAAAGTCATGGATGCTAAGTACGCTGAGAGGATTACGTGGGTGTCTTCCTATCGTTTCCATCAAGTAGTGGCAAATTCATTTACTGACGAAAAACGTCGTGTTCTTCTAGCTGGGGAAGCAGCGCACTTATTCGCCCCATTCGGAGCACGTGGATTAAACTCTGGAATTCCAGATGCTGTTCTCGCTGCGAGAGGTATTGAGAAGGCGCTACAATCTAACTCTGAAGAAGAGCGGATAAACGCGATTGAAGCAGCTGCAAACGAACGCCGAATTGCAGCTAAATGGAACCGAGATGCTTCAACTACTGCGCTTCATCACCTTCAGGGGAACTCTCCTGAAATGAACATGAAACGCGACATTGCTGCTTCAATGGTATCTATCGTTCCAAGGCTTGGAAGATGGCTTGATGAGGGGCCATACGGACCGAAATTTGGACCTCCTGAACTGACAACGAAATATTAAAAGTATAAAAATATTTAGATGGGTAACATGAACGATATGAAAGGAGCGATAAGAAATGGCTTTGTCTCAATTCATGAGTGAAGAAAAATATGGTTCTCATGCACGTTCTAAAAATGGAATGATTGAACGGTTAATGACGATGAACTGGTATTGCAACATTGGACAGCAAAATGTAGAAGCTGAGAAGAAAATGGATCAATTTATGAGTTCTCTAAACATTAGTGAATATGAAATCAAATGGATTTCAAGAAAACAATTAAATGAAACAATTGAGCGGATTTCATTTGAAGATAACGATTTATGGGGGGCACTAGCAGCAGCACCTGATCAATTGAAAGAAAAAATTGAGCGCGCTGATAACGAAAAACTTCTTGTAGATGTAGTAGATAAAGTACCAGAAGCAATCTTTCATGGCGTTTTTAAAGAAGCTTTCAAGCATTTTGGAGAGGAAAAGACAGTGAAATTTCTCGTTGGGCATGCGATGTACATAAGTGTTGTTGCATGTGCCGCTGAATTAGCTGAAGAAAAAAATGTATTTCTGCCAATTGTAGAGTTATTAGAATTGGGACATATACCACTTGGTCCAGAGGGAAATACTTTCTATCTTTTATAACAAAAAGTGGGCTGGAAAGTTATACGCTACTATCGTTCTCGATTATTTGAGAAGGTAGAACTTTCAATCATTTAAAGGAAAGGGAGATAAATATGAAACTTGTTACTTTTACACATAATGGAGAAGCGAGAATTGCTGCCTTAGAGAATGGAAAATTGATTGATTTGCATGCTGCTTATAAAGCGAAATTGACCAGCGAAGGAAACATTCGGGCCGCTCAAATTGCAGAGGCGTATATACCAAAGGATATGAATGGATTTTTACAAGGTGGAACAGAAAGCATGAATTTAGCAAAAGATGCGATTGCTTATGCACTTATGAAAAATCATGAAGATAAATTGGTATTTGAAGAAGGTGAAGTGAAAATAGAAGCTCCAGTACCGGCGCCAGGAAAAATTATATGTGTAGGTCACAATTATCGTGAGCATATTTTGGAAATGAAACGAGAATTACCTGCATTTCCGGTCATCTTTGCGAAGTTTGCGAATACAGTAATCGGTCCAGAAGATGATATTCCGTATTATCCGATTTCTGAACAACTAGATTACGAAGCCGAATTTGCTTTTGTAATCGGAAAGCGTGCTCGAAATATTTCAGAAGGAGATGCCCTCGAATATGTAGCAGGTTACACAATTGCAAATGATATTACTTATCGTGATATTCAGCGCCGTACGATTCAATGGCTTCAAGGTAAGACAGTTGAAGGAAGTGCCCCAATGGGACCGTGGTTAATTACATCAGATGAATTAACGAACCCGTCTGGTTTGGAAATCGTTTTAACGGTAAATGGAGAGACACGTCAGCAATCTAATACTGCTAATCTAGTATTCTCGGTACAATATCTCGTTTCGTTTTTATCTGGTTTAATGACACTAGAGCCAGGGGATGTCATTTTAACAGGTACGCCAGGTGGGGTAGGTGTTGCACGTAATCCGCAAGTATTTCTTAAAGATGGAGATATCGTTCGTATTGAAGTTGATGGAGTAGGCGTACTTGAAAATAAAGTAAGACAAACAGTAGAGGTGCCAGTACTATGACGAAAAGTTTGCAAATCCACGCAGCCGAATCTGTTTATGAATCAATCGATAAGATCAAGACTATTGTTAAGCCTTTGCCAGAGGAAATCATCTATTGGAAACCTTCAGAAGATGAATGGTCAATTATGCAAATTATTACACATGTAGCGGAAGCTGTCCCGTATTGGGCAAAAGAAATTAACAATATTAAATTGAACCATGAAAACTTATGGGGGCGTGGTTTAACAGATGAAGTACGTCTACAAGCAGTATCAGAAGAGAATATTAATAATCAGTCTATAGAAGAAGTCATAGAGCAGTTGTCTTCTATACCACTTATCATAGAAAATGTACTAAACACATTAACAGACGAAGAGTTAAATATTCAGGCTCCAAGTCGCAATCCCCGATTTAACAATAAGTCGATTGACTTTATCGTGAATCACCTCATCGTAGAACATACAGAAAAACATTATAAACAAATCGAGCGGAATTTATGTAAATTTAATGAACGATAAAGGGGGCAAATAAAATGGCGGAAAAAAATGCTTTTTTTGAAAGTACACTCGTACAAGATTTCAACCGTGATATAGAACAATATCATCTCGGACCACTTTGGAACGCGATTCCAGATTTAATGAAACATACACCTGAACCTCATGCACAAGCGTACCTTTGGAAAGCTGAATTGCTTCAAAAGAAGTTAACGGAGGCGACGCAAATATTTACACCAGACCGCGGGGGAGAACGCCGGGCCATCTACTTTCAAAATCCTGGACTTAATTATAGAAAACCTTGGGGATGGGCATCGACCACCCAAACATTATATGCAGCGGTTCAATTGATACAACCTGGAGAAACCGCTCCGTCACATCGGCATGTTCAAAATGCGTTACGTTTCGTTATGGAAGGAGAAGGGGCTTATTCAATTGTGCAAGGAGAGCGTATTTTCATGGAACGAGGAGACTTTTTAACAACTCCAAATGGACTGTGGCATGGACATGGTCACACAGGTGACAAACCGATGATTTGGATGGATTGCCTTGATATTCCGACCATTTATTATCTCGGCGGTACGTTCTTTGAGCCGTATCCAGAAAAAATTGAACAGCCAAACGTACCAGACAATTATACCGCTCAGCGTTATGCAGGTGGAATGGTTCGCCCGGTTTCAGACCGATATGCAAAGAAAGCACCACTTAGTTCCTACAAATGGGCAGGGACGGAAGCTGCACTTAACGGATTAAGTCGTTTTGAGCCAGATGCGTTTGATGGTTATGCGGTTGAATATATCAATCCATCGAACGGTGAAACAGCGTGTCCAACGATTGCAGCTTGGATGCAAAAACTGCCGAAGGGATTCAAAGGAAAAGCGCATCGCCATACACATGCATCAATCTATCATGTACATGAAGGAGCAGGATATACGATTATTAATGGTGTTCGCTTCGACTGGTCTAAAGGCGACTTCTTTGTTGTACCAAACTGGGCATGGCACGAACACGTTGCGCTAGAAAATAGTTATGTATTTTCAACAAATGACCTGCCTATTTTAGAAAAGTTCGGGTTAGAGCGGAAGCAGGAATATGAGAATAATAACGGATATCAAACAATCACAGGAGAGTTTGAACCAGCTTTACCTTAATTTGGCTTACAAAAAAGCGCCCACATATCATACTAGTGGGCGCTTTTTTTGTTATTTATATGATTTAATAAGCCTTCAGCACATGAAGTAAATAATCCTTACGATTCAGCGGATTATAATCAACACGTTTTCGAGTAGGGAAGGGAGCCGTAAGTTTTGTAAAACCACCTGGCCTTGTTGCAAAGATTCCTTCTCCTTCAGTAAATGAATGGAGCATTCTTTTAAAATCCTCTGTTTTCGCAACAGGTAATGATCCTGTTAAATGGTAGGAGTCATTATATAATTTAGGCTCTCTAAAAGTTGCTGAAATAGCAGCAAGCTTATACATTGCGGTACTAATTGCGTGCTCTGGTACAGTTAATTCAAATTCGTTTAATGGCTCATATACACATGTTTCAGCTTGCTTTAAAGAATTCATAAATACGAGTGGTGTTAAGTTTCTAAAGTCACTCGCTGTTGTAACAGGGCTTGCATAACCAGTATGGGCTAGCGTAACGATAATATCGGTAACTTCCCATCCGTATAATCCTTGTTTTATCGTCTGAAATACAGTATCTTCAATTGCTTTATGAAATGCTAAAGGCAGTGATCCAAGTTCAACACCTAACTTATACGTTATACCAGAATTAAGTTCACCAGGTTCCACTTTGAAGCCGATTGTTGCGTAAAATGGATTCGCTTTTTCACCTATTACTTCAACGCTATTACCTACGCCAATTGGTTTCTCAATACATACAACTCGTGTATTTGAGAAAGTGACCTGCAAATTATACTTCTCACAAAGTGTTGTTTCAATAACCTCTTTTTGTACTTCACCGAATAGGCGAATGTACAGTTCATTATGAATATCGTCTTTCCACACTTTAATGAGCGGATCTTCTTCGCATAGTTCCATAAGAGCTACATATAAATCATGAGTTCTTTCTTTAGGCATTGCTTCAATAGCCGCTTCCATTTGTGGTTCGGCAAAGCGAATATCCTTTATATAATCCGTCCGCTCACCGATAATATCACCAATTTTTATATTACTCAGTCCCCACACTTTGCAAAACTCTCCGCTTTGAACAGTAGAAGATTGAACGGCATCTCCATTATGAAACATGCACATTTTTTTAATCTTTTCTTTATGTGATAGAAACTCTCCGCGCTGTATATCAACATATTTTCTAACGTGTAAACTACCAGAAAAAACTCTTATATAAGCAACCTTTTCTCCAGAAGGTTCGCGTTCAATTTTAAAAACAACACCAGATAATGTTTCATCTTGTGCCGATGTATTAGCTGGAATTAGGGCCGGAAGTTTTTCAAGTAGTTCAGTTACGCCCATACCTGTCATGGCTGAGCCGAAAAAGATTGGATACACATTAGCTTGCTGTATTTGTTTTTCTAGTTCTTTTCTTAATAGTGAGTCCGGTATTATTTCATTATTTACATATGACGCAAGCAATGATTCATTGTATGGTATTAATCGCTCTATACAGTCTTCATATGATCTATATTCAAAAATACGAGCTTCCTTTGTTCCTTCGTTTTGGACAGAGTAGAAGGGGAATGCTTCATTTGAAAGGATTGTTTTTATTTGTTTTACAACTTTTTCAGTATTTGCACCACTACGATCAATTTTATTAACAAATAAAATTGTCGGTATGTTTAGTTTCTGTAATGTCCGCATTAAAATCTTTGTTTGTGCTTGCACACCTTCAACGGCAGAGATAACTAAAATCGCACCGTCTAAAACCCGGAATGATCGCTCCACTTCAGCTATAAAGTCAGCGTGTCCAGGTGTATCAATGACATTTACTTTTAAATTGTCAATAAAGAAAGAAACGACAGATGCTTTAATCGTAATTCCGCGCTGTCTTTCTAATTCCATTGAGTCAGTTTGCGTATTGCCACTATCTACTCGGCCAACTTCTTTAATCACATTCGTTTCATAAAGAATACGCTCAGTCAAACTCGTCTTGCCGGCGTCTACGTGCGCGACAATCCCTATATTTATTGTTGTCATATGTGAATATCCTCATTTCATTTTCCATTTTTATTTCCTCATTTCTATTTGTGTATTGCCGCATTACAATCACTCTCCAGTCATTTAAATTAGTACTATTATAGTGCAATTAACATTTTTTGTAACGCGACAAAGCGCCTTAATTTGGAAAAATAAAAATGTAAACAAAATGCTTGCATTCTAAATCGATATAGATTATATTAATTGACATATCAACTATTGATACATCAAACGTTTTTGTTTTTCATGTAAAGGAGGGGTAATTTGACAAGTTCATGCTCAAAAGAAGCAATAATTTTATATAAATTACACTTTCTCAACAAAGAAGTAAGTTCGAAATTTGAAGGGTGTACGGGTATGAGTCAATCTAGACTAGAGCTTATACTTCAGTTATATGAAGTAGATGAAATTAGTCAAAAAGCACTTCAGCAAGAAGTGAATATTGATAATGCCGCGATTACGAGGCATTTAAAACAGCTGGAAGCAAACGGAATGATTACAAGACGTAAAAATCCAGATGATAACAGAATTACGTTAGTTTCTCTTACAGAAGAGGGGCGAAATAAAATTCAAGTGTATCAAGAGGAAAAAGAGCGTTTCGCTACTTCAGCATTTAAAGGATTAAGTGAAGAAGAGCGCGACAATCTTTTAACGATGTTAGACCGCATTCAAGAAAATATAAAAGAACTTTAAAAAGGGAGAATACAACTATGACTAACTCAGTAAAAACAAATGATTTTAACGAAATTTTAACAGGACGCCGTTCAATTCGTAAGTACGATCCTTCAGTGAAAATTAGTAAAGAAAAAATGACAGAAATCCTTACAGAAGCAACACTTGCACCATCATCTGTAAACATGCAACCATGGAGATTCCTTGTTATTGAAAGTGACGAAGCAAAAGCAACACTTGCGCCACTTGCGAAATTCAATCAATCTCAAGTAGAAACATCTTCAGCGATGATTGCTGTATTTGGTGACTTAAACAACTTTGATAACGCAGAAGAAATTTACGGTACAGCAGTTGAACGTGGTTTAATGCCAGCCGAAGTAAAAGAAGATCAAATGCAAAAACTTTCAGGTTACTTCTCAATGGTTACACCAGAAGTAATGAAAGATACTGTTTTAATTGATGGTGGTCTTGTAGCAATGCAATTTATGCTAGCAGCTCGTGCTCACGGTTATGACACTTGCCCAATTGGTGGATTTGAAAAAGACCAAATCGCAGAAGCATTCGGATTAGACAAAGAGCGTCACGTACCAGTAATGTTAATTTCAATCGGAAAAGCAGCAGACAGTGGTTACCAATCAGTACGTCTTCCAGTTGAAAAAGTTGCTGAGTGGAAGTAATTTTATAAATACAGAAATAAGTGAGATATGAGAGGGGAAACACCATGATTATTATTCACGCAATATTTCAAGTAGATCCAGCAAAACAACAATCATTTTTAGAAGAAATTCAGCCACTACTTCATGGTTCAAGAGAAGAAAGTGGAAATGTATCTTATGATCTTTATAAAGATACGGAAAAAGAAAGTGTTTATACGATGGTAGAAGTATGGAAAGATGAAGCAGCAGTTGCGAGTCATAATACGAGTGAACACTTTACATCTTTCGTTAGCAAAGCACCACAATTTTTAACTGCTCCACTTGATATAAAAGTTTATAGTGGTGAACTAGTAAAATAATTAGGTAGAAAAAGATGACTTTAGCATATGGCTGAGGTTATCTTTTTTATTTTGATAGGAATATATTTACTTCTAACGTAATGTGTTATAATTTGGAAAATAAATATTCTTAATTTTAAAAATATTTAAAGGGGTAGTGAAATGTATGAACATATTAAAGAAAATCACTAACAATATTTCAAAGGTCATTATAGGAAAAGATGAATCGATTGAACTCGCAGCGATAGCCCTTATAGCAAGAGGACATGTTTTATTAGAAGATGTACCTGGGACGGGAAAAACAACATTAGCGAAAAGTTTGGCTAAAAGTGTAGACGCTAAATTTCAAAGAATTCAATTCACAGCGGATACTTTGCCTGGAGATGTTATTGGTCTCGAATATTTTGATGTGAAGGAATCAGATTTTAAAACGAGGTTAGGGCCTATTTTTGCAAATATAGTATTAGTGGATGAAATTAATCGAGCTGTACCGAGAACACAATCGTCGTTACTTGAGGTTATGGAAGAACGTACTGTTACAATTGCGAAACAGACACATTCATTACCAGAACCTTTTTTAGTAATTGCAACGCAAAATCCTCTTGAATCGGCTGGTACATTTCCTTTACCTGATGCTCAATTAGACCGATTTTTACTTACTATACGACAAGGTTATCCTACGAGGGAAGCAGAAAAGGAAATGATGAATCGCTTTCAAACGAATGATCCATTAGAAACGCTACATTCTATTATTTCGAGTGAAGAAATAATAAATATACAAAAACGTGCAAGGGAAGTGTTAGTAGGGAATGATGTGCAAGATTATCTTCTTGAAATTATTGAAGCAACTCGTAAGCATGAGTTAATTGAAATTGGTGTAAGCCCGCGAGGCACATTGGCATTTATGCGGGCAATCCAAGCACGAGCAATATTAAATGAAAGAGATTACTGTACACCAGATGATATAAAACTACTAGCTGCATCCGTTTGTGCTCATCGTTTAACGCTAACGATTGAAGGGGAGATGAAAACGACGAAAGAACAAATCATGAAAGAAATTCTTCATACGATTAGTGTGCCAGTGGAGAATGTACGATGAATCAACAGCTTGTGTATACACCTTTAGCGGAGCCTTTCGTAATAGGAGTTATGTCAGTTGTAGCCGTTATTTTATGTGTATTTTCAAGTAATCTACTCATATTATCTCTCGTATTTTTGTATTTAATTTTAATAGGCGCTACGCATATATATATTCGGAAAGTATCTCGCGTTAACTGGAAATACAATCAAGGTAATTCGAACGTTTTTATAGGTGAAACAAATATGTGCAAATTGAAAATTTCAAACAAGTCGATATTTCCTATTTTCAATATCGTATTTCGATTTAAATGTGAAAACAAGCTAACTTGGAATCATGATGAACTAAACAAAAATCATAGTACAGGTTCAAATTATTATTTGAATTTCAATATAAAAGGTGGAGGGACCGTTTCATTTGATTTACAAGCTGTAGCATTAAAAAGAGGTATCGCGAAATGGGAAGAAGTTGAAATTGTTATTACTGATCCATTTGGATTCATAACGAAACATATAACATATAAACAAGTTGATACGCCGTCCTATTTAGTTTTACCAGCCGTTCCGAAAATGCAAGTTCCTGAATTACAAGAATGGTCACGTGGATTTCGAAAAGCGATGTCTTCTCCGCTATATGATGAAACGAAAGTAATGGGAGTGAAGTCTTATGAAAATGAAGATTTTCGTTCTATCCATTGGAGTGCAACGGCCAAAACAGGGACGATAACTGCGAAAAAATATGAACGAACACAATCTGATAAATATGCGATTTATCTCAATTTACAAAATAAAAATGGCGTTTCTTTACGAAATGATATTGAAGAGCTTATTGAATTAACCGCAGGCATATGCAAACAACTGCTCATGCAAGAGTGTTCATTTGAATTATGGATTAACAGCGTGAAAGATAACGGATTATTGCATATAAAGAACGGGGATAATCGGAAACATTTGCAAAATGTATTAAAGGTACTTGCCTCAATATCGGACCAAGATACGCCTGTATCTTCTTCTTATTTTTACACAGCTGGCTTTCGTCGCAAGGAATTGGATGCGGTTCCTTTAATTCTTGGTACTTCTCCAAGGAAATATAGTAGAACGAATAAATGGATTGTAATTAAAGAATAAGAAAGGGCTTATGTTATGTTGAATAAAAAGCGGCATATGAAGGTGAAGTTTTGGAGTGTAAGAGTTTTAATACTACTTTTCTTTGTGGTTAGTGCGATCACGTTATCACAAGGTATTGTGCATGTACAAGACATAGTAAAAGAGCGTTTTTTTAGTGAAAAGAAACCTAAAGAAATTTATAAGGAAACAATAAACAATGAAAATAATGAAGATTATGGCAGACCTTTGGAAGAGACAAAGGTAGGAGATAATGGGAATAGAACGACAACGGGTAAAAAATTTAAAGGTTTTGAAAGGGAAAGTTCATGGGGAGACGTATTTTCTATGCTCTCAAGCTCATGGATTAGTATAGCTTTTTATGTGATTATTGTAATGTCAATTATATATTCCATCTACAAGTACATTAGGAAAAGGTTGACGAAAACTGAAATAATACAGGAGAAAGAATCGGTCACAAAGCAAACTGTGGTAAGAACTATAAAAGATGAAAAAATCATTGATCAGTCAGAAAAGTCATTGCCTACTGATACGATAAGGAAAACGTTAGTTGAATGGGAAAGAACTTTACCATTTCACGAACAGCGAAGGTCTTATGAAACGATGCAACAGTGGTTAAGCAGAATCTGTAGAACACGAGATATTATTCCGATATATGAGTCTGTTCGATATGGTGAAAAGACGTATACGGAGTTAGATGTTAAGAAGACTATGCGGTGGATAGAGCGGGATGGAAAAGGACGACATGAATAATAGAAGATGTACTATAATGAAATAAAAAAGATGGCGGATATAACAAGTAGATAAGTAAATAAAATTAACTGTAAATTAATTTTATTTACTTATATTTAATTACGTGGTAGTGTATACTTACTTTTTTATATCGCTACCAATGGGAAAAGGTTGCCTTAGTAGAGTATTGCTCGTTAAATTCTTTATGAGATTATGTTTGTTTCATTAGTATAGAATGAAAAAGTGATGTACTAGAGTTAAAGAATTAATGGGTAGCATATAAATAAAAAATTATATTTTATTATTAAATTTTTGTAAGGGTGTGAAAATAGAATGAAACCGGTATTGAAAAACATACTTCTTTCCTTTATTTTTTCTGCAGCAGGGATGTGTTGGTTTCTGTTTATGTTAGTTAGAGGAGGCGGAGACTGGTTATTGTCTTGGGTAGGTGTATTAATGGCATTTTTATCTTTATACACATTAATAGATTTATATTGTAAGTATACATACGATAAAAAATTAAGTAAATTGTTTATCAAAGCAACAGTTACTACCTTTAGTTTTGGAGTATTAGGAATCATATTTGGTATAATACACGAGCTATTAACACCATGGAGTCTCAGTTTAATGGTTTGGTATTGGTTGTTAGTGTTACTTTTATTTGTAACGACCATAATATTATTAGTTTTTGTAGTATTTGTTAATCGTAAAAATTATAATATCCCTGGAAGATATAGAATACTTATATTGCTAAATCTATTTCTTACGTTAGGGCCAGTACTATGGCCACTACTTCTTACTATTATCGGAAATGGTATAAACGCTAGTGCAGGATGGTAAAAGTGAATGAAATAAAAAGTTGATATAGGGTTTTAAGTATGTAAGAGAACGTGTTTTCATAAATTGAAAACACGTTCTTTTTTATTGTTAATCTTTATACGAACTTCTTATATTAAGAAAAACTTAAGAAAACATACGAGAAATTATTAAGAAACCAAATATATACTAAAAATCGTCTTCTCCAAAAGAAGAAATAAAAGTATATGAAAAGGTGACATGTAGATGAAAAAGAAAAAGAAAGTATTACTTATCGGTGTATTAATTGCCGGGATTGGGGCTGGAACATATTTTGGTTTAGCAGGTAGTAGTCCGGAAGTAGCGATGGCATATGATACGTATAAAATTACAGAGAAAAAAATTGAAAATGCTCAGAAATTTGGCGGAGAAGTTATTCCGAATGGTATTGAAATGATTGCGTTCGATCTATCAAAAGGGAATTATGAGCTCGCAGTGAAAAAAGGTGATGAAGTAAAAAAAGGACAGTTACTTTTTAAATACAGTGATGCATCTATAAAACTAGAAAAAAGTGAAGCAGATACGCAAAAAAAGTTAGCTGAAAAAGAAGTAGCGTTACTGCAGAAGCAAATTGATAATGCGAAACAAAAGCTGCAAAAGGATAAAGCAAGTGGTGTAGAAAAAGCGATGCTACAAGCAGCTGAGCAAGAAATGCAAGGACAGGAAACACAACTTGAAATGAAGAAGTTTGAAGTTGAAAAGGCTAATCAAATGATACAGGCAATTAAAGAAAAGACGAATGCTTTAGCGGTTACTAGTCCTGCTGATGGTGTGATTGAAGAGATTAGCAAAGAAGCAGATGGGAAAGCAGGAATGAGCGGAGTTACGATTCGAACAGCTGGTTCTTTGAAAGTGAAAGGTCAACTATCTGAATATGAATTATCTCAAGTGAAAGTCGGACAAGAGGTTTCTATTACGTCAAAAATAATAAAAGATAAAGCGTGGACAGGAGCTGTGACGGAAATTGGCACAACACCAATAAAAAGTGCGGATGAGAATAACACAATTTCTAATTATCCATTTGTTGTTACACTAAACAACTCTGAAGAATTACAAACGGGTTTTCATGTCAATGTAATAAGTAAAACCGGCGAAGCAAACGGAACAGTGATTCCGAAAAGCAGCATCGTGAAAAAGGGTGATAAAAACGTTGTATTTATTGTGAAAGACGGTAAAGCAAAGGAACAACCTATCAATATTGATTTTGAAACAGACAACGAGGCGAAGGTTTCTGGTGTGAAAAAAGATAATCAAATTATTTCTAAACCGGAAAAGGATATGGTTGATGGTATGGAGGTTACCACTCAATGATCGAATTAAAAGACATCACGAAATCTTTTCAAAATGGGGAAGAAACAGTTGAAATATTACATGGTATAAATGTAACACTTAACGAAGGGGAATTTACTTCGATTATGGGTCCGTCTGGTTCAGGGAAATCAACGCTTATGAATATTATTGGTTGTTTAGATAAACCGACGGCTGGGATTTATTCATTAGCGGGTCAAAATATATCAAGCATGTCTGAAACAAAATTAGCACACATTCGAAATGAAGAAATTGGCTTTGTGTTCCAAAATTTCATGTTACTTCCGCGCTTAACAGCATTACAAAATGTGGAGTTGCCCCTTATTTATGCAGGGGTAGATAAAAAAGAAAGGCGTAAACGTGCATTAGCAGCCCTAACGAAAGTAGGACTTGCCGAACGATCAAACCATCTTCCAAATGAACTATCAGGCGGGCAAAAGCAGCGTGTCGCTGTTGCTCGGGCGATTGTAAATAATCCGAAATTTATATTAGCTGATGAACCAACGGGTGCACTGGATACGAAAACAAGTAAACAAATTATGGACCTCTTTTATGAGTTAAACAAACAGGGTGCAACAATTATTATTATTACTCATGACCGTGAAATTGGGGAAGCGGCAGCGCGCCAAATTGTAATTCGTGACGGAAATATTGTCCAAGATTGGAGAGGATAAAGTTGAATATAAGTGAAAATATACGCATGGCTATATCTTCTATCTTTGCACATAAAATGCGCTCTATATTAACGATGCTCGGAATCATAATTGGAATTAGTGCAATTATCACAATTATTTCAATGGGCGATGGATCGAATGAGAAGCTGAAAGCAGAGTTAAGCCAAGGGAAAGATGATGAAGTAACCATCTTTTACGAAAATCTTGATTACGGTACAGAGAATGCAAAAATTACCCCTGAAATGATAAAGCGGATCGAGTCCGTTCAAGGAGTAAAGGCTGTGTATCCGAATGTAAGTATGGACGTGAAAGTATTTTCTGGTGCAAAAGGAACAAAATTAAGTTTAAATGGTGGAACAGGTAATTTTATGGAGGATAATAAACTAACAATTACCCATGGACGAGAGTTAAATGATCGAGAGTTAGAACAACCAACGCCAGTTGTAATTATAAACGAAGCGGCATTTACAAAATTATTTCATGAGTGGGAAGATGATCTGTACATTGATATAAAAGGAAAACCTTATAAAATTATTGGAGTTTACAAAAGTGAAGAAAGGTTTATTTCTCCAAGTCCTGCAGGGTATACATCACTTGAAAATACGCCAGTAATTTCAGGAGTAAGTGAATACGATACAATCACAGTAAAATTACATACTAGAGAGGAGCGAGAAAGTGTTGGAAAAGAAGCAGTGGCACGAATAAATGAAATCAAATCGCCAAAATTTGAACATAAATTCAAAGCTTCAGAAGATGGAGACGAATTTATGGGAGATTTAGACGAATCTACGAATATGATGAAAATGGTTTTTGGTGGAATTGCTGGAATCTCATTATTAGTAGGTGGCATCGGTGTTATGAATATAATGCTTGTATCTGTAACAGAACGTACGCGTGAAATTGGTATCCGAAAGGCACTTGGTGCAACGCGTAGTAAAGTATTAATGCAATTTCTTATTGAATCTTGTATTTTAACAGCATTAGGTGGCTTAATCGGATTTATACTTGGCGTATTCTTTGCATGGTTAATTGCGATTTTTGCAGAGTGGCCTTTAATCGTTTCAGTAAACTTAGGACTAATGTCGGTTGGGATATCTATGTTTATCGGTATTGTATTTGGTATATTACCAGCAAATAAGGCGGCCAAATTAGATCCAATTGAGTGTTTACGATATGAATAAGTTGAGGAGAGAATATAACTTTTGTTATGTTCTCTTTTTATATTTGGATAAACGCTTTTTCTCAGCCGATCGTATCAAATTTTGAACGTAAGTATTTCGTAAGGAATGGATAAGAAAAAAGAGAGTTTTATCATATAGGATGAAAGTATAGCTTGAATCAATATGATATGAATAGAGGAGAGAAAGCCTTATGAAAAAATGTTATTCTATTAAGTTAGCGAGTTTGGCAATTTTATTAGCGGGTACTACTTTATTCACACCAGGTTTTACTGTAAAAGCAGAGTCTACTCAAAATATTTCTAGTTCGTCAGAAGCGCAGGATCAAAAGAATCGGAATGGTTGGAAACAAGTCATGCAGGAAACAATCCAAATTGGAGCGCCAGGGGTACTAGCTAAGACGTATAATAACGGAAAAATTAGTAGTTATAATGCTGGCGTCGCGGATTTAAGTACAAAGAAATCGATGAAATCAGATTATCGCTTTCGGATTGCTAGTGTGACGAAGACTTTTACTGCTACGACTGTTCTTCAATTAGTAGGAGAAAATCGCGTGCAACTTGACGATCCAATTGAAAAATGGTTACCGGGTCTCGTAAAAGGAAATGGGTATGATGGCAATCAAATTACGATACGTCAACTTTTGAATCATACGAGTGGTATAGCTGAATACTTAAAGTCAAAAGACGCGGACTTTACGAATACAAGAAAATCGTATACAGCTGAAGAATTAGTGAAAATTGGACTTTCTTATCCACAAGATTTTTCACCAGGTAAGGGATGGTCATATTCAAACACAGGATACGTAATACTAGGAATGCTTATTGAAAAAATAACTGGAAATAGTTATGCGGAAGAAATTGAAAAGAGAATTATTGAACCTCTGGACTTGTCAAACACATTTTTACCAGGGAATTCAACCGTTATTCCAGGAAATAATCATGCTCGAGGGTATTTGAAAATTGACGGAACGAGTGAGCTGAAAGACGTAACGTATTATAATCCGAGTATAGGTAGTTCAGCTGGAGATATGATTTCTAATGCGGACGATTTAAATAAATTCTTTTCATCTTTACTCGGTGGTAAGTTACTGAAGGAACGTGAGCTAAAAGAAATGCTTACTACAGTTCCTACAGAAGGAGAAGGTGTTGGTGATGCATATGGCCTTGGAATCTATGAGACTAAACTTCCAAACGGTATTTCAGTTTGGGGTCACGGAGGAGCAATTCCTGGGTTTATGACTTTTGCTGGCGGAGTAATTGGAGGCAAGCATACATTTGCTGTCAATGTTAACTCTTTAGGTCCGGTTGATATTCTTAAACAGTTTAATAAAATGATGCAAATAGAATTTAAGAAATAGATGAAAAGAATGCAAATGGCATCCTGCTTTAAAGGAAAGTATTAGCATTCATAGTATGACATCAAGTGTAATTCAACCTTATAGTTTAGTATAAAAAAGGATGTCAGTTACACGACATCCTTTTTTATTGAGGATCAAAGAGAGTTTATAATTCTGAAAATTGTTATTTTTATAATCATTTCATATAATGAAAGGTATAGGGCTATACAGGGGAGTAATGAATGGAGAATACTTTAGTTAGTTAATTGTTTTTATTTTAATAAATAAAAGTAAATTGATTTGGAGTGAAATTCATTGGGAGAAAATCAGTTTAGATGGAGTAACAAGCAATTAAGAGAACATGTTGAAGTAATAGATGGCAAAAGAAGTCCGCACATTTTGTTCAAGAATGCAACATATTTAAATTCCTATATGCGCGAGTGGGTGCAAGCAAATATTTGGATCTATGATGACCGCATTATATATGTAGGAGAAAAACTACCAGAGCAACTACACGAATGTGAAGTCATTGATTGTGATGGAAAGTATATAGTTCCAAGTTACATAGAACCGCATGCACATCCATATCAATTATATAATCCTGAAACTTTAGCAAATTATGCGATGCAATTTGGGACGACGACGTTTATTAATGATAATTTAACTTTATTTTTCACATTACAACGTGAAGAAGCATTTCGTGTATTAGATGAATTTGAAAAGATTCCAGCAAGTATGTATTGGTGGTGTCGTTTTGATGGGCAAACTGAATTGCAAAACGGCGAATCTTTATTTAATCGTGAAGAAATAATAGGGTGGCTTAAGCATAAAGCAGTTCTTCAAGGCGGTGAGCTAACGGCGTGGCCAAAGTTATTACATGGCGATGATGAAATGTTATATTGGGTGCAGGAAACGAAACGATTACATAAAAAAGTGGAAGGGCATTTTCCAGGAGCATCTGAAACGACTTTAGCAAAGTTAAAGCTGTTAGGTACAGATTGTGATCATGAAGCGATGACAGGGCAGGAAGCTTTCGCTCGTCTTATGCAAGGTTACACTGTTTCCCTTAGGAATTCTTCAATCCGCCCAGATTTAGAAGTTTTACTGAAAGAATTGCTAGAACTAGGAGTAAAGCAGTTTGATAGATTCATTCTCACTACAGACGGCTCACATCCGTCATTTTATGAAAATGGAATGACGAATAGGATGATAGAAATAGCGATAAAGCAAGGGGTTCCAGTAATTGATGCTTATCATATGGCAAGCTATAATATTGCTCGTTATTATAATGTGGAGCATTTACATGGTTCAATTGCGACAGGTAGAATTGCTAATATTAATATTTTGGAAAGTAAAGAAAATCCGATTCCAATAAGTGTAATTGCAAAGGGGAAATGGATGAAGCGTGACGGAATAAACAAAAATGCATCATTACATATAGACTGGAGTAAATTCAAAGTAACGCCATTATTATTAAACTGGTCCATAGAAAAAGAGGATATGATTTTTTCTCATAAAATGGGTATACAATTATTAAATAACGTTATAACAAAACCATATATGAGTGAAATCGATTTAAACCGTGATGAACTTTCTCTAAATCATGATGAGTGTTTTCTTATGATGATTGCTCGTGATGGTACGTGGCGAGTGAATACAGTTGTAAAAGGCTTTGCAAAAAAATTAGGAGGCCTTGCTAGCACTTATTCTGGTACAGGTGACATCATTCTTATTGGGAAGAATAAAGAAGATATGCTTACAGCTTTTCATAGAGTAAAAGAGCTTGGCGGGGGAATGGTAATAGCTGAAAAGAATGAAGTATTACACGAAATTGCATTACCATTGCTCGGGATTATGTCTAATTTGAAAATGAATGAATTAATACAGGAAGAGAAACAGATGGTGAAATTATTGCAAGAGCGTGGCTACGCATATGACGATCCGGCATTTACCATTTTATTCTTTTCTGCGACGCACCTGCCTTTTATACGGGTAACGCCTATAGGACTATATGATGTGAAAAATAGTAAGGTAGTGGCTTCACCGGTGAATTTGATAAAGCAATGTTAATATGAAAGGCCCTATAAAAGTCCAATTTATAGGGCCTTTCACATTGTTAGCATAAGAATATTGCAAGCCTCAAATAATATAGTATCTAAGTTACTTGAGGTGAAACGTAAGTATGAAAAAAATATTGTATATTTTAAGTGTATTTATATTATGTGTATCTATTCAACAAGTTGTACATTCTCAAACAGATGCACCAGAGCTATCTTCTGATTGTCTTGAAAAAAGGAAAATTCGAGATGACAAGCATGTGAAAAATATAATAAGTGATATTAAATCCACATTTAATTTAAAAATTGATGAACATAGTTTTTGGGAAGTAAGTAAAAGAGATCTGGAGGCTGCGTATTTGATGTATGGTGGGTGGGAAAATGATTCTTATTATAATTCGCTAACTAAAATTTATGATAGTGGTGGATTTAGCGAGCAGCCTAGCTTATTCATGAGGGTACAAGAAGCATTTTTACTTTATAAAGAAAAAGATAATATCAATGTAATGAAACACTTAAACCTAGATGTTGAAAAAGGGGAATGGATCGTTATAGAAACGAAAAAGAAGAAAGGGAAAAAAGTGAAATTCAAGCCGTTACAATGTGAAAAAAAATATTTGAAAAAGAGAAATGAGTACCATAATCTAAAATGAAATAACGGAATTTTGAATGCGGAAAATTTCGTTAATAATTGTAAATAAAGTGGTTGGAATTCCTAGTAATTTCGCCATAAAAAAACGTCATTTTTTATTTTAAAATGACGTTTTTTATACTTAAAGCTTTTGCATCGCACTTTCAATCCTCTTCACCAAATCAGTTGACACTTTATGAAAATACCCTAAAACGACCTTTCTAATATCATCGGAGATAACTTTCAAATCACTAGCTAAGTTTTTAGCAAGATGTTCTTTTTCAATCGGTTTTAACTTCGCATAAAATTCACTAGGCTGCGTAAAGTCATCCTGTTTCGTAATAGAAGTTCTTTCAAGTTTACCTTCAACGTATCTTCCGTCACCGCTCGTTATTTGATTAGCAGGTGTCCAATTTTGCTGTTGGTTAATTGTTATTTTGCGAAATTCAGGTCCAATTCTTCTTCTTTGTGAATCACTATAAATGTTAGCGCGTCCTTGCAGCATTTTATCATCTGATAATTCAGCGCCGTCTAGTAAATTAGAAGGGGAGAAAGCGACTTTTTCTACTTCTTCCATATAATTTTCAGGATTTTTATTTAATATCATTTTGCCGACTGGTATAAGAGGATACGACTTTTCATCCCATACCTTTGTATCATCTAAAGGGTCATAAGAAAGATGTGCTTCATCTTTCGGATCCATGAGCTGGACATATAAACCATATTCCACTGGTTTACCATTTGCAATTGCATCATATAAATCTTTCCCGCTATAATCAGGGTTTTCGGCAGCCAGTTTATTTGCTTCCTCACTAGTAATGAATTGTACACCTTCAAATGGGTACCAATGATACTTTACATACTTTCGAGTACCTTCTGCATTTCTCCAAACATATGTATTAACACTATGTCCTGGGATGTGGCGAAGACTTTTGGCCGTACCAGCATCAGAGTATAAATGGACAACGAAATGAATGGATTCAGGTGCTCTAGCGACAAATCTCCAAAATCTATTCGGGTCTATTAAGTTATTTATAGGTGAAGGTAACAACGCTTGAATCGTTTCAGGGAAACGCATCGGATCACGAACAGAAAAGACAGGAATGTGATTACATAAAAGATCGAAAATGCCTTCCTTTGTATAAAACTTTGTAGAAAAACCGCGTACATTTCTAGAAGTGTCAGGTGTTCCTTTCGTACTAACAGCTAATGAAAATCGAACCATAACAGGAACTTTCTCATTAGAATTTTGTAGAAAACTTAACTTTGTATGTTCTGACATTGGATAGATCGTTTGAAAATAACCGAACGCACCAAATCCTTTTACATGAACAGGTCTTTCTAAAATTTTTTCGTGAATAAATTCTTGTAACGTCTCGTGAAGTACACTATCTTGCTTTAAAATAGGTCCACGTGAACCAACTGTTTGAGAGTGATGTTTGGCTGGTTCATTAAGTTCTCGATTGATATTAAAGGATTCTCCTAATAAAGATTCCCGCTGTTTATCATGTTTTTCATCCATCGATATAGCCTCCAAATCTTTTTTGTCCATTGTTACTAAATATGATTTTATAGCGTTGATTATGTATGACACGCAAAGTTCAAACTAGTAACAGACCGCTAGATGAAAAAAACACGTATGTAGTGGACCTGTTGAAATAGAAGAAATTATGGAAAAATGAATATCGGGAAGGAAATTCCTATTAAAATATTAATCTGAAAAATGAATTTATACATGAATTTATAGAGAATGAACATAAATAAACAGGGGAAATAACTAGGAGGAATTTAAAATGTCGGATTGGTTTCAATTAGATAAAGAATACATTATGCCTACGTATTGTCGTACGGAGGTTGCGATAGAAAGAGGAGAAGGAAGTAAACTTTATGATGTAGATAGTAAAGAGTATTTAGATTTATTTTCTGGTGTAGGAGTAAACGTATTAGGATACAATCACCCTAAAATTGTGCAAACAACAATGGAACAAGTTACGAAATCGTTGCATCTTCCATTTCATTTTTTAAATCCAGTTGCGATTGAGTATGCAAAGAAATTAGTTGATTGCTCTTTAAAAAACGGAAAGGTCTTTTTTACAAACTCTGGTACGGAAGCGACAGAAACGACGTTAAAATTAATTGATAAATATAAATCTATTACGAATGAAGAACGTGACGGAGTAGTTGTGCTGAAAGATAGTTTCCACGGGCGAACATTAGGGGCGTTACATTTTACGAGACAAGAAAATGTATATCAAAATTTCCCTAAAACATCGATTCCTGTATATGAAGTGGAACGTGAAAATATAGAACAATTAGAAGAAATAATTATTAACGAAAATCCCATTGCAATTATGTTAGAGCCTGTTTTAGGAAGCGGGGGGATCTATCCTTTATCAAGTGAATATTTACATGGTGTTCAATATCTATGTGATAAATATAATGTACTTCTCATAGTCGATGAAGTACAAAGTGGTATGGGGAGAACAGGAAAACTATTCGCTTATCAAAATTTCAATATTACACCCGATATTATTCAAATTGGCAAAGGAGCAGGAGGCGGGATACCGCTAGGGGGAATTATTGTAGGTGAAAAATTATGTGATGTATTTGCACCAGGAGATCACGGCACAACGTTTGCTCATTCTTCAATGGGAACCGCTTTAGGGTTAACGGTTTTAAATACATTGATTGACGATGGTTTAATGCAAGAAGCGTATGAAACGTCACACTATCTAAATGATAAATTGCAAGAAATTCAGAAAGAAAATTCTTATTATATTCAGGAAGTACGCCATGCTGGTATGATGTTTGGAATTAGTTTGAATGATACGAATGAAAACGTAAAGAAATTACAGGTAAAGCTAATGGAGAAAGGGATGTTAGTTGACGTTACACAAGGGAACATCATCCGTTTACTTCCGCCATATATAATTACAAAAGAAGAAATCGATACATTTGTTAATGAGTTTATCTCTTGTATGCATAGTTTAGCAGCTACAAGTGTTTAAAAACTTTAATGAAAAATCACCTTATTTTTAATGCAAATAGGAAGAAAATAGTGGTAAAAAAATAAAATTACGTAAAAAAATAAAAAGCTGAAAAAGGTACTCATATAGCGCCTTCTTCAGCTTTTTATAATACTAAAATTAATTAACCTAAGGAGCATCTCATTGGACAAATAATTAATTATGTGAAACAATAATAACAGATAAGGAGACATTAATTTTCCTTAAGTGCTTCTAATTAATTTTATTCAATAAGAGAAGGTGTGCTTAAAGAAGTTAAATTAAATAAGGAGCTGTTTTATTATATGCAACAAAATAATGATTTGAATTTTGAACCTCAAGACGTTAATATTGTCAATCCTAAACAAGCCAGGAAAGCAGTAATTGCTACTGGTATAGGGAATGCAATGGAGTGGTTTGACTTCGGATTATACGCGTATTTAGCGGTTATCTTAAGTCAATTATTCTTCTCAGGTGTTAATAATAGTGGATTGCAACTTGTACTTACATTCGGTACATTTGCAGCAGCCTTTCTCGTTCGACCAATCGGAGGTGTATTCTTTGGTAGAATAGGAGATAAGTACGGCCGAAAAATCGTGTTAAGTACTACTATTATTTTAATGGCACTTTCTACATTATTCATCGCATTACTACCAACCTATGAACAAATTGGTGTATGGGCACCAATACTACTTTTAGTTGCCCGAATGATTCAAGGCTTCTCTACAGGCGGCGAATATTCAGGTGCAATGGTTTATATCGCAGAATCTTCTCCAGATAAAAAGCGTGGTATACTCGGTAGTGGTCTTGAAATTGGAACACTCTCAGGTTACATTGCTGCATCGGTAATTGTTACCATTTTGACGTTATTGTTAACAGATGAACAAATGCTCAGCTGGGGCTGGCGTATTCCTTTCTTAATAGCTGCACCAATTGGTTTGGTCGGTTTATATTTACGCCGTCATTTAGATGAATCTCCCATCTTTGAAGAGATGGAAAAAGCACAAGAGGAATCTGAAGACAACGAACAATTTTCATTTATGGATATATTAAAATATCACAAAAAAGACTTCTTATTAAGCACAGTTATTGTCGCCTTCTTTAATATTACAAATTATATGATTCTTTCGTATATTCCTTCTTATCTAACTCAAGTACTTAAAGTCAAAGAAACAACTGGCTTATTAATTATTTCTATTACGATGGCACTTATGATTCCACTGGCCCTTTATTTCGGTAAATTAAGTGATAAAATTGGTAATAAACGTGTCGTGCAAATTGGTTTACTTGGTTTAACAGTATTTGCAATTCCAGCATTTTTACTAATAGGTAATGGACATATTGCAGCTATATTTGCAGGTATTTTCATTTTAGGATTCTTCCTAAGTGTATATGAAGGAACACTACCTTCATTATTACCATCACTATTTTTCACCGATGTACGTTATCGAGCACTTTCGATCTCATTTAATATTTCTGTATCGATATTCGGTGGAACAACACCGCTCGTATGTTCATACTTAGTTCATGCAACCGGTAACCCGCTTGCACCGGCATTTTATTTAGCAGGTGTAAGTATTATTGGATTAGTTGCATTTAGTGTATTATTCGTTACAACTTCAGGACGTGCACTTAAAGGTTCATATCCTACAGTTGAAACGAAAAAGGAAGCACACCTAATCGCTAAAGAAGACCCTGAAGAAACACTTTGGTGGTATGAAGAGTCGTTAGAAATTGAAGCAGGGAAAAATGCTTCAATTTAAAAAGTAACTTAGAAGTATAAAAAGACTCCTATGAAAATAGGAGTCTTTTTTGTTATGTTATTTCTTTCTTTTCTTCAAACTCTTCTGATACAAGTAAAGTTTATGAATCTCTTCCTTAAATTCTTGAAGTAGTATCATATCCTCACGATTCGAATATCTTACTGCATTATAAGCATCTATAATAATATGACTCTGAATATTTGCACCTTCTTCAAGATTTATTCTTTCTAACCAAGCCTCAACCGTTTCTCCTCGCTCTCGGTTTAAAGGGGGGGATAGTTTGCTCTCGAGTTTGAAAATTTCTTTCCGAATTTCGTTATTTGGTGGTTTATTTCGTTTGAACCGTTTTTGACCGGTTCCTTCTTTATCAGCAATGATAGTAGATTCGAAGATAGGCATATTTGGTAAACTTAAATGTTTTCGATTTTTTATTATTTTCCTTACGACATAAATAGCGATGACTGTACAGACTATTATTGTAGCGGTATTTATGAGTATTGGGTCAAAATCAGGAAGTTTTTTCCCGTCTTCAATTCGTGGCTTTAAGAGATGTCCTTTATTTGCCCAAACTCCTTCTGTATCTTTCATTTCAGCTGCTTTAATTAATGGCATTAGAGCATAGCCGACTCCTAATGCGATAAATTCTGTCATAAAACCAAACATAAGTCGAATAAAAGGGAACACTTGAACAATTAACATACTCATTACACCAATCGTAATGATAGAAGCAAAACGTAATAGTTGTTGTTTACGATTTGCCCCGGTTAACCAAAAGGTAATCATAATGTGTAAAGCTAATAGTAACACTTTCCACAATGGCGGAAAGGGGGCATAAAATATTGCTGAAACGACAAACCATACAATACCGCCTAACGATTTTTGAACTGGATAGCCAGGTCCGACCGCGTGTACGATAAAGAAGAAAAGCGGTAACATAATTGTTCCAAATAAAGAGAAAGGGAGAAGGAAAGAAAAACCGACTATTTGAATAACTAACAGTATTACAAACCCTGTTGTTTTTTTCTTCATTAATTTATGAATAAGAAATACCCCTACATAGCCTGTTGTTAAAAATATTGCAATACCAATGAGTTCATCTCTTTCCGTTAATAATGAAAGAAGGAGGAGTAGAATAAAGTCATTAACGTGATAGAGCCAAGTTTTCAAGCTTTTCCACCATCCCTTCATTATTAATGAGAAACGTAGGCTGAGATAGAAGAGGGAGCTCATGCTTCTGCGTACCAATGTATATCATTGTTGATGAGCGCTCTCTTTTTCTCGTTAAATAGTGAAGAAATCCTTGTTTCGGAAGTAACGTACTATCATCTGAAATACGTGCTAATTCCTCTAAAGCCTTCCCGTAATGTGTTTGTCCTTCGTTTAATGGTAAATGCAATGCACCAGCTTCTGCTAATACACTAATAAATAATTCAAACGGTATTTGATGCTTCGTTGCGAATTGACAAATGTATGTTGTAAATGAAATAAGGTCTTCTACATTTTCTTTCCAACCGAATCCGCGATCAGCAGCTAAAGAAAGACAAATCGTCCAACTATAATTTTTTACAGGTTCATATTGCTTCGCTTGTAACGCCTGCATTTTAGCAGATGCTTTCCAATGAATAGAGCGGAAAGACTCACGTTCATATCGCTTTACACCGATAATGGATGTTTCATCATTGTAAAAAGAGAAATTCGTTCGATACGAACCTGTTAATAATTGCTGAAGTTTTTGTAAACCGGCTACTTCTTTAGGAGTAGGGTATACAATAATTTCAGTCTTTAATTTATCGAAAACAGGTAAATGTACAGTTAAAAGATGAAAAGGATCTTTTAAAACACATTCGAACTGTTCAATTTGAAACACACCACGCTTCGTTGCGGTTAATGTTAAATCCCATTTTTGTGCTGAATGAGCAGGTTGTGAAAATGGGAAAGAAAATAACGTTTTTGATATTTGTTCAATCCCTTGATCTTTATGCGGTATAAGGGACGAATTTAAATGAAAATAACAAACACCATTAACGAGTGGTATATTTGCTCCATTTTTTAAATGAATAAAAAACTGTCCGGATTCATCAGGGAAAAGCCGAGTTGTTTGTTTTTCATTTATAACTTGAAATCTTTTCTCTATGTAAGCGACATATTTATAAATGAAAATCGCAAATAAATAATAGAAGAAAAAGAGAAACATAATAATTCGTTGCGGCAGAAAAAACGTAAAAAGTAAAGCGATGGGCACAGTTAATTGAATAATGTGGATTTGAAAAAATAAAGGTACAGTTACAACGCGCTGTCCATTCATGCTTGTTCAATCTCCACAGGTACGTCAACTTCTTTTAAAATCCTTTGCGTGATTTCATTTTTTGTCGTGCGTAAGGCACCTTCCATTGATAAGACGATACGGTGATTCCAAACGGAAGGAACTAAAAATTGTATATCTTCAGGTGTGCAATATTCTCTGCCGCGTAAAAAGGCTAATGCTTGAACGGCACGTACTAAAGCTAATGTAGCACGCGGGCTTACACCGTTAGCAATGAAATCATGATTTCTTGTAGCGTGAGCAAGTTTAATAATGTAGTGTTCTAACGGTTCTGATACGAAAATTTCTTTCACTTGTTTCTGCGCTTTTAAAATGTCTTCTAAAGAAATGACTGATGTGACGCTTTCTAAAGGTGTATTGTTACGAAAACGACGCATCATTTTTAATTCATCTTCAGGAGCCGGATAACCAATTGAAATCGTCATTAAAAAGCGATCAAGCTGTGCATCTGGAAGAGGAAAAGTTCCTTGTGATTCAATCGGGTTTTGCGTCGCAATAACAAAGAATGGTTTCGGAAGAGGAGTAGACTGCTTTTCAAGCGTTACTTGTCGTTCTTCCATAGCTTCTAACAAACTAGATTGTGTTCTCGGCATCGCGCGGTTAATTTCATCTGCAAGTAGTATATTTGTCATAATTGGTCCAAGTCTTAATTCGAATTCACTAGTTTTTGGATTGAAATATTCAATACCTGTTACATCACTCGGAAGTACATCAGGGGTAAATTGAACGCGAGAAAAATTACCACCAATGCTTTTTGAAATTGTTTTTGCAAGTAATGTTTTTCCGGTGCCAGGCACATCTTCGAGTAGTACATGTCCATCAGCAAGCAATGAAACGAGTAATAGATCTATAACATTGTCTTTACCGACAAAAACGGACCTTATGTTATCTTTCAATTTATTTATCATATGTATCATTCCTTTCAAAATATAAACGGATATTTCTATATTTTAACAAATTATTCAGAAAATTGATATGATTTTTTAATTTAAAGAAATAGATATTAAGTTATTAAATTACTCTTGCATATTTTGGAATATGATTATACAATATCGATATATGATGTATCGTTAGTCGATATATCATGAAGCGATGTATCGGAGGTAGTTATAATGAATGCGAAAGCGCAAAAATATATTCCGTTAACTGAAGCAACCTATTACATATTATTGTCACTTGTGAAGCCAATGCACGGTTACGGAATTATGCAAATGGTAGAAGAGATGACAAATGGGGAAGTAAAACTAGGTCCTGGTACTTTATATGGGAATACGACGAAGTTACTAAAAGAAAAGTTAATAGTCGAAGTTGCCTCTACGGACAGAAAGAAGTGCTACGAATTAACACCATTTGGTAGAGAAGTGTTAGAGCTAGAGTATAACAGATTGCAAAGATCTGTAAGGAATGGAAACAGTATATTAGGGGAGTGAATGGAAGATGGAGACAAAGAAGATATTCAAACCTTTCGCGGTATGGAGCTTAGAAAAAGAAGAAGCTTTTTTACGGAATATGCACCAACAAGGCTGGGCATTACAAAAATATAATATAATGTATACGTTTAAGAAAACTAAGCCGAAAGATGTAGTATATAAAGCGGATTTTAGATTGGATTATAAAGATTCAAAGGAAAAACAAAAAGAATATATTAAAATATATGAAATGTGTGGATGGAAACATGTAACGAGTTTTGCAAAATGGAATTATTTTTGTAAAGATGTAGAAGAGGAAAAAGAGTTGCCTGATATTTATTCAGAAAAGGAAACGAAGGTACAAAAAATGAAGGAATTACTACAATTTTTTGCCTTTATTTCAATAACTATATTACCCTCAATGTATAACGCATTTTTAAGTTCAACAGAATCAAGAGTGCCAATTTGGGCGAAAGTTATGCTGGGGTTTGTTGGTTGTATGTATATGTATCTCTTTATAAGGCTCTCTTGGAAAATTAAGAAATTGAAAAGCGAAATATTATAATAAAGAGTGGATTTTAAAAGAAGATGATTTCGTAGATAATTATACTGGAATCATCTTCTTTCATTTCTATGTAATTTTATTTTGTTCACTCTTTTTTACATAATAAAAGACTATATATTTAAGGAATATAACTAACAGTTACAAAGAATAATTACTAGTAATAATACCTAAAAAAATCATAAATAATGAACTACTGATTAATACTATTTTATTAGAGTTTTGATGTTTAAAGTGGTAATAAAGTAAAAAGCCGCAAACAGTAGAAACAGTCCATATAGCTAGACTGTAAGGAGTTGTTATCTTCTTCCAATCGAAAATCCAAAAGTAGAGTATGATCATGTGGCAAACTAATAGTAGTAATGCGGATGGAATCATTAATCTGTTATTAAATATCATTTATTTCACCTCTCTTATGTAAATATTACTAAAAGAGTATGGAGTTTAAAATATAATATGGAAGAAATACGTTTTGTACTACCGCATTAAAAGGAAAAATCCCTTATAGAAAAATCTATTTCTATAAGGGATAGTAATGATTTTATGAAAAAGACTGATTTTGAGCAGGTTTAATAAATTGTTCTGGATTTTCAACAAGCCCGCATACAGCACATTGGACACGGTAAGTAGGTCCTTGATAAGCCATATGAAAAGCATTCATCGTTTCATTTGTGTATTCTTCTTCTACTTGACCAGTTTGTGGATTTAATTTGACTGGTTTTACTTGTTGCTCAAGAATATTAAAGCGAGTACGGTTCGTTTTACAGCTTGGACATAGCATTGGTTCCATATGTATACACCTCCATTTGTAGCATTTCTTAAGCGGTATGATTTTATGCAAGTAAAAAAACTTTCTCAATATAAATAGGTGTTTAATGCATTTAAAATTCAGAAAAAATAAAATATAATAAAAGTACGAACTGGTTATGTCCAAACCAAATCTCCTGTTTTATGCCAATAAGCTGGGGGGCCGAGAAATCGGCCTCATTTTTTTGTGCTCGGCTCTATGAGGTACAAGGTTTTTAAAAACATTTGTCGAATTTTTAGAGGTGAAGGTAAAGGGGGAATAATTATGAACTTAAAAATGAAATACATTATTTTATATGTAGAAAAGTTTGAACAATGTCTTCAGTTTTATAAAGAAATTTTAAAATTACCAATAAGAGCTGAACACGGTACATATATTGAATTTGAAACGGGAGCAACAATTTTAGCGATGAATACACGAGAGGATGTTAAGGCGTTAACGGGACTACCTCTTACAGAAGGTGTACTACAATCTTCTCATTTTGAGTTAGGGTTTGTTGTAGAGAATGTAAAGGAAACGATTGAGAAATTAAAAGAACAAGGGGTTAAAGTTCTAGTTGAGCCAATCGTAAAACCGTGGGGACAAACTATTGCTTACATTGCTGATCCAGACGGTAATTATATTGAAATTTGTAGTTCATTAGAATAGAGGGAGAAAAAGAGGATGGGGTTTCCAAAATTAGAAACAGAACGTTTACTATTAAGAGAACTTACACTATTAGATGCAGAAGCGATGTTCCATTATTTTTCAAAAGAATCTGTTATTCGTTATTTCGGAATGGACTCTTTCGAAAATATTGAGCAAGCGAAAACGACTATTCAAACGTTTAGAAAGCGAAATGAAGAGGGAAATGTGTTTCGCTGGGGGATAGAGAAGAAAGGCACGGATCAATTAATCGGTACGTGTGGGTTTCATTTAATTAACAATCACCATAAACGAGCTGAAATTGGCTATGAGCTAGATGATACATATTGGGGACAAGGATACGCAACCGAAGCACTGCAAGCAATGCTAGCTTACGGATTTGAAACGTTGCACTTTATAAGAATTGCAGCTGTCGTATATATAGAAAATGAAGCTTCCCGTAATTTATTAAAAAAATCTGGGTTTCAAGAAGAAGGATTACTTCGAAAATATATGATTCAAAATGATGTTGCTCATGACACGGTCGTTTATTCATTATTAAAAGAAGATTGGCAAAAGTAATGAGCACAAATGAAATAATGAAAGTTATTCAGGAACATAAAGATGAGCGATTTATACTAGGTATAGACGGACTAAGTCGTTCGGGTAAAACAACATTGGTTAAAAAATTAGAAGAAAATATGAAACGAAGTGGAATCTCGTTTCATATTTTTCATATTGATGATCACATTACCGAGCGAAATAAGCGATATAATACTGGATTTGCAGAGTGGTACGAGTACTATAACCTTCAATGGGAAATTGATTGGTTGCTGCGAAACCTTTTTCAAAAGTTACAAAGCGACATTGAATTAGAATTACCTTTTTATCATGATGAAACCGACTCATGTGAAATGAAGGAAATACATCTTCCTTTAGTAGGTGTAATAATTGTAGAAGGAGTTTTTCTACAGCGAAAAGAATGGAGAGATTTCTTTCATTATATGGTGTACTTAGATTGCCCAAGAGAGAAAAGATTTCTGCGAGAAAGCGAAGAGACACGAAAGAAACTTTCGAAGTTTCAAAATAGGTATTGGAGAGCAGAGGATTATTATTTGGAGATGGAATTGCCGAAGGATGGGGCGGATTTAGTAATATGTAACGATATTAAATAGAAGGTGTAAGAAATGAGGTTTTCAAGTAGTTATTTATAAAGAACTATCAATTTTAATAAAGACTGTATCTTTCAATTTAAAGGTACAGTCTTTATTTTCTATATACTTCCATACGTTATTTCCCCCTGTATTCAACAAGTTATATATAAAATGAGTATAGTAATAAATAATGTAAAATGAAGTGTAGCTGATAGGTTTAGTAAGGGTGTCTATCGTGGTTGTTAGCTAAGGGAAGAAAGAAACATTAATTACCATAATTATAGTAATTAATAAATTGGAAATTATGATTTGAGTAAAGATGTTTTTACAAAAGGTGTGGAAACACCAAATTAAAAACTTATCCGATAGAAAGCACTGAGTATTCTTATTGCATGGTACATGGCTTTTTGTTTTTAGAGCAACTCTTTGGTGGCTCTTTTATTATGTGAAAATTATATAAGCTATGTGAGAGTTGAAAAAATAGCATAGTATCTTTCTCAATGTACATATTAAGTGAAGTGCGTCATATGTACATAAAAGGCGGGATAATATGGATAAAAATAAGAGGAATGACGAATTGGATGAGTTTAAGAAACGTTGGTTTAATGAAGATAATCAACCAGTAGCTGGAATAGAGTTAGCTTTGCCACCTGATATTGGAAGCATGTTAGACTCGAAACTCATTAATGATGAAAGTAGAGAAAGTAAAAATGAATAACTTTTATCTAAGCATCCATTCGGGTGCTTTTTATTTTGGAGGAGAAAGTAAAGTGGAACTAACTAAACAAGAACAAATAGTTATTATCGGTAGGTTAATTATACGTATGAAAAGGGTATACGTCACCGTAACAAGTGTGTTGTTAATTTTGTAGCGTTATATGTTCCAGGGGAAAATGGGATAATTGCTGCAGAAGTATCTGTTTTTTTAACCAAATTATGGTTATTCATGCTAATATGAACTCATAGCTATATAGAAGGGGTGGGTAATTATGAAAACAGAAATAGTTCCCAAGAAGAAGTATAGCATAATAAGCTATGTATCTTTACTCATCGGGATTATGTGTTTTTTATTCGTTTTTATAACTCCGACGAGGATAGCGAATGCGGGTAATATAGTGGGAGGTTATATTACAATTGCTCTGACAGGCGTAGGTATTATACTTTCAAGCATTGGAATTGCGAAACAAACAGAGAAGAAGGCAATTGTAATTATCTCATTAATACTTTCCTCATCTTTCTTCATTTTTTGGATTATCGCGATTATCTTATTGTTTACTGGGCAAATAAGTTTTGCGCCTTAATGAGCAATAAAAAGAGTCCTTCATTAATAGAAGGACTCTTTTTATTCGGTATCTTCAGGTTGATATTCTAAAATATCCCCAGGTTGGCATTCTAATGCTTTACAAATAGCATCTAAAGTTGAAATTCTAATTGCTTTTGCTTTTCCATTTTTTAATATAGAAAGGTTAGCCATTGTAATTCCAACCTTCTCTGAAAGCTCTGTTACGCTCATTTTTCTTTTAGCTAACATTACATCAATATTAATTATTATTGCCATGTTATTCACCTCAGACCGTTAAATCATTTTCTGATTTTATATCTATCGCATCTTTTAAAAGTCTTTGGAGAACGGCAGCAAAGACTGCGATAACCATTGAAGCAAAGATTAGAAGCATCCCAAGTATAATAATACCAGGTGCGTCATCTCTCTCTGCCACAAGATAGAAGAGTGGCATGCCTACTACATATAATATACTAATTGTTACTGCGCAGTGTTTTATCTTCTTTAAAGCCCTAACAGATAATTTCGAGAAGGCGTTACCCTTGTCAATGTAGCTTACAAGTTTAAAGGCTTGATATAGAGCAAAATAAAAAGGTATCACTGTTGCATATAGAGTAAGTAACACCAGATATTTTATTAATGCAAAATCGGGGTACAATTCCGCTGCATAATTCCCTATGTTAGGAACTAAAAATATACATAAAGCAAGAACAGGAATACCGATAAGGATAATAGCTGTCTTTAAAAAGAGTGTGGATCCTTGTTTCATTTAAAGCACCTCATTTATTAATTATCTATTAAATCTAACATGAAATTTATCGTTTAACAATAAATTATTATTTATTTTAATCGTGTTTTTATTGATAAGTAAATTTCAATTTTAGATGAAAATAAAAAGTACTGCTCTTTATAAAAAAGGGCACCAAACAAATAGACTTCCTGTAATAAAAAAGTATGGTGAATATATAACAAGGTGATATAAATCATTGTTCCTATGACGATATATAGAAAAGATAATCGTTCCTTCTTTCTGTAAATGATGTTATGTTAAAAGTAACGATTCAGTCTTTCTTATAATAAGAGTTTTTAGAAAATCAATATTTTGCGTAATTTGACGAGGTGTTAATGAAATGAAATCGTACACACAATTTGAAAGAAGAAAATACATACTAGATGAATTAGAAAAGTATAACCGAGTAATGGTAAATGATTTAGCGAAGGTATTAAATGTTACAACGGAAACGATACGAAGAGATTTAGATATGATGCATAAGGAAGGGACCCTTACTAAAATACATGGTGGTGCACTTAAGAAAAAAGATCAAACACTAGAATTTCATTTTGATAAGCGACGATCTGAGAATATTGAAGAGAAACGAAAAATTGCAATGGAAGCGAGTAAGCTCGTAGAAGATAATGATATAATCGCTATTGAAATTGGGACAACAACTATGCAAATTTTAGATTACATACACGATAAAAAGAATTTGACGATTTTAACAAACTCGATACCAGCTGTTAATAAAATTATTGAGCTGAAAGAACAGTATGATTCCTTTGATTGCAGGTTAATAGTCATTGGAGGAATATTGAATACAAATTCATTAGCATTGTCTGGAGAAATGACGTTAAACTATCTTGACCATTTCACTGTTAATAAGTTATTTGCTTCTTGTGATGGAATTTCTTTAGAAAAAGAACTAACATGTTCGTATATTGAAGATGCACAAATATATAAGCAGTTAAAGAATAATGCAAAACAAGTTGTAATGATGGCAGATGAGTCAAAGTTTAATTTAACAAAGTTTTATAAAAGCGGGAATTTTAGTGATATAGATGCATTATATACAAACGCTAAGCTCGATGAGGCGTGGCAAAATGTATTAGCAAGTAATGGGGTAGAAGTAATAATAGTATAGAATAACCAAAAGAAGAAGACTATTTCTTAGCAAATTGAGAAGTAGTCTTCTTCTTTCTGTTTGTTTATATGTTGTTTTATTTTGTTAATTTGTTGTTTTTACAATTAGTTAACAAATTAACAACATTGTGTTAATAATATACTCGTACAATATGAATTAGGAGGTGGCAAGAATGCAAATAAAACTATCAAAAGCTGTGTTCTTTTTAATACCAGTTGGAATACCTCTAATATTGTTTTGGATTATTCCGAATTTCATTAGTTTAGGTATTAGTTTTACTGATTGGGATTTTATGACGAATGATTTTAACTTTGTTGGTTTAGAAAACTATTTCAATTTATTTACACAAGATTCTTTTATGCAAGCATTGCTAAATACGTTTTATTTCGGAATTGGAACAGTGATTCCAACGATTGCATTAGGTTTAGGATTCGCATTATTCTTCCGAAAAAAATTCAAAGGTTCCGCATTGTACCAATTAATGATTTTTTCACCTTGGGTAACGCCAACAATAGCTGTATCTATTGTGTGGTCACTTTTATATGAACCTCAATTTGGAGTTATTAATAAAGTTCTAAACTTTTTCGGGGTACCAGGTTTGGACTGGCTTCAGAGTAGTCAAACAGCGATGTTAGCAGTCATTATTGTGACAGTTTGGAAATTAGTTGGTTGGACGATGATCTTCTATGTCGGCGCATTAGAAAAAGTTCCAGATAGTTTATATGAAGCAGCTAGTATTGATGGAGCAAATTCATGGCAGAAATTTCGATATGTAACACTGCCAATGGTTTCATCAACAACTTTCTTCTTAGTTGTTGTCAATACAATTTCTTCAGTGCAGGCTTACGATCAAATAAAAATTTTAACACAAGGTGGACCTAGTGGTTCGACGCGTACGTTACTTTATTTATTCTTCCAACAAGGCTTTGAACAATTTGATATGGGATCTGCAACAGCAATCGCATTTATCATACTTATCATTACAATTCTACTATCTGTTATAAACAAAATAATAGGTGACAAGTGGGTGAACTATTAAGGTGAATAATATGAAAAAAGGTCCATTAATCGTAAAGCATCTCTTTCTAGCGTTATCAAGTATACTATTTGTTTTTCCATTCATATGGATGGTACTTGGTTCGTTTAAAACATCTAGTGAAGTATTACAAGGAGGTTTTTGGCCTAAGGAATTTCACTGGGAAAATTATCGGCAAGTATTAGATATACTTCCATTTAGCACATATTTATTTAATAGCTTCTATACTTCTTTCATCATTACTATATATGTACTTGTTTCGTCAGCGCTTTTTGCTTATATGTTGGCATTTTATAAGTTTAAAGGCAAGAATATTACGTTTAGTGTTGTGATGGCAACCTATATGATCCCTGGAGCTGTTTCGTATGTTCCTGTATATGTAATGTTAGGGAAGTTTGGTTTACTTGATTCACATTTTGGATATATGATTTCTATGGCTGTTAGCGTATTCGGTATTTTCTATTTAAAACAAACGTTCCACAAAGTTGGTTTTGAAATAGTAGAAGCAGCCAAAATTGATGGAGCAAGTGATTGGCGTATTCTTTGGAAGATTATTTTCCCGATGACACGATCATCATTTGTAACATTAGGATTGGTCACATTTATTGGTAACTATAATAATTACATTTGGCCAGCTCTTATTTTGAAAGATAATACGCAAAAGTTAATCACGAATGGAATTGCTGATTATTTCATTAATAGTTCTTTAGGACGAGATTGGTCACACATTATGGTTGCAAGTACAATCGCAACAGTGCCACTCTTACTCGTATTTTTAATTCTACAAAAATGGTTCTTATCCGGTGTTACTGATTCAGGAATAAAGGGGTAAGTAAATAGTAAAGGAGATACGTGGGATGAAAAAACTATTCATGCTTCTAACAGTTTTAACATTGTTTGTTAGTGCACTTGCGGGTTGTTCAGGTGGAAAAGGAAGTACGGTTAAAGCAAGTAAAGAAGGCGAGAAGGTTGTTGTTCCATTCATAAATGGAGTGGGGGGTTCTCTTGCAGACCGTGTAGACACAATCGTGGAAGAATACAATAAAAGTCAGGACAAATATGTAGTGAAAACGACGAAAGCAGGTAACTACGATGAGTCTTATCAAAAGCTGCAAAGTGGATTTGCAGCGAATAACCAAGAAGCAATCGCATTACTAGGCTCAGACGTCATTCAAGAATATGTTAAAAAACAGTTAATCGTACCTTTAGATGAATCTGTTAAAAATGATACTGATTTTAAAAAGGAAGATTACGGAAAAGGTTTTATGGAGCAAGCAACAATTGACGGAAAGTTATATGGAATTCCGTTTTACGGTACAACGCAAATCTTTTATTACAATAAAAAAGCATTAGCGAAAAATGGCTTTACAAAAGAGGATTTAAAGACGTGGGAAGGTGTAGAAAAAGTAGCAAAAACAGTCGCAAAGCGTGGTGAAAATGGAAATGTTTCATATGCTGGCTGGATGCCAATGTGGGGGACGTCAAACTTAATTGATGCGGTCCGCAGTGCTGGCGGCAATGTATTAAGTGAAGATGGTAAAAAAGTGTTAATTAACGATGATACTTGGGTTACGGTATGGGAGAAATTCCGGACATGGCTTCATGAAGATAAAATTATGAAAATACATTCAGGCGGTACTGGATGGGAGTATTGGGATAAAACAGTAATTGATTTAGTTGAAGGTAGAACGCTAGGATTTACAGGATCATCTGGTGACCAAGCATTTGTTTTTAAATCATTAGGTAAAGGAATGAATGAAGAAGAACGCCTAAACACATTTGAAGCTTTACCACAACCAGCTTGGGGTAATAATAAACCAGCGCCAAAATTAGAAACATATTTATTCACATTAACGAGAAATATTGACCCAGAAGTAGCAAAGGGTGCATATGACTTTATGAAATTTGCGACCAGCACTGAAAAAACGGCTGAATGGTCAATGGCAACAGGCTATATTCCTGTTCGTAACAACGTAACAGAGTACGGTCCATATGCTGAATTTGTTAAAAAACAACCACAAGCACTAGTTCCATTAGAACAAGCTAACAATAATGGAGTGGGACCATTTGTAGATCCAACGGGCGGGAAAATCAATGACGCTTTAAATGTAGCGAAAGATAAAGTAGAGATTGAAGGAGTTCCAGCAAAGAAAGCATTAGATGAAGCAGCTAAAGTTGCGCAGGAAGAATTAGATAAAGTTTTGAAAAAGAAGAAGTAAACCTGTTTGTAGTACGAACGTGAGGTGCTTTTTAACGAAGGAAGTGCTTCTAAAATTCCTTCATTAAAACTTAAAAAGGTGTGAGAACTATGATCGAAATAACAAGTACGATAACACTTTCTCCATTCGTAAAAAATAAACACTGTTTCCGAATGGATGAAACTGATATTACAAACTTTACATTAACTATTAATCAAGGGGATAGCCGAAAGATTCCGCTTTTACTAATTTTGAGAGATCCTAACGGTTATGTACGTATACAATATCAAACTCCAATTGTAAATGAAAAACTAGTCGTTTCGAAAGATTCAAAGTTTTGCTCGGCTGGTTGTATTGGAGGAGCAATACAGTCAGGTAATTGGGAATTAGAAGTCGTATATATCCCTCATTGTGCAAAGAAAGTAGTGAAATTTTCTGGGGGAAAAGTTGACTATACAATAAATATTGAAGTGAATGATCAGTTGGAACGAAAGTATAATAGAGAGCATTTTTGTAAGGGAAATGTTTTTATCGATGAAGACCGTTTTAATAAGGTAGTAAATGAAGAACATCGTTGGTATAAAGGGGATTTTCATGAACATACAGATTTAACAGATGGCGAGATAGATGATGAACTTGGAATGAGAGTATGTGAAAAACAAGAATTAGATTTTTTATATGCGACGGAGCACAATATTGTTATGCCATCTTATGAAAAAGGAAACACATTGATTATACCATCCATGGAACTTACAACTCCTTTCGGTCATTACAACATATTTGGTATAAGAGAATTCATTGATTTTACAGAGTATGTAGATGAATCATTTAGTGCTGAAAAAATGAATACACTATTTTCACTCATGAAAGAAAAAGGTTATTTATTGAGTGTGAATCATCCGTTTATGAAGCCTTGGGCGAACCAAGTTAATATTAACTTAGAAAATGTTCATACGATGGAAATTATGTGTGATCCAACTTATAAAAAAAGTAAATCATCTACTTTAGAAGCGTTACGTTGTTTCGATCAAATGTGGTCAAATGGTCTTAAAATCTGGGGAATAGGAGGAAGTGATTCTCATTTACATCCATCTAAAACATTCCCAGGATCAAAAGACCCATCAATTTACGGTGATCCAGGAACATATGTATTATGTAACGGTTTATCTATTAATAACTTAAAGTTTGCGATCAAAAACGGAAGAATTTATTTCTCTCGATTTAGAAAACTAGCTATAGATATTCAAAACGAAGGTGAAACGATTTATGTCGGCGATGAGGTTAAAGGAAATATTATTTATAACGTTCAAACAGATAAACCGTGTGAGTGGAGATTACTTATAAAGGGACGAACGATTGAAAAAGAATACGGCAGCGATGTAACCTTTGCATTCTCTTTAAGTGAAGGGGAATACGCTAGAGTTGAGGGATGGGAAGAGGACGAATTAGTAGCATTTATTAATCCTATTCATAATAAAGTTCAGAATAAAAATATGAAAACATGGAATGAAGTTATAGGGGGAATAAAAGGTGAATAAAGCGATTATTTTTGATAAGGATGGAACATTGATACAGTTAGATTCAGTTTGGTACAAAATTGTGCATCGTGTATTAGATGATATATTCCAAACGTATCCAAATGAAAAAAATAAACGAGATGACTACTTAACGATTATTGGTATGAATGATAACGATTTTGAGAGTACGAGTTTACTAGCTTGTCGCACAAATTACTTTATTGCGGCTGCATGGTATTCGTTGTTAGAAAATCAATATGTGGATAAAGAAGATTTTATTCAAAAAGTATGTCTTTTATTCAAAAAGCATTCTACTGCAGATGATCTTGTATTTACAGAAGTGGAAGGTGCAAAGGAAACGTTACGATATTTAAAAGACAATGAATATATTATTGGAGTTGTTACGGCAGACGATGTTGATGCAGCTATTCATTCTCTAAAAATGACAGAGTTATATGATTATGTAGATTTTTTAGGTGCAGATGATGGTGTGAATAGAACAAAACCTGAAAGTGATTTTTATCATATGTTTAAAGAAAAATTTTCACTAACTGAAGAAGATGTGCTTATGGTAGGTGATACATTAACAGACGTTACATTTGCAAGAAATAGTAACATTAAAGTAGTCGGCGTCTTATCGGGTGCGAGCAGGAAGGGAGATTTAGAAGGGAAAGCGGATTATATTTTAGACAGTATGAAGGATATTTCAAAGATTTTATAATTCATGTCATCATAATTTTTAGCAATATCTATAAATATAGCTCAAATTCTAGGAGGATATTATGGCTCAACTATCATTCAAAAACATTTACAAAAAATATGATCATGATGTGACTATCGTAAAAGATTTTAACCTAGAAGTAAATGATGGAGAATTTATCGTTTTGGTTGGTCCTTCAGGGTGTGGGAAATCTACAACGTTACGTATGATTGCAGGACTTGAGGAAATTTCAGAGGGTGACTTTTATATTGACGGAAAGCGTGTAAATGATATTACACCGAAAGATAGAGATATTGCAATGGTATTTCAAAACTATGCGCTTTATCCGCATATGAGTGTTTATGAAAATATGGCATTTGGATTAAAGCTACGAAAATATAGTAAAGAAGAAATTGATAAACGTGTACAACACGCAGCAAAAATTCTTGGGCTTGAGCAGTATTTAAGCCGAAAGCCAAAAGCACTTTCAGGTGGACAGCGTCAGCGAGTTGCCTTAGGCCGAGCGATTGTTCGAAATGCAAAAGTATTTTTAATGGACGAGCCTTTATCAAATTTAGATGCGAAGTTACGTGTGCAAATGCGTGCTGAAATTACAAAATTACACAAAAAGCTGCAAACAACAACTGTGTATGTTACACACGATCAAATAGAAGCTATGACGATGGCAACGCGTCTAGTTGTGCTAAAAGATGGTATTGTACAACAAGTCGGTACACCGAAAGAAGTGTATGATAATCCAGAGAATGTATTTGTCGGCGGATTCATTGGTTCTCCTGGAATGAATTTTTTCAAAGGAGTATTAACAGATAATGCAGTTATGATTGATAAGTGGAAAATTGAAGTGCCAGAAGAGAAGATGAAAGGCTTGCGAAATAACGGATATACGAATAAAGAAATCATAATAGGAATACGTCCAGAAGACTTTTATTATGGAAAAGAAATCGAGACTTTACCATATAACGCAAAAGTAACGGTATCTATTGATGTAGCAGAATTAATGGGGGCAGAAACATATCTATATTCTAACATTAATGAACAATCTTTTGTTGCACGTGTGGACACATCTTTAGATGTGCAAAGTCAATCTAATATAGATTTAGTTTTGAATATGGATAAAGTTCATTATTTCGACACTAAAACTGAGAAGCGAATTATTTCATAGATAATAATTAATATGATTATACCCTTATAATTTCTTCAACTACTACAAAGAAATGAATAGTAAAAAGCCGATTATCCTTTAGATTACAGGAAATCGGCTTTTTTATATAAAAAATCGCTTAGCGTACGAAAATCGCTTTTTGTTGGCAGTGCCCTGTCACAATCAAGTTGAGAAAATTCTTAATTTGATGGATGTGTGATGCTACTCCTATGTTAAGGTTCGAGTCATTTGAAACAGCAACTTTTATATTGAGTAGTGTTAAAGCGACGTATATGATAAAAAAAATGTATCGCTTGTGAAAAAATTGTATCACCTTTGAATGAGCTAATACGACAAGAATTCGTGTCAGGCCTAATTAGGGAATGCAGTACAAATCATTATATAGTATACAAGCATTCCCTTTCTTTAAATACGATATGTTTTTAATATAATTAAAAGAAAATTTTTGTGTTCTTTAATATGATGTGACATAATACCAGTTTTTTTCTATTTTTGTGATCTCTTTATATTCATTATTAAAGTCGTATTTGTTTGGTCTTGTATCATTTGGTGTGTAAATAAATCCTGAAAAATTATCTAATATACCACGATAAGTAAAAAAGAAAACAGAAATATCATTTTTATTTTGTTGAATAATTACATCCCCACCGTTTTTGGAAGTGGATGCAAACTGTTTAGGTAAATGAATTTGTCTACTATCATAATGAACATTAGGAGTTAACTCTTTATGTTCTATAAGTGCTATAACTTTTTCACGGTCTTCTTTATAGATAATAAAATCTAAATTTATATAAATCTCATTAAATGGTATACATATCCAAGTAATTACTATGATTAGTTGAATAATTAACGGTTTCCAATTTTTGTATTTAATGAGATGTATGATTGTGAAAATTAATATTAAGAAAAACAATCCATGAACTATTATTGAAAGAAATGGCATAACAAATGGGGTAAGGAATTCAACTAAATACCATTTGAAAAAATGATAAAGTATAAGAGCGATACCGCTTATTAATGTAATTTTGGTTAAATTCTTATTCAAATTTTGAATCTCCTTTCTATACTAAAAACTATGTGATTTTAGTATGAATATAAAATATGTTTTTTCATAAATTTCCCTTAGTTTCATTTTATTAACTTTGTGTGATTAATATTTTGAATATATCATAGATTTGAAATTAAATAAACGGACATTAAATTTTTACATTTTATATAGAATAAAAGTTAAATAAAAGTGAGGGAAGTTTTCAAAATAGACTAGTTTTTTATTTGAAATGTAATTTGATTAGTTTCATGAAATAGATCCAGTTCCGGTAAAATCAGTTGCAACAAGTGAACATTACGAGACTAAGAGGATCATATCAAAGTCGGTGACACCGACTTATGGGACAGTTCACTTCTGATTGTGGAAACGGGGCAGTACAGAAGTGAAAAAATTCTGTGTTTCTTTTTAATTAATATATTTATTGAGAAAACTTCGAAATTTCCGGCGCAAATGCTCCTTCTTTCCTATAATAGAAGCTATACTGGACGTAAGCAATTTGTAAGGGATGAGTAAGAAAAAAGAGATTTTTATATTATAAAATATTTATTATACCTACATATAACACCTACTACTAATAATGTGTTATAATACGAATTAGCAACAAAAAGGAAAGGAATTAGAAAAAATGAACTTACAAAATACTAAAAATTTAAAAAAACAAGTTGCTCCTTTTGAAAAATCAACGGCAAAAAAAAGTATTTGGCAAATCATCAATACGGTAGTGCCATTTATTATCTTATGGTACCTTGCTTATAAAAGTTTGTCCGTTTCTTATTGGTTAACATTAGTTCCATCACTGTTAGCCGCTGGATTTATGACACGGATTTTCATTATTTTTCATGATTGTACCCATCATTCTTTTTTTAAAAGTCGCCGTGTAAATAGAATAGTAGGGACGTGTATGGGTGTTTTAACTTTATTCCCGTTTGATCAATGGGGGCATGAGCATTCCGTTCATCATGCTACAAGTGGTAATTTGGATAAGCGAGGTACAGGAGATATTTGGACGCTTACAGTGAATGAATATTTAGCAGCACCATTTAGACTCCGTTTAGCGTATCGTTTATATCGCAATCCGTTGGTTATGTTTGGATTAGGTCCGATTTATGTTTTCCTTCTTAAAAATAGATTTAACAGAAAAGGTGCTAGAAAGAAAGAACGCATGAACACTTATTTGACGAATGTTTTAATTGTTGCTTTAATAGGGGTACTTTGCTGGGCAATCGGATGGCAATCGTTTCTATTAGTACATGGTACGATATTCTTAATAGCAGGTTCAGTAGGTATTTGGCTGTTTTACGTACAGCACACATTTGAAGATTCTTATTTTGAAGAAGATAAAGAGTGGGAATATGTGAAAGCGGCAGTGGAAGGAAGTTCATTTTATAAACTTCCAAAAATCCTGCAATTTTTAACTGGTAATATTGGATTTCATCATGTTCACCATTTGAGTCCGAGAGTACCTAACTATAAATTAGAAGAAGCACACAATAATACGCTTCCTTTAAAAAATGTACCAACGATTACTCTTGCTACAAGCTTGCGTTCAATTCGTTTCCGTCTTTGGGATGAGCAAAGTAACAATTTTGTTACCTTTAAAGACGTCAAAAATTTAATTAAAAACAATGTTTCTGTTCGAGTTAAATCTGAATTATAACTTCATCATATTTAACTGACTCCCCTTAATCATTTTTGATTTAAGGGGAGTTTTTGTTTAAATAGTAGATGTCCGATATGGAGAAAATTTAAATGAAAATGATGATTTTGCACCTGAGCGGTTTGTTATAAATAAATGAAAAAGAATCAAGTTTACTTATTCTTGAGATTTTTTCGTTGCAATTTACTTTTTGTTTGTTGTTCTTTCTAGATCTGAAATGGGTAAGTCTGTGCCATATAGGTCTTGTGTAATATCTTTATTGTTGTCGAGGGATTGTTTCTCTTGAGATGACGTTTCTAGCATTTGTTCTTGGGCTTTACTAGGGGTATTCAGAGCATCCGATGGGATGTGATTAATCGGTTGGTCTAATAGATTTTCTTTGTCCATGTTATGTAGCTCCTTTTTTATTATGATAAAAATAATGTAAGTATAAATGATCACTTAAATATTTTGTGTTTTTGAATGATATTATATACAAAGCTTATTTTGCAAAGTTAACTAAATGAAAAATGAATAATTATTAAGATGCACAAAATCAAAATTCTTAATAAAAACTAAAAAGAGCACCACACACAAGCGCTCTTTAACATAATATCTAGCCCAGTACCTTTTTCTGTTCGGTATTGGATACAGTGTACTGATAAACGACACCTAAAATATCAAGATGGTCTTTTCGTCCATTTTTCGGTGAATTATGGATATAAATTTATCTTAGGTCGATAGTGATGTGCTGGCACCCCTATTTGATAGAATAATTATGTCGTTGTATGATCGGGAAAATGATCATTTCTAAACTGCCTGGGGGTTAAACCAGTGTATTTTTTAAAGATTTTTATAAGATAACTTTGATCGTTGAAATTCAGCCACATGCTGATGTCTAAAATCGAATAATTAGTTAAAAGTAATAGTTTTTTTGCTTCGTCAACTCGTTGCCGTTGGATGTATTCACTTAGTGGTGTACCAACCTCTTTTTTAAAAAGTGAGGATAAGTAATTTGGGCTTAAATGACACAATTGTGCAAGGTGATCAAGTTTGATGTCGTCGTAAAGATGGTCATAAATATAATGTTGACAAGCTGTAATTGTTGCAGAATATTTTTCTACATTTAATTGGTGCACACGATTGGTAAAGTCCATTATGGCTTCTTCCATTAATTTTAAAATTCCTTTTAAGCTTCTTAATTCCTCGAGTTGTTGAATATAGAAATCACTTAAGGTAAAGGCTGTTTCATTATTTAAACCACCTTCAATAGCCGCTCTGCAAACAAGAGCAATTCCAGTTATCATTAAATTTTTTTCACTTCTTAGGCGATTTCGTTTCGATAATAACCCTAATTCCGCCTCACCGACAATAGAGTAATCGAAGATATCCTTTATTTTATTTATTTGTCCTTTTTTTACATAATCAAGCAAAACTCTTTCATACGAAAGGTTGGAATGGAAAATGAAATTCCTTCTTCCTTTTGAAAGCTCAAGATCCGGATGCTCTAATTTAATCATATCAAGGGTCAGCGCTTTATTGTTTTGGGTAACCATCGTTTTATCAAGCTTTTTATGATAGATCAAATAATAAACTAATAGACTAATCGTTAAGAATTGTTGATTATCAATAATGGGGATGGAACGATAGTATTCAATGAGTTTCCTTTTATTCAGGTTTCCTTTAAAAGCATCAAGGATCTTGCTAATATTTTCATCACATATTTCTGACTCAAGGGTAGGGCCTAAAATAATGGTACCTAAAAATCGGTTCGCTTTTTTTAGATTGACAAAGAAAAAGCTCAAATTTGAATTTGAAAAGAAGATAGGAAAATCCTTTGAATTCTCTTCGTAAGTATAGACACTGATTTGCTCTTTAAACTGGTTGTAATATGAATGCCCCTGTAAGTCTCTACTTGAAAATTCGTATTCAATCTCACCAAATTGATTGACATAATAAACAGGTATTTGATGAGCTTCATAAATAAGCTCACATATATATTGTAAATCTAGTATAACTATCTCCATCTTTTGTAAACTCCGTTCATTTTTAGAATTAGCTAAATTTTTATAATGCTTAAATAAATACTATTATTCGTAAGATAATACAATATATCTTTTTATACAAGCAATAAAATGATTGATGTAAGGAATTATTAACAGGGGGGATTAAACATGGAATTATCAAATAAAATAGCTGTTATAACTGGTGCGGGAAGTGGAATCGGAAGAGCAAGCAGTTTGAAACTTGCTAGTAACGGTGCAACAGTTGTATTGGTCGATTTCAATCAGGAAACAGGAGAAGAAACGTTAAAACTTGTGAAAGAACAAGGGGGAGAAGGCATCTTCGTCCAGGCCGATGTCTCGAAAACTGAAGATGTGCAAAACTATGTAAAGAAAGCAGTCGAAACATATGGACGTATCGACATATTTTTCAACAATGCAGGTGTTATCCAAAAGTTCGCATCTTTCACTTCAATAGAAGAATCCGAATTTGACCGCATTATGTCTATCAATGTAAAAGGGGTCTTTCTTGGAATGAAATATGTGTTAAAAGTGATGGAGGAGCAAGGAAGTGGCTCAATTATTAATACAGCTTCTACTGCAGGGGTTCGTCCTGAACATAGTGTAGCTGCATATTCTGCAAGCAAACATGCGGTTGTAGGCTTAACTAAGGGTGCTGCATTAGAATATACGAAAAAAGGAATTCGTATTAATGCACTTTGTCCTGGCGGTGTGAAAACAGCATTAACGACAAGTGTGGAAGCTCAATTTGCAAAAGGTGGATACGTTCCAGAAGAGATTTCCAATATGAGAATGGGTCGTTATGCTGATCCGAAAGAACTCGCTGAAATGGTTGCTTACTTAGCGACAGACAAGGCAAGCTATATGTCCGGTTCAATTGTTCTTGTAGATGGCGGGCTAACTTTATAGTCAATAAAAGCATCGAGTAGGGTTTTTCCCATTTTATAATTAGGGGCAGTTATGACTGTCCCTAATTTATTTTTTTAAACCTGACTCAATCATTCATGTGTGCTGTTTGTGTTATGTAATGATTTTTCAGCAAGCCTGTCGATGCAGCTGACTCCCTATATGTAATTTTGTAAGCAATAATATCGCCGGTATTGTATCGTTAAAATAAAGTTAGAATTCTAATATGCAGCCTGCGAGATGTTTACAATTAATTGTACAACGATTATGAGAAGTTAATTGGTTCAATATACGAGTATACATTTTGACAAGAATTTCCCAAAATGTAATTTAATATCTTGCAAAATTATTATTGTGATACAATTAAAAGTGAAGATCATAGTGAAAATATTATATATTTAATATATTGAAACAAAACAGTGAATATAAGGGGAGTTACAAATTTATGAACAGCACTAAAATTACTATAGCTGGACTTGTAATATTTACAACTCTAGCAATACCGACGTCATCTTTTGCAGAACACGAAAAACAAAAGCAAGATGCAATTCAAAATCAAGTTAAAGAGTATAGTGATAATCAATCTGCTGTGATTATTTCTCCAAAAGAACAATCAAAGACACAAACAAATAACAATGCAGTTAATTCCACGAGCAAAGGTTCCGATAGTCAAAATCATGATAATAATGCTCTCGACAAAGAGATAAAAAATAATATAGAGAGTCCTCATAACAATAGTAATAATACGCAAGTAAAGGTAGAGGATAAGATAGAGGAAAATAGCACGGATACAATTAAAGATAATGATAAAATTATACATGATGAAACACAGCAAGAAATCCTACAAAATTCAAAACTTGAAAGTGCTCAACAACATATTGATAATAATGAAACACCTGAAGTAAATGAGGAAAGTAAAGAAAATGATATAAAAATAAATAATACGTATCGAAACATAACACCACCCAATTTTACTGATGTACCAAACTGGGCAAAAGACGCAGTTAACTATTTAGTAGGTAGAGGTGTGATAAACGGTTATCCAGACGGAAGATTCGCACCGTATGATACACTTACACGTGCCCAAGCAGCAACGATAATAGCAAAGTCGTTAGGATTGCATATAGATCCATCAGCAAAACCTTCTTTTGATGATTCGCAAAATAATTGGGCTACACCTTATATTGCAGCAGTTGAAAAAGCTGGTGTAATTGTTGGTGACGGCAAAGGTAAATACAACCCGGATGGAGAAATCACTCGAGCTTCAATGGCAAGTATTTTAGTGAAAGCGTATAACTTGGGTAAAGATATGAATAATTCTAATTTCCCAACTGCTTTTCCTGATTTAAAGGAGCATTGGGGAGAAGAATACGCTAATATACTAGTTGCCTACGGTATTTCTAACGGGATTGATGATTCGAGTTGGTTACCTAATAAATCAGTTACACGAGCTGAAGGAGCGCAATTTGTTGCAAATGTAGAAAGAAATACTGGAATAAAGGTAAAAAAAGAATATATAAATAGAGAATTCTATACTTATAATGCACCATCATTGTCATCTGGGATTACGGGTTCATACGGACCACAAATAATGAATATTTATGAAGAAAAAGGAAATTGGATTAAAGTGGCTACACACCTTGGTCTTCGTTGGATGCCTAGAAATGAAATTACTAGTACAATAGATAGAAATTTTGTTACATTTGACCAGCCTTCTCGTAGTGCGAGCGCTTTAGGTACATGGGGGCCTCAACCAGTAACTGTAGTAGAAGAACGTGGTAGCTGGATACGAATCAAAACGTATTTAGGTTTGCAATGGGTAGATAAAAAGCCGGAAAATCAGTACATTTCAAAAGTATTTTTTGCATACGATGAACCAAATTATTCTTCCCGTGTTTCATTTAAATACGCACCACAGAATGTGGTAGTTGAACAAGAAATGCACAATGGGTGGAGCAGAGTCCAAACAGGAAATGGGTTGAAATGGGTGAATATCAATAATATTAATGCTCAAAAAGTTGTTTTAGATGTACCAGCCCATCGCCAACTTCCTGAGTTATACAACGGATGTGAAGTAGTTTCATTGCAAATGTTGATAGAATACAATAATGGTATTGCTTTAAATAAAGTAAATTTCGCATACGAAATGCCTTTTGACCGCACACCTATACAAAGAGATAAAAATAAAAAAATCATAGTATGGGGTGACCCTGATGTCGGATTTGTAGGAAATGTAACTGGCAAGGGCGCACCTGGATTTGCCATTAACCCAGGACCATTAAAAACATTGCTAGACAGGTATGCCCGTGGAACTAACTTAACAGGACAAAGTTTTTCTGTACTTGAAAATTACGTTAGAAATGGGAAACCGGTAGTAGCATGGATTACTGAAGACCTTACATATCCTGAATCTCCTACTGTTTGGAAAACTCCAAAAGGGAAAACAATATATGTAAGAATGAATACCCATGCAGTTACTATAACAGGCGTGGATGCAAATAGCGTTTACTATAACGATCCAATTACAGGCCAAAAAAATGCACGCGCTGATAAAGAATGGTTTACTAATATATATAATCAAATGGGAAATAAAGCATTAAGTATCGATTAGATTTCGATTTAAAGTATTAGAAATATATTTTCGTTAAATTATTACAGAAATAAAAATCCCCTCAAAGTGAAGGGGATTTTTATTAATAATATAAAGCAACTAACTAAATCTATTGGTCGAACGAAGGAAGACTGCTCTTAGTAGTACGATAAACATTAAAAACATCCATTTTTAAATTGTTTAGGTGAAACACCAGTATGTTTTTTGAAGACCTTTGTAAAATGGCTCTGATCATGGAAATTTAATAATGTAGAAATTTCAGATATAGAATGTCTTGTATAAGTCATTAAACTTTTTGACTCATCAATCTTAGCGCGCTGTATATATTCGCCTAGTGAAATTCCAATTTCTTTTTTGAAAAGGGAAGATAGATAACTAGGATTTAATGCGACTATTTCGGCTAGATGGGATAGCGTGATTTCTTCATAAAGATGAGTAAATATATAATTTTGACATACGTTTATAGGTTTTGAATGTTTTTGCATCGTCCCATTTTTAACTCGTTCTGAGAACTCAAGTAAAGCATTCTCCAAAAATGGAGAAATGGCTTCACTTTTATTTATTTCTTCGAGTTTTTGAATAAATAAATCACTGAGGGTATATGCGATTTCAGGGAATAGTCCACCATCTATAGCTGATCTAGTCGCAAGTGTAATTGCGGCGATGGCAGAATTCTTCTGGCTTCGCAAATGACTTGTTTTTGACAACACCCCAAGATCCCCTGATTCAGGCAATTTCTTTAGATTTTTAATTAAATCATCCTTTTTCCCCAGCTTAATACACTCGAAAATTTCCCTTTCAATTAGTGGATCGATATGAGTTAATGTACTTTGACGTTGCTCTGATATTTGTACGTCAGGCTGCTCTATTTCAAATTCTGCCTTTTTTACAAGTATATTTTTTTGCAGAATATCAGCAATGTCTAATTTTTGTTGATACAGCATGTAATAAAGAACCATACTCACATTTAAAAAATTCAAATTACTTAAGATGGGGAGAGAATGATAATATCGAATCATTTTCTCTTTGTCTATTTTTAGTTGAAGATCATTAATGAGTCCTTTAATTGAGGTTTCTGATAACCTGGAATAAAGGACTGGTCCAACGATGATATTCCCACTCAGTTGATCGTTTAAACGCAAGTTAATTGAGAAAAAATTTTCAAGAAAAGAAGTCTCTTCAAGTACCGGAAAAGTATAGGGAGGATTGTCCCTAAATACTTGGTTAAGCAACTCCTCTTTTGAAGAATACAAAGGGTTATGCTGAAAATTTGGAGAGATTTCAAATGCTAAATTTCCTTTGTCATCAATGAAAAAGATGGGTGTTTTATGTATGTCAAAGACTAGCTTACAAATATAATATAAATCTTCTAGTTTGGAGCAATTCATTATTTTAACCTCTATTCATTAAACATTAGCCAATATATTTACAAGTAAAAGGCAACATAAAATCCTCTCTTAAGCAATGGTTTCACAATAAGAGGGTACATCTTATGTTACTCTGCAAAGTAATCATAAATATAATAAGCCAAAATTTTTACAAGTATTCTAAAGAATATACCATAATATCTAAAAAATAATAACTATAATGACATTAAGAAAGCGTTTACTTAATTGTTTTTTAGGAGGGCTATCATGAAAAGAGATATTAAGAAAATCATTTCACAAATGACGTTAGAAGAAAAGGCAAGTCTATGTTCTGGATTAGACTTTTGGAATACAAAAGGGATTGAGCGATTAGGAATTCCTTCTATTATGGTAACTGATGGACCACATGGGCTTAGAAAACAAGCAGAGGGAGCAGATCACTTAGGGATTTATAACAGTATTCCATCGACTTGTTTCCCATCAGCAGTAGGGTTAGCAAGTACATGGAATAAAGACTTAATAAATCAAGTAGGAGTTGCATTAGGAGAAGAATGTCAGGCTGAAAATGTAGGTGTTCTCCTTGGACCAGGTGCAAACATAAAACGTTCGCCGCTATGCGGAAGAAACTTTGAGTACTTTTCAGAGGACCCGTATTTATCATCTCAAATGGCTGCAAACCATGTGAAAGGCGTACAAAGTCAAGGGATTGGAACGTCATTAAAACATTTCGCTGCTAATAATCAGGAGCACCGCAGAATGTCTGTAGATGCAATTGTTGATGAAAGAACTTTGCGTGAAATCTATCTTGCTAGCTTTGAAGATGTCATTAAGGAAGCACAGCCTTGGACAGTGATGAGTGCTTACAACAAGATAAATGGTGAATATGCTTCGGAAAATAACTATTTATTAAATGATATTTTAAAAGATGAATGGGGATTTGAAGGTTTTGTCGTTTCTGATTGGGGTGCAGTAAATGAGCGTGTTGCAAGTTTAGCGAATGGCTTGGAGTTAGAAATGCCTTCAAGCTTTGGAATTGGTGAGAAGAAAATTATTGATGCAGTTAACGGTGGTGAGTTATCTGAAGAAAAGCTTGATCAATCAGTAGAACGTCTTCTCAACATTATTTTTAAAGCAGTGGATAACCAATTAGAAAACGCTGTGTATAGTAAGGACGCGCATCATCAGCTTGCTAGAGAAGTTGCTAGTGAAAGTATGGTTATGTTAAAAAATGAAGATTCCATCCTTCCGCTGAAAAAAGAGGGGACAGTAGCGATAATTGGAGAATTTGCAAAGCAACCACGTTATCAAGGCGGCGGAAGCTCTCATATTAATCCAACAAAGCTTGAAAGTATTCTCGAAGAAATCGAAATGGTATCAGGTGAAAAAACAAACATATTATTTGAACAAGGCTATAATCTTGCAAGCGATGATGTAGATGAAAACATGATTAATGAAGCAAAAAAGATTGCAGAAAGCGCAGATACAGTGGTCCTTTTTGTTGGACTTCCAGATCGTTATGAGTCAGAAGGTTTTGATCGAAAGCATTTACAGATGCCAGAAAATCACGTGCAATTAATTGAGGCTATTGCTGAAGTTCAAAGTAATATCGTTGTAGTTTTAAGTAATGGTGCTCCAATTGAAATGCCATGGATAGGTAAAGTAAAAGGAATACTTGAAGGCTATTTAGGTGGACAAGCATTAGGCGGAGCAATTGCTGATTTATTATTTGGTGATGCGAATCCAAGTGGGAAATTAGCAGAAACATTCCCGAAAGTTTTAAGCGATAATCCTTCTTACTTAAACTTCCCTGGTGAAGGTGACAAAGTAGAATACAAAGAAGGTGTCTTCGTCGGATACCGTTATTACGATAAAAAAAATGTTGAACCATTGTTCCCATTTGGTTTTGGGTTAAGCTATACAAACTTTGAGTATAGTAATCTTTCAGTAGATAAGAAAGAAATAAAGGATACGGAGACAGTTTCTGTAACTGTAAACGTGAAAAATATTGGTAGTACGGTAGGGAAAGAAATTGTTCAACTCTATATAAAAGATGTTGAAAGTACTATGATTCGTCCTGAAAAAGAATTAAAAGGATTTGAAAAAGTAGAATTGCAGCCGGGAGAAGAAAAAACGGTTAACTTTACTTTAAATAAAAGATCATTTGCTTATTATAATGTTGAATTGAAGGACTGGCATGTTGAAACAGGTGAATTTGAGATTTTAGTAGGTAAGTCTTCAAGAGAGATCGTTTTACAAGATAACATGTATGTTCAATCAACGACTATAATTCAAAAAACAGTGCATCGTAATACTTTGCTAGGAGACATATTTGCAGACCCAATTTTAGCACCAATTGCAAAAGGGCTTATGGAAAAAGCATTAAAAGATAGCCCGTTTGGTAGTATGGCTGAAGGGGATAGTGATGTCTCTGAAATGATGGATGCTATGCTGAACTATATGCCATTACGAGCATTAGTAAACTTTAGCGCAGGTGCTTTTACAGAAGAAATGTTGAGTGAAATCATTGGGACTTTGAACGATACGCAGATGAATTGATAAGTATGAATGAACTTTTTATCACATATTAATGGCCCGGAAATGCCCGATTGGTTTGGGTTAATAATCAGTGGGGGATGGACAAAATCCCACTGATTTAAGTTTTATGTAGGACGTTTCTCCAACAAAAAAAGAAAATGAGAGTTAGAATCTCATTTTCTTTTTTTTGTACTTATGCTGCTAAATATAGAAGCATTCGCTTGTCTATCATCTTTAATCATCACTTATAAATATGAACGATGAGCTGGCCATGAACCTTGGAGTTTACGAAGTTGTATAATTTGTCCTGTATGATAAGCATCGTGCAAAAGGATATTCATATATTGTTGCCAAACAGGTAGAGAAGGACTTGGTTGATCCAGTTCTGCTTCTTGAAGGGATGTTAATGAAGATTGTAAGGCATCATGTACTTGAAGCGTTCGCTTCACTGTTTGCTGCCAAGCATCCTCATCATTAGGTCCACCTTGGACAAACGTGTCATCATTATTTTGTGGAGCAACAAATGTGTCATCTTGATGTAAGCGAGAAAGTAAGCGCTCTTTAAAGGTTAGTAAATGGTTTGCATTTTCCCAAATCGTATTACTGGCCTTTCCTTCTGGTTGCCAACATGCTTGTGCAGCGGTAAGATTCTTTAACGCTTCTGATATCGGTGGGTACCATTCTTCATCGTAAAAAACTTGTTTGACTCCATTTTGCAATATTTCTTTTTTACCCATCCATATAGCCTCCTTAACTATGAGATAGACCAACAATAAGTGTTAGAGAAATTAGGTACGTTTCTAAAAGAATAATATGACGCCGTTGTAGCAATTGCAGAAATAAACTTATGCTTTCTAACTCATTTTTCTTACTGCAATAAATTCTCCTTTCTCTTCAAGAAACCTGCCTCATAGTTGAACATGAAAAGCAACTGCAGCTTAAATTTAAAAAATTGTAGCGAAATAAATTTCGGAATGTTTCAAAATTCTAAAAAAATAGAAGGTATAATTCGATAAATATAGAATTTATTACTTAGCAAATAAGGAGGGGATTAAATGGAAGTCTTTCACGTAACGAGTAGAAAAAGGGAAACGTATAACGTTCAAATGAAGTATTCGATACTTTTCGAATGTGTACTTGGCATTGCAGCAATTACTCATAAAAGGTTAATCGACACGCTTGAAAAGCCTCAAAGCGAATGGGAAGAAATTAGAAAATCTTTATCTCATGAAATGATAGAGCATTTGCAATTTGTCGAGAAGCACAATACGTGGAAAGCGTTGCTACAGTTACTGTATGATGGAGATTTTACGGATTTATCTCAGTTTGTTCATAATATCAATTCGCTATCGGAAGTAGATTTTAAATATGTGTGCTTACCGTTTTTAGGAGAAATCCATCAAGAAAAAAGACATTTAGCAGCTAGCGGAGAAGTTTCAGTAGCACAAGAACTAATGGAATTAACACAGGAACATCAGTTTTTCTCTGCGTATATTGAGTTTATATGTAATACAGATATGCAAGTATTAAAAGCGCATTTAATCGCTGTTATGACAGGATGGTATGAGAGTGTTATTAAGAAAGAGGAAGAGGAACTACTTTCTATACTAGAGCGAGATTATGAAGCGAAAAATGAAATGAATAAAAAGATGAAACCGGAAGAGTTTGTCGAGTGGGCAACAGGTGGAGTTATATACATGCCAGAACCAAGTGTGCATCATGTACTTCTTATCCCGCAAATCACATACAGACCGTGGAACATAGAAGCAGATATTGAAGACACGAAAGTATTTCATTATCCGGTCGCAAATGAAAGTATTCATCCGGAAGATCCATATGAGCCGAGCTATTTTTTAGTACATAAACATAAGGCGCTTGGGGACGAGGCGAGATTGCGTATTGTAAAACTATTATTTGAACAAGAGCGTACACTGCAAGAAATAACGGAAAGATTACAACTAGGAAAATCGACAGTACATCATCATTTGAAACTTTTACGTTCAGCAAAGTTAGTTGATATTCATGATGGGAAATATGTGTTAAGAAAGAAAGCATTGCAGTCTTTAGCGAAAGAATTAGATGCATTTTTGAATAGATAGTATACAACGAGAATGTACATAAAGGGAGGAATTTAATAGAAAAGTTGGTGAGCTATAGTGAATAGTGTATTGAAAAATCGTTCGTTCTTTTTTATGTGGATTGGCAGTGCAATTTCAGAATTAGGTGGGGCTTTCGGGACGTTATGTAATTCAATTCTTGTTTATGAATTAACAGGATCAAAAACAGCATTAAGTAGCATGTGGTTACTATATTTTATCCCGTCTCTCATATTGCAACTTATAAGCGGGCCATATATTGATAAATGGAGCAGAAAGTGGATTATGATTTTTTCGCAATGGATGCGAGCTGTGGTTTTCTTATTGCCGTTAGTCATGTTAGTTACTAGTAGTATAGAAGTTTGGCATGTGTATGTCGTACAAATTATAATCGGGCTTATTACGCCGCTGTATACACCTGCAAGTCAGGCGATTACACCAAGTATTGTAAGTAAAGAGAACCTACAAGAAGCAAATGGATATATTGATGGAATGACTCGTCTTATGATGTTTCTTGCGCCAGTATTAGGTGGTATCGTTATTAAATTCATTGGAATCAAATTAACAATAATGTTCGTATGTGTTTGTCTATTCATTAGTGGAGGATTGTTACTTTTCATAAAAGAAAAAAGGGTAAAGCAAGAATTGAGAAAAACGTGGCTAGAACAGTTTCTTCACGGGTTTACATACTTTTTCACAAAACCAGTCATCGTTTGGCTCGGGGTATTTCTTACTTTCGTTCAATTTGGAGTAGGGGTAACGATGGTCACAAACCTTCCGTATATAAAAGACGAGCTGTCAGCGGGATATGCGGAGTATGGCTATTTTATGGCAGGGTTCCCGCTTGGCTATGTAGTTGGCTCCATGTTAGTTGGGAAAGTGAAGAATAGAAGTCGTCGACTACTTATGCTTGGAGGATTATTCGTAGGGGGACTTACTTACATTTCACTAGGTTTAAATAATAGTATTATTATTGCGATTGTAATCGAAGTAATTGCCGGTATATGTATTGCATTTTTCAATGTTCATAACACAACAATATGCCAACAAACTGTCCCAAATAATATGATAGGAAAAGTATTTTCAGTGCGACTCTTTTTCATACGATCAGCTATGCCATTAGGTGTGTTATTAGGAGGCATACTGAGTGAAATGTGGGGAGTGAGAGCACTATACTTTATCATCGGTACGATTATATGTGTCACTTCTTTAATAGGGATATTGCTACCGTATTTTAAATTTTTAGATGAGTCGATTGAGGAGAAGTCTGCATAATTCTAAAAATTTGAAACTTTTTAATTGAAAATAATTATCATAATCAATTATAATAGAAGAATACTAGTATTGGTATTACAAAGAGGGAGTGGAATATATGTTTATCGAAACGAAGACATTTACAGTAAAAGAAGGTACATCAAATATAGTTGTGGAACGCTTCACTGGAGAAGGAATTATTGAAAAATTTGAAGGATTCATCGACTTAAGTGTTCTTGTGAAAAAAGTAAGACGCGGAGACGAAGAAGTTGTAGTTATGATTCGCTGGGAATCGGAAGAAGCATGGAAAAACTGGGAAACGAGTGAAGAGCACTTAGCTGGACATAGAGCGGGCCGCGGTAAGCCAAAACCAGATCATATCATTAAGGTTGAGCACGGGGTTTATTATGTGAAATCATCGAAATCGGCTTATCAACAGTCGTAAAAATACATTTGTTTAATTATATTCTTTCGAATAAATAACCATCTATCTGCTTACTGATAGATGGTTATTTATATTGAATAAAGAGAATGATTCGCATGTGATGTAAGGAGAATTAACGGACAGGTTAAAACTAGAAATGTTATAATATAAACTCGATCAGTGAGTAAGATTAGGAGGGACAATAATGGTTCAATCGATAGTTCATATTGCATTAGTAGTAAAAGACTATGATGAGGCAATAGAATTTTATACAAAGAAACTAAATTTCACATTAGTTGAAGATATTTATCAGCCAGAAGAAAACAAACGTTGGGTAGTGGTATCTCCTCCAGGTTCAGTCGGCACCACAATATTATTAGCTAGGGCATCTAAACCAGAGCAAGAGCCCTTTATTGGTAATCAATCAGGTGGTAGAGTATTTCTTTTCTTAAATACTGACGATTTTTGGAGAGATTATAATGAAATGATTTCAAGAGGAATAGAATTTGTGAGAGAACCGAAAGAGCAATCATATGGAATTGTGGCAGTATTTAAGGATTTATACGGGAATTTATGGGACCTGTTGCAACTAAAAGATGATCACCCAATTGCACAAAGAATTAATAGAAAGCAATGCGACTAAGCATTTCGCAAGTATGTAAAAATTAGCAGTGTCTATAATGGTAATGTATGAGAAAAAATATAATTCAATATCGTTTAAAAGGTGTTTGCGTATTTTAGAAACTGAGAAATATCGATATATTCTTATAGGAATTATATTACGTGCTCAATAACTTGGAGGGTAAAAATGATAGAAAATCTTTCATTTATTACATATGAAAACCATAAAGAGTTAGTACATAAAATTCTAAATGAGCATATAGATAGGAAAGATGAGAGTGGATTAATGCTCATCGGATCTATCGCAAGAGGTGACGCATACCCCGAATCGGATTTAGATTTATACGTTCTTTTAGGGAATGGACAAAAGAAAGATTTTCATTCTGAAAAGAGAGAAGGTATTTTAATTGAATATAAGTATGCAGACTTTAAAAGAATTCAATTAAACTTTAAAAATAATCCAATGGAATTATACTCTTTTCTAGAAGGAGAAATTTTATTTGATCGTAACGGTGAGTTGAAAAGGTTAAAGGAAATAGCTCAACATAAATATGAAAACTATTCTGTTTCTAGTGATAAAGTAAAAGGCATTTCTCATTGGTTACATAGTTCGCTTATTAAAATTCAGGCTGCTTTAAAAGCAAAAGATGAGTTAAAAGCTTCATACATAGTTCACACATCAATGTGGACATTGCTAGAGGGAATATGGGCTATTAATAACAGACCAACACCTCCAGCTGGATCTGCTTTAAGGTATATTCAAGCATTATCTATTAAACCGACTAATTTTGATGATTTACTTAATAAAGTGTTTTTAGGAGATACGACAGAGCGGATCTCTTCAGCAATTTCCTTGATTGAGTGGATTTTACTTAATTTGTAGAATAAATAATTTGGCTATAACACTTGTCAACTTATATAGGTAAATCGATACTCCATGTCGAATTGTTCATATGATTGCATTCCTTTCGAAAAACGTTCTAAGCTATAGGAAAAAGCATAAGACTATAAAAAAGTCTTAGACGGTATATCTTTCTTTACATATGTAAGTGTTATCAATATGAGTATATATTACCCTCTGCTTAAAAGGAGATGAGTAAATGAAGTTAAATCATATGAATCTATGTGTTGATGATTTATCAGAAGCGAGACATTTCTTTGAAACATTTTTTGATTTTCAATTTTTGGAGCAAAAGGGAAAGGCACTAGTAGTGATGAGTGATGAGAGTGGATTTATACTTGTGCTAAGCAATCCCAAAGCATTTAAGGGGAATAAGGAAGTTACGTATCCGGAAGCTTTTCATATTGGTTTTTTAGTGGAAACTTCAAGTGAAGTTGATCAAGCATATAATCGATTAGTAGCTGGTGGCATTGAAATAGACAAGGAACCGTATGCAATGAGAGGTAGTAGTTATGGTTTTTATTTTACAATGTTTAATGGATTGTTAATTGAAGTGTCTTGCCTTGACTATAAAGATGGTAAGAAAGTTCCAAAGCTTAATGATGCTCATCAAGAGTAGTTGTTTGAAGATGTAAATATAGCCCCTATCCAGTTTGGAAAGGGGCTTGATCATTTTATTTGTATGATAAGTGAAAAACAAACTGTTAATAAACTAGAGGGTATTCATCTTAAAGCCAATATTGTATGTTTAAAATAAAGTTGTATAAAAAGGTCTATTTTTTAGAGGAATTGCTTATGCATAAAAGAACTCTAATTTTTTTGTGCTGTTGCTAGAAAATTTAGAGAATCAATCTTATTTTTGATGTGATGAGGTGCGAAACTATTATGAGTAGTACAGTGATATAAGTAGGAGGTTCTCACTATGACAACTTCATATAAAGCTATGGCATTCCAGCTGAAAACGGAACGACTCGACCTGAATATGTGGGAGGAATCCGATGCAGTCTGGCTGAGAAAATTAATTGGCGAACGTGGTGTGGACATGCCAACCATTGACTCTGTTCGTAGCTATCTTATTGAGATGCGCAAGAAAGCAGCTGAAAATGGTATTTCTCTTCTCACTATCCGTAGGCGAGACGAAGGCGATTTCATCGGATACTGTGGCTTAATTATCGGTCGTTCAACGCTTGAAGAGCCGGAGATTGCATACGAGTTGTTCCGCAGTGCTCATCGCAAGGGTTATGCGACAGAGGCAGCATCAGCTGTGCTGGAGGCTGCGATTGCTACGGGGCGCCAAAGACTTTGGTCGACTGTAGGCGCTTGGAATGTTGCGTCCTTCCGGGTATTAGAAAAGATAGGATTTAAGCGGCATCACAGTACGTGGGGTGAGCGCGGTGAGATTGTTTGGAACGTACGCGATCTGTAGAAATCTGACCAAATTCGGAACAATAAAAAATGTAAAAGAAAGCCCATATGTTAGGTTACTCAGTAATCTAACATATGGGTTTTTCCTTATAGTAAATATTGATTTTGTATATATTTAAGTGTAATAGTCTGTCTTTTACCTTAATTTTTCACATCATCATAAAGTTCCAGCGCTTCTTTCACATTCAATCTATTTTTTACAATGCCATGAATTGCTTGAATCATCGCAGCTGGATGTTCGGATTGCCATATGTTTCGGCCCATGTCTACTCCGATTGCGCCTTCTTGGAGGGCGTTGTAGGTAATGTTTAATGCGTCTTCGATTGAATCTAGTTTCGGACCGCCCGCGATTACGACTGGAGCAGGGCAAGTGCTCGTTATTTTTTCGAATCCTTCGCAGTAGTACGTTTTAATAATGTCAGCTCCCATTTCAACACATACGCGGGAGGCGAGCGCTAGAAAGCGAGCTTCACGTTTTTGTAGTTCTTTCGCAACGGCGGTAATACCGAGTACTGGCAGGCCATAATCGTGAGCTTCAGATACTACATTTGCGAGATTTGAAACGGTTTGTGTTTCATAGTCTGATCCAACAAAGACAGAAACGCCGACGCCAATTGCGTTTTGTTTAACAGCTTCTTTTACAGGTGTAACAATTGTTTCATTCGCTAAATCTTTACCGACGACGGTTGCCCCGCCGGATACACGCATAACCATCGGTGTGTTGCAGTTTTCAGGTATACAGGAGCTGAGTACACCTCGTGTTAAAAAGAGGGAGTCTGTATAAGGAAGTAAGTTTTTAACTGTTTCTAACGGTTGTTCTAGTCCATGAATTGGTCCTAAAAAGTAGCCGTGATCTATCGCTAACATAACTGCTCTGCCATCAGGTAAAATTTTGTTTAATCGATTTTTAAATCCCCAAGTCATTAGGAATCACTCCTTCGTTAATGTTGGATTTTCAGTTTGTACTGTATCTTTATTTGGTAAATGTGGTGATTTTATAAAAACAGCTTTAAAAGGTTTGTCAGAATGGTTAATAAGATAGTGAGATTCATGAGGGCGAACTTGCAAGACGTCACCTTGTTTGATTGGAACTCTTTCATTATTTACATAGAAGTCTATTTCTCCTTCTAATGCATAAAAGACTTCTTCGCACGTTGTATGATAATGATTTTGAAACTCTTGCCCAGGCTGAATAACAACAAGGCCAAGATCAATATTTGGACCTTGTATTAAATATTTCGGCCCGTTATCACCGAAGCGATATGTGAAATCATCTTCATTCACTTTTAGCATAGAAATCACTCCTTTATGTAATGTGTTACAGTGCACCGGGGGCAATCCACATATGTGATGTGAAACCTTTATCGGCTAAAGAAAGTTGGCTAGCATACACTGTTTTCCATGTTTCATAGAATCCTTTATAGAGCTCATGATTTTCAGCGTTTGGCATAAATGTTTTTTCCCACTGTACAAATTGCTCGGCAGTTTCTGGCATTGATTCATATATGCCTGCACCAACACCAGCGGCAATTGCTGTACCTAAAGCAGCTGCTTCTTTAACAACTGGTACTTTGACTGGGATTCCAAGAACGTCTGAAAGAATTTGCGGCCAAAGCTTTCCTTTAGCGGCACCGCCAGCAAAGATTACTTCAGAAGGGAATTTACCAGTGAGAGCTTCAATTAATTTCAAGTTGCCAAGTGTAACGAAGGCCGCATTCTCTTCAATTGCACGAAACATCTCTTTCTTCCCACATTTATCAGCATCTAAGCTCAAATTTAAAAAGGATGGTGCAGCATGTCGCCAAGAAATATAATTCATTACATTTGAAAAAGTAGGAATGATGCCATGTGAACCTACAGGAACTTCTTTCGCTTGTTCTTCTAATAATTCATATGCATCTACACCGAGTTTTTCAGCGAGTCTTTTTTCTTCTTGGCAAAAGGCATCTCGAAACCATCTCATAACAAGGCCAGGGAAGAAAGCGATTGTTTCGTATTGCCATAGGTTAGGAATGACGTGGCAATTTACACGAATCGCCGCATTTGGATCAGTTTCTGATTTTGTTATATTTACTTCTTGTTGCCAAAAACTGCCCCCGCATATAAATGTTTGTTCAGGTTTTACAACTCCAGTTCCAAGTGATGCCATTTGTGCATCTCCGCCGCCAGCAACGACAGGAATTCCTTCATGTAATCCTGTTAATTCAGCAATTCGTTTTGTGATATTCCCGATAACTGTACCAGCTTCATTTACTTTTGGAGCAAAGGCTAGAGTAAGACCGCATTGCTCAGCAACCGAGTTATCCCAAACTCTATTTTGTAAATCGAATATACCGGACGTACATCCGTTTGAAGGATCAATTTGTAGTACGCCGCACAATTTATATAAAATCCAATCGTTTAACATCGTGAAAGAATGAATGTTCCTGTACACGTCTGGTTCATGTTTTTTAATCCAAAGTAAGCGAGGTAAAGCACCTAATGAAAAAGTTTGACCGGATTTTTTATATAAATCCTCTTCAATTTCGGAACGAATTTGTTTTAGTTCACTAACTTCCGCTGATGCGCGGCCATCAACATTTGCACAAGCCCATATTTCTTGCCCATTTTTATCGTATAAAACAAAGCCTTCGCGCATGCTTGTTGCACTAATACCTTTAATAGAAGAGGAGGACGTATTACTTTTTTGCAGAACATCCTTCGTACACTCTTGAACGAGTTTCCAGTTTTCTTTTACATCAAAATTCATAGAACCGGGATAACGACTATCTGATTTATGAATCCATTCTTTTTGACTAACAGCAAGCTGATTTCCTTGTAAATCAAAAAGGACTGCTCGAATACTTCCTGTACCAGCATCGTAAGCTAATAAAGAGGACATTAAGAGTCACCTTCCTTTCTTAATAAGGAGAGGGCAGTATCTTCATCGGTAATTAATGTATGAATGAATGTTCCTTTTAAGGCACCATAAATTGCATCTAACTTTTCAGTGCCGCCAGCTACACCAACGACATGCTTCATATTTTTAAGAACAGAGAGTGGTGTGCCGATAAGACGATTATGATGGGGAAGTTCTAATTGTTTTCCAGCAGTATTATAAAATTGCCCTAAAATATCTCCGGCCCCGTACTGACTACGTATATATGTCATTTCATGTAGCGTTAATTTTTCTTCTTTCACAATAGTGGCGTCTTGAGAGAGGCTGCCAATGCCAACTACTGCTGTATGGGCAAGTGAAGCAACGTGAAGCATATCTTTCACACTCGGCTCTGATAGAATACTTTGTGCCATTTCGTTAGTGGATGCTAGAAAAGGGGTAGGAATGATGTGAAGATCTCCTTGCATGTAGTTCAAGTAGTTTTGTTTTCTCGGAATATAATGGTTAACACCGCCTGTAAGGGTAACGATTGAAAGATTCATAGAAGTTTCAAAATGAATATTTTCTAGCATTTTACTTATCGTTTCGCCCCAGCCGATGCCGAGTAAATCTCCTTGTTGCAGATGAGTTTCTAAATATTGTGCAGAGGCTTTTCCAAGTGATGATGCATAATCTTCAGTTGGTGTTGGAATAACGAAAGCATCTTTTAGATGGAATTTTTTCATAAGGTCACGTTCGATGCTTAAACAGTGTAAACCAGTACCTTTTACGTGAAATGTGACGACACCTTCCGCACGTGCTTTATCTAACAACCGAACAACTTTATTTCTTGAAATGTGGAGAAGTGAAGCTATTTCTTGTTGCGTTAGTTGATCTTTATAGTAATACCATGCCACTTTTGTTAACAAATTTTCTTCAAAGTTCAGCTGTGACATTCTCTTCATCCCTTTCAACAATTGACCACTGCTTAAACATATGTGTTCGTTATTTTGTTTATTCCAGTTGAAACGATAGTTAGTCCAGTGAAAAAAGTGTTCTAGATATGAAAAAAGGAATATACAATGCTACAAAACAAGTAGAACAAAAAATCATTTTCTCAAAAAATGTTCTGCATAAAGGCAGGTGATATCATGTGGAGAGCGTGCCCTTATTACAAGTTACAAAGATGAGTAAATCATTTGCAGATCAACTCGTATTAAAAGAAGTCAATTTACAATTAGAGCGTGGAGACGTATACGCTTTAGTCGGTGGAAATGGTGCCGGGAAATCAACGTTAATGAAAATATTAACGGGTTTGCATTCATACGATTCAGGTGAGTTGTTTGTAAAAGGGGAAGTACAACAGTTTTCAAACACAGCAGAAGCGCATCAACATGAGATTTATTTAATACCACAAGAGCCCCTCATATTTCCTCATATGACAATTGAAGAGAACATTTGTATCGGAATGAAAGCGAAAAAGCAAGAGCTTCGAAATAAGATTAATAAGTTGCTAGAAGAATTAGGGTGGAACATTCAACTTCATGATCTAGGGTTATCGTTATCCATTGCCCAGCAACAATTGGTAGAAATATTGAGAGGATTAATAAGGGAAGCTGAGATTCTTATTTTAGATGAGCCAACATCGACATTAACAACTCACGAAATTAAGAGTCTTTTTGTGTTGATGAAAAGTTTAAGAGAAAAAGGAATTGGCATGATATATATTACGCATCGTTTTCCAGAAATCTTTGAAATTGCGAATAAAGTAGCGATTTTGCGTGATGGTATGATTGTTAGTCAGGGAAATGTATCGAGTTATACATATGACTTGCTAATGGATGGGTTATTGCCGAAAGGTTATAGAATTGAGGAGAAGAAAGAAATAGCACATGAAGAAATAGAGCCTTCGGAAATAATATTAGATGTCACGAATGCGTCTAGTTACGCGTTTCAAAATGTATCATTAACTGTACACGCTGGAGAAGTTGTTGGGATTGCAGGTATCGTCGGATCAGGTAGGACGGAATTAGCTGAATCAATATTTGGATTAATACCTTTGAAATCAGGTTCCGTCTTATTAGAGGGGAAATCCATTACGAAGTATTCGGTACATAAGAGAATAAAAGAAGGGATGGTGTATGTGCCGGAGGACCGGGCAGGGAATGGCATATTTTCAATTGCGTCTGTTAAGGAAAATATAACATCTGCATCTTTAAACAGTATGAGTAGCTTCTTTTTAAATAACAAAAAAGAAAGCGCTTTATCCGAATCGTATATAAAACAATTTCGAATTGTTGCCCCTCATATAAATGAAGAGATGACGTCTTTATCAGGTGGAAACCAACAGAAGGTTGTACTGGCGAAATATCTTGCGTGTAATCCGAAAGTGATTATTCTTGATGAACCGACCCGCGGTATTGATGCGAAAGCAAGACTAGAAGTATACGAAACTATATTAAGTTTGAAGAGAAAAGGACTGGCGATCATATTAATTTCTTCAGATGTAGAAGAAATTGTTCAATTAGCAAATCGTGTATATGTCATGAGAAACGGAGAGTTTGTATCTCATTTAGAAAAGAAGGAAATTAGTATAGATGAAGTTACACGCCTGGCATATGGAGGAAAGGGAGGTGTAACGGAGTGAAACGTGTATTTAAGATGCATGAGACGTCTATTATTATTTTATTACTTCTTTATATAGCCTTCGTTGGAGTAATGAATCCTAGTTTTATTCAGTTTAGCTCATTATCTTTAATGCTGAAATCAAGCGTTATTTTAGTTGTTTTGGCAATTGGTCAATCTTTCGTATTATTTACGAAAAATATTGATGTATCAGTAGGATCTATTATGGGCTTAAGCGCTGCGGTTTGTGGGATGTTGTTAACAGATGGATACAGTGCCTTTATTTCAATATTTGCGGCAATTATACTTGGTGCTCTTATTGGTATGGTAAACGGAATTGGCGTTACGAAATTTCGAGTGCCAGCTATCATTATGACATTAGGAATGCTCGGGATTATTAGAGGTGCAATGTTACTATTTACGGGCGGAAAGTGGATTGAAGATATTCCGAATAAGTATAAACAGATTTCTTCTATTATGATGTTCGGTATTCCGGTAACCGTATGGACCGTTCTTATCATATTACTGCTACTATATTTCTTTTTAATGAAAGTACAAATTGGAAGATATTTTTATGCGGTAGGTGATAATGAAGATGGTGCAAGGCTTATTGGAATACATGTAGATAAAGTGAAAATATACGCGTTTATCATATCAGGCATAAGCGCTGGGATCGCTGGATGCATATTCGTAATGAATATTGGGTTCGTTCCAAATCAAACAGGTACAGGGATAGAATTGCAAGTGATCGCCGCTGCTGTTTTAGGTGGTATTCATTTAAAAGGAGGAACAGGTTCTATATTTGGAGCGGCATTAGGTGCATTCTTTTTAGAAGTTATAAGCAGCTCACTTGTCTTTTTAAAAATACCTGCATTTTGGAATAGTGCTATTTCAGGATTTTTACTTTTACTCATCATTATATTAGATAGCGTCTTAAAAAAATGGAAGAAACTCCGGCAATTAGAAGAAAGGAGGGTGAATCTATGAGGGGAATACGTAGTTTGTATAGATGGGAAGGGGTTCTTCTCTTATTGCTTCTCATAGAATTCATTTTCTTTAGTATCATAAATAGTGATTTCTTAAACATTAGTAACCTCCTTTTTAGCATGAACGATTTCCTCATTATTTCAATTGCGGCTATTCCGATGACATTTGTCATTGTAACTGGCGGAATTGATGTATCAGTAGGATCTATTATGGGGCTTACTTCAATTCTTATCGGCGTACTTTGGATGAATGGTATGCCGATACTGTTGGCAGTTATCATTGCGCTCGTAGTAAGTTGTATAGCCGGCGGATTAAATGGACTTATTATAAAAATGACAGATGTAGAACCTCTTGTCGTTACACTTGGAACGATGTTTTTATATGCAGGAATCGCCCTTGTTATTTCAGGTGGTTCGGGGGCAGCGGGCTATGAAGGAATTAGTGGTTTACCAGATTCGTATGTGCAATTGGCAAATGGTAGTTTTATCGGTATACCTAATTTATTATGGCTCCTTGTCATTTTAACGATAGTATTTACGATATTGTTTCACCATACAACATACGGTCGTCACGCAAAACTAACTGGCGCAAATGAAAGTACGGCGAAATACTCCGGGATTCGAACGAAGAAAGTAGTGATTATTGCATACGTACTTTCTGGGTTAGGAGGTGGATTAGGAGGAGCTTTCTTAACAGCGTATTTCGGTTCTGCTCGTGCTGATATTGGAAGTGAAACGATTTTGCCAGTTATTACGGCAGTTGTTTTAGGGGGAACACTTATTACGGGCGGAAAAGGGAGTATTATTGGGACAGTACTAGCGAGTATTTTTATAGGACTTATGCAGTACGGTTTGCAAATGACTGGCTTAACGAATGAACAATCCAATGTAGTAATTGGTATTATCCTTATTCTTTCAGTTATTATGAGACATTTCAAATTACATCAATTCAAATTACATCAATTCTTAGCGGGGAAAAGACGGAATTTGCATAAGGGGGAAATGTCATGAAGAGAAAACTGGGGATTGTTATTATTATGTGTATTTGTTTAATCGGTTTAATCGCTTGTTCTAGTCAAACAGCGGATAAGAAAAAAGCAGATGATGTAAAATTTGCGTTCATTCCGAAATTAACAGGAGTTGGCTTCTTCACATCAGGCGGTGAAGGTGCAAAAGAGATGGGGGATAAGTTAGGTGTACAAGTGAAGTATGATGGACCGTCTGAGGCGAGCGTATCAGGGCAAGTAAAATATATAAACAATTTTATTAACCAAAACTATGATGCGATTATGGTTTCATCTACGTCAGTTGATGGTCTCTCGCAATCACTGCAACGTGCTAAGAAAAAAGGGATGACGGTGTTAACATGGGATTCTGATGTGAATCCGAAAGACCGTTCTTTTTATATAAGCCAAGGAACGCCAGACCAACTTGCAAATTTATTAATTGAAATGACTTCTAAGCAAATAGGGGATAAAGGAAAAGTAGCATTCTTTTATTCAAGTCCGACTGTAACAGATCAAAATCAATGGGTAACGAAGGCGAAAGAAATTATTAAAGAGAAATATCCGAATTGGGAAATTGTAACGACGCAATATGGTGAAAATAATGCACAAAAATCTTTATCAGTAGGGGAGAGTATTTTAAAAACGTATCCGGATATTAACGCAGTAATATGTCCAGATGCAACAGCACTTCCAGCGATGGCGCAAGCGGCTGAGAACTTAAAAATGGATAAAAAGGTAGTCGTAACTGGGTTTTCAACGCCGAACGTTATGCGTGATTATGTAAAACGAGGAACAGTAGAGCAATTTGGTTTATGGGATGTTAAACAACAAGGTGCACTTGCAACGTATGTCGCAAATGAAATTGTTGTAAAAGGGAAAAAGTTAAAAGTAGGGGATAGCTTTGAAGTAAAAGGAATCGGAAAAGTGAAAGTAGAACCAAACTCTATTCAAGGGTATGACTATGAGGCAGAAGGAAATGGTATTATCGTATTACCTGAACGAGTTGTATTTACGAAGGATAATATTGATAAGTATAATTTCTAGTTGAGAGTTAAAATGAATTTGTCGTTTCTTGTGGGTAAGTCGATATAAATTTATCTACTATTATTTATTCGCAAGAAAAAGTAAAAAAACGTCCGAATACATCGGACGTTTTTATTATGTCGTTTTTTTAATCTATCCGTTAATTGTGAACAGCTTCTTTTTCATTTAACCCAAGTGTGCGTCCTGTTGAAGCGTGAAGTTCTTGGAACAGTCTTGGATTTTCCGTTAGTGATATGCCATAAGAAGGGATCATCTCTTTTATTTTTGGCTCCCATGCTAGAATGCGTTCTGGGAAGCATTTTTCTAATACTTCAAGCATAACGTGAACTGCAGTAGAAGCACCTGGAGAAGCACCAAGTAACGCAGCGATTGATCCGTCAGATGCACTAACAACTTCCGTACCAAATTGCAATGTTCCTTTACCACCTGCATCAGTATCTTTTATTACTTGCACACGTTGACCAGCAACTACAATATCCCAATCTTCACTTTTCGCGTTCGGAATAAATTCACGCAATTCTTCCATACGCTTTTCATGTGATAGCATAACTTGTTGGATTAAGTATTTTGTTAAGCCCATTTCTTTTACACCAGCTGCTAACATCGTTAAGACGTTATTCGGTTTTACAGAACCGATTAAGTCAAGATTTGAACCAGTTTTTAAGAATTTAGGTGAGAATCCAGCGAATGGTCCAAACAGTAAAGCTTTTTTATTGTCTATATATCTCGTATCAAGGTGAGGTACAGACATTGGCGGAGCACCAACTTTAGCTTTACCGTAAACTTTAGCATGATGTTGCTCTATAACTTTTTGGTTTTTACATACCATAAATAGTCCACTTACTGGGAATCCTCCAATATGTTTTGATTCAGGAATACCAGTTTTTTGTAGTAGAGGTAGACTACCGCCACCGCCTCCGATAAAGACGAATTTTGCAGTATGGTGTTCGATTTTACCACTATTCATATCATGTACTTTCACTTCCCACAAACCGTTCTTCGTACGTTTAATATTTTCGACACTATGTTTGTAGTTTAGCTCGACATTTTTAGTTTTTAAGTAATCAAACAACATGCGCGTTAACGCACCAAAGTTAACATCTGTTCCAGAATCAATTTTCGTTGCAGCCATCAGTTCATTAGAGTTTCGACCTTCCATAATAAGTGGAAGCCATTTTTTTAATGTGTCAGGAGCATCAGAAAATTCCATTCCTTGGAATAGAGGGTTTTTTGAAAGCGCTTCAAAACGATTTTTTAGAAACTCGACATTTTTTTCCCCTTGCACCAAACTCATATGAGGTAGTGGCATAATAAAATCTTGTGGATTACGAATTAAGTTTTTCTTAACAAGATATGCCCAAAATTGTCTTGAAAGTTGAAATTGCTCATTTACTTTTACAGCTTTACCAATATCTATAGACCCGTCAGATTTTTCGGATGTATAGTTAAGCTCACATAGCGCAGAATGTCCTGTACCGGCATTATTCCATTCGTTAGAACTTTCTTCTCCGGCATTTGCGAGTTTTTCAAATACTTTAATTTCCCATTCAGGTGCCAATTCTTTCAGTAATGATCCTAACGTTGCGCTCATAATTCCAGCGCCAATTAAGATAACGTCTGTTTTTTGCTGCATGTTGCTCATGATAATCTCTCCATCCCCTATATTGGCAAAAAAGAGTAGGTGTTTTTATGTCTAAGCCGTAAGAAGAAAACACCACCTAGGCCCCACCTAGGTATTTACCTTTTTTGTCTCAATTATATAACCATCTCATACTCTATTATAATAATTAATAGACTAAAATATCTAGTGTTATCTGATAATTTTAAACTATTTAACGCTTTATTTTGTAGAATTCTTCTGCCATAAGGGTAAAAAGCATTGTAGTAAAGCGGAATTTGGAGAAGAATTCCAGTTTGATGTTATCTCAAAAAAACTTACTAATACTTTTATTTTTAAGTTTTAATCTTTGGGAATTTGTAAAAATCTGTTTTTATTACATCTTATTTGAAAAAAATAACAAATAAATGATAAGATTATTCTGAAAATAATTAAGGAGGGATACCAATGCTTACGAAAGAAAAAGTCGCAAACTTATTTCGAAACTTTTCTGTGAATGAATGTAAAGGATCTAGTGACTTATACGAATATTTATCAATAAAAATTTCTGAAGATGAGGAAGTTCTTACGTTAGCTTCCTACGCACAACCTGGTCAACCAGTCCCAAACTTATTATTAGGTGCAGTCCATTATTTATTGTTAAAAGGAAAAGAGCACAGTTTAAAAAACTATTATCAAAGTTTAGTTGAAAATGCTGATATAAGTTTTGAAAATGCCTTTTACCAATTTAAAGATTTTTGCCATGTATATCGAGAAGAAATTATCTCTTTATTACAAACGAAACTTGTTCAAACGAATGAAGTAAGACGATGTGCCTATTTATATCTAAGTTTCTGTTACATATTTAATAAAGTGAACAAACCGTTAGCGTTAATAGAAATTGGTACAAGTTCAGGATTACAACTATTTTGGGATCAATATAGTTATTCATATGGAATGGAAGAAGTGTATGGAAATACACAATCGAATGTTCAGTTAACCTCTGAAATAAGAGGGGAGAATATGCCGAATCTGCTAAAACAAAGTCCACCTGTCGTAGAAAGAATCGGACTAGATTTACACGTGAACGATTTAAATGATGACGAAGACTATTTATGGTTACGAGCGCTTATTTGGCCAGAACATAAAGAAAGACTGGTACTATTCGATCAAGCAGCAGAACTTGTAAAAGAACAATCAGTGCAATTAATTGAAGGAGATGGTGTAGTGCTTCTACCATCCATTGTAGATCAAATAAGAGAAGATGCAGTGATTTGTATTTTCCATACACATGTAGCGAATCAAATACCAGAAGGTGTGAAACATACGCTAGAAAAACAAATTAAAGAAATTGGTGCAAAACGTGATGTATTCCACCTATATAACAACATGTGGGACCGGGACCTTCATATTGATTATTATATTAATGGAAACGAATATTGTGAAACGGTTGGGGAAACGGAAGGGCATGGAAAATGGTTTAGTTGGGGATTGGGGGATAAAAATTTATGCTAAAGTAAACCTAATAATTATGGGTTTCATCACCAAAATTCGCAATAAAAATAGTTGATGGGAGACACTCCATCAACTGTTTTTTACTTTTCATAAAACTCATTAGGTATCTAAGGTAAGCGTCAAATATTCCTCACCTACAAGTTGTAAATAGCCCATGAGATTCATCTTCTTACATCTAAGGATTTAAAGAAATTGGATTATTAAAACCTGACAGGTGTCAAAAAAGAACATACCGGTTAATCAGCTATATTACTGGTTCAAGAAATTATTACTTCAAACGGAAGAGCCGAAGGGAAGTAAATATTTAAAATGAATATATAATACATGCGAGAAAGAGCACAATTTGATAGGGAGGCTTCCAAATGCATATGGATGAAAAAATGAATTTGCAGTTAACAAGCCAGGCTCTTCAGGTAATGAATAACGGAATTGCTGTCATAAGTCATGATGGAATCATCACATTCAGCAACCAACTATTCTGCAGCATGTTACATAAAAAAGAAAATGAAATAATAGGTAAGCATATATCAACGATTATTCCTGATCGTAAAAAGCTAGTAGTGAATCAAATTGATAGTTTGTACAAGTACGAGTGTAAGGTGGGCAACCAAGTATTGATTATGAATGAATCCCGTGTATATCAGAGCGGAAAAGAAGATGGATCAATTGCCATTTTGGAAAACAAGGAAAAAAGTATACAGTCCTTGGAAAGTATCATCAGTCGATATGAAAATGCCTTAAATTTACTGTCGGAGTGTATTCTAGGGGTAAATGAACAAGGGATTGTCAATTTTTTAAGTGGTTCTTATGCACAATTTTTAGGGATTGATAATCCAAAGGAAGCGATAGGTAAGCATTGTACGGAGGTTGTTGAGAATACGAGGATGCATATTATCGTGAAGACGGGACAGGTGGAAATTGGGCATATACAGCGCATAAATAACCGGAATATTATCGCAACTCGCATACCTATTGTTAAGGACGGTGAGGTTATTGGTGCGATTGGTAAAATTATGTTTCATGATATACAGCAGTTTAAAGCTTTGGGGGATCAGATTAGTGCAATGGAATCAAAGTTATCTTACTATCAAACTGAATTACAGCGGTTGCAAGAAGGTAGGTTGTCCTTTCAAAGTATTATAGGAGAGAGTGCGAAAATGAAAGAAGTTAAAACGATGGCCCTGAAGGTTTCTAAAAGTCGGTCGACCGTTTTGATAAGAGGAGAGAGCGGTACAGGGAAGGAGCTCTTTGCGCATGCGGTACATCGTGCAAGTCCGCGTGCTAGGGGTTCATTTATTCGTTTGAATTGTGCTGCGATTCCGAGGGATCTTTTGGAGGCTGAATTATTTGGGTACGAAGAGGGGGCTTTTACAGGAGCGAAAAAAGGTGGTAAGCCTGGGAAGATTGAGTTGGCCCATAAGGGAACTTTGTTTTTAGATGAGATCGGTGACATGTCTTTGGACATGCAGGTGAAGTTGCTGCGTGTGTTGCAAGAGAAAGAAATTGAAAGAATTGGTGGTACGAAAATTCAAAAGATTGATGTCCGTTTCATTGCGGCGACACATCGAAATCTTCGTGAAATGGTGCAAAGAGGGGAATTTAGGGAGGATTTATATTATAGGTTGAATGTGTTTGCGATCGATATTCCTCCGTTACGAGAGAGAAAGGAAGATATGATACATATAATGGAATTTTTAATTCGAAAATTGAATGGGGAGCTGGGTAGTAGCGTTCTTTCATTGGATGAGAGAGTAAGGGATATATTCATGGAGCATGATTGGCCAGGGAATATTAGGGAGCTAGAGAATGTGTTAGAACGAGCGATGAATGTTATAGAAGGAATAATTATTCAAGTGCATCATCTTCCTGTCTATTTGCGGAAAAAAGATTTGGAAGATGAGTTATATCATGAAATATTTGCGGTGGATCAAGAGAAGAATGAGATGAGTTATTCACTGCAGGAGGAAGTGGAATCGGCTGAAAAACGGGCGATTACAAGGGCTTTGGAAAAGACAGCTGGAAATATAAAAGAGGCAGCCAAGCTTTTAGGGATTCATCGGGCTAGCTTATATCGAAAAATAGAAAAATATGGAATGTCGTGAAGGCAAGTAAAGGGCAAACAGGCCCTTTTTTTATTTGGTTTGCAGTAATATAAACTGTCTCTTTTTTGCGACACTTTCTTATAGATGCGACATGATCGTAATCATTTGTAGCGCAAATGCGACATGTGAAGGTGGACATGTAAGGGAGACTTGGGGTATGTCCCTGAAGGAATAAGAGAATAGGGAATGAGTCGATTTTTGGCATGTTTCTTGCTATATAAATAAAAAAGATTATAGCCAGAAGGGATGGAATTCAATGCTGGAAAATCACAGTTTGCCGCATTTTATTATGCAAAGTATTGAAAAAACACCAAGTAAGGTGTATTTACAATTTGAAGAACAAAAAGTTACGTATGAGGAGCTCTATCATCGAATTACAAAAGCTGCAGCGGGATTTTGTGAGCTCGGTATTCAAAAAGGGGACAAGGTTTGTATTATGCTTAATAATACTCCTGAATATCTGGATGTATGGTTTGCTTTATCTTTTATGGGAGCAATTGCAGTGCCTCTGAATGTGCATTTAAAAGGAGAGGGCCTACAGTATATTTTATCTCACTCTGATTGTAAGCTAATTATCGTTGAGAAGGAATTTGTTCCTCAAATTGATTCTTGTTTGTCTTTTATGCAAAGGGACATTCAAATTGTTGCTTACGGAAATAATGAAAGCGTAATCATTACGAACGATAGTAAAGAACGGCTCGTAATCGAATTGAAAGATGTACTGAATACAAATAACCATCACCTTCCAACTGAATTTGTTTCCTCCTCTGCTATTAACAGTATCCTTTATACCTCTGGAACGACTGGATTACCTAAAGGGGTCATGTTAAGTCATTCTGCCTATGTAAATTCTGCGCAGTCATTTGCCGCCTATATGGTTGGCGCAAGTTCAAAAGATGTTTTATTTACAGCGCTTCCGTTATTTCATATTAACGCCCAGGCTCATACAGTACTCGGAGCTATTTCTTCCAATGCGACGATTGCTCTTGGCAAGCGGTTTAGTGCTTCTAGATTTTGGGATGAAATTCGTGGTCATGGAGCGACCATTTTTAATTCTTTAGGATCTATGATTCCTATTCTCTGCAAGCAACCAGAAAAGGAAAATGATAATGAAAATTTTGTAAGGGTGACGGCTTGTGCTGCTACGCCTAAGGAATTTTGGAAGCCGTTTGAGGAAAGGTTTGGCGTCCAGATTGTAGAAGGTTACGGATTAACGGAAACGACGGGTTTTTGTGTAACGAATCCATTGAATGCCAATAAGCCGCCTTCTATTGGAAAGCCTTATTCTTATGTAGAGACGAAGATTGTCAATGAGGATGGAAATGAAGCTCGGACTGGTGAAATTGGAGAGATTTTTATACGTTCCTTACAGGGACAAGCATTCATGGAAGGCTACTATAAAATGCGGGATAAAACAGAAGAGGCGATGAAGGAGGGATGGTTCCATACAGGAGATCGTGGTTATCTAGACGAGGAAGGTTACTTATATTTTTGCGATCGAATCAAACAGTGTATCCGGAGGCGTGGAGAAAATATCTCCTCTTGGGAAATCGAAAAGGTATTGAATAATCACCCGAAAGTACTTGAATCAGCGGCCATCGGTGTTCCATCGGAAGTGGGAGAAGAGGATGTCAAATTATATGTGATTGTAAAGAAAGGAGAAACGATGTCCCATGAAGAGATTATAGATTGGTGTCAAGAACGTATGGCTTACTTCATGGTGCCGCGATATGTTCAGTTCAGTGAAACTTTTCCAAAAACCGCGACGGAACGGATTCAGAAGTTCAAGCTGAAGGAGGAAGGGATCGGTACTGCTTGGGATAGTGAAAAGGTCGGCTATGTAATTAAAAGAACGAATTGATGTGCTGACGGTAGTAAAAGTATCTCATTACATATTGGAAAGAAGGGATTGAATTGGAAAATAAGCGGGTTGTTACATGGTCCAAAGAAAAAGGAATCGCGACAATCATCATTGATAATCCTCCTGTGAATGTATTGAGCGGTGCTGTGGTGGAGCAACTGACGGTAGTGGTCGATGAAATTGAACGGGATGATGAAGTGATTGCTGTACTTTTAACTGGAGTTGGAGAAAAGGCCTTTGTTGCAGGAGGGGATATCAAGTCATTTCCGGACTGGATTGGGAAAGGGAGTGAATATGCAGAGGGAAAATCATTGTGGCTTCAGAATCCATTAAATAAAATAGAAAGATTGCCTAAGCCTGTAATCGCTGCTATTAACGGTTTAGCGCTTGGGGGCGGGTGTGAATTAGCTTTATCATGTGATTTACGGATTATAGAAGAACATGCTCAAATCGGGCTTCCGGAAGTGAAGTTAGGCTTGTTTCCAGGTGCGGGAGGAACGCAACGTTTGCCTCGATTAATAGGAACTGCAAGTGCGAAAGAAATGATGTTCACTGGTGAACCACTCACTGCCGAAGTAGCTTGGCGAGTTGGTTTGGTGAATCATGTTGTCCCGCGTGGCGAATCGCTGAATAAGGCGAAGGAACTAGCCGTGAAGATGGCTCGATTTTCCCTTCCTGCTTTATCTTTGATGAAGCAATCTATCAATAAGGGATTATCTTCTTCTCTTGAGGAAGGACTAAAAATAGAAGCTGAGAATTTCGGACATGTATTTCAAACGAGTGATGTAAGAGAGGGAGTGGAGGCTTTTATAGAAAAAAGGGTACCACTTTTTCATCATAAATAAAAAGCTATGAAATAATATGCAAAAAGCAATGCCTGCCTTTGGCAGGCATTGTAACAATATATACAAACATAAAAGAATGTAAAGTTAAGAGAATCCATTTTATTGAGGGGGATTACGGTTATGGATTTATTGATTGTATTGCTATCGCTTGGCTTGCTTATATTTGTGGCTTACCGAGGATTCTCAGTCATTTTATTCGCTCCGTTATGTGCATTGCTAGCTGTGTTTTTAACAGAGCCGGAGTACGTTTTACCGTTCTTTTCCAATGTTTTTATGGCGAAGATGGTCGGATTCATAAAATTATATTTTCCTGTGTTTTTGCTTGGAGCGATATTTGGTAAAGTGGTAGAAATTACTGGAATAGCAGAAAAAATCGCGAAAATTATCATACGTTTTATAGGTGTGAAAAGAGCGATTCTTTCCATCGTGTTAATGGGGGCGATTCTTACATACAGTGGTGTCAGTTTATTTGTCGCAGTATTTGCGATTTATCCATTTGCGGCGCAATTATTTCGTGAGGCGGATATTCCGAAACGTCTCATTCCAGCGACAATTGCATTCAGTGCTTTTACGTTTTCGATGGATTCGCTTCCTGGATCGCCTCAAATCCAAAATGTTATTCCAACTACGTTCTTTAAAACAGATATTTATGCGGCTCCTACATTAGGAATTATAGGAGCATTGTTTATCTTTATATGTGGCATGCTGTATTTGGAAAGCTGTAGGAAAAAAGCTGCTGCTAAAGGAGAGGGGTACTTTGGTAAAGGCGGTGCTACTTCTGAACTTGCTGCCACAACTAGCGCACAATCGGTGCAAGCGCCGATTGCTTCCAGCGATGTTATTCCAGCTAGTTACTGGGTAGCTTTTCTTCCGCTTGTACTGGTTGGAGTGATGAATAAAGTCTTTACAGAATTCATCCCCGTTTGGTATACAAAGGGATTTGATTTTGCATCCATTGGTTTGAAGGAGTACGGAACGATTGATATGGGACAAGTCGTGGGTATTTGGTCAGTGGAAATGGCACTTCTTATCGGAATATTGGCTGCTATATTATTAAACTTCCAAGCGGTAAAAGAACATTTTCAATCTATTACAAGCGTAGGCGTAAGTGGTTCAATCTTAGCTGCCATGAACACTGCAGCCGAGTATGGATTTGGTGCCGTTATAGCAGCTTTACCCGGATTTGTCATGATTCAAAATTCTTTGACAGGGACATTTTCAAACCCTTTAATTAGCGGAGCGGTCATGACGAATATTTTGTGCGGTCTGACGGGATCAGGTTCGGGTGGAATGAGTATTACATTAGGTTTAATGGCAGAAAAATATATTGAAGCGGCAGCGAACTTTGATATTCCGTTAGATGTGCTGCATCGTGTAATTGCAATGGCAGCAGGAGGTATGGATACTTTACCTCATAACGGAGCAGTTATAACCTTACTTGCTGTTACAGGATTAACGCACCGGGAAGCTTATAAAGAGATTTTTGGTATTACGATAATTAAGACGCTTGCCGTTTTCTTCGTTGTTGGAGTGTATATGATGTTTTCTATTGTATAGGAGGGAGGTTGATTGGCTGTTATAAATAACGCAGCCATCAAGTTAAGATTATGTATAATGGTAAACAGAAACAGCCATCATTTCATGGAATGATGGCTGTTTGTATGTTTTCAATGAATTTCACAAAAAACTTCAAGTGTAGATTGGAATTGAACTATCCACTTGGTTTAGAGGAGGGGGATAAAGCCCATGAATCTTTATTACTTACACTAGGTATGCTAGATACAATTGTCGTTCAAAAGGATCCCATCTGTACGTACTAAATTTAGTGATGATGCAAAAGTTACAGATCGGGATACAAAGCAAGCTCTTACCTCTTTAGTTCAAAGTGTAGTAGACGAAATAAAAGGATAATAATTTAATTTGTATAAAAACGATAATGGGATCTTTAAAATTATAAAGAGGGAAAAAGGCAATACTACCGATAGTATTGCCTTTTATATAGTTAAATATATTTACTCAATATCTCTCCAGGTAATCCATCAATCTCACAAACTACATCTGATGTAAAACCAACGTTAATTAATATTTTTCGAGAGGGGATATTATTTGGATCGATAATTGCCTTTAGTACGTTTACATCTGTCTGCTTCGCTATTTCAATTAATTCTCTTGCAATATAACTACCATATCTTTTTCCCCAGTGCTCTGGCAAAATCATATACCCAATTTCAGCTTCTTTTACATGATCTTCATGCACTGTTACATGTCCAAGGCCGATAAATTCATTTGTTGCACTGTCATAAACTTTATAAGACCCAACCAGTTTATGTTTTTCATTGCGCCTTAACAATTTTTCATAGTCGTTTTGTGCCTCTTCTAGCAGAATAGCACGCTCTGTAATTTGTGCCATCACTCTTTCATTTGATACGAGCTGAAAGTATAGATTAAAATCTGTTGCTTCAAATTTTTTGAAATGTAGTTTATGCATCGGATTCCTCCAAACGAATTTTTAATTGTTCTTCAGAAAAGATAAAACGACAGTTAAATAGTAATCTCTATTTGATTACCTCCCGGATCGCTTATTACACTTTCATAATAGCCATCTCCAGTGAAACGTGGTCCATTTAATAAAGGATAACCTGCTTCTTTTAACGTTTTTGTTAGTTCATTTACACGTTCTTCACTACCAACAGAGAAAGTCATATGTGCATAGCCAGTTATATTTAGGTTAGGCTCGTTTTCTATGCCTTTCTTACGCATAATTTCAAGACGCGCTCCAGATTCGAACGTAATAAAATATGATTCAAATTGTTTTGCTTCGTTATGATATAAAGAGTTTGTTTTGCCGTTGAAATACTTTGTATAAAAAGTACGCATTAATTCTAAATCATTTACCCAAATTGCTATATGTTCGATTTTCATTCGTTTCACCAATCCTATCTTTATGTAAATTTTAAAAAGTATACTCTGTAGTAATTAGCGGAGGTGAACAACACTAATTAGATGTTCACTTTATTAAATTTGCAATCATATTTCAAGAAATAGGAAAAAGCGGATTGTAATAAAAAAGTTTTATTAATGGTATTAGATAATTTTTAAGTCATAACATGCATACAATGTCTAATTAAGTGAATTACGTACGTCAAAATTTCAAATAAGGAGGGGCATTTGTGGGGCAATTTGAACAAATGATGATTGTCGGTATTTCCATGTCTTTTATACTATCTATTATGATATTAGGGTCTACATATTATAACCCTCGCCTTTGGTTAAATGATTATCCGAAAGATATTCAAAAAGTAGTTTTGCCAAAATCGATAAATGAAAAAAAACAAACGTTTTATTTCGGAATTATTTACAATATTATTCTCTTCGGAACACCTTTCATTTCTACATATATACTACATCACCATGTGAAATTATTGTATATTGAGGCTTATTTACATACTTTTGGGATTGTAATGATTTTTAATTTAGTAGATTTATTAATAATCGATTGGCTTATATTTTGCTGGATTACTCCGAGGTTTGTTGTTATTCCTAGTACTGAGGGAATGAAAGGATATAAAGACTATAAGTTTCACTTAAGAGGTGCAATAGCTGGAACGCCATTTTTAGCAATTGTAAGTTTATTTTTGGCAGGAATTGCGACAACTATTTAGTATAAGGAAGAGAGGGACGAAACGTTAATACTTATACTTAAAGGAGTAAATAATGAGCCTTGTGATTAGAAAACTAGAAATAAATGATTTAGACCATTTACCTGAAATTGATGATAGTTTTACAGTGAATGCTCGGTTAGTGCTTTCTGTTTCAAAAATAAATAACCGAATAGAATATACAGTAGAAAACGTACCTAGTTATGAAAAAAGTTATTCAGAAAATCAGTATGATGACGATGAAGAAGAACTAGCTTACAATGAATATATAAATAATTCTAATCAAGTAATTTACATAGCGCTTTTACATAACCAAATCGTAGGAGTTATCATATTGAAAAAGAATTGGAATCGCTATGCATATATAGAAGATATAAAAGTGGATAAAGAATGTCGAGAACTCGGAATTGGTAGAAGGTTAATAGAACAAGCAAAGAAGTGGGCAAAAGAAGGTAATATGCCAGGTATTATGCTTGAAACACAAAATAATAATGTTGTAGCGTGTAAGTTTTATGAGAAGTGTGGATTTGTAATTGGGGGATTAGATTTTCTCGTATATAAAGGGATAAATGAGAAAAATGATGAAGTTGCGATTTATTGGTATTTAAAATTTGCAGCGTAATTATGTTAGTAAAGTTAAAGGCTAGGTGTACCTTATGAGAGAAGTAAGAGAGATCATTCAAACAAGGAAAACAGGAGTAGACGAAATAGATATAAAGGAAACGGAAGAAAAGTTAGGTGCTATTTTCCCAGAGCAATATAGAGACCTTTTCAAATTAGTTAATAACGCTGAAATAGGGGAATGGATACTATATCCTATTAAAGATAGTAGAAATCTAAAAAAAACATGGGATGATATTATTAGACAAAATATTGAAATGAGAGAAGAAGATATACCTGAAAACCTTATTATAATTGGTGATGATGGTTCAGGGGATAAGTTGTGCTTCAAAATAAATAAAGGAGTAATGAGTGATGTAATATATCTTTGGTATCATGAAGATGCAGAGATTGAAGAATATGCCCAGGATTTAAAAGGTTTTATCACAGCAACTACTCAGGAAAATTGAAAAGATTTTATTGATTTAAATGAAGCGAGGATTAAAAATGACAATGGAATTATATGGCGAACATTGGGATGGAATAAAAGGGTATAGAGTAATGGAAGGGAAAGATTCATATAATCATTATTTCGGTGGTCAAGATTGTGAATTACCATTGTGTAAGTTATGCGGTGAGAAAATGCATCAAATTTTTTGTTTTGATTTGAAAGATGAGAGACTTGCTGAACTTAAAAATGATGAAATGAATGTGTTACCATTCGTCTCTTGCTTAAATTGTGCGATGGTGTGGGAGCCGCAATATTTTCAATTAAGTAATGGGGGCAAAACGGTACAAATAATAAAACAAGACAATACGGAAGAGTGGATTATGGAAGCTGAGGATAAGCTACCGGCCAATCTTCCAAAAACTAATGTAAAGCTAACGAATATGAAAAATGAAGATATACCTACTGATGAAGATAGTTACTGGGAAGCTTTTGACTTATTCGGTTCGGAATATGTATGTAGATTGTTAGGACCGCCTTTATATGGTGATGTTCCAGAAGATTTAGGATGTCCAACTTGTTCGAAAGAGATGAAATATGTTGCTACAATTACACAAGATCTTGAGGGACGGGAACTTATTTCAGTAGTTGATTTTCAGTTTGGGGAAATGAATATATATTATTACTTATGTAAAGATTGCTCCTTAATGAAAACCGAAATACAAGGTACATAATAAAGTAAGACTGACATAATGAGTCAGTCTTATTTTTGTTGCGTCACATCATTAACAATCGCATGAAATATGTCTTTTTGCGTGAAATCATCTGTAAAAATAGTTTCTCTATCAACTTCAATTGAATCGTGCGGGTTATACCATTTACTTAATAAATCTTCTCCAAATTCAAGTCTTTTTTCTCTCGTATTATGCCGTCTAATTGTTTCTTCAAGTGATAAATCAAAATAATATGTATAAGCGTTTCCTTCAAAATAATGTATTAATTCTTTTAACATATCACCGTATCTACGACTGTTTAGTATACCTTCTAAAATAACAAATTCACATTTTCCTTTTCCGTACTTCGTAATTTCAAAAATTAAATCGTGAGACAGATTTCCCATTGTGTCGTGAACTTTTAACATATCTCTACGAACTACATCTTGAGAGACTAGTAGTGTTCCTTGCCCGAAATGTTCTTGCAGTTCTTTTGCGATCGTTGTCTTGCCACTTGCGGAGTTTCCTCGAAGAATGATTAATGTTGATTTCAAAGTCTCATCTCCAAATTGTAAGTGTTTTTTAGCGCTTTATGTGGGAAAATCTCTTAGTTGGATAAGTAATAGTTTATGGCATTTGTTCTAGGTTGAACAGTTTAAATTTTATTTGTAAAGATACAGCGAATAGCGAATAGGTAAACTCATCGTAAGTTAAAAGATTGTAATCGACAAATCTTATTTTGCTATAAAACTTTTGTACAGATATGTTGTCAGGGTGAACTGTTAAACGAATTCGCTGACAACATATAAATTATAAAAGTAGAAGTAGTTTTCAATTGTAATGTTTTGTGTATTATTTAGAATTTTTTTACAATTTCACAAAATAAAGTGTATAATCAATGTGATGAAAAATAAAGAGGGGATAAAGTAGGTGGGAGATATAATTACAAAAGGACAGCCTGTATGGAAACGGACATGGTTTGGCTATTTAGAGGCAGTTTTACGTATTTAATTACTATTTATTATTTGTGAAGTCACTACATGGGCACCGCACTTTAGAACGGGTGGAGAATTTTTTAATACAATATTAAACTCTCAATTTTTCACGGAATGGTTCGTACCATATCAAATCCCACAATTTAATGTATTTACAGCGTTTTTTGCGATAACATTACTACCAAATGCGTTAATAGGCGCAATTAAAGATTTAATCTTGAGAAAAAATATAAATAATTAATAAGAGGTACTACATGCTATTTCAAAAAGAAAATTTATCGGTTAGGTACGTAATAAAAAAAGATGCACCTATCATTTCCACATGGTTAACAAACCCAGAAGTTTTACAGTATTACGAAGGACGAGATAATCCGCAATCTGTAGAAAAGGTACTTGCTCATTTTATACATAATCCAAACAGTAATGAAAAAAGATGCTTAGTAGAATTCGACGAAATGCCGATCGGTTACATTCAAATGTATCCAGTTGATTTTGAATGGAAAGCGTTATATGGATATGAAGAATCACAAAATGTATGGGGAATGGACCAATTTATCGGTGAACCACCCTTTTGGGGAAAGGGAATTGGAACAAAACTCATTCAAGCAGCAATTACATACATTATGAAAGAAGAGGGGGCAGAAACAATTGCAATGGACCCTAAAGTAAATAACGAACGTGCGATAAAGTGTTATGAAAAATGCGGATTTAAAAAAGTGAAGATTTTAAAGGAACATGAACTGCATGAGGGGAAATTAGAAGATTGTTGGATGATGGAATATAAACAATTATAATGATTTATGAAAGGGCTTATACAAACAAAGGGAGCTGTGTAAAATGAAAAAAGCATTAATAGTAATTGATGTGCAAGCGGGTATGTATACAGCAGGAATCCCAGTACATAATGGGGAAAAATTTTTAGAAACATTACAAGAACTTATTGGGGAATGTCGTTCAAATGGTATTCCGGTTATTTATGTCCAACATAACGGGCCAAAAGATCATCCATTAGAAAAAGGGACAGCTGGTTGGAAAGTACATGCGGCAATTGCTCCGCAAGAGGATGATAGTATCGTTGAAAAGACGACACCCGATTCGTTTAATAAGACGAAATTGAACAAAGTTTTACAAGAAAAAGGCATTGAGCATGTTATTATTTCAGGAATGCAAACCGAGTACTGTGTTGATACAACAACGCGTAGAGCGTTTAGTGAAGGATATAAAGTAACATTAGTAAGTGATGCCCATAACACGTTTGATACAGATGTATTACGTGCTGAAGATATTGTGAAGCATCATAACGTCGTGTTGGGATCATTTGCAGATGTTATTGCGTTAAAAGATTTAAAAGTAGAAGCGTAAGTAAGTGTTGAAGGAGAAGCTATTCTAAATGGAAATTTGGAACAGCTTCTTTTTATTTTTATCGATTAATCTTAAAAATCGCAAATATAATTTCATTCACCGTAATGATAATGTAAAAAAGGAGCACCACCTTACCAAAAAGGAGCTCCTTCATCAAAACGTTACTTTTTCTTATCTTTATCCAACACATTCTGTTCTTCAGCAAACTCCGTACCATATGCAAATCTGCGATTAATACGAATATTATCGTTGTTATGACGAGTACGTGAATGAGAAAAGCGATGAACAATTACTTCAGATAATGTAAAGACGATGGCAGAAAGGATACTGCCCCAAGCAATTTGCATGTAGTTGTCTAATAAAATATTTCCGAAGATCCAAACGCTTAAATACGTAAGTAAAAAGTTTGTCATAATGGCAGCAGAATCGCCAATTCGATTTAAAATGATTTTATCAACAAACATATAAGAAACGATTGTGACAAATAGACTAAAAGAAATAATTTGGACGAACGTAGCAGGGAAAAATAAAGCTAATCCGATACTAAAAGCGATGATACACGATATAAATTTAATTACTATTACAGTAAAATCATTCAACATTTACACCTCCGATTTATACATAGTTTTACAATAAATTCAGGAGTTCATACATTGGAACTGATTTATTTAGATAAAACTTTTTCATGTTTGAATTTTTGTTTAAATATTAAAAAAACAGAAGAAAAATGTTATAGTAAAATGAGAGCGTATGACATTTTTAGGTAAGGGGGAATCCGGGATGTGGATAACTTCAGAAGTAGAAATTCCAGATGAGTTAATCGATCACCTTGAACAAGGGAAGTTAGTATTATTCGTTGGAGCAGGAGTTTCTATGAAGGGGAAATCAAACTTACCGAATTTCGATGATTTAGTTGATGAAATTTCGAAAGCTTTATATGTCGAAAAGCGTGAGATGACAGAACCCCACGATTATTATCTTGGTAAAATTGCGAAAACGAAAGATGTGCATCAAGTTGCAAGAGATCTCGTTAATATAGATAAATCAAAACCAAACCCATTACACTATGCTATTCCAAGGCTGTTCCCAGTAGATACGGATGTTCGTATTGTAACGACAAACTTTGATCAACATTTTACATCTGTAATTGCTGAAATGAAAAGAGAGCTGAATATTTATTATGCGCCAGCTTTACCGACAGGGAGAGCGTTTAAAGGATTGGCTTACATACATGGAAATATAGAACAGGAGAAAGAAGCTTTAATTTTAACAGATGGTGATTTTGGAAGGGCTTACTTAACAGAAGGTTGGGCGAGACGATTTTTAGTTGATTTATTTTCTAATTACACCGTTTTATTCGTTGGTTATAGTCATAATGACCCAGTAATGAAATATTTAGCAACAGGTTTACCACCGAGTACAAGGCGTTATGCTTTCGTCGCACAAGGTGATAATACATACCACTGGGAACATTTAGGAATAAGACCGATTGTGTATCCGAATAAAGCTAATAATCACCAGTCACTTGTGAAAGCGGTGAAACGATGGGCGGAATTAATGGGTGATAATTATATTACGAAAAGAATGCGTATTCGTGATATTGTAACCGTTCCTCCATCAGTAGAACAGGAGCAATTATCCTATATAAAACAATCAATAAAAAAAATCGAAACAGTTCGGTACTTTGTTGAATTTGCTCGTGATTATGAGTGGGTGGAATGGCTTGAAGCAGAGGGGAAACTAAGAAATTTATTTCAGCTTACAGCAAATTATGATGAAGTAGATGAATTAATTGCAGAATGGTTAGTGGAGCAATTCCTTTTTACTCATCAAAAAGAACTATTTCAATTGATTTTTAAAAATCATTCTAAAATATCCCCGTTATTGTGGCGAATAATTTGTACTTACTTGAACGAAACGAAAGAAACGATGGATCCTTTGTTGTTTGCAAAATGGACATTGCTTATATTAGAAACGGCAGAAAAAGATAGTAGCTCTATTGAAATGATTTCATACTTACTGCAAAAATGTTCTTTCCCAGAGCATAAAGAAATTGCTTTATTGTTACTAACGTTTATTTTAGATGGAAAACTTAAATTGAAGCGTGTAAGAAAATGGGGAAATGATACGCAAGAATCAATTGAACTAGAGGAATCGAGTCGTTTACCGGTGTCTAAATTTTCTCATGTGGAGCTAATTTGGAATGATAAGATGAGACCGCATATTACTTATTACGCAGTTCCCATCATGATGATGGGATTAGAAAAGATTCGCCTGTTGTCATTAAGACAAACAGCACTGAAAAAAAGAAATAAGGATAATGTGGAGAGAGAGTTTTATCAAAATGACCTCGCATTTTTAATTCAAATTGTAAAAGAGTGTCTTACATATTTATGTGAAAACAATGAGAAAAAAGCGGATTATTATATTACAGAAATGATAGGAACAGATAGTATACTTCAAAAGCGAATCGCGATTGAAGCGATGAATAAAAATGTGTTCGTTACTGCGGATGTCAAATTGAAGTGGTTACTACATGAAGGCCTTCTGTTAGATTTCACATATAAACATGAAGTGTTTCAACTGTTAAAGAATTATTATGCAGATGCTTTAGAAGAAACAAAAGAAGAAGTGATTCAAACTGTATTAGAACATCTTGCAGAAGAGAGGGCGTTTGATGCTTGTCTCGTATTAGATTCATTATTTGCATGCGATGCGAATAGTCGAAGCACGATAGAAGGATATGAATTAATGAAACAGAAGCACCCTCATTTTTCTTCTGATCGATACAGTGTTCCGAAGAAAGAATCTATTGAACAAAGCATTACTTGTAATGTAACAGCTGATGGATTACTACAGCTGAAAGACGATGAAATAATGAAGCAAGTTCTGCAGTTTTCTCAAGATGGTGTTTTTGAGCAACGCCATTTTTTAGAGATGTTATCAAAAGCATGTAAATTGAATGTAGAGTGGAGTATTTCGTTTGCTTATCAACTAGTAGGCGTACATGAAATTAGTAATGAAGTTTGGTTTGTTTGTATTAGAGAATGGCGAAATAATAGGAATTTAACGAGTGAGCAAATTCAAAGGATTATTCCGTTATTGCAGAAGTTTTCTCGAAATACTACTTTTCATTGGCTAATTAGTAGTTTTCTATATGAAATTAGCAATCGATTAGAAGAGCTAGAAGAAAATAGTATACGGGTTGTAAAGCGCTTTGCTTTTTCAGTATTTCCACAAGTTATGAAAGGGGAAACAGATTTTAAAATTGGAAAACAAGAGTTTTACAATGAGTCTATACAGCATCCTGTTGGGAAGATGACAGCTGTATTACTAAAACTGTTAGCGTATGATCACTTATATGATCGCAATGTGTATGAATATTTATTTTTATTTGAGGAACAGGTAAGGGTTACTTCGGAAAGAACGAACTTTATGTTAACTCGTTTAACAGCAGATATTACGTTTTTATACCATATTGAGAAGCAATGGTGTCGAAAATATTTATTACCTTACTTAGATTTAAAGAAAGAAAATGAGCTGACCAAATATGCGTGGGCGGGATTATGTTATACGCAAATTAATTTACCTCTATTTACAGAAATAAAGAGATATATTAAATATGCGGTAGAACATTTAGAGGTGCTGCACCCGTATACGAGAGAAGCGTTTTTAAAATGGCTTAGCTTTGTATTTATTAAATGTGTACTGTATTGGGAGCAAAAAACAGATTGGTTATACCCACTCTTAATGCAAGTAAACGAAAATAATAAAATTAAATTTATGCAGTATGTATGCTACTACGTAAAAACGTTAAGCGGAAAAGAACAACAAAAATTTTGGACAGCATGGCTAAGTGTATTTTTAAGAGAACGTCCGAAAATGGGTGTAATAACTACGAGAGAATATATGATGCTTTTACGTATTGTATTATGTATGGATGAAATTTTAGAAAAAGGACTTTGTATTATATCAAGTAAATTTCTAGGTGTAGAAGGGCAATGCAATCAAGAGGAAATGAAACAGTTATTTACTGAGATGCTTGAAAAGAAGAATGGCATGAAAGAATATAAAGGGCTTTATGCAAATGTCTTTTTTATTTTACTTCAAACACGTCAAGAAGCTGATTTACTTGAGAAGGAAATCATACAAATAAAAGAACAATTAACCCAGTATGGAGTAGAAAAACACGTATTAAAATTAATTGAAAATGAGATGATTCGTATCGGAATAGTAATGGAGAATTTGCACGAAGAATTCTAGGGTGAAAGCGGAATTTTAAAAAAATAAATAAAAAGTTGTTGACAGTGTTTTAAAAAGCGTTCTATAATACGAATCATACTTATTCAATTTCAAAAACATTTGAATAAACAAAGTGCAATGAAGAGATCACAGTAGTGGTTAGTCTTACTGTAACAGAGAGCTGGTGGTTGGTGTGAACCAGTACAGGGATAATCATGAATTACAGTCTTGGAGCATCTTTTTCGTAGTAAAGATACAATTGTCTTTATGAAGAAAGAGCGGTCAAATGATCGTTAACAGTGAAGAGAGGTAGACGGAAATTTAGTCTACAACTAGGGTGGTACCGCGATAAATATCGTCCCTACTGATTTATTCAGTAGGGACTTTTTGTATTTTGACGGTCCAACTTGAAAATATAATAAACATGCGTTGAAAGGAAAAGCAGTAGTTGTTGTTTCCCTGTAACAGAGAGCTGGTGGTTGGTGCGAACCAGTACAAAAACAAGAGCGAATTACAGTCCTGGAGCATCTTTTTCGTAGTAAAGATATGTATCTTTATGAAGGGAAAGACGGTCACATTGATCGTTAACAATGAAGAGAGGTAGACGACAGTTGTCTACAACTAGGGTGGTACCGCGATAAATATCGTCCCTACTGATTGAATCAGTAGGGCTTTTTTGTACAAAAAAGTGGCTTATTAACTAGTAGTTAGTGTCTTTATGGTAATTATTAGTTTAAAATAAGAAGAGGTATCGATTCCACTTTAAATTTGTATAATTAACCAGTTCTGAAAATAGAGAATTTTTCATTCTCTTACTATACTTTTAAAACATTAGAGGAGGATTTCCAAATGGCAAATCATGAATTAGATCAATTACGTAAACAGGTAGATGAAATTAACTTACAACTATTACACCTATTAAACAAACGCGGTGAAATCGTTCAAAAAATCGGGGAACAAAAACAAGTACAAGGTACGAAACGTTTTGACCCAGTACGTGAGCGTGAAGTGCTTGATATGATCGCAGAGCATAACGAAGGACCATTCGAAACGTCAACGGTTCAACATATTTTCAAAACGATTTTCAAAGCAAGCTTAGAATTACAAGAAGATGATAACCGTAAAGCGTTACTAGTATCACGTAAAAAGAAAAAAGAAAATACAATCGTTAATGTGAAAGGCGAATTGATTGGAAACGGAACACAAACGTTCATTATGGGACCTTGTGCAGTAGAAAGCTTAGAGCAAGTTCGCCAAGTAGGGCAAGCGATGAAAGATCAAGGGCTAAAATTAATGCGCGGTGGTGCTTTCAAACCGAGAACATCTCCATACGATTTCCAAGGTTTAGGAGTAGAAGGATTACAAATTTTACGCCAAGTAGCAGATGAGTTCGACTTAGCGATTATTAGTGAAATTTTAAATCCGAACGATGTTGAAATGGCGCTAGACTACGTTGATGTAATTCAAGTTGGAGCACGTAACATGCAAAACTTCGATTTACTACGAGCTGTAGGTAAGGTTAACAAGCCAGTATTACTAAAACGTGGATTAGCAGCAACAATTGATGAGTTCATTAACGCAGCGGAATACATTATTGCGCAAGGTAATGACCAAATTATTCTTTGTGAGCGCGGTATCCGCACATACGAAAGAGCGACACGTAACACATTAGATATTTCAGCAGTTCCGATTTTAAAGAAAGAAACACATTTACCAGTTATCGTTGACGTAACACATTCAACTGGACGTAGAGATTTACTATTACCAACAGCGAAAGCAGCACTTGCTATTGGAGCAGATGCAGTAATGGCGGAAGTACATCCAGACCCAGCAGTTGCTTTATCAGATTCTGCGCAACAAATGGATATTCCGGAATTCCATAGATTCATGGATGAATTAAAAGGTTTCAAAAATAAATTATCTTAATTCCATATCATATATGCGCTGAAGAGGAAACAGTAGTGCTTATCTCACTGTTAAAGAGAGCTGATGGCCGGTGTGAATCAGTACAAAGGTAAGCATGAATTACAGCCTTGGAGCATCTTTCCCGCCAATTTGTGGAGGGGAAGACGGTCAAACGATCGTTAAAGAAGAAGAGAGGTAGACGATAGTTGTCTACAACTAGGGTGGTACCGCGATAAACATCGTCCCTACTGAGCGCTCAGTAGGGACTTTTTTGTACAAAAAAATAGTAAAGGGGCAAGAGAAATGAGATACATTACAGCTGGAGAATCACATGGTCCGCAGTTAACGGTTATTTTAGAAGGTGTACCGGCAGGTTTAACATTAACAGCGGAACATATTAATAAAGAATTATTAAGAAGACAAAAAGGACATGGGCGCGGAAGACGCATGCAAATTGAAACAGATACTGTTGAAATTGTAAGTGGTGTTCGTCACGGGATGACACTTGGCTCACCAATTACGTTAATCGTAAAAAATGATGATTTCAAACATTGGACGAAAGTAATGGGTGCAGACCCGATTTCAGAGCAAGAAAGTAAAGAAATGAAACGTACAATTACAAAACCACGTCCAGGACATGCAGATTTAAACGGAGCTATTAAATACGGTCATCGTGATATAAGAAACGTATTAGAGCGCTCATCTGCAAGAGAAACGACAGTTCGTGTAGCTGCTGGTGCAGTTGCAAAACAAATTTTGAAAGAGTTAGGTGTGGAAATTGCAGGGCATGTGCTTGAAATTGGTGGAGTGCAAGCGAAGCATATTTCAAACTTACCAATTGAAGAAATTAAAACGATAACTGAAAATTCACCTGTTCGATGTTTAGATAAAGAAGTAGAACAAGAAATGATGGATGCAATCGATAATGCGAAAAGCAGCGGAGATTCAATCGGTGGTATTGTTGAGGTAATTGCAGAAGGTATGCCAATTGGCGTTGGTAGCTACGTTCATTACGATCGTAAATTAGATGCAAAACTTGCTGGTGCTATTATGAGTATTAATGCATTTAAAGGTGCTGAAATTGGTGTTGGTTTTGAAGCGGCAAGACAACCAGGAAGTAAAGTGCACGATGAAATCCTTTGGGATGAAGAAAAAGGATACACGAGAAAAACGAACAATGCCGGCGGCTTAGAAGGCGGTATGACAACGGGAATGCCAATTGTCATAAGAGGCGTAATGAAGCCAATTCCTACATTATATAAACCGTTAGCAAGCGTAGATATTGATACGAAAGAAGCATTCCAAGCGAGTATTGAGAGATCTGATAGTTGCGCAGTACCAGCAGCAGGTGTAGTAGCTGAATCTGTTGTGGCATGGGAACTTGCAGATGCACTAGTCGAACAATTCGGAAAAGATCGTATGGAATTATTAAAGCAAAACATTACACAACATAACAAATACGCAAAAGAATTTTAAAAAAAGGTGGGTTTAACATGCAAGTAAAAGATCAACTATCATCATTACAACCATATAAACCAGGTAAATCCCCAGAGCAAATGAAAGAAGTATACGGAGATCATTCGTTTGTGAAATTAGCATCGAATGAAAATCCATTCGGTTGTTCACCACGAGTTTTAGAAGAGTTGCAAAAATCGTGGTTGGAACATGCTTTATATCCTGACGGAGGTGCTACAACGCTCCGTCAAACAATCGCAGACAAATTAAATGTTCAAATGGAACAAATACTTTGCGGCAGTGGTTTAGATGAGGTCATTCAAATAATAAGTCGCGCAGCATTACGAGCTGGAGATAACATCGTAACGGCTGGCGCGACATTCCCACAGTACCGTCATCATGCAATTATTGAAGGCTGTGAAGTGAAAGAAGTTGCTTTAAATAACGGTGTATACGACTTAGACGAAATCTCGTCAGCCGTTGATAACAATACAAAAATAGTTTGGATTTGTAATCCGAACAACCCGACAGGCACATATGTGAATGAGCGAAAATTGACTCAATTCATTGAAAGCATTAGTGAAAATACGTTAATTGTCATTGATGAAGCGTACTATGAATACGTAACAGCAAAAGATTTCCCTGAGACATTACCGCTTCTAGAAAAACATAACAACATTCTTGTACTTAGAACGTTTTCTAAAGCGTACGGATTAGCTTCTTTCCGAGTTGGTTATGCGATTGGACAGGAAGAGTTAATCGAGAAATTAAATGTCGTACGTTTGCCATTTAACGTATCTTCATTAGCGCAAAAAGCAGCGACGATTGCTTTTAACGATGAAGAGTTTATTGAAGAAATTGTACGTGTTAATACAGAGGGATTACAACAATACGAAAGTTTTTGTAAGGAAAACGAAATTCCATTTTATCCGTCGCAAACAAACTTCATCTTCTTACCAGTGGATAATGGGGGAGAGATTTATGAAGCTTGTGCACACGCAGGATTTATTATTCGTCCGTTCCCAAATGGTGTCCGTATTACAATCGGAACTAGGGAACAAAATGAAGGAGTGATTTCAGTGTTAAAAGAACACTTTGAAAATAAAAAAGGTAAGTCTCGAGATGAGGCAAATGTGTAAAAAGGTAGTATTAATTGGAACAGGTTTAATAGGAGGTTCTCTCGCATTAGCAATTAAAAAAGAACACGACGTAACGATAACAGGCTATGACATATTTAAAGAGCAAGTAGAGCGTGCGAAAGAATTACATGTAGTAGATGAAGTAGCAGTAGATTTACAGCGTGCATGTGAAGAGGCACATTTAATCGTCTTTGCCTCTCCAGTTGAAGAAACGAAAAAGTTATTACACAAACTTGCATCATTTCATTTACGAGAAGATGTTATTGTTACCGATGTAGGAAGTACGAAAGGGACAATCATGAATGAAGCGGAAGCTTTATTATCAAAGAAAGTTGCTTTTATCGGTGGACATCCAATGGCAGGTTCTCACAAAACAGGAGTTGAAAGTGCGAAGGCGCATTTATTTGAAAATGCATTTTACATTTTAACACCGATGAATCATGTATTAGATGAGCGAGTAGAAGAGTTGAAAGAATGGTTAAAAGGAACAGGATCACATTTTCTCGTTTTAAATACAGAAGAACACGATTATGTAACAGGGATCGTTAGTCATTTTCCGCATCTTATCGCAGCAGGATTAGTAAAACAAGTTGAGAAACATGCTGGTGATAATCCGCTTATTCATCAACTAGCGGCTGGTGGTTTTAAAGACATTACACGCATTGCATCAAGTAGCCCGAAAATGTGGAGTGATATTGTAAAGCAAAATCGCGGGCATTTATTGGAACTATTAGAAGAATGGATCTCAGAAATGGAAGAGTTATATAAGACTGTTTCTAAAGGAGATGCAGGTGAAATACAAAACTATTTCGCTGACGCAAAAGAATACCGTGATTCTTTACCAGTGCGAAAGAGAGGTGCAATTCCTGCCTATCATGACTTATACGTCGATGTTTTAGATAAAGTAGGGGCCTTAGCTCATATTACGAGTATTTTAGCAGAAGAGGAAATTAGCATTACAAACTTGCAAATTTTAGAAGCACGCGAAGGATTGCTCGGGGTACTTAGAATTAGCTTCCAAAGAGAAGAAGATCGCATGAAGGCAAAGCTGGCGCTAGGAAAAGAAGAATACCAAACGTATGAAACAATTTAAAAAGAGGGTGATAACGTGAAAGAAACTACAATACAAACAGTAACTAACGGATTGAATGGCACAATTACAATCCCTGGAGATAAATCAATTTCCCATCGCGCTGTCATGTTTGGCGCAATTGCAGAGGGAAAAACAACAATTAAAGGATTTCTTCCTGGTGCGGATTGTTTAAGTACTATTTCCTGTTTTAAAGAAATGGGAGTAGAGATAACGCAAAATGGAGAAGAAGTTACGGTAATTGGAAAAGGATTAGAAGGTTTGCAAGAGCCAAAAGCTGTATTAGATGTTGGTAATTCTGGTACAACGATCCGATTAATGTCAGGGATTTTGGCTAACACACCATTTTTCTCTTGCGTACAAGGTGATGCGTCCATCGCAAAAAGACCGATGAAACGTGTAACAAATCCATTAAAGCAAATGGGTGCAAAAATTGATGGCCGAGAAGAAGGAACGTTTACACCGCTAACAATACGTGGCGGAGATTTACAAGCAATTGAATACACTTCACCTGTAGCAAGTGCACAAGTAAAGTCAGCTATTTTACTTGCAGGCCTTCGCGCAGAAGGTGTAACAGCAGTTACAGAACCACATATTTCACGCGACCATACGGAAAGAATGCTTGAAGCATTTGGAGTTAAAGTAACTCGCGAAGGAAAAACAGTGAAACTTGCAGGTGGGCAAAAGTTAACAGCAACAGACGTTCAAGTGCCAGGTGACGTATCATCAGCAGCCTTTTTCTTAGTAGCAGGCGCAATCATTCCAAATAGTAAACTAGTATTACAAAATGTAGGGATGAACCCAACACGTACAGGTATTATTGATGTTTTAGAGAAAATGGGTGCTATGTTCACTGTAGAGCCAATTAACGAAGGATCATCAGAACCAGCTGCAAACATTACGATCGAAACATCTTCATTAAAAGGAATTGAAATTGGCGGAGATATTATCCCAAGATTAATCGATGAAATTCCTGTTATCGCTTTAGCGGCAACACAAGCAGAAGGCATTACAGTTATTAAAGATGCACACGAGTTAAAAGTAAAAGAAACGAACCGTATTGATACAGTCGTTGCGGAATTAACGAAACTCGGAGCCCGCATTGAAGCAACTGATGACGGAATGATTATATACGGCAAATCAGCTTTAAAAGGTAGTGCAGTAAATAGTCACGGAGATCATCGCATTGGCATGATGCTTGCGATTGCCGGCTGTATTGCTGAGGGAGAAACAACAATTGAAGATGCAGAAGCGGTAGGTGTATCATATCCTACATTTTTTGAAGAACTACAAACGTTAGCTAAATAAAGTGATGAGAAGCAGATATGTAATGTATCTGCTTTTTTATGTTGGCTTTTTTCGTAAATAATGTTGCTTTATTGCGTAAGAATTTTATCCTTATTGATTTTATGAGATTTTTACGCATAATTGTAACTAAGGGAGATGATTCCAAGTTGAGTAAACAGAATATCAGCACAACAGTTTCAGGGGATTTAATTGTTACCCATCTAATTGGTAAGATTAATACAGCTGATGTTTATGAATGGTTTAATGGCTTCGAGCAGGTTTGTCAGCAATTCATTTCCGAGGGTCGGAAATACAAATTGTTGGTGGATAGAAAAGGATACACGCCAGATCATTTTTCTGTTCAAAAAGCATGGAAAGATAAGTTCTTCAATGAAACCATTTTGAATCACAGTAAGGCAATTGCGTTTCTCCTTGAAGAAGGGGAGATAATGAATTATTTACAACAATCCAATACAAAAGAATCCGTAAAATTTTTCGATGATTATGAACAAGCATTAATTTGGTTGAATGAATATCCAATATAAAACCTTTATTGAACCAGTTTCTCTCAATCAACTGGTTTTTTTATGCCCGTAATGTTGCCGTTGTCATAAGTTTCATCACTTTCAATGGTACCTCTTAGCTTCGCAAACCCAAGAGAACGCAAGGCGTTTAATATTCAGAAAGCAGTTGAAAAGAGCCTTTATGTTAGATTGTTTCTAAATCGATGTCTTTTGTTGAAACATCCTCGTAATTTCACTTACCGAACTTTAATAGTTTGAATTATGATATAATTCAAACGAGGAATGGAGGAGAAATATATGAACGTTATACAATTAAAAGATGATAAGTTTAGAGAAGCATTACGTTTATCAGAATATGCTTTTCAATATAAAGCAAATGAAGAATGGATAGAGCAGAAAATTGCAAGAATGAAGGAAAGCCATCAAATATACGGTATTATGGAAGGAGAAGAGTTAGCTGCAAAGTTGCACTTAATTCCTTTTCATATTTACATAGGAAAAGAAAAGTTTAAAATGGGTGGCGTTGCAGGGGTAGCAACGTATCCTGAGTATAGAAGAAGCGGTTATGTAAAAGAGCTACTTCAGCATTCACTTCAAACGATGAAAAAAGATGGATATACAGTATCGATGTTACATCCATTTGCAGTGTCATTTTACCGTAAATATGGATGGGAACTATGTGCGAATCGCCTCGTAAGCCATATGACAAAGAGCGATTTAATTATGAAAAAACAAGTGAATGGAACTATAAAACGATTCAACAAAGAAAACCATATAGAAGAAGTAGAGAAAATATATGAATCATTTGCTGAACGTTTTTCAGGCATGCTAGTTCGCAGCGAAAAATGGTGGATACAATCAGTCTATGATGATTTAACGTTAGCAGTTTACTATGATGAAAATAAAAGTGCAGCTGGTTACATGCTATATAAAATAGAAAATAATAAAATGACAGTAGAAGAATTTGTTCCGTTACATAATGAAGCAAGAATTGGTCTTTGGAACTTCATCTGCCAACATGATTCTATGATTAAAGATCTAGAAATGATACTAAGTGAGACAGAAACACTTCTTTACACATTACAAGAACCACGAGTAAAAGCAGAAGTAACTCCATATTTCATGGGAAGAATTGTAGATGTAGAACAGTTTTTCAAACAATATGAATGGAACTGGAACAACGAAGAGCAAGAAGTAATTTTACATATTACAGATTCATTTGCACCGTGGAATAACGTATCAGTGAGGCTTGCAAATCATGAAATAACAATTATAAAGGAAGAAACAAAAGACAGAGGAATTAAGCTGGATATAAACGCACTATCTACAATAATGTTTGGCTACAAACGTCCGTTAGAACTAAATGAATTAGAATTAATTAGCGGAAGTGATGAGGAGATACGTGCATTTGAGAATTTAGTTCCAGTGCGTAAGCCGTTTATTTATGATTTCTTTTAATTAATGTCATGTGCTATGTATGAGTAGAAAAGTACTATAATGATAACCTTTATATTATAGTACTTTTCTATTAATAGAGTGAAATCATTATTTTAGGAGGAAAAATAGAATGATTAGGCAAGCTGTAGGTGCGGTCGTATTCCAACACAGTGAATTTTTATTGGTACATAAGGTGAAAATTAGCGACATAGATGGAGAAAATGCTATGTCAAAGGGGGAATGGGATTTTCCTAAAGGTGGAGTGAAACATACAGATAATGATTTAGAGAGTGCTATTTTGAGAGAGCTGGAAGAAGAAACTGGATCTACAAAGTTTAAAGTTATTAAGAAATTTGAAGATAAAATTTGCTTTGGCTTTGCTGAAGAACTCAAAATGAAAATTGGCTATGAAGAGCAAGAAACTACTATGTTTTATGTAGAATATATAGGTGACAGAATAGATTTACATCCAAAAGATAATGAAATAAGTCAAGTTCAATTTTTTAAGATACAAGATGTATTGAGGGTTTTAAGTCATGATGATACAAAGAAATTTTTTGAAGGGATAACGCAAAAAATGTATTAATAACCTAATTGAGTGTATTTTTTGGATAAATGCCATATTAGCTTATTCACACACTTGACTTTTAATCCATGTAATTTATAATTAAAAACGGAATGAATTTTCATTCCTGAAAATTGAGGTGAGAAAAATGGCTAAAAATAAGCAAGAGGATATTTTTGATGCTGCTATAAAACTTTTCGCAGAGCGTGGTTACGATGGTACGACAATTCCGATGATCGCTGAAAAAGCAAATGTCGGCGCTGGTACTATTTATCGTTATTTTGAAAATAAAGAGGCACTCGTTAACTCACTATTTTCAAAAAGCATGTTGCAATTATCTGAAATACTAAAAACTGATTTTCCTGTTGAAGCAAATATTCGTGAACAGTTTAGTCATATTTATAACCGTTTATTTGAATTTGCGAGAAACAATGTGGATGCTTTTCTTTTTACAAATTCTCACTGTGATAGTTATTTTCTTGATGAACAGAGTAACAAAATATTTGACGATTTTATAGGCTTCTTTATGAATATTATAGAAGATGGAATCGCAAAAGGTTTTCTCCGTCCATTGCCTCCAGTTGCTTTAATTATTATTGTATATCAACCGTTAGAAAAATTAACTAAAGTAATGGCAACAGGGCAATTAGAATACTCAAAAGAATTAGTAAAAGAATTGGAAGAAAGCTCTTGGAATGCTATTAGAATCATTTGATTCTATAGCTTTATAAGGACAGGAATGAACATTCATTCCTAAATAAATATAAAAACGATTACAGGAGATGATATATCTGCACAATTAAAGGAATGAATATTCATTCCGTAGGTAGTGGTTTGATAGAATTGAAAAAAATTTAATAGGATAATAGGAATGAACGTTCATTCCTAAATGATATTTTCAAAAATAAGGAATGAATATTCATTCTCTATGCACCATGAAACTCTAATAACAGGAGATGATTCAAATGAGCAAGCTAAAAAGTTGGAGAAGTTTATCTTTCCTATTATGGATAGTTATTACTATTGCAATGGTCGTAACGATGCCTAATATGGATCAGTTAGTGAAGGAAAAAGGGCAAATCACAATCCCTAGTACAGAACAAAGCAGTATTGCTGACAAGATGATAAAAGAGATGGATAAAGAAGGGGCTGAAAAGTATGAAATTATAGCTGTCTTTAATAGTGGAAGTAAGAAGGCTTTAACAAATGAGCAAAAAGCGGAAATAACGAAAACGATCAATGCCCTGCAAAATGAAAAAGAGCAATTAGGAATTAAAGAAGTAGTTTCACATTTAGATAATAAAGACCTGGAAAAACAATTAATTTCGAAAGATAATACGACTGTTTTAACGCAAATATCGGTAGATAAAAAACATGGTAAAATATCAAAAGTTGCAAATAATCTTCATAAAAAAGTACAAACGAAAGGAGTTACAACGTACTTAACAGGAAGTGATTTAATAGCGGGTGATTTTCTTACATCCTCTCAAGAGGGCGTGAAAAAGACAGAAGTTATTTCAATCATTTTCATTCTTGTAGTATTAATCATTGTATTCCGTTCACCAGTTGTTCCGATTATTTCTCTTCTTACAGTTGGTGTTTCGTATTTAATTTCAATGGGGATTATTGCCCATCTTGTAGATCAATTTAATTTTCCGTTTTCAAACTTTACGCAAGTGTTTGTAGTAGTCGTCCTGTTTGGAGTGGGAACAGACTATAACATTTTATTATATACAAGATTTAAAGAAGAATTAAGTAAACAAGAAAATGCATTTTTGGCTACGAAAGAAACGTTTAAATCGGCAGGTAAAACCGTTTTATATAGCGGGATAGCAGTACTAATTGGCTTTGCATCTCTTGCTTTAGCGAGTTTTAAATTATATCAATCTACTTCAGCAGTAGCAATTGGTGTTGCAGTATTACTACTCGTATTAACTACGTTAAATCCATTTTTTATGGTGCTTTTAGGAAAAGGAATGTTTTATCCAGTTAAAACATTTAAAGGTCATGAGGATAGTCGCTTATGGGGATTTCTTGCGAAAAATTCAGTAGCAAGGCCATTTGTCGCTTTAATCATTGTATTCGTGATATCGATTCCTTTCGTATTAAAATACTCTAACATACTTAATTACAATGATTTATTTGAAGTAGATAATAAGTATGAATCAAAGATGGGGATTAACGTAATAGAAGATCATTTTCCTCCTGGTTTTTCTTCACCAAGTACGTTAGTCATTCAATCGAATAACAAGTTAGATGAGGCGACTTCTCTACAAACTTTAGATGAACTAACTGATAAAATTTCGAAAGTTAAAGGAGTTTCAGAGGTATATTCACCGACGCGTCCAACCGGTGATAAGATAAAAGAATTATATATAAATAAACAAGCGGGAGAACTGAATACAGGATTAGGAGATGCCAATGGTGGCATAAAAGAAATCAATGATGGATTAACGGATGCGAAAGATAAAATGGGTAGTAATGATTCAAATAGTCTCGCAAATGTTCAAAAGTTAATTGATGGAACGAACGAGGCGAAAAACGGTGTATCAGCATTAGGAACTGCTTTAAATCAATTATCGAATGGCATAAACGACGGTGCAAAAGGAGCACAGAAAATCGAGAGTGGTTTAGCTTCAGTAAACGAAAATATAAGTGTATTATCAAATGCAACTTCACAGCTTCATGCTGGTTATGCACAGTTAGAAAAAGGTTTAAGTTCTTACGATCAATATTTCGGAAGTATTTCTCAAGCGATTGATGGTGCGAAAAAAGGTTATGAACAAATTGAAATGTTAATGACTAATTTCATTCAAACGAAACCAGAATTAGCAAATGATCCGAACATACAGCAAACGATAGGAATTGCTAAAGAAGCTCAAAAGCAATTAACTGGACTTTCAAAAGAATTAAATCAATTGGCGGTGCAGCATAAAGCAGCGATGAATTCATTTAAAGAAGCGAATCAATCGTTATTGAAAGTCGATAATGGTTTAAAAGAAATGAATAATGGCGTTAACGAGTTACAAAAAGGAACTACTGGACTGAAAAACGGATTAAACGAAGGGGCTACAGGTTCAAAACAAATTGCGAACAAATCAGCTGAGTTACAATCCGGATTAACGAAAATAAACGAGGGGCAAGGACAGTTATTAACTGGACTGAAAGACCTGCAAGAACAGATGGGGCAATTACAATCAGGATTATCTAAAAGTACAGAAGGGCTTGGAAAAGTAAGTAACGGCCTAGGGGATGCTCAGAAATATTTAGGCGAACTTAATGAATCAAAAAGCTCTGAGAAATTTTATATTCCAAAAGAAGTTTTAGAGGGAGAAGATTTCCAAAAAGCATTGAATACGTACATGTCACATGATAGAAAGATTGCTAAAATGACAATCATTTTAGACGTAAATCCGTATTCAAAAGAAGCGATGCCAATCATTCAAGAAATTAATAAAACGATAGACGGTACGTTAAATGGTACAGAATTAAAATCAGCAAAAAAAGCGATCGGCGGGACAACAGCTAGAAACGTTGATTTAAAAGAAGTAACCGGGCAGGATTTCTTACGTACTGCTACAATTATGTTAATTGGAATTGCGATTGTATTAATCGTTATTACTCGTTCATTCTTAAACACAATCTTTATTATTGGATCATTAATATTAGCGTACTTTGCATCACTTGGTATTAGTGAACAAATTAGTGCACACTTATTAAACGTAGGGTCATTAAGCTGGAATGTTCCATTCTTTAGCTTTATTATGATTGTCGCTTTAGGAGTGGATTATAGTATTTTTGTAATGATGCGATACAATGAGCTAGAAGGGGATTCAGTAACGAAAATTGTAAATGCATCTCGTCACATAGGAGGAGTCGTATTATCAGCAGCACTTATTTTAGGTGGAACATTTGCAGCATTAGTCCCTTCAGGAGTATTGACACTTATACAAGTAGCATCCGTTGTTGGTGTTGCACTTTTACTATTAGCTTTAATCGTGATGCCAATATTGTTACCTGCTTTAATAGGGTTAACGAGTAAAATGAAGAATTATACAAAGAAATTAAGTAATAGAAAATAAAAGAATCCCCCTTTAAAGAGGGGGATTCTTTATTTAATAAACTTGTCCAGCACATCTTTATATTTTGCAAATTCTTCGTCTTTCATATCGCCATTCATCTGTAAAAGGACGTTACCTTTTTCGTATGTATGAGAGAAGAACAGAGGAGATGAGTTTCCTAATTCATCGTAATATTTCTTAACTTTCTCTAAGTCGTCTTTCTTTGTAATTTCGAATAATCTATCGCCTTTATCTTCACCGAGCGCAGGCACGATAATACGTTTTCCTTCTTTTCGAAGATTACCAAATTCTTTTTCTGGAAGTCCAGTTGGATTTTCTGTTTGTAGACCAGCATTCTTAAATTCAGAGATGATTGAATTTACTGTTACTTTCGTTTCTTTTTTTCTTGTTTTGATTCAGTAGGTGTTTTTGCATTGTTATTACCACCGCAGGCAGTTAAAGAAGCTAAAGATATACATAACGCACCAATTATTAATGTTTTCTTCAAAAAAATCCTTCTTAAAGTTTATTTTATTTCTGTACAATCTTGTTTCGTTAAAAATAAGGATTTTATTCATGGATGAAAAGAGATGAATAGCAATCAACCGTTGCTATTCATCCATCTTCTACTATATAATAGCTATAGTCTACAATAATTGAGTCGTAATATGCGATTTTTTAAGACAATCGGTGAGAAAACGCTGAAATAAGCGGTATTAGTAGGAGGACACAAATGATTACAGTAAGTAACGTTAGTTTGCGTTTCGCGGATCGCAAATTGTTTGAAGATGTTAACATAAAATTCACGCCAGGTAACTGCTACGGTTTAATCGGAGCAAACGGTGCGGGTAAATCAACATTTCTAAAGATTTTATCTGGAGAAATCGAACAATCAACAGGTGATATACATATTACGCCAGGTGAGCGTCTAGCAGTATTAAAACAGAACCACTTCGAATATGAAGAGTTCCCAGTATTAGAAACAGTAATTATGGGTCACACGCAACTTTATAAAGTAATGCAAGAGAAAAATGCCATTTACATGAAAGAAGACTTTAGTGATGAAGATGGTATGCGTGCTGCTGAACTTGAAGGTGAGTTCGCTGAGCTTAACGGTTGGGAAGCAGAATCAGAAGCTGCAATCCTTCTTAAAGGTTTAGGTATTGGTGAAGATGTTCATGATAAGAAATTGTCAGAATTAACTGGGGCAGAGAAAGTAAAAGTATTACTTGCTCAAGCATTATTTGGTAAACCTGACATTCTATTACTAGATGAGCCTACCAACCACTTGGACTTAAAAGCGATTCAATGGTTAGAAAACTTCTTAATGAACTTTGAAAATACAGTAATCGTTGTATCCCATGACCGTCACTTCTTAAATAAAGTTTGTACGCACATGGCTGATCTTGATTTCGGTAAAATTCAACTTTATGTTGGTAACTATGACTTCTGGTATGAGTCAAGCCAATTAGCTTTAAAATTAACACAAGATGCTAATAAGAAAAAAGAAGAGAAAGTAAAAGAGTTACAAAACTTCATTGCACGCTTTAGCTCAAACGCATCTAAAGCGAAACAAGCAACTTCTCGTAAAAAATTATTAGATAAAATTACATTAGATGATATTAGACCATCATCACGTCGTTATCCATTCGTTGGCTTTACACCTGAGCGAGAAATAGGAAATGACTTGTTAACTGTTGAAGGTCTTTCTAAAACAATTGATGGTGAAAAAGTGTTAGATAATGTGTACTTCACTTTAAATAAAGGTGATAAAGTTGCATTTATCGGTCGTAACGATATTGCGATGACAACATTATTTAAAATCCTTATGGGTGAAATGGAGCCAGATAGCGGTTCATTTAAATGGGGCGTTACAACATCTCAATCTTACTTCCCAAGAGATAACTCTAAATACTTTGAGAACAGTGACTCCAACTTAGTTGATTGGTTACGCCAATTCTCTCCACAAGATGAGTCAGAAAGCTTCTTACGTGGTTTCTTAGGCCGTATGTTATTCTCAGGTGAAGAAGTTAAGAAGAACGTTTCTGTATTATCTGGAGGCGAAAAAGTTCGTTGTATGCTATCTAAAATGATGTTAAGTGGTGCGAACGTAATCACACTTGACGATCCAACGAACCATTTAGATCTTGAGTCTATCACTGCATTAAACAACGGTCTAATCGCATTTAAAGGTACAATGTTATTCACATCTCATGACCATCAGTTCGTACAAACAATTGCAAACCGCATTATCGAAGTAACGCCAAACGGTGTAATCGATAAAGAGGCTACTTACGATGAGTTCTTAGAAAATGAAGAACTTCAAAAACAAGTAGATGCAATGTACAAAGGTCAATAATAAATAGTGAAAACCCTCGCTTTCTTTATGAGAGCGGGGGTTTTGTTGAAAAGAAATACAATCTTCGCATTTAAATAAAGGTGGGCTAAAATGAATAATTATTCAAAAATAACATTAACGATGGTAAGGGATTTTGATGTTGCACCAGAAGAAATTTTTGAAGCATGGATAAACCCTGATATGATGAAGAAATGGTTTTTTACGTTGGAAGGGACGAATAAAATAACAAAAAATACTCCTGAGGTAGGCGGAAGCTGGGAAATTGTCGACCATCGTAATGGAAAAGATTATCGAGCAATTGGGGAATATATTGAAATGAATCGTCCTAAAAAATTAGCATTTACATTTAAAATGCCACAGTTTGGTGAATTAGAAGATACAATTACAGTTGAAATAATGGAGAAACAACAAGGATCTGAAATGATATTTTCACAAAATATTATCGTTCCGCATGAGGAGAATTGGACAAAATCCGATGTTGAAAAAGCACTTAAAGACTATCATGATGGTTCTGAGCATGGATGGAATTTAATGTTTATGGGGCTAAAGGAATTAGTTGAAACTGGAGAAATTAGTTATAAAGGATAAGTTTGTAGAAAAAGTGTAGTTTGAGCAATTATTTCAAACTACACTTTTTCTTATGTGAAATATGTTCCAAAATTGGAGATAGATTAGTTTGCAAATGAGGAAATAAAGGATTATAGTTTGTGGAGTCATAATTAGTGGATGAGCCTTGGGAGAAAACAGGAAATGTTACAAATTTATTTTGTTAAATAGAAACCAAGGTCAAAATGTTTAGAAAGAAATAGTTGAATAAATAAAAGTTACAAATTATAATTACTAATATTCTTCATATAGTTAAACAAATAAAATCTATTTGAAGAAGAAAAATTGAATAGAGAGACAGACTTATACAAAATAAGCCTTGGATGATCAAAAGAGGTGGAGAGATGCAACAATTTTTATTAAAGAGTAAACGAGTATTAAGTAATCATTTTGGATTTTTCGTATTTGCCGTTATTTTACTTTGGTTAAAAACATATGCAGCATATGTGACAGAATTTAATTTAGGGATATCGAACACAATCCAAAAATTCTTACTGTTTTTCAACCCGTTAAGCTCAGCAGTTCTATTTTTAGGTCTAGCATTATTTGCAAAAGGGAAACGAGCTTACATTTGGTTAATTGTTATTAATTTGTTAATGTCTATACTTTTATACGCAAACGTAGTATATTATCGCTTTTTCAGTGACTTTATTACGTTCCCGACATTAACACAAACGAATAACTTTGGGGATTTAGGTGGTAGTATTTTTGCATTGCTACACTTATATGATCCACTATATTTCTTAGATACGATCATTCTAATTGTTTTAGTCGCAACGAAATTTGTAAATCCTAAACCAATCCGTGTTGCGAAGCATAAATTATCTCTAGTATTCGTAGCAGGTATTTTATTCTTTAGCGTTAACTTAGGTCTTGCAGAATCTGACCGTCCTGAATTGCTAACTAGAACGTTTGACCGCAATTATATCGTGAAATATTTAGGGGCGTACAACTTTACGATTTATGACGGTATTCAAAGTGCGAAAGCATCAACCGAACGAGCATTAGCTGATGGAGATAATATGACAGAAGTTAGAAACTATCTTTCATCAACGTATGCAAGTCCAAATCCTGAGTATTTTGGTAAAGGAAAAGGAATGAACGTAATTTATATTCATTTAGAGTCATTCCAAAACTTTTTACTAAACTACAAATTAAATGGTCAAGAAGTTACACCGTTCTTAAACTCATTTACAAAAGATGCGAATACGTTATACTTTGATAACTTCTTCCATCAAACAGGACAGGGTAAAACATCTGATGCTGAGTTCATGTTAGAGAACTCAATGTTTGGATTACCGCAAGGATCTGTTTTTACAAATAAAGCTAATAACACATATCAATCAGCACCAGCTATTTTAGGTCAACAAGGATATACATCAGCAGTGTTCCACGGTAACTACAAAACGTTTTGGAACCGTGATGAAATTTATAAATCATTTGGTTTTAATAAATTCTTTGATGCGTCATACTATGACATGAACGAAAAAGATGTAGTAAACTATGGTTTAAAAGATAAACCGTTCTTTAATGAATCGATTCCGTTATTACAAACGTTAAAACAACCGTTCTATACGAAGTTCATTACGTTATCGAACCATTTCCCTTATCCTATTGATAAAGCGGAAGCAACGATTGAACCAGCTAAAACAGGTGATTCATCAGTAGATACGTACTTCCAAACAGCACGCTATTTAGATGAGTCTGTGAAAGGATTCATTGATTACTTGAAACAATCTGGTTTATACGATAACTCAATTATCGTTATGTACGGTGACCATTACGGTATTTCAGATAATCATAGCGCAGCAATGTCTCAAATAATGGGTAAAGAAATGAACTCATTTGAAAATGCTCAATTACAACGTGTACCTTTAATCATTCGCGTACCAGGAATGGAAGGCGGCGTACAACATCAGTACGGCGGAGAAATTGACGTTCTTCCAACGTTATTACACTTACTAGGTACAGATACGAAAAATTATGTCCAATTCGGATCAGATTTATTATCACCAGAGCATAAACAAGTCGTTCCGTTCCGTAACGGTAACTACGTAAGCCCAACAGTTACTGCACTTAACGGCAAATACTATGATACAGCGACTGGGAAACCTGTAGAATTTACAGATGAAATAAAACAAAATGAACAAATGGTTCAAAAATCACTAAAATACTCCGATCAAGTTGTTAACGGTGACTTATTACGATTCTACACACCAGAAGGATTTACACCAGTAGATCGTTCTAAATATAACTATAACAATCGTGATAAAAGTAAAGCGAAGGTGAAGACGACTGAAGTCGAGGAAACGAAATAAATAATAAAAAACCCTACTCGTATAGAAAACGAGTAGGTTTTTTTGTTTTAAGATATACTTTCGGATTTTTGGATTGCTACTTTTTTAGGCATAAAACATGCAATAATCAAAGCTATAAAGGATAAGACTAACATAAATACGTAGGCATCACTTGAGCTGAAGATAGAAGCTAATTTCGTTACTTGCATAGCTGATACGCTTCCGTTCTCACTAGATAACTGCAAAGTATGTGCAGTGGATTGAATAGTATACACAGTGATAATGACTGCTGTTCCAATAGCACCTGCTAATTGGCGAATTGTATTATTTACTGCTGAACCATGTGAACCCAGTTCTCTTGGTAAAGCATTTAAGCCTGCTGTATTTAAAGGCATCGAAATGAAACTTAATCCAATTCGTAGAATAATGGTACGAACCATTAAATACATATAAGCTGTGGATTCGGTCAAACCAATTACACCCCACATCGAAATAATGATACATATTAATCCAGTAATGAATAGTGGTTTTGCGCCGTACTTATCAAACATTTTCCCTGTGATAGGTGATAAGAAGGCATTAATCACAGCTCCAGGTAATAGAAGTAAACCTGATTCAAATGCAGTAAAACCTCGTCCATTTTGCAAGTAAATCGGTAAAAGAATTAAATCTGCATACATAATCATCGTAATGAGTACGTTAATGACTGATGTAAGGGTGAAAATTTTATATTTAAATACGGATAAATTTAATAGTGGATCGCTAGACTTTATTTGACGTAAACAGAATAGAGTTGTAACGATTATTCCGATGATAATTGTAGTAATAACAACTGGATGATCCCATCCTTTGCTTCCTGCACTACTAAATCCGAATATAACACAACCAAAGCCAATCGTTGATAAAATGACACTTATGATATCTAATTTTGCATTTGTTGTCTCAGCAACATTCATCAAATATTTAAGTGCGAGAATAATAACAATGCATACAAATGGAGCTAATCCAATAAATAGCCATCTCCATGATACATATTCAATGATAAAGCCAGATAATGTTGGAGCGATGGCTGGCGCAAAAATTATGGCGAAACCGATGGTTCCCATAATGCTTCCACGCTTTTCACTAGGGTACAAATATAAAATAACAGTCATCATTAGTGGCATAATAATTCCTGCTCCAACTGCTTGAATCATTCTTCCTGTTAACAGAGTGCCAAAATTCATGGCACATGCACAAAGAACAGTACCAATAAACAAAGAGAGCATCGAGCTAATAAATAGCTGCCTTGTTGTAAATCGTTTCATTAAAAATGCAGTAATTGGCACGAGAACACCATTTATGAGCATAAATCCTGTCGATAGCCATTGCACTGTAGCAGCCGTAACATCAAATACTTCCATTAAATTACTCATTGCCACATTTAATAGAGTCTGATTTAATGTTGATAAAAAACAGCCGGATATGAGGACAACTAATATAATTTTTTTATTTCTTTCAGATATTTCCTTTTGCATTCGTAAACTCCTTCGTTGTCACCTTGATTTATCGACAATGTGTCGATAAAATTAATGGTAACAAAATAAATTTTCTTTGACCATGAACAGTTTTGTTGAAAATGTTCACTACTCGACATAGAAGATGTGCACTGTCGAGTAAGTAAAGAGAAAATCTATAAAGGAGTTCCAAAATGTCTACAACTAAAAAAGAAGATCCTCGTACAGTACGTTCAAGAGAAATGTTTAAAAATGCTGTTTTTTCTCTCCTATGTGAGAATCCTAGTATTTCAAGCTTAACAGTTCAGAAAGTAGCAACAACGGCAGGATTAAATCGAACAACATTTTACTTACATTATCAAGACATTCAAGATTTACTAGACCAAATCACTAATGAGATTTTAAATGAGCTTTCTAATAAAATTGTTGATTTAATACATGCAAAAGATTTATCAGAAAAACAAAAGCTAATACAATTGCTTGATTATTTATATAACCACCGAAATTATTTATTTATATTATTTAAAATGAATCAATTTGAGGAGCAACTATTTTTATTTTTAAAGCAATTAATAGAAACGAGAAGAGAGAATACGAAAAAGGATTTACCAGACGAATATGTTGCAGTTGATATTAAAACAGCTTCATTAGTAGGTATCATCATGTGGTGGATAAGGAATGGACTTCACTTTAGTTCAGATTATATCGCAAATCAAATTTATTTCATGTACAGAGGGTAATGAGTTGAAAATATTTTATGTATCGACACATTGTATTATTAAGTGCGACACCTAAAGAAAAAAGCCCATATCGCTTCGTATAAAGTAGAAGTTATCACATCACTTACTCATACAGAAAACTGCCCATGAAGGTTTTCAGGAAGAACTGTCGCACTTAGATTGACAAAGTGTCTTTAAAATAAAAAATCGTATTGTATAATTTCATATGCCGCATGTATATAGTAAAATTTTTAAATGAAAGTACAATCATTGCACTGTGCATAAACAAGAATTTGGACTTAATTTTAGAAGAGATACAAGATAAGATATTAATAGAAAGCGATTTCAAACTCTAATTTTGCAAAGTTAGTATCTATACTTGCAATTCTATTTAAGAACAAGTATAGAAAGGGTGTATATCATATATGATATTAGATAATCGAAGTATAAGTATTTTACAGCAAATTATTCAAGCAGATAGCTATGTTTCTGTATCTCAATTAATGGAAGTCATACAAGTTTCAAAGCGAACAATTTATTATGATATGAAGAAAATAGAAGATTGGTTAGTTGCAGAGGATTTAAATTCATTTGAATATATTCGCCCTTTAGGCTACTGTTTTGATAATGAAACGAAGCAAAGAGTAATAAAAAAGTTAAATGGATTTACAACAAGCCAATATGAATATTCTCCACAAGAACGAAAAATATTGCTGGTTCTTTATTTACTAACAATGGAGAAAAGGATTCTATTAGAAGACTTAATAGAACTTGTGCAAGTCAGTCGTAATACTGCTCTTGCTGACTTGAAAAAAATAAAAGCAGAGTTAGTGAAGTTTAAGCTCTCTTTAAACTTTGATCGTAAACATGGCTACAATATTAAAGGGAATGAACATGGAAAACGAAATATATTAATTTTAAATCTTTCACAAATAATTTCAAAGCATGGATGGGAATATTTAACATCTCATGTGAAATACATTACGAATGATGATAAAAGTGTAAAAGGTAATAAAGATCACGAGGAACTTCTTATAATAAAAAATATTTTATCAAATTGTGAGGAGCTTTTAGGGGTCCAGTACACAGATGAGGTACTTGAAAGTTTAAGCGTTTACATGTATTTATTCCGCAATCGTATTGTAAATGGAAAATGTGTTGAGATGGAAGATGCTGAAAAGGATGTACTAAGAGAAACAAACCAATTTGAGGCAGCAAAATATATTGCAAAACAGTTTGAAAGAGTATTTTTCGTGGATTTTCCAATAGATGAAATTTATTATATTACGACTCATTTGTTAGGAGCAAAAGTAAATGCTCAACAAAAAGACTTTGAAAAAAGTGAGATTGATGGAATACATTCAATGGTCGGATATATGATAAAGGATTTTCAACATTATGCTTGTGTTATATTTCAAGATTTTAAAGGACTTGCTTCGGACCTATATCTGCATATGAAACCGGCATATTATCGTGTAAAGTACGGGATTGAAATAGAAAATCCATTACTTTATACAATCCAGCAAAATTATGAAGAAGTATATACTCTTACAAAAAAAGTAATTCATCATTTTGAAGAATATGTTGGAAAAACAGTTTCAGATGATGAAATGGCATATATTACTATGCACTTTGGTGCTTGGATGAGGAAAGAGGGAATCGTTCCCAGTCCAAGAAAAACCGCGCTACTTGTTTGTCCAAATGGTATTGGTACATCACGTATGTTGCAGTACCAATTAGACCAAGTGTTTTCAAGTGTAGATATTTTAAAAGCCATTTCAAAGCGGGAATATGAATCAAATACATTTGATGTAGATTGTATTATTACTACAACTGAACTGGAGAAGGGGAAAATTCCTATCTTTATGGTAAATCCAATTTTGACCGATTCCGAAAAAGCATCGTTACTACGAAAAGTCAATGTAGCTTTATATGGCGAAAATCAAAATGATTCAGTTGATATGATGATGGCTATTATCCAAAAATATACAGACGTTTTAGATGAAAAATCTTTGAAAAATGAATTGAGAGAGTTTATGAGTGGCCCGGTACATATTGATAAGGAGGAGAAATATAAGCCTATGTTAAACGAGCTATTAACTAGAGAATTTATAGAGCTTGAGAATCACGTTGAGACGTGGGAGGAAGCAATTCGTGTTGCTTCGGAACCTTTATTACAAAGTGGACATATTTCTGAAGAATATATTTCTGAAATGATTGCGAATGTAAAGAAGTTAGGCCCGTATATTGTAATTGCACCCAAAATCGCTATACCTCATGCTCGTCCAGAAGCAGGTGTCAAAAAATTAGGGATGAGTTTATTACAACTAAAAGAGGGTGTGTTATTTTCAGAAAAACAAGAGCATGCTGTAAATTTAATTATTGTATTAGCAGCTATAGATAACGAGACACATTTGAAGGCATTGGCACAATTAAGTGAGATGTTATCTGAACCAACGAACATAGAAATGTTAATGCATTCAAATTCAAAAGATAAAATGCTAGAAATGATAGCTAAATATTCTAATTAAAGGGGAGATTGAAATGAAAAAAGTATTAGTTGTATGTGGAAATGGATTAGGAAGTAGTTTTATTATAGAAATGAATGTAAAGAAAATATTAACTGAACTTGGTATGCAAGCCGAAGTTTCTCATACTGATTTAGCATCAAGTAAATCAGAACAAGCAGATCTATATTTAGGTGCGAAAGATATCATTTGCAACCTTGAAGATGGTACTCGCACAGTTGCTGGATTAACAAACATTCTAGATTTAAATGAAATTAAAGAAGCATTACAAAAACACCTGATGTAGAAACGGTGAAAGGGGAGTAGTGCTATGTTTGATTTAATAATGAAGGATATTTTGGGACAGCCTGCAATATTAGTTGGATTGTTTGCTATGTGTGGTTTACTATTGCAAAAAAAGAATTTTGCAGATACAGTTTCAGGAACATTAAAAACAATTATGGGCTTCGTCGTTTTAGGAGGCGGAGCCACTATATTAATAGGGGCTTTAGATGTTTTTGGTAAAATATTTGATAAAGCATTTCATATTAAAGGGATTATTCCAAATAACGAAGCTGTTGTTGCGATAGCACAGCAAACTTTAGGAACAGAAACGGCATTAATTATGGTATTTGGGATGATTGCTAATTTACTAATTGCACGATTTACAAGATTTAAATATGTATTTTTAACTGGTCATCATACGCTTTTCATGGCATGTTTAATTTCAGCTGTATTTTCAACTACAGGGATGAAAGGCGCTTCACTAGTTATTAGTGGGTCTATTATTTTAGGATTACTTATGGTCATTTTTCCAGCTCTACTTCAACCGTATGTTAGAAAAATTACGGGAATGGATGATATCGCAATTGGCCATTTCGGTTCAGTTGGGTATTTAGCAGCAGGATTTGTTGGTAGTAAATTTGGAAATAAGGAAAAATCTACAGAACAAATTAAAGTACCGAAGTCATTAGGATTTTTACGTGATACATCAGTTTCTATGTCATTAACAATGGCTGTGTTATTCTTTATTGTTGCACCATTTGCTGGGAAAAACTTTATCGAAACAGAATTAAGTAATGGACAAAATTATCTCGTGTATTCATTCATGCAAGCAATTACATTCGCTGCGGGTGTATATATTATTCTAGCTGGTGTCCGTATGTTGATTGCAGAAATTGTCCCTGCATTTAAAGGGATAGCAGATAAACTTGTACCAAATGCCAAACCAGCATTAGATTGTCCAACAATCTTCCCATTCGCGCCAAATGCAGTTATTATTGGCTTTTTAACAAGTTTTATTGCTGGATTACTATCTATGTTTATTCTTCCGTTTATCGGATTAAGTGTAATAGTGCCAGGATTAATCCCTCATTTCTTCACAGGGGCAACAGCTGCTGTATTTGGAAATGCAACTGGAGGAAGACGAGGAGCAATACTTGGAGCTTTTGTAAATGGATTATTAATCTCATTCCTACCAGCTATATTACTACCTATATTAGGTGGATTAGGATTTGAAAATACAACATTCGGTGATTCCGACTTTGCTGTTGTTGGTATTTTAATTAGTGAAATTGCGAAATTGCTAGGGAATGTTTTCTAAATAATAGAGCATAAAAAGACTTGAATTCTAATTATGAATTCAAGTCTTTTTATTTAAATATTAATGTGTAAGAAAGTGAGGGGATTTGAATAAAAGAAATAGGGAGTGGTTTGAAAAAAATGTGTTATGATTGTTTGTAAAATCTTTTGATTTTCCTTGAGGATCAATATTGAAACAGAAAAGTATATTTTCAAAATAGGATAAAATAAAAGGAGTCTATGCATGAATTTTCAAAACGAAAAAATATCATTACATTTAGAGGTTGTAAATTACCAATATAAAGATGCAAAAGAAGAGTGTGATAGAAATTGGTTAAGAGTAAAAGCGAAACTATCAGAAGAAAATAAAGTTTTTGAAACGATGGATCCTTTTTTACAAACATCCGACTTACAGTACATGATAAAATGGTTTCAATCATTACCAAACCCTACATATAACGAACTAGATTTCATCGAGCCGAATTTAGCGTTTGAATTTATGGGGGAAAAATCAGGGGAGTTTAACATTGTTATTCGCTTATCGCTGGAACTTAACCCCGCATGGTGTAAGGAAGAAGAGTACGAATTTTCTATCGGTATAACTCAAGATGATAGGGAGAATATTATTCGTTCTATTGAAGAGCAACAAAGGAAATTCCCAAAACGATAATAAAAAGACTTGATAACCTACTAGAGGAAATCAAGTCTTTTTTATTAAATACGATTATCATGCCAGAAGTTTAATGGGAAGTGTTCGTTCTCATGGTAGGCTTCTAATTCATATCCTCTTTCTTTCAGTCCTTTAATAATTCCAGGTACTGCTTTAACTGATTGTGGATGAATATCGTGCATAAGGATAACTTCTGTTGGATTTGTAGCACCAGCTAGAACGTTTTCTACGATTTTAGCTGAAGCAGCGTCAACTGGCATTTTGTTGTATTTCCAGTCTAATGAATCAATTGTCCAATCCCATACTTTTAAACCATTCTCAACAACTTTGTTTCGAAGAGCTTCATTTAACCCTGGCATTGAGCCGTAAGATGGACGAGTTAATACTGGTGATTTGCCTAGAACTCCAGCGATTAAGCCTTGGTCTTCTTTCATTTCATCAACGTAATGACCTTCTGTGTAAAGTTTCTTGTAGTTATGAGTCATACTGTGCATCCCAACATAGTGGCCTTCAGCATCTTCACGTTTTACAAGATCAGGGAAAGCTTTTACGTTTGAACCAATTAGGAAGAATGTTGCTTTTGCATTTTCACTCTTTAACATATCTAAAAGTTCAGCTGTGTATTTTCCAGGACCATCGTCAAATGTTAAGTAAGCGACTTTTCTAACTTGCCCGTTATATTGCTTTGGAGCTTCTTTCGGTGCAAGGGACGTTTGAATTTCACTTACAAGTTGAACAGATTTCGCTTCATTCTCTGTACTTGCTAGAGCGATATGTGTTGATCCGTAAGCAGCTTCGTATGTAAATAATACCCCAGCGCAAATCAACAGAGCCCTTTTCACTAAAGTTGTCATCCGAATTCCATTGTGCATAATTTTCCTACTCTCTATAAAAGTTCTACTCTACTATATTAGCAATTTTAGAGGGGGAAATGCAAAAAAACTTTTTTACAAGCGCAAAAAAGTTTGTTGAAAAGTATGCAAGATTTTACTGTTTTGCAGGTTTGAAAAAATGAAACAAGAATTAAGTGAATGGAACTGCATGTAAAATGGTTCATTCATGTTTTTTGTTTTAGAAAGGGAGGATAAGTATGAAAAAATTAGCTTGTTTACATGCTCATCATTCAAATATTGAATACATTGACCGAGTGTTGCAATCTTTTGAAATAGAAATACTCCATTTTGTAGATCCAATCTTATCACACAGACTAAAAATAGAACGAGAACAAGCACGAAATAATTTAAAAGATATTATAAAGTATATAGCTGAAAGTGATATAGATACACTTTTAATAACTTGTACAGATTATATCACGTTATTAGATGAGAATTTTAAAATAGACATACCTATATTGAAAATTGATGAGCCATTCTTTAAAATGATTTGTCAGGTTGAAGAGTCACAGACCATACTATTTACAAATAACCGTACTGTTTCAGGAACGATGGAACGTTTAAGACTATACGCTCAGCAGAATAATAAATCCATACAGGTAAAAGTAGAAGTGATAGAGGGGATATTTGATTTAATTATGCAAGGTCGTAAAGAAGAGCATGATGCTAAATTAGAACAGTATTTATATGAAATTATGAAAGATAGAAACGAAATGCTTTCAGTTGCACAATTATCAATGGTAGACGCTGCTACAAGGGTAGAAAATATAATAGGAAGGAACATAATAAATCCGTTGCATGCGCTAGTGGAATATTGTATACAAAGTGTCAATGAACAACCGTGTGAAAAATAAAGAAGAGGATGTTTTTTGTTTTAAAGAACATCAATAAAAATTTCACATACCGTATTTAAAAAATAAATATAGGAAAACCAAAAAATAATGTAGAATATATCGTACATACATATATGAAGTCAACATAAAACATAAAAGAGGTGGGCATATGTTACTTGAAGAAGTAATGCAGCAACTAGAAGAGTATGGGACAGAACAAACTCGTAAGACGTATAGAAACCACGGAGCGAAAGAGCCGTTATTTGGAGTTAGTTTTGCGAATTTAAAATTGTTAAAAAAGAAGATAAAAAAAGATCATGATTTAGCAATTTCATTATGGGAAACAAAAAATATGGATGCAATGACTTTAGCGACAATGATTTTAGATCCGAAGAAACTAACATCAGAACAGCTAAATAGGTGGGTTCAGGATGTTGATTATTATTGTTTAATGGACGTTCTTATGACAGCTATATGTACGTCGCCAATCGCGATAGAAAGAATGGAAGAATGGACAAAGTCTGATGATGAATGGATTGGAAGAGCTGGTTGGTCATTATTAGCGAATATTGCAATAAAAAATAAAACGTTAGACAATGACTTCTTCTTACCGTATTTAGAGGGGATTAAAGTTCATATACATAATGAAAAAAACAGAAAAAGAGAAGCAATGAATAGTGCATTAATTGCAATAGGGATTCGAAATGAAGCTTTAGAGCAACAAGCAATTGAAAGTGCACGTGAAATTGGAAAAGTAGAAGTTGATCATGGTGCAACGTCATGCAAAACTCCAGATGCAGAACCATATATTAAAAAGGCACGAGAAAGAGCTGAAAAAAGGAAAGTAAAATAAGAAGGGGTAAGATTATGAAACCAATTGAAGCGGCACAAAGCATAATTACATCACAATTTTCGAATTGTGATGTTGCTTTACTAGGGGGAAGTAATGCTAGAGGAGAGGCTACGAAAACATCTGACCTTGATATTGTAATATTCGATCAAAGTTTGTCATCTTGTTATAGAGAATCTTTCTATAGTTATGGTTGGCCTGTTGAAGTATTCGTACATAATTTAGAAACGTATAAAACCTTTTTTAAAATGGATTGTGATCGCGGGAGACCTTCGTTACCACAATTAGTTTCAGAGGGAATTGCATTAAAAGGGGAAAATGAAATTGTTGAGAAATTAAAAAAAGAAGCGAATGATTTACTAAATAAAGGACCAGCAAAATGGACCGAAGAAACGATGAAGCAGAAGCGATATTTTATTACGGATACTTTGGATGATTTCATTGGTGCAACAAAGAGAGAAGAAGAATTATTTATCGCCAATTTATTAGCTGATTTAATACATGAATATGTATTAAGGGTAAATGGACAATGGCTTGGAAATTCAAAATGGTTTATTAGAGTGTTAAAAAGATATGACGAACAATATGCAGACCAATTTGTAGCAGCTTTTGATCATTTTTATAAAACAGGAGATAAAAATGAATTAATTAGTTTTATAGAAAAAACGCTAGATCAGTATGGAGGAAGAGTGTTCGAAGGGTTTTCTATCGGGAAATGAAAAGGGGATAGCAAAATGAATGTACCATTCGTTCAATTAAGAGAATTGACACTAGACGATGTAGAAGACCGATATCAATGGTCATTAGATAAAGAAGTAACAAAACATTTAGTTGTACCAGATCAATATCCACCGTTCACTCGTGAAGATACGAGAAGATGGATTGAAGTATGCATAAGTCGAGAGAATGGTTATGAACAACGAGCTATCGTTACAAAGGAAGGTTTACACATTGGATGGATAGACCTGAAAAACTTTGATCAAACAAATAAAAATGCTGAACTAGGGATTGCCATTGGAAATAAAGAATACTGGGGTAAAGGATATGGAATGGCAGCACTATACAGTATGTTACAAATTGGCTTTTCTGTATTCGAATTAGAAAAAATATGGCTACGAGTAGACGAAGATAATTTACAAGCTAAAAAGAGTTATGAAAAAGCAGGATTTGTTTGTGAAGGAATAATGAGAAATGATAGATTACGTCATGGTAAATTCATTCATCGCTATCGTTATAGTATGTTAAAAGAAGAATATCAATCTTCATTTAATAGTCTATAAAAATATTATGTAAACTTAAAGGGGATGGGAAAAATGATTCGATTACTTACGAAAGAAGATGCAGAAAAATATTGGGGCTTACGTTTACAAGCATTACAAGTAAATCCAGAGGCATTTGTAACAACTTATGAAGAGGCGATTCGCCAGGAAAATCCTATTAAGCGAGTGGAAAGTAATTTAACAGCTACTACTAGTTGTACATTTGGTGCATTTAATGAAGAAAATCATTTAGTTGGAGTTGTCACTTTACTAACAGAAGAGAGAGCGGCGTATAAACATAAAGGTCATATCGTTGCGATGTATGTAGATGCACAAAATAGACGTAATGGACTGGCACGTGAGTTAATTGCAAATGCAATTCAAAGAGCGAGAGAAATAAAACTTGAGCAATTGAACTTAGGTGTTGTATCTACAAACGAACCAGCAAAAAGATTATATGGATCAATGGGCTTTAAAACTTACGGAATTGAAAAGAGAGCTTTAAAGATAAATGGTGTGTATAGTGATGACGAATATATGGTGTTGTTCCTTTAAAGAATACATATATAATAAAAATTTTGAATTTTAATTATATTTATTTTGTTGTATAGTATAACAAGAAACTAAACAAGGGGTTTTATAATGAAAGCTATTGCAGTAGGGATATTGGCATCGTTTTTCTTTGCCTTTACCTTTGTGTTAAACCGGTCGATGGACTTAGGAGGCGGGAGTTGGATTTGGAGTGCATCATTACGGTATTACTTTATGGTTCCAATGCTACTACTTATTGTTCTGTATAGAGGGAACTTAAAACAACTCTTTCAATATATGAAAAGTAATCCGAAAGAATGGTTGTTATGGAGTATTGTTGGATTTGGTCTCTTTTATGCACCGCTTAGTTTCGCGGGTGCGTTTGGACCGGGGTGGCTTGTCGCTTCGACTTGGCAAATTACAATAGTTGCAGGGATTTTGTTAACACCATTTTTTGCGGTAGACCCATTACATAAAAAACTACCAATGAAGGAATTAGTAATGTCAGGCATTATTTTATTCGGTGTTGTTCTTATGCAAGTAGAACACGCTTCTTCTTTAGGGATTCGTGAAACCATTTTATGTGTAGTTCCTGTACTCATTGCTGCGTTTGCATATCCACTTGGAAATAGAAAAATGATGCAAGTATGTAAGGGCGAATTAGATGTCTTCCAACGAGTTCTCGGTATGACATTAGCAAGTTTACCATTTTGGTTTTTACTTTCGGGTTATGAAGTATCTACAAGCGGTTTACCGTCAAGTAGTCAAGTTTTTCAATGTTTTATTGTAGCGATTAGTTCAGGTTTAATTGCTACAGTATTATTCTTCTTTGCGACAGATCTTGTAAAAGATGATCCGCAAAAATTAGCAACAGTCGAGGCGACACAGTCTGGTGAAGTTTTATTTGCATTAGTAGGAGAGCTGATCTGGTTATCGGCTCCAATTCCGTCTTCTTTATCGTGGGTTGGAATGAGTCTTGTAATTGTCGGAATGATACTTCATAGTTATGTAGCTGTAGTTGTGAAAAAAGAAGAGAAAATAACGGCGTAAGAAGATTAGCTCTTTTTCAATAAAGAGCTAATCTTTTTTCATGAGAAAGGATGGAGATAGGATGTTACAACGTGTTGAGCATTTAGAAATAGATCCCATTAAAAAAGTATTAAAGCATGCAATCGGTCCGAGTGAAGCAAGCTTATTTAAAGCAGTTTCAATGTATAAAAATGATCAGGCGGTGCTATATAAATATGGGAATAAGGGTTGCATAGGTATAGTGCTAATTCATACAAATAGAGCGAGAGTGTGTCACATAGCTGTTGATGAAAAATATCGCAATCAAGGAATTGCACTTCAAATGATTAAAGAAATAATTAAGGAATATGAGTTAACATATATTGAGGCTGAGACAGATACAGAGGCAGTCGAATTTTACAAGAAATGTAACTTTAAGATTGAAAGCTTGGGAGAGAAATACCTAGGAGTAGAGAGGTTTTATTGTTATTTAGAGAATGAATAAAATAAATAGCTCATCATTTGTGATGGGATATTTCGTATTAGTATAAATTAAGATTGCTAGATTGAAAGTTTTTCATTGCGTTTACCTTACTATATTTATTTCGAATTAATATACCATAATTTAACTGTTTCCGATATGATAAAAACGATAGACGTATAGTAATCGAAATGATTAAGTTAAAAATTAAGAAAAATATGATAATATATGTATGTATTAGTTTAAAGCAAAATGGGGGAACGATCGTGAAAATGAATGCAATAGTGGCGAGTACACAACTTCCAAATACAATCGAAACAATTACAAATGATTTAAACGCATTAGGGATAGAAAAAGGAATGACAGTTATTGTTCATTCATCATTAAGTTCGATCGGTTGGATATCTGGTGGGGCAGTTGCCGTAGTAGAAGCGTTAATGAAAGTTGTTACAGAAGAAGGAACGATAATTATGCCAACCCAATCTTCGGATTTATCCGATCCAAAACATTGGTCAAGACCACCTGTACCAGAAGAATGGTGGCAAATTATCCGGGATAACGTCCCAGCATTTGACCCACGTATAACACCAACAAGGGCAATGGGAAAAGTAGTTGAATGTTTTCGTACATATCCAAATGTATTGCGCAGTAATCATCCGCTCAGTAGTTTTGCAGCATGGGGGAAACATGCAGAGGAAATTATAGCGAATCATTCACTTTCCATAAGTTTTGGGGAAGAATCGCCCTTACGAAAAATATATGATTTAGATGGATACATATTATTACTTGGTGTCGGATATGACTCCAATACGTCCATACATTTATCTGAGGTACGTACAGGTGCACGGGAGTTAATAAAGGTAGGAGCGCCTATTATAGAAGAAGGTGTAAGAGTATGGAAAGAGTTCGTTGAAATGGATTATGATTCTGACACGTTTGTAGAAATTGGAGTTGAATACGAACGGAAAGGAACAGTTACGCGTGGGAAGATAGGGAATGCGACGTGCCGCTTTATGAGGCAACGTGATGCAGTTGACTTTGGAACAGAGTGGTTTCGTGCGAAAAATCAGTAAGGGATGGTTATGATGAAGGGGAAAAAAGTATTAATTACGAGCGGCGGTTGCCTAGAAAAATGGGATCAAGTACGTGGACATACAAATTTAGCAAAAGGTACGATTGGAAGAATTATTGCAGAAGAGCTAATGACAAAAGGAGCAAATGTAATATATTTGCATGGCTATTTCGCTGAGAAGCCAATGGATGTAAATAACCAATTAGAATTGCATCCATTTGAGGGGATTATTGATTTACAAGATAAGATGAAAAGTATTATTACACATGAAAAAGTTGATGCGGTTATTATGGCTGCTGCTGGCTCAGATTGGGTTGTCGAAAAAATTTGCGATCAAGATGGAAATATTCTTAATATGAACGGAAAGATTTCCAGTGACATCGCTCCAATTATTCATTTTCAAAAAGCACCAAAAGTATTAAAACAAATAAAGAGTTGGGATCCAGAAACGACACTCGTTGGCTTTAAACTGGAAAGTGACGTAAATGAAGCAGAACTCATTGAAAGAGCGAGCAAAAGGATGGAAGATGCGAAAGCGAGTGTAATGGTAGCAAATTCACCACATTCATTATATTCTCGCGGCGCTGTGCACCATGTTATTGGACAAGACGGTAATGTGAAGTTATGTAATGGGAAAGATGAAACTGCAAAAGAAATTGTCATTATGTTAGAGCATTTATGTAATCGTATCACTTCTATGTAAATTTAAGCTTTTAGAAAGAGATTCAGTCGCATAGTATGTAATGGAGTTAATATTAAATTAGTGAGGGAACTTCTCCCTTACTGATTATTAAATCGAATCAATGGAATAGGCCATTAGCTGCTCGTAAATGTGTAATACATGTTATATGCATAATGAACATTTTGTGAGGAGTGGATTTTATGGAACATTTATTGAAGCAAGCTATTAAACTTAGAAATGAAAAGAAATATGCACAGTCTAAAGAGATACTTATAGGATTAACAAATTTTACGAGGGATGCAGAAGTACTATATCAATGCGCTTGGATACATGATGTAATGGGTCTTGAAACGGAGGCAGTTCCGTATTATGAACAGGCAATTGCGAACGGACTTGATGGTGAATCCCTTTGCGGTGCATATATCGGTCTTGGCAGTACGTATCGTTGTATAGGAGAATATGATAAAGCGATTACTGTATTAGAAGCAGGGATAAAAAAGTTCCCGGAACATGACGTGATGAAAGTGTTTTTATCACTAGCAAAATATAACGTAAACGATCATGAATCCGCGATGAAATTATTGCTGGAAACGGTCGTAAAAGTAGAGGGAGTAAAAGAATTTGAACGTGCCATTTTATTTTATAAAGACCGTTTAAATGAGGTTTTTGAATAGAGGAGTGAACGTATGAATGTCACCATACCCCGGAAGAGAATGGGCGTTTGGTTTTGGCTTGTATCTTTAATTATGTTGTCAAACTATTTATTGTATACCCTTCCAATTGTACCAGCTGCTCCGAAAGAAGTAGTGCTTGGTTCGTTATTAGATTTTATGTTTGTAATTCCAGTCATCACATATTTCTTTATTATACGGAAAAGGTATTCGTTAACGTATATGTTTCCTGTAGTTATAGCAGGATACGTGTTCGCAAGATTTATAATTCCTAGTGATTATTTACAAGCTTTTTCATTTGTTTCGTATGTAATAGTTGCTGGAGAAATTTTGTTCGTATGCTTTGAACTGTTTCTGATATATAAAATTATTAGAGTTCTACCTAAAATAATAAAACGATATAAAGAATATAGAAGTGAGTATTCTTCATTTTCTTATGCGATTGATCAAGCATTTGATGATACTATGAAAAGAAGTAGGTCAGTAAATATCATTCTTACAGAGTGTAAATTATTATATTATGCTTTTTTATCGTGGCGTGTAAAAGTATCAGAAAGTGAATTCACATATTCATATCATAAAAAGACCGGTGCAATAGGTGTTTATATCATGATTATTCATGCAACTGTAATTGAAAGTATCGGTTTTCATTATTTACTTCATCAATGGAATCCAGTAATAGCTTGGATTTTACTTATCTTAAACATATATGCGATGTTTTATTTTTTAGCTGAAATACAAGCGATGCGTAAAAATCCAATTATCGTTTCGGAAGAAAAAGTAATTATTCAAATTGGATTAGGAAAGAAAATCGTTATACCATTTACACAAATTGATAACATTGCGTTTTATAAAGGCGAACCTTTAAAGAAAGAAGAAGAGAAAGAGGTTCTTGACGCAACTGTTATGGAATTTATAAAGGAACCTCCAACTTTTGAAATAACGTTAAAAGAGCCAATTAAAGCGCAGTTGATATATGGATTTTCTAAAACAGTAAGTCGTGTTCACTTAAATGTAGATGATGAACGGAATTTTTATGATGTAGTTAAGGCAAAGTTAAAACATGAGTAAAGCTCTTAAATATCATCGTGCGTTTGGTGTATACGGCATTTGTATCGAAAATAATAGCATATTAGTAATCGATAAAATTAAAGGGCCATATAAAAACCGATATGATTTACCTGGTGGTAGTTTAGAAAATGGGGAATCATTATTATCCGGACTTCATAGAGAAATTGAAGAAGAGACTGGGCTGAAAGTGAAAGTAGTAAAACAAATAGGCACAATTGACTTTCAATTTCCATCAAAATTCAAGGGATACACACATGTACATCATATCGCAGTACTGTACGGCGTTGAAAAATGCGAAAGTGAATTCATTGTACCTAAACAATTTGAAGGACAAGATTCATTAGGAGCGAGATGGATTCCTATAGAAAGCGTTACAGAAGAGAATTCATCCCCACTTGTGTGTAGTGCTGTTGAGTGGTTAAAAGAACGGGAGTTTTGTTTAGAAGTAAAGACTTATCCATCGTGGGTTATAAAATAATAATGGTATTGGAGTTCCTTCTAATTTAGAAGGGGCTTTTTTGTGGAGCAGAAATGAGATGAAATGGATTTTAACTTTAAAAACAAGAAACGAATTCACTAAACGGCTTCTTAGTGGAAAAATAAAGGGTTATAATGAAAGAACTAAAATAAAAGGGGAAATACAAAATGAGTTTCTTACGTCCAACAGGGATTGAAATTATTGAAAGGAAAATCCGATATGATGCTACAACTGTAGATCATATTTGTTTATTAATAGAAGCACAACCAGAAAAAATTGTTTTATATCATGAAGTACAGTACTCTTTTACAATGGCAGCGAACGATAAGAAGTTAACGATCCCGAAAGGAAGTTATACAGCTGCATACTACTGGAGGAATCGTCCATATAATTTATACGTTTGGAGAGATCAGGATGGGAGTTATCTAGGTTCTTATTTTAATATTGTAAGGAATACATATATAACAGATGGAGTGGTATCCTTCGAAGATTTAATCCTTGATATTATGGTACTTCCAAGTGGGGAATATTTTATATTGGATGAGGATGAATTAGATGAGCCGTTAGAACAATTTGAAGACGGATATGTAGAAAAAGCTCTTCATACAGTCAAAAATATAATTCGAGAGTCGCTTCCAAAAATCATTTTAGAAACTGCTAATATTTTTAAAAGTAAATAACGTTCATTAAAACCTAGTTGACTTATCGGAAATGTTTGTATAATATATAGTTAATTCTATAACGTATTGCTGATTGGAGAAACCAAAGGCATTTTATCTATTGATAAAATGCCTTTGGTTTTTTTATTATACAAATGCTGGATCTGTTCATTTAGATGAATCATTTCAAGGAGGGGAAGAAGTGACTGTTTCAATTGATGGAGTATCAAAATATTTTTCGAAACAAACTGGTACGGTTCAAGTATTGGAAGATATTAATTTTCAATTAGAGAAAGGGGATTTTATAACTATAATTGGACCGAGTGGTTGTGGGAAAAGTACGCTTTTAAAAATTGTTGCGGGGTTGGATAACGAATTTGAAGGTAAAGTTATCATTGATGGGGAGCAAATCGTAAAACCGAGTAAGAAACAAGGGTTTATTTTTCAAGAACACCGCTTGTTTCCATGGTTAACAGTTGAAGAAAATATTGCTGCAGATCTGTCGTTAAAAGATAAGTATGTAAAAGATAAGGTTAAGGAATGGGTTGAAATCGTTCGATTAGATGGTTTTGAAAAATCATATCCGAAAGAAATTTCAGGCGGGATGTCACAACGTGTTGCGATTGCGAGAGCTTTATTAAGGGATCCAAATGTATTATTACTTGATGAACCATTCGGAGCACTTGATGCTTTTACTAGAAGTCATTTGCAAGAAGTACTGTTGAATATTTGGGAGCAGAAGAAAACGACAATGATATTTGTTACTCATGATATAGACGAAGCGATATATCTTTCAAACCGAATTATCATCATGAGTGCAAAGCCTGGAAAAATACATAAAGTGATTGAAAATAATTTACCTTATCCACGTAGTAAAACTTCGGAATTATTCCAAGAAATTCGCACGAAAATATTGCAGCAGTTTGAACACGGGGGATTGATTCAAACAAGTATATAGGAAAAGGGTGAATTATATATGTATAAAAAAAGTAAGATTCTTTCTTTTGCATTAGTTATATCTTTATTTTTATTAGGATGCGAAAAAAGCACAGCAAGTAGTAAGAAAGAAGAGGTAACAATACAAATTGGTATACAGCAAGGATTAAGCCCGCTCTTACTGGCACAGAAAAAGGGATGGTTTGAAGAGGAGTTTAAAAAAGATGGAGTTAAAGTGAAGTGGACAGAGTTTCAAAGCGGGCCTCCTTATTTTGAGGCAATCGCATCAAATCGGTTGGATTTTGGTGAAGTTGGCAACTCTCCAGTTATTTCAGCACAAGCAGCAGGTATTGAATTTACCGAAATTGCTAATACAAGTTATGCGAGGAAAGGAACTGGAATTCTTGTACAAAAAGATAGCAAGATTACGAGTGTAAAAGATTTGAAAGGTAAAAAAATTGCAGTAGCAAAAGGAAGTAGTGCATTTAATTTATTATATCGGGCACTAGATAAAGAAGGTATTGATGCAAAAGGTGTAAATGTCATTCAATTACAACCAGATGAGGCGCAGCCTGCATTTGAATCTGGTTCAGTAGATGCATGGGCAATTTGGGATCCTTTCATATCGTTACATACGGTAAATAAAGGAGCGAAGGTGATTGCAGATGGTGAAACGTTAAATGTCTCTTCACCAGAATTTTTAATTGCGAGAACAAAATTTGCGAAAGAGCATCCAGAATTAGTTGAGAAATTCCTTAAGGTGTATGAAAAAGCACGTGTATGGCAAGAGTCAAATTTAGAGGAAGCAATAAAAATATACACTGCTGCAAAGAAAATAGATGCCGAAATTGTAAAAGAAGTGTTTAATCACGACAAACCAATTTTAGTTCCAGTAAAGAAAGAAATAATAGTGGAACAGCAAAAGACAGCGGATTTTCAATATAATCTCGGTTCTATAAAGAAAGAAATCAAGACAGATAAAGTAGTAGATAATTCTTTCGTAGAAAAAGCATTAAAGGCGAAATGAAAAGAGGTTTTGTAAATTGGAGAATATGAAAGCTGTTATGAAACCAACGAGTATAACGATTGGCAAAAACGATGTAAAGAAAGTGCGAAAGACGAATGTAAAAGTGTTAGTAAGAGCAATTATGATACCGATTATCGTATTAATTATTTGGCAGCTAGCTGGCGTATTCGATTTAGTTTCTAAAACAGTTTTACCAACGCCATTAGATATATTTCTAGCTTTTCAAGAACTTATAAAAACAGGAGAGTTATTCGGTCATTTAAGTATCAGTGTATTCAGGGCTGCGGTTGGTTTCTTTATTGGCGGGAGTTTAGGAATTATTTTAGGAGCGATTGTTGGATTTTCAACGAGAAGTGAGCAATATTTAGATCCGTCTGTACAAATGTTAAGAACTGTACCTCATTTAGCTGTTGCACCGCTTTTCGTATTATGGTTCGGTTTTGGAGAAACATCGAAAGTGTTATTAATTGCGGACGGTGCATTTTTTCCTTTATACGTAAACGCCTTTTTAGGAATACGTGGTGTAGATTCAAAGCTATTTGATGTTGCACGAGTGTTAGAGTTTAGTAAACGAAAGTTAATTACGAAATTAATTTTACCGGCTGCATTGCCGAACCTTTTACTTGGAGCAAGATTATCTTTAGGAGTTGCATGGGTAAGTTTAGTAGTAGCAGAACTGATGGGATCTACAGAAGGTATTGGCTATATGATTATGGATGCAAGGCAATTTTCCAATACAGACATCGTATTTGTCGGCATAATTATCTTTGCATTCGTTGGGAAGTTTTCTGATTCACTCGTACGTTTACTAGAAGTAAAGTTTTTAAGGTGGCGAGATAATTTTAAAGGTGGGAAAGGGAATTAACATATAAATTATTAGGGGTAATTTATATAGAGTATTTTAGTATACGTTTCAAAATAAATAAGGGGTGTGTAAAGGTATGGAATTATTATGGTTTATTCCGGCTTATGGAGATGGTCGATATTTAGGAACGACAAAACGAGGAAGAGCAGCTGAATATGGTTATTATAAACAAGTTGCACAGGCAGCTGATTATTTAGGATATACAGGCGTTTTACTTCCAACTGGTCAAGGATGTGAAGATCCATGGGTATTAGCGTCAGCTCTTGCAGCTGAGACAGAGAAATTAAAATTTTTAGTAGCGGTTAGACCAGGACTTATGTCACCGACAGTTGCAGCGAGGATGGCATCAACATTTGATAGAATTTCAGACGGGAGACTACTTATAAATGTCGTAGCTGGAGGAGACCCGGTCGAACTGCAAGGAGATGGACTGTATCTTGAACATGATGAAAGGTATGAAGCAGCGGATGAATTTTTAAAAGTTTGGAAATCGACCTTGCAAGGAGAAAGTATTTCTTTAGAAGGAAAACATATTAAAGTTACAGATAGTAAAGTCGTGTTCCCGCCAGTTCAAACACCGTATCCACCAATTTATTTCGGGGGATCTTCCGCTGCAGGTAAAGAAGTTGCAGCTGAACACAGTGATGTATATTTAACGTGGGGGGAGCCGCCAGAGCAAGTGAAAGAGAAAATAGAAGAAGTAAAAAAACTTGCGGAAGAGAAGGGACGTAAGCTGCGATTTGGTATTAGGTTACACGTTATTGTAAGAGAAACAGAAGAAGAAGCATGGGAAGAGGCTGAAAAGTTAATTCAATATGTAGATAACGAAACAATTGAGCTTGCCCAACAGACATTTGCAAGATATGATTCAGTTGGTCAAAAGCGGATGACACATTTAAATAAAGGAACACGGGATTCGTTAGAGATAAGTCCTAACTTATGGTCTGGCATTGGACTTGTAAGAGGTGGTGCAGGTACTGCACTTGTAGGAGATCCACATACAGTAGCGAAAAGGATAAAAGAATATGAAGCGTTAGGAATTGAGACGTTTATTTTATCGGGATATCCACATTTAGAAGAAGCGTATGAAGTAGCAGAATTATTATTCCCACTATTGAAAGACGAAAAGAAACAAGAAAATAAAATTGTTGGTGAAATGATTGCTGATGCATATGCACTAAAAAAATAGTGAAAAATAAAAAAACTCGCAGCTCACTAGCTTGCGGGTTTTCGTCGTAAACAATTTAAAAATATGGTAAAATTAAGAGGTAACTTAAGGTGCGGTTGGTTGTTCAATTATCACTTCTCCAAGTAGGAGGGGGTGATAATTCGTGAGTGAAATTGCGTTGCTGCTGCAAGGTGGACTGTTTCTCGTTGCATTGTTAACGTTTATTGTCGTCTTAATTGACAAGCTCAAAAAATAACAACCCACCTATGCCTATAGAAAGTGGGTTGTTGTGTTTGTACGAAACAAATAGGATAAATGAACAATCCAATCTGCTAAGTTACGTGGACTAGTGTGTAGCCGCACACTAGTCTTTTTTATTTATATACAGTTTTTAATTGTTTTATGTGATTGTATTGTTCTTTTCATACTCATTATAACACAGTGTCTTTTCATGAAGAAAGGAGACCGTATGTTCTGATGTGGATTAAATAGAGGATGTAGTTTCTTTAAATAGCCCGTCCATATACTGTTTTAAGTTTTCTACAAAAAATCCTTTTTTGTCTACATTATTTACACCGACAATTGGTGATGGAAGATCATACCTTTTTTCTGATAAATGAACAACAACATCAAAAATATCAAAAAGGCGAATGAAGCAGAATAAACCGTCTTTATCACTAAGTAAAATAAAGTAATGGTTTTCACTCGTTGTATTTAATGTATTCCATAAAGAGCTTTTGCTTAAGTCACGTACGATACTCTTCTCCTTTAATTCCATGAAATCGGCATTTAATAGAATGTTAGAAATATCAATCGCATCTGGATCGTCAATGTAACCATCAATTGTTTGTGCAGCAAAAGTATAGGCCATTTTTAATACACTCATTTTATATTTACGGTTATCTAAAAGCAATTCACGTTGAATAGAACTAGCTACTTTTGTTACACGCTCTTCTTTCCAAATTTCATTATGTAGTGAAATATCGTGCTTTTTACATAGTTTCATAATTAATGCATTAGAATAAAGTATTTCATCACTTATTTCGACAACATCCGTTTCAGCGGCCGCCAGCTCCTCACCATGTTCATTCGTATAGAGAGGGGAGTCGATTTGTTTTTTCATTTGCTCAATCTTATATTGACTTAGCTTATGCCTAATTAAAGGACGGTCAACATTTGTTGTCATATGTTCATGACAGGAATCACAAATGGAGTCTGTGAAATAATATCCACATAATATCTCTGGTATGACATATTGTTCACTAAGTTCTTTCGTATCTTTTCTGCAAATGATGCATTGTGTCATATTTATCACCTTTACCTACAAATTTGTATGTAATCTCATTGTAGTGTATTTAATGGTATTTTGGAATATTGTAAAGGAAAATATTATGTAAAATTCGTGTTTATTTTGGTACAATGAAAAGAAGTGCTAGTTTAAAGGAGGATGTTTTTTTGAAATCGAAAGTGCACTTTTGGACATTAGAAGTGCTAATGGTTGTAGGAATTATATTTATTTGCACAAAAATATCGTTTCTATTTCAACCGATTGGTATCTTCATATCAACATTATTTTTCCCAATTTTAATCGCGTTATTTTTATACTTCATTTTTAATCCATTGTTAGTCTTTTTGGAGAATAAAAAAGTACCGAGAGGTTTAGCGATTTTACTATTGTATCTTTTTATCATCACATTAACTGGAGTTGCTATTGGAGTAGTCGTTCCAACCATCTCACAGCAGCTAATGGATTTAGTGAAAAACATGCCGACTTATATAAAAGAGGGAAAAGTATACATACAAGATCTATCCCATCATAGATTATTTGAATGGCTATCTACACAAAACTACGTTTCCATTGAGACAATTGAGAAAAATGCAATTGAATACTTAAAGGAAATACCAAACACAATTACGTCGAGTGCAACGGCTTTATTTGGTATTATCACGAACGTGGCATTAGTTATTTTTACAGTACCGTTCATTTTATTTTATATGTTTAAAGATGGACATGCATTTCCAGGAAAAGCCGTTAGTGTATTACCAGAGTCTTACCGTGAAGAGGGACTTCGTATCATAAAGGAAACGAACGAAACATTATCTGCATATATTCAAGGGCAAGCGCTCGTTTGTATGTTTATTGGTGCCTTTACATTTACTGGTTATTTAATCATCGGTTTACCGTATGCATTCGTTTTAGGGATTATCGCAGCACTTACAAACATTATTCCAAATTTGGGCCCGTTTATCGGAGCAGCACCAGCTGTCATTGTAGGTCTGTTCGTTTCTCCAATGCAAGCTCTGTACGTAATTATCATTGTAACGATAGTACAGCAGTTTGAAAGTAACATCATTTCACCGCGTATTATGAGCTCGAAATTAAACATTCACCCGTTAACGATCATTATTCTTATTTTAGGGGTAGGTAATTTCGCGGGAATCATCGGAATGATTTTAGCAGTGCCAGTTTATGCGGTAACGAAAACAGTTGTTTCGAACTTAGTGAGATTGTTTAAGACGAAACGAAGTAATCGGAAATAGAAAAAATTAGGGAAGATACACCGCTGAAAAAGTGGTGTATCTTTTCAAATTTTTAGAGTGTATGAAATGCGTATTATTATATATTTTTTACACATCAAATTAACTGCAACGCATGTATAAATTATTCCTGCTAAACTACGTGGAATCCCTCTGAACTATCCAAATCATTTCTTTACACCGCGTTATTAACATCATAATCGACTCCTTTCGTTTCTAATATAATTTCAAATAATTATAGGTGAGTGTAGTACTTGCTTCTACGATCACGAATTTCATCTATAATCTTTTTATATTGTTTCTGTTGTTTTACTTCATCTGCAGATATAGTTTCTTTTTGAATCGTAATGGTTAAAAAGAAAAGGTGAAACTTCATACATGAATTCCTCCTTTCAAATCGGAATTACAGGTGACTACAATAGTGACTTTGTCGTTCTTTGACGTTGTCCATAGCCTGTTCAATTTGTCGGTCATGAAGCGTATCAGACTCAGATAGTTTGTTTTTTTGAATCGTAATAGTTAAAAAGAATACTTTGAATTTCATTGGATTTTTACCCCTTTATAATTTATTTAGTAAAGACGGTTGTAATAAGAGGACTGTCGTTCTTTTACTTCGTCCATAATATTTTTAATTTGTTGTTCGTTAGAAAGTTCATCTTTTGAAAGTTTACGTTTTTGAATGGTAATCGTTAAAAAGAAAGCTTTAAATTTCATTAGGATATTGCCCCTTTAAAAATATATTTTTAATACATTTGCGTATAGTATGAACTTTTAATGTCAGTTATTTTATCAGTCATTTGTTTTAATTGTTGTTTACGAATGATTTCATCTTCAGATAAAGTGTTTTTCTGAAGTACAGTCGTAAAAAAGAAAATATGAAAAGTCATAAATGAATTCCTCCTTTCGAAAAGGAATTACAGGTGATCACAATAAAGCGCTTGGCGCTCCTTAACATCATTCATAGCTTTTTCAATTTGCTCATTATGGAAAATTTCATCTTTGGAAATTGTATTTCTTTGAATCGTAATACTTAAAAACAATACGCTAATAGTCATCGAATGTTGCTCCTTTCTTAAAAAAATAATGTAAGAGACTAAAAAATCGCACAAAAAAGCCACAGGAAGATATAGTTCTCCTATGGCTAGGCGTGAAAAAGCCACAGGAAAGTATACGACCTCCTGTGGCGAATTTATGAATTAATAGAAATAAAGTACGATTTTCAATTCTCCGTTAGGGTGGTCGAATTCATATTCAATTGTCCGAAAAACAAAGGTGCAGTTAACGCTAATGTTAAAGCATGTAATTGTAATTTCATCATTTCCTTCGACCTCCTTTTAGAATATTTTTCTTACGTTAGTAATTATATACAATTAATGGATAATTGTAAACATAAAAAGTGAAAATTTTTAATTTTGATTAAAATGCGTATATTTTAAAGGGTTTTGAGAAGAAGTATTGTAATGAACGAAATATCGATAAAAATGGGGGATGCTAAATGAAATATATGCATCGTAATGTGGTTGTTATGCTAACAATTTTTTTATTTATTACTGCTTGTTCTAGCGGAGAAAGAATAAAAGAAATATCTGATATTGAACCTGGTGCTTTTAAGAAATATGCTGGGACATATGTTGGTAATAACTCAGATGTGGTTGCAATTGTTAATCATTTACCCGGTGGTGAAACATTTCAAAGTATAAGTTTAGAGAATGAAAGTATAAAGGTGAACTATGGTGCACGAGGGAATGGAGCCCTTACAGAAGATATGGTTGAGACGTATTGGTTTGATGGTAAGGATACGATGAAGAAGAATTTTCTCTTTAATACTATTTATCTTGCGGTTTTAGTACCGAATGCGAAAGGGTATGAGTTTCAGATTGAAAATCAAAGCTTTGCATTAAAAAGAGAGGAACTTTTACCCATACTGTATAAAGAACTTAATGATTTACCAAGGGATGATCTTATATGGAATATGGGAATCGTAATGAATTTCTTTTACGGTAATCAAGAAAAAATAGAAAAGCTAGTTAATAATAAAGATTTTCGAAAGCAATTTTTTAATGAACATCCTGTGCGTGAATCTAAGTGATATGGAGGAAGAGGTGGTTATTTAACGATTGAAAATAAGGACATTTTTTAAAGGGGGTCATTCAGTATCGAATGATTCTTTTTTTGATGAAAATTATGGAAAAAAATATAACGTTGTGCTATGGTTAATTACATAAGTAATGAACCTATGAACCTAAGGTGGTGAAATCGTGAAACCTACTCTAGAACAAAATAAGTTAATATACATACAAATTGCAGAAACAATTGAATCTGATATTTTAAAAGACATATTACTTGAAGAAGAACAAGTTCCGTCGACAAATCAATTTGCGAAGATGTTACAAATTAATCCGGCTACAGCTGCAAAAGGAGTAAATCTACTAGTAGATGAGGGGATTTTATATAAAAAGAGAGGGATCGGGATGTTTGTTACAAAGGGAGCAAAAGAAGTCGTACTAAAAAAAAGACAAAATACATTTATGACCGAGTATTTACCTAAAGTGTGGGAAGAAGCAAAAGTACTAGAAATATCAAAAGACGAATTGATGGACATGATACACAAAATTACGAAGGAGGGGAAAGAGGGATGATTGCACTTGAAACGAAAGATTTAACGAAAAAATATAAAAAGAAACTAGCTGTCAATGAAGTAACAATTTCATTGGAAGAACATAAAATATATGGTTTGCTTGGAAGAAACGGAGCGGGGAAAACAACATTATTAAACATACTTGCAGGTCAAATTATTTCAAGTAGTGGAAGTGTATCTATATTTGGTGAAAATGTTTTTGAAAATAGTAAAGCGATGCGAAGCATTTGTTTTGTTAGAGTGAAAGAAGAAGGGCATTTAAGTAATAAAATTAAAGAGATTTTTGAGCTATGTAACATGTTTTATAAAAATTGGGATCAGAAATATGCTGAAGAACTGGCAGGGAAGTTTCAGCTTAATATGAAAGAGAAATACCATAAATTATCACACGGTATGCAAACAGTCGTAGGAATTATTCAAGGTCTAGCAAGTAGAGCACCAATTACAATTTTTGATGAACCAACTACAGGTTTAGACGCAGCACATCGTGAGTTATTTTATAGTTTACTATTAGAAGATTACGGTGAGTATCCTCGAACAATTATATTATCAACACATTTAGTAGAAGAAGTAACCCATGTTATTGAAGATGTAATTATCATGAAAGAAGGAAGATTAGTTGTTCAATCATCGGTGGAAGATTTATTACAACAGGGGCATATAATTTCAGGAATAAAAGATAAAGTAGATGAATTTTCGATAAAAAAAAATTATAAATCGAGAAGTCTATGGAAATAAAGGCATTACTGTTATATGGGAAGAACTTTCTAATGAAGATTATTACTCTCTTGAAAAAGAAGGTTTAGTAATTGATAGAATTACATTACAAAAATTATTTATTCACATAACTGGTGGTGAAGTGAAATGAAGATGTTAATGAAGCAGTTGAAGTTACATATTAATTTTCATTATAAAGCAATTTTAATATTTTGGATTGTAGCTTTATTAATAAAAGGGGCTTTAAATGCTGTTCATTTAAATGAATTGAAAATTAGTTATCTACCCGAAATTATCAATAACCCTTCAATAGCAATTATGATGTTTATAGTAGTCAGTACTTTCAATATACAAGATGATTTATTTCGTTTAGCTATTTCATTTGGTGTAACGAGAATTCAATATTTCATCGGAGCGATTTGTTATATTGTACTGCAATCTGCGTTATTTTCATTTCTTCAAGTTATACTTTTACAAGACATAAAATATAATTTAGGGAATGTTAGCATTGGAGAACAATTAACACAACAATTTATTTTACAATTTTTGTTTTATGTTACGACAGCATGTTTCTTCCAAGTAGTAGTAGTTTTTAAACAAAGATTTCAGTGGATTGGTCTCATGATTGGTGGAACGCTTTTCTTATCAACAAACAGTTTGCTTTATGGAGAAGTAGGGATAAAAGGTTTATTATTTACAAGCGATCTATCTTTAATAGATATTCCCTATTTTACTGTGATTTCAATTGGATTAACCATTCTATATATCATAACTAGTAGTATATTTATTCGTAAAGTTTCATTTGAGCAAATGGTTTAAAATATTGTTAGATTATTATAGAAAGAGGGAAGACAATGGGAGATACTTCTTCACTAATAACCGTCTTTTTATGCGTGGCACTGCTAATTTTTTGGCGACGATATCGTTCTATGTATAAGCCAATTAAGGGGACGGGAAAACGTATTTTGTGGCCATTACTATTTTTAACACCGGGTATTTTATTGTTTTTTGGTCCAGTACACCCAGCTATATTACAAGTGACTATAGCAGTATTCATTGGAGTTCTTTTCGCTGTGCCACTTATAGTTCTAACAAATTATGAGCGAAGAGATGATGGGAATATTTATACGAAAAAAAGTGCAGCCTTTTTAATTACCTTTATTGGAATTGTTATTTTAAGATATGGTTCAAGACAATATATTGTTGACTTAGATCAGCAAACAATAGGTTTATTATTTTACGTAGTTGCAGTATCGTATATTATTCCGTGGAGAATTGCTTGTTATATAAAATTTAGGAAAGTTTTAAGAGAAAATAATAACCATGCCATATGAAAACTTCTCATTTGAGAAGTTTTTTATTTTTATATGCAAGCAAAATAATTTGTTGAAGTTCACGCTACCATACAATATGATAAATATAAAAAAATTGAGAGGGAGTAGGGGATATAAAAGTGCGTACAATTCTACTGTTTTTACATAATATGCACATAGATGAAATAGAGAGTGTCAGAGAAAAGCATGATCCTTTATTCGGATTAATTCCTCCTCATATAACAATTGTATTCCCGTTTGAAAGTTCTATTTCGAATGATGAGCTGGAAGTACATATTTTGAATGTGGCGAATGGGGTTCAACCGATTGAAATTGAGTTTGCTAACCGGATAAGTAGCAAGGGAGAGTATCTATTTTTGGAAGTGGAAAGAGGGAAAGAAAAAATAGAAGAATTACACGATAGATTGTATACAGGTCCTTTACTGCAATTTTTGAGAACGGATATTCCATACATACCACATGTAACAGTTGGGAGAAAAGAAAGTGCCGAGTTAGCAGCTAAAGTAGTAAAGGATATGCCTAGTTTTCATGAAAAGTTAAATTGTGTAATTGATAGAATTAGCGTGGAGCGAATTGGAGAGAACGGGGAATCAATTATTGAATTTGAAGTACCATTACAAAAAAGCTGACAAAAGTCAGCTTTTTTATTTCGAACTATGGAGTAAAGCACCAATTGCACCACTATAACCGCCGTCTTGTAAAAAGACTGGTATTTTGTTTTGATATTCTGTATAGCTACTAATAATATTTTGAAGATGTACGTTATTACATAGAGTAGAACCGATGTAAATGATATGGTCAATATTTTTTGCTTCGGCGAATTGAAGACTTAATGCTGTGACGACTTCACCGACAAGTCCTTGAACGGTAGCTAGTATATCTGAACTACTATAATTTGAGTCTGTAATGGCCGCTTTTCCAAAATTGCTAGCAGTTAAGTTGTTATCAATAGGGGAGAGAATACCGCCATAAATATCTCCAACCGTAATATCTAGACTTTTTCTTGATCCTATATTCGTAAGCGGTAGCACATCTTCAAAATGATCTATATTTGTTAATAGTTTTGAAAGACCCATAATTGTTCCGCCGCCAACTCCAGTTCCACCAGCGCGAATGTATTGTTTGTCGTGAACGTAGTGAATGGAAGTACCTGTACCGATATTTGTTAGGACAAAGTTCTGTATAGCACGTTTTTCTTCTTTTAGTATGAATCGTACTCCCCCTAATGTAGCTTCGAACTCGTTTAATTCTACTATTTTAAATGAACCTGAAAGTAGTTCTTCTAACTGTTTAGCTTTGCCACCTGTAATGCATAATTGTGTAATTGAATTATGACTTTGAAGCCATTCTTTAACTCTTTCTTGTTCATATGAATAAAATTTTTCGAAAACTAATTTGTTCATTTCGTTAAAGTAAGCAATTTTTGTTAATGTTCCCCCAGCATCAATACCAACAACATTCCGCATTTTCCTACCCCTTACTATGTGATCTGTTTAATCAGCTTGATATATTAATAGCTTTTCAATGGTAACGATTGATTGACCGTTTACAGAGGCAATTCCTTTCCCAAGAATAAAACCTCGTCTGTTACGTGTTAATTCATAATGTAAGTCAAGTTTATCACCGGGATACGCATTTGCATGAAATTCCACCCCATCTAATGAGGAGAGGAAACCAAGTCCTTCAGATTCACCTGTACTGACAAAGGCACTAAGTTGCGCTAGTGCTTCTACAATTAACATATGAGGCATATAGTTTTGATTGTTATTAATAAACCACTCATTATTTGTAATCAGTTTGTATCCTGTAGCTGATTGAGATTCTGTAACGCTTGTAATTTTATCGATCATTAAAAATGGATAGCGATGGGGAAGAGTATCTTTAATATTCATATCGTACCTCCAGGAATAATAATACCCCTGCTACAGTTAAGCAGGGGAGTTATTATTAATTTTTAACTAATTCTTCTATTTTTTCAATAGAGAAAATACCGCTATTTTTAATGTTTTCAACTACTTCTTGTAATACTACTTTATCTTGAACGAGTGCAATACGTACAAAGCCTTCTCCGTGAGGTCCAAATGCATGACCTGGTGTAACAACGACATTCGCACGATCCATTAATGCATAAGCGAAATCTATAGAAGTCCAGCCTTTCGGAATTTCAGCCCAGACGAACATACTACCAGCTGGTTTATCAACATTCCAACCAAATGTTCGGAATCCATCAACTAAAGTATCTCTACGTTCTTGATAAATACCGCGATTTTTTTCGCAAAACGAAGCGCCATTTCTTAGCGCAGCTGATGCTGCTTTTTGAATTGGTAAAAACACGCCGTAATCTGTATTTGATTTAAATTGAGTAAGTGCACGAACAATTTCTTCATTTCCAATCATATAACCAATACGGCTACCTGCTAAACTATAACTTTTTGACAAAGAGTTGATTTCTATGCCAACTTCTTTAGCTTCAGGTACAGAGAGGAAGCTAATTGGTTTATTACCATCAAAATAAAATTCAGCATAAGCAAAATCATGGACGACAATAATATTATGCTTTTTCGCGAATGCGATTACCTCTTTAAAGAAATCTTCATGAGCCATTGCTGGAACTGGATTTCCTGGGAAGTTCAAAATCATCATCTTCGCTTTATTGGCAATTTCTTCAGGGATAACTTCTAAGTTAGGTAAGAAATCATTTTCTTTCTTTAATGGCATGTAGTAAGATGTTGCGCCGGCCATTTGAATTCCTGTTTCATAAGCCGTATATCCTGGGTCAGGAACTAATATAATATCTCCCGGATTTGCAAAAACCATCGGTAAATGAACGAGTCCGTCTTGTGAACCCATTAATAATAAAACTTCTTTATCGGCATTTAAAATAACGTTATGAGTGTTGTTGTAATATTCAGTTACAGCTTCGTGAAATTCTTGTATGCCTGTTAATGTGTATCCATAGCTTTCTTTTTCACTCGCCGTATGTACCATTGCTTCTCTTACGAAATCAGCAGGAGGCATATCGGGATTCCCGATACTTAAATCAATCATTTTATGACCTGCTGCAATTTTCTCTTTTTTATAGGCCCCTAATTCACTAAATATAGAAGATTGGAATGCTTTCATTCTAGTTGCTAACGTGTAAGTCATCAAAACCCCTCCTAAAAACAGTGTTTTCTTTCTGCGTTTTTAATTATTCTGAAAACACATGTTAACATTTTATCATTTTTTTATGAAAATTAAAACGATTGACAAATTTAGAGGGAGGATAATAAGGGGAAAATAAAAATAACGCAGAAAATATTTTCTACGTTATAAATGACAATTATTTGTTTACTTTTTTGTATGTACATGTTTTTTCAGTTGTAAAAAAGTATACATTTAATTTATTATCGACAACTTTTAAAGATTGATCCGATGTAAACGAGTTACCATAATCAATACGATACACGTTAGAATTTTTAACAAACGATCCTTTAAATAAATCTTCTTTTTTATTTGTTGTTTGCATTTCCACTAAATTGTGAACAACCTTTTCTTTCTTTTCCTCTTTTACAACTGTTTCAAATTTATAATATACAGGGCATTCACCTTTTTTATTATCAATGACCTCCCAAGAGCCGTATATATCATTATTGCTACATCCACTAAGTAGAACGATTAATATAGGGAAAATAAATAGAAACTTTTTCATTGTGTACTCCTTTCTTATTCGTTTTTATAAACGTGCGAATACGATAGGAATATTGTAAAAAATAAAGTTTAAATTTTTATAAAGAATTATTAAATTTCACATAAAAATTTGGAGAAAGGTGAGATTTTTAAAATAAAAAGGCATGAATCTAGTGTAATGCTAGATTCATGCCTAGTACTCTATCTTATGTTATGTTTTTTGAGGATAAATGAAGCGGAAAGAAGAATGACAATTCCATTTACAATATATACATTTACAATAACGAAGACTTGGTTAGCTACTCCCAAACCACCTTTATCGAATATAGATGTGAGTGCTGTAGTAGTCAAAAAGATAATGGGAGTTAACAATAAAAATAGGAAACCTGCAACAATCCTTCTTTTAAAGTTATTTTGAGATAAGGAAATGGCTAAAAAATTAAGGACGCCAAACATGACCAATGAAAAAAGAAGGATAATTAATAATTGGATGCCATAAGACATTTCCACAGCTCCTTTTTGAAAAACTATAATTTATTTTATTCGAAAGTAGTAGGGGATACTCCTTTAAATATTTGAACTACATAAAGAAAATAGGTTTTAATCCTTGAAATTCAAAAAGAATGGACCCAGTAAAATACGGGATCCATTCTTAAGAAGTATTAGTTTTACATATTCGCAGATTGTGACGTTTGTTTTTTAAATTGTTTCTGCTTAGATAAGGAAATAAAAATAATCAACAACGAAATAACTCCGAAGATGAGAACCATATATTGTAACCCAATCGTATCTAAGAAGAAGCCAGTTCCAAGTAAGACAATTTGGAACATAACTCTCTCAAACATATTACGGAATGAGAAGAGGCGACCGTGATAGCTTTTTTCTACTTTCGTTTGGAAAATTGTCGACATAATGGGGAAGAAACAGCCGACACTAAAGCCAAACAAACCAAACGATGTAAGAGCCATCCATTTTATATCGCTAAAGAACAATGAAAGGTGTGCAAAAGCGGTACAAACAGCGAAGAAATATAACAATTTTTCAGGTTTGAAATGGTCAGATAAACGTTTAATAACGAAGGCACCTAACATAAATGCGACACCTTCAATTGTATATATAAATCCTTTAATCGTTGGATCATGTTGCATTTCGCTAATGTTAATAACCATTAAATTGAATCCAGCTATAAATAATAGAGGGATAATACTTAATATAAGTGCTGTAAAAGCAATAGGAATTCCTTTTAAAATACGAAATACTTCCATAAAGCTATTATCTTTAGCTGATTCTTTACTTGAAGTAGTTGACTTTTTATCCTCAAATTGTAGGAAGAAAGTTGAGAGGAATAATAAAGCGTATGCTGCCATTGAGAAGGCATACATATACTGTAAACTCATTACAACTAAAAGAATTCCACCTAGTGAAGTACCCGCAATACGAGCGATTGTACCAACATTCATATGTACACCGTTCATCTGTAATAACTCATGCTCACGAACGATTAGAGGAATTACAGATTGTAATGCAGGGAAATAAAATGCAGCTGAAATTTGAAGTGCAACCATAAATGCAATCATGAATGCGATACTTTCATATTGAATGGCGAAAAACATGAAAATAACACTAATAACACGACCGAATCCAGCGTATAGAAGAACTTTCTTTTTTTCATATTGATCAATGACACGCCCAGCCATTGGGCCAACTAGAACACCAGCTAACAGTCCGATAAATAATATAACGGATTTCATAAAATCAGAAGGGACGTATTTTTGCATAAATTCAAGATTACCAAGAATACCAAGCCATAACCCTAGACCAGCAATAAACTCCCCAATTAACACAATCCAAACATTTTTATTACGCCACATAATGTAAAACCTCTCCGTCTTTTAAAATGAAAAACTCGTATATAAAACCTCCTTATTTTATGTATTATTTTTAACGAACTTTTTTAGAGTCAGAGTCTATATTACGTGTTTCATTAATTGATTTCAATCTTTTTGATTTGTAAAAAAATGATGAATTAAGTGATACAATGGGTAACTAAAAATACAAAAAATTCACAAGTAAATTCAAAGGGAAGGTAAGTGTGTGGAAAATAAAAAAAGTAAGAACGCAGATAATACGTCTTACTTTTTTCAAAAAACCAAAATAGATTAAATTAGCAACACTTATGATCTTGTCCAATAGCTAAACCGCTAAAAGACAGAGGACCAACAATGTCTGCACTTGCACCACTAGTAAGGTTTTCTACAGTTAATGAATACTCGTGAGTCCCGCAGCTAACATTTTGATCTATAGCTTGAAATGTTTGTGCGTAAAATTGCTCAGAATCTGTAGATTCAATCCCTACTTGAGCGTTGAAGATTTCTGTATTGTCACGGAAAATTCGGAATAAAACTTGTGAAATCTCAGTTATACCTTTAACCCCAACTGTAGCAATTAATTCTACTCGATTATTACGTGAATCTCTTCTTGAAATTTTTAATTTAATACTTGCTAGAATTGCTTTTTCTGGGGGATGGGGAATTGCAAAAGTTGTTTCACCGGTTTTATTTAAAGGTTGAGTAGCTTGATAATCAATGATATGAGTCATATTCGTCACCTCCTCATATACTAAAATATGAAGATGACGATGAATTAGCTTGGACATATACTATAAGATTTTAAGAGAATTGAGGAGTAATGTTGAATAAAGGGAGATAATATAAAAGCATCAAGAAAGAATCCCAATTATGAGAGTCATTTTTTGATGCTTTTCATACTTTAGGCAGAATATTCTTCTTTACGTACTTCGAAGAATTCATTTCGGCGTAAGTAATTAAAAATTTTTTCCGAAACCTCTTCTTCATAAGACACTAAGAATCGATGATCAAAAGCATAGAAAGATTGACCTTTAATTAGTTTTACGTAGTATATTTTACACGCCTCCTTTAAATTAGGATCCTTAAATACTTTATATTATGATGACCTATCTGGTTGTTAATAATACTTAAAATTTCAAAGGGGAGAAGTATAAATTCAAAAAACATTGAAATAGCTTACAAATATGTAATGTTTTTGTCACCTTTGCCGATAGTTTAAATTAACTAATATCTCCTATAATACAAATAAGTTCCATTAAACAAGGGGGTAGAAAGATGGAGGAAGTAATTGGAGAAGTTGTAGCAGGGATTTGTGAATTTGTAGTTGAAGTAACGGCAGATGCTATTGGAAATTTAGTATCCGGAAATGATGAGGAAAAAGAAACATTATAATAGTTTGTAAAAATATAAAGATGATCAAAAAATAAAGGCTGATTTCTAAAGAGAAGTCAGTTTTTTTATTTTTTACATTATATTAATTTTATTTGAATATTCATTTGTTATTATGTTTATGAAACTCATAAAGGAGGTGAATAAATATGTCGAAATTACGGTCTGATTTATCTGATTCTCGTTTGATTGTGGTGAATGTGGAGGAAAAGGAATATCACTTTGTTGTTCGTGAACATCCCATTGTAGGGAAAATTATATCGCTATTTGAAAATGGAAAAGAATATGGCTTAATAGATAAACAAATCGCTAATAAAGATAAATTTATTAAATCGGAGCTTACTAAATTAGATTATTTTAACATAGATGTTCTATATCATACACCTGGATGGATATGGATCGGCATGGATCAATTTGGTTTACATGCTCGTGAGGCTACTTATAACGAAGTAGAAGTTATTATGAAGTTGAAAGAGGATTTATTTTATATAGATATATATGAAAAAATAAAAATGTAATAGATATTAAGTAAGGTTAGGGGACAAGTTCCCGTAGCCTTTTTTGTTTAATGGTAAAACGTAAAATTAATATTAATATTCTGTTAATGATGACAGCGTTATAAGAAGTGAGCGGAAAAGAGGATTTGAAAATATATAAAGAGAATTTTAATTATTATATGAATCCTGTATATTTAAATACCAATAGAAAGAAGATGATAAAATGAGTAGAGAAGAGCTTGTGAAACAACAGTTTGGTAATAATGCGGAAAAATATGTGAAAAGTAAAATTCATGCAAAAGGACCAGATTTACAATATGTAGTTCAACAAGTAGCGTCTCGTCATAATAATCGTCTTCTTGATATTGCTACTGGTGGTGGACATGTTGCTAATCTGTTAGCCCCAATGTTTAAAGAGGTAGTCGCTCTTGATTTAACAGAAAAAATGTTAGAAAAGGCAAAAGGTTTTATAGAAGGGAACGGGCATGAAAATGTATCATTTGTAGCAGGACATGCAGAAAGGTTACCATTTGCTGAAGAATCTTTTGATACAATTACATGCCGAATTGCAGCACATCATTTTGTTGACCCTTCGCAATTTATTTTTGAAGTACATCGAACGTTAGAGGATGAAGGATTATTTATATTAATAGATAATGTTTCACCAGAAAATAATGAGTTTGATACATTTTATAATTTTATTGAAAAAAAACGTGATCCAAGCCATGAACGAGCTTTGAAAAAAACAGAATGGATTACTTTATTAGAAAAACATGGTTTACAAATGCAGTCATGTCTTACTTTTGACAAAAAATTTGATTTTGACTGGTGGTGCGATATGATGGATGTGCCTGTGCCAAAGCGCGTAAAGTTAACAGAATGTATGATGAAAACATCAAACGAAATGCAGGAATTCTTCAACATTCACTTTGATAATAATAAAGTAGAGTCGTTCTATACTGAGATGGCACTGTTTGTCTGTAAAAAAAGTTCAACATTAAAAAGATAAATTTCTTGCAGAGTTTCTGAAGTACGATATACTTAGTACAGAGAAAATGAGAATTGAGGAATAGTAATAATGATTCGTGTACGTATTGAAGGAACTGAGGAAGAAATGCTTGAATTTTTGCAAAGAATGCCTGATATTCCTGGGTTTGAAAAAACACATATGAGAGAACCGAGAAAAGGGAATAATCCGAAATATGATTCAAGCAAAAGTGTACTAGCATATTTATCTTATAAAAAGATTGAAGTCGCCAATAAGTAATAAATAGGCGGCTTTTTTAATTATCTCTGTTTCACCGCCTTGTCTTTTTCGCATAATAATGATAGTAGATTATGCTGGAGAGGGGTGAGGAAAGTTAATAAAAAAATAATCTTTTTCGGAGATTTTGGAATTGATGATGCGGTAACGTTAATTTATGCGAATAAAACATGCAAATTAGATATTTTAGGTATTGTTGCAGAGTATGGAAATGTATCAAGAGAAATTGTTACCGAAAATGTATATTTTTTAGAAAGATACTATGCTACAAAAGTAAAGATTATCGAAGGTGCCAGTAGACCGATGACAGCTGAAGAACCTTTATTTTTTCCTGAAATTCATGGGGATCACGGTTTAGGTCCAATTATTCCACCGAAAATGAGAATTTGTGAAAGAGAAAATTTTTGTGAATTGATTAAATTAATTGAGCCTTGTCCAGAAGATATTATTATAGTGGCGACGGGACGATTAACAACACTTGCAACATTATTTTTATTGTCCCCCAATTTAATGAATCGAGTATGTTCTTATTATATAATGGGTGGTGCTTTTCTTTTTCCAGGAAACGTTACACCAGTATCGGAAGCTAATTTTTACGGCGATCCAATTGCGGCGAATATCGTTATGAAATACGCGAAGAATGCTACTATATATCCGTTAAATGTAACGCAGCGCGCTCTTATTACGCCTGAAATGGTCGATATTATTGATAAAGAAGGAACCGGACAGGTGAAACTTATTAAACCAATGATTGATTTTTATTTTGAAAACTTTTATAAAAAAGAATACCCAGGTATTGCTGGGAGTCCGATCCACGATTTACTTCCGTTCATTTCTTTTATAAATGATAATATTTTTGAATATAAAAAATCAGCAGTTTGGATTAGTACGACGAATGATGTAACGAGAGGTCAAAGTGTAGCTGACTTTAGAAAAATTGCTGAGCCAACACGATTTGATAATCGCCCGATACAAAGAATCGCCGTTGAATTTAATTATCAAGCGTTTAAAGACGAATTTATGAGAACAATATTGAAGCCAGATTGTCCTTAATTGGTTGAGCAGATTTGAATGATTTTCATAAGACGAATAACTTACGAAAAATGTAACATAACTAATGGTAAGCAATTGTTTCAGATTTTATTTATATTGGTTAAATATACAGGAGGTTATCATATGATTTGGTATTTAATCGTCGGTGGTATATTAGGATGGTTTGCAAGTTTAATTACTGGAAAGGATGTGCCGGGCGGTGTAATTGGTAATATTATTGCTGGTATTATCGGTTCTTGGCTTGGTTCGTTATTACTTGGTAAATTCGGTCCTGTTATTGGTGGCTTTGCAATTATTCCAGCTTTAATAGGTGCGATTATTTTAATCTTCATCGTGAGTTTTCTGTTACGAGCAATTCGGAAATGAAGATAGGTGGACTGTTTACATTTGTAAGCAGTCCATTTTATATGTTATGCTACTGTTATACAATCAGGAGGTGTCAGCATTGAAATCATTCACAGTAAATTTCCATCAAGAAGATAATGCAAAAGCGACAACAGTACATAAATTAAGTGAAGAGGACTTCAATAAAGCAACAGAAAAAGGTACTCGTCATCTATTTGATTTAGATACAAACGTTGGTTTCTTCGTATTCTTTGATGCTGAAGATGCAGAAGGTAATGATCAATACTTAATGTTACAATATGAAGGAGATCATGAAGAACCAAGTGCTTGCTACGGATTTGATTTAAAACTATACTATCAATTTTTAGCATTATACTTAAATGATCTTGAATTCCAAGGTGAAACAAATGAAGAAGAGGAAGAGTATGGTCCAATTCATCATTTAGCTCACTTACTTTACCATATCGTTGAAGACGGTAAATCAATCGAAGTGTAAATATACATATTTTGAAGCTGTCCTTAAATAGGACAGCTTTTTTAATTATATAAATAGGCAGTCTTAATGGAGTTATGATGGCGACAAATGGTTTGAATAAAATATAGAAAGAAAAAATATTAAACCAGCAGGGAATGAATATTTACTTCCAGCTGGTTATTTGCATTTAAATGAGCTTTTGTGACAGTTTATTTTAAGTTATTAATGAAGGATATAAAGAGCATGGAGAGAAGGTGTATACAAGGAGATGAATAAGATGATTAACAATACAATTCCAAGGTTTTTGAAGATTTTGGAAAGCGATGATATAGGATTACATGATTTGAACAATTATTATGATATGTATCCAGAAGCATTCGAAGAATATTTTAATTATCATTGTCCTAAGACAGAAGAACGTCTTTCTAGTGCAATTAAAAAATATCCTGAAAAACTAGAAGACATTCATATTATTTCGGAAACTTTACCATCTATTATTCAAGAAATGAGTGAGGAGTATCGCATTCAATTTGGTTTTAATATAGATTTAACTTTTCATCTATTTGTAGGTGGATTTGGTTCTAATGCATTTGTAGAAAGAGATATTATTGGGGATATATTTCTTGCGGCAGAAAAATTATCTCCTGAAAGGGAGCATCTTCGTGTTATTGTTGCCCATGAAATCGGACATATATATCACAATTTCGTATTGCAAGAAAGTGGAATGGATTGGACTAAAGCACAATGGACTGATGCAGCGGTTAGTTTATATCGTGAGGGAGTCGCGACATATTTATCGCAAAGAATAGCTAAAGGATTAAGTAAACCAGTCTATTATTCATATGATAATGATGGAGACGATTGGTTGTTTTGCTATGAAGAACATAAAGATCAAATTAAGAAACATTTTTTACAAGATTATGTTAAAGGATGGACAGATGAAAAAGAGAAAGAATGGTTCCGTTTATCAGGAGGGAACTATTTCGGATACAACCGACTCGGTTATTTTTTAGGAACATCATATATAGAGTATATAGTCCATACTTTCGGAGAAACCGAGGCACTTACTTTTTGGAGAAAAAATAATTTGAAGAGTAGTGTTATGGAATGGTTGCAAAAGTGAATATGTTGAAGAGGGAGGCTGAAAATGATGAAAGTATATATGAAAGTGCTTATATTATTCCTAACTTTAACGTGTGTAGCAGCTTTAACCGCGTGTAATAACGCTGAGGAAAATAAACAAACTAATTCAACATCAGAAAATGGTACGGAAAAAAAGAGAGATACGTCAGAAACGGGTAAAAAGAATGAGGACACCGCTCAAAAAAAAGAGAAAGAATCTGTGGAAAAACCAAAAAATCAAGATTCAGCAAAACCTACAGCAGATTCTAATTCGAACAATACAGCAATAAATCAAAAATCAATTAATCATATTAAAGATTTATTTGAGCAAGCGAAAGTAGGTAAAGTACCTAATGTTCCATATGCGGCGCATACAGGTGATATAGAAGAAATAGAGAAGGCGTGGGGGAAAGCTGATAAGACGGAGCAAGCAGGAAACGGGATGTATGCGACGTTTACAAATAAAAATGTTGCATTTGGCTTTAATAAAGGATCACAGGTCTTTGACGTTCGATCTTACCATTCAGAACTTAAAGTGATTACGTTACAAGAGATCGAAAAGGCTTTAGGAAAACCAGCGTCTGTTAAAGTCAACGGTAATGATAAAATATACAATTATAAAGTAAATAATCAGTTTGAGTTGAAATTCGTTATTCCGAAATCTACTGGTAAAGTAGATCACATTTCTGTGTTCTCACCGGAGGATAGTATTAATAAAATGGCAGGTTAAATAAAAGAGCTGTTCCTATAGGGACAGCTCTTTTGTTTTGTTTCTTTCTAACGATTGAACAAAAAAAGCTTGAATGATACCACCGATTATTAATAAGAAGGCACAAATATAAAATAGAGTACTACCGCTTAATTTACTTAATAACAATGCACCTACAAAAGGCCCGCAAGTTCTTGAAATATCCCAATGTATACCGTATATAGAAAAATATAATCCGCGTCTATGACTTGGAGCGATTTGTGAAACGAATCGTAGTAAGTGATTCAAAGCTATACTTTGCCCAATTACTAAAAAGAGCAATGTGAAGAATAATGACCATATTGTTGTGGAATAACCGTAGCCAATCGCAGCTAACGTATAGCAAGTATAGGAAATAACAATTATTTTAGGCATAGAAAATCGTTCAGACCATTTCACAAGGGAAATTTGGAGAATCACTTCCATGACTGCTTTACAAGTTGAGATAAACACGAGTACAAATAGAAAATTTGGAAATACACTTTCGGCGAATATACGATAATTCGATTCGGTTTGGGCGTAGAAAAAACTAATCGGTAGCGTAGAAACCATAAGTCCAAACACAGCGTAATGCTTTGAAATAAATTGTTTTGGCGAATATACTTCTTTCGTTTTATTAACGTTTTTCATGAGTGGAGCTGTTTCAGGAAGCTGCGTCCAAACGAGAATAGCATATAGCGTAAGGGCTACACCTTGCAAAATAAATAAATACTCAGGGTGACTAGTATAGAAAAAGGCGCCGATTAATGGGCCAATTACAGAGCCGATTGCTCCCGTAGTATGAAGAACAGCAAATATTTCTGCCTGTTGTTCTTCCTTCGTTAAGTCAGCGATTTGAGCGCGCTGTGCCGGAATGTATAAAGAGCGGCCAATACCATTTATGACATATAATAAGGCGAAAAAGGCGACGGATTCAGCAAAAACGAATCCGCTTACGGCAAAAGCTTGTAAAAGTAATCCGAGTAACATGATTTTCTTACGACCGTATTTATCTGTTACACCCCCAGCGATTAATGTAAATACAATATCAGCGAGTGGCTGTAATCCGAAAAGAAGCATTGTAACTATCACATTACCATTTAAAGCTTTATTAACGTGAACAATAAAAATGATAGCTAGCATCGCTTCAGTCGTTCGGACTAACAATTCACCGAACAACCGAATGAGGATGGGCTTATTATAACGTTTTAAAAGATGATTCATTTTTAATTCCTCCTCTCTATATTGAAATGATAAGATGGAAGCTAGAAATGAAAAAGGGTAGAATGAAAGAGGAAGATTTTTCATCTTTTAGGGGGCGTTTTATGATTATTTTGGAGCAATATATGCACCTATGGCTCCAGTATGGAAAAGGGAGAGCAGAGGGAGATAAATTTGAAGTAACAATACAAAATATATCTGAAACATTATTTTGTACAGAGCGAAATAGTAAACTCATCATAAAAAAATTAGAAGAATTAAATTGGATTATGTGGTTTCCAGGCAGAGGGAGAGGCAATCGTTCAAAGTTGTTATTTCAAAAACATCCACTTTCTTTAATTTTAGAAAGAGGAAAAGAAATAACGAAACAAGGGGATGTAAAAAGCGGAAGTGCATTTATTGAAAGATATAGCTCGCATTTTCCATTACTGCAAACGCAATTTCAAACGTGGATTGATTCGATATTCGGTTATCAAGTCGAAAGGACACCTAAAGGGAGAAGAGATGTGCTACGTTTGCAAGTCCAAATGAACCTAGATATTGCATTAGACCCTCTATATGCTACGATGCGTTCGGAATGTCATATGGTAAAACATATATACGACACATTAGTGTATGTAGACGGAAATACAAACAGTGTAGAGCCAAGACTTGCGTTTTATTGGGAATATGATGACCAGAAATATATGTGGACCTTCTATTTACGAAAAGGTGTTACATTTCATAATAGAAAAGAACTAACCGCTTATGATGTTGAACAGACATTTAAACGATTTATGAAAGTGAAAAATAATCCGCATGCTTGGATGTTACAACACGTTGAAAGTTTACATATTCTTGATGACTATATTGTGCAGATTCGTTTATCTACAGATAATAAGTTGTTTTTACATGCTTTAAGTACAGAACAGTGTTCTATTGTAAATGAAGATGGAGGCGGGAAGTTAATTGGTACTGGACCGTTTCGGTTATGTGAAAAGAATGAGGATGTATTCGTATTAGAAGTAAATGATTTATATTTTCGCGAGCGACCATTTCTGGATCGAATTGAATTATGGAATGTAGAGCACAGAGTAAATACGTACGATATATTAGCGAAAGCACGTTTTAAAAATATAGTAAAGCATCATAAAGAACTAACTCGACTTGAGTCGAATGTAACATACATTACGTTAAATACTGCAAAAGAAGGACCTATGCAAGATATGATATTTCGAAAAGCTTTATATAAAATCATTCATAGCAAGGCGATCGTTGCGGAATTACAAGGAGCACGCGGAGAGATAGCCGAAGAATTAGTGCTAACAAAGAGTGGTACAATACATATAAATGAGGACATAAATACGCTTATTAAAGAAAGTTCTTACCGTAATGAAACATTGCGACTATACACATTTACAGGACAAGATCATGTTGAAGATTCAAATTGGATACAAAAAGAATGTGCGAAATATGGAATTATAATTGATATTGAATTTCTTGAAACAGAAGAGTTATTGCAAATTAGTACGATACAAAAGGCTGATATTATGCATGATAGTGCGACAATTAGCGAGCGTATTGAAGAGAGTTTACTATACATGTTTCTTACAAAAAACAGTTTTATTCATCAGCAAAGCAATATAAACTTTAACGAAACATTACAGCCGTACTTTATGGAGAGTAAAGTAGAGAAACGAGTTGCACTGTTACGCGATATTGAGGATACACTGTTACGTCAAATTCATATCATTCCTTTGTACCGTAACAAACAGCAAGTAAGTTCACACGAAAAAATACAAAATATAATAATTAATTCACAAGGTTGGATTGATTTTTATGAAATATGGTTTAAACCATGATATATAAGGGTTCTTACGCATTTTTTATGAGATGTGTAAGAGCCTTTTTTGTGTGCAAGTCATGTTTGTTTTACGCATTGTTACGCTATTTGCGATAAAAGTCTATTTACAGCGTAACAGTGTTATGTTACATTGTTATCAGGAAGGAGTGATATACAGTTGAGTACAGATTTAATTTCAAAAAAAGATTTATTAGAGCTAACTGGTATTTCATACGGACAGTTATATAGGTGGAAGAGAAAAAATTTAATACCGGAAGATTGGTTTGTACGGAAGTCAACGTTCACAGGCCAGGAAACATTTTTTCCGAAAGAAAAGATATTAGAACGTATTGATAAAATCCAAACGATGAAAGAGGATTTATCACTAGATGAATTAGCAAATATGTTTTCACCGAGCGTGACAGAAATGCATTTAACAAAGGATGATTTGTTACGTAAGGGTATTGCATCAGAAACAGTTTTACAATTCTTTATAGAACAAACGAATAAAACAGCAGAATTTCAATTTGTAGATATTCTTTATGTGTATATGTTAGAAGAATTACTACAATCGGGAGAGATTAGTTTAGAAGAAGGAAAAATGGTCTTGCAAGTTTTACGTGAAAATTATGAAGCAATTAAACATAAAACTTGTGACTTAATCATCGTCCGAAAGTTAGGTATTTCTACATGTTTCTTAGTTTCAAATGTGGACGATTTAATTTTTGAAAAAGGCACCAAAATTGTTTTACGCGAAGCGATTATGAAATATACCGAAGCATTAAAAACTAAACTGTTGTAGTGGAGGAGAAATAATGCGTACAGAAAATTTAATTATAAACGGATATGGTTCATCAAACGGTGGAGAGTTTCATAAAGTGCAGCTAAACGGAAAAGGAACTGTTAACGGAAACGTTGAATGCGACCAATTTGAATGTAATGGTTACGGAACTGTTACTGGTGATTTGAAAAGTGGCAATGCGAGAATTAGCGGATCAGGCAAAGTTGAGGGTACAGTTAGTGCAGAAACGATGCGAATCGATGGGAAAGGGACAATTACACAAGATGTAAAGGCAACCACTTTGAAAATTGCAGGAAAAGGGACGATAGGTGGTAATGTAACTGGTGAAGAATTTAAAATCAACGGTCAAGCGACGATTGATGGTAATTGTGAAGTTGATATTTTTTCTTCAGAAGGGCAATTTACAGTTGGTGGATTATTAAGCGCAGATGAAATTAATATAAATATTCACGGTACATGTAGAGCGAAAGAAATTGGTGGCCAAACCATTAAAGTAAAACATAGATTAAGTGCTTTTAGTAGACTTTTTAAAACAGTATTTGGCTTACAGTTAGAAGCTGAATTGTTAGAAGGTGACAATATCGATATTGATTATGCTCACATAAAAACGGTAAGGGGAAACAATGTCACAGTAGGACCGAACTGTGAGATAGAACTTATTGAATATACTGGTGTTCTTACTGTTGATAAAAGTGCAAATGTAAAAGAAATTAAGCAGGTTTAAAGGAAGGGAGAAATGAGTATGGAACATCAACATAGTCTTACTGTAAATGGTTCTGGTAGTTCAGCAGGCGGAGATTATAATAAAGTAAAGATACGCGGTGAAGGAACAATTTCTAATGATATGAGTTGTAATGAATTTAAAACGTACGGCACGAGTGATGTACGCGGTAATATGAAAGTTAAAAACTATATCGTATATGGGGATAGTGAAGTACAAGGAAACGTAGATGCGGAATGTATAAAAATATATGGCAATACACAAATGCATGGTGATGCTCATATTGAAAAAACAAAAGTAAGAGGTATGATTGAAGTAAAAGGAAGGTTTTCAGGTGATTTCGTAGATGTGAAAGGTGCTTTAAATGTGAAGGGAGATATTGAAGTAGAAGAATTATCACTAACTGGTGGTCTTGAAAGTGATGGATTACTTAATGCTGAAAATATTGAAATCTCAATTCGTTATGAAGGAAGTAAAGTGAGAGAAATCGGTGGAAAAAAGATTACAGTACGTAAAAAATCGAGATTTATTCCTTTTACAAGTCATACAGGAAGCCTTCAAACATCAATTATTGAGGGGGATGATATTTATTTAGAACATACAATAGCAGACGTAGTAAGGGGAAATCATGTTATAATAGGCCCTGGCTGTGAAATTAGTGTTGTAGAATATCATACTAGTTTTAATCAGAAAGGTAATACAGTCGTAAAAGAACATAAACAAATATAAGTAGTATGAGGGAGAGCAAGATTATGGTTGAGAAAAATAATAAACTCGGCTTCGTTGTTGCCGGTTTATTGCTGGGTATTTTAATGGCATCAATGGATAATACCATTGTCGTAACAGCGATGGGAACGATTGTTGGTGACTTAGGAGGCCTTGAAAACTTTGTATGGGTCGTTTCTGCCTATATGGTCGCAGAAATGGCAGGTATGCCGATATTCGGTAAACTATCAGATATGTATGGTAGAAAAAGATTCTTTATTTTCGGTTTAATCGTCTTTATGATTGGTTCGGCACTTTGTGGTACTGCTGAAAATATTACACAGTTAGGTATTTATCGTGCCATTCAAGGTATTGGCGGCGGGGCATTAGTGCCGATTGCGTTTACTATCGTTTTTGATATTTTTCCTCCTGAAAAGCGTGGGAAAATGGGTGGTTTATTCGGAGCAGTATTTGGTTTATCAAGTATTTTCGGGCCATTACTTGGCGCATATATTACGGATTATATTAGCTGGCACTGGGTGTTTTATATTAACTTACCACTTGGCATTTTAGCGCTTATTTTTATTACATTCTTTTATAAAGAGTCACGAGTTCATAGAAAGCAAAAGATTGATTGGTTTGGCGCAATTACTTTAGTTGGTGCAGTAGTTTGTTTAATGTTTGCCCTAGAACTAGGCGGACAAAAATATGATTGGGATTCTAGCTTTATTTTAAGTTTATTTGCTGGGTTCGCTATTTTATTAATTGCTTTTATCGTTATTGAACGAAAAGTAGAAGAACCAATCATTTCATTTGAGATGTTTAAACAACGTCTATTCGGAATGAGTACAATTATTGCATTATGTTACGGGGCTGCATTTATGTCAGCAACTGTGTATATTCCGTTATTTATTCAAGGCGTATATGGTGGTAGCGCAACAAACTCAGGATTATTACTTTTACCGATGATGTTAGGATCAGTCGTAACAGCGCAATTAGGCGGATTTTTAACGACGAAGCTTAGCTACCGAAACATTATGATTATTTCTGCGGTTATTATGCTAATTGGACTATTTTTATTAAGTACGTTAACGCCAGAAACAAGTCGTATATTATTAACGTTTTATATGATTATTATTGGATTTGGAGTAGGTTTCTCATTCTCTGTACTAAGTATGGCAGCTATTCATAACTTCGGTATGGAACAGCGCGGATCTGCAACTTCAACGAGTAATTTCATTCGTTCATTAGGAATGACACTAGGTATTACAATCTTCGGAATGATCCAAAGAACAGGTTTCCAAAATCAATTAGAAGAAGCATTTAAAGGGATGAGCGGGGGAATGAATACAAACGCTTTAGGAGATTCAAGAGCTATTCTATCAGAATCGGCAAGATCTCAAATCCCGCCGCAAATATTAGATAAAATTATTGATGCTCTTTCTAGCTCCATTGTTCAAACATTTATGTGGGCATTAGTACCAGCAGGTTTAGCATTCATATTTATTTTCTTTATGGGAAATGAGCGTATGGTAATTAAGAAAAAACAAATGAATAAAAAGAGCGAAACATCAAAAGCGTAATGAAAAAGCTCCTTTCCAATTGGAAGGGAGCTTTTTCGTATGTACGGATTTAGATTAGCCTTCGATAATTTCGTATTCTTCGTCTGCTAATAATAAAACTTGTGTTTTCTTACCTTTGTTTTGAACTTCGATTACATCGTATGCACCTAAGTCTCTTAGCTTGCTTTGAGAAGCGTTAACCATAACTTCCATAGAATCAATTAAGATATCTTCTTCAATGTATGATTCAGGCAATGCCATATCTTCAGTTTCTAATACACATGCGTATAGATTTTGTAAGTTTTCAGCAGTTGGATTTTGTTCCTCAACATCAATGATGTTTTTTACTGCTTCCATATTTTCTTCTTTTGCTTGGTACACTTTAATTTTAGCCATTGTTTTAATCTCCTTTATAACGTAATCGTAGAGGCTACACCTCATTATAACGCTTTTTCATTGAAAGATGAAATTGTTATATGTATTTATAGTAAAAATTATGTGTTATTACTTATTATTGGTGTAATTTCCTTATTGATGTTATGAGTGAATAATTATATCCTTACGTTAAAATTATATTGTCCAAGCTTTTTTTATATCCCGCTCATATTATGTGTATGAGATAAAAACATAAAGGGAAGGGATTGAATGTAAGTGGATTGCAAGCCGAAACGAAATTGTCAATGTTGTCAAAATAGCATATGTGAATTTTTACAAAGTCTAGAACCTTTTACTAAGGTTGAGAGTATCGTAATAGCCGGAAAGGAAAGTGTTGTATCCTATTTTCTTTCATTTAACAAGATGAACGGTATCGTGTCATTTGTACAAGAGGACAATGATGTTATTTTTGTAGATTGTTCAAAGATTGATGCGATTCGAATAGGAAAAGTGTGTAATTGTAAAGCGAAAGTTAAATTTATTGAAGAGGATTTTAGTCTCCTTGGAAATGTTTGTCCACAGTGTTTAACGGAGGGAAGTACACTCTTTTTCGACTTTTATAATTCTGAATTGAATTTATCTCTACAAGCAAAAACAATTGATGCGCCTAGATGTATTGAATTTACAGATGAACTTGGGAATGTAGTAAAGCAAATTACAATAGTAGGTGAAGCGATTGTTTCTAAAGATTTTGTTCAAGTGCCAGAACTATTAGATTTTCGATTGATATTATCGGATACGGCTACAAATCCCTTGAAATTCGGATTACTGTTCATTAATTTTCCTGATATTACGTTTATTATTCTTTTCGCATCAAGTGGATATCTTACTATTTCGAACTGCTTAAAAATAGAGAGTGGAACTGGTAACGTAGAAATAGAAGAGATGAAAAAGATGATAATGAATGACAATAATACGTACAAGTCAATTGTTAAATTGATTAACCCTCCTAAAATATAATGAGGGTTTTTACATATACTAGGTGGATTGTAATAAAGCAAAAATCACATAGTTAATATGAATGTTAGAAGTATATAGAGCGGTTAGTTGTACGATTAATTGCAATGTGTAAATTCCTATCATGATACGTTCTTTTACAATAAATTATGAAAGTATCCATAACAGTAAAACTAAGAAATATTATTTAAGTATTTTTAAATGTAATGAAAGAGGTCATATAATATTTGTAAAGTAATTAAGAAAAGGGCTATTGAAGTAGCCCTTTTCTTAATTATGTGAATTGCTATTGGTAGTCATTATTGAGTTTAAATAGTTATTTAAACTTGAGTAATTTATTTACTAAATTCTTTTTGAGCTGCCCTATAACTTCCGATGATATTTTGATAACTTGGAAGATGCTTAGCAAGTAAAGCTCCAAAGCCCTCAATATCATTTCGCCAGTCGCGCTGTAATTCGGCTGCAACGCTAAACCAGTTCATTAGTTGCACCCCTCCATGAGCCATACGCATAAGAGCGGCATCAGCAACTTGTTTATTAAAAGTTCCAGATGCATCAGTTACAACAAACACCTCATACCCTGCATTGATAGCAGATAGAGCTGGGAACGCAACACAAACATCAGTAACCACGCCTGCAATTATTAACTGCTTTTTACCTGTTGCCTCAATAGCTTTTACGAATTCTTCATTGTCCCACGCATTAATTTGTCCAGGACGCGCTATTTTAGGCGCATTTGGAAATAGTTCAATTAATTCCTGCATGAGTGGACCATTAGGACCGTCTTCAAAGCTAGTTGTTAAAATAACCGGTAAATCAAAAAACTTAGCGGTATGGGCAAGAGCTAAAACATTGTTTTTGAACTCATCAACACCATAGTCACGCACTAGGCTGGAAATAAGACCAGTTTGATGATCCACAAGAAGAACAGCGGCATCACTTTTTGAAAGACGAGAATAGAAATCAGACATTTTATTATCCCCCTTAAAAAGCTTATTTATAAATTAATCTTACAGTTATTTAGATAGATTTGGTATACGTATAAAATTTTATCAACAAATATGCTTTATTTAGATGAAAAGATGTGTGTTTTAAAATCAAAAAAAAGTAAATTTTTCTATTTTGAATAGATGTTATAATAATTTTATATTTGTGAATAATTTATAATTATATGAAGTTTAAGTGTAATAGGCGTTTGCTTATATGACGAATAAACGGATGAGTAAAAAAGTTATTTAAGTTGATTCATAAAGATATAGAGTTATATTGATTTTATAGAAAGCGGGAATGTAAATGATATATGAAGCAAATATACATACTAGAAAAAAATTAGTTTCTATGTTTGAGGATTTTAATAATGTTGTGTTATTTTCTTATTTACAAGGACATATGGGCACCGCTTGGGTAAATAATCTTGAAAATCCGACAGTAGCGCAAGTTACGGTAGGGATTTTCACATTTTATACTGGAGATCCAAATGCAAAAGAGACAGAAGAGTTATTACGTAACATCCCTGAAAGAATTTTAGTAATCGTAAATAGTGATCAATGGAAAAAGCGTTTAGAAATATTCAACGAAAGAAAAATAGATAAGTTTTTACGATATAAATTTAAAAGAAATTCAGAAGTGTTTAATCATACAAAATTACAATCTTTTATATCGGCACTTCCAAAAGGATATGAATTAAGAAAGGTAGATGAGCATATCGCGAATAACCCATCATTACACAAGGTTTCTGAAGATTTTATAAGCCAATTCCGTTCAATAGATGATTATGTAAATCGAGGTATAGGTTATTGTATTTTGTATAATGGAGAAGTCGTATGTGGTGCATCATCATATAGTATTTATGATGATGGTATTGAAATCGAAGTTGCTACTGACCCAAATCATAGAAGAAAGGGATTGGGAACAGTAGTTAGTGCAGCCTTAATATTGGATTGTTTAGAAAAGGGGAAATATCCAAATTGGGATGCAGCGAATAGCACTTCTGCTAAACTAGCTGAAAAGTTAGGATATGTTTTTGATAAAGCGTATGATACTTATTTTGTGAATAATAGGTAAATGAACGGTGTGTGTACAAATTATACAACGTAATAAGGCTAGCCAACCTTATTAAATTAATGTTTATTAGACTTATTTTCTATAATCGCAAATATAAACTATCCGAAGGTGATTTTACCAAAGTTAAAGGCATTGAAACAGATGTTAATTAATGAAGTTAAGGGAAAGAATGACAATCGGATTGGTTCTATTAGAAGAATTGATAAATTTGAAAAAAAGAAACAATATCAATGGTAAGATTGAGGGAGTTCGCAAAATTTTGGGAATAAAAACCGACTTTTTTAAGTCGGTTTTTATTTTTTTACTAATAGAGTACCGCCAATATTGATTTTTTGTTGTATAGATAGTATTAAATGAAAAAAATCCTATTCCATTACTATTGAATATAATTAACCCATCAGTTCCTACTTCCACTATGAGGGTTCAGAAATTCTCTTTTTGTATAGGTAGATAATCATAAAGGCTCAATATATTTAGTTTTGTGTGTTTTAACTAGCAAAAAATTGCTATTTTTTTGTAAATGATGAAAGTAACTATTACAGGAACCCACGCATTAATAGAAGAGATACATATACAGTATAGAGAGTTAAAAAACTCTAAAAACTTGTATAAAAGGAGATTATAAAATATGAGTGAACAATGCCCAATTAATGTACCATGTCAGGTAGTAGGACAAACTCAAACACCATTAAGTGATGCACCTGTAACGCCAATTACTACGCCAGGAACACCGATTGTAAAAATACCAGTTGTATTAGCAGAAAGAACGATTCAAATTGTTGTAGAATCTGATATTTCATTAGATCCTCCAGCAGTTGAAATTAAACGTATCTTAAAAAATGCATTTTTAACACAATGTAAGTTAGTTCCTGTAGCATTTACTCCAGTACCAGGTACAAATTACCGCCGAGTTACAAGAGCAAAATTATTTGTACAAGGATATATTCGTAAAAACATTGAATATGCAAATGACGAGTGTAATGGAGTGCTATATGACCGCATTGCTAATGTTCCATTTTCTGGTTTTGCTGATTTAACAGCTGGTGATTTTCTATCACAAGCTATAGTAGCTGCTTCCTCAGATACTACTTCTCACTTTATTAATCCTAAAAATGGTGATCTACCACGTTTAGACAAATACTTCTTCGAAAATACAGTTTTTTACAATGAACAACCGTATTGCGAATTAGTCAGCGCTCAATTTTTCGAATTAGACTTTTCCCCTTGTCCAACAGAATTAAATGAGCCATTTGAAACTCTTCGTGAAAAAATTGTACTAGATCTTACTTTAAAAGTTTTACAAGTACAACAAGTACAAGTATAACAAGTACAAGTATAAAAATAAAAAAGCATTGTCTTTGATAAAAAGACAATGTCTTTTTTATTATTATACAACATATATAATGATGAAATGGTCACGTACAAAAAACATATTTTTTTGAATTTCATCAGATGGGGGGATGGTGATGAATAAGCCATGGGTTGGTAAGGAAATATGGAACAAAGTATACAAGTGGAAAATGCTGAATGTTCAAGATGATTCGCGCGAAATAAGAGAAAAAAAGGAAAGTATAGAAACTGAATCAGAGAAAGAAAGTAAAGAAACTGAATCAAAA
>NZ_JAUMJO010000004.1:243215-655733 GCF_036320425.1 Bacillus nitratireducens
AAAAAGAAGATAAAGTAATTAAATCAGAGAAAGAAAGTAAAGAAACTGAATCAAAAAAAGAAGATAAAGTAATTAAATCAGAGAAAGAAAGTAAAGAAACTGAATCAAAAAAAGAAGATAAAGTAATTAAATCAGAGAAAGAAAGTAAAGAAACTGAATCAAAAAAAGAAGATAAAGCAATTGAATTAAAGAAAGAAAGTGAAAAAACTAGATCAGCAAAAGAAGATAAAGCGAATGGATTAAAGGAAGAAGAGGTGAAAATTAAATCAGCAAAAGAAGATGAAGAAACCGAGTCAGAGAAAGAAGAAATAGTAATTGCATCAAAGAAAAAAAGTGAAGAGACTGAACCAGCAAAAGAAGAAGTAGCAAATGAATCAAAGAAAGTAAGTATAGATTCAGGATCAAAAATAGAGACTTCAGTGAGTTCAATAGTAGTGAAGACTCCATTTTCTATTATTTCGGATGTGACTAGTTTTATAAAATTTCCTAATATTAATGTAAAAAAACAAGAAGTATTTGTATTTCGTAATGAAAAAAATGCTAGGGGTCGTGAACTGGATGCTAAGTTATTAACGACAGTGCAACATTATCATGGAGAAGTTAATTGTAATTTAGTTTCTTCAAACCTTCATGAAAAGAGAGTACTTTTAGAATTTCCTAATCAAAAAATAAAAGGTAATACTAAAGAGAATTGTATAGGAACATCTTCGTGGATCCCTATACACGGTATAATTTTAGAGAAGGAAGATGAAGGAGGAGTAAATAATTACATACCTGCGAAATTACCAATAGAAATAGGGAAGTATAAAGGTGAAATTAATTTACGAGAAAAAGTGGTATTTAAAGAAAAAGTTATAGAAATAAAAGAGGTGTCACAGGAAATTATTTTAACAAAAAAAGAATTCTTAGTGCCAAAAATAATAAAGAAAGGAAATAATCCATCTATAATTGAAAAAGGGAGCTTACTTGTAGAAGGTTATATTTCTCAATGTATTGAATTTATATCGGAACGAAGTACACCACATGATAACACTTATCAATTAATGCAAAATATTGTATTGGAATTAACTATACAATTATTACAAGAACAGGAAGTGTTGGTGCGGATTAAATAAATGATCATCCCCATTAACTAGTTAAAAATTTCCTCAGGAATATGTAATAGGGAAACTTAAAAATAGTGCTAGCAAGTTTGTAAACGAGCTAGCTAATAAGCGTTTGGGAAAGATGTGAAATACAACTGATGGATCGATTTAAAAAACTAGGTACTTAAATTGATGAAAGGCATAAATCTTTATTAAAACATGTGGTGTAATACAAAGTGTATCCACTCCTATTATAGAAAACTCACAACTTAAATAGTAATACATGTTTATCATAATTTTTCAAACACCAATTATATTTTTTTAGAATAATTGGATGGACAACCTCTTGCGTAGTATCGACTTCAGTAAAACCGTATTTTTTATAAAAGCTTTTTAATTCTTCGAAAGGGAGACAGAATACATGTTGCATATATGATTCCTTTGCTGTTTGCACTAAAAATGAAACGAGTTCTCCTGCTAATTGTAACCCTCTAAATTTAGGTGCTATGAAAATCCCCCCCATTTCCATAGTCTCTCCATCGATTTGGACTAAACGACCTACACCTGCATACTCATCGTTATATGTAATGATTGCAACTTTATCCCGCTTTAAATCACTTGGTAAAAAACCTATTGATTCGTATTGTTTATTAATCCATTCTAAATCTTTAGGAGTAGCTAGTTGTATACTCATAAGAACCTCCTTTGGAAGAGTATTAATATTCTAATTATATATAGCTCTATAACTGGTGAAAAGAGGATGAATTGAAATCATTTTACTTTATAGTTCAAGTTTTGAAGAATAGAGCATACAATATAAAGTCTTTTCCTTTCTTCATTTAAGTTTTACGTATATAATTTAAAAGTACTATTTTTATTTTATATTTTTTATATTTATAACAGAATAGAGGTTTAAAAATGGGTGTTAAAATCATTACGGATAGTGCGGCGGATTTACCGGTAGAATTGCTGCAAGCATATGATATTGATTTAATTCCACTCCGTGTATATGATGAAGCAGAAACAGAGTATTTAGATGGGGTTACATTAAAATCAGTTACTTTATTGCAAAAAATGAGAGAAGGTGCAGTTTATAAAACGTCATTGCCTTCACTTGAAACATTTCAAGAAAAATTTGTTTCTTATGCAAAAGAAGGTAATCCTTGTATATATTTAGCTTTCTCATCTGAACTGTCTGGTACATATCAATCGTCAGTTCTCATTAAAGAAGAAGTGAAAGAAACATACACTGATTTAGATTTAGAAATTATTGATACAAAATGTGCCTCACTCGGTCAAGGTATTGTCGTATTAGAAGCTGCTAAAATGGCGAAAGACGGCGCATCAAAAGAAGAAATATTAAACCGTGTCGCTTTTCTAATGAACCATATGGAACATATCTTCACTGTAGCTGACTTGCAGTACCTAGTGAGAGGTGGGCGTTTAAGTAAAGTAGCTGGTATTATCGGTGGTTTATTAAACATTAAGCCGATCTTAAATGTGGATGAAGGAAAACTTGTACCACTTGAAAAGGTAAGAGGGAAAAAGAAAGTATTAAGCCGCATTGTTGATATTATGGAAGAGCGTGGGAAAGACCTTAAAGGTCAAACAATTGGTATGACTCACGGTGATGATTTAGAAACTGCCGAAGCATTAAAAGCATTAATTACTGAAAGATTCGGCTGTGAAGTATTTATCGTAAATACAATTGGAGCTGCAATCGGAGCGCATACAGGACCTGGTGCGTTAACATTGTTCTTCTTAAATGAAGTAGAGTAAAGGATTGATCTTTTGATCAATCCTTTTTTTATTCTATTATAATTGTTTTTTGCGAATGAAAAATATGTAATTTTATATTAGTTAGTAACTTTCTTTTTAGTAGGTAAGAAGGTAGATAGGAAACCAGTGAAGGCTAGCATGAAACCAAATATTTCAGTATCATCAATTACTAAACCATTGTTCCACTGATAAAGGAAGGATGCTAGCAATAAAAGAGTAGCAGCGCCTCCAACATATCTTGCTATTTTTCGTGTTGAATCTTTTTTTGTTTTTACAATCATATTTGTCATCCTTTCATATTTACTAAATAATTCAACAAACTAATTTCTAGGATGTGATATTGATAATTCATCTATTGAGCTCATTTAATTTATTTTCATTTACAATAGATGTCTTCCATGTACTAGGTAAATGTAATTAACCATTCGATCTATTTTAAGAATGATAGTTTACATGTAGTTAAATCCTTTTCATTAAGTTTATCGTAATTCAAGTATATGGCGCCGTCTTTGTTAATAACAAGAAGTAAAATTGTATGAAAAAAATGGACGGAAAACCCAAATTTTAACCATAAAATTTAACAAGCCATCTAGAAATAATCATAGTATGAATGTAAAATTAAAATATGTGATACATTTTTTTACATTTGTGAAATTATACATTTTCTTAATATGAAAGATTAAGCAATACATAATGGCTGATTTGGTAAAAAGAAAGAAATGGTTAAGCAGGGAGAGTAGAAAGATGGAAATAGGGGAACGTATTCGCCATGTTCGAATGCATAAAGGATTAACACAGGGGGAGCTCGTATCAGGAATATGTTCAATAACATATTTGAGTAGAATAGAAAGTGGAAAAATAAAACCGTCATCTTCTTTTATAAAAAAGGTTTCTAAGAAGTTAGAAGTTAAGAGCGATTATCTTATAAATGGAAATTACGAGGAGATACAGCTTACTATTTTTAAAATATGTAATAAATATAAAAAAGATAAAAGTATTACAGAAGCTGACTTATCTTTGTTAGAATTATACGTTCGTGAAGTAGATTCAATCCCTGTATTACTAAAGGTATATGGTGTACTTATATACTATCATGCCCGACAAAAAAACGTGTTATATGTGAAGTCGCTTATAGATCAAGCTTCGCAAATGATACCAAGTCAGGTCGAAATGCAAGATCCTGAAGATTATATTTATTATTTAAAAGCTCGAGGTTTATATTTTTATAATAAACAAGACTACAGTGCTGCTCATGATATTTATGTACAGGCTGAGAGTTTACTTGGTGCAGAAGAAACTGAACAACATGGTCATATATACTATAATTTATGTCATGTATATAAGGAGCTTTATAAAGATAAAAGTATTAGTCGTTTGTATGCCTTAAAAGCTTACAACATATACAGAAAAAATGGTATGCAGAAAAACGTAATAAATACACTTTTAATGCTTGCAATATTGTATATTATGGATGAGTTATATGAAAAGGCACTTGAAATTTTACAGCAAGTAGAAAATAGTTTGACTACTAATGGTGATTCAAAGTATTTACCTATCATTTCATATGATTACGGTAAAATTTATCAAGGTTTGAAAGACTATACGAATGCCATTAAATACTACGAAAAAACTTTGGAATTAAGTGAATTTTTATCACAGAAAGATCAAAAAGTATATGCGTTACGAAACATGTTGGAGGTTTACATAGAACTTAAAGATTGGAAAAATGTTAATAAGGTTATGAATGAAGCATTTCATTTTTTATCGATTTATGATGTACCAATTGCATTTGTCCAACTATATGGGTTGAAAGCTAAAGTATTCAAAATACGTGGAGATTATTATGAATATGAGAAAAATATGCAAAAAGCAATTGAAGTAGGATTAGAAAAAAAACAACATCGCTTAGTTGTTGAATTATCCTATGAGTTGGGTAACTTTTATAATGAGAATCGCTCTTATAAATTATCTGCGAAGTATTATAAAATATCAGCTGAAAATAAAATGGACTTATAAAGAAGTTTAGTCAAAAATTCTAATAAATTGTAAAGGGTTATCCAAAAGAGTAGGGTATTTTATACCTTTTGGATAACCTCTTTTTATTACTATTCTATAATTATCGGTCGATATGGTATCGGTGATGATAAAATCATAGAAGTTTTTACTGTACCAAATGGTATAACGATATCAATTAATTCCTCTAATTCTTTCATAGAGTGGACTGCTACTTTTAAGTAATAGCTACTTTCGCCTGTTACTCGATGACATTCGAGCATTCTATATTCTTCGTAGATTTTCTCCTCGAATTTTTTACAAGGAATCTTTAGATTTTCAATTCTTAAAAATGCTTGAATTGATTTTCCAACTGCATCTAATGATACCAGTGCGGTATATTTCTCAATTATTCCAGTATCTTGTAACCTCTTTAGTCTTTCGGTAACACTAGGGCGGCTGAGGTGTAGATGCTCAGTCATTTCTGTAATTTTCATCATGGCATCTTCTTGTAATAATGGGATTATTTTCTTATCAATCTCATCCATTACTCATGCTCCTTTGCAAAGTTGAAAGTAAACTTCTGAAATACATGCATAATATAAAATCTAATGCTAAATTACATACACAATTGAATGTTGAATAAACTGATAACTTTCTATAATTAAAATATAAATGGAGGTGCATGTAATGTCTAATCATTTCAACGAAACAATTTCTATTAAAAAGGGAACAGCTTTATACGTAGGGGCAGTTTTAGGATCAGGAATTCTTATTTTACCTGGTATGACTGCGAGTATAGCGGAAGGGAATGCGATTATTTCTTGGCTTATTATGATTTTACTTAGTATCCCACTTGCATTAACATTCGCTTTTTTATCTATTGAGCATCCAAGTGCAGGGGGGATTGCAACTTTTTCTGAGAAGGCTTTTGGTAAAAAAGTAGGTGCGATTATAGGGTGGTGTTTTTTTATCGCAGGTAGTGTTGGGCAAATCATTGTATCACTGACAGGTGGAATGTATATAGTAAAAGTCTTTTCTTTACCATCGTATTTTTCTTATATTATCGGGTTAATCATAGTAAGTATTTCTATCGGCTTTAATTTATTTGGATTAAAAATGAGCGGTTCATTTCAAGTATGTATCGGTGTATTAACTTTTTTTATTTTAATCGTAACAATTATAAGCTCACTACCTTATATTGAAATGAAAAATATAAATGTACATATTTCTATGAAAGCAGTAAACCCGATTTTAGATGCGTCATTATTAATTTTTTGGTCGTTTTTCGGTTGGGAAGCAATTGCGAGTTTAGCTCCAGAATTTAAAGCACCTAGAAAAAGAAATATTATTTTGTCTACAGGATTTGCGATTATTATTATTGGAGTTTTATATATGGGGATTGCATTATCAGTAATTGGAACAAAATCATATCATATTAATGCTGATAATACTACAGCTCTAGTACTTGGAATAAAACAAACATTAGGTAATCAATTTGCATGGTTAATTGGATTTGTAGCTTTTATTATTTGCTTAGGGACGACAAATGCATTTATCGCAAGCATGGGCCGTTTAGGCTATTCGCTAGGGCAGGAAGAAGTTGCACCTCGTTATTTAGCAAGTATTAATGTAAAAAGAGCAGCGCCAACAAATGCAATAAAAGTTGTAGGTTTTATTGCATTAATAGGTTTGTTAATATGTTTCGTTTTTCATATTAGTATAGATAGAATCGTATTAATACCGAACTCGTTAGGGATTGTTACATATATAGTCGGTACTGCGGCCGGAATTAAGTTAATAAATAATAGATTAGGTAAAATTTTTTCTATAATAGCTTTTACATGTTGTATAGCGGTTTATCCCTTTATTGGAGGAGTCATACTTATTCCAATAGTTGTAGCTTTAGCGTCTTTATGCTATTTATATTGCATAAAAGGTAGACTTGTAAATGGGAGGGAGCAGAATAAGGAATGTTAAAATACATCCGTTTAAGTTTCAATATTTAGATATATCTAAATACTGGAGATTCATATATAATTATGGAGGGATTAAATTGTTGTAACTATTTGTAAAAATAGGAGGCTATTAAAATGAATATACTTATTCAAGCTCCAACTAAATGGGATTTAGGCAGACTATATTCTAATAAACAAGATTTTATATTTTCTATAGAACGGTTAATTATAGAATATAAAGCAACAAAAGATACAGTAACTCTTTTACAACTTATTCAAGCTATCGAAAAGGCGGAATATTATTTGTATTGCCGTTCCACTGAAGATGATGTACAACCTGAAAATACTTTACTAAGTGTAAAAGTAAATCAATTAAAGAAAGAAGTCCAACTATTAATAGAATCTAGTAAGGGACAAAGTGTTCATGCAAATCATTCAAGTATTAAACTAATAGAAAATGAATTAAAAGCTTGGGAAGATATGTATGCACAATTAAGAAATAAGATAGTAGTAATACACGATAAAGAGACTTTATCATTTGGACAAGCAAATTACGTTGCGATGAATAGTGATGATCATAATGGAAGATTAATAGTATTTGATTCTCTTACAAATGCTTTGAATAAGGAAAAAGATATCTTTGCTACTGTATTGAATCAAATAGGAAGATTACGTCATGCTAAAAGTGATGAAATGGAAGGGAAAGAGATTTTAAAACAATCACTACAAGCGAATGGCATCTCTGAAACTGCATTATCCCAAATATGGAATGCAACGGAACAAAATCTTACGAAGCTAGTAATTGCGTTAAACGGTTATAAAAAAGGAAAGAATTCAATTACATGGCACGAGCTAATGACATGGAAAGAAAGTAATGAGACTGTTATTCCTTTTTCAGTAGCAGTAAAAAATATATATGATGCACTAAAAAATATAGATGAAGAATTGGCACAGTTCGCACAGAATGCAATAGCGAATGGCTGGATCGATGCTGAACCGAGAGATAATAAACCGCCGGGTGGATTTTGTGCTCCTTTTTTCAGTGAAAAAGAATCGCGCATTTCAATTCGTTATGATGGAACAATTGATAGTGTAAGAGTACTTGCTCATGAACTAGGACACGCTTGGCATTTTTATGTTATGAGTCTTGAACAATCTACAACATTTTTAGATGATTATCTGCCAATGAGTACAGCTGAATCAGCGTCTATTTTCTTTGAAACGGTAATCATGAATTATTTAATTCAAACAACAGATTGTATAGAGATGAAAAAGTCATTGCTTAGCTGGAAAATAAGAAATAGTTTTAATTATATTATGGCAATACGTGCTTCGTTTGAATTTGAGAAGGATTTTTATGAAAAATGTAAAGAAGGTCCTTTAAGTGCTGATGAAATCGAGAGATTATCTATAGTCGCGCAAGAAAAAGCATACGGGAATGCATTATCAGAATATCAGCCGTTTGTTTGGATGAAATATGTTCAGTTTTATATAGCAGATGTTCCTTTTTATAATTATCCATACACATTTGGTTATTTAGCTAGTTTTAGTTTATTAGAAATAGCTCAAGAAAGTAAAAGTACTTTTCATTCGAAATATAAAGAGTTTTTACGAGAAACAGGAAAAGCCCCAGTGGAAGAGCTTATGAAAAAACATCTTGAAATAGATATTACAAAATATGAATTTTGGAATAAAGCTTTTCTTCAAATGAATAAAGATATTGATGAATATTTGCAAATCATATAGGGGAGAGCAATTAGATAAAGGGGACTACATACATGAACAGAATCGGCATTATCGGAGCAATGCAAATTGAAATAGACTTACTTTTAGAAAAACTACATATAAAAGAGAAACATACAATTGCGGGAATGCCTTTTTACATTGGCGAATTCATGGGAACAGAAGTAATTATTACACGTTCTGGTGTAGGGAAAGTAAATGCAGCGGCATGTACGCAAACCTTAATTCATAAATTTAATGTAGATGCTATCATCAATACGGGTGTTGCTGGCGGGTTACACCCGAATGTAAAAGTTGGTGATATCGTTATTTCAACGAATGTTACCCATCATGATGTAAGTAAAACTCAAATGAAAAACTTATTCCCGTTCCAAGAAGAATTTAATGCAAGTAAGGAATTAATAGAGTTAGCACGTAAAGCATGCAATAGTAGTAGTTTACATATGGAGGTTCATAAAGGAAGAATTGTCAGCGGTGAATGTTTTGTTGAGGATTCAAAACTAAAAGCGAAACTAATAGACGAATATGCACCTCATTGTACAGAGATGGAAGGTGCAGCAATTGGACATGTTGCTTACATAAATGAAGTACCGTTTCTCGTTATACGATGTATTTCAGACAGCGCAGACGATGAAGCACAAGTCTCTTATGATGACTTCGCGAAAACTGCCGCAAATTATTGTTCGGAAATTATTGTTGAGATGCTGAAAAATATATCGAGTAATACTTATAGTTCAAAAGGGGAGAATGGAATGTTACAAGCATTAATTTTTGATATGGACGGAACATTATTTCAAACAGATAAAATTTTAGAATTATCGTTAGATGATACATTTGGTCACTTAAGATCACTACAATTATGGGATACGGTAACACCTATTGATAAATACCGTGAAATCATGGGTGTGCCTTTACCAAAAGTTTGGGAAGCTTTATTACCGAATCATTCTCTTGAAGTAAGAGAACAAACAGATGCATATTTTTTAGAAAGACTAATTGAAAACATTAAGAGCGGAAAAGGTGCTTTATATCCGAACGTAAAAGAAGTTTTTACATATATAAAAGAAAGTAATTGTTCAATATATATTGCTAGTAATGGTTTAACTGAATATTTACAAGCGATCGTATCTTATTACGCTTTAGACCAATGGGTTACTGAAACGTTTAGTATTGAGCAAATTAACTCACTTAATAAAAGCGACTTAGTTAAAAGTATTTTGAACAAATATGATATAAAAGAAGCAGCTGTAGTTGGGGATCGTTTATCAGATATTAATGCGGCAAAAGATAATGGTTTAATTGCGATTGGATGTAATTTTGATTTTGCACAAGAAGATGAGCTTGCTCATGCTGATTTAGTAATTGATGATTTAATGGAACTGAAGGGGATATTACCAGAATTGAAGAATACGTACATAACAAAATGAATAAGTTCACATTCAAATAAATGCTCAGGATAATATATTCTTGGGCATTTTTATTTTTCAAAAAGATACATTTGGATAGAGAAAGTGGGGGGAGTAAGCTGGAAAATATACAAATAAAACGAATTGGAGATTTGCTAAAATATGAGGTCAATCACCTTGTCCAGAAAAGTAAAGAAGAAGGATTTAACTTCTTAATAAAACTAATAAATGAATATGAAAGTAAAAGAAATACATTTAGTAAAACGGGCGAATGTTTATATGGCATTTTTCGAGATGATACGTTAATTGGAATCGGGGGATTAAATCAAGATCCGTATACGAAAGATAATAAAATTGGCCGATTAAGAAGGTTTTACATTGCAAAAGATTACCGGCGGAAAGGATTAGGAAGGTTACTGTTAGGGAGAATATTAAGCGATGCAAAAATCTATTTTACTATTGTTGTCTTACATACAGATACAGAACAGGGGGATCAATTTTATACTTTGAGTGGATTTGTGAAAGGGAAAATGTATGTAGGAACAAGCCATTATCTAAACTTAGATAAAAGGATGCAGTGAAGTATTATTTATTCTCCAATTGGAACATTCGTTCTTGTATGTGTAGATTAATGGTATAATTTATATAAATCTACTATTAGAATGGGGATTAGATGATGGGAGACAATAAAATTATTAATGATTTTAAAGAGTATTCAATTTGGATAACTACATTAAAAGATATGAAAGAAGAATTGTGGACAGCACCAATATCAGAGGGGAAATGGACTATTGGTGAAATCATATCTCATATTATGAATTGGGATGACTATCTTTTACGTGAGACATTATCATCAGTGAGAGATGGACTGGGAATGGAGTTCCCTGACTTTGATACATATAATAAAATAGCCTCTAATTATGCAAAATCAGGTATATCTAAGATAAAACTTCTTGAAGAAGCACAAGCTAAAAGAGATTTACTTGTTCAAGAGCTTAACCGACTGTCTATTGGAAAGCTAAAGGAACATTTAACTGCCAATGGAGTATCGCATTGTCCTCATACTGGAATGCCGTACTCTCTAATATATATTATTAAAGAATTCGTAGATCACGATAATCATCACAAAAGGCAGATTATTAATTTTTTAAATGAAAATCATATTAAAAAATCAACTTGTTAACTGATTAAGAAAGATCCCGCGAATGATACTTGTGGGATCTTTCTTTAATAAATTATAATTTAACATTCATTTGTTTCAATAAAGTTTTCGGATTACCTTTTACATAATAAAAATGTGGATTATTCTCATCATCGTAAAGCATAATGTAAGGTTTTTCATTAAGTGGGAGAAGGATGAGTACTTCATCGATTGTTGTATGTAACCATTGATTTGTAATAGGAACAGGTTTTGATAACGGGATTTTTATCATATGACCATCTTTCGGAACGACATTTAAGTTTTTAAATGGACCAGTAATTGATTTTGCGTATTGAACTGCTTCTTTTTGAATGGCTGAATCTAAAGATTGTTTTTGGACTACCATTTCTTTTTTGCAATCAAATACTTCAATTTGTTTATTTGTATTTGCGAACGCATTTGTTGATAATAAAAAGAAGAGAAGAGTAATGACTCCTATTTTTTTGAACATAAAACAACACCTCACACTTACTATACCCTCAAACGTTATAAATATTTTTATGTCACATTGATGTAACAAAGAAGTTGTATGATAAAATTGATATTTGTTTATAAGTTATGGAGGAAATGTAATGAAAGTATTAATCGCGGATGATGAACAAGATATGCTGAAAATTTTAAAAGCGTATTTTGAAAAAGAAGGCTTCGAAGTTTTACTAGCAAAAGATGGAGAGGAAGCACTTCAAATATTTTATGATGAGAAAATTGACTTAGCTATTTTAGACTGGATGATGCCGAAAAGTAGTGGTATTACTGTCTGTCAGGAAATAAAAAAGAATTCGAGTGTAAAAGTATTAATGCTTACTGCGAAAAGTGAAAGTGAAGATGAATTAGCAGCGCTTCAAAGCGGAGCAGATGAGTATGTGAAAAAACCGTTTCACCCAGGCGTACTAATTACGCGAGCGAAAAAGCTTGTACAACATGATGATATTATTCAAGTTCAAGATTTGAAAATAGATTTCACTAAAAATAAAGTATATAAAAACGAGAAAGAATTAGATATTACAAAGACAGAATTACAATTAATAAAATGTTTTTTAAATCATAAAGGAACGATTTTAACGCGGAAAAAGTTGTTAGATATCGTTTGGGGATTTGATTATTTTGGGGAAGAGCGAACGGTGGATACGCATGTAAGAAGGTTGCGTAAAAAAATAGGAGAAAATATTATAAAGACACATCGCGGTTTAGGATACAGTTTGGAGGAAGAGTGTGAATAAACTCGGTAAAAAGTTATTTTTCAGCATCTCTTTAACAGTCATCCTTATTTATACGGTCTCTTTATTATTAATTAACTATTTTTTACCCAAATATAATGTGCACAAAACACGCGAAAGCTTAGAAGGCATTACAGCGCAAATACAGTCAATACCGCGTAAAGAACTGGATGATGCTATAAATCGTATCGAAAATGAAGGTAATGTTACGATTGCGTATACATCAATAAATAATTCAGAAGATGCTATTAATGAAGAATTACGCATGCAACTTACAAAAAAGAGAGTTGCATTGAATAAACTTTGGATTACAAAAGAAGAAATTACGAAAGTGAAGAACCTCGGACAATCGAATAAAATATATGATCAAGAAAAGATAAAATCTAGTTTTTTTGCGAAATACATTGCGAAAGATGATATGTTGATTTTAGTAGGAGTTTCTATCGCACATTCTAATGAAGTAATTAAAACGCTTAACTCATTTTATTTATACATTTTGGGATTTTCACTATTTCTTATTATCGTACTCGTCTGGATTTTTTCAAAAACAATCACTACACCACTGAATGAATTGAGTGATGTCGCAGAAGATATTTCACGTCTGAAATTTAAACGGACGAAAGTTAAAACGAATGATGAAATAGGTGATTTAGCAAATAGTATAAATATTATGAGTGATAAATTACATGAAGCACATCAAGATTTAACAGATCGAAATGACCACTTAAAACGATTTATGGGCGATGTAACTCATGAATTAAAAACACCAATCGCATTAGTAAAAGCATATTCTATGGGAATAAAAGATGGTTTAGATGATGGTACATATGTTGATACAATCATTAAACAAACAGATCAAATTTCAAATTTAATTGAAGAGTTATTGCGATTTTCTAAACTAGAAAGAGATATTTTACAAAAAGAAGAATTCCCTATTGAACCACTAGTCCAAAGTATAATAGATAAGCATAAGATTGAACTGGAGTTGAAAGAACTCAATTTGCAAGTGAACTATAATGCTGGTGACGCGATTGTTTATGCTGATTTAAATAAAATGAGAATGGTCTTTCAAAATTTAATCTCTAATGCGATAAAATATACAACGAATCAAAATATAAAAATCATATTAGAAGAGAAAAATGACGTTGTGTATTTTCAAATTCAAAATGGTATTGCCGCTGAGGGCAGTAAAGAGATAGATAAAATTTGGGAACCTTTTTACGTATTAGAATCTTCTCGTAGTAAAGAAAAATCAGGTACAGGATTAGGACTAGCGATAGTAAAAAGTATTTTAGAAAGGCATGGATTTGAATACGGGGTTTCGGTAGTAGATGAGGAAATACAATTCTATATGTATATAGAAAGGAACTAATTGTTATTAGTTCCTTTTTTATATGATAATATTTGATAGTTCTACAAATTTCTCAACTTTTTATATAAAATATAAACTGAATTTTCTGTGTTTTTGATGTATAGTAAAAGAAGGAATATATGGGGAGGGAAGGGCATGAAAAAAAAGAAAATAGCAATTACACTATCGACTATATTATCTTTAACAATTACTTCAGGAGTTTCTAGTATGACTGCACATGCAGAAAATAATGAAGGGAGCTCCGTAAAAGACAAAAATGTTATGTTAAATGGTCAAATTTCAGAGGATTTAATGTCAAATACGAAAATTGAATTAGAAAATGGGATGACGAAGCCAATCTATTCACTTGATGAAGCCATCGTAGAAAATCTATTTGTAGAGACAGAAGTTGATAGTGATCGAGATGGTAAAAAAGATCGTGTATCAGTAAAGGTTATGCGTCCAAAGACGAATCCAGATGTGAAAGTCCCCGTTATTTATGAAATGAGTCCATATCGATCTGGATTAAAAGATGTTCCTGTTTATAATGTTGATGAAGAATTGAATGCATATGGAGGAAAACCGTATGGAGCTGTTAATCTTGGTTCATACGGAAATTATTACGTACCAAGAGGATATGCAGTCATTTTAGGTGAAAGTATCGGAACTGGGAAATCAGATGGATGTCCGACCACTGGAGATGAGCAAGAAATATTAGGGACTAAGTCTGTCATTGATTGGGTAAATGGTCGTGCAAAAGCATATACAGAGGATGGTAAGGAAGTAAATGCAAATTGGTCTACGGGAAATGTAGGGATGACAGGAGTTTCTTATAATGGTACGTTACCGAATGCTGTTGCGACGACAGGTGTTGAAGGTTTAAAAACAATTATTCCAATCGCAGCGATTAGTAGTTGGTATGACTATTATCGTGCAAATGGGGCAGTAATTGCGCCGGGAGGTTATCAAGGAGAAGATACAGATAATATGGCTGAAGCAGTACTAACAAGAAAGAACCCAGAAGTTTGCGGTCAGATCATTAAAGAACTAACAGCTGGACAAGATCGTAAAACAGGTGATTATAACGACTTTTGGGATAAACGTAACTATGTAAAAGATGTTAAGAATGTGAAGGCTAGTGTGTTTGTTGTTCACGGTTTAAATGATTGGAATGTAAAAACGAAGCAGTTCGCACAGTGGTGGGAAGCGCTTGGCGAAAATAATGTTCCTCGTAAAATGTGGTTACATCAAGGTGGACACGGCGGAACATCAAGTAATAACTGGCAACAAACGCAAAATAAATGGTTTGATTATTGGTTATATGGAATTGAAAATGGAATAATGGATGAACCAATGGTAGATGTACAACGTGAAAATAAATCGTGGCAAAAAATAAAAAATTGGCCAGATCCTGCGGCTGTACCATCAAAAGTCCGTATGTATTTAAGTAATAAAGCCACCAATCTACCATTAAGTATGGGATCAGTAAACGATGTTTTCTCATTAGTAGATGATGCAAAAATAAAATCGAATCAATTAGTAGAAAACCCAGAGCTAGAAATAGCGAACCGATTAGTATATACAATGCCTGTACTGCAAAAAGATATGCGAATAAGTGGGACGCCGAAAATTTCAATAACAGGTAATATTGATCGATCTGTTTCAAATTTAACCGCCTTACTCGTTGATTACGGCGGAGCGAAGCCTGAAATTGTAACGAGAGGTTGGATGGATCCGCAAAACTTAAATAGTATAGAAAATTCAACGGCACTTCAACCTGGTAAGAATTATACATTTACATGGGACATGCAGCCAGATGATTACGTATTTAAAGCAGGGCATCAAATAGGAGTCGTCTTAATCGCAAGTGACTACGATTATACAATTAGACCGAAAGCAGGAACAAAGCTAGCGGTGAAATTAAGTGAAGTAACATTGCCGATTGTGAAATAAATGGTTTTTGATGAAGAGCTTACTATAGTAAGCTCTTTGTTTATAATCAGAATTTTTAACTTTGGTATGTTCAATCGGGAGGGGATATTATACAATGTAAATATATTACATGGAAAGTGAGTGATAAATTATGACAGTCAGCTCTTTCGAATTCTCATTAAAATTAGAGGTACGGAAAGATTAAGTAAATTAGAATCTTCCGTACACATAAAACGGAGGAGAAAATAAATGTTTAGTTTTTATAGTACACTTTGTACGGAACTTTATGATTACACAAAACCTGTTGGTTATTCTTTAAATGGTGATATTGAGTATTACCAAAAACGTTTAAATAATTGTGAGGGCAGAATTCTCGAAGCAGCAGTAGGATCAGGGCGTGTCATTATACCACTTCTTGAAGCTGGTTTTAAAGTTGATGGGATAGATTATTCACCTGAAATGCTAGATTCTTGCCGTACGCGGTGTAACGAGAGAGGTTTGCATCCTAATTTATATGAAGGAAGCTTACAACAACTCTCACTGCCACATAAATATGAAGCGATAATAATTCCTACTGGTTCCTTTTGTTTAATTGAAAATCGTGATGATTCTATAAACGCTTTGAAATGTTTTTATGAACATCTTAATCCAGGTGGGCGTTTAATTGTAGATCTTGCGCTTCCATATGACTGGAAGACGGGTGAAATTCATACATCGACTTTTTCCTTACCAAGCGGAGACGGGATTACATTAGAAAATAAATCAATTGAAATAGATTGGCTTAACCAAGTAACTGTATCATATTTAAAATATGAAAAATGGAGTAAAGGACAGCTAGTACAAACAGAACTACAACGTTTTGCAATGCGGTGGTATGGAATAGAAGAGTTTAGACTCCTTTTAGAAAGTATAGGTTTCTCTAACATTACTTGCTCTGCTGAATATGTATACGAAAAAGAGCCATCAAATGCAAATCAAATGATTACGTTTGAAGCTGTACGAAAAAAATAGTACAGAAACTATTAATAAAAATAAGGCAATCGATACGAAATCGACTGCCTTATTTTCTATTTTATGTAATTGTTTATAGAGAAAGATAGGAGGGAAATAAATGAAATTCATATTAATATTTGGCCCACAAGCAGTTGGGAAAATGACAGTGGGGCAAGAATTAGCAACATTAACCGGTTTAAAACTTTTTCATAACCACATGACAATTGATTTAGTAAGTCCAATTTTTGATTACAGTACGAAAGAAGCCAAAAGACTAGTAAGTTTATTTCGTAATGAAATATTTGAAGAAGTATCTAAAAGTGATTTATCTGGAATGATTTTTACGTATGTATGGGCATTTGACCTCCAATCCGATTGGGATTATATACATCATGTAGTAAGTATTTTTGAATCAAAAGGTGGGACAGTGTATTTTGTAGAGCTGGAAGCGGAATTAGATGAAAGATTAGAACGGAATAAAAGTCCGCATAGATTAGAGCATAAACCGAAAAAAAGAGATATTGAATGGTCTGAAAATAATTTAAAAGAAACGATGAAAAAGCATAGATTAAACTCTCTTCATGGTGAAATTGAAAAAGAAGAGTATATAAAAATTAATAATACTTACTTGAGTGCAAAAAAAGTAGCGGAAATGATTAAAAAGAAGTTTCGATTGTAAAATTTTAAAATGCTAATACGTTTTCATTGTCCAAGCATTCTCCTACTAACTACATATACTATTTATGTTAAAATCGGTCACTATTTTAAACAGGACTGCTATTTTAATATATGCAACTATTCAGGGAAGAGGGGAGAATAAATTTGGAAAACGAAGAACAAGGAAGAATTGAAAATCAAGTGTATTCTAATCGGGTAGTTAGATCTGAATTTGATGAGAATTGGGAAACGTGTATTTCAAAGAGTGGTTATGTAATCTATGTAGCTACAAGTGATCATGCGGAAGTAATAGTACTTCTTGCAGATGGTTCAAGTAAATTATTAATCTTTGGAAAAGGCGGTAAAGTAGTAGTAGGTGGCGGCGGAACGAGTCATTACAGCAAACCACATATTGCAAGAAATATATAAGGTAGAACATGTTAATTAAAAAGACACTTGAAAACGGTTCGTCTATCATGTTTAGAACATGATAGACGAACCGTTTTAATTTGTTTAAGTGGTTTTAGAAAAACTTAATTTATTATTAACTTATGCATCATTCATATCATTTCGTCAAATGAATGTCACATAAAGGTCTTATAGTGTGAGTAGAAAGTGAAACATACACAAAACAGGAGATGAAATGATGAAAAAAGCGTTACAATATATATTCATATTACTTATATTAGTAACAGTAACGAATGCTCTTTATTCAAAATATGAGAAGTATAAAGAGATTGAAAATAATAAAAAAATAATTGGTGAAGTTGCTAAGAGGTATGATATTCCAGAGTGGATCCCACTATCTATCGCAGACCATGAAACAAAATTGAATCGAAAAGCGATAGGGGATAATGGCACATCATTTGGATTATTCCAATTGCATCGGGGCGGATTAGCACCAGCCTCGTTATCTGAAGAAAGTTTAATGGATTCACAAATCAATGCAAAAATAGCAATTACTAATATGGTCAAATCATATGAGCGCGGTGTGAAAAAAGGATTAAAAGATTGGGAGTTATTAAAATATGTCGCTAATACATCAGGGTGGCCAGGTAATTTAGGAGAAGAATGGACGGATAAAAACACGAAATATAATATAGGTTTGGAACAATCATATAAGCAATATAAGAAAGTGAATTAAGAAAAAGCATTTCCTATTTCGGGAAGTGCTTTTTCTATGTTATAGTATAATAGTGTTTTAAAATGATGTTATTTTAATATACTTCAAATTTTGTTATGTATTATTTTTATATTAAATAATCATTTAAAGTATTTTTTTATATAAGGAGCAATAATTAGAGAAATGAAAAATATAGACTTTATACTAGAAAGTGATGAGACATTAAAACCGTCAGAACGATTAGTACTATTATTATTAGAGAAGCATAGAATGTTATATACGAACGATCTATTGGCATTGTCTAATTTATCATATAAAACATTAACGGATTCATTAACTGCGCTTGTTTTAAAATCATATGTGTTAAAGGAAACAGGTAAGGGGAGAAGGCAAAATTGTTATAGATTAGTATGATAAGTCTGCTGATATTAGAGGGTTTATACGTATTTTTTTCAAACGAAAGGCTAAATTCTATTTAAGCTTTCAGATGATAAACATTTAATAGGCAGCTGTTTTTTGATATGCATAATGCGCTCGGGTTTTTAATATATATTTTTTATTTCATTATTATAAATCCAATTCAGTTAGGGTAAAAACGATTAAATTATTTTAAAAATTATAAAAATTATAAAAATGAAATACAAAAACAATCCATTTGTTAGATGGATTGTTTTTGTATTGGGATAATAAATTATAAAAATAATAGTATTATGTAAACAGTTTGAACTGAGAAGTAATGCCCCGTTATTAATAGAATGTATCCCGCTATTTGCCGGTAAGTAAAACTCCCACCTTAAACTCAGCTGGAACAAAGAAGTAAAGTGGAAGTAGGGATGCCCGTAAATGCCCGATTGGTGAAAGGTGATAATCAGTGGGGGAACAAAACCCCCACTGATTAAAGTTTCACTTTATAAAAATAAAAACATTACATCTTTATAAAAAGATGTAATTGTAGAATGATTCATATTAATATTAAAAGTAGTTATAGGTTGGCATAAAATTCAATTTGTAGTCTGTAATAAAATGGAATGATTGAATAAAATAATAATATGTTTTTAATAAAGGTGTGAAATTAATGGATGGAACGCAAGTAATGGTTTATTTCAATCTGTCCGGAGATGAATTTCCAGTAGAGGTTGTTTCTGAAAGATTGCAAGTAGACCCAACTAAAAGTTATAAAAAAGGGGAAATAATTAGAAAAACAAACGAAACTGAAAACATAACAAGAAACTATACATCTTGGCAACTAAGTACAGGATATCAGGAATCATTTGATGTAGGAGATGTAATGGAGCAATTAATTCTAAAACTAAAAGATAAGTCAGCCATTATTAATGAACTAAAAAGAGAATTTGGATTAGAATGTAGATTCACTATTGTAATTAAAATAAATGATGGTCATACACCAGCTTTTCATTTAGAAAATCAAGTAATTGATTTTGCTAACAGTATTAAAGCTGATTTTGATATTGATTTATATGCGAATCCTTATGTTGAGGAGATAAAGTGCTAAGTAAAAAAACTCTTCTACAATAGTAGAAAAAGAATAACATAAACTACTATTTTATTGCAGCATACATAAAAAATCTCGATGTAAATATGGAAATGTCGTCGAATGCTATCTTTAATTGGTTAATTTGTGAGATATTTTTGTGAAGGAACTTATTTTATAAGAATAGAATTTAGTTTAGTAAGAAAACGTGCCTATGGTAGTGAAAAATATGGGTTAGGGGGATTTGAAATGAGGAAACTCAAAAGAGTAAATGTTCCTAATATACCAGAGCAACTATCACAACCTAGTGACAATCGTACTATAAACAAAAAGAAATTAAGACGACTTATTTTAATGGTTCTTTTTATTGCAGCGACTACTTTGTATGTTCAATATATTTTAACGAAACAGCAAGAGATAATAATGAATAAAAAAGATACGATTACAAATCAAAAGAAACAATTAGTTACATTAGAGAAGGATCAATCGTTTCTAAAGGCTAACATTGAGAATTTAACGGATAATGAAGAGGAAATTTTGAAGTTTGCGAGAAAAGAGTACCAATTTTCTAAGTCAAATGAAACGATTTTCGTATTACCAAAGTAATGAAACAGTTAGCGTTGGCTAACTGTTTTTTATTTGTAAATGAAGTACGAAAACAGAAAGGCTAAATCTTTGCATGGTACAAGGAATTCTAACATAATGTAAGATGTACAGTTGAAGCTATTACATCAATGGAATTCAAGATTATCCATAATTATGGAATATGTGTAAAAATAAATGTTGTTAAAATTCTGATAATTCTATATAATATGCGTAAACGGATACATTTTTTAATTAACGTTGAGTTTATCGCTCGTACGACTATTAAGAAACCCGTTATCCACGTATAAGAAAGGAAGATAGCTGTGTATGCTTCAAATACAATTTATGTCGTAGGGGATGCGAAAGCGCCTCAAAATAATCCCATTACTGAAAAGTTTAAAAGCTATTTTGTAGCATTTGTACTTGTGAAGGAGACGGGGGAAATTGTAGATGCAGATTGCTCAGCGACAATTGCATTAACATCTCAATTCGTTAAATATTTATTTCTACATAAAAATATTAATGATCCAGCGCTAGTAACAGAGATAAAAGATCGTTATTTCGGTTCAACTCAAAAGGCACTACTTGTAGCGCTAAAAGATGCGCAAAAAAAATATAATCAGATTGCTGCTTTGTCTACTCAATCATAGACAAAATCCAGCCGTAAGGAAGTTCTTGCGGCTGGATTTTTTTATTGGACAACGAAAGGATGAGCGAAATGAAAATAACGGATATAAAGGTGAAACGTCGTTGTGTAAAGCTTCATACTCCATTTAAAACCGCACTTCGTACCGTAACTGAAATTGAAAGTATTGATGTGTTTATTCATACAGATGAAGGAATTGTTGGAAAAGGAGCTGCGGCCGCAACGCCGGTTATTACAGGGGATTTCACTAGTGGGATTGAGGAAGCAATTTTAGGACCGATGCGCTCACATCTAATTGGTCAAGATATAATTCAATTTCAGCAGTTATTACAGCATATCCAAATGAGTTGTATTGGAAATACAAGTGCGAAAGCGGCGGTTGATATCGCTTTATATGATGTGTATTGCCAATATCAAAACGTTCCTCTTTACGCATTATTAGGTGGTAAGAAAGAAATCTATACAGATATTACAGTAAGTGTAGATGATCCTATTATTATGGCAAAAGAGGCAAAGCAACATGTAGAAAAAGGATTTCAAACTTTAAAAATTAAAGTTGGTAAATCTGCTCATTTAGATTTAGAACGTATTGAGGCGATTCGAAATAGCGTACCCAAAAATACGACGTTACGATTAGATGCAAATCAAGGATGGAATCCAAAAGAAGCGGTTTCTATTGTTAAAGAGATGGAAAATCGTAATTTAAATATAGAATTCATTGAACAACCAGTACACGCGAAAGATTGGGATGGATTAAAGTACGTGAAAGAAAATGTACAAACGCCTATTATGGCTGATGAAAGTATCTTTTCAGCAAGTGACGCATTAAAACTCGTTCAAGGAAGATATGCGGACTTAATTAATATTAAATTAATGAAATGCGGTGGTATACGTGAAGCGTGGCGAATTGCGGATATTGCAGAAGCGGCAGGTGTGAAATGTATGGTTGGCAGTATGATGGAATCTTCACTTTCCGTTAGTGCTGTAGCACACTTTGCTGCTGCACATCCGAATATTCATTATTTCGATCTTGATGCACCGCTATGGTTAATGGAAGAACCGGAAGGAATGACTTACTCCGGCTCAAAGGTAAACCTTCATTCCAAAGTGAATATGTAATCTTAGAAGAAATGAATAGTAACTTACCTTTTAAGGAGGATATATATGAAAAAAGTAGGAACTGCATTTTTAACAACTTTATTTATATTTTCATCGTTTACATCGGCAAATGCTGAAGAGAAGAAAGATAGCAAAGCGTTTATCGATGTATCTGCCGCAACACTCTGGACTGCACCTGATTCATTACGGCCAATTGATGCACCGAGCGCAACAAATCCAGTTGATTTATGGAAGTGGACGAAATCAATGACGCTCGATGAAAAATTATGGTTAACAAATGCAAATAAATTAGAAACGCAAGCGCTATTAGGTCAAGAAGTAACGGTTGTTGATAAAAAAGGTGACTGGGTGAAAGTGTTAGTCCATGGTCAGCCAACTCCACGAAACGAAGAAGGCTATCCAGGTTGGATGCCTGAAAAACAATTAACATATAATCAAGAATTTGCAGATAAAACAAACGAACCTTTCGTTTTAGTAACGAAACCGACAGCCATTTTGTATATTAATCCTTCTGAAAAACATAAATCACTTGAAGTCAGTTATAATACGCGACTGCCGCTATTAAGTGAAGATACGATTTCATACCGTGTATTGTTGCCAAATGGTCAGAAGGCATGGCTACGAAAAAATGATGGAACGGTTTATCGTTCGCAAAATGATATTCCAAAGCCGACAGCTGATGATTTAATAAACACGGGAAAAATGTTTTTAGGATTACCGTATATATGGGCTGGTACAAGTGGATTCGGATTTGATTGCTCTGGATTTACACATACGCTTTATAAATCGTACGGTATTACAATTCCGCGGGATTCTGGTCCACAATCGAGAAATGGAGTTGCAGTTGATAAAGAAAACTTACAAAAAGGAGATTTAATCTTCTTTGCACATGAGCAAGGAAAAGGTAGTGTTCACCATGTTGCTATGTATATTGGTGATGGAAATATGATTCACTCACCGAGAGCTGAAAGATCGGTAGAGATTATACCACTAAATACGCCAGGATATATAGAAGAATACGCTGGTGCTCGTCGTTACTTACCTTAAAAAATAGAGGGGGTTTTCAAATGAAAAAAGTTGTTCGTTACTCATTAGTTAGTACTCTATTAGTTTCTTCATTCTTAGTTGGCTGCGCAAAAGAAAAAACAACTACAAAGCCGAAAGATGAGAAAAAAGTATTACAGCTACTAGAAACGGGTGAAATTCCGTCATTAAATTCAGGGAAAGTAACAGATGCGGTATCGTTTAACGTGTTAAATAACGTAATGGAAGGGTTATTCCGTTTATCGAAAAATGATGAAGTGATTGAGGCTGGGGCACAGAAATATGAAGTGAGTAAAGACGGAAAGACTTATACATTCCACTTGCGTGATGCAAAATGGTCTAACGGTGATCCAGTAACAGCTCATGATTACGTATATGCTTGGAAGCAACTTATTAATCCAGATACAGTCTCTCAATATGCATATATCGCGTACGATGTGAAAAATGCGGAGAAGATAAATAAGAAACAATTAGGCTTAGAAGAATTAGGTGTGAAAGCAAAAGATGATAAAACGTTCGTTGTTGAGTTAGAACATCCAGTACCGTATTTTACGAAACTACTTATTTTACCGTCTTTCTATCCAATTAATGAAAAGTTTGCAAAAGAGCAAGGCGATAAATACGGGTTAGAAGCAAATAAAGCGATATATAATGGGCCATTCACATTATCAGAGTGGAAGCATGAAGCAAGTTTTACAATGAAGAAAAACGATAAATATTGGGATAAAAAAGAAGTGAAATTAGATGAGGTAAACTATCAAATTGTTAAAGAAATTTCAACTGCGGTAAATTTATATGAAACAGATAAAGTAGACAGAGCAGTTATTTCTACAGAATTCGTAGATAAATATAAAAATAATAAAGAACTGAAACAATATACAGATCCAGTTATGTATTTCTTCCGTTTCAATGAAAATGTACCGATTCTTAAAAATAAAAACGCCCGTCTTGCATTAAGCACAGTTTTTGATAAGAAGGGGCTCGCAACTTCATTTTTAAATGATGGTTCCGTAGCTGCGAACTATTACGTTCCGAAAGGGTTTTTAAAAGGGCCAGACAAGAAAGACTTTAGAAGTACGGCAGGTGAGTTTAATAAGACTGATGTAAAACAGGCGAAAGAATATTGGGAAAAGGCAAAGCAAGAAACGGGAACAAATGAAGTAACGCTGGAGTTATTAAACTATGACTTAGAAAACTTTAAAAAAGTAGGCGAGTATATTAAAGAACAGCTTGAGAAAAATTTACCAGGCTTAAAGGTAAATGTGAAATTACAACCACATACACAAAAACTAGCGCTCGAGAAGAAAAAAGAATATGAAATGTCGTTATCACGTTGGTTACCTGATTATCCAGATCCAATGACATACTTAGAAGTTTTCCTTTCGGGAAGTACCGTAAATAATACAGGATATGCAAATCCAGAGTATGACGCGTTAATTAAGAAGATTAAAACTGAATTAGGTAATGATGAAAAAGCTCGTTGGAAAGCACTGCAAGATGCTGAAAAAATGCTTCTGGATGATGCAGTAATTGCACCAGTATTCCAGCGCGGTCTATCTTACTTACAAAAACCATATGTGAAAGACTTATATGTGCATCAATTTGGTCCAGCTACAAGTTTAAAATGGGCAGATGTACAAAAATAAAGTGATGGAGAAACAGACTTCACGTAAGTGATAGTCTGTTTTTTCTTATAGCTTCAAATGAGTTATAGACATTTCAAATGTTTTCTCGCCGTTTGAAAATAAAATTATTACATAAATTCCAGTGTGAAATTTATGTAGAATCTTGTATAATTAACGTGTTTCTTGTGCTATTTGTATAGGACTTAATAGAACAAGGAAGGAAATACATACATGTATAATAGATAAATAGAATGGAACATGTATAGAGAAAAAGGAGAGAAATGATGACGTGTCAAAAACAAGGGTTACAATTTATTCGTAATAGAAAGAGGAATAACCAATGAAGATGAAGCATGCTTTTGGTCCAATTATTATAGCATGTCTACTCTTTTTCATTGTCGTGCTTATTCCGTCTAAAAGTTTAGTATCACTAATTAGCGATAAGAAAGTTGAAGATGCGGCAACTTCTTTGCAAAAAGAAAAATTGCAAAGTGTTTTCTTACAGCAAAAAATGTTAGAGAATTCGCAGTATTTACCGATGTATGGTTCATCAGAATTTTTACGAATGGATGCATATCATCCGTCTAATTATTTTAAAGTAAATCCGGCAGGCTTTACTCCATTTTTAATCGGGACTGGTGGTACGCAAAGCTTGGCTCATATTTTAAATATGACGTCTACAATGGATGATTTAGAAGGTAAAAAGGTAATCTTTGTTCTTTCACCACAATGGTTTACACAAAACGGTGTATCACAAGGGGATTTTACAAATAATTTCTCCAAACAACAAGCCTATCACTTTATTTTTAATGACGAAATAAATCCTGAAATGAAGAAAAAAATCGCGAAGCGTTTATTAGATTACAAAGTTGTTCGTAAAGATGCGATATTAAGTAGTTCTCTAGAAAGTATTGTATATAACGATACAAAACATAACATAAAAGCTGGATTAGCTAAACCGCTAGCGTATATGTATCGGAACATTTTAGATCATCGAGATTTATTTAACTCTCTATTTAAGATCGAACCGATGAAAGAGAAAACGAATATGGGATTACGTTCGCTTTCTTGGGAAGATGCACGTAAACATGCGGAGCAAGAAGGTAAAGTGGGATCCACAACAAATACATTCGGAATTGAAAATCCATATTACTATAAACATAATTTAAAGAAAAAATTAAAAGGTTTAAAAAACTTTAGAGCAAATGAATCGTATGATGATTCACCAGAATATGATGACTTACAAATTGTTTTAGATCTTTTCAAAGAAAAAAATATAAAACCACTCTTTATTTCTGTGCCTGTAAACGGACCGTGGTATGATTACGCTGGTTTTCCGAAAGAACGTCGTGATGTGTATTATAATAAGGTTCGCGAGCAAGTCGAAAAAGCGGGATACCCAGTAGTCGATTTTTCTAGCCATGAATATGATAAGTATTTCTTAAAAGATACGATTCATTTAGGCTGGAAAGGCTGGATTTATTTCGATGAAGCAGTGCAGAAGTTTTACTCTGAGACATAACAACTTAGGAACAGGAATGGCAATTCAGCCGTTCCTGTTTTTTAGTATAAAGGATTTTGGTGTGGACAATTTGGAAAGGCGTGTATATCTTGAATTTGTCTAAAATCATAATGTTTCATTGCAAATTGAGCTTGGTAAAGGTATTCATAAACAAATAATTGATTATTTTGTACGCCGCATAAAACGCCGGATGTCCCTTGCCCATTAATGAGAGAAACACCAACAGGGCGTCCAATTAAGTATGATACTTTTTGCTGCCAATGCATAGGGGAAATCACTCCTTTTGAGTTACTATACGAATTATATGACTGAATGGTTGCTTATCCACGTAAATCTTAAACTGGAGGGGTTTTTATGTAATGTCTAGAAGTTATATATGAATCGATTATTAGTGTGAAAGAGGAAGGAATGAATTATGGAGAAAGAAAGTATTCTAGAAGAAAAGTTAAGACTAATAGAATGGTGCCAAACATTGAAGTGTGTAACTAATGATGTATGGTTTAAACCTTTTAGAAAAGGTTCATGGGGAATTGCGGATGTGATTTCACATTTAATCGTTTGGGATGAGTTTTTAATGAAGTTTAGAATTCCATACTTTATAAGTGGACAATCTGTACCCAATGTTCCAACAGGTGTTGAGGAAATGAATGAGGGTGCAATAAAATATGCGAGATCCGGTATTTCAAAAGAAGAACTATTAGATCAATTCAGCTTTACTCGTAAACAATTAGTTGATCAAATTAATCAAATTTCTTCCCGGAATTTTAAAGATGATTACCAATTCGGCACGAAAAGAGTGAGATTAGACAATTATTTTTCATCACTCATTCAACATGATTTAAAACATAAAGAAGAAATTATACAATTTATAAAAGATAATCAAGTTAATAATAAAAACCGCTATAATTTCGATTGAATTAATAGCGGTTTTTGTTTAGAAATTTAAGCGAGTTTTTTACGTTTTTTTGACCATTTTTTTATCATGAAATACAAAATAATAAGAACAACCCCGCCAACAGCGAACGATTTCACATATGGTCCAGCAACGTCATTTATATTACCCCAGTTTTCTCCAAGTTTTTCACCTAAATAAATGAAAATGATAGACCAAGGAATAATCGCAAGTCCTGTTAAAGTAATGAAACGTGAAATTGGCATTTTTGTAATCCCGGCAGGAATTGAAATCGCGTGGCGAACGACAGGAATGAAACGTGCTGTGAAAATTACGCCAGTTCCGTAACGATTAAACCAATCTTCAGCAGCATCAATTTGTTTTTTATGAATAAAAATATACTTTCCATAACGTTCTAATACAGGGCGACCACCGTATCGTCCAATCCAATAAATAAAGATTTGGGCAATAACCCCGCCAATTGTGCCGAATATGACTGCACCTACAAATGAGATACTGCCATTTGAAACTAAGTACCCCGCATAAGCAAGGACAATTTCACTTGGGATAATCTCAATCATAAGTCCAAGCATAATGCCCCAATAACCTAATCCTTCAAAAAACGTTAATACTGAATGAATAAAACTACTTAACATTGTTGCACCTTCTAGTTCATGAATTTTTGAATATATTCCTCTTTATTTAATAATATAAAAGGTTCACTATATGTAGATTATACCTTATTTATATAGGGGATTGCTATTCCAAGACTTTTATGTCTCGTATATGTTTTATCGTAAAGGATATAAGTTGGATTTTCATGAAGAGAGAATGAAAGGAGTATTAAAAATTTCTCATTTTGTATGTAGTAAAAATAAGAGGATTTGTATGTTATACGATAAAGATCGAATGTTTAGAATTCAAGGCTGTAAAAATGGGTTAAATGAAGGAGGAGTTAATCGAATGTTAGGATTACCACGTGGTGAAGTTTTTTTAGTTCCATGGACTGAGGAATGGGAAGTCGAATTTTTAAAAGAGAAACAATTAATTGAAGACCAAATTAGAGAATATATTTTGGCAATACACCATATTGGAAGCACTTCTATTCCATACTTGAGTGCAAAACCTATTATTGATATTGCAATTGAATTGAAAAATTTTGAGAATGGTGTGAAATGTATTGCTAGGTTAGAGCATTTAAAATATAGGTATAGAAAAGATGTATTACCTGAAAGATATTATTTTAATAAAGGAGAGCCGAGAACACATCAAATTCATATGTATGAAAAGGGGAATAAATATTTAATTGAGCAATTGTGTTTTAGAAACTACTTAATAAATAATAAAACTGCTCGGATTGAGTATGAGCAGTTAAAGATGAAATTGTCACAGGTTAACCCCAATAATAAACATAAATATGCTGATGATAAAACAGGCTTTGTTAAATCTGTATTGGATAAAATAAACAATTGAAAAAGGAGGCTATGTGAAACTATTGGCATTCCTAAATTAAATAAAACTATTATATACATAGAAACATCGATATAATCGTATCTTTTATAATGACAAAAAGAGGGGCCATAATCTATGGCTCCTCTTTTACGGCTTCACATCTAAATTTTGTAAAAATAACGTTGCTGTCACATAACGTTTCGCTAACATTTGTACATATGCGGTATGTACAGATAGTGTAGCGATAATAATAGCGTTACGAATTGCTTCGCGTTGTTCGTTATTTATTTGATCGAACTTGCTTGCGATTTTATCCGCTTTTTCTTTTACAATATTTTCAATCGTATGAATTGTATCTGTTGCATTTAGTTGTATGCAATTCCCTTGATTTAGTTCTTCAAATAAAGAGGAGTAAGCAACATATAAATGAACAGGATTAATTAAATCATCACTTCGATCGGCCGGGTCATTTACGATGAGTCGTAATAGTTTACGAATAGATTCAAAATCAAGCGCTGTTTTTAAATCTTCAACAATAAATAGTAAGGCTGCTTGTTCGATTGAGTATTTCTTCCCTTTTTGAGGGGAGCCAATCATTTCTTTTATATCTCGTTTCACCCAGTTTTGCATAGCAGTTACAGAGAAACTTGTGTTTTCAATCTGATTACCAAGCGCAACTATTTCATTTAAAGAAAAACCGACATCCGTATCATCGATTTTAATTAATTTTTCAAAAATAGGTGAAAGTGCGGTTGTAATAAAAGCTGTAACGCTTTGTCCGCTTTCAATATCTTTTTTATGTGACTTTGCCCAAGCTTCTTGTAAAATGCTAAGAGGCTTTTTCGGATTCCATCCTCTAAGTGATAGAAGGAGCGTTGCCATTTCGTTTCGTGTGAGATGAAATGTTTCCATCTTTTCACCTCCAAAATTATAAAAAGTTCTTATGAACTTATAATATGTTTTGTTTCATTTAAAGTCAATTCTGTTTTGCTTAATTTTTCCTATGTCATAAATTTGTCGTAAGTAAATAATACTTGCATATTTCGACAAAAGTTCATATAATAAGTTCATAAGAACCTTTAAAAAGGTTTTAAAATAAATCTATCATTCTTATTTTAAAAGAAAGGTAGATTTCACATATATCTATATAAAAGGAGAATGGATATAATATGTTGAAAAAATTTGTAGCAGTAATGACAGCATTCATGGTTATCTTTGGAGCTAGTAGCTTTATGTTCGTAAATCACGCGGAAGCGAAAAGTTACAAATCTGGTAAAAAATCATATACACCAAGTTCTGGTCAAAATTCAAAAGTTGATTTAAACAAAAAAGATTCTAATGTAAATTCACAAAAAACGACAACAGATTCAAAAACAAAGGCAACAAACACAGCACCAAAAAGTAATAAAGGTGGCTTTATGAAAGGTTTATTACTAGGTGGTCTTGGTGGTTTACTAATGGGTAGCTTATTTGCAAATATGGGAGCTCTTGGTTCTGTATTAGCGTTTATGGTAAATATGTTAGTAATGGCTGGTATCGTAATGTTAGCAGTTCGTGCATTTAAATACTTCAAAGATCAACGTAAGAAGAAGGCAGATGAAGTAGCATGGAAACAATAAAAATTTCTGAACAAGAATTAATAAATGCACTTTGTGTATATATCGCTGAAAAAAGACAAGTTGGTCCAGAAGAAGTTTCAGTTGAACTAATGTATGATGATGACTATGGTTTCTCTGCAGAAGTAGAGGTAAATGGTCGCCAGCAAATTTTAATTCAAGCAAACTTAATCGAAGCACTACGCTTGTTGCTAGATAGAGAATACAATGTCAATTCATTTGCAGCAAGATTGCAACTTGAATTAGATGATGAAGAAGGCATTTACGCATTAGCGAAATTTAATAACTCAGAAGAATAGTGAAAAGAGCTGTTGAGAGTAATCTCAGCAGCTCTTTTTAGTATGTGCATATGTAGAAGAATAATCACGCCAAATTTCATTCATCTTCCGTCTACCAACATCAATCATTGGATTAAATTGAATTGCTGCTTTTTGACGAACAGAGTGAACGTTTTGCATTGCTTGTTGTAATTGTTTCTCGACTACGTCACGTTTCTCACTTGCATGTTTAGCAATAGATAGACCTGCAACCTTTCCTTGTGCCATCGCGATTTTCCCGCTTTCAATTCCAGTAATATTTCCAGCTACAAATAAACCTGGAAGAGGGGTTTCCATTTCTTCTGAATGAAGTGGGACATGTCCGCCTAATTCCGGAATGTAATGGAAAGGGCATCCTGCTACAGCGGCAAGCTCAGCAAGCGGATATAAACCTCCAGCGATACAAACGAAGTCTGCCTCATATATCTTTTCTGATCCGTTAATAATATTCCCTTTAGAGTCAATGTTAGCAACACGTACACCCTCAACTTGATCTGTACCGATAATTTCAAGTGCAGCTTTACGGAGATGGAGTGGTGTCCCGTTTATTTTCATTCCGTTATTTGGATAGAAGGTTAATCCAGCTTTTCGAATCCAATCATATTTCATAAAACGGCTACCTATACGCAAAAAAGCAGAAGGAGCGAGGTGAGCCGCATTTAAAAGAGAGTTCAAAACTTCTTCTGGTTCACCAGCTTTTTGGCTTAACTCACTTTTTTCGGGAAGTACAATATGATCCACATTAATTCCAGCTAACTGTAGTTCATTTAAAATAGCGAATGACAAAATGTTAGCACCAATAATGATTCCTTTTTTTCCAACTTGCACGCGATGAACATTTGTCATAACTTGAGCTGCTCCTATTGACATAACTCCTGGAAGTGTCCAGCCAGGAAGGGGAATAGAATACTCAGCAGCCCCAGTAGCAATGAGTACGAACGGTGCTTCTAATGTACCGATATTAGTATGTATGAGCCAAGAGTCCTCATCTTTATCTAAATTAAAGACAGAAACACCGCACCGGATATCGACTGAAAGTGATTTTGCTTCTTTGTGAAGGCGTTTGGATTCTTCTATGCCGTTCCACCATTCTCCAGTAGGTTCTTGATGCAATTGTCCGAGCAACCTCCCGCCAGGCTTCATAAATTCATCAATAACAAGTACGTTAAGTCCAAAATGGGCACAAGAGATAGACGCGGATAATCCTGCTGGTCCTGCGCCAATAATAATTACATCGATCATCGCTTTTTCACCATCTCTCTCACGATATTCGGATGCTGTTTTCCACTTTTAACAACCATATTGTCTTCTACAACAGTTAAGCATGCTCTTACGTTCGTTTGATTATTTACTGTCACGCGGCATTCTGAGCAATGTCCGATATTACAATAAATACCTCGTGGTGTCCCGCTATCTTCATGGACCCTTAACGTTCGTATTCCGTTTGCTAGCAGGGCAGCAGCTATCGTTTCGTGTTCATAAGCTTCGTATTGTTGACCGTTAAATTGAAATGTGATGCGTTCACTATTATTTAAACTACCTAAAATAGGGTGATCTGTAATTCTACTCATTTACTTTCACCTACCGCTCCAAAAGTAACCGCACGTATTGGTGGTTGATATTTTAAAGGTATTTCATTAGGAGTTAAGTCAGGGTTTGCATTTTCAATCATTCGATCTATCATCATTCTACATGTGCGGCCACCGCAAAATCCCATGCCAGCACGTGTTCTTAGTTTTAATTCTCTTGCCGAGCATTTATATTCAGCAATTGTCGATTGAAGTTGTCCGTATGTAACTTCTTCACAGCGACAAACAATTAAGTTCTCTTTATTCGTCATATGTATTCCTCCTCTAGTTCGGTTTGCACAAATTATTATGCAAAAACTATGCCAATATAGAGGGGGATGGGTTATCCCGCTATTTGTGGGCAATAAGACCCCACCTCAAAATTCAGTGAAAGCAAAGAAGTTAGGTGGGGGGCGGGCTGCCCGGAAAAGCCCGATTGGTGAGGGCTGATAATCAAGTGGGGATGAACAAAACCTCCACTGATTAAAGTTTCACTTTATTGTAACCCCAGCCTTTTTAAACGGTTATATAAAGTGGCCCTCGTTACGCCAAGTTGTTTCGCACATTCTAATTTATTACCATCTAAAATGCGTAAAGCTCTTTCAATTACCTTCTTCTCGTGCTCATCCATTTCTTCTTGTAAAGAAAGAATCGTATTATTGTTGCTGAGTAATAGGGATTGAGCTGTATGATTGTCTAAAGTTTCATTTGTATGAAATGGTAAATATTCTTGTTTAATAATGCCGTCTGTCGCAAATACGACGAGTCGTTCAACTACGTTTCGGAGCTCGCGAATATTACCAGGCCAATTGTAATGAAGTAGTTCATGCATAATATTTGAAGGTAAGTCTCGAATTGGTCTGTTATAGTTTATTGAAAAATCGTTTAAGAATGAGTATGTTAATTCGATAATATCCTCTCGTCTTTCGCGTAGTGGCGGAATAAGCAAGCTAACTACATTTAAGCGATAGTATAAATCTTCTCGGAAAGTTCCTTTTTTCATTTCTTCTTGTAAATCACGATTTGTAGCAGCGATAATGCGGAAATCAATATTTATTTCTTTTTCTCCACCAACTCGGTAATACTTTCGTTCTTGCAGTACACGCAAAAGTTTCACTTGCATATCGAGAGGCATTTCGCCTATTTCATCAAGGAATAAAGTACCGCCTTGCGCGAGCTCAATTTTCCCTTTCTTACCTTTACTATTTGCACCAGAAAACGCCCCGCGCTCGTAACCGAATAGTTCACTTTCAAATAACGCTTCTGGGATTGCACCGCAGTTGATCGAAATGAAAGGGGCATTTGCTGTCTCACTTGCTTCATGAATTGCTTTCGCAAATACTTCTTTTCCAACACCGCTTTCACCAAGTATTAAAACCGTTGATTTTACCGAACAAACCTTTCTAGCTAATTGAATCGTTCTTTGTATAACAGGGCTTTTTCCATTCATCGCCTGGAAAGGATCAGATGTATCTTTATATTTTGCTACTTCTTGCTCTAATCGGTGCATTTCATGTGACATATTAAATAGTTTTTCATTCAATACAACTTGATTTGTCACATCTGTTTCTGAAACGACTGCTCCTATAATTTCATCGTTACAATAAACGGGATTTGAATTAATTAATACGAACAAGTCCGGCCGAGGCTGATGGAACTGAGCGATTATGCTTTTTCCGTCATGTAATGATTGTAAAATTTCTAAATCTTTATAATCAAAAAATCGAGTGATTGGTTGCCCGATAATTTCATTATGGTTGACTGAAAAAATTTTTTCGGCGCCATCCGTCCAAGTGCGAACGCATTCTTTATCATCGATGACTGTAACAGAGGAATCAGTTGTTTGAATAACAGTATTATAAAAAGCTTGTAGTTCATTGTAATACTTATAAAGAAACGGAATCATTTGCTGAGCAGTTATACAGCATATAGGTTCTTGAGTTTCGTTTATAATAACGACCGCTGAATAGCTAGAAAAGGCTTCGATTAAAGCATTGAAAGAGTCATTTTCATATATAACTGCACAACTCCATTCTTCAGTAGATGAATGGATGTAATAAAATTTGTCACCTACCTGTTTCATGCGCTTAAACATACTTGTACGATCGATTGATAAAATTTTTATAAACTCTTTTATTGTTGGAAATGAAAATGTCATAATGTCCTCCTGATATGTATAAAAATTTTGACAGTGATAAAAAAATAATACACCTATTTATGATAAATTTAAAATATTTTTACAAATAAAAATTATTTCATATAAATAGTTCTGCATGTAGAGTTGGCACACCAATTGCATAAATAGAAAGTGAGAGATTTAGGAGAAAGGGGGGGGCTATGTGAGACACTGTGACGTTTTAATAATAGGCGGTGGTATTATAGGCTGTTCTATCGCGTATTACACATCAAAATACGGAAGAGACGTAACAATCATTGAAAAAGGAGAATTTGTTAATGGGACGTCTTCACGGTGTGATGGTAACATTTTGGCTATTGATAAAGACCCTGGGTTTGATAGTCAAATGTCATTAGTAAGTCAAAAATTAGTAACAGAATTAAGTGAAGAATTGGAGCACTCATTTGAATATAGGGCGCCAGGAAGTATTCTCGTTTGTGAATCAGACGAAGAGATGGAGGCAGCGCAGCAATGGGTGAATCGTCAAAAAGAAGCTGGTTTACCGTTTCGAATGCTTGATCGGCAAGATATAAGAGAAGAATCGCCATTTTTTGCGGATGATTTATTAGGTGGTTTAGAATGCGCAACCGATTCGACTGTAAATCCATATCTTCTTGCTTTTTCACTTCTTGCAGAATCGAAGAAATTTGGTACGAAAGCTTTTAATCATACAGAAGTAAAAGAAATGAAAAGAGATATAGACGGTTCCTTTATTGTAGAAACGACAAATGGGACGTTTACTGCGAAGCAAGTGGTGAACGCAGCCGGTGTGTGGGCTCCTAAAATCGGGCAAATGTTAGATGTAAATATCCCAATTGAACCGAGAAAGGGGCATATTATTGTAGCTTCCAGGCAACAACACGTTGGCTGCCGTAAAGTAATGGAATTTGGTTATTTGATTTCTAAATTTGGCGGAAAACGAAAAGTGGATGCTTTAACTGAGAAATATGGGGTAGCTCTTGTATTTGAACCGACAGAAAGCCAAAATTTTTTAATTGGTAGTAGTAGAGAGTTTGTAGGGTTTCATACGAGGATAAATAACGAGGTCATTAAATGTATTGCAAATAGAGCAATTCGTTTTTATCCGAAAATGGCAGATATGATGGTGATTCGTTCATATGCTGGATTACGCCCTTGGACAGAAGATCATTTGCCGATCATTTCACGTGTGGAACATATTCCGAACTACTTTATAGCAGCAGGACATGAAGGTGATGGAATTAGTCTTGCGGCAGTTACTGGGAAAGTGATTGAGGAGTTATTAAATGAAAAAGAAACAATCATTCCTATTGAACCACTTCGTTTGAGTCGTTTTACAGAAAGGGTGTTAAACGGATGAGGTCACAAAGAGTCTTTACGACGATTGATACACATACGGGCGGGAATCCTACGAGGACATTAATTAGCGGACTTCCTAAGTTAATTGGAGAGACGATGGCAGAGAAGATGTTACATATGAAAAAGGAGTATGACTGGATTCGCAAATTGTTAATGAATGAGCCACGTGGTCATGATGTAATGTCAGGAGCACTATTAACAGATCCGTGTCATCCTGAAGCTGATATAGGTGTTATATACATAGAGACAGGTGGATATTTACCGATGTGTGGCCACGATACAATCGGTGTATGTACAGCTTTAGTTGAATCAGGTTTAATTCCAGTAATTGAACCGGTTACTTCTTTAAAGCTAGATACGCCAGCTGGCTTAGTTGAAGTGGATATTTCTGTTCAAGATGGGAAAGCGAAAGAAGTCTCCTTCTGTAACATACCGGCTTTTTTACTGAAAAATATTTCTGTACACGTCGAAGAAATTGGAACTGTAGAGGCGGATATTGCGTATGGAGGGAATTTTTATGCCATTATCGATGCGAAGTCAGTAGGTTTAGAGTTAGTACCAGAAAACGCATCTACAATCATTGATAAGGCGATTCATATTAGAAATACAATTAATGAGAAGTTTGAAATCATTCATCCAGAGTCTTCGTTTATAAGAGGATTAACACATGTTGAATTTTATACAGATCCTACTCATGAAAGTGCGCATGTGAAAAATACAGTTGTTGTTCCGCCAGGAGGAATTGATCGATCTCCATGTGGCACAGGAACATCAGCGAAGTTAGCTGTATTATACGCTCATAAAAAAATTGATATCGATGAAGAATTTGTTCATGAGAGTATTGTAGGTTCTTTATTTAAAGGGTGTGTTATGAATACAACATATGTAGAAAATATTGAAGCTGTAGTCACGAAAATTACGGGATCAGCTTGGCTTATGGGTATGCATAGATTTTTTTACAATGAAAAGGATCCACTTAAAGAAGGCTTTTTGCTAATTCCGCCGATGGAACATGAAACGGAGGATGTAAAATGAACATTCAAAAAATGTATACAGCAGTAGACGTACACGTAAATGGCGAGGCATTTCGTGTAATGAAAGACGTACCATGTAAATACTACTACAGTTTGGAGCAATTAAATGAACAATTTTCAGGTGAATTAGCAGAAGAAATGAAGCTTTTATTAAATGAACCACGTGGTTTCATCGGTTTAAATGGATGTATTGTCGTTCCTTCTATTCATAATGAAGTGGATGCAGCTGTATTGTTTTTTAATCATGAAGGATCCATTCCTCTTCATTACGGAGGCATTGTCGCAGTAATAACGATGTTACTAGAAAGCGGGTATTTAAAAAAGAGAGCGTCAAATCAATACAAAATCGAAACGCTATCTGGCATATTTTCAGTGGATGCATATGTAGAGAATGATGAAGTTGTATCTGTTTCGTTTGAAAGCAAACTATGTTATATGATTGAGAAAAATTTAAAGGTTGGTAATTTAAATTACTCTCTCATACAGGCAGATAAAGTATATGCAGTTGTAGAAAAGGATACGTATTCGCCAGAAATCAGTATTGAAAACATCTCTAAATTAAAAAAATGGGGTGAAGCTACACTTCAAACTATACAAAAACAGTCATTAATAAAAAGACTTATTTTAGTAGATTCTATGCAAAAAGAAAAGAACCATATAAAGTCGATTACATTTCATGAAGATAACTTTATAGTGCGTTCACCAGGTTTTGTTTCTACTATTGTGTCTTATGTTCATGCTTTATTTAAAAATGAATATATAGCGGATAAATCTTTTAAAAATGAAAGTATTTTTAATAGCTTTATAACAGTAGAAAAAGTGAAGAAAGAAGAACTCGGATACATTTTTCGATTTGAAAGTAGAGGGTTTATTACAGGTATGCAAACATTTATATTAGATCCTACAGATCCGTTTCCAACAGGTTTCTTATTAAAATAATATGTTAAAGGGAGAGATAAAGATGCAAAATATTAAAGGGGCATTTCCAGTATTAATAACACCAATGGATGAGTTTCAAGAGGTTGATTGGAAAGGTGTAAAGCAAAACGTAAACTACTTTATTGAGAAAAAAGTAGCTGGAATTATTATTAATGGGAGTACGGGAGAATTTGTTAGTTTATCAAAAGAAGAACGATTTAACATGGTAGAAACAGTATTAAAAGAAGTTGATGGCCGTATTCCAGTCATTGTTGGAACTGCAGCAGAAACGACGAAAGAAACGATTGAATATACGAAACATGCAGAAGCGCACGGAGCGGATTGTGCATTAATTATAAACTCTTACTATTGTAAACCGAAGGAAGAGGAGATTTATTTTCATTTTAAAGAAATCTCAAACGCTGTAAATATACCAATTATGCTATACAATAACCCATTTACTTCTGGTGTTGATATGAGCGCAGAGCTAATGCTCCGTATTGGAAAAGAGTGTGAAAATGTTACACATATTAAAGAATCTAGCGGAGATATTCGAAAAGCGAGAGATTTAGTAAGACAAGGTGAAGGTGCTTTTCAAGTCTTCTGCGGATCTGAAGATTTAGTTATGGAATCTTATTTAGTTGGTGCCTCGGGATGGGTTTCAGTAGCAGGAAATATCGTTCCAGGTCTCGTTACGAAAATGTATGAGCATTTTCAAAATGGTGAATTAGAAAAAGCATGGGAAATAAATGATGCTATTTTACCTCTTTGCGAGTTCCTTGAAGGGTCAGGGAAATATGTACAAATCGTTAAACGCTCAATGGAATTACATGGGCAAGTCGGGGGACCTTCACGTTATCCGAGACTCGGATTAACTGAAGAAGAAGATCAAAAGCTTCAAACGATTTTATCAGAAATTGCAGCTCATGCAGCTGTTTAAATAAGGAGGAGAGTATATATGTTAACGACAAACATTAAGCTGAAACCAAAAGTGAAAGCGTTTTTAAATGAAGAAATTAAAATGTTTATTAATGGCGAATTTGTTCCTTCTATTAGTGGGAAGACATTTGAAACATACAATCCAGCGACAGAAGACGTTCTAGCGGTCGTATGTGAAGCACAAGAAGAAGATGTTGATATCGCAGTAAAAGCGGCAAGATTTGCTTTTGAATCAGGCCCGTGGGCAGAGATGACTACTGCTGAAAGAGCACATCTTATTTATAAATTAGCAGATTTAATTGAAGAGCATAGAGAAGAATTAGCACAGCTAGAAGCTTTAGATAATGGAAAACCATATCAAGTAGCACTTGATGATGATATTTCAGCGACTATAGAAAATTACCGCTATTACGCGGGATGGGCTACAAAAATTATTGGGCAAACCATTCCAATTTCAAAAGATTATTTAAATTACACACGCCATGAACCAGTTGGCGTTGTAGGTCAAATTATTCCGTGGAATTTTCCGCTCGTTATGTCTTCCTGGAAAATGGGTGCTGCACTCGCGACAGGTTGTACGATTGTATTAAAACCAGCAGAGCAAACACCTTTATCTTTACTATATACAGCGAAGCTTTTTAAAGAAGCTGGTTTTCCAAACGGTGTTGTAAATTTTGTACCAGGTTTCGGCCCTGAAGCAGGTGCTGCAATTGTAAATCATCATGATATTGATAAAGTAGCTTTCACAGGTTCAACAGTTACAGGGAAATATATTATGCGTCAATCTGCAGAAACAATTAAACATGTAACGTTAGAACTTGGTGGTAAGTCACCAAATATCATTTTAGAAGACGCTGATTTAGACGAAGCGATTAACGGTGCATTCCAAGGCATTATGTATAATCATGGTCAAAATTGTAGTGCAGGATCCCGTGTATTCGTTCATCGGAAGCATTATGAAACTGTAGTAGAAGAGCTTGTAAAAAGAGCAAATAATATTAAACTTGGAGCCGGGATGGAAACAGATACAGAAATGGGTCCACTCGTATCTAAAAAACAACAAGAGCGTGTGCTGCATTACATTGCACAAGGAAGAGGTGAAGGCGCTACTGTTGCAGCTGGCGGTGAACGTGCATTTGAAAAAGGTTATTTTGTACAGCCAACGGTATTCACAAATGTTACTGATGATATGACAATTGTAAAAGAAGAAATTTTTGGACCAGTTGTCGTAGTACTTCCATTTGATTCAACAGAAGAGGTAATCGAAAGAGCAAATCGCTCTTCATACGGACTCGCTGCGGGCGTATGGACACAAAATATTAAAACGGGACACCAAGTTGCCAATAAATTAAAGGCAGGAACAGTGTGGATTAATGATTATAACTTAGAAAATGCAGCTGCACCATTTGGTGGATATAAACAATCAGGTATTGGACGTGAGTTAGGTTCATATGCGCTTGATAATTATACAGAAGTGAAAAGTGTTTGGGTAAATATAAAGTGAAACGCTATTCAGTGAGGAGTTTTACTGCCAGCAAATAGCGGGATAATAAAATCATGAAATATAGTAAGAGATGCGGACAACTGGAAGGTATGAAAAAGGTTGTCCGTTTTCTTATATATAGAATTGCTTTTTCAAAAGAATGATAAGGGGGATTTGGATGGAGCAGTTAGTAGAATGGTTAGTAGGGCAAGTATGGAGTATTGGTTTAGTTGTTTTCGCATTAGGAGCAGGGGTGTATTTTACAATTGCCACTCGTTTTTTACAAATTCGTTATTTTAAAGAGATGATTAAACTATTATTTGAAGGGAAGAGCTCGGAGACGGGAATATCATCCTTTCAAGCGTTTTGTTTAGCCTTATCAGGTAGGGTTGGAATAGGTAATATCGCAGGAGTAGCGACAGCTATCGCTTTTGGCGGACCTGGAGCTGTATTTTGGATGTGGGTAATGGCTTTGTTAGGGGCAGCTAGTGCTTTTGTTGAATCAACATTATCTCAAGTGTATAAAAGTAAAGTAGGGAATGAATACCGCGGTGGTACACCATATTTCATTGAAAAAGGCTTAAAAATGAAATGGTTTGCAGTCATTGTAGCGGTCGTTGTAACACTTTCATATGGTGTTTTATTACCAGGCATTCAATCTAGTAGTATCGCAGTTGGATTTGAAAACTCTAATGGTATTAACAAATATATAACTGGTATATTATTAGTCGTATTATTAGCAGCGATCATTTTTGGCGGCGTAAAGAGAATTGCGGGCGTTTCGCAAATGCTAGTTCCATTTATGGCAATTGGTTATGTAATTGTTACATGTATCGTATTAGTTGCGAATGTAACAGAAATTCCAAGTATGTTTGCTTTAATTTTCTCTAGTGCTTTTGGTGTAAATGAAATGTTTGGCGGCATCGTTGGTGCAGCTATTGCATGGGGCGTAAAGCGAGCTGTGTTTTCAAATGTTGCTGGTGTTGGAGAAGCGACGTATAGTTCCGCTGCTGCTGAAGTATCGCATCCTGCAAAACAAGGGTTAGTTCAAGCGTTTTCTGTATATATCGATACAATTGTTGTATGTACAGCGACAGCGCTTATGATTTTAATAACAGGTATGTATAATGTAATACCTGAAGGGAAAAGCGCTATTGTAAAGAATATAGGGAATGTAGATGCAGGTCCAATCTATACACAACAAGCAGTTGAAACTGTTATGACAGGATTTGGTCCAATATTTATTTCAATCGCAATCTTCTTCTTCGCATTTACAACTTTACTCGCGTATTACTATATCGCTGAAACGACACTCACTTATTTAGATCGTGAGCTTAAACATAGCTGGTTAAAACCAGTTTTGAAAATTGGATTTTTAATTATGGTTTACATCGGTAGTGTAGAATCAGCGTCGCTATTATGGAACCTTGGAGATTTAGGAATTGGTAGTATGGCATGGTTAAACTTAATCGCGATTCTACTATTAAGTAAAATTGCATTAAAAGTGTTAAAAGATTATGAAGCACAGAAAAAAGAAGGAAAAGATCCAGTGTTTGATCCTAAAAATGTGGGAATTGAAGGTTTAACATTTTGGGAAGAAAGAAGTAAAGAAATTGAAAGGAAAAACTATAAGGAACAATCAGTAGTGGATGATAGTCTGAAATTTTAGCTACAATAAACTGAATATTCATTCTTTTTAATGAGGTATATTGCCTTCTTTTCATCACATACTACAATAGGTACACATAATTAGAATGGGGGTAAGAATAAGATGGAACACGAACAACATAGTTCAGTAAATGACGTTCTACATCATTATAAAGAAGGTATCGGTAGTTTTACAAACCAAATTCCTGAAATTGCAGAAACATATAATGCATTCACGCAAGCTTGTTTTCAAGAGGGCGCTTTAACAAAAAGGGAAAAACAGCTTATCGCATTAGGAATTAGTCTAGCAACGCAAGATGAATATTGTACCGTTTATCATACAAAAGGCTGTCTTGATCAAGGGTGTTCAGATAAAGAAATTCTGGAAGCGTGTGGTGTATCAGCAGCATTTGCTGGTGGAGCTGCAATGAGTCAAGCGGTAACTTTAGTACAAGAGTGTATAAGTGAACTGCAAAATCAAAAGCATTGAATATAAAAGAACGTTTTAAACTTTATGTTTAAAACGTTCTTTTACGTGAGATTAAATTTGAGTATAAAAATTATCTGGTATGTAATGTAATAAAGTAAGGTTTTTAAATTAGTGGGAATGTGAAACCACAACCCTTTATTTAGTTTTAAGATTTTCTAAAAAGTTTTAATTGTTTCATATAATCAATAGCTTTTGTTTTGTTCTTTTGTTTACATACATATTCGAATTCATACTTATCTCGATAATAACAATTCATTATTTCTTCTGTAAGAATTCCATTTGACATAGCTTTTTTAATTGCGCAATGTGGTTCATTTGTATGAGAGCAGTTAGAGAATTTACATTTCTTAGATATCGCCTCTATATCTTCATATCCAAGATCAAAGTCGTCCTTGTGATTTATTAAGTCAAATCCAATTTTGCTAATGGTTAACCCCTCCATCATTCATACATTCTAAAAGTATGTTCTATCTAAATATATATTTCCTTTTAGTAATCTGTTATTCCTTCTATAAAACTTGGTACAATGACACAAAAGGGGAATTAGTAATGCAAAACTTAGTAATTGAAGAAATTCAGCAATTAGAAAATGATATGGAAGAGCTTTCTAAACTTTTGAAAACAGTAGTAGATGATGGGGCGTCAATTGGTTTCTTACCTCCACTGGAACAACAAGAAGCCATAAATTATTGGCAAACCGTATTAGCGCCAGAAGTGATATTATATGTTGCTAAAATAAACAATGAAGTGGCAGGAAGTGTTCAATTACATCTAGTTACAAAGCCTAACGGGACCCATAGGGCCGAAATTTGTAAGTTAATGACTCACCCAAACTTTAGACGGAATGGCATCGGACGTTCACTAATGAAAAAAGCAGAGGAACGAGCAAAGCAAGAAAACAGGTCTCTTTTAGTGTTAGATACTAGAGAAGGAGACCCTTCGAATAAATTGTACAAATCATTAGACTATCGAGAAGTTGGAAAAATACCGGAATATGCAATTTCTCCAAATGGTGAGTTGGATGCAACGGTAATTTATTATAAAATGATTTAGTTTTTTTATTTGAAAAGAAGGATAGTTTCAAACAATGTTTGATATACCCCTGTATAATAGTGTTTTTCTTTTGACCCTTTACCTTCATCTGGAATGTTTAATTTAAAGGGCCAGTCTGTAGAGAGGTTTAACAGTTTTTTTAGATTTTGATTTTGAAGTTATTTGGTGAATATTAAAATGTTAATCTAAAAAATGGAGGTTGTTGTGATGTTGAAACTGTTTCAATATAACTGGCAAGTTCGTGATGATTGGTTTACATTGTGCGAAGATATGTCGGCTGAAGAACTATTAAAGAAACGGGTTGGTGGATTTGGTAGCATCCTACATACCCTATTTCATATTGTAGATGTGGAATATATGTGGATCTTAGGTTTGCGAGGTGAACCAGTGCCTGAGGAGCCATTGTTTGAAGATTATGCTAGCTTGCAAAAAGTGAAAAATCTTTCGGATCAATACCACGAGAAAGTGAAGCCATTTGTGACAGCTTGGACAAATGAAATGGATTCTCGGAAACTTTCAGAAACTGATTTCAATGAAGAACCGATTAGCTCTAGAGACGCCCCAATCAGGCGCCGAGTCATTGAATGTACACACGGAGAGATAATACGTCATGTCATTGTCCATGAAATCCACCATATCGGTCAGTTATCTATATGGGCACGTGAAATAGGAAAGGAGCCTGTTTCCGCAAATCTGAGAGGAAGAGGGCTATTCGATAATTAGAATGCCTTTGCCAATTTCGTAATTTATTTATAAACGAATGGTTTAATTGAGTATATTTAAAGCGTGTTTAGATCAATCTTTTTCAAAACACACTTTTTCTTTGTATTATTTTATCTAGGTTTAAAGAGTTAATGTAATCAAACTTTTTTCAAAGCTACACTGTGATATATAATTGTAAGTAATTATTAACTACTTTAACGCCGCTTGTATTTTCAGACGGTGTTATAAGTATTTAACAGTAAAACGACAAAATAAATAATAGATTTGATAACTGGTAATTAAAATGCGTGAAGAATTGATATTTTTGTAGCTAAAAGAATTTGAGAAAGTTTTTAGAGGGTTATTTTAGTAATGCCCTTCCACTTATAATGGTTGTAGAGAAGATGACTAGGCAACTATAGTTATTTTCGTTTCATTTTTGGGAAGGGGATGAAAGAATGAAAAAGACAAGTTTACAAAAGATGAAAAAGGTTATGTTGAGTGGTGGGATATTACTTACGGGATTATTAACATTTGGATTTTCAGAAAAGGCTTCAGCTCACGGGTATGTAGAATCACCAGCGAGCCGATCTTTTTTATGTAAGCAAGGGGTAAATGTAAATTGCGGTCCAGTTCAATATGAACCACAAAGTGTAGAAGGAATAGGGGGTTTTCCGCAATTAGGACCTTCTGATGGACAAATCGCAGGAGCTGGCCATTTTCCTGCTTTAGACGTTCAAGCAGTTGATAGGTGGAAGAAAGTTACGTTAAACGGTGGGATGAATACATTCAAGTGGAAACTAACCGCTCCTCATAGTACGAAAGAATGGAAATACTACATTACAAAGAAGGATTGGAATCCAAATATGCCTTTAACAAGGTCTAGTTTAGATTTAATGCCGTTCTATGTGAAAAATGATGGCGGAGTTAGACCGGGGACAACAGTAACGCATGAAACAAATGTACCAACTGACCGTAGTGGCTACCATCTTATTTTAGCTGTTTGGGAGATTGCGGACACTGGAAATGCGTTTTATCAAGTTATTGATGTGAACCTTGTGAATAATGGTTTAAATTCTAATTTTGCGTTTAACACTGTAGTGCAAGTTCCTACACTATTTTAAATTAAATATACATTTTGATCATCTAATTCATTTTCGATGATCTTTTTTATGAAAAATATAGAAGAAAGTACAATTATTTATAAAAAATTCGGCTTTAAATATTGTCATATTTGCTTCTTTAAGATATCCTTTTCATGAAGAGGTGGAAAACATGGAAAAAGTACTAGTTTTCGGGCATAAAAACCCAGATACAGATGCAATTTGTTCTGCAATTGCTTATGCAGAATTGAAAAAAGAATTAGGAATGAATGCTGAGCCTGTACGTTTAGGCGAAATCAGCGGTGAAACTCAATTTGCGTTAGACTATTTTAAAGTAGAAGGACCGCGTTTTGTTGAGACAGTTGCAAGCGAAGTGGACAACGTTATTTTAGTTGACCATAACGAGCGTCAACAAAGTGCTAACGATATCGAATCTGTTCGTGTGTTAGAAGTTATCGACCATCACCGTATTGCTAATTTTGAAACAAGCGATCCTATTTACTACCGTTGTGAGCCAGTTGGATGTACAGCTACAATCTTAAACAAAATGTACAAAGAAAATGGCGTTACAATTCGTAAAGAAGTTGCTGGTTTAATGTTATCTGCAATCATTTCAGATTCTTTACTATTCAAATCTCCAACTTGCACAGAGCAAGACGTAGCAGCAGCTCGTGAATTAGCGGAAATCGCTGGTGTAGATGCAGATAGCTACGGCTTAGAAATGTTAAAAGCTGGTGCTGACTTAAGCGGAAAAACAATGGAGCAATTAATCTCTCTTGACGCTAAAGAATTCCAAATGGGTAACGCGAAAGTTGAAATCGCGCAAGTAAACGCTGTTGATACAAACGACGTTCTTGTACACCAAGCGGAACTTGAAAAAGTTATCTCTGCAGTAGTAGAAGAAAAAGGTTTAGACCTATTCTTATTCGTTGTAACTGATATCTTAATTAACGATTCTGTTGGTCTTGCGATCGGTAAAGCAGCAAACGTTGTTGAGAAAGCATACAACGTATCTCTAGAAAACAACACTGCTACTTTAAAAGGTGTTGTATCTCGTAAAAAACAAATCGTGCCAGTATTAACAGAAACATTCCAAGCTTAATATTATTGTGTACGGATAAACAGGAAGGACAAGTAGTCATATTGGCTGCTTGTCTTTTTCTATCTCTAAAAAACAGAAAATTGAAATTAAAAACAGGGGGATTGTGTATGTTTATTGATTTGGAAACATTGAAAAGTAAATTACAGGCACTTTTCGAGCGGAATATTACTTCTGTTTTAGAATTAGAGAGTTGGCTTTTGGATGAACAGTGTTTAAACGCTAAAATAGAAGAGGAGTTAACTAATAGTTTAATTGCCACATATAGAGATGCAGACGATAGTAATTTACGTGATTTACATATGTATAATCAAAATACAATTCAACCACTTTTAAAAAGATACAATGCAAAATTTGACCAGAAATTTAAAGATTGTCCGTTTGTCGATTTATTAGATGAGCAGAAATATGGATTTATGAAAAAAGCAAGATTGGTGAAAAGTAAAATGTTTAATGAAAAGAACATTGCTCTTTCCATTAAAGAGCAAGAGCTTATAACGAAGTATAGAGAAATAATGTCTAACATAGCTATTCATTGGGAAGGTGAACAAAAGACGTATGCATACGTAAAAGCACAGCTAGATAACCCAAATAGAAATATTCGAGAAAAGGCATGGTATGCTTTATGCGAAGCAAGAAGTGCAGTAAAAATAGAAATAGATTGTATTATGAATGAACTCGTACAATTGCGGAATGAGATAGCTTTACATGCAGGATTTAATAATTATAGTGAATATGCTTTTAAACAAAAAAATAGAGATTATAGTATTGAAGAGTGTTATAAACTTCATGAATCTATAGAAAAGTATGTTGTACCAATTTGGAAACAGTTAGGAAGTCTTTCTAAAAAGAATCTCGGTGTAAAAACGTATCGCCCTTGGGATCTAACGCCTTGTAATTTACCAAAAGCCCCATTTCAAAATACCGTTGATTTATTGGATGGGGTTGAAGAAATGTTACGGAAGACAGATTCGTGCTTTCATGGAGAATTTACTCATATAAGGAAAGCGGGATTAATTGACGTAGAAGAACGAGAAAATAAAGCGCCAGGAGCTGCTTGTTTTACCTTACCTCATAGTAAAGATGTTTTTGTGTATTCTAATTTTAGTCCTTCATTTTATGCAATTAATGCACTAATACATGAAATAGGGCATGCATTACATTTTTATAAACAATTTAACAATGAAAGTAGCATGCAGGAAAGATATCTTCGTGAAGAGGTGGCTGAACTTTATTCCCTTAGTCTTGAGCTACTATTAATGGATAAGCTTAATGTTTTTTATAAGCAAGAGGATGAGTATAAGGAAGTGCAGCAAGTACAATTGTTCCGTACGATGTCTTTATTAATGTCGTCAGTTTCAGGAGATGTATTCCAACACTGGATCTATACAAATCCAAACCATACGCCAGAAGAGCGTGATAAGAAATATGTTGAGCTATGTAAAAGGTATCAATATTCACCAGTCGATATTGCAGGATTAGAGTATGAAATCGGTGCAAGCTGGTTAGAGTCATTTCACTATTTTCAGTTTCCTTTTTATAAAATTGAATATGCAATTGCACAAATAGGAGCAATGCAATTGCTTCAAATTTATCGGGAAGATCCAGAAAAAGCGATTGCTTTCTTTAAAGTGGGAGCGAGTTCAGATTGGAATTTATCTATACAGGAAATATACGGAAATACAGGTGTTAAGTTTGACTTTTCGGAAGAAAGGATAGAAAATACTGCTAGCGCTATTCTGGATCTGATTAACGAATTAAAATAAGGATAGCCTTTAGCTATCCTTAAAAACTTTTATTCATAAGACTTTTTCTTATTTATATAAAATGTGATAATAGCAGCGATAATGAAAATAGGTATTGCGTACGCTTGCCCAACAAAGAATTTCCAACCTACAGTATTATAGCCGTCAGATGCTGGAATGATAATCGCGATGATACAAACGATAATATAAGCTAATAATGCTGGGAGTATATTTTTCATACGTATTCACCTCCTTTTTATAATATATTTGTATATTTTACTATTGAATAGCGGTTAGAAGATTTATTGTATTTAATTTTACAAAATCTTCACAAACTCACTAAAGGATGGGGTGTATGCATGCTGTATGAAAGTGACTTTAGTACGGTATGTTTATGTAATAATATATGCTTAATAGACTGCTCTAAAATAAATTAAACCAAATATAGAAGATAATGTAATTTAATCTTTCAAGATTAGTATATAGTATTCTGTAAAAAAATGTACTGGAAAATTGATATTTCATAAGAAAGATAGAAGCGAGGTAAGAAATAACGATGAAAAGGTTATGCATAATTCCATGCGGAAAGAAGAAAATTTGGGATAAGTACCCAGAGTATGGAGAGGCAGAGGCAAAAAATGTATATATTAGTCCATTCGGAAAAGCATGTCAGGCGTATGGAACTATGTTTTTCGAGAATTGGGTTATATTATCAGCGAAGCATGGATTTTTAAGGCCAAATGATATTGTACAGGAAAATTATGATCTTGCATTTGATTCAAAGAGTGATGAGATTATTAGCATTGAACAATTAAAACAACAGATGATTGAAAAAGGCTTACTTCAATTTGATGAAATAGTATTGCTTGCAGGGAAGAAGCATAAAAAAGTTGTGACGAAGCTATATCCAGAAGAAATCATTACATATCCATTAGAAGGGTGTAAAGGCATTGGGTATATGTTGCAGAGATTGAAGGGGGCTGTGGAAGGGCAGCAGGAAATATAGGCATGAATTAGTACTTGATTCAAATTACATCACATTTATACACTTTAAATAGACTATTAAACAAGCCTTTTTACCCTTTTAAACATAGAATATGATGAATTCTATTTTATATTAGGGGGGAATCATATTCATGTGTAATAATTGTGGTTGTAGACGCAGAGATTGTAATAGATTTTGGGATGATTTAATGTTTGGAAGATGTAGACGCAGAGATTGTGATGATTGTCGTTGCAATCGTAAACGTGACTGTGATTGTGATGATTGCCGTCGCAATCGTAAACGTGACGACGATGATGATAAATGTCGTAAGTGGTAATTTTCTTTGAAAGAGTACTTTGAAGTAAAGTACTCTTTTTTTGTATGAACCTTTTAAATTCCATTTTGAACAGATTTCTTTTCGATTTCCCATGAATCTTGCTTTTTAATTTTTAGAGCTATATTCGTACCATTAGATTCTGTATAAAAGATATATCCGTGGTTGGATTTAACGTAAGTTGAAGGTTCACTTGTGCACTCTTTAGAACAAGATGTGTTAATAATTTCGATTAATGATAATTCACTCGGATCAGTTTTACTAGCATCTATAAGTGTATCAAGGTTCGTTTTGCGAAAGCCTTGTAAGTTTACATGGAAATTCTTTTCTATTTCTCCAGTAACGCTAGTATTCATTACTTCAACTGAATTTTTCTTTTCTAAAAGAAAACCATTTCCATAAAAGAATTTTGTATATCCAAGCCACGCGATTAAAAATAGTATAAAAAATACACCAACTGTTCTAATTTTTCGAAGCCGTATACTTACGATTGATTCTGAATATTTCATTCAGCCTAATCCTCCAATGTTTTTATTTTAAAGTATGCTTGGGTACATATATTTAGAAGGAGATGAAAGTTAGCGAGTTACTGATTCAAAAAAAGAAAGCATCTGAAGTTAGGTGCTTTCTTTTTGAATACTGTCCGCTATCTGTTAGTTACTTGTTTCATTAGAGGTCTTATTTCTTTAACAGGTGGTTTTTTATCATAGGCATCAACGTAAGAAAAGTAATAATTTAAGTTTCTAAGAAGTCCCTTTCCTATTTTAGCGCTTAAGAAGGGGAATACTTGTCCAGTATAATCATCGAGAGATTTACAGTAGTATTTTTCATCTAAATATATACTGTATTTACATGTTAGTTCTACTAATGAGTTACCTTCATCATCAATTACTTCTTTAGAATCAATAATGTCTATTAATGCGAATTTTTCATTCAGATAAACTTTTTTCTTTTTCTCGTGCTTATTTGTGAGAATAAATACGAGACCAATTGCGTTAATCAAACTATTTCCTCCTATAAAAAACGGATATTAATAAAATATATCGATATAAGCTAAATGTAAAGAGGAGAGGTTTAAAATGTAAACTAGATAGAAACAATAATAAACCGATTTGAAGACAAATCGGTTTATTATTGAAATACTTGAGGAAATTGTTTTACGATTGCATTTGTTATCATGTCGGCCATTTCTAATGCTTCTTTTTCAATTTTATCGTAAAGTTTTACTCCTGCTTCATAATCTTTATTTAGGAAGGCAAGTGCTTCTGCTTTCGTTAGTGCTAAATGTTCATAAAACATTTTTCTGAATTCTTCTTTATCTATATATGGGTTGATACTGTTAAGAAATTCAGTAATTTCATCACCATTAGCGTACCATTTCTTTTCTATAGCGGCAGCTGCATTTTGATCACCAGCTTTTGCGGCTTTCACAAGATCGGCTGCAATTACTAAATGATCTTTAATTAATGCACTATATTTCTTTACTGCATTCTCGCCATAGAAGGGCTCAAGTGATAGTCCCATATGTGTTGCGTTTTGTAGAAGCCGTCCAACAGTAACATTAACATCTGGTAAATTAAATACAATACTTATAATAGCTAATCTCGTCCAAGCGACGTGTTGTTCCCATAAAGAACGCATAAACCCTTTTAAAAAATTCTCGTTTTTACTAATTCGGTAGTTACGTACGGATAAATCATAGTTTACATAAGGATTATGATAGGGGGAGTAATACGATTGCCAATAAGAATACATAAATAGTAACACTCCTTTGAACATGTATAACTCAAAGTATGATAAAGATTTATTTTTAGTTACGTGTCCTAGATTATTTTCAGGGAATTTGAAATGGAGAAATTCAATGAATAATGTTGTGGTATATATGAATAAATTGAATATAAAGTAAAAGAGGCTCTGCAAGGGAAGTTGCAGAGCCTCAAAAGGGTATTGCCGAGATGTCGGACTCGACTACGTAATATTATCACAAAATTCTTTTAAAAAAACCTGGTAAATGTGTCCAAATGAAAATGGGACTTTAATAAAGTCAAAGGGACCTGCTTCCCGCGGCAGGCCCCATTAACTAGATAATGTAGATGAGCAAAAACTCATCTGGAGTATCTTCATAGTAACAAATGAAATTTACTTTGTGTATTGAGAAAAAATGAATTACTTGTTTGAATGTAAAGGATTTATATTTTGCTTTTGGGAATTATAATCATTTGTGGAGAAAAGACTTTTTAATCAGGTTACGATATATCGTGATATGCAAGTGTAAAAAGACCTGCTAATTTAAGCAGGTCAACATAAGGGGGTTATCTAACAGATTATTATATATGATAACAACTGTATTGTAGTAAGTCTATAAGTTTAATGTTGAGAAAATTTGTTTGAATGATATATATTTGGCACATGTATTAACGCCTAAAAAGTTGAGAAAGGAAATTAAATAGTTTTTTATAAGAAAATAACGGCTGATACTTATAAAATGATTCATATTTCCACGCATCATTATTAGAGAATTGGAGTTGTTTATTTGACTCTTTAGATTCGATGGAACTATTGTAACGACTCTTCATAATTTAACCTCCTCAAATTCATATGTATACGATTAGTAGTATTCTAGGAAGGTAAATTAAATGAATATTTATTTTGAGATTCTTTCTTCTTGTGTACTAGATTTGTTTATTTTATGTTGGAAAACGTAGGAAGCAAATAGAACTCAAATACTTATAAAATTCAAAGTGGCGAGAATCAGTTTGATGATATAATGGGAATAGATGAAAGATAAAGAAAAGCAGGTGACTCTTTTTTGTTTACAAAAGCTCAAGAACTTTTAGCGTCTTATTTCGGTTATTCGTCATTCCGAAGAGGACAAGATGAAACAATTAAAAATGTATTAGATGGAAAGGATACGGTTTGTATTATGCCTACGGGCGGTGGTAAGTCAATTTGTTATCAAATTCCCGCACTAGTATTCGAAGGAACGACATTAGTAATATCACCTTTGATTTCACTTATGAAAGATCAAGTAGACACATTAATACAAAATGGTATTTCCGCTACATATATTAATAGTTCTATTTCTATTGCAGAAGCGAATCAACGAATTCAATTGGCGAAACAAGGACATTATAAGTTGCTTTATGTGGCGCCTGAGCGACTTGATTCTATGGAGTTTGTTGATCAACTTATCGATATGAAAATCCCGATGATTGCAATTGATGAGGCGCACTGTATTTCGCAGTGGGGACATGATTTCCGCCCGAGTTATTTACATATACATCGTATATTAGATTATCTTCCAGAAAAACCGCTCGTTTTAGCGTTAACAGCAACAGCAACACCACAAGTGCGTGATGATATTTGTAGTACGCTTGAAATTAATCAAGAAAATACAATTATGACAACGTTCGAGCGCGAGAACTTATCGTTTTCAGTAATTAAGGGACAGGATCGTAATGCGTATTTAGCAGATTATATTCGTCAAAATCAGAAGGAATCTGGGATTATTTATGCAGCTACAAGAAAAGTAGTCGATCAGTTATATGAAGATTTAGGGAAAGCAGGAGTTTCGGTATCGAAATATCATGCTGGTATGAGCGATCACGATCGAAATGAACAACAAGAACTCTTTTTACGAGATGAAATCAGTGTTATGGTAGCGACATCCGCGTTCGGAATGGGGATTGATAAATCGAATATTCGTTACGTAATCCATTATCAACTTCCTAAAAACATGGAAAGTTACTATCAAGAAGCAGGACGTGCTGGTCGTGACGGATTAGATAGTGAATGTATTTTGTTATATTCTTCTCAAGATGTGCAAGTACAACGCTTTTTAATCGATCAATCAACTGGAGAATCACGTTTTTCAAACGAACTTGAAAAATTGCAAAATATGACCGATTACTGTCATACAGAACAATGTTTACAATCATTTATTTTGCAATACTTCGGAGAAGAGCCGGGGGAAGATTGTGGACGCTGTGGTAATTGTACGGACGATCGTGAAAGTATCGATGTGACGAGAGAATCACAAATGGTACTATCTTGTATGATTAGGACGAACCAACGATTTGGGAAACAAATGATTGCACAAGTATTAACGGGATCGAAAAATAAGAAAGTTATTGAATTTAATTTTCATACTTTGCCAACGTACGGACTTTTATCAAATCGTAGTGTGAAAGAAGTCAGTGAGTTTATTGAGTTTTTAATTTCAGACGAGTTGATCGCAGTTGAACATGGTACATATCCGACATTAAAAGTAACGGAAAAAGGTAAAGAAGTACTACTTGGTAAAGAGAACGTTTTACGTAAAGAACGAGTAGAAACACGACAAATTGTTCAAGACCATCCTTTATTTGAAGTGCTTCGTGAAGTGCGTAAAGAAATTGCACAAGGAGAAGGCGTGCCTCCGTTCGTTATTTTCTCTGATCAAACGTTAAAAGATATGTGTGCGAAAATGCCGCAAAGTGACTCTGAACTCCTAACTGTAAAAGGAATTGGAGAGCACAAACTTGTGAAGTACGGTTCTCACTTCTTACAAGCAGTGCAGCACTTTATTGAGGAAAACCCAAACTATGCTGAAACAATTAAGACGGAAGTTGTTTCAGAGCGTAAAAAGTCAGGGAAAGCTTCAGCAAATTCTCATTTAGAAACATATGAAATGTATAAACAAGGTATTGATTTAAATGAGGTTGCAAAGGAACGTGGGTTATCGAGACAAACGATTGAAAATCATTTAATCCGTTGCTTTGAAGATGGTATGGAAGTAGACTGGAACAGCTTTGTTCCAGCAGAGTATGAAGCTCTAATTGAAACTGCCGTACAAAATGCAGAAGGCGGTTTGAAATCTATTAAAGAACAGCTTCCAGATGAAGTGAGTTACTTTATGATTCGTGCTTATTTACAAATAAGAAAGTAGAGACATATAAAGGGGATAGGAATATATGTATCATGTTTTTGTGTATGGCACGTTAAGAAAAGAGCAAACGAATGCTCATTATATGCAAGGTGCAACATGCATCGCAGACGCAGCATGGACGTATGGTGAATTATTTGATACAGGTGAAGGGTATCCTGCAATGATTTGTTCAAACAGGGAAAAGGTATATGGGGAAGTTTACGAAGTAGATGATGAGGTTTTGCAAAAATTAGATGAACTCGAAGAATATACAGGTAATGCAGAGAGTGATTTATATGACAGGATCACTCAAACTATTTATTTTGGGGATAGAGAAATACATGCATATGTGTATGTTGCTCAAGATAGTGAAATGTTAAAGAAAGTTATCATTTCTGGTGATTGGCTGGAGTATCAAAAAGGAAAATAAAAGAAGCTATAGAATGATGTAAAAGCAGATAGTGGAATAATCCATTATCTGCTTTTTGAATTTGTATTTTTAAAATTTTTATTATTATGATAAATTATAAATGTAGGGAAATAATAAGGGGGATTTTTCATGGGTATTAGAAATTTAGTTTCTCACCTGTAGTAGAAAAATCTATTGCAGGAGGAGAATAATAATGAACGAGTTAAATGTGAAAGAATTTCACAAAAAACAATTTGAATTGTCGAATTATGATATAAATACGGAAAACTGGCTAGAGCAGGTTGCTAAAGAGGTGCAAGAACAAGTTGGATATCCGTTTCAAACGATGTTAGAACTTGGTGCAGGGAATGGTGGATTTGCTAGAGCGATGTCTAAGTTACATGTGAGAATGACAACTGTTGAACTTGTATCAGAGCTGGTTTCTTTTGCAAAAGAACATTCTAGTAGTGATATTGCCATTCATTGTGGAGATTTTTATCAAATTAACTTTGAAGAAAAATTTGATGTGGTTAGTTATTTAGATGGATTTGGTGTAGGAACAGATGATGAGCAATTGTTTCTACTAAAACGGATTAAAGATTGGATGAAGGAAGATGGATGTGCACTTATTGATATTTATCAACCTTTGTATTGGAAAAAGGTAAGTGGACAAGAAATGCCATTAAGTTCAGCTATGAGAAAATATGAATATGATAGTATAAATGAAAGAATGTTAGATCATTGGTGGAATCCTAATCAGCCTAATGAGATTGTAACACAGTCTTTACGTTGCTATACAGTTGAAGAGATTAGTGATTTATGTGATGAAGTAAATTTAAATATTGTAGCAATTTTCCCGGGTGGCGCATTTGATTTTGAGAAATCGCGATATAAAGAGCAAGCTTCTTTACATGAGTGCTTATCGTATCGTATAAAAGTAAAAAAGAAATAAAGAATAGATTTTGCTTCTCCCTCATACACATTAAGTTAAATTTATGTGAAGGGAATTTTAAATTTATAGAATCTAATAAAGTAAATAATTGGTATGCATTGTTGATTGAGTGCTTCTATACTCATATAAATATCTTTGTTAGCTTCTAAAAGACTGAAAGGTTGGGTTAATGAAGAATGAGCTATGTTTTGGCTAAATAAAACACAAAGGTATACTAGTTTTTGTGAAATATATTCACTAGTTTGTTAAACGAATCAAATCTTTCTAACTAATCACTTCAAATTATTAGGCGGCATATATCATTGTATGTCCTTAAAAACTAATACTAGTTCATTTGAAATCGATAAATTTATATTAAAAACGCCATCCTTTTTGTGTATTTTTATAAAAAGAATAGCGTTTTTTTCGTTATATGGATGCAAATTACATTATCTTGATAATAGTAATAAGGTGAGAATCTATAATGATTAACCAATAATAAAATGACACAATTGACAAAATATACATCAGTGTTATAATGATACATTGTTATCAAGGTAATAAAATAACATTTTTGCATTAAGGGTGTGAATCTATGAAACAAAATAATGAACAAATAAATGAAAAAAAAACAAAAATTAAAGTTGAACGTGTGCAAACTGGTATTAGGATGGAAAAAAGAATGGTAAAAGTTTTGAAAGCGATGGCAGAATATCATGATATTTCGCTGGGCGTTCTTCTTGAAAGAATCGTTCTACATTCTTTCGAAAATAAACCTGTGTTTAGCGATGAAAGTCTTGAAAAAGTTAAAGCTATAAAAGAAGTGTACGATATGGATTATGGCCTAGAAATAAGTCGTCAGTGGAATGATTCGGATAACTAGAATGATTATTTTCACATACAGTTCCTTTTGTAAGCAATTTATGAAATGAAAAAAATAAAGAGAGAGAAAATTTTGTTTTAAAGATACTTCAAAAGCTTAGATAAAGAGGCATATTTTTCGTGTTTTTCTTTAATTTGGAAAATTCTCAATCAAACTATTGACTTTATGAATGGATTTTTATTACAATTGTATCTCGACTGAAAAAATTGGAACGGACAGGAGGGAATCATCAAATGAACAACATTTTTGAAGAAGAGTTACAAAAAATGAAAGATACTTTAAGTACGATGGATGATCAATTAGAACAGCTTGAAAAAATCCCGGTTTATTATGGAGAAGATTTTAAAGAGCAAATTCTTGAAAGTATGAGGGAATCTAATAGACAAAATTTACGTATTGGTGTACATGAGCCGTACTTTGGAAGATTAGATTTTCAGGAGGATGGCAAGGAAGATGTAATGCCGATTTACATCGGTAAAGTAGGTGTTTCAGATAAAGATACGATGAAACCAATTGTAATTGATTGGCGAGCACCTGTCGCGAGTATGTTTTATTCATTTACCGGTGGTGATGAACTGGCATTTTATCATTCACCAGACGGATTAGTAGAAGGCGATGTTTATTTAAAACGAAACATTTCGATTCGAAAGAGAGAACTAGAACGTGTTGTTGATACATATGTAAAAGGAAATGAAGATGTCTCGCATGCTGATGATTTTCTTCTATATCGATTAGGTGAGAATAAAGATAATAAATTAAAAGATATCGTTTCGACTATACAATCGGAGCAAAATGATATTATTCGTGCGGAAAGAAACTTACCATTATTAATTCAAGGGGTTGCAGGGAGCGGAAAAACAACGATCGCTTTACATCGCCTTGCTTTTTTAATTTATGAATATCGGGAACAACTTGAAGCGGAGAGAATGATCGTATTCGCTCCAAACAGTTTGTTTTTAGACTATATTTCAAGTGTACTTCCTGAGTTAGGGGTAGGAAATATTAGTCAAACAACGTTTCCAGATTGGGCATTGCGTCTGCTAGAGGGTTCAGTGAAACTGAAGCAGACAGAAGAAAAATTAAAAGAAGCTTTCTCAATTAATCGCGATGAAAAAAAGGTTATGCTAGGTAAATTGAAAGGCACGCTGGAATTTAAGTCGTTTATTGAAGAAAGAATGATTCAATTTGAAAAAGATTTAATGCCAACAAAAGATTTTGAGGCATGGGATAAAGCTGTTATTCCAGTGGAAGACGTTAAAAAATGGATGCAGGTTGAATATAAACACTATCCATTAAAGAAAAGAAGAGAACGTTTAGTCGGCCGTATGAAGCGCTGGATTGAAATTGAGCTTAAAAAGTTTGGAGAAACAAACGAGAAAAAATTACTAAAAAAAGAAGCGACAAAGAGATTGAACACATATATGAATTTTTGGCCGAAAATGAGCCCGCTTTCACTATATAATTCAATGATAAAGAGTAAAGAAATACTCGAAGTATTACCTGAAGAACTTGTTCAAGAAACAGAAAAGAATTGTCGTAAAAAGGAAGTGTATGTAGAAGACTTACCAGCTTTAATTTACATACATCATCGCATAACAGGAATTGAAATTGGACAAAAGTTCCATCACGTCGTTATTGATGAAGCGCAGGATTTCTCGCCATTCCAAGTATATGTATTAAAAGAAATTACACTAGGTAATTCTTTCACTATATTAGGTGATTTATCTCAAGCGATTTATGATTATCAAGGAATTGAAGATTGGAATGCTTTTAAGGAAGTATTCCAAGAAACAGGTTATTATGAACTGACGAGAAGTTATCGTTCTACAAAAGAAATTATTGAATTTGCGAATGAAATAATAAGAAATGCAGAAATTCCTGTAGGACTTGCTACACCAGTTTTCCGTAGCGGTGAAGACGTGAAAGTAATTCGGGCAGAGGACCAATTTACTGAAGTTTTACAGACAGTACAGCATTTACAAAATGAAGATGTGAAAACAATTGCGGTAATTGGAAGAACAGATGATGAATGCCGTGATATATATGAGAAATTAACAAATGCAGGGTTGACTGTTAACTTCATTGAAGCAGATCAAAGTAAGTATGAAGGTGGCATTTCGGTAGTACCTGTATACTTGGCGAAAGGATTAGAATTTGATGCAGTACTTCTAATCGACGTTGATGAGGAGCATTACAAAAATACAAAACATGATGCGAAATTATTGTATGTCGGATGTACAAGATCGCTGCATGATTTATGGATTTTCTATAGTGGGGAAGTATCTCCGTTAATTAAGAGATAGGGATATACAACAAATTCAAGAGGCTTTTCTAGTAATGAACAGAAGACCTCTTGTTTTTCTATATAAAGATACGGAGGAGAAAATGGAATGATTACAAAAGTAATAACAAAAAGAAATTGGGAAATCGCCAAAACAACTAGAGAGATTAATGAAGCCTCTCTTAAAGATGAGGGGTTCATTCATTGTTCATTATTAGATCAAGCTTTAAAAGTTGCTCAAAAACATTTCAGTCATGAAGAAGATGTATTATTACTTACAATTGATCCATCCCTAGTAAATGCAGAAATAAAATATGAACTTGCTTCTAACGGTCAAGAATACCCGCATGTATATGGAGTAATCAATTTTGAGGCAATTGTAGGTGTTGTTCCATTTCTTAAAGAAAAGGGAGATTTTTTATTACCAGAGGGAAAAAATTAAGAGTGTTATAGGTATTTAAGTTTGCTAGAAAAGCGCAAATTATATAGTTTGTGCTTTTTATTGTATATATTTTTTGAAAAATTATTGTTTTTGTCACACTAATACTGTACGATACATAGTATAAAACACATACTGTATGACATATAGTAATGGAAATGAGGTGGGTGAATGGATACTTTATTAAATTCATTAATTACTGAGCTAAGGAGAGGGACATTGACATTAGCGGTTTTAAGTCAACTAAGAACGCCGCAATATGGATATTCGCTTGTCCAATTATTGGAGCAATCAGGAATCGTAATCGATCAAAGTACTTTATATCCACTACTTCGCCGATTAGAAAAGCAGGAGCTAGTGACGAGTAGTTGGGATAAAACGGAGAGTAGACCTCGTAAGTATTATGTTTTAAGCGAATACGGATTAGAGATATTTTTACAGTTAAAAAAGGAATGGATAAAGGATTCGAAAGAACTTTATAACTTATTAAAGGAGGAGGACAAGAATGAGTTTGATTGATATGTACGTCAATGAAGTTGCGAAGAGATTACCTGAAAAAAATCGTGAAGATATTACGCTTGAATTACGGTCGACAATAGAGGATATGTTACCTGATGAGTACAATGAGGAAGATGTAAAAAGTGTCCTTGAAAAATTGGGGAGCCCGGTTTCATTGGCTAATGGGTATTTGGATAGACCGATGCATTTAATTGGGCCACGTTATTTTGATGTGTATACGACATTATTAAAAATGATCATACCAATTGCAGCTGTTATCGCACTCATTTCAATGGTTGCAGAAAATTTTATAGGCTATACTGGTGATCAAGCAGTATTAAATGTTATTTTACAATTGATAGGAAAAGGCATTGGGGAAATTGTCGAAGTAGGCCTCCATGTATTTTTCTGGTTGACACTTGTATTTGCTGTTATAGAAAGAACGGATAAAGAAAAGGACCCACAACCATTAACAACAAGTTTAAAAAAATGGACGCCAGATGATTTGAAAAATATTTCGTATATCCCGAAGAAAAAGGCGATCTCAAAGTTTGAAGTGTTTGGAGGTTTGATGTGGACTGCAATATGGGCCACACTTTACTTTTATGCGAATCATCTTGTAGGTATATATCATGGTACAGAAAGCGGACTGAAATTTGTCGCGCCAACTTTTAATCAAGATGTGTTACTTCAGTATTGGCCAATCGTTGTAATTATGATCGTATTTGAAATAGGTATATCTCTTTATAAGTTAGTACAAGGACAATGGACGAAAAAGTTGGCAATTTGGAATGGTATTCTTCAAATAGGTGGAACAATAGTATTCATTGTAATTGTAGTAAATCCGCATTTATTTAACGAAGGATTTATTACGTATGTGGCAAATGTGTTTACTACTTCTCCAGAGGAATTTAAAAAGTGGTTAATTGGTGGAGGTATTATCATTTATATTTTATCTGCCGCATTAAATATATTTGATGGTTTCCGAAAAACTCGTATTCGTATCTAGGAATGAAAAAGAAAAGTTGATAAATAGGTGATTAAAGAAGATAAACATTATGAAAGGAAGAAAGCAATGATAAGGGAAGCAAGGAAACAAGATGTAACATACATTTTAGATATTTATAATGATGCAATCTTTAATTCAACAGCTGTATATGCGTTTAAACCTGTAACCCTTGAAAATAGAATAGATTGGTATGAACAAAAAAAGGCTGATGGCTATCCAATTTTAGTCTATGAGCTAGATAATAAAGTAGTAGGATTTGCGACATTTGGCCCCTTTAGGGCATGGCCTGCCTATAAATATTCAGTTGAACATTCTGTGTATGTTGATAGGGAATATAGAAAAAATGGAATTGGGTCCTCTTTAATGGAAGAATTAATCACAATTGCAAAAGAAAGAGAATATATGACCTTAATTGCTGGAATTGATGCGGAAAATGAAAAAAGCATTGCACTGCATAAAAACTTCGGATTTGTTTATTCGGGAACAATAAAAAAGGCTGGTTATAAGTTCAATGGATGGCTAGATTTAGCTTTTTATCAATTGGAGCTTAATGGTCCTGAAAACCCTACTGAAGAATAGCTGTATTTATTGTTGTAAAATGATTTGAAAAAGAAATTGTATATATTTCAAAAGATAGTATGAAGAAATCTCATACTATCTTTTTTGTATTCACCAATATAATTTAACAAAAAAGGGTTTTTACATTTCATATCGAATTTTCAGAGGGTGATAAAACAATATAAAAAGAGGAATGAATATGGAAACGGTCATACGAAAAATAAAAGAAATACAAACTGGTCAAGTTGGAATACTTGTTTGTTCAACAAAGAATGGAAATATAGTTGCTGCCTATAACAATGAGCTGTACGTTCCGTTAGCATCAGCAGCAAAAGTGGCAATTGGATTTGCAGTAGCAAAGATGGTAAAGGATAAACTTATTAGTTGGAGTGATACACTTTATGACATTAAGTATAATCCAAATGAGGATAGTGCGCAGTTATATCCTCACTTACAAGACAGAGCTACATTAGCACTTAGTAAAGCGGTTGAAGTAATGATAGCATGTCACGACAGTTATATTGCTGAGTCAATTGTGATGCACTGCGGAGGATGGGATACTATTAGAGAATATGTTTCAACCTACTTTTCAAAGATTCACATACAAGAAAACCCTAGAGATGAACAAAATGTTGGAGAGTTAAATCAAGTACATACACTTTTAGTACACATTTTTCAAGGATACAAATCAGAACCAGAATTATGGGAACCTATTATTAATGGAATGGTAAGACAACAAGGAGAGTATGAAGGTATACCTTATTATCATCTAGCACATATGACAGGTGGATTGCCCACGGCTACAATAAATATTGGTATAATAGGAATGTTTCATGAATTTCCGTTTCTTTATGTAATTGGGGGAAGAGATTTACCTAATCGATTTGATAATAAAGAGGTTGATGAAACAATTCTAGAAGCTTTGAAGTGCTTATATAAAGAATATAAGATGACAAGTGAAACAAACGTTGTAACCGATAATTGAATAAAAACGTTATTTTAATAGCAGGGAGGAGAATAGTGCACCTAAAGGAGTATGCCGTTTACAAAGGTGAATCCCTCATATATATCGGGACTATAAGGTAATGCGCTCAGCATATGGGAGTGTCTGGTGATTTCTAACATAAAAAGAGAGCACAAAGGCTCTCCTTAATGGTTTTGTGATCCGCCAGCAAAACGAAAAGCTCAAGTACATCAATACATTAGAAATTTTGTGAACACGAAGTACAAGGTCCACCAGTCGGCTGAAATACAACATTGTCAACAAAAGCTGTTGCGCCTTCTCCGCCTGTAGCAGTATTTTGGAAAGAAATACATGCTGTAGTTACAGTAGCTGGTATACATACAACAAGGATATAATGTTGGAAAAGAGATTGCGGCTGATTCATAACTGGTACAATATGTGGAATATTTAATGGACCAAGAGTTACAGGGGCAGGAGGACATGCTTGCCCAAGTTCTGGAAAAGATACTGAAGCTATAAGAAATGCACCATCCCTTACATCTGCAGCAAAAGAAAGCGTATAACAACAACCTGCGTCAACATCAACTGTTTGATTAATACTTCCACCTGGATTAATTGATGCAGCTAAGAGACTAAATGAACCATCTGACAGAAACCGGCCACTATGAACGTTTGGAAACCCTACTTCTGAAACGGAACCTGCTTGATTCCAACCTGGAACTGGATCTCCTACTACTGCTGGCTCGTCAAATCCAGGGTTGTCAAGAATATTATTACATGGACAACACCCTACTGCTGTTGGACCTGTTGGACCTGTTGGACCTGTTGGACCTGTTGGACCTGTTGGACCCGTTGGACCCGTTGGACCAATTTCAGGTGGAGGCATAGGGGGACCAAAACATTCGCACGGAATATGAAATTTCTTTTTAAATTCACTCATTTTTACACCATCCTTATCATTCACCCACTTACACTCTATAGTCTATGATTTGGCTAACACTTAAGTATAAGGAAAAAGCCTTTAAAAATAAAAATAAACATAAGCCCTTATGAAACAAATATAAACCTATTCTAAAATAAATAAGGAACATGGTTTTACTTAAAACAGTACTTATTTTTTGGCCATCTATTTTATTATAAATTACTAGTTTAATCGTCATGAGTTATGCAAGGACGAGGCATGTATCAATGCCGGGATTAATTAGTTTTTTGTTTTGTTACACATGGTAGATTTGTATTGATCAATCTATTGAAATGATGCAGTGAAAATTATAAGAATTGAAAGGAAGAAGTATATATGAAGCATATAGAAACCGGTTCTCGCACTGAAGGAGAATACATTAAAAATAAAGTGATTCAATATAACATGTCTATATTAAAAGATGAAGTAAAGCAACCGATGGAACAAGTAAGCTTCGTAGTGAAAGATGAAGATGGAAAAATCTTTGGCGGGGTAACAGGAACGATGTATTTTTATCATCTTCATATCGATTTTTTATGGGTGGATGAATCAGTTCGTCATGATGGTTATGGTAGTCAATTGCTACATAAAATTGAGGACATTGCGAAGGAAAAAGGGTGTAGACTCATTTTACTAGATTCATTTAGTTTCCAAGCACCAGATTTTTATAAAAAGCACGGATACCGAGAATATGGTGTTGTTGAAGATCATCCTAAAGCGCATAGTCAACACTTTTTAGAAAAGAGATTATAATAATATTATGTATACTAGTTGATGGGAGGGAGAAAGAAAATGTACACGTATAAATTACAACATGAACAACCAATCTGTGTAGAAAAAATAAAGAAACTTTACGATTCTGTAGGCTGGTGGCCAGAAAGAAAAGAAGTCGATATTGAAAAAATGTTAAAAAATAGTATAGCAATTGGAGTATGGGAAGAAAACGAATTAATTGGATTTGCTAGAGTTGTTACTGATGGTGTTTTTCGGGCGTATATTGAAGATGTTGTCGTACATGAAAGTGTAAGAAACAAAGGAATTGGTGAGAAGATGCTAACATTGTTACTGAAAGAGATTTCTCATATTGATATTGTTAGTCTATTTTGCGGAGAGAAACTAATAAAGTTTTATGGTAAACAGCAATTTCAAGAGACGAAGCAAATTGTGATGCATCGTAATCAAATAGTGAAAGAATAAGAGGTGCCAATTAGAATGAATGCAACAAGAGCATATTGTTTATCGAAAAGAAAAGCGACAGAAGATTCTCCAGATGGCTGGAGTGCAACATGTATGAGGTTAAATAATAAAATATTTGCGATAGTGAATCATGAAGAAGGGGAAAAAGCTGCAATTACATTAAAATGTGATCCAGAACTCTCTTTACGAATAAGGGAAGATTACCCGGAAACAATTATTCCTGGATATCATATGAATAAAAAACATTGGAATACGGTGTACATACATAAGGATGTAGGACAAGAACAAATTAATAAGATGATAGATTGGTCGTATGATTTAGTATTACAATCGTTTTCAAAGAAAAAGCAGCAAGAGTTATTGGATTAAATACAAAGTGAAGTCGACTATAAATAGCTAGTAAAATGATTATATTTTACTAGCTATTTGCAGTTTAAAATTATGAATTAGGGGATTTTGAAATGAATACGAAACGAAATAGATTACTATATGCATTGTTTACTATAGTTGTTATTATTTTAGGTCTTAGTTCAAGAAAGTTTGCTTTTGCGTTACCAGATTTGTTAAATGAGTACTTAGGTGATGCTTTATGGGCATTAATGATTTTTACTGGATTCGGATTTTTGTTTCCTAAAATAGAAACGAGGAAATTAGCTTTTATTAGTTTGATATTTTGCTACGGGATTGAAATTAGCCAATTGTACCATGCGGAATGGATTGATAGCATTCGCGCAACGACTTTAGGTGGACTCGTATTAGGTTACGGATTTTTATGGAGTGATTTAGTGGCTTACACAATTGGTGTTGGAGTCGGATTGTTTTGCGAGTATATATTATGGAAGAAATAAGTGACTTTAAAAAGGGGGATTTGTACATGAAGGATATATTAGAAATTGCAAAGTTTTGGTTTCAAGATAAAGATGTCACAGCTACTGAAATACAACCAAACGTAACAAAGATTCATTGTAATAATAAAGCGTATATTTTAAAGGAAAAGGGATCGATAAAACAGTTTCTAGTTGAACTAAATGTATTAGAACAGCTTGATGAAAAAGGAGCTAAAGTACAAAAATTAGTAAAAACGAGAAATGATGAAAGGTACGTATTTTATAAAGAGAAGTATTATTGTTTGTACGAATATGTTGCCGGAAGTGTACTAGAAATAAAAGATACAGAAAAGCTAAAAGTGCTAGGAAGCACAATTGGAGAGGAAATAGCTAATTTACATCACGAACTAAATTTAGTGAATAGTGCTAACGAGTTAATAAAAAGAGAGTTATATAAAGTGGTATACGAATCGGCATTACCGAATTTAGTAAAGAATGAGCATGTTCATCAGGATGTAATTCAAAAAATGGATCAAATACATACAACTTTCAAGGAAACGGTTCACTCATTACCGAAACAAATTATTCATCGCGATATGCACTTATCAAATGTAATCTTTAGAGAAAGTGATTTTCAAGGGTTTATCGATTTTGAGCTTCTAGAAGAAAACGTTAGAGTATTCGATTTATGCTATTGCTGTACAAGTATTTTAAGTGAGATATTTAGTGATGAAACATTAAGAGGGAAATGGTTACAAATTGTAAGTGAAATTTTTAAAGGATATTATAAGCAAAACATTTTAACGAGAGAAGAACTACAATCAATTTGGTATGTAATGCTTTCAATTCAAATTATATTTATTACTTATTTTGTTCAGTTAAAAGATTTACTAAAGTTAAATGAAGAGATGTTTTTATGGATTTTTGCTAATAAGGAAGATATTGAAGAATCTATAGAACGAATCGTACTCATATGAAAAAAATAATATTAATAGGTTCTGGTGGTTCAGGAAAATCTACATTAGCAAAACAGTTAGGGAATAAATTAAATATTAAGGTGCATCATCTTGATGCACTATTTTGGAAACCAAATTGGGAGGGTGTACCGAAAGAGGAACAAAGAACGGTTCAAAATGAATTAGTTAAAGAAGAAAAGTGGATTATTGATGGGAATTATGGCGGGACAATGGACATAAGAATTAACGCAGCTGATACAATTATCTTCCTTGATATTCATAGAACAATATGTGTTTATCGTGCTTTTAAGAGAATTGTACAATATCGAAATAAAACAAGACCGGATATGGGTGCTGGATGTGAAGAAAGATTTGACTTGCAATTTTTCAAATGGATATGGGAGTATCCTAAAACTAAACGCCCTTCAATTTTAAAGAGGCTAAATCAATTGAGTAAGGATACAGATGTTATTATTTTAAAATCTTCAAATGAAGTAAGACTATTTTTAGAGAAGCACGATACCATAAATAGTTAGATTATAAAAAGAAGTAACATGGGGGGATAGGATTGAATAGATTCATTGGCCCGGTTGATTCTAATATGGTGAAAATTCCAGCAGGAAAAGTGGAATTAAGAGATGATCGAATAAAAAAAGAATGGCAAGTTCAAATAAAACCATTTCTTCTTGCAAAGTATGTTGTAACAGCGGAAATATATTACGCAATTACGAATCGTGCACTAAATGGTAATGAAAATGGTAATAAACCTGTTGTAAATATTTCATGGCATGATGCAATTGCTTTTTGTAATTTACTGTCTAAAATAGCAGGGTTTACAGAGTATTATTCTATACAAGATGATGGGAAAAAGGTTAGTTGTAACTTACATTCAAATGGCTATCGATTACCGACTGAGGCAGAGTGGCAATACGCATGTAAAGCTGGTACGACGGGATATACGTATGGGGAACTTCAGAAAATAGCATGGTATAATGAAAATTCAAATGGACAAATTCATGACGTCGGTAAAAAAGAGCCGAATGCATGGGGACTTTATGATATGTTAGGGAACGTTTGGGAATGGTGCTATGATTTGTATGATGAAACAGTGTACGGGTCATACCGCATTTTTCGTGGTGGTAGTTGGGCTGAAGCAGCTAGAGGTTGCGGTGCCACTTGTCGCCGTCGTAGTCATCCTACATTTTATATAGATGATCTTGGTTTTAGGCTTGCTAGGTCAATTTAGCAGGAAAATGATACATATAACACCGTAAAGAGTATGGAAAGTATCCATACTCTTTACAACATAGAAATTTTTAAATTTAAGGAGTGTTTATAATGGCACGTGTTTTATTCATTAACGCTGGATCAGAAGGACATATAAATCCAACATTACAAGTTGTAGAAGAACTGATTTCTCGTGGTGAAGAGGTAGTTTATTTTTCAATAGAGGCCTTCAGGGATCGTATTGAGAAGACAGGTGCTACTGTACGAACATTTGACGATCAAAAATTTATACAAGCATTTCTTTCCGGTGGTCGAAATTATTTACAGGAAAGAATAAACGGCCTTCTACATACAACGGATGTTGTAATACCTTGTGTTTTAGAACAAATTGAAGGAGAACATTTTGATTACATGATTCATGATTCTATGTTTGGCTGTGGCCGTTTACTTGCTCAAATTCTAAAGCTTCCAGCAATAAATTCATGCACATCGTTTGCACAGGACGAAAAATCATTTAAACAAATGTTAGACCATCTTTCTAAAAATATCCCACTGGAAGTTCAGGATAGAGTACATAATGATTTTGAAAACTTAACTAATGGAATTAAAGAAAAATATGGTGTTGATATAAACGCACCGTATGAAGTTTTCTGTAATCCAGCTTCACTTACTATTGTGTATACAATTAAGGAGTTCCAACCTTTTGGGGATACATTTAATGAAACATTCAAATTTGTGGGTCCATCTATATCTACACAAGTGAAAAATGAAGGTTTTGATTACACTCCAATTGAAGAAAAAAGCCTGATTTACATTTCATTAGGTACTGTTTTTAATGAAGCGCTTGATTTTTATAAACTTTGTATGAAGGCGTTCGAGAATAGTAAGCATACAATTGTTATGTCTATTGGCAACAAAACGGAAATAAGTGATTTAGGTAATATCCCTAAAAACTTCATTGTGAAAAACTATGTACCACAAACTGAACTTCTCAAATATACGAAACTATTTATTACACACGGCGGGATGAACAGTACACATGAAGGACTTTATAATGGGGTGCCACTAATTGTAATTCCGCAAAGTGCGGATCAGCCAGTAATTGCGAAGCAGGTGGAGACTCTCGGGGCAGGAATTAAGTTACATATGAAAGAAATAACTGAGGATCAACTACGTGAAAGTGTAGGTTTAGTATTAAATAACTCTTCATTCAAAGAAACTGCTTTGAATATGAAGGAGTCATTCCGAAAATCAGGTGGGTATAAGCAAGCTGCAGATGAAATTTTAAAATTTACAGGCCGTTATTAAAACTATACATGTGAAAGTGTGTCTATATTAAATGGTATAGACACTTTTATGTTATATGAAGCGAGGAATTGATGAAATGGAAAGAATGAATTTTGTTAGGTTTAATATGTATTGTATGCGGTAACTGTATGGTTATGGACGACAATATTATTTAGAAAATGAAAGTAAAACATCTAAATAGGATGCTTTTTATTTTATCTTGTAATTTTTATTTTTTATATCTGATAAACTTAATACTAAGCTACATAACATTGCTAGTGCGAGAATAAAACTCAGCCAGTTAAATGTATTTTCTGTAATATATATTGAAATGCATATTGTAGAAAAATAAATTAATCCTGCAATAAATAAGTATACGTCACGCTTTAAAGATTTTAATGTCCCCATTCTTTTCACCTCTGCTTTGTTTGAGTTATGTTATAAAAAAGGACCTGCATACCTGCAGATTCTCTTGGTGATGACTTCTAATTATGCAACTCATTGCTAATAATAGGGTATATTAAGTTACGAGAAATATCAATTATTAAAATGCGAATGTCTTTTTCCAAGAATCTATTGTTTTAAAAAACATCGCTTGGATCATTCATTTATGAACGGAGCGTATACTAGGACTAATAAATACTTGTGCAGTCTATAATTTGACGAATTACAGTATGGGTGATGGATTTAGAATATGGAATAGCAAAGCCTCTTCTACAAGAATAAAATCAAATTAAACGTTATACAAATAAAAAAACGATGATTCCTGAGTGTGCAAGGATCACCATTTTTTTATTTGTAAGAAGCGTAAATTTAGCGGTATAAGAGTATATATCGAATGCATCTCTATTCATAGTATTGTTGGGATAGCACTAAATTTCCGTCTAGAATATTCATTAAAGAGGCTTTGAAACGAATAAGATACAGAAAGGGTATTATATGAATCCATAATGCAGATTCATATAATACCCTATGTATCACGCCAATTCTTTCATCATAAGTATGTGCGGAATTCCATCTTCCATAAATACGTCGGAAGAAGTTTGATAACCTAATTTTTCATAAAACCCTTCAGCTTGTGTTTGACCGTGTAGTTTAACTTTTTTTGCTTCTTTGTTACGAGCAATCTCTTCTAGTGCTTTGATTATTACTTTTCCTAATCCGTATTTGCGATAGTCTTTTAAAATACAAATTCGTTCTAGTTTACCCATTCCGTCAACGAATCGTATACGACCAGTTCCTACAGGAAGCTCATTATAATAAACTAAAACATGTTTACATTTCTCACCGATTTCATCAAATGTATCGAATTCATCTTCAAGTGGGACACCTTGTTCTTTTACAAAGACTTCTTTTCGAATGTGAAAGGCAGTTTCTAAATCTGTAAGTTCTGTTATGAGTTTGGATTGCAAATTGTTCAGCCCTTTCTAGTGTGTTATGAATGTGTTTTCATAGTATATCATAATGTAATACTATAAAAGCACAAAAAAAAGACTGACTTGCGAAAGTCAGTTTTTAATATGGTTAATATTCTTTTATACCGTTTTCTGTTCCGATGATCGCTTTGCTCGTCATATTAATAAATAATCCTGTTTCAACTACACCGGTAATCATTTTTAACTTTGTATGTGTTTCATTTGGATTCAATATTTTGTTTGGAAAAATACTATCAATAATTAAATTGCCGTTATCAGTTATAAAAGGTCCGTCATCCTTCATACGTAAACGTGTTTCGCATCCTAAAGCTTGCACTCGCTTTTCAGTTTGCTTCCAAGAGAAGGGGATGATTTCAACAGGAAGTGGAAAGACACCTAAGTGTGAAACGAGTTTGGATTCATCTGCAATAATGATAAGTTCTTTAGAGGAAGCGGCAACAATTTTTTCACGAAGTAATGCACCACCGCCGCCTTTTATTAACTGTAAATTTGAATTCATTTCATCTGCTCCATCAATTGTGAGATCAAGTATATCAATTTCATTTAAAGAGATTAGCGGAATAGATAATTGCTTTGCTAATACTTCAGTTTCTTTTGATGTCGGTACAGCTTGAATAGATAACCCTTCTTGTACACGTTGACCTAACTTTTGTATCGTCCAATATACGGTTGAACCCGTACCAAGTCCAATCGTCATACCATCTCTTACAAAGCCAGCAGCATATTCGCCTGCAAGTTGTTTTAAATTCATCATTTTACTCCGCCGGGCGTGGTCCAGCATCTAAACCGGAATTTTCAACTGTAAGTATAGGGCGAACAGTAATATCTTTATGTACACGCATTTGGCACGATAATCGTAAGTGGTCTTCAATTCCTTTTTCCGTAATAGCTTGTTTTTCATCATTTGTCGCCTCGCAAAAATCACCTGCAATGACTTCAATTCGGCAAGTTGTACATCTGGCTTTGCCACCGCAACGATGAAGAATGTGTACACCGTTATCTTCAAGTGCTAATACTAATTTCGTTCCTTTTTTAATATCAAAAGTTCCGGTACCTTCCACTGTTAATTTTGGCAAATTGATTCCTCCTCATGTAAAATTCTATATAACATATTTATGACCCGTATTCATGAACATAAACATAAAATTTTTTTACAAGCACCGTAACTTTTTTATTTGTTCAATCGTTTAATAAATAAGCGCTGAAAAGGAGTGGTTATTTTGTGCACAAAAGTAACTCAGATTTTAAAGAATCATATCGATATGAATCATTCAAATATAAATTTATTAATCGAACATTATGCAGAGGTAAAAAGATACTGTACGTTTTTGACGAAGAATAAATGGGATGGGGAAGACCTTGCCCAAGAAGCAATTTGCAAAGTTCTTCAAAAGTATAGTGAGAAGAAAATTTGTATAACACTTCTGTATAAAATTGCTCGAAATCAATGGTTAGATCAAATGAAATCAAAATCCGTTCAAGAAAAGTTAGAACAGCAAATTACATTTGAAGAACCACATGAAAAAATTGCAGATTTGCATGAAATGGTAGGGAAAGTATTGTCTTCGTTAAATGTGCAACAATCTGTAATTTTATTATTGAAGGATGTTTTTCAGTATAGTATCGCGGATATCGCTAAAGTATGTTCGGTATCAGAAGGTGCAGTAAAAGCATCGTTATTTAGGAGTAGAAATAGGCTGAAAACTGTAAGTGAAGAAGGCATTGAAATAGTGGAGTACACGGATGATGTTGAAATCGTTGTAACTTCTATTCGTGAAGAAAGACCTGAATTGTTGACGAAACTTCTCCCAACAATAGACTTCACTAAGTTACCATCAATACAACCGGTGTTATTATTCAGTATGAAAAAACCTTCTTCTTACAGTTGTATGCTTAGTGCGGCATAAAATAGATGGAGGGATTTAATATGAATGCAATTCCTTACGTAGTAGAACAAACGAAATTAGGAGAGCGCTCCTATGATATATATTCAAGGTTATTAAAAGACCGAATTATTATGATCGGTTCAGAAATTAACGATCAAGTTGCAAGCAGTGTAGTAGCACAATTATTATTTTTAGAAGCGGAAGACGCAGAAAAAGATATATTCCTCTATATCAATAGTCCGGGCGGTTCAACGACAGCAGGATTTGCAATATTAGATACGATGAACCTTATTAAACCAGATGTGCAAACACTTTGTATGGGCTTTGCGGCATCATTTGGTGCGCTTTTACTATTAGCTGGCGCAAAGGGAAAAAGATTTGCGCTCCCTAACAGTGAAATTATGATTCATCAGCCGCTCGGCGGTGTAAAAGGGCAAGCAACGGAGATTGAAATTACAGCAAAAAGAATATTAAAGTTAAAACATGATATTAACAAAATCATATCTGATCGAACAGGGCAACCAGTAGAAAAGGTAGCTCATGATACAGAAAGAGATTATTTTATGACGGCAGTAGAAGCGAAGGAATATGGAATTGTCGATGCAGTTATTGAGAAAAAATAATATTAAACAGGCTAGAGAATAGGTTGAATTCTCTAGCCTGTTTTTGTCGTTCTTTATTCTTTTATCCATTCATCAACTAAAGCTTGATTTTTTTTAATCCATTTTCGCGCGGCTTCTTCCGGATCTTTCGTTTTATTTAGCATGACCATTAAAGTACCTAGTTGTTCATCGTTCATTTTCCATTGATCAAAGTATTTCACAATATCCGGATGATCTTTTTCGAAACCTTTACGAACTGAGTAATAAATGTCATCTTTTTCACCATATACTTTCTTAGGGTCTTTTAAATATTTTAAGTCAAATTCTGAAAAGCCCCAATGAGGATTCCAAAGCGTAACAGCGATTGGTTTCTTTTTCGTATATGCCTTCTTTAGTTCGCTCATCATCGCAGCTTCTGAAGATTGGACAAGTTTTAGTTTTATATCATATTCCTTCATTGCTTTATTTGTTAAATTCATAAGGCTACTACCAGGTTCAATCCCAACAATTTTATTATCTAGCTCATCTTTATGTGCATTTAAATCTTCAATACTGTTAACGTTTTTCACATAAGAAGGGACGACTAAACCAAGCCCGGTACCTTCATACCATTTTGATTTTAAGACGATGTCATCTTTGTAACGCGCATTTAATGGTTTATCCGTAACAGGAAGCCATACTTCTAGATTCGCATCAACATCACCGCGTGCAACGCCAGTCCATATCGCAGCTTTTTCTAAATACATGAGTTCAACTTTATAGCCTTTTTCTTCTAATAAAACTTTCCACATATTTGCGGTTGCGATATTTTCTTTCCAACTTGTTACACCAAGTTTAATTTTTCCTTTCGAATTTGCATTTGTTGCATTACAAGAAGTGAAAATCATACTAATAAATAGTAACAGACTTATAATCCATATTTTTTTTCGCATTCAAAACCTCCTGTGAAGCTTTTGCTTTTTATAAATTAATCTATAAGTGAACCTTCTTATTATGAACGGAAACAAGAATTTTTAAAGAAATCTTATATATGTCATTTTTATGTAATATTTCTCTGTAAAATCGCAACACTATGTAAATAGATGGGTAGAAAAGGAGTAGTGACATGGATAATACAAAGGTACGTGTTGAAAATGTAACAAAAGTCTTTGGGAAACATCCGCAACGAGCGCTTACCTTATTAAAAGAAGGAAAAAGCAAATCCGAAATTTTAAAGGAGACAGGAATGAACGTTGGTGTGAAAAAAGCAACGTTTGAAGTATACACTGGAGAAATTTTCGTTATTATGGGTTTGTCTGGTAGTGGGAAATCTACATTGGTTCGAATGCTAAATCAATTAATTAAACCGACAGCGGGGCATATATACATAGATGGTGAAGATATCGCGACGATGGGAAAAGAAGAGTTGCGAAGAGTAAGAAGAACGAAGATGAGCATGGTGTTTCAAAAGTTCGCTTTATTTCCACACCGTACAGTGATACAAAACGTTGCGTACGGGTTAGAAATTCAAGGAGTTCCAGTAGAGGAAAGAGAAAATAAGGCGTTAGAATCGCTACAGTTAGTAGGGCTAGATCATCATAAAGATAATTACCCAAGTCAACTTAGTGGTGGTATGCAGCAGCGTGTTGGAATCGCAAGGGCATTAACGAATAATCCAGATGTATTGTTAATGGATGAGTCATTTAGTGCTTTAGATCCACTGATTCGAAAAGAAATGCAAGATGAATTGTTAGAGTTACAAGATAAAATGGAAAAAACAATTATATTTATTACACATGATTTAGATGAAGCGCTTCGCATTGGAGATCGTATCGCATTAATGAAAGATGGAGAAATCGTTCAAATTGGAACGCCGGAAGAAATTATGATGAGTCCTGCCAATGAATTTGTAGAGAAATTCGTGGCGGACGTGAATTTAGGAAAAGTAATTACGGCGGAATCTATATTAAAACGACCGGAGACTTTATTAATTGATCGTGGACCACGTGTAGCACTTCAAATTATGAGGAATGCAGGTGTTTCTACCGTATATGTTGTAAACAAAAAGTATGAATTTTTAGGTATATTAACTGCGGATGATGCAAGTAAAGCAGTACAAAAACAGTGGCCGATTGCTGATTTATTACTTAACGATATTCCGCACGTTTATTTAGATACTTTACTTGAAGAAACGTATGCAAAAATGGCGGAGATGAAATATCCGTTACCCGTAATTGATGAGAAGAAAAGGTTAAGAGGAATTATTAAACGTGAAAGTGTCATTCAAGCTCTTGCAGGTAACATTGAGGAAGAGGTGAAAGACGATGAATAATATTCCGCGCATTCCATTAGGTGAATGGGTTGATTCATTTGTTGCAAGTTTATATGAGCACTTTGAAGGCTTGTTCCGAGGATTCTCCTATATTATTGGTGGATTTGTTGATTTACTCACTAATTTTTTAACAATAATACCAGCCATATTGATGATTATTCTCCTATGTTTCCTCATTTGGTATACAACGAGAAAATTATCTTTAGTTATTTTTACGCTCATCGGATTATTATTTATTTTAAATATTAACTACTGGGCACAAACGATGCAAACATTAGCGCTCGTACTTACGTCAGTTATTATTTCAATTATTATCGGAATTCCCATTGGCATTTTAGCATCTCAAAATGAACGTTTCTCAAAATTTTTAAAACCGACATTAGATTTTATGCAAACAATGCCGGCATTCGTTTATTTGATACCAGCCATTACGTTTTTTGGTGTAGGCGTTGTACCTGGTATTATTGCATCGGTAATTTTCGCTATGCCACCGACAATTCGTTTTACAGACTTAGGAATTAGACAAGTTCCAGAAGATTTAATTGAAGCTGCGAATGCATTTGGCTCTACCGCATCACAAAAATTATTTAAAGTACAATTACCGCTCGCAACCGGAACGATCATGGCTGGCGTGAATCAAAGTATTATGCTTTCATTATCAATGGTTGTAACAGCTTCACTTGTAGGAGCGCCAGGACTTGGCGTCGATGTATATCGCTCTGTAACACAAGTAAATATCGGAATGGGATTTGAAGCTGGACTAGCTATCGTCGTGATTGCGATTATATTAGACCGAATTACGCAAGGGTTTTATACAAAAAGAAAATAATGCAAAAAACACACTTTATACTACAAAGTGTGTTTTTTGCATTCGAATTACATCCGAACAATAACAGAACCTCCAGCTGGTGCACAAACTTGGTTTTGCTGTTGTTCCATTGATTTTATTAAATGATTATTTTCTTCGATTAAAGAGATTAACTTAGCTAATTGGCTTTCAAGGCTTGCGATGCGCTGCATCATATATTGAGAATCATGATGCAGTGTATTTCTTACAGGATGGGGGGAGTAAGCATATTGTTGATTTATATTTGGATTCCAATGAGGATACATTTGAGTCGTTCCTCCTTCAATAAATTACTGATCTTTCTTATAGTAAATGCCTATGTATATGTAATGGTGACTTGAAAATTTTTCAAAATAAGAGGAGTATGTACAGGAAATGGAAAAGTAATACATTTATAGTTTAAAGTACATTTTTTGGAAATATCCAAGGGGAATAGCGGATAAATTAGGATATTATCACGTTTATGTAAATAGATATTATATAGGGAGAAATGATTGGAGGAGATGCAATTTTGTCTAAAAATATAAAAAGAAATGATGCAATGACAATTGGTGTCGTTATAGGTGTTATAACCGGTGTGTTTCAAGGGTACTTTACAAATAATTTAGTAATCGGAATTGTGATTGGGATCGTAATTGGGATTGCATTTTTGAAGAAAGAATGAGTGTAAATTTATTTCAAAAATTGCTGTATTAAAGGAAAGAATTTTCGGAATATAAATCCTGTTTTTCCTTTTTTTATGATATTATAAATAAAAAGGATGGTGATGGATATGTCAACTAACAATCAAGTAGAACAAAATTGCTTTATTTGCGAAAAACATATAGGAAACATTACAGTTCCAGGTGGAGCTATTTACGAAGATAAACTAGTTTACGTTGGACATGTCCACTGGGATAGCGAAGAAACATACCTTGGTTATGTAATGATAGATATAAAAAGACATGTACCTGGTCTTGCTGAACTCACAGATGAAGAAGCGAAAGCGTTCGGACTTATAACAAGTAGAGTAAGTAAAGCGCTAAAAGAAAGCGAAGGAGCAGAACATATTTATACTTTCGTTTCAGGTAATGGTGTACCACATATGCATATGCACATTATACCGCGTTATCCAAATACACCAAAAGAGTTTTGGTCACCGACTGAAGTAGCAAATTGGACTGGTGCACCACATGGAGATTCAGAGAAAATTAAAAAACTATGCGAAAGAATACGAAAGTATATGGTGAATGAGTATGCATACAACAAATAATACACAATATTCATGGGTTGGAAGTAGAGAAATGTGTTTAGATGAGGTTTCAGTTAAGCAATATGGTGATATTGTACTTGGTAAATACGGCGGAAATATAAGCGCCGGAGCAAAAAAGAATGAAGATGGTGCATTAGTTTGGTCGAATGATGATTGGGAATTCACCGTTATATTAGACGGACATAATAGTGCAGAAAGTGTTGAATTAGTAGTAAATACAATCCAAAAAGAAAATGAAAATATAAAAGCGATTATGAAAGAATCAATTAAAACAGTATTTCGATCTGTTGAAAATCATATACTTGCAATTTTTCAATCGCAGTCATTTAAAGAAAAATGCAAAAATGCAAAAGGTGAAACAGCCTGCTTAATATGTGTAAGAAAAGAAAAGTACATATGGTGGCTATCTATTGGTGATTGCCTAGTTTATGTATTTCATGATGAATTACATAAACTAGGACAATATACATTGAATCAACGCCACTTTTACGAATGGATTGGAAATGTAAACACATTTGATTTACCGGTTCCTTGCTATTCTTCAGGAATTCGTGAATTACGTACTGGAAAGAATCGAATTGTAATGGTGACAGATGGGGTATTGGAATGTGGAGAACGCCGGTATGAAACGCCATTAAATCTTTATAATGATATGAATGGAAATAATATTGAGTTAAAAGAAAATATTCATAATGTGTTAGAACATGTTCATCATCAATTCGGACGAGATAGTGCGACAATTATTAGTTGGGACGTTGAAAATAAAATACATGCTACGTATCCGAGTGATCAGCCGGAGAAAATTAAAGTGAAAAAATAAAGAGGAGAGGGTTTTCTGTCAGTTACAAAAATATCCTTATTAATTTTATGGGTGCTATCTTTATTGGTTTTTGAAAGGATAGCGAGAAGACAGTTAAATATACCGAAACAAAAAGGATGGAATAGCCAATATGTGAATGATACACATAAGTGGGGAAATAGAATTATCATTTCCTCTTATATAGTTGTTATTGCTATAAGCACTTTTCTTCCAAATCGTATATTTATGGGCTATGCACCTCTTTTATTTTTTATTACGTTATATGGATTTCAATCATATATGGAGTGGAAATATGATAAGGAATCGCGTGAGTTTTTGATTTCATTATTAGGAGTTGTAGCATTAATAATAACAGGGTTTATACTATATTTCTTCCTTTAAAATAGTATAAATTTAAAGGAAGAGGGAGAGAAGAAATGAAAAGACCTTTCTTACGTGCAGAAGAAATCATTTTTAATGAAAATCATTCAAGAATACTCGTTCAATAACCGTTAAGATAGTCCACTTTATTTTAAACAATTCAATGAAGTAATAGGAGGAATGATATTGAGAACCTATACATTTTGGATCATAATTTTTGTTTTTTGTATAGCGGGCTACTTTTTGGATCGATTTTTAAGAAAAAAATTGAATATGCCAAAGAGCGGGTTTTGGGGATATAATAAATATGTAAATAGCTTACATAAAAAATTGGAAATAGGACTGCTTTTTGTTTATTTAATAATTAGTTTTATTTACATCTTTAAATTCGAAAGCACTAATATTTGGTTTATCATTTTCACTTATTTAGGGGTTACGTGGATCCTAAGGACATGGATGGAATGGAAGTATGATAGAGAATCGAAAGAATATATTTTTTCGATAATTGGATTATTTGCATTTATTTTTATGACTTCGATGCTATTTTACTTCGTTCCACCTGCTACATAATAAAAAAATATTGATGCGAGAGATATAAGAGGATGGATTATTTTGGATTCAACCGTAATTTTAAAAATGGATTCGTGAAAAATTTAAAGATCAATCACTTATAATAATAGGTATTGAGGGTACAAATGTTGAAATCATAAAGTAAATAGTAACCATTTATCTGAAAGATGATAAATGGTTACTATTCGTGTTAAAGTTACATTTTCTTAAAACTCCTCAAAACAAGAAACTCCCACAATCTCCAAGGAAGAACCTTCTTCGCAAAGATCATAAATTTTACGCTTTTCCCAATTGGATATCGTAATGTAGTACGCCTTGCTTCAGCAATTTCTACGATTTTATTGGCAACATCTATCGGATTACCAAGTGTATCGTTGCCATTGTTTATGTGCTTTTGTATTTTATCCATATACTCTTTGTAAGGAGAGGTTGTATCAGATTGGTTTTCAGCTAATTGTTTACCAACTTCCCATATATTCGTGTTATAAGAACCTGGTTCAATTAAAGCAACATCTATTCCGAACGGTTTTACTTCTAAGCGAAGGGATTCACTCCAGCCTTCTAATGCATATTTTGAAGAAACGTAAGGGGATAAACCAGGGAATCCGACTTGGCCGCTAATACTGCTTATATTAATAATTTTTCCGCTTTTCTGTTCTCTCATATAAGGTAAAACAAGTTGAGTAATTGATATAGCTCCAAAAAGGTTCGTTTCAAATTGTTTACGGTATTCCTCTACTGGAATTTCTTCTACAAAGCCCCCATTTGCATATCCTGCATTATTAATGAGAAGGTTAACTCTGCTTATTCCTTTTAAATATAATTGAAAGTTATGTATAGAGTTTTGATCGGTTACATCTAATTGTTGAATTTTTATGTTTTGCTGTAAGTTGAGTTTAGTAACTTGAGAAATTAAATCTTCTTGTTTATTAAGGTTTCGCATTGTAGCGATGACTAAATAGCCTTTTTTCGCAAGCTCAAGTGTTGTTAAAAGACCGAATCCACTTGAAGCCCCGGTTATAACTGCGATTTTTTTATTCATTTTTTGCTCACTTTCTTTTTCTTTTATCATAACGAGTTATGAAAAGAAAATCTATTATTCCTATATTTGCAATGAGAGCAATACCCGTTAATTCTATATTCTATGAGATTTTTAAAAGAGGGAATTATACGGACTCAGCGTATATAAAGAAGTGAGTATTAATACGTTAATGAAATGAGGGAAGAAAAATGGCCCATGTGAAAGATGTAATAGCAGATCAATTATTAGCAAATGCGAATGATCCTAGTTGGTATATTCCATTTTCAGATGCAGTTAAGGATTTATCTGAGAGAGAAGCTTTCTGGAAACCGAATGAAGAGTGTAATAGTATAGCTGAAATTGTACAACATTTACTGTATTGGAACTCGACGTGGCAAACAAGGTATAAAGAATCAAATGTCAATGCCGTGCCCGCTATTGGTGATAATAACAAAAGTTTTATGCTATCTGATAATCAAACATTTGAAGAGTTAAGAGAAAAACTGTTAGAGAAACTATTACAATGGCAAAATCTCATAAATGAAGAAAAGGTTGTATGTGATGTAGTTGGATTTCCTGTATCTGCGAAGTGGTGGGAAGTGCTAGCTAATGTAACAACTCATAATGCATATCATATTGGTCAAATTATTTACATTCGAAAATTACAGAAGAGTTTTGATAGTCAATAAGGTAATAATTCTCTAACAGAGTGAACAAAAGTGGACAAAACGAGACAACTGTCTCATTTTGTCCACTTTTTTGTTTTAAAAAGGAAGAGAAAACCTATTAAATTAAGGATTAGAATTTGGCACGGTACTTGCAATATAAAAGATGAACAACAAAATAGGAGGGCTGGACATGTTAAAAACAACTGAAAGTAAAGGGAATGAAATTACGAAAGAACAAGCTCGTTGGATGTATGAAAAAATGTTAGAGATTCGTAAGTTTGAAGATAAGGTACATGAATTATTCGCGCAAGGCGTTCTGCCAGGTTTCGTTCATTTATACGCAGGTGAAGAAGCGGTAGCAGTTGGTGTATGTGCCCACTTAACGGATAGTGACAGTATTACAAGTACGCATAGAGGACATGGGCATTGTATCGCAAAAGGCTGTGATTTAAACGGAATGATGGCTGAACTTTTTGGGAAAGTGACAGGGTTATGTAAAGGTAAAGGCGGTTCAATGCATATTGCTGATTTAAATAAAGGAATGCTTGGTGCAAATGGGATTGTAGGCGGAGGTTTTCCACTTGCTTGCGGTTCAGCATTAACAGCTAAATATAAAGGAACGAAAGATGTGAGTGTTTGCTTCTTTGGTGACGGAGCAAATAATGAAGGGACATTTCACGAAGGGGTTAATTTAGCAGCGATTTGGAAGTTACCAGTTATTTTTATCGCAGAAAATAACGGTTACGGTGAAGCAACAACATTTGAATATGCGTCAAGTTGTGATTCCATTGCAGATCGAGCGAAAGCTTACAATATTCCAGGTGTTCAAGTCGATGGAAAAGATTTACTTGCAGTGTATAAAGCGGCGGAAGAAGCAGTAGAACGTGCGCGTAATGGCGGTGGTCCAACAATAATTGAATGTATGACATATCGTAATTACGGTCATTTCGAAGGTGAAGCGCAAACGTATAAAATTTCAGAAGAAAAAGAAGAACATTTAAATGAAAAAGATGCGATTGTGAATTTCCGTAAGCATTTAATTCATGAAGCTTTATTAACTGAATCTGAACTTGTGGATATGGAAAAGGCAGTAGATGAAGCAGTACAAAAATCAATTGAATTTAGTGAAAATAGTCCATATCCAGAGGATGAAGAATTATTAAAAGATGTGTACGTTTCTTACAAATAAGAGGAGGGTGAAAAATAATGACTAGAACAGTAAGTATGTCAACTGCAATCAATGAAGCGATGAAAATATCAATGCGTCGTGATGAAAATGTAATTTTAATCGGAGAAGATGTTGCAGGCGGTGCACAAGTGGATCACTTGCAAGATGATGAAGCATGGGGCGGTGTACTCGGTGTTACGAAAGGACTTGTACAAGAATTTGGTCGAAATCGTATTTTAGATACTCCAATTTCAGAAGCGGGTTATATGGGAGCGGCGATGGCAGCTGCTGCAACAGGTTTACGTCCGATAGCTGAATTAATGTTTAATGACTTTATCGGTAGTTGCCTTGATCAAGTATTAAACCAAGGCGCAAAATTCCGCTATATGTTCGGTGGTAAAGCGAAAGTGCCAGTTACAGTACGTACGATGCATGGTGCTGGTTTTAGCGCAGCGGCACAGCATTCACAAAGTTTATATGCGTTATTTACGAGCATTCCAGGTATAAAAGTTGTCGTTCCTTCCACTCCTTATGACGCAAAAGGCTTATTATTAGCGGCAATTGAAGATGACGACCCAGTAATCTTCTTTGAAGATAAAACACTTTACAATATGAAAGGCGAAGTACCAGAAGGGTACTATACAATTCCTTTAGGAAAAGCAGATATTAAACGTGAAGGTTCTGATGTAACAATAGTTGCAATTGGAAAACAAGTTCATACAGCACTTGCAGCTGCAAAGCAATTATCGGAAAAAGGACTCGAAGTAGAAGTAATCGATCCACGTTCTTTATCACCGCTGGATGAAGATACGATTTTAACATCTGTTGAAAAAACGAATCGCCTGATTGTTATCGACGAAGCAAATCCAAGATGTAGTATCGCAACAGATATTGCAGCAATTGTAGCGGATAAAGGATTCGATTTGTTAGATGCACCTATTAAACGAATTACAGCACCACATACACCAGTTCCGTTTTCGCCACCACTTGAAAAGTTATATTTACCAACGCCGGAGAAAGTAATTGAAACTGTATCAGAAATGATCGGAGACCAATCTTTATTACATGTGTAATGAAATGATGAGAAGGGAGAGAGAAACATGGCTGTAGAAGTTGTAATGCCGAAGTTAGGTATGGCGATGAAAGAAGGTATTATTACGAGCTGGAATATTAAAGCAGGTGATAATGTAGAAAAAGGTGAACTAATTGCTAGTATTAACTCGGAAAAAATCGAAACTGAAATAGAAGCACCAGCTGATGGAACTGTTCTTGATATAGCTGTAAGTGAAGATGAGGGAGTGCCGCCGGGTACTGTAATTTGCTACATCGGTAAGCCAAACGAAAAAGTAGAAGTCTATGAAAATACAAATGTTGTAGAAGAAAAAACATCTAACCCAGAACCTAAAAAGGTACAACATCCAGAACCATATGCGATAGATGTGACGAAGCAAAGAGTTAAAATATCTCCAGTAGCAAAGAAAATTGCAAAAACTGAAAATCTCGATATTAGATCATTAATTGGTACAGGACCTGGCGGAAGAATTACAAAGGTAGATGTATTAAAGGCGCTTGAAGAAAGAGTAGAAATTCCAGAAGTACTTGAACAAGAAGAAAGTAAAGTCATTCCTGTTACTGGTATGCGAAAAGCAATTGCGAACCGTATGCATGCAAGCTTACAAAATAGTGCGCAATTAACATTAACGATGAAAGTAGATGTTACAGATTTAGTTGCTTTACATAAAGAAATAGCGGAAGTTGTACAAAAACGATACGATAACAAACTAACCATTACGGATTTTGTTTCTCGTGCTGTTGTATTAGCGCTTGGGGAGCATAAAGAAATGAATAGCGCTTATATAGATGATGCCATTCATCAATTTGAACATGTTCATTTAGGTATGGCAGTCGCGTTAGAAAAAGGATTAGTCGTTCCGGCTATTCGCTTTGCTAATAATCTATCTTTAGTAGAGTTATCTAAAGAGATTAAAACTGTTGCACAAAAAGCAAGAGAAGGCAGTTTAAGTAGTGATGATATGCAAGGGACAACATTTACAATTAGTAATTTAGGTAGCTTCGGTATTGAATATTTTACGCCAGTATTAAATACACCTGAAACTGGTATTTTAGGTGTAGGTGCAATTGAACATGTTCCTGTATATAAAGGGAAAAAATTAAGAAAAGGAAGTATGTTACCTTTAAGTTTAACATTCGACCATCGTGTACTAGACGGTGCACCAGCAGCTGGATTTTTACGCACAATTAAACGTTATTTAGAAGAACCTGTAACAATTCTTTTATAAAGAGAAGGTGAGAAAATGAGTAATTTAGTTGTTATTGGGGGCGGACCTGCTGGTTATGTAGCGGCAATTACCGCGGCTCAAAATGGAAAAGATGTCACTCTTATTGATGAAGCTGATCTTGGCGGGACTTGTTTAAATGTCGGTTGTATGCCCACGAAATCATTGTTAGAAAGTGCGGAAGTGCATGACATTGTGAGAAAAGCGAATAATTATGGAGTTACACTTAACGAAGGAAGTATATCAATTGATTGGAAGCAAATACAGGCGAGGAAATCACAAATCGTAACGCAGCTCGTCCAAGGAATTCAATATTTAATGAAGAAAAATAAAATAAAAGTTGTACAAGGTAAAGCGAAATTTGAAACGGATCACCGTGTGCGAGTTACACACGGTGAAAAAGAAGATGTAGTAGATGGAGAACAGTTCATTATAGCGGCAGGATCAGAACCAACTGAATTACCTTTTGCTCCATTTGATGGGAAGTGGATTTTAAATAGTAGTCATGCAATGTCCCTAGAAAATATACCGAAATCATTATTAATCGTTGGCGGTGGTGTAATAGGTTGCGAGTTTGCAAGTATTTATAGTCGTCTTGGAACAAAAGTTACGATTGTTGAAATGGCACCGCAATTATTACCTGGTGAAGATGAAGATATCGCACATATTTTAAGAGAGAAACTAGAAAATGATGGTGTGAAAATATTTACAGGAGCAGCTTTAAAAGGATTAAATAATTATAAGAAGCAGGCTTCATTTGAATATGAAGGAAGTATCCAAGAAGCCAATCCGGAATTTGTTCTCGTTTCTGTCGGTCGAAAACCACGTGTACAACAATTAGATTTAGAAAAAGCAGGCATTCAATTTTCAAATAAAGGAATTTCTGTGAATAAACATATGCAAACAAACAGATCACATATTTACGCAGCGGGTGATGTGATTGGTGGAATACAGCTTGCTCACGTTGCTTTCCATGAAGGAACGACAGCAGCATTACACGCGAGCGGAGAAGATGTGAAAGTAAACTATCATGCTGTACCTCGCTGTATTTATACAGCTCCAGAAATTGCTAGTGTCGGTTTAACAGAAAAAGGAGCAAGAGAGCAATATGGGGATATACTAATTGGAGAATTTTCTTTTACAGCGAACGGAAAAGCGCTTATTATTGGAGAACAAACGGGGAAAGTAAAAGTTATTGTTGAACCTAAATATCAAGAAATTATAGGGATTTCAATTATCGGTCCTCGTGCAACCGAACTAATCGGACAAGGAACTGTAATGATTCATACAGAAGTTACAGCTGATATAATGCGAGATTATATTGCAGCGCATCCAACTTTATCTGAAGCGATTCATGAGGCGTTATTGCAGGCAGTAGGACATGCTGTGCATGCTTAAATAGAAACATAATAACCCACTATTCTCATTAATAAGAGAATAGTGGGTTGGATTTTTTCAATTAGTAAATATACAATTATTTTTTAATTTCAATAGCTGAAGTAATATCGTTCCAATCGGCAGCTAAATTAGCAGTTTTACCGTACCAATCAGCGTGTTTAAATACAACACCTTTTCCATAACCTTGTGTTGAAGTATGCTCCCAAAGCGTCGTTGAATAACTTGCAGAAGGTGACGCTGTACTTACAGAGGAAATTCTGTCGTTCCAGCTAGATGGTAAGTTTTTAAAACCGCTGCTCCAGTAAATATATTGGCCACCTTTATCTTTATGTTCATAAAAATCAGTACTACCAGCACCGCTACCTAAAGGATTAATTTTATTTTTAAGTGCTTTTTTATCCTTTTCAATATAAGCATCTAATGTTTCGCGGCTAGTAAAACCATAAGCTAGCCAATCTCCATTTTCATTTTGCTCTGGTAATACCATAGTAATTTGGATGTCTTTTTTTGATGTATCGTTTAATTTTGCAAAGGAAGTAACATTCTGTTCATCCACTTTTAAATAATCAAATGATTTAATTACATTACTTTTTTCTTCAGCGCTTGCTACTCCTAGTCCTCCAGTTAATGCAAACCCCGCTACTAATGTCCCTGCTACTAATTTCTTCAACATATAACCATCCCTTTTTGTTTAGATTTTTGTACAGGTGAATCTTTGTACTAGTAAAATGTATTCCAAATGAGAAATATTGTAAATATTCTGAAGTTTTAGAAATAAAAGGCGGAATATTTACAGTTTTGCATTTTTTCTTTAGAAAAAATAGTTATCGGAATGATATAATAAATAGATATATCGCTTTTGTTGGATGTTAAAATGTTTTAGGAGGAAAGCTATTGAAGTATTTCAATAAAGATTGGTATAAAGAAATGCAAATTATAGAATTTGTAAGTTTTATAGAGTCTATAAAAGAATGGTCAGAAATGAATATACAAAGTTTAATTGAGGAAATTAAGGAAAGGAAAATAGATTTATTAAAATTCCTTCCTGAATCCATACACCCATTTATTCATAGCACCACAATTAATTCAGAATATCCTTCTAGTGAATTGAAAAAACTTATGAAAGAGTGGATAGAGGATTGTGAGAAAAGAAGGGCTCATTTAGATCGATTCTACTTAGAGCAATTCCATTCGATTAAGAAAAAACTCCCAACAAATGTTATTCAGTTACATGATTACTTACTACATGACAGTGTAGTCAAATCAGTAGAGAGAATATCAAAAGATACGCTAATTATTATTTTAGATTGCAGTGGTACTTTCAGTGAATTTGATAAACTGGAAGTAACTTTTACAGGCGTAACGAAGTGTTCAATTCCGGAAAATTTTGAAGGTGCTTGGTGGTTAAGTCATGAAATAGATCTTACTAATGAAGGGTTCGAATTGGGTGTTTTATTTGATTGCCCATTTGAAGAAGTGACGATTTGTGCAAAAGACGTATTGCTTGAGATAGGTAACTAGTAAACTTTATAATTTTACAAACAAAAAAACAGTCTTATAAGACTGTTTTTTATTTAGATGCTAAATTATCAAGTTTCCAATAAGTATCTGTTAACGGCGCAGCTTTGCTATCTATGTATAAATACATGGTATTTAAATCTTTTGGAGAAGCTTTCATATTAAATACAATGTCGGTAGTTAAAGAAAACTCAGATGGAACCTTTTTAGCATTTTCATTTTGAATAAATTCACCTTCATATTTTTCACCCGTTTTTTCATCTTTTATGAAATATTTTATTTCTGAAAGATCTATCGTTTGTCCGTCAGCACGAGCATTATTTATTGTAACGCGAGCTGTGAGACGCCACTCTTTGTCTATTTTTTCGAATTTAGCATTTTCAACAGTTGCTCTATAGTATTCGTTTTTAAATATTTCCCCATAGTGCATTGCATTCTTTTCAAGAGCGCTCTTTTCTTGTTTTGGTGTAGTACTACCATTACATCCTGCCATTATTCCTGTAAATAATAATGCTGTACAAGTTACTTTAATTATAGATTTCATAGTAATCCCTTTCTGTATTAAAAAGTAAAACATAGGAATAATTTTACATCAATAGGAAGTTAAATGGAAGTATATTTGTGGAATATGCAAATATACATTTATTTCGTTGTCAGTTAACGTGATAGAAAGAGGGGGAAAACTGTATAAAACGGAATAAATAAGAATTGAAAATATTGTAATACAGAAAAAGCATGCATATAATTAAAATAAAGATTAAATTTCTGAATCTTCAATAATGGTGGTGATAACATGTTCACTGAAGAGCGTAGAGAGAAAATTTTAGAGTTACTTAAGAAAGATGGAAGAGTAATTGCAAAGGATCTTGCGGAACGCTTCGATATGTCTATCGATTCTATAAGAAGAGATTTGTCTATAATGGAGAAGGATGGTTTATTAAAAAGAACGCACGGAGGTGCAGTTGAACTTACGCGAGTGAGAAACTTAGCTGCCGAACCCTCGAAACGTTATAGTGATGGTTCAATAGAGGAAGATGCGATTGCGAAAGTTGCTGCATCTTATATACAAGAAGGAGATTCCGTTTTTATTGGTGGGGCTTCAATTCATTGTGCCATGTTAAAATTTTTACCCGAAACATCATTTACAGTTATTACGAATTCTATAGAGATAGCTAGTTCATTACGAGAATACAAGAACATAGAAGTGTATTTAATTGGTGGTAAGGTAAAACCATCAGGAAATGTGACAGATACACTTGCCTCTGAAATGATAAGTAGATTATCTATTGATCTTTATTTCTCTACAGGTGGTGGTGTTTCATTGAATGGTATAAGTACTGCATCACCAGAAGTTGCTTATTTTGGAAAAACAGTAAGTAAAATTGCTAGAAGAAACATTTGTTTAGCTCCTCATAATAAACTCGGAATAGACTGCTTTATAAAAGGAGAGTCACTGATAGAAATTGACCTTATAATAACAGATGAAGAGGCTAGTAAAGAAACGATCCAAGAATTTGCGAAACAAGGTAAGGAAATTGTAATAGCATCAATAACCCCCATTTAAAAGGAGTTTGAAATGATTATAAAAGGACAAGAGTTTTATATAAATGGATTAACTTTTACAATTCGTTCTGCAGCTGAAACGGATGCTGAGCAGTTATCGGAAATTAGAGTTCAGATCGATGGCGAAACTGAAAATATGGATAGAGAAGCTGGAGAGGGATTTATAGATAAGATAGGTTTTCAAAAAATAATAAAATCAGATAGTGAAGAGATGAAAAATCTGTTTTTAGTTGCAGAAGTGCACAACCGAATCGTAGGATTTTCAAGATGTGAAGGATCAAATTTGAGGAGATTATCCCATAAAGTAGAGTTTGGCGTTTGTATTTTAAGAGAGTTTTGGGGATATGGGATGGGTAAGAGTCTATTGCAACAATCAATTCAGTGGGCTGACGAAAATGAAGTGAAAAAGATATCATTACAAGTGTTAGAGACAAATGAAAAAGCCATCCAACTTTATAAAAAATTAGGTTTTGAAGTAGAAGGTATTTTAAAAAGTGATAAAAGGCTGTCGGATGGGAAGTATTATAATACGGTAGTAATGGGAAGGTTAATACATTTCATAAAAGAGGTGTAGTGGAATGTTTTACAGAAGAAAGTACTATATAGTAAAGAATGAATTTATAGAAATATTTAATGAGCATTTTAATACCACGAACTTACCTAATCAATTAAAGCATGGTTCCAGGCTAATAGGACGCTGGATGAAAGATAATAATGATGGTACAACTGAAATATTCGCCATATGGGAATATGATAGTTATGACGAGTATAAAGAAATAGAATCGAAAATTAGAAGTGACGAGAAGCATGTTAAAAGAATACATGATTGGTATGAAAAACATGGCGGAAGAGAATATGTTTTACAGAAGTACATATTAGAGTTAAAAAATGAAGGGTTAGTATGTACTGTAAAGTGATAGAGGGGTGATGGATAATGGGAATTAAAACAAAATTATATTTTAGTTTAGCATCTACCATTTTATTTGCAATAGCAGTAATAGTTTTCTTTATAAACGGCAATCCACAAAAGTGGTTTTGGCTATGTATTTTCTTTGCGTCCATTATACAAAATATAGTTCTACTAAAAAAGAATAAAGGAGTTCATTAAGATATTCAAATTATTAACATATTTGTGTCGTCTTTCTAGTTATGTTGAAAACGCTTTTATTCAGTTTTATAATAAAAGTATGTTTTTACAGATCTCCAAAACAATGGATAGGGAGATGATACAATGTTAGCTTCACCGTTTTACTTACATACATGGAAAAAGTTTGTTGATGAAGGTGTTCTTGATTCGAACCGTATAAACGAAAGAATTTCAGAGTCATGGTATCGATGTAAACAAGCAAATGTGAATCCTCATATGAATAAAGGTCAGAAAATTTTGTCTTCTAATATTTTTCAGGATCAAAAGAAAAAAAGTGAAATCTTCCTTGATATAGCAATACCTCAAATACAAAATATGAGAAAAACCATTGATGAACTGCAAATGATGGCATTATTAATTGATCCAGATGGTTATGTTCTATCATTAAGTGGAAATCAGCAAACGTTGAAACGAGCGAAACATATTAATTTTATTGAAGGTGTGAAATGGACGGAAGCAGCTGTTGGTACAAATGCGATAGGAACAGCGTTAGAGATTGAAGAGGCTATTATGATAAGTGGTACAGAGCATTATTCTGTCGCATCTCATAGCTGGAGCTGTGCGGCCTCTCCGATTCATAATGATGATGGGAAATTAATTGGTGTTCTAGATTTCTCCTGTCCAATTGAGTTTTCACATCCATATATGCTCGGAATGGTAACTTCGATCGCGCATGCGATTGAACGTGAATGTAGTATTCGAGTACATCAAAATGAACTGCATTTAATCCATCGTTTTTTAGATGTAATTGACAGTGATGAACAAGTTGTTATTTGTAACCATCGTGATGTTATCGTTTCTGCGAGCAAGAGGGTTCGTGAACGAGTATGTAATTGGTCACGAATGAAACTTGAAGATTTAATATACAATGGATTGAAATCTAAATTAGAAGTACCAGTATATAGTAATGATAGAATGATTGGGAAATGTATTTATTTAAAGGAAAATAAACAGGCGAATTTATTTTCTAATTTCCCATTTATAAACGGAATTACTTTTCCTGGAGTTATTGGGACAAGCAGCGTATTTCAACATACTTTAGAAGAAATTAAGCTTGTTTCACCAACTGACGCTAGTGTATATGTATGTGGTGAAACAGGTGTAGGGAAAGAATATGTAGCGAGAGCGATTCATGAAAATAGTCTAAGAAAAAATGGTCCTTTTATAGCTGTTAACTGCGGTTCATTACCGAAAGAATTAATGGAAAGTGAATTATTCGGTTATGCTGAAGGTGCGTTTACAGGTGCGCGGCGCCAAGGATATAAAGGGAAATTCGAACAAGCAGACGGAGGAACAATATTTTTAGATGAAATTGGTGAAGTGCCGCCAGAGATGCAAGTGACATTATTGCGTGTTTTGCAAGAACGAACAGTAACCCCAATTGGTAGTTCAAAAGAGGTACCAGTAAATATTCGTATTATTACTGCGACACATAAAGATTTACTACGATTAGTAGAAGAAGGGAAATTCCGTCAAGATTTATATTATCGTTTACATGTTTATCCCCTATATGTTCCGTCGTTAATAGAAAGAAAAGAGGATATTCCGTACTTCATACAACATTTTTGTGAACGAAAGGATTGGAATGTTGTATTTCCAAAGAGTATTTGTAATCAATTTTCACAGCATACATGGCCCGGAAATATTCGAGAATTATTAAATGTATTAGAACGCATATACATTTTGTCGCAAGGACGGGAAATATGCGAAAAACAAATCTCTTTTTTATTACAAACAATGATGGGAAATCAACATCAACTTGAATTGCAAGCAGAAAATAAAACAGAGCATACATTAAATTTCCGTGAAAAAATACAGCGTGATAGTATGATTGAAGCGCTAGAAAAGACGAATGGAAATGTTTCGTTAGCTGCAAAACTATTAGATGTGCCACGCAGTACATTTTATAAACGTATGCAAAAATTCAGGCTATAAAAGTAGATTTTTGTAATCTACTTTTTCTTTATGGGCTCATGTTCTGTCGGAATGTGCGCTTGCCAGGGAAATAATAGAATAATTAGAAAGAAGATTTCCTGAAGGGGGTTAGCATGTGAAGTATATTGAAATTGGAATCGGGAATAGGTGGTTCATTCGAACGGAAACCGAAAATAAAGATGGAACTGAATTTGAGGAACGAGGAATTATTAAACCTATTTATTTTGAGTCTTTATATGTACGAATTTGGTTTCGGAAAACGTGTTTTATTTTTGATACGAAAGAGGGTTTTAAGAAAGTAAGAAAAAGTAGAGCTGAGTATAAGTTTATTGTTGGAATGGTGAGTAGGTTAAAACAATAGAATCAAACAGGGGGTGTTTTTTATGATTAGAATTATCACATTCATACTCGCTTTTATTATAATGGGCTATTCTATTTACAGTTGGAAGGATGATTCGAAGCAAAGTATGCTCATTTTACAATTACTTTTAGGTTTTATGCTCGCCGGTATGGGGATACAAAACGTTAAGAAGGATGAAAAAGAGAATAAGAATATGGGGTTGTTGCTTTTACTTACATCGCTGTTTTGTATCATTGTATCGCTAATAAAATATTTAAAATAAACTGTTACTTAGCATATGGAGTAACAGTTTATTTTTTGAAGTTTTCTCATTAAAAATTTCAGTAGCTGTTTGGTACATTTTTTTATCAATACAAAATTTTTCGGTTATCCAATAAGTAAGCTCAGAAGAGGTAAGGCTATGTTCGCTTTTCTTACCTTGGAAATATCGTTTTAAAACATTATCATTAATAGAAGTTGGAATGCCATCGATATAACCGAAAATTTGAATTTTTTTTAATACAGGAGAAGAATGCCAGTCATTAGACTTTGTAATGAGTTCTTTCATACTTGTTAAATGTATTGGCTCTGTATTTAAGATTTTTGCTGGACCAGGATCTCTAGTAATATGAATTTCCTTATTTGATACTTGATAAGCAAATGTTTCCCTTACATCACTTACTTGAAATGATTCATAAAGTGGAAATGCTTGAAATAAAGGTGCACAGTAACCAACATCAACATAATAAGGTTGCTCTAAGTTAATACGTAAGCATAAATGCCCAGGATCCATATACATATACTGCACAGAAAAACCTAGATTTGATAATAGCCAATGAAATCCAATAGAATGAGTCCAACAAGTACCGCCCATACCTTTAGTTGTAATTCGATTTATGTATGTCTTGATGGAAGGAAAGTAATTACCTGTTTTCTTACCTTTTCCCCAGTCAATTATTTTAGTAAGAGTTTCCCACTTTACTTTCTCTTGATGAGCTTTAACAAGTTCATTTAAAAAATTTAAACTTACAGGCTTTTTTGTAACGGATAAAAACGATAGAAACTGATTTGTTAGTTTTTCTTGGGACATTTGATTTTCCTTTCTATATAGATGTTGATATTAATAATGTCATATAATAATTGTTAGAAAATGCAGTTATTTATTGTGAGGGGAGAAAGTCAAATGCCGATGTCATTATATTATAAAAGACTTCGTGAAAAATTAGGATCTGAACTTATTTTTATGCCGAGTATAGCTGCTGTAATTAAAAACGAGAAGAGGGAAATTTTATTTCAATATCCTGGAGGAGAATACTGGAGTTTGCCAGCAGGGGCAATCGAACCAGGAGAAACACCAGAAGAAGCGGTTGTTAGAGAAGTATGGGAAGAAACAGGATTGAAAGTAAAAGTGAAAAAAGAAAAAGGTGTATTTGGAGGGAAAGAGTTCCGTCATACATATTCGAATGGAGATCAAGTAGAATATATTGTTGTTGTATTTGAGTGTGAAGTTATTGGCGGTGGATTGAAAGCAATTGATGGAGAATCTGTAAAACTAAAATATTTCCTTTTATCTGAAAAGCCACCTTTAGCATTACCGTATCCCGATAAAATATTTTTATAGATGAAAAATAGCACACCTTATGAATAAAGGGTGTGCTATTTATATAGACCTGTCGTATACATCACTGTCAATGTATGTACAACTTCTTCTAAATCTAGCTCTTTATCATTTTGCACAATTTCCCAAAGAAATGTTTCATTCATCGCGAACCAACCACGTGCTACAATCTCTTTATTTAATTCAGGCTGCGCCAATCCACTTTCTTGAGAGTAAGTAATATCCTGTGTAATACTTTTTATAAAGCGTTCACGTATCTCATCCCATTTTTGACTTATCTCTCTTGATAATCCTATTGCTTCTTCCACAACTTGTAATATATCTCTTTCTTCTTGTGCTAACTGTAAAAAAGCGCGCACTTGATTTTGAATCATATCGCGTGCTTCAGCCTTTGTTTGAGGGGAAAAAGAGCGATCTGCAATATCATAAAAGCGATTCATCACACCTTCCATCAAAATGACGAGGAGAGCATCTTTGTTTTTAAAGTATACATATGCTGTTCCATAACCAGTTTCTGCATGTTTAATAATTTGCGTGATTGTAGTTTTCTGAAATCCGTTTTTTATAAAAATAGTATAACCGGAATGTAATAGTTTCTTTTTTGTTTCTAAGGAGCGGTGTTTTCTTGTTGAAAGAGTGGAATTTTTCAAGGAATCACCTCTTTATACTGAAATATCTGAAAATATAATTGTATTGTAAAAGAAGTTCGTATATAAAGTCAACTGACATAATATCATTGACGTTATATCAATTTAAGTGATATATTTCAATTAGTTAGAATAAAAAGAAAATTAAAAGAAGGTGACACCATGTATAAAGAACCATTTCAACCAACTTATGAGTATGCGCTTGAATGTGATAAACATGATGAACTGAAAGATTTTCAATCTGAATTTTATAAAAAAGAAGGAACAATATATTTAGATGGTAACTCTTTAGGGTTGCTTTCAAAAAGAGCAGAGAAATCGTTACTTACATTGCTAGATTCATGGAAAGAGTTTGGGATTGATGGATGGACTGAAGGTGAGCATCCGTGGTTTTTCCTTTCGGAGAAATTGGGTGAGTTGACTGCACCTCTTATTGGATCTTTACCGGAAGAAACTATTGTAACCGGTTCCACGACTGCGAATATACATCAAGTTATTGCGACGTTTTATGAGCCAAAAGGAATACGAACAAAAATTCTTGCAGATGAATTAACTTTTCCGTCAGATATTTATGCACTTCAGAGTCAAATTCGTTTAAAAGGCTTAGATCCAGATGAGCATTTAGTACGAGTGAAAAGCCGAGATGGAAGAACACTTTCTGAAGATGATATTATTCATGCGATGACCGATGATATCGCTTTAATATTATTGCCTTCTGTACTATATAGGAGTGGACAAATTCTTGATATGAAGCGATTAACAGCTGAAGCTCATAAACGTGGTATTCATATCGGTTTTGACTTATGTCATTCAATCGGCTCCATTCCGCATCATTTTAAAGAGTGGGATGTAGATTTCGCTGTATGGTGTAATTATAAATATTTAAATGCAGGTCCTGGTGGTGTTGCAGGCCTTTATGTAAATAATAAACACTTTAATAGACTCCCAGGATTATCTGGTTGGTTTAGTTCTAGAAAAGATAAGCAATTTGATATGGAGCATTCATTAACTGCGGCTGACCACGCTGGAGCTTATCAAATAGGGACACCTCACGTATTAAGTACTGCACCATTAATCGGTTCTCTTGAAATTTTTAAAGAAGCTGGTATTGAAAAGTTACGTGAAAAATCATTACATATTACGAGCTATACGCTTGATTTAATTGAACAGGAATTAAAAGGCTTTGAATTTACAATTGGAAATCCATTAGAGGATGAAAAACGAGGCGGGCATATTTATTTAGAACATGCTGAGGCGGCACGTATTTGTAAAGCGTTAAAAGCAAATGGGGTTATTCCGGACTTTAGAGCACCAAATGGAGTTAGACTTGCGCCTGTTGCTTTATACAATACGTATGTGGAAGTATGGAACTCTGTACAAATATTAAAGAACATTATGAAAGATGAAGAATATAAAAAGTTTGAAAATAAGCGAGAGGTTGTGGCATAAGCATGAAAACATCGCAGTGGATTGATATTTCACAACCGTTAAATAATGATATCGCGACGTGGCCAGGGGATACACCTTTTTCATATGAAGTTTCATGGTCAAAAGAAAACAGTGGTTCAGTAAATGTCGGAAAGTTAACGATGAGCATTCATACAGGTACTCATATTGATGCACCTTTTCATTTCGATAATGACGGTAAGAAGGTGTTAGATTTAGATATAGATGTATATGTAGGTACAGCACGAGTTATCGATGTTTCAGGGATGGAGAGTATCGGTAAAAAAGAATTAGAAAGTTTTAACTTAGAAGGTGTAGAGCGACTATTATTACGTACATCTTCACATGGTAAAGCAAATGAATTCCCAGATGTAATCCCGCATTTACGCGCAGATATTGCACCCTTTCTTTCTGAAAAGGGAATTCGTTTAATCGGGGTGGACGTACCATCAGTTGATCCTTTAGATGATAAAGAACTAGCAGCGCATCATCAATTATTTAAACATGGAATACACATTTTAGAAAATGTCGTACTAGATCACGTAGTAGACGGCGATTACGAACTTATTGCATTACCACTTGCATTAACAGATGCGGATGGGAGTCCAGTTCGAGCTGTTATTAGACCGATATAAGTAGAAATGAACACAAAGGGGCGTTTGGCTAATATGAAAGAAAATGAAAAGGTAATTATGGAAAAAGGGATTCATACAGATTTTAAGGAGAATATGACGTACGGAGAGTATTTACAGCTAGATAGCTTATTATCTAGTCAACAAAGACTATCAGACCATCATGATGAAATGTTATTTATCGTCATCCATCAAGCGAGTGAGCTTTGGATGAAATTAATTTTACATGAACTGAATGCGGCAATTGAATCTATTAAACAAGATAAATTACCACCAGCTTTTAAAATGTTAGCACGCGTATCAAAAATTCAGTCACAAATCATTCAATCTTGGGATATTCTTGCGACATTAACGCCATCAGAATATATTGAGTTTCGTGATTCACTTGGTCAAGCGTCAGGCTTCCAATCGTATCAATATAGAATGATTGAGTATGCACTTGGCTATAAAACACCACATGCATTAAAGATTTATGAAAAAGATCCAGAATTACATGCTCGTCTTCATAAAGCACTTCATGCACCAAGTTTGTATGATGTTGCGATACAGGCGCTTGTTAAAGAAGGATTCCCAATTCATAAAGATGTGTTAAATCGTGATGTTACGCAGCCTTACGAAGAGGATGCAACTGTAGAAGCAGCTTGGATAGAAGTATATGCGGACGTGCAGAAATATTGGAATTTATATCAGCTTGCAGAGAAATTAATCGATATTGAAGACTGGCTACAACAATGGCGTTTCCGTCATATGAAAACAGTAGAACGAATTATCGGTCATAAAATGGGAACAGGTGGCTCTTCTGGCGTATCTTATTTAAAGCGAGTGCTTGATCAATGCTTCTTCCCAGAGCTTTGGAACGTTCGAACGAAATTATAAGAATAAACTTGTCAGCTAATAAAGGCTGGCAAGTTTATTTTTTTGTTTTAAAAACAAATATGATTTAATAGAGAGAACAGGGCGAACAACAAATATTACATAATCATTTAGATGGAGGAAGATTTCTTGAATTTCGAGCAATTACAAAATAAATTTGAAAAGAAAAAAGTGAATACATTTCTTGTTTATCAAAAGGGGGAAACAACGACTGAGTACTATAAAACGATAGACTGTGCAAATGAGTTATTTAAAATTAATTCGATTACAAAAAGTATCGTATCCATATTAATTGGCATAGCAATTGATAAGGGATGTATAGATGATATACATACACCAATCACAACATGGATTCCCAATGTACCGGAGAAAAAAAGGGAATTAACACTGTATCATTTATTAACGATGACAACAGGAGAAGATTGGCAAGAATTCGGCAATGGGGTTGTTTTCCCAAATGACTTTGTGGAATCAGACAATTGGGCACAATTCATTTTAGAAAAGCCGTTCATTGAAGAAATGGGTATGAAAATGAATTATAATTCAGGTTCTTCCCACTTACTTAGTTACGTCATTCAAGAAGCAACTGGAATGTCGACGGAGCAGTTCGCGAAAAAGTATTTATTTGATCCATTAAACATTACGGAATATGAATGGCAACAAGACCCGCAAGGTCTATATGTCGGCGGATTCGGTATGAAAATGAAATCTATAGATTTATTAAAGTTAGGAAAATTATGTTTGCAGAATGGATATTGGAAGGGAAATGAAATTGTATCATCGAAATGGTTAGAGCAATCAAGTACAGCTCTATTTGAAACGTATGAACATGTCGGGGCATATGGATATCACTGGTGGGTATTAAATAACGAAAGATTTCACATACCGTATTGTATGTATTTTGCTATGGGATACGGAGGGCAATACATTATTATCATTCCGCAGTTAGAGCTTGTAGCTGTAATTAGTAGTCACATGCCTAAACGTGGCCTCGTACCATTAAAGTTATTTATAGAGCATATAAAAGAGAATGCCAATTATAAATAAGAAGAGGAAGGAGGTGTTTTATGAGAAGTGCAAAAATGGTAGCGATTTATAGACTGTTATTAAGTCTTCTAGCGTTTAGTGCACTTATTACTCAATTTGTTACAAGGGCACAAGTGAAACCGTTCAATCCAGTTAACTTTTTTAGTTTCTTCACAATTGAAAGCAATATTTTAGTGGCGGTAATTCTACTATTAAGTAGCTTGGGGATAGCCACATTCGGACGTTCCGAGCAGTTTGGAGTTCTTCGCGGTGCAGCTACAGTATACATACTGACAACAGGACTTATTTATTTTTTGTTATTAAGGGGATTAGAAGAGTCACTTCAAACAGCGATACCATGGGTAAATACTGTACTTCATTACATCATGCCATTAGCGATGATTTTAGATTGGGTTATAAATCCACCTACGAAGACCATTACATGGAAACAGGCTGCGAGGTGGCTTGTTTTCCCGCTTTTATATGTTGTATATAGCTTAATCCGCGGTCCATTCGTGAATTGGTACCCATATCCATTTCTCGATCCGAGAATAGGTGGATATGGGAGAGTGCTTTTATATAGTATCGGAATAGCGGTTGTAATTGGAGCTATTTGCGGATTAGTAAAAATGTTAGGAAATCGATCTTTGCATATAAAAAATAATCCTCCTTATTAAAGAAGAAGTACATAAAGAAACCTCTGTCTGTATGTAAAGACGGAGGTTTCTCTGTTTTACCGACTTGTCTTCTGAAAGGACATCTTTAAAAATTTCTCTGTTTTCGTTTCAAACTCTACATCAACAAAAACACCATACTCTTTTCCATCTTCACGTAGCCATAATTTAAATTTTTCGACTGTTATTTGAACAGTTTTTGGTTTTCTACCAATATGAAGGTAATCGATAATCTCAGCTTTCGGATATTGTTCTTTCGTTTTTTCAACGGCTAGTTTACCCCACTTTGCGTATGGCGGCTGTGCGTGAACAATAGATGGACCAGTATATATATTTGAACAAGTTGTTATTAAAAAGATTATAAATGCTGTACGTACGAAAAATCTCTTCATAATAAACTCCTTTTATTCTTTTTTATATTGTGTGCATATATCTTCAAGCATATAAGCTTGGTTTTTTTTGTCTTCTTTACATAAAAGCTTCACATTTACAAAACATAACCATGAATTCATTACTGTGATTAAGGAGGGAAATATATGCGTCAAAAAGGTTTTTTGAAGATAGCAGTGCTACTTACTTTTATCGGCTTATCTTTAATCGTAAGTAGTATGCAAATAAAAAATGTAGAAGCCTTTTCTAATCAAGTGATTCAAAAAGGTGCATCTGGAGAAGATGTCATTGAATTGCAATCTCGTTTGAAATATAACGGATTTTATACAGGAAAAGTAGATGGTGTTTTCGGATGGGGTACATATTGGGCGCTTCGAAATTTCCAGCAAAAATTCGGATTGCCAGTTGATGGTTTAGCGGGTGCTAAAACGAAGCAAATGCTTGTAAAGGCAACGAAGTATGATAAGTCGATCGCTAATAAAGGGAACAGTGGTGGAGGTACACCGGAAAATAAGCCGCCAAAAAGTACAGGGACAAACGTTCCAAACGGTTATTCTCAAAATGACATTCAGTTAATGGCAAACGCTGTATACGGAGAATCCCGTGGTGAGCCGTATTTAGGACAAGTTGCAGTAGCTGCGGTTATTTTAAACCGTGTCACAAGTGCATCATTTCCAAATACCGTTTCAGGTGTAATCTTTGAGCCGAGAGCATTTACAGCAGTAGCAGATGGACAAATATATTTAACGCCAAATGAAAATGCGAAAAAAGCCGTATTAGATGCGATCAATGGATGGGACCCAACTGGGAATGCATTATATTATTTCAACCCAGATACTGCGACAAGTAAATGGATTTGGACTCGTCCACAAATTAAAAAAATTGGTAAGCATATTTTCTGTAAATAGAGCGGAGGTGGAAACATGTTACGAGGTATTATCATCGTATTGTTAACAGTAGGTGTAGTCGGAACAGGGTATTGGGGCTATAAAGAGCATCAAGAGAAAAATGCAGTATTAATTCGAGCGGAAAATAGTTATCAGCGTGCGTTTCATGATTTAGCATATGAAGTTGATTTATTACACGATAAAATTGGAACAACACTGGCGATGAATTCACGTTCCTCATTATCGCCAGCTTTAGTAGATGTATGGCGTTTAACATCAGAGGCTCGTTCTGATGTAGGACAATTACCTTTAACATTAATGCCATTTAATAAAACGGAAGAGTTCCTTGCGAATATCGGTGATTTCAGTTATCGTGCAGCGGTTCGTGATTTAGAAAAAGATCCGTTAAATGATCAAGAATATAAAACGTTACAAGGTTTATATTCAAATGCAGCAAATATACAAGATGAACTGAGAAAAGTGCAGCATCTTGTATTGAAGAATAATCTTCGCTGGATGGATGTAGAAATGGCTCTTGCGTCAAACAAAGATCCAGCAGATAACACAATTATCGATGGATTAAAGACGGTAGAAAAGAATGTAACATCATACTCGTCCACAAACTTTGGACCGACTTTTACAAGTGCACAAAAGAATAAAAAAGGCGGATTTGAAGCAAAAGGAAAGGCGATTTCGAAAGCGGAAGCGGAAAAAATCGCGAAATCATTTTTAAACTTAAAAGGGAATGAAAAAGTAGAAGTTGAGAAAAGTGGAAAAGGTGCAAAAGAATCATTCTACAGTGTGAAAATTCAAGATCCAGCAACGAACAATGAGTATTATATGGATATTACCGGAAAAGGTGGATATCCAATTTGGGTAATGAACAACCGAGAAATTAAAGAACAAAAAATCAGTTTAAATGATGCTGGAAGTAAAGGATTGACGTTTTTAAAGGATCACAAGTTTACAAATATGGAGCTATATGATAGTTCTCAATACGATAATATCGGTGTATTTACGTACGTTGTAAATGAAAATGGGGTGCGTATTTACCCAGAAGCCATCCAAATGAAAATTGCTTTAGATGACGGATCAATCGTAGGGTTTTCTGCGAAGGAATATTTAGCATCGCATCAAAAACGAACAATCCCTAGTGCGAAGCTATCCGCTTCAGATGCGAGAAAGAAAATAAACCCTGATGTAAAAGTAATGGAAGAGCGAAAAGCTGTAGTAGTAAACGACTTGCATAATGAAGTGCTATGTTATGAATTTGTTGGTACTTTAGGGAAAGATACGTACCAAATTTTCATTAACGCAAATAACGGAGCAGAAGAAAAAGTGAAGAAGATGCAAGCTGTCGAAAAAATTTATGATTAAATATCAATGATAAAGTGGTGAACATAATGAAAAGCATTATATATTTGTTAATACTTTGTTTCGTTATAACGGGCTGTAGCATTGGAAAGAAAGACAACCCTAATGAAAATCCAGAACAAAAAAATGTCTCGATGAAAAATGTTTCGTATACGAATAAAGCAAATAAGCCAAATGAAAAAGCTGCGGATCATTTAGCATCTTTAGCTGCAAGTATACCTGGTGTGAATGATGCGACGGCAGTTGTAGTTGGCAAGTATGCTGTTGTAGGTATTGATGTAAAAGCGAAACTTGATCGAACTCGAGTTGAGTCGATTAAGTATTCTGTTGCAGAAAGTTTAAAGAATGACCCGAACGGTGCAAATGCAGTTGTTGTTGCAGATGTCGATACGTATGAACGACTAAAACAATTAGGGAAGCAAATTAAAAAAGGTAAAACTGGTGAAGGTATACTTGATGAATTAGCAGCAATTGTCGGCCGTGTAATGCCGCAAGTTCCAAATGATCTGATTGAAAATAAAGAAACGGATCCGATTAAAGATAATGACAAACAATTACCGAAAGATGAAGAACAAGAACTTCGAAAAGAACAAGATGATCAGTCAAATAACCATTTGAAAAAATAAGGAAAATCCCGTACTGAATTGTACGGGATTTTCCCTTAAAATTAAATATTCAGTTTATTTTTAAAGGAAAATATGGTTTAATAATGATGGGAGGGACAACTGTTATGATGAAAAAAAGCGCATTTATATTATGTGGTTTATGCCTAAGTTTCAGTGTGACAGCGTGTGAACAGAAGAAAGAAGTGAAAAAGCAAACAGCTACATCTTCTACAATAACGGAAAATAAAAATCAAAAATCTATTAATGTAAATCATTTCTCAAATATTAATGAAGGAATGACATATTTAGAAGTGAGAGATTTAATTGGTTTTGAAGGGAATTTGCTCATAGAAGAAGGGGAAGAACATACTACACGAATTAAACAAATTTTTGCTTGGAAAGGCAGCGATCCAAAATCATTTGCTGAAATAACATTTTTGGATGGAAAAGTGCATTCTAAAACACAGCAAGGTTTAAGTTAACAACTCGAAGGAATGGGAGAATTAAACATGAACATACATACAGGGGAAATACAATTAGTTCCGTATAAGGAGCAGTATAAAGAGATAATACAATCATTTACTTTACCAAGTGAACAAGTGCAATTCACAGCGAATCCAGGTGAATTACTGGAGAAAGCGAAAAATGATCGAACTAAAAATGTAGTTGTTATTTTGGACTATAGCGGAGTACCTGTCGGTGTTTTTGCATTACAAACGGGTGACAGAGTACAGGAGTTTACAGAAAATAAAGATGCCATACTTTTAACTTCTTTTTCTGTTAATCACAATAAACAAAGAAAAGGATATGCTAAAAAATCATTGGCGTTATTACAATACTTTGTAAAAAATTATTATCCAATAATAAATGAAGTAATTCTTGCTGTAAATGAAAAAAATATTCCGGCACAAAAGTTATATGAGAAAGTTGGATTTCAAGATAAGGGGTTTAGAAGAATGGGGCCAATCGGACAACAATTCATATTACATTTACCTATAACGACATAATAAGATAACAAAGCTTACTCTTGAAGAAAATCATGTAGTAAGTTTTTTTATTACATGATATGTTAGAAAAATCAATGCAAATATCCGAGGAATATGAAGATGTAAATATATCTGATTTTTTAGGACTGTTAAAATGTGAGGTGTATTGTTATGACAATTTATATTGCACTACTACGAGGAATTAATGTCGGTGGACATAAAGTAATCAAAATGTTGGATTTGAAAAAAGCCTTTGAATCAATTGGGTTAAAAAAAGTGAAAACATATATTCAAAGTGGAAATGTAGTGTTTGAGTCAGAGGAAGGAATAAGTTTTCTAAAGGAACGAATTGAATGTGAAATTAAAAATGTTTTTGATTTCGATGTGCCAGTCATGTTAAGAACAAATGATGAATTTACTAATATTATTAATAAGTGTCCTTACGAGGCCCAGTCATTATTAGCAGGAGAGAGTGTATATGTGGCCTTTTTAGCCAATCCACTTTCTGAAGAAGATAGTAAGCAATTACTTATGTACAAAAGTGAAATAGAAGATTGCCATATTGAAGGCGGAGTAGTGTATTTGTTTTTCAAAAAAAGCATTCGGAATTCTAAATTAATGAACCAGTTTCAAAAATTACATACGCCAGCTACGGTAAGGAATTGGCGAACTGTGAATAAGTTAAAAACAATAGCGGAAGATATGTATTAAAAAAGTGGTTTTCTATTTACAGAAAACCACTTTTTTATTTATATTGTTTTGCGACAATGAGTTCAACTATAGGATAAATAAAGAATGAAGAACAAAGTGCTATAAATAGGGGAAGGTTTTTTACACCATCCAAATTGGAACCCATAGAAAATCCTTCTGACCAGAATAATATAAGAAACATAACAGCTACAAGAACAAAATACGCGATTTTAAAGCTTTTATATGTAATTTGTTGTCCCATCTCATCTTGACTTTCTTCTGAAACGCCGTGAAGATCTCCCCATGTAATATGATTGATGAGGTAACTAAGTATTAAAGCACTTGTGAATATTGTTCCACCTAAAATCGCACCTTCAGTAATGTATTTATAAGCACCATGTATAAATACTCCGAGTAATGATAAAACGATTGTTATTAAAATGAATTTTTTATGATTCATATTAGAACAACACCTCCTTCTTTGTAAAAAACTCTTTACATCCATAGTATAAAATTGGAAAAGTATCATGTCAAATACTTTTTACATGAAAGGTGAAGGTATATAGTATTTTGTTTTAAAGATAAATAAAAAATTACATCACATTTGAATGTAAAAGAATAGGCTCGCATATATTTGGAAGGGATGTCAGATTAATTTAGGGGGTAGTTATGTCTATACTTTTAAAAGCTGGTGCAGATGCAGGAAATAACGGTTTGAAGTTAATGGTGAAAGGGCAGGACCCTATTTTTATCCCGAGTATTTATTCTTTATATATAGGAGAGCCTACAGGACTGTTAGATGAGGGAGATGTATCATTATCAGAATTAGAGAATTACATTGATGTGACCATTAGTTCTCCATCGCTAATGTTAAATAATGTACGATACATCGTTGGAGAAAAAGTGATTCAAGATCAATTAAAAGGTACTGAAGTGGAGAAGAAATCAAATAAATCAACAGATGAATTAATGGTTATTACAATCCTTTCCGGTTTAGCAATAAGTGCTATGCGTCAAAGTCCAACATCAAGTCACATTAATATTCGTTATGATTTATCGGTCGCTCTTCCTATGCAGCTTATTACACAAGAAATAGCTGCTGAAAATGCAAAACGTTATATGGGAAATCATAAGGTTGTTTTCCATTATCCGAACGGACGGGATGTTACGATTAATGTTTCTATTGAGTTTTGTAAATGCCTACCTGAAGGCGCTTCTGGGACGTGGGGCATTGTATATGATGAAGAAGGAAATGTTGTGAAACATAAAATAGAATGTGAACAAAATCAAGTTTCAGAAATTGATTTTGTTGATAAAACATTATTATCTTTTGATATTGGCGCGGGGACAACCGAAGAAGTTGTTTCGTTAGGGGTAAATTTCCGTCCGCAATTAAGTAAAGGATTATCGTACGGTGTAAAAGAAACGTTACTACAAATTATTACAAGATGGAATCGGAAATATCCTACGAAAACAATTGATAGCATTACAGAATTTAACCAAATTTATTTAAATGAAAAACACCCGAGAAATGCATTGTTAGTTGAGGAATCGCAACCAGCGTTTTTAGGTTTAGCTGCACGTGTCGCAACAGATATTATTAACAAAATTGATGATATGAAAGACGATCCATATGTATTTATTTATGGTGGGGGCGCAGTTATTATTAAAAATAGCTTGAAAATGATTTTAAAACAAAAAGGACGCTTGAAAAATGTAATTTTTGTAGATAACCCGTTATTTACAAATGCTCGTGGGTTATTAGTATACACATGCTCGCCAAAATATAGAGAGCATAAGCAAAAAGAGTTAGGGTTTACAAACTTAACGATAAGTTAGTTGGTGGAAGTATGCGATCTAGGCGATATAAACGTGGTGATCGAGTGAAAATTAATATTAATAAATCAGTATCGCCTGAAATGATTGCTTGGCTTAATAAACAATCTAATCCAACTAATTTCTTTTTCTTTGCAGCCCAGCAATTATTTAAACAAGTAGGAGATATTGATGTATCAAAAACCTTGCCAATTAGCCATGTTTTTTCTTTATATGTAGAACCATCATCTCTATTAAAGGTTGAAATGAATCCATTTAAAAACGTACCATTAGAAAATAGTAAATCCACCGAAAATGCAAAAAAAAAATCGTGGGAATCTGTTGATCAGTTAGATTGTCCATTTTTTTAAACATAGAAAAAAATAGGTAGAGCCCATCACTATACATAGGAATACAGTGATGGGCTTTTGTTATTGTATCGTAATTTCTATAAAGTGAAACTATAATCAGTGGGGGGGTTGTTCATCCCCACTGATTATTAGCCCTCACCAAACGGGAGTTTTACTACCCACAAATAACGGGATAAATAGAAGGGGACAAAACAATTTGTGCCCTTTCTAAAAGTTATCCTTATCTTATATAGGATATATGTTCTGAAACTGCTTTGATAATTTTATCCCAGTCATCGGGGTGATTCTCATGTCCTGTACCTTCAAGGGTTAATAGCTTTGAGTTCGGAATTTCGTCAATAAGTGCGATTCCGTGTTCAAGTGGAAGAGCTGTATCGTCCGTACCATGAATTACTAAAGTTGGTACCAGTATTGATTTAAGTATACCCTCATAAGAATCATCACCTGTTAGGAGGGCGTGATTAAACATACTTAATAGATTGTTAGCACGTTCTATTTCTTGTTTTACTTGTTTCAAAGTTCTTGATTCATCAAATATACGCTTTGGTCCACAGAGTAGACGTGATCCTGTAACTAAATATTTCGCTATAACATCTTTATTTGTCCAATCTAAATTTGTACCATTAGCATGATGTGTCAAAATTCTTTCATCCATTGGAGGCAAATCACGAGTATTGTTATCAGATCCAATAACGCTTGTTGCTAGTAATGTTAAGGTCAAAATTCTTTCTGGGTGTTTTACTGCAGCAATTTGAGCAATCATACCTCCTAATGACATGCCCAGAAGGTGTGCCTTGTCAATATGATACGCATCGAGTACCCCGATTGCATCTTCAGCCATGTCTGCTACGGTGTAATTGGAAGTCCCAGGCTCATATGTAATAGAGCGCCCAACATCACGGTTATCATAGCGAATGACAAATCTTCCTGTGCTAGCTAACCTTTCACAAAATTCTTCATCCCAATAAACCATTGAACACGTAGCTCCCATAATTAATAATATTGCTGGGTTATTAGGATTGCCAAAGCTTTCTGTACATATATCAATACCATTTACTTTGAAAACTTGTTCACTCATAGCACACTCTCCGTTTCATTTAAAGGTCATTAATAAATAAAGAGAAATATAACTTTGGGTGTTTCTTAGGCGTAAATTAGATAGTATTTAAGTGAAATAAATGTTTTTTGCACTCATGATGCTTAATTAGTAGAGTAGCATAAATAGCACCTCCTAACATATTTATTGTCATTCAAGGCGGAAAATTTTGAAAAATAATTGTTTGTTATTACAATAAACAGCAAGGGGGAGAGGAAATGAAAGCAATTGTTATTGATCAATATGGTAATGTTGAAGAATTACAAGAAAGACAAGTTCCTAAACCAGTTGTTAAATGTAATGAAGTATTAATACGTATACAAGCAACATCTGTCAATCCTGTTGATTGGAAAATAAGAAAGGGGGACTTACAAGAAAAGTTGCGATTTTCATTTCCAATTACATTAGGATTAGATGTTGCTGGAGTAATTGAAGAAGTTGGAGAAGATGTGGACCATTTCAAAATAGGAGATAAAGTGTTTACGAAACCCGAAAATATAGGGAAAGGATCCTATGCTGAATACATTACAGTGAAATCAGATTTAGTAGCACAAATGCCAAATAATATTAGTTTTGAAGAAGCTGCGTCTATACCTCTTGCAGGACTAACAGCTTGGCAAAGTCTTGTGGATTACGCACAAATAAAAGAAAATGATCGAGTATTAATTCATGCTGGAGCGGGCGGAGTAGGGAGTTTTGCAATTCAAATCGCAAAATCATTTGGGGCCTTTGTCGCAACAACTGCAAGTAGTAAAAATGAAGAGTTTTTAAAGTCTTTAGGTGCTGACCTCATTATTGATTATAAAAATGAGAAATTTGAAGAGCTGCTATCAGATTATAATATTGTGTTAGATACAATTGGCGGAGAAGTGCAAGAAAAAAGTTTTCAAATTATTAAATCTGGTGGTGTTCTAGTTTCTATCGTTCATGAACCACTTCATGAAGTAAAGGGTATAAGATCAGGATTTTTATGGTTAAAACCAAGTGGAAAGCAATTAGAAGAATTAACTAGTTTGATCCAGGATGGAAAGATAAAACCGATTATTAGTAAGGTTGTTCCGTTTAGTGAACAAGGAGTTAGAGAATCTCATATTTTGAGTGAAAGTCAGCATACTAGAGGGAAAATTGTAATTACGATGGAATGATGTTTACATAAATACACGAGTGGTGACTATAAAAAATAAGAATTGTCACCACTCATATAAACTATAATTTTTGCATGACAAAAGTAATCGCATTCGTATTTAATTGAATGTGTGTACCGTTTCGTACAATATCATACGCTAATTTTTTTATTTCAACTTTTACTTCTTGCCATTCGGTATAAACGCCTTTTAGTGTACGTATCATTTCTTCCGTAGAAAGGTTAATTTCAATTAAAGCATTTAATTCTTGATTCGTTTTCAAGTCAATTTCTTGAATGTTAGAGTTAACTATTAAACAATTGATACCACCACTCTTTGTCCCATTTTTCATAGAGTGAAGCACTTTTTTTAAATCGTCTATTGATCTGACATGTTCTAAACTTGAAACTGCAACGATGTAGTCATAAGTATTAGGAGCAATATAGTAGTCTTCAATTGCTGCTTGTTCCGTTTTTATGTATTCAAATACACCATATTCTTTGCTATAAACTTGTAACTTCATTAAAGCCGAATCAAGTAGATCAACACAAGTAACAGTGCCGCCACTATTCATGATTTTTTGTGCAATCGGAATACTGTTTCTACCGACACCAGAGCCAAGGTCAAGTATTTGTAGGTCTTTCTGTCCTTCAAAATAGTTCAGCATGCCCATAACCGTTTTAACAGGTTTATACAGCCAAGATCCTGCTTCGAATAATTTGTATTGTTCATAGCAAAGATTGTGATACTTTTTCTCTTCTTGTCTTATGTAATCAATTCTGTTCATAGTATTTCAGCTCCAATAGTTTCATGGCGAAATGAATAGGTTGGACAACCTTTAACATTCATTTGAATTCGAAATATACCACCAGCATGTGGGTACTGCTTTAATTCCGCATCCGACATTCTTGTTCTGGCTGTTGTGATATATAAATCGGTCAAATTAGGTCCTCCAAATGTACACGACGTTACATATAAAGCAGGAATCGGAATACTTAAAATCTGTTTTCCAGTAAAGGGATTCCATCTAGTAATCTTCGAGCCTCCCCAATGTGCAATCCATAAACAACCTTCTACATCAATTGTCATACCATCGGGTATACCTTCATTTTCAGGGAAGATGATAACATCTGTTGGATTGCTAATTACACCAGTATGTATATCATAATGAAAACGGACTACTTTTTTTGTAGGTGTATCAATAAAATAAAGGTATGTATCGTCAGGAGACCATGCTATGCCGTTTGATGTATTTACATGTGATACCTTTTTCTCTACTTGGAGATTATTATTTAAAGAATACAAGGAACCGGCGCCACTTATACCATATAAATCAGTAGTGCCTGCCCAAAAGCGGCCAGCCGGATCGCATTTCCCGTCATTAAAACGATTTTCTATTAAATGTGGTTCCGGATCATAAATATGTGTAAGCTCTTCTGTATTTAGATTAAAAGAATAAAACCCTTTTTCTAGAGCTAAAAGTACTACATCATCTAGATACGGAACGACACAGCCGATTTGCTGATTGAGGGCAATCACTCGGTTTGAATTATTAGCGGGGGTATAAATGCATAGTTTTTTCTCCATAATATCAACCCAGTATAAAAGCTACTTTTTTTCATTCCAACATGGTCCTTCAGCTAAACTTGCTTTAGCATCTAAAACTAATTCTATATTACTGAACAAGATGTTCACCTCTCTTTATAAGATATTTATATAATTCGATAAGAATAGAGGTAAACCTTTTGTGAGAGATTATTAAGATTTGCAATGTCGAAAACAGACCTTTTCAAGTTATTAAAAAATGTATAAACACTGTGAGGAAAATGCATATGATGTTTTATGAGATTGTTTGCTTTTCGTGTAAAAATATATTCCGAGTATACGAAGGAAGTGAAAAATATAAGCGATTTAAAGAGAAACCGAAAGGGACATATTGTTGTGATGAGTGTAGCCACAGAATTCAATTAGAAGCGATAAAAAATTTTTTTAGGTAGTTTTATATTTTTGTTCAGAAAAAATTGACAATAAACACATAATAAATTATCATATGTAAAAATCAATATTTAAAATGGCATTGAAGAGAAGAGTAGTTAAGAAAGAATACGTACAGAGAGCTCTGGTAGCTGAGAAAGAGCGGTATACATCTTAATGAAAAAAGACTTGGAGCTGCGCAAGGAACTAATTTATTTAGGGATGGTGCGACGGGTTCTCCCGTTATAGAGATAGGGTATAAGCATATTTTGCCGTACCTGAAAAGGTTAATATGGTGACGTATTAACAAACTGAGGTGGTACCACGAAGCTAATAACTCTCGTCCTCAAGATGAATAATCTTGGGGGTGGGAGTTTTTTTGTTGTATAAAACTGAAAATGTGAAAATACAATTGAGGTGAGTGGCATATGCATTGGGCGTATGAAGTAGCACATGAATTAATTAGAAAACATCCAAACAAAGAAACTTTTGTTTGTGCAGCTGGAATTAGTCCATCTGGTTCTGTTCATATTGGGAACTTCCGTGAAATAGTAACGACTTATTTCGTTGTAAGGGCTCTGCAAGATTTAGGGAAAAAGACTCGTTTTATCTTTTCATGGGATGATTATGACAGGTTTAGAAAAGTTCCTAAAAATATTGATCCATCTTTTGAAAAATATATTGGTATGCCATACTGTGATATTCCTGATCCGTATGGGTGTCATAACTCGTACGCAGAGCATTTTGAAAAAGAGTTTGAGAAATCGCTCCAAACATTTGGGATTGAAGTGGAATTCATATATCAACATGCTGAATATAGAAGCGGAAGGTATAACGAAAACATATTAGAGTCTATGTATAAAAGAAAAGAAATATATGATATTTTAATGGGTTTTAAAACAGGAATACACAGAGAAGAAGATAGAGAAAACTTTTATCCCGTTACGTTATATTGTGAGAGCTGCGGGAAAGATGCAACAACTATTACACATTTTGATGAAGTATTAAAAACAGTTCTGTATGACTGTGAATGTGGAAATCAAAATAAATTATCAGTATTAAATACAAATCAAATGAAACTGAATTGGAAAATCGATTGGCCGATGAGATGGATGATAGAGGATGTTATTTTCGAACCGGGCGGAAGAGATCATTCATCGGAAACAGGTAGTTATAATGTATCAAAAGAAATTGCAAGGAAAATATTCAATTGTGAAGCCCCTCAATACGTTGCTTATGATTTCATTGGAATTAAAGGGCATCATGAAAAAATGTCCAGTTCTTCAGGGAATAGTATTACACCTAGCGACTTATTAAAAGTGTATGTACCAGAAGTAATTCTTTTTATGTTTGCAAAATATAAGCCTGATGCAGCATTTCATATTGGACTTGATGAAGATGTGATTCGCAATTATACAGAGTATGAGAGATTGAAGGATAGTTATGAAAATAAAACAATCAAAAATGAAGATTTATTTGATGCAATTAAACTTTCTATACTTGATAGCCGATTTAAAGAATATCCAAAGTTTAATCAAGTAGCAGGAACTTTACCGTTATTAAATTTTGATTCATCTATTTTACAAAATATATTAGAGAAAATAGATAGGAGCTATGCATTACCTGAAATGATAGCGATAAGTAATCGTGCTGAGTATTGGATAAGAAACTTGCAATCTAAAAAATTAATTGCGGTAAATAAAGAGAAAAATACGGAGTTTTATAACACATTGGATGAAAGGCAGAAAAAATGGCTAGTAGAAGTTTGTAAAATACTTCGTTCTAATAACGATCATTCTAAACTAATGGAGCAATTGTATACGATTTGTCATCATGAAAATAAAAAAATAATGAAAGAAAATCAAAAACAATTATTTACCATTATTTATAGGCTCGTTATGAATCAATCAAGTGGTCCACGTATACCGTTATTAATACATGTGGTAGGCACCAGAAGATTCATCACATTATTAGATTTCTAAACTACAGTAAAAACAACGCAAGTACTCAAAAAAATAAGTACTTGCGTTGTTTAAGTTTAGTTATCTTGAATACATTTTCGGACATTCATCACCACGTGGTTCATAAAAACAATGGCTTTTAAATTGTCCTGCAAACGGCTGGTTATACCATTCAGGCGGACAAGCTCCAACTGGACGGAAATACCAAAGAGCCCATCGTGCTGGCCAGCGCCATTCACCTTGTAAAACTTTTCTTGCGATTTCTTTTTCTGATTCACGGGCACGTTGATAAAAGTAACCGTATTGAACTGCTTCGAATCCGCCAGGGCTTTGATATACTGCATCACGCACAGATCGAAGCTCTTTAAAATCTAAACAATCACAAAACACACGATTTACGACAACACAGCCAACAAGTTGTTCACCTTGTCGGCCTTCGCCCTCAGCTTCAGCACGGATTAAACGTGCTAATAAATCAACGTCACTTTCGTTGTATGGAATAAGGGGCATTGTAATACCACCTTTCTTAACCTGTTATAGTAAAGAGTGTATGTTTCAAAATGAGCTAAGTGCATTTTTCTTGAAAATAACTACTAATTTTAAAAAGGAGCTTATACAGATAAAAGCTAACTATTATATAGAAGATAAAAACGAAAAAGGAGAGGTACTATGCATCGTATTCATAAAGAACATATCATTTACGCAATGTCACCAGAAAATAATCCATGTATTGAAGTAGAAATTGGGAGCCGTCTTGTATTTGAAACATATGATTGCTTTGAAAATCAAATTGAATCTGAAGATGTTGTGTTTCAAGAGCTAGATTGGAGTCGAATTAATCCAGCGACTGGACCTGTATATATTAAAGACGCAGAACCTGGCGATATTTTAGTCGTAACGATTGAAAAAATTAAAATTGCAGGGCACGGAGTTTTAACGACAGGTGCGAACCTTGGTGTAATGGGTGATAAGTTAAATGAAAATATAGTAAAAATTGTCCCAATACATAATGGACATGTTTCATTTTCAAAAGAACTGCAAATTCCAATTAATCCAATGATTGGTGTGATTGGTACTGCACCGAAAGAAGAGAGTATTTCATGTGGCACACCGCATGATCATGGTGGGAATATGGATTGTAAAGAGATAAAAGAAGGAACAACGTTATTATTACCTGTAAATGTTCCTGGTGCTCTTTTAGCATTAGGTGATTTACACGCTGCGATGGGTGATGGTGAAATTGGTGTTAGTGGAGTAGAGGTTGCTGGTGAGGTAACTGTAACTGTTCAAATTATAAAAGAAAAGAAATGGCCACTACCAATGGCTATCCAAAAAGAAAAAATAATGACGATTGCTTCAGAGGAATTGTTAGATGATGCAGCGAATCGCGCTGTACGTAATATGGTGACATTTTTACATGAAGAATTAGAAATGTCTAAAGCTGATGCAACTCTTTTATTATCAGCAGCAGGTAATTTAAAAGTATGCCAAGTTGTGGATCCACTGAAAACAGCGCGGATGGAACTAGGAAGGGAATATGTGGAGAAGTTAGGGTTTTCTCTAAGTCAATTTCATATTAAATAAAAAAAATAGAAAAAGGATACTTTTGTATAAAAGTATTCTTTTTCTATTTTACGGATTTTGTGAAAAGAGGTAGTATTTATATAAGTATATTTGAGATTGTGGATCAAAAAGGAGTTCAGAAATGGTCAAAATTATGATTGTTGAAGATGATATGAAAATTGCGGAGCTATTATCAACATATGTTGCGAAATACGGTTACCAAGGAATTATTGTAACGGATTTTCAAAATGTGTTAGACATATTTTTAGAAGAACAACCGGAGTTAGTGTTATTAGATATTAATTTACCAAGTTTTGATGGTTACTATTGGTGTCGTCAAATTCGCGGGGTTTCCACATGTCCGATTTTATTTATTTCGGCCCGTGAAGGTACGATGGATCAAGTTATGGCGTTAGAAAATGGTGGCGATGATTTTATTCCGAAGCCGTTTCATTATGAAGTTGTAATGGCGAAAATTCGAAGTCATTTAAGACGTGCTTACGGAGACTATGCACCGAAACTAGAAGAACGAATGGTTGAGCAACAAGGTCTTAGTTTATATCCCGAAAGACTTGTATTAAAACTTAGGAACCAAGAGATTGATATAACGAGAAACGAAGCCATTTTATTAGAGACGCTAATGAAAAACTATCCGCGTGTTGTGAGTAGGGAAGTATTATTAAATAAATTATGGGATAGTGAATCCTATGTTGATGATAATACATTAAGTGTAAATACAACACGTGTGCGTAAAAAGTTAAAAACGTTACAAATTGAAGGAGCAATTGAAACAATTCGTAGTGTTGGGTATAGATTACATATTACTTGGGATAATGGTATGGAAAAATGATAAGGTTATTTATACGTGATCATATACCACTTATTTGTTTTACTGCGATCCAACTACTAGCCATATTCTTAGTTTATTGGTTTGATGGACATAATCATATTTCAACGGCATTATATGCAATGTTTTTAGGTGCTTTTTTTATGGTGAGTTATTTAGTATTTCGTTATTTTACACATCGATCTTTTTATGAACGTTTAGCAAATCCGTTGCAATCTTTGGATGAATCTGTTCAAAAATCTGATTTTGCAGTTTTATCAACTGCGCTTCAAGACTTACTTGAGGTACAATATCGCCATTATCAAAATCAGCTCCAGATACAAGAGAGAAAAAATAATGATCATTTAACCTTTATGAATCAGTGGATTCATCAAATGAAAACACCTTTATCTGTAATAGAATTAATTACACAAGATGAAGTGGATTCGCGTTTTGAAAGTATTAATGAGGAAACGGATCGGTTGAAAAAGGGGTTAGAGATGGCACTGTATGTCGCACGTTTAGAGGCATTTACACAAGATTTTTATGTAGAAAGAGTACAACTACATAAAATAGTGAATGATTCTGTACATGAACATAAACGCTTTTTTATCCGGAATTTCGTATATCCAGAGCTTGAAATTGATAAGGGTATTACTGTAGAAAGTGATGCGAAATGGCTACAATTTTTAATTGGACAAATTATATCGAATGCAATTAAATATTCATCAGGTAGTAGAGAAAAGATTAAAGTGAAAGCTTGTAAGGAAGGTAATACAGTTGTGCTTGAAATTATCGATAATGGCGTAGGGATACCGAAGCAAGATTTACCAAGAGTATTCAAACCCTTCTTTACAGGAGAAAACGGTAGAGATTTTAAAGAATCAACTGGAATGGGGCTCTATCTTGTATATGAAATTACGAAACAATTAGGACATAGTGTAGAAATCCATTCAGAAGTTGGTAAAGGTACCGTTGTACGAATAATATTTTTTAATGTGTAACAAGTGATTCAGGCTAAAGAACTTTGGAGATAAGTTTTTTAGCCTTGTTTTGTACCACTTGGGAATAAAGAATTATTTATCTAAGAGAAGTAAAAGCGAATTGTTTATTATTCGTTTATGGTAGGGGGATTGTAATGGATATTCGTAAAATGAGATATTTCATAACAGTGGCAGAAGAATTAAACTTTAGTCGTGCAGCAGAGCGTCTTATGATGGCACAACCGCCTTTAAGTCAAGAAATTCGTAAATTAGAAGAAGAATTAGGAGTTCAACTTTTTCATCGAACGAAAAGAATGGTTGAACTTACGGATGCTGGAAAAATATTTTTAGAAGGTGCGCGGCAAACATTACTTCAAGTAGATAGAACTATTAAAGAAACACAGCTTGCGGATGAAGGGAAGATAGGACATTTAATAATCGGTTTTGTCGATTCTACAGAAACCGTAATAGAGATATTAAAAAGATTCCGAGAACGTTTTCCTAGAATACAGCTTATATTACGCGAGATGACAACAGACCAGCAAATAAAAGCGCTATATGAAAAACAAATTCATATTGGATTTATTCGTTCCAAGCAGAATAATGAAATATTAGCTTCCGAAGTTTGTTCTGAAGAATGTTTAAAATTAGTTTTGCATCAAGATCATCCTTTAATCTCGTTACCTAACATTTCAATCAAATCATTAGTTGATGAACCATTTATTTTATTTCCTCGTCATTTCGGTACAAACTTTTATGATTTAATTATTAGTTACTTTTGGGAACATGGAGTAAGTTTAAATATTGTTCAAGAGGCGATCCAAATGCAAACGATTGTGAATTTAGTTGCAGCAGGAATGGGGATTTCTGTCGTTCCATCATCGGTGGAAAGTTATAAAAAATCGGGTGTCATGTATAAAGACATTCAAGAAAATACATCGAAAATAAATTTATATGTTGGATGGAGACAAGATGAAAAGTCTGTCGTGTTAGAGAACTTCTTAACAGTTGTTAGAGAGGTTTATGCAACTTCACAATTTGAATTTGAAAAGTAAAAGCCCATCTTGATAGGATGGGCAGTGGGAATTTGGAAAGGGAAACTTCTATTTTTATTTTAAAGTCACTGATGATTCAACCTGTTTTACTTGGATCGTACTCAACGAAACCTTTTAGTATGCTATCAATTTGATCCATAATTTCAGGTTGCAATTTAACACTAGAAGCAATTACGTTTTCTCTTATTTGCTCCGGATTTGATGCGCCAATAATTGCAGATGAAACAGCTGGATTTTGTAGCACCCAAGCAACTGCGAGTTGAGATAAGGTAAGATCATTTTCTTGTGCGATGGGTTTAAGTTCCTGAATAGCAGTGAGTACATCTTCATCCATCCAACGTTGCACGAGTTTGTGGAAAAATGGTTTACCAGCATCTGAATTAGCACGTGATTGAGTGGGTATTGGTTTACCAGGTTGATATTTTCCAGAGAGAATACCTTGTGCGAGGGGGGACCATACAACTTGACCAAGTCCCTCACGTTGACATGTTGGTATCACATCAGTTTCGATTACTCGCCATAACATCGAGTATTGAGGTTGGCTAGCGATGAGTGGAATTTTCATTTCTCGTGCAAGCGCTGCACCGCGGGTAATTTGTTCCGATGTCCACTCACTTACGCCAATATAAAGGACTTTACCTTGTCGTACAAGATCTGAGAAAGCTAACATTGTTTCCTCAAGAGGGGTTGTTGTATCATATCTATGTGCATAATAGACATCGATGTAGTCTGTCTGCAATCGACGTAAAGATGCATTACAATTTTCTAAAATATGCTTTCGTGATAAGCCTCGATCATTTTTTCCGGGTCCAGTCGGATGGCATACTTTTGTACAGAGTTCTATACTTTCTCGGCGTATACCTTTCAAAGATCGGCCAAGTACTTCTTCGGCTATAGTGTCTGAATAAACATCAGCAGTATCGAACGTTGTAATTCCGACATCTAGTGCGGCTTTCACACAGTCATTTGCAGTATCCTCATCTACTTTTCCACCATGGTTTATCCAGTTACCGTATGCAATCTTACTTACTGTTAATCCACTGTTTCCTAGTTTGCTAAATTCCATTGTAGAAGCCCCCTTAAAAATGATATCTTTATTATAAGAATTGAAATGTAATATGTATAATATATGATTAATGATAAATTTATATAAAAATTATATAAGAGGGAGTGCTTAGAAGTTTATTACTAGGGAACTCTAAAGCCAGTAGTACAACAAATGTAATTAATGCTTGTTCAATATGTAGTTAAGAAATGATAAATAGACCAAGAAGAAAGCACTCTTTATAACAGCACATATAATTGCATTTACTCATACAGTATTATCATGGTACAATATGGTTACTAACGACGGAAAGGAATGATGGGTGGACGATGATTAACTAATCTTATTTTTAAATGTTGAAATTAAATAAATTTCAATTTCTAAAAAATAGGATTAGTCTGCCCAATTTCCATACAACGGTATTGCTATTTAAGTTGCGCAATAGCTTATTTGGGTATAAATATTTTTACGACTAATCCTGCCAAATTTATTTGGGAGGATTTTTTTATTCTCCCTTAATGAAAGGGATCGGTATTATGAAAGAACTTTTAAAATTAAATGATGTTTATGTTGAAATAAAGGAAAACACTTTGTTAGAGAAAATGAATGTGACAGTAAGACAAGGGGATGTTATTGGATTAATCGGCAAAAATGGTGCTGGTAAATCAACGTTACTTCAATTAATAAATGGGAAGATTGAACCATCAAAAGGTACTGTTGAATGGATGCAAATGAATATGACAACAGCATATGTTGAACAAGAAAAAGAATCTTTCGTTAGTAAGGATATAATTGCAAAAGAAGCCGAACTTCTTGCGAAATGGAGCGTGCCAACGAACGATTTTCATACTTTAAGTGGTGGTGAAAAGTTGAAAGTTCGACTAGCAAAAGGATTTTCTGAAAATCCTAATGTCTTAATATTAGACGAACCGACAAATCATCTAGATGAGATGAGTACGGAATTTCTCATTAAACAAATCAAAAATATGAAAGGTACAGTTATCGTCGTATCGCATGATCGATACTTTTTAGATGTTGTCGCAACAAGAATATGGTCAATTGAGGATAAGAAATTAATTGACCATAGCGGTAATTATACGAGTTATATGAAAGCACGTGAGCAGAAAAGAATGACGCAGCAGCGTGAATATGAAAAACAACAAAAAAAGATAGAACAAGTAGAAACACATATAAAAGAATTAAGCTCATGGTCACAAAAGGCACATGCGCAATCTACAAAACAAGAAGGAGTGAAAGAGTTTTATCGTGTAAAAGCGAAGCGAATGGATGCGCAAGTGAAGTCAAAACGAAAACGTCTCGAAAAAGAGCTGGAGAAAACGAAAGTGGAATGTGTGAAAGAAGAGTATTCAGTCGAGTTCTCTATTCAGGCGAATAAAAAAGTAGGAAAACGCTTTTTAGAAGTAAAGCAATTAAAAAAAGACTTTCATGGAAAGACATTATTTGAAAACGTTAATTTTACAATCCAACACGGTGAGAAGGTAGCGATTGTTGGACCAAACGGTAGCGGGAAAACAACGTTACTGAGGATGATTATGGGAACAGAAACTGCCGAAGGAGAAGTATGGATTTCACCATCAGCAAACATCGGTTATTTAACACAAGAAGTATTTGATTTACCACTGGATAAATCGCCAGAAGATTTATTTTATAAAGAGACATTTGAAGAAAGAGGAAAAGTCCAAAATTTAATGAAACATTTAGGATTCCAAGCTACTCAATGGACAGAGCCGATTCGATATATGAGTATGGGTGAACGAGTGAAATGTAAGCTAATGGCTTATATTTTAGATGAAAAAGATGTACTTATTTTAGATGAACCGACGAATCATCTTGATCTTCCTTCACGTGAACAACTTGAAAATACATTAGCTGAGTATAATGGAACACTCGTTATCGTTTCTCACGATCGATATTTTCTGGAGAAAACAACTAACACGAAACTCGTGTTTTCAAATAATACGATACAAAAGCAGCTAGAGGCACCTATTAAAACAAGAGATGATATTGAAGAGCTACGTTTAACGTTAGAAACAGAGAGACAAGAAGTATTAGGTAAATTAAGTTTTTTAACTTCTAAAGACAAAGAATATAAAGAACTAGATGAACGGTTTATGGAACTTACGAAGCAGATCAAGGCACTTTAGCGTAAGTAAGGAGGGGATTCACATGGGAGAAGAGAGTTTAACTAAGTTATTTAGAATAGATTGTGGAGATATATACCTACAAGAGTTTACGGTCAAAGATGCAGAGAGTATTTATAAAATATCAAATCAACCGGAAATAGAAAAGTTTTTACCCGACTGGAAATCAACGAAAGAACAGAGGACTCATTGGATTATCAATGATGAAATACCAGCAAACAAAGCATTTCTTGATGCAGTGACAAAAACGTCTAACATAGATGATCATATATTAAAGCTAGGAATATTTAAGAAAGCCACAAATGAATTTATTGGATGGTGCTGCACAGGTATGAAAGATGAACTCCCTGCACCGAACAGAGAAATTATGTATGCTGTTTCAAGTGAATATCATAATAATGGTTATGCAACGAAAGCGACAAAAGGGTTGATCGATTATTTGTTTGAAAATACAAATGTAGATGCCCTTAACGCAATTGCTTTAATTAAAAATGTACCATCAAATAAAGTTATTGAAAAATGTGGATTTACTTATATGAGCCAACAGACGATAGAAAAGCAACTATATAATAATTATATATTGAGTAAATCGGAGTGGATAAAAAATATTGCTCTTTAAAAGGAGCGATTATACAATGCAAAAAAGCTTAGAGCTAATACTCTAAGCTTTTTTGCATTTATATAATAAAGATTTGATATACAATTGTATTTTCTACCACTATACAATTATTATAAGATAGTTATGCGTTAATTTTAGTTGGAAAACATTTTCATTATCAGTTTTTTTAGAAATCTTACAAGCGTGTAAGATAAATGAAAGATGAATCAATATGAGCATTAAGACAATTCATTTACACTCTATTGTGAGAAGTGCAAATGAAGGGAGAATAGAAATGGAAATTTTACATGCAAAAAGTATTAGTAAAGTATATAAAGGGAAAGTACCTTTTAAAGCATTGGTAGATATTGATTTATCAATTCAAGAAGGTGAATTTATAGGGATTATGGGACCATCAGGTAGCGGGAAAACTACATTATTAAATATGGTATCTACTATCGATTCTCCGTCCTCAGGAGAAATATTAATAAACGGTACAAATCCTTTCCAGTTATCATCAGAAGATTTAGCTTTATTCCGTAGGAAACAATTAGGGTTTGTTTTTCAATCATTTAATTTACTTAGCACGCTTACAGTGAAGGAAAATATCGTATTGCCGATGACATTAGATGGCGTTTCTGTGCAAGAAATGAACAAACGCGTACAAGAAATCGCAGAGAAATTAAATATTACAGATATATTGAATAAAAGAACGTTTGAAATATCAGGAGGCCAAGCTCAAAGAACAGCAATTGCTCGTGCAATTGTTCATAAGCCACAATTATTACTTGCAGATGAACCAACAGGGAATTTAGATTCTAAATCTTCAAATGATGTAATGGAGATGTTAGATACTCTAAATAAGGAAGAAAAAGCTACGATGATGTTAGTGACTCATGATCCGTATGCAGCGAGTTTTTGCAGCAGAGTTATATTTATAAAAGATGGTCAATTATATAACGAAATTTATTGTGGTGAAAGTAGGCAAGCATTTTATCAAAAGATTATGGATGTCCTTTCTTTGTTAGGAGGGAAAAGGCATGACTTTTCGTCAGTTCGCATTTAATAATATTTTTCGCAATAAGCGTATATATGCAGCTCACTTTTTAAGCAGTGCATTTTCAATTATGATTTTCTTTACGTACGCTCTTTTATTATTTCATCCTGATTTACAAGGTGAGTTACAGTCGACGAGTGCAACAATAAGTGCATTTGGTACATTAGGATTTAAAGTTTCGCAAGGTTTGATTTTTGTATTTTCATTTTTCTTTATTTTATATTCAGTGAGTTCGTTTTTAAAAACGCGTAAGAAAGAATTTGGCATTTTAATGATGCAAGGTATGTCTATGAGACAGCTTAAAAAGTTATTGTTAATTGAAAATATGTTAATTGGACTTGGCTCAATTTGTATTGGGATTCTTATCGGCCTCGTATTTTCTAAACTAGTTTTATTAATAAGCGCCAGTGTATTAATGATTAGTAACGGTTTACCTTTTTATATACCAGTACAGGCTGTATTATTAACAGTTATCACGTTTCTTTTCTTATTTTTAATCGTTTCATTAATTACATTTAAAACGGTTAAAGTAACAGAACTTGTTGAACTTATGCAAGCAGGTGAAAAGCCAAAGCCTGAACCGAAATCGTCAATTTTATTATCACTTTTTTCTTTATTTAGTATAGGATACGGTTATATTTTAGTATTTCGCTTTATCTCAAATTATAGTTTTATTACGCTCGGAATGGGTGTGCTTTTAGTAATTATAGGCACGTACTTTTTATATACACAGTGTAGCGTATATATATTGCACCTTGCTAAAAGGAGTGAATCTTTCTTTTTAAAAAGAACCAACATATTAACGTTTTCAGAATTAATATACCGTATGAAAGATAATGCAACGATGTTTTTTATTGTATCTATTATTTCAGCGGTTGCTTTTACAGCAATTGGCACGACAGCTGCTCTTGGAAATAAAGATTTGGTAAGGATGACAAACCCATATACATTTCTATATATAGGGCCTGAAAAAGACAAAATGGTGGACGAACATCTTTCTATTATAAAAAAACACCTTTCTGATGCTAATATTCCATATCGAATGGCTTCATCTTCATATATATATACAGAAAGTAGCGTATATGTAATGAAGTTAAGTGAATATAACGATCTTGCGAGAGCACTCGGTTATCAACAAGAAACGATTGAAAAAGAAGATGAAATTTTACTAATACCTGGAATGGTATCGCAGAAACAAGAATTTAAAAATGGTGACTATAAAAAGAATATTGAAATCATTCAAGGAGATTGGACAAAGACATTTCGTGTTAAAAAAGCTCTAGAAAATTTAGTTTTACCACATGATTCTAGTAGTATTTATATTGCTGTTCAAGATCATATATATGATGGAATTCCTTTTAATGTTAATCAGAATGATATAGTTGTTAAAGATCGTACTTACGGATTTGTTGTAGATGACTGGTTGAAAACGAAAGAGATCTCAAATCAATTAAATAGTATATTTAGTGAAGATGTTAAAGAAAGAGACTTCCATTTTCAAGCTCTAACATTAGATTTGTTACGTGCAAAACAAACGAATGGGTTATTACTTATGGCAAGTGTTTTAGTTGGAATCGTCTTCTTTACATTTGCTGCCAGTTTTATTTATTTCCGGTTATATACTGATTTGGATCGTGATCAACAGCAATATAAAATGATTTCAAAAATGGGATTAAGTAAACGAGAGTTAAAAAAAGTTGTAACGAGGCAGTTAGTATTAATGTTTTTCTTACCGATTGTTGTTGCAGTGATTCATACTGTAGTTGCTTATACCGCATTACAACAATTAGTCGATTTTTCTATTTTAAATAGCTCTATCGTTATTTTAATTTCATTTATATGTATACAGGCTTTATATTTCTTTATAACACGTTGGCGTTATTTACAAAAGCTTTATAAAACTATGGAGCAATAGAGTATATCAGCTTGTAAGATTACACAAAAGTATATAAAAAAGAAATGAATTATGAAAGGAATTGTGATGAAAAAAACATTAACCATTTTTATGTTAATTATAATACTTTTAATAAGCTTTAGTGCTTGCTCTAAAAATGAAAATAGATTTCCAGCAAACGGTGTATTAATTATTGGGGAGGAAAATTATACTTCACCAATTATTAATCGTTATCAGGAGATTACGAAAGAAAATGAAGTGTTTTCTGTGAAAATAGATACATTCGGAATAGGACAAGTATTAATTTTAAATGAATCCACAGCGCAAGCGTTGATTAAAACAAAGGTTTTTCGTAAAAGAGAGAATGGATCCAAATTTAGACCTATAGATACGTTACCTAATTTACCAAAAGAAGGATCGCTTTTGTTTGCAAATGAAGATGGAAAAAATTTGCAAAGTATTGAATTAGAAGGAACGGAGATTGCTGTTAAATACGGTAGTGATGCTTGGATAGGTAACACTCGTAAGTATCCAAACCAATCGTATGTAATTGTAGCAAAAGATAGTGTGTATAAAGAAATAAAAGCAAATGAAACGAAAATGCACCTTCTCCACTTGAAAAAGTCTTTAGGTGATGAAAAACCTAAAATGTCGACAGATAATACATTGATAAATGAAAAATTAAAAGTAGAAAAGTTAATTAAAGATTATATAGGGGAAGCGTCATTCCAGTTTGTAACGATTGGAGAAAAATCTTAAAAAAGAGTTCGAGGTTGATAGAAACTATATCAACCTCGAACTCTTTTTAATACCATTTAAATAACTTACATTACTTCATTTAATCGTGTCTCGCTCGTTTCTTCAATACCATTTGAATGTTGAACCGAACTATCTCGAGTTTCCTTCTCTTTACGAGCCTTTTGTAGCATTTCAAGTATGATCCATAAAGGTACACCTTTGTCTTTTACCATTTTCCATAAGCCTAATTCGCTAAATTTATGATCTCATTGTTTCATTTCTTGTTCAGATGTACGAATATCAAATTTGATTAGATTATTAGATTTCTTATCTTCAAGCTTAGTAGAAGAGATAGTATTATGCTCAAGATTAGATGGGTTATTTTAGAAGGTTGAGATAATGTATGAATGTTTAATCCGATTTGCATGGTTTTCCCCTCTTTTTCAAGCAATGAAATTAGTTTTCTTATGATTGTTTAAATCCATTTGACATGAGGAAACTATATTTAATTATAAATTCAAATAATTGGATTTGCGAGTTTTATTATAAAAAGTAAATGCTTACTTGATTTAATATTTATCAACATTTGTGTATGTTTTCTATATATACAACGTATATAAAATACTTTACATTATGTTTAAGTTGCAAACTAATTGTGTAGATTTTTTTAATAGGAAAATGTAAACGTTTTATTAGGGGGAGAAAGTATGGGGAAGTTATTTTTAAGAGTATGTTTTTTCGCATTTGTGACTGTTTGTTCATTCGCAGCAAAAACAACATACGCTGAAGAGGGACAACAAAATAATTATCCTATCATTTTAGTGAATGGATTTGCTGGATGGGGTAGAGAGGAAATGCTAGGGGTAAAATATTGGGGTGGTGTTAATGATATACAAGAAGATTTAAAAAGAAATGGTTATACAGTACATACTGCAGCTGTTGGGCCAGTTTCTAGTAACTGGGACCGTGCATGTGAATTATATGCACAAATAAACGGTGGAACAGTAGACTACGGCGCGGCGCATGCTGAGAAACATGGACATAATCGTTTTGGTAGAATTTATAGTGGATTTGCACCGAATTGGAGTGAAACAAATAAAGTTCATTTAGTTGGGCATAGCATGGGTGGACAAACGACAAGAACATTAGTGCAGTTATTAAAAGAAGGAAGTTATGGAGAAAAAGATTATGTGAAAAATCATCCGAACACAAAGATATCACCACTATTTGAAGGTGGTAAATCGTATGTTCATAGTGTTACAACTTTAGCAACTCCTCACAACGGTACAACACTCGCGGACGGAAGTCTTCTGTTGCCGTTCGTTAAAGATTTACTCATTACAGCTGCAAGTTTAGGTGGAAACAATAATTTATCATTATATGATTTTAAATTGGATCAATGGGGTATAAAAAAGAATACTGGAGAGTCCTTTTTCCAATATACTGATCGTATTTTAAATAGTTCAATTTGGGAAAATACAAAAGATATAAGTCAATGGGATTTAAGTACTGATGGAGCAAAGGAGTTAAATAATTGGGTAAAGACGCAATCGGATGTATATTACTTATCCTATAGTGGACATGCATCGCAAGCAGCACCTATAACAGGTTTGCATCTACCGCATATAACGATGAATAAAGTGCTAATGGGGAATGCATTCTTCTTAGGCTCTTATGCAAGATATGAAGAAAACCGGCCATTAATAGATACTTCTTGGTGGCAAAACGATGGTGTAGTAAATACAAATTCTATGATTGCACCATCTTCTAATGCTACTGTAAATAATAATGAGTTATTACAGGTTGGAAAATGGAATCATATCGAAACGAAAGCAAATTGGGATCATCTTGATATGGTAGGGCTTAGTGTTTCAGACACGTTAGGTTTTTCTAACATTCAAGAGTTTTATAGAACAATTGCTGGAAAATTATCACGTCTACCGAAATAGGTAATATAAAGCGCTCTCGATGGAATTCGAGGGCGCTTTATATTATATTGAAAGAGGGATTTGGTATAAAAATATGGGGGGATATTATGAAAATTCAAATTGTATTATCAGGATACGGGACAGTAGGAAGAGAGTTTATAAAATTATTAAATGAAAAATATTTATATATAAATGAAACATATGGAATAGATTTAGTGGTAAGTGGCGTATTAGGTAGAAATATTGCAATACATAATGAAGAAGGCTTATCTATTCATCATTTATTAACGTATGGTGGCGGTACTGCAGCAATTGAAAAGTATATAGAACATCACCCGAAAGAACGTGCAACAAATAGCATAAGTGGTAATGTATTAGTAGAATCAACAGTTACAAATCTTAAAGATGGAAATCCGGGAAAGAAATATATAAAACAAGCGATTGAGAAACATATGGATATAGTAGCAATTTCAAAAGGTGCACTTGTTACAAACTGGAGAGAAATAAATGAAGCAGCAAAAATCGCAAATGTACGAATTCGATATAGTGGTGCAACTGCTGCGGCATTACCGACACTAGATATTGGGCAATTTAGTTTAGCTGGTTGCAATATTGAAAAAATAGAGGGAATATTAAACGGAACAACAAATTATATTCTTTCGAAAATGTATGGGGAAGATATTACGTTTGAAGAAGCACTGAAAGAAGCACAACATAAAGGAATTGCTGAGACGAACCCAGCGTTAGATGTAAGTGGTTCAGATAGTGCATGTAAATTGTTACTTTTAACAAACAGTTTAATGGGAGTAGAGTATACACTTACAGATATACATATAAAAGGAATCGAGCACGTTACAAAACAACAAATTCGAAATGCTAAGGAACAACATAAAATTATTAAATTAATAGCATCGGCGCATAAAGATGAGGAAGGCAATGTAAATCTAAATGTTGAACCGTGCGAAATAGATAAAGATCATCCGCTAGCAAAAGTAAATGGGACAGAAAAAGGAATCACGTTCTTTACAGATACAATGGGGCAAGTTACTACAATTGGTGGAGCTTCTAAGCCAAGAGGGGCAGCCGCATCAGCTTTGAAAGATGTAATCAATTTATATCGAAAGGATTTATAGGTTTTATAACCGTACCGCTATTAATAAAAAACACATATGTAGTGGACCTTTTGAAAATGAAATAAATATGCAAAAATGATTGCAGGGGGTAAGGATTTGTTTAAAGATTTTAAAGTTGTGAAAGATCGTCCTGTTTATATTCAACTGAAAGATTATTTAAAAAAGATGATTATGAAGGGACATTTGCTAGGGAACCAAAAAATCCCATCAACAAGGGAACTGAGTGAATTACTATCTGTGAGCAGAAATACAGTACTCGCTGCTTATGCGGATTTAGAGCAAGAAGGACTCATTTATGCAGTTAAAGGAAAAGGAAATTTTGTTGCGAAGGTTGATATTTCTAACACTTCGTCTGTTGAAATAGATTGGAAAAATAAACTCAATACAGTTACCGCATTAGCGGATGAATTAGATTTAATGAAACATGGTGTTCGCTGGGAAAAAGGAATGATTGCTTTTAATAGTATAGCACCGGATGAAAAGCTATTTGATGTTGAAAATTTCAAAAGAGCTTTTCTTACTCGCATGTCCATTGAAGGGGATATCGTACTGAACTACGGATATGCAAAAGGTTATAGACCGTTAATGAATTATTTACTTCATTACATGGAAATGAAAGGCGTAGATATTTCGAACAAAGATATTTTAATTACAAATGGATTTACAGAAGGATTAGATATTGTATTATCTTCGTTATCGAAAAAATCAGGGCGTGTTATTTGTGAAAATCCAACTCATCATGCTGCATTGAAGCTATTTCGCTTACATGGACTTGAAGTTCATGGAATTAATATGAATGATGATGGTATTGATACGAATGAAGTAGAAAAAAGTTTGCGTGAAAAGGATTTTGATTTCGCATATTTAATCCCTTCTTATCATAATCCAACGGGTATTGTTACGAGTTCGGAGAAAAGAACGGAATTGATGAGATTATTTTCAAAATATAAGATTCCTATTATAGAGGATGGATTTAATGAGGAATTACGTTATTCGGGTTCACATTTAGCGCCATTATTAACTTTTGCTGGGGCTGGTAATAATGTGATTTATATTAGTAGCTTTTCAAAGGTACTTTTCCCTGGTTTACGTGTAGGTTGGATCATTGCAGATAAAGAGCTCATTCATTATTTAGAAAGTGTAAAAAGAGCAAGAACCATTCACACATCAACGTTAGATCAAGCTGTTCTGTTTCAATATTTACATGAAGGATATTTTGAAAAGTATTTAAAAAAAGCAAGATCAGTTTATAAGAAAAAATATGAGTTAGCTGTTGAGGCGTGTAATCAGTACATTCCGTTTAAAAGAATGACTGGAGATGGTGGACTTCATTTGTTTATAGAGTTGGAAGAAAAAATTCAAGCCCGCGTACTTTTACAAAAGTGTTATGAGAAAGGAGTTACGTTTTCTCCTGGAGATGTTTTTTACTCTGATGGAGGAGGAACGAACACATTCCGATTAGGATTTTCACGTTTGAAAGAAAAGGAAATTGTTAGCGGGATTCAAATAATTGGTGAAATATTAAAAAATGAAACTTGGAGTTGAGAAAATGAGAATTGGCGTTATTATGGGAGGAGTCTCCTCTGAAAAACAAGTATCAATTATGACTGGGAATGAAATGATTACACATTTAGATAAGAGTAAGTATGAAATAGTTCCAATTACGTTAAATGAAAAAATGGATTTAATTGAAAAAGCGAAAGACATTGATTTTGCATTGCTAGCATTACACGGAAAGTACGGAGAAGATGGTACAGTTCAAGGAACGCTAGAGAGTTTAGGTATTCCTTATAGCGGTAGCAATATGTTATCAAGCGGTATATGTATGGACAAAAATATTTCGAAAAAGATTTTGCGTTATGAAGGAGTAGAAACACCAGATTGGATTGAACTCACAAAAATGGAAGATCTAAAGCTTGAAGAGTTAGATAAGATAGGATTTCCGTTAGTGGTAAAACCTAACTCTGGTGGCTCAAGTGTGGGAGTTAAGATCGTCAATGATAAAAATGAATTAATCTCAATGCTGGAAACAGTATTTGAATGGGATTCTGAGGTAGTAATTGAGAAGTATATAAAAGGTGACGAGATTACATGTTCAATTTTTGATGGTAAACAGTTACCTATCATTTCAATTCAACATGCAGCTGAGTTTTTTGACTACAATGCAAAATACGATGATGTTAGTACAATTGAAGAAGTTCTTGAACTTCCAGCTGAAATTAAAGAACGTGTAAACAAAGCGTCAATAGCTTGTTATAAAGCATTAAAATGTAGTGTTTATGCAAGGGTTGATATGATGGTGAAGGATGGAATTCCATATGTAATGGAGGTTAATACATTACCAGGGATGACACAATCAAGTTTACTACCAAAAAGTGCAGATGCGGCTGGAATTAATTATAGTAAACTATTAGATATGATAATTGAAACTTCATTAAAAGTAAGGAAAGAAGAAGGTTTTTAAGATATTTGTAGAATTAAAACTTTTGATAGTTCTACGAAGTATGCTATGATAATTACAATACGACAACTAAATATTTATCCACTAGGGGGGCCTTTATAGGCTGAGATCAAATTTAATTTTGAGACTCTTAGTACCTGATCTGGTTAATGCCAGCGTAGGGAAGTGGGAAAGACGTTGCTATTTATTGAATAAATACTGTCAATTTCACTTTCTTTACGCCTGTAAAGAAAGTTTTTTTATTTTACAGCTTTAATAAATGGGATAAATACTTATATTTTATAAATTATTGGAGGGATTTAAATGACTTTTTCACAATCATTACGTAAAGAAGTAGATTCAATTTGGGAAGCAAGTTTTAATCATCCATTTGTAAAAAAACTAGGAGAAGGAACGCTAGATTTAGCTAGTTTCCGTTATTATGTGCTTCAAGATTCATATTATTTAAGTCATTTTGCTAGAGTACAAACGTTAGGTGCTGCAAAGGCTCTTGAATTAGAAACGACAGCACGCATGGCGCATCATGCACAAAATACATATGAAGCTGAGTTATCATTGCATGAGAATTTCGCGAAGAAATTAGGGATTACGAAAGAAGAAAAAGATAATTTTATTCCTGCGCCAACTGCATATGCATATACATCTCATATGTATCGTGCAGCTTATGAAGGGCATTTAGGAGATATTATTGCAGCTATTTTACCTTGTTATTGGTTATATTATGAAATCGGTGAACGATTAAAAGAATGTCAACCAGAAGAGCCGATTTATCAAGAATGGATTTCTGCATATGGATCGGATTGGTTCCGTACGCTAGTAGAAGAGCAAATCACACGATTAGATACGATCGCTGAAAAAGTAACAGAGGCAGACCGTAATCGTATGAGACAACATTTTATTTTTAGTAGTCAATATGAATATTCATTTTGGGAAATGGCATATACACTAGAAAAATGGCCGGTGAATGAAAGAGTTAAAGGTCTTATTAAATAAAGAGTATAGAAAGGGTATCGCTATATAAAGAGGCGATACCTTTTCTTATATTTAATTTATGTAAATTTTTTGTAAATTATAGATATAAAACCGAATAATCTTTTATAATGATTTTATAATATAAGAAGTGACATAAGGGGGTAGTTATATGTTAATGGTAACTTTTTATTAATTTAGTTTTTTGTAATTTATTATTATAATAATTTAATTTAATTATTCCCCGAAATATGCTTCGTTTAAATTTGAATTGTTTATGCTTAAAAATATTGGTGAATTTACTAGTATTATTCATGATCAATATTAATTAAGAGAGGAAGTATTACTAATATGGAAAAATTACAGTTATTAACATTTAAAAATATAGTAGACCCCCTCTATAATGAGAAAGTATCGTATATTTACTTTCCTATTGAATGGCTTGAGATTGTAGAGATACATTATAGAACATTTTTATTAACGAGTAAGTTAAAACTTGTAAATGAAAGATTGTATGATATGTTTTCTGATATATTATTCATTCAGCATAATCCATATATACTAAAGGAAGATACACCTTGGATTGTAGCAAAAGAACCAATGAGCCAAGAGCAGTTAGACTATATTTTCCAAAGTTGGTATGAGGTTATTCATGATTGGAAACCGAATAAATTAATAGATCCACCACATTTAGAATGGCAGTATGATTTAATTAGTAATTTACCAGTATTACATGATAAAAAAACGTTTTCTAAATGGGTACCAGCTCTAATTACACATATCTTTTGCGAACAGCCTTTACTTATGAAAAATAAGAATGATGAAGAAGTATATTTTTCACCACTGCGATCCCAACATGTTTCTGAGGCGATGTCTGAGCCAATTAAAGATGACGAAACACAGGATTATTTCGCTTATGTATATCGGTTTGAATACATAACTCGTGGAGGTGAGAATATTCCACTATTAAAAGTATCAGTAGGGATTAGACGGTTTTATCAGCAATATAACCATAAAGATATTTCTATACTTTTAGGACGAAAGCGAAGCCAAATACTGATTTCAACTCCTGAATTTGAATCAAATAAGAAAAAGAAAAGATTTGTAAAGTTAAAAGTGCAACAAGCTGAAAAAGGAATAAAGTGGATTAAGCGTTTCAGAAATTTAAAAGATGAGTATAGGATAGGGGGAGAAGTTAAATTAGAACACATTCTCCAATGTCCGAAAGAGTATATTAGAGGAACAAATAAAAGAGTGCTTCTTCCATATAACGAAAACATATATAAAGTTCAAGGAACAAAAATAAAGCTTGGTATAAAAGTAAGAGAAAAAAAGGAGCTTTTAAATGAATTCCAACTAACCTTCCCATATTTTACATTAATTCCTGAATGTGAAAATGTATTAACTAATAATGAGAATGAGTTATTACCTTTACTTACCCCAAAGGGATTAGACTCAATTACGTTAGAAGTATGGTCAGATGATATAGTAATAGAGATAGAACAAGCGTTATTAGATAGCAAAATAGTTTTAGCTCAAAATGGAGATTCCTCCTATGTATTAAATGCAGACAATCCGGTGTTGTTAAAAATAGTAAGATATAACATTGAAAAAGTATTACAAAATCCATATAGAATGCAATATAGCCATAAAAATAAAAAGAAACTTGTAGACGATGTTGTAAAAGCGGTACATGCTACAGCAGGAGAGCAAAATGAAATGAAACTAGCATTAATTGCATTAAAAACTTTTAATGGCCGTGAAAAAATTAATCCAAAGCAAATTATTAGGGAAGGATTCGTTCGAACACAACGTATTTCAGCTTTTATTAATTTATTTATTGGACAAAGTGTATCTAAAAAAGAAATTATTACCGCTATTCTTAGTTTGTTAGAGCAAAATGGGTTCTTAAAGCGTAGTTGGAATAAGATAAAATTACCAGGTATAATTGTAAATTTATCAGTTGAAAAAATGTCTAAATTTGATTTCTTACCTATTTTTTCAAAAATAAATGGGAGAGAAATAGTATATAAATTATATGGTCAAGAAGAATGGGATACAATTGATCATACTTTATTAAATATAGGTAATAATAAAGTGTTTTTACCACAACCATCAAAAAGGAATGATATAGGGGCCCACTTTAAACAATTTATATCAGAAACATTAGTTGAAATTTTACAAGATGCACATAAACAAAACAAAGAAGTTTATTTTGTTGTAGATGCAAATATGAGAAAACATTGGATAAAAGAATTGCAGAATGAAAGCGTTAATATAGAGGTTTTACCTGAAATAATCTCAAATTTTAAAGAGGATATAAAAATAATTAGAATTAATACTAACTCAGATGTACCGAACTATATTGTTAGAGATCAAAAATATGTTATGGATGAAACGAGTTTATTTGTAGATCAACTGGGAATTTACTATAGCACGGCTGCTTACGAATTAAATTGTAATGCGATAGCACAGCAGTGTATACTCGAAATTATCCCGTTTGGTGTAAAATTTGAAGAGAGGGAAGAACTCGCCAAAATGATACATTACATGTGCTGTAAATCAACCTTGCTCTCAGAACAAAATATTCATAATACGTACATAATGCATATGGTTAAATTAATAAAAAATTATACTACCGATATTGATTCAAGGGAGTTTAAAGAATTCGATGATGAATTAGATGAAGATGTAATAATTATGGAAAAAGAAGATGGATTGATATTAATATAAATGATAGTATACAAATCCTGTTAGTAATAATAAAACAGGATTTGTCATTTTTTATTGTAAATATAGATATGATTTGTCATGTATATTTTCGTTTTCATATTTACTTTATTTACTTTCAGGATTAAGATGTTTTTTAGAAATATCACAAAGGTTTTTCAAATAGTATGAACTTTATATTTTGCGAAACTGAAAAAAGAATTTGAAAGGAATGGGGAATTGTGAAGAAATTAGATGTGCTATTAATGATACTGAGCGGCCTCTTTCCGGTTGCAGGTGTTATGAAGCAAGTCCCTCTAGAACAATCTTTATTTATTGGAGGATTATTATTTTTCACTAGTTTTGGAAGTTACTTTGCTAAAAAGATGTACTCACGAATATGTAGCTGGATAGCGTATGCGCCATTTATTACATTACTGTTAGTTATTTGGAATCAGGATATTTCAACAAATTCAATAATAGCGAACGCGAAAATCGCCGCTTGTATTGCGTTAATTCCATGTATATTGCGTTTTCGTACATACGGGCTTACTTTGGGCTTATTCTCATTATGGGCCGCTTTACTATGGGATATAAAAGAAGTACAGTCATTAATTATACTTGAGCGTATGATGAGTTTAATGACAGGCCATTACTTATATATTCTCCTTTTAGTTGGAGGACTTATATTAGGTGGATTACTTGCGATGTTATTGCACCGTAAAGAGAAAGGTGCTAATAAAGAAAATACTAGTTTATTTAAACAGAAAAAGAAACGCAACAAGCCAACATTTAAAATTCGTATTCCTAGATTACCAAAGTTTAAGTTAAAATTATTAAAGTTTGGTGGGAAATCTTCTAAACGAAAAACACCAGAAACAATTTATGAGCGTAATTATGATGAACCGGCTCAATCAAATCAAATGATAGAGCAAGAACCGCAATATAAAGTAGAAGCTATCCAAGGACAAACAAGGATGGAACGTCGAAGAAATAGGCATAATGCATAGTAAAATTAGTTAACCCCTTAATGATTTATCGTAGAATTGATAAATCATTAAGGGGTTTTATATATTCCTCTGTGTGCTTTTTTATCTCTCACATGTTTATAAGCAATTATCCAGTGAAATATATAAACTACTAGTAGTTACATATATCATCGAGTAAAAAGATAGACGTTGTTATTACAGTCATTCAGCTAATGAATAAAGCGTGCCCAACTGGTGAAGAGTTACACCAGTTGGATAGATACCTTGATATATAACCGAAAAAAGAGGTGGACAAGAAAAAAATACCGATTTGGGAAGATAAAGAAGAAGTGGACAAGTGAAGGGAAACGGAATGAGAGAAATTAAATAGGATGAAGAAAATGCTTGAAACCGTTGACGTGAAAGTTATGTCGGATGATGAGTTTCTAAAGAAATATAAGGGCACATTTAAAAAGGAAAGACACCAATTCAAAAACTACTGTAAAGATTGCAAGCAGAAACATAACGATTTGTTATAGGAATTTCATTTTGTTCAGATAGATTTTTGTTTGGAGTTTTAAGACTGTTGCATTTTCTTTATTTTTTTTGTTCCCAAAACACAACTAATAATTGCAAGTAATGCACTTGAAGAGATGAAATTTACGGTCCAATAAATTCCTGTTCCAGTAATTAAGTCGATAATTACAAATTTTTTAATTGCCGAACTTTTTATTGTATGAAAAACGAATTGATTGTTATTGTTATCCAATGTTGTCACGTCCCTTATCTTTTTTTAAAACATATGACAAGGTATGCTTGTTCTAGTCATTTAATCTCAAGAGAACCATAAAAAGAACAGCTAGCAAAAGCTAGCTGTTTCATAAATGAAAAACAAAAAATTAGATTGGTTTTGAAAAATGATTGAGACGAATTATTTAAAATGTTGTAGAGAATTTAGTAAGTCATTATGGATACGTAATAAGGTTTGGATATCTTCTTCAGATAGTTGTTCTAGTGCTAGTCCCATTGCTTTATAAGAAGTCGAGTTTTCAATGGATTTCTTAGATATTTCTTGTCCTTGTGTTGTTACTTTTAATTGTATTTCTCTACGATCTTCATGTGATTGTTTTCGCTCAATTAATCCTAAATTAACTAACTCATCTACATTTACACTCATTGTGCTTTTAGGAACTGAAAGGCGTTCTGAGATATCTTTAAGAGTAGTATTAGGAGTTGCATAAATTGAATTTAAGATGCCCATTTGTTGAACTGTTAATCCTAACGTAGAAGCGTTTTGATGAGTAAATTTTATAATTTCTTTGTTTATTTTTACAAATGAATGAACAATTTCACTGGCTTGTTTGATACCTTGTTTATGTAGACTCAAAGTAATAACTTCCTTTCATTTTAAAATAATCCAACTCGATATTGTTCATTGTTGAACTATTTTATTTTGAATCAAATTGTAGGGAAAGTCAATAAACGCTATTGATAAAAAACCTAATAAAAAATTCATTTTGTAGAAATAAAAAAAGGTGATGAACATCGCATCACCTTTTGATAAAGCAAAGCACTTTCAAAAATAAAGTATTCAAAGTTAAAACAGAAGTTATCATAAATTCCTTTAATCTTTGACTTGAAACTTATCTTTAATATTAATAAATAATAAAAATAATATTATGGCAGATATTAAATTAGACAAGTAGAAATCTTGGTGGAACAGTAGTTCAAAGATAAAATCGAAAGTGTATAATAAAGAAACAGCAGGTAATATGCAAATGAATATAAATCTCCAATTTTTTAAATAATATTTGTAATAAGTATGTACTTTCTCCATAGATCTTGCTCCTTTGATTTTACCTTCTATATAAATATACATTCAAATAAATAGATTTACAAAGCCTTTTAAAAATAAATAAAAAATACTGTGAAAGTGGTGTGTAATAGAAAAAGTGTACTGAAATGTTAACATCTAGACGAAATAATCATAAATTAACGCTAATATATCACTGTACTAATATGAAGTTATAATTAGATTTATCTATAAAAACCTTTAAAACACCATTACTAAAATGATACACTATAATCTACGTTATTTTAGTAATGAATAGAGGGATTTACATGATAGATAAAATCAAAAATGCTGTAGAGGACATGTACGAAGATGAAGCAAAACATTTACTGCAAAGCATTCTTATACAATTAGATTTATTAGAAGAAAACTATAGTGAAGATAAGATTAAACACTTGATAAGTATACCTAAGCAACTAACGAGTAATACATCTTATAAAAAGAATGTAAAAGAAAGTACACATATTCATATCACTTTCGATGAATCAACAGGCGGATGTTTAAAACATATGTTAAGTCAAGAAGAACTATTTGAAGAGAGTGTTGTATCATTCTCGGAATTCTTTTCAATTGGACCGATAAACAAGTTACATATGAATGAGGGACAACTTGCAAGACAGCAATGGTTATTAAACAATCTAACTACTTATGATGGTTATTTTGAAGAGGAATATCTACTGAATTTTATAGAAACTTTAGAAGAGCTACATTCTATTCCAAATGAAACACCAATTACCATCTGGAAGGCGAATAACGCACATGAACATGTAGGCCTTTGTTTTGTAATGGCTCAATTAAAAGATAAGAAAAATATTCGTATAATTAATACCTCTGAAGCGAGTAGAGAAATATTAAAACAAGAATATGATATACGTGGAACTGGTGAATTGCCGCCCGAAAGTTTAGCTACTTTCTTAAAAAATTCTGCAGAGTTATCGTATTTAACTAAAGAGACTAGAGAAAAGTTTAAACATGAGTGGGATAGTTTATCGAATAGCACAGAGTTATTAAGAATTTGGAAAGACAATGAAGTACATTCAGTGGAAGAAGACTATTTTGATCCATTTATGATTGAATGCGCAAAAAGAATAGGTGCTGATAAAGACTTCCTTAAAGCTCCGAGAGTAATTGGGGAAGTGCTTGGTCATGTCGAACAACTTGTAGGGGATACTTTTTTAGAATACCGCTTGAAAGCATTAATTAATCAAGATGTATTTGAATTTGAAGGTTCACTAGAAGAAATGCGTTTTTATAGTGTGAAGTTGAGAAAATAATAAATACATTCCGTTTATGAAAAAGCTTGTAGTTTTAAAACTACAAGCTTTTTTTTAGTTGAATTTGGGCTATACATAAGCTTCAGATAGGTGTCATATCACATATGAATGTTAAAGGTAATGAATGAAAAGAAGGTGATTTATTAATATGTATAACCAACAAAATTATCCATATGATCAAACGGTGTATTATAATCCACAACAATACGGATATGAACCTGATATCGAAGTTAGAGAAGTTGAACTAGAAGATTACCGACCAGATGATGCAGAAGATGCTCCAACGTCACCACCACCGTCACAAGCTCCGTCGCTACCGTCTACATTTGCTTCTCCTGCACAAGCAGGTAATATGAAATCATGGATGTGTAACTGCCTAGGAAGATGGGGATATTTACGTTTGCATCGTCCTGGTCCATTCGGAAGAGACTTATGGTTCTTTCCGACGGAAGTAAGAAGAAATGGGGTATCAGGTTACACTTGGCAAGGTGGTCGCCGTCGTAAAGTAAGTTATCGATATCAACAAATTAGTAATTTTATGTGCTTTGCATAAAGAAAAGTGAGAGAGTAGAATGATTTTACTCTCTCACTTTTTTATTTTTCAATACACGAAGTAAGATTTTAATTAAAAATTTACAATTTTCATGTTTTTATTGGAGTATAATGCAAATGTTGGGTTGGTTTTCAAAATCAAATGAGAGTGAGGGAATACAATGTCAATGAAAAACAAAGTGGGGCTAAGAATAGAGGACGGCATTAATTTAGCTTCTGCTCAATTTAAAGAAGATGCATATGAAATTTATAAAGAATCGCGAAAAATGCAGCCTATATTATTTGTAAATGAAGTTGAAATTGGTAAAGAATGGCTCATTACAAGATATGAAGATGCTCTGCCACTTTTAAAAGATAATCGCTTAAAAAAAGATCAGGCAAATGTGTTTCCTCAAGATACAAAGAACATGTATCTTTCCGTTGACAATAGTGATCATTTAACAACGCACATGTTAAATTCGGACCCACCTAACCACAGTCGTTTACGATCTTTAGTTCAAAAAGCTTTTACACCAAAGATGATTTCACAATTAGACGGAAGAATTCAGAGAGTAGCGGATGATTTAATAAGTGAGATAGAGCGAAAAGGTACATTAAATCTTGTGGATGATTATTCATTCCCACTACCGATTATTGTAATAAGTGAGATGCTTGGAATTCCAAAAGAGGATCAAGCGAAATTTAGAATTTGGTCGCATGCTGTCATTGCATCGCCAGAAACACCTGAAGAAATAAAAGAAACCGAAAAACAACTATCTGAGTTTATTACATATCTTCAATATATAGTTGATGTAAAACGAAAAAATCCAAAAGAAGATTTGGTTAGTGCGTTAATACTTGCAGAAAATGAAGGGCATAAACTTAGTGCCCGAGAGCTATATTCAATGATCATGTTATTAATTGTAGCAGGACATGAGACAACAGTGAATTTAATTACGAATACGGTATTAGCACTTCTTGAAAATCCAAATCAATTACAGTTATTAAAAGATAATCCAAAATTAATTGATTCTGCAATTGAAGAAGGATTGCGTTATTATTCTCCAGTTGAGGTTACAACTGCAAGATGGGCGGCTGAACCTTTTCAAATTCACGACCAAACAATCCAAAAAGGTGACATGGTTATTATTTCATTAGCTTCAGCAAATCGTGATGAAACAGTATTTGAAAAGCCAGAAGTATTCGATATTACACGAGAGAATAACCGTCACATTGCATTTGGTCATGGAAGTCATTTCTGCCTTGGGGCTCCGCTTGCTAGGTTAGAAGCAAAGATAGCTATTACTACGCTGTTAAAACGCATGCCTGAACTACAAATAAAAGGGAATCGTGAAGAAATTAAATGGCAAGGTAATTATTTAATGCGTTCTTTAGAGGAATTACCGTTAACCTTCTAGAATATTTGTTTTGAGACATGCATACATCAAAAATGTTCTACATAGAGTATGTATGTGTTATTTAAATTCGAAACGGAAGGGTGAAAACATCCCAATGATCAACTAATTCTATTTGTAAGAGATCTTCGTTAAAAAACGAAATATTCTTCTGAATAGGATTAGTCTGTACATTTATAGAAAAGGGATGTATTTCGCTCTGCGAATATATAGTCTTTTTATATGATTTGTGCTGCCTCCTGTTCAGAACATGAAATAGGAGGCTTTTTTATGTCGACAAATGTAGTAACGAAACAAAACAATGGGGTATCACAAGTATTAAAAAACCGGTTTGTGCAAGGAATTCTTGCATCAGCATTATTTTTACAAATTGGAATATGGGTTCGAAACTTTGCGGTATTACTGTATGTAATGGAAATGACAAAAGGTGATGCTTTTGCTATTTCAATGATTTCGGTTGCTGAATTTGCTCCCATTTTTATTTTCTCATTCATTGGTGGAACTTTTGCTGATAGGTGGAAGCCAAAGAAGACCATGATATGGTGTGAGACGTTAAGTTCTATTTCCGTATTCGCTGTATTAATTACTCTTATGTTTGGAACGTGGAAAATCGTGTTTTTTGTCACGCTTATTTCTGCAATCCTTTCGCAGTTTTCTCAACCATCTGGTATGAAGTTGTTTAAACAGCATTTATCAACGGAACAAATTCAATTAGCGATGTCTATATATCAAACAATATTTGCAATTTTTATGGTGTTAGGACCGATTCTTGGAACATTTATTTTTCATAGTTTTGGAATTTATATTTCAATCATCATAACAGGTATCGCTTTTTTACTTGCAGCAACTGTGTTGTTATTACTTCCGAAAGATCTTGAGAATGAAAATGAGAAGAAAGAAATCACTCTATTACAGGAAATGCTAGACGGTATTAAATACGTAAAAAAGAAAAAAGCATTAACTTTGCTAGGGCTTTGTTTTATGGCAGCAGGACTTGGTATTGGGTTAATTCAGCCACTAGGTATATTTATTGTAACTGAGCAGTTAGGGCTATCAAAAGAGAGTTTACAATGGTTACTAACAGTAAATGGTGCAGGAATGATTGTTGGCGGAGCTTTAGCGATGGTATTTGCGAAAAATGTTGCACCGCAAAAGATGTTAATTGTAGGGATGCTCGGCCAGGCGATTGGCATTGGTATTATAGGTTATTCGGAAAATTTATGGGTGACACTTACAGCACAACTTTTTAGTGGGTTAGCTCTTCCGTGTATCCAAATAGGTATTAATACGCTCATTATTCAAAATAGCCATACTGATTTTATTGGTCGTGTAAATGGCATTTTAAGTCCACTATTCACCGGTTCAATGGTAGTAACAATGAGTGTAGCTGGTTCATTAAAAGAAGTGTTCTCATTAGGTACGATGTATGAAGGCACAGCTTTACTATTTATAATTGGATTATTATTTATTTTACCTATATACAATTTAAAGCCAGTAGTAGCGGTAGAAAGTGAAATGAATAGTAAAGGAAGTGCTGTACAACATGAATCCTAATCCAAATGTTAAATACCCCATTGAGGGAAATCAAAACGTCCATTTTATAAAAAATACAATAACGAAATCTAATATACTTGTTGGTGACTATTCTTATTATGATGCGAAAGATGGAGAAACATTTGAAGATAGAGTATTACATCATTATGAATTTCTTGGAGATCGACTTACCATTGGAAAGTTTTGTTGTATTGCAAATGGAGTTACCTTTATTATGAACGGAGCGAATCATCGAATGGATGGATTTTCGGCATATCCATTTAATATATTTGGAAATGGGTGGGAGAAGTATACACCTAATTTGTCTGATTTACCTTACAAAGGTGATACAGTTATAGGAAATGACGTTTGGATTGGTATGGATACAACGATTATGCCCGGAATAAAAATAGGGGATGGTGCAATCATTGCAGCTAAATCTGTTGTGACTAGAGATATCGCACCATATACAATTGTGGGCGGAAACCCTGCAAATAAAATAAAGGAACGATTCACAAATACAATAATAGAAGAATTATTGCAAATTCAATGGTGGCATTTTGATATTGAAAAAATAACCGAGAATATAGATGCTATTGTACAAGGAGATATTGAACCATTAAGAAAGTTAAAAAGGGAATAAAAAATGCATGACAAAGAGTATCATACCTCCGAATTTTGTTAATGATAATAGAACAAGGAGGTGTGATACTATGGCACAAGACGTTTTATGTGAAGTAAACAACTGTAAATTTTGGGCTAACGGCAATAAATGTAGTGCAGATGCAATTTATGTAGTAAGTAATAAAGGGAAACATGCATCTACAACTGAAGAAACAGATTGCAAAACTTTCGATCCAGAAATATAAAATTTTGAAGGGTAGCCAAATCGTGGTTGCCCTTTTATTAATTATAGTATTGATAATAAATCTCATTTTCATTCATTGTTTTTAACTTTTCTTTTTATTTTTTCATATTTTCTTCATAAGTGATGTAATCCAGAGCAATTCATGTTCAATACGTGATTTACTAAATTCAATGACTTCTGTAATAAAAGATGAGCTAACATGTAAAGATTGAATAGCAGTAAGCTGTTTATGTAGTACGTCTTGGCGTATTGTTAAAATTTCTTTTCTAGCTTCGTAATCAAGTTTCTCAAATAGCGCGATACGCACAAGGAATTCAGCGTTATTTGTCGCAATCTTTTCGGAAAACTCTCTTAACATTTCATAAAAAATTCCTTCTCCTGTTTCAGTTATGTCGTACATATTTCGGTTTGGCTTTCCGACTTGTTTATGTATTTTTTTCGTTATAGCACCCATATTTTCGAAGCGCCGAAGAGCGGGATACAGTGTATTATGGGGTTCAGCCGAGATACGTGTAAAAACGGGTCATAAGCTGTAATATATTTCCATTATTGGTTTTTTAGTTAAAAATATCTACCTCATGATTAACAAAAAGCTGATTACCTATGCGCTATAAATGAACTGCCCCTAATTGTTAAACAAAACCTAGCAATTGGGGGCAGTTCATAGTTATCATTTGACTCTTCTAGTGACTTTCTCAAGTAAAGCACCCTTTGGTTGAATAAGATTTATTTATTCATTCCCATCAATCGCTTAATTGTTCTTATTTGTCCACGATGATTAATTTCGTCTTCCATAACGTGAAACCACAAGTAGTAATTATTATAAGGCACACCATTATCCCACTTGTTTTCCTCGAATAACCAGCTATCTTGTTTTGATTTCAGATATGTTAGTGTATTTTCTCTAACTTGTGATAATTCATTCAAATAATAATCTAAAGATTGCTTTTTTATTCCTTCCCTTGCTTTGTCTCCAAGTTCTAAAGAAATTCGCCACTTTAGATATTCACTTTCAGTTAAATCTCTTTTTTCAAACGAGATAACTTGATGAACAAACTCCATCGCTGCAATATGTGATAAGAGAGAACCAATAGTGTTTGAACTACCGTTTGGTAAGAAATCTAAATCACTTTGGTTTAAATTGGAGATTTCGCTCAATGTAACATCTCTTGTATGTTCAAGCATTGTTACAAGCTCTCCAATCTTATTTGAATAGTTTTCTCTTGAAATTATTCTATAATCTATCATATATATCCCTCCAATTCATGCTAAGCATAAGTTTACCAATAAAATAAAATATGGAAATTCATGTAAAATAATGATATGATTTAATTGAATATAAAGAAAAAGGAAACCTGTTTTTATCAGTGTTACCTTATCCAAGACTAAATTTTACCCATACATCATTTTTTTGATGTAGCTCTTGAAGATAAAAACTATTTAATTTTCAAGGAACAGTTATTAACTTAAAACTTATTATACGAGGAGGGTGTATCATGAAAAAAATATGCTTTGTATTAATTGTCGACGCTGGTATAAATTATGGTTCTATATTTTCTCTACCATTTTTAAGGAATCATGATGATTTGAAGGAGTATTTTTCTAAGTATTATGATGTTTCAATTAATTATATTGGGGATAAAAACTCAGTTGACTATTTGGTAGTTCCCAAACCGTGTCCACCTTTTGATAATGAAAATAATCTTCCAATAATTGAAGTACCAGCAATCTTATTTATGGAAAAGAATTTTGAAAAAATAAAGACTTATATAGACAATTATTTTTCTAATAACTCATAAAGAAAATAAAAGTACAGTAAAAAGAAGTCCGATAAAAAACGAGTGGCGTAGAATATTTCTATTAATCATTCGTTTTTTATTATATTTACATATCAGTCTATCGCAAATGAACTTGTACAACATATCGGGAAATATAGTGAGGTTAATATCGTTGAAGAGTTTGCTGCACCTTTACCTGTTACCGTCATATCCGATTTATTAGGAGTGCCAACAACTGACCGTAAAAAAATTAAAGCATGGTCTGATATTTTATTTATGCCGTATAGTAAAGATAAATTTAACGATTTGGATGTGGAAAAAGGAATTGCGTTAAATGAATTTAAAACATAACTTCTTCCAATTGTTCAAGAGAAAAGATATCATTTAACCGACGATATTATTTCAGATTTAATACGAGCTGAATATGAAGGCGAAAGATTAACCGATGAAGAAATTGTAACTTTTTCTTTAGGGTTATTAGCGGCAGGTAATGAAACTACTACAAATTTAATTATTAATAGCTTTTATTGCTTTTTAGTGGATTCCCCTGGAATATATGAAGAGTTAAGAAAAGAACCTACATTAATTTCAAAAGCGATTGAGGAAGTTTTACGCTATCGCTTTCCCGTTACATTAGCTAGGAGGATTACAGAGGACACAAATATATTTGGACTTTTTATGAAAAAGGATCAAATGATTGTTGCATGGGTAAGTGCAGCAAATTTAGATACGAAAAAGTTTTCACAAGCCGCTAAATTTAATTTACACCGAATAGGAAATGAAAAGCATTTAACCTTTGGTAAAGGTCCTCACTTTTGCTTAGGGGCACCACTTGCACGTTTAGAAGCCGAGATTGCATTAACTACCTTTATAAATGCTTTTGAAAAAATAGAGCTATCTTCATCTTTCAATTTAGAAAAATGTATATTGGAAAATGAACAAACTTTGAAATTCTTACCTATTTGCTTAAAAACTCAATAAACTGTTCAGCAAGGTACAAAATTACTGTACCTTGTTTTTTATTTCTCAATTGTAAATTTTTAGCGGGCTATTTAGTATGGAAGTGTGTGAAAAAGAGTGGAGGAGGATGCTTATGTTAACGAGTAATGGAAGTAAAACGTTTCAAACATTTATTAAATCTATAACGGATTTAATTGATAGTAATTTATTAGAAGATCAAATTGTTTGTGCGATTGAAAAATTACTAGAAGAACTTTTAGAAAAGAAAACATGGCTTCCGTTAGATAAACAGAAGGCGAATTCGGCTCAATATGCACGACATTTACTGTATGAAGATCCATTAAAACGTTTTGAAGTATTAGCTCTCGTATGGAAAGGGGGACAATCTACACCATTACATGATCATGATGGCACATGGGGAGTAGAAGGCGTTTTTTCAGGAAGGATAATGGTACAGAACTTTATACAAACTAAGCAGCTTGAAAATTCACTTGTTCATTTAACCCATACAGGAAATCTTTATTTGGGAGAAGGAGAAACAGATAAAGTCATTCCACCAGCTGATTGTCATATTCTTAAAACAGCTAAAAATGAAAGCGTTGTCACAATTCATATTTACGGAAAACGTTTAGAAAAGTTTAAAGTATATGTCCCAACTGCAGAAAAGAATGTGTATATGTGTGAGACAAAATATATTAGTTATAGTTCATAGTTTAAAATCAAAAGCTTTTCTTTAAAGAGAAAAGCTTTTGATTTTATTTTTAATAATTTCTTGACCTGAAACGCTTTTCATAAATTATAAATAAGGAGTACTTCATGAGATCAGTATGAAAACGATACCTTTTGTTTATTATGAACTCGTGTATTTATAGAAAGTGGTGAAGAAATAATGAAATTAATCGCAATTGATTTAGATGGAACTCTTCTTTCCGGGAATAAAATGATTAGTAAAGAGAATGCAGAAGCAATTCGAAAATGTCAGGAAGCGGGTCATGTTGTAGCAATTTGTACAGGACGTTCTATCGTCGATATTGAACGATTGTTGTTAGAAGTTAATTTAGAGTGTCCCATTATTGCGGAAAATGGTGCGCTTATATATAAAGATAAAAAAATGATGAAGAGATATCCAATTCAAAATATGCAGGCACTTGAGATTGTGAACTATCTTGAAGAGAATGGTTTATATTATCAGCTTTATACTGATAAAGGTGTGTACGTACCGGATTATGGAGTAGAGAGTGTACGTAATGAAATCGAGTACGTGAAGAATTCGAATGAAAATTTCGACTTGAAAGAGTTAGAAACGATTGCAGCATTATATCTTGAACATACAGCATTTCATAGTGCAGAAAGTTGTAAACCAATTGTAGAAACTGATATACATGTGCATAAGCTTTTACCATTTTCTTATGACATAGAAAAATTAAAAAAGTTAAAAGAAACGTTTCTGCATAATACTGATTTAGCAATTACATCTTCCTATTGGCATAATTTAGAGATTAATCATCGAGATGCTCAAAAAGGAAATGGATTATATACTTTAGCAGAACACTTGAATATTCCAGTTGAAAATACTGTAGCGATAGGTGATGGTCTAAATGATGTTTCCATGATGGAAAAAGCAAATATATCAATTGCAATGGGGAACGCAGTTGAAGAAATAAAAGTGATGTGTCAATTCGAAACTTTATCAAATGAAGAACACGGTGTTGCACATGCTTTATATAAATATGTAATGTAAATATAAAAAGAAAAAAGAATCCAAATGGATTCTTTTTTCTTTTTATTAGGGGTAAGGTATTCTATGAGATTCATAGAAGCCTTATTACATTTTATTATATAGAATATATTGGAATAAATGTTTATATTTTTCATAATAATTGTGAAAATTTTATGAACTTTATATTTTTTGTATTTTTATACTGCTGCTAGCAGCGCGTAACACTCCCATATTATTTTCTGTTTTTAATTGAAAAATAGAATTTGTTCGAATAATTATTCTATAGCTATATACCTAGGAGCACTTTCTTCGTATAATGAAGAAGTATGAATTTTGAATTTGTATAAATTTTACATATAGAGGTGAAAAAGGAATGAATGCGCGGCTAATGGAACTTATTGATGTGAGTACAATAGAAACCATGGCAGAACAATTTTATAACTTAACCAACATATCACATCAACTTCTTGATGCTGAAAACGAATGTATATTTTCATTTGGAATTAATGAAATGAAAGTATGTAAACTTCCCAAAATCGAAATCCCCCTTTTCTTATACAATCAATATTTAGGATCTTTTGTTGTATGGTCCAAACGAAGCGAAATTTTCAATTGCCAAAAATATTTTGAAATGCTCTCTAACCTCATTATAGATGGGGTGAAAAAAGCAGTTCAAAGTAAAAATACATCGTTACTTTCTCGAAAAGAGGAAGAACTACATACGATCTTACAAAACATGCCTGTTATGGTTGATGCGCTTGACTATAATGGAGATTTTGTTTTGTGGAATCGAGAATGCGAGATTGTAACAGGTTATACTGCTGATGAAATAATTGGGAATCCAAAAGCTCTTCAATTACTGTATCCTGACCATAATTATCGCCATCAAATACAAAATAAATTTTTGACTCGTGGAAAAAATTTTAGAGATTGGGAAATGAGTTTAACATGTAAAAATGGTGAAATTAAAACGATAATGTGGTCCAATATATCTGAGCAGTTTCCTGTAACAGGATTTAGTTACTGGGCTGTTGGGGTAGATATTACACATTTAAAAGCGATAGAAGGGCAATTAAAACAACAAACGTCTGAATTAGAATTAATTTTTAAAGCTTTACCAGATTTATGTTTTTTAACAGAAGACGATGGGACAATTATAGATTATAAAGCAGGATCTCCTACAAAATTTTACGTACCCGCAGAAGCTTTTATGGGAAAAAAGTTTTACGAAATATTACCGTCTCCAGTAGCACAGCAATTTCAAGAAGCAATTCGCCAATTGAAAGAAGAAGGAAAGAATGTAATTGTAGAATATCCTCTAACAATTAATGGAAGCATCGATTTCTTTGAAGCTAGATGTTTACCATTATTACAAGATAAAATTATGATCATTGTCCGCGATATTACAGAGCGGAAAAAGGCAGAAGAATTGCTAAATAAATCAGATACACTTGCAGCAATTGGACAATTAGCAGCCGGTGTGGCTCACGAAGTGAGGAACCCACTAACGGTAATAAAAGGGTTTATTCAATTATTCCAAATTAACAAAGAAGATCAAGAAAGATATTTTGACCTTATGCTTTCTGAAATCGAGAGAATTGAAGTGATCCTTCAAGAGTTTTTATCGATTGCTAAAACAGATGAAATCTCAACTGAAGAGAAAAATATTTATCAAGTATTTAAAAATGTTGTTTCTTTAATGAACACAAAAGCAATTATGACGAATATTCAAGTTGAGTTATTTGCAGATTCCGACGAACTAGCTATTGAATGCTCCGAAAATCAATTGAAACAAGTATTTATTAATATTTTGCAAAATTCAATCGAAGCAATGCCTGATGGTGGTAAGATTTCTATTCATATGAAAGAAATAAATGAAGATGGCGTAATTATAGCTGTAGTCGACGAAGGCATAGGAATACCAGAGGAAAGAATAAAAAGATTGGGTGAACCTTTTTATAGTACGAAAGAAAAGGGGACAGGAATTGGATTGATGTTAAGTTACAAAATTGTTGAAAGTCATCAAGGAACCATAAGTATTATGAGTGATGTTGGTGTTGGGACAACTGTAACTATTTTTTTACCAAAAATTCAAAGTGCAAATATAAATCCAAGAGTAAGGGTAGATGTATAACGCTTCGTTCTATTTCTAACTCTTAATAAATTTAATATGCGATAAGAAAGGGCTTAGTGAATACTAAGCCCTTTCTTATCGCATATTTTTATATTAAATTTAGTAAACTTTACCTTTTCTTAACTATTTTTTAAATTACTATTAAGTTTTTAATATTATATTGATATTTATATATTTTAATGAAAGTGTGGTTGGAAGGAGATTATTACGTGGTGAAAAAGAAAAAAGAGAAAAGTGGTAGAGCACTACCTATACGGTTAAATATTTTATTCTTTTGCGTATTTTTATTATTTTCTGGAATTATAATCCAGTTAGGTAAAGTGCAAATTTTCGATGGAGAAACATATAAGAATGAAGTAGAAAAAAGAGAGAATGCAACTGTTAGTCTGACAGTACCACGCGGCAAAATTTATGATCGTGAAGGGAATCCAGTAGTGGACAATAAGTCTTTACGTACGATTACATATACAAAGGTGAAAGGTGTAAAATCGGAAGAAATGCTAAAAACTGCAAGACAACTTGCAGAAATAATTGAAATGCCGCAAGAAGATATAGATAAGTTAACCGAGACGGATAAGAAAGATTTTTGGATGCAATTAAATCCAAAACTTGCTGAAAATCTAGTATCTAAAAAAGAAATAGATACATTTAGAGAGAAGGGTATTAGCGGTAAGAAGCTAGATAAAAAAATAGAAGAGTTAAAAAGAAAACGAGTTACAGATAAAGATCTTCAGGAATTAACAGCAAAAGACATAGAAGTGTTAGCTATTAAAAGTAAAATGACTTCAGGTTATCAAATGGCGCCACAAATTATAAAAAAAGATGTTAGTGAAAAGGAATTTACAATAATTAGTGAAGGTTTAGCGAATCTCCCAGGTGTAGACGTATCGGTTGATTGGGAGAGAGTTTATGTAAATGATGGATTATTCCGATCCGTTCTTGGAAATGTTTCTAATGCCGATGAAGGATTACCAATTGAACGATTAGATTACTACTTGGTACGTGATTATAGCCGAAATGATAGGGTTGGAAAAAGTTATATCGAGCAGCAATACGAAGATGTACTTCATGGTACAAAAAAAGAAGTAAGAAGCGTTGCTGATAAACAAGGTAATACAATTAGAACAGAAACAGTTTCTGCAGGGAAAAGCGGCAAGAATTTAACGTTAACAATTGATATGGAATTACAGAAAAAAGTAGAAGAGAGCATAGAAAAAATATTAAAGGCCTATAAAGGTTCAGAATCGATGTTGGACCGTGCTTTCGTTGTAATGATGAATCCGAAAAATGGTCAAGTATTATCAATGGCAGGGAAAAAGTTAGTAGAAAAAGACGGGAAAACAGAGATTGAAGATTATGCTTTAGGTACAATGACAAGTTCATATGAGCTTGGATCAACTGTTAAAGGTGCAACAATATTGACTGGTTTCGAAACGAAAGCTATAACACCAGGTACTTATTTTTATGATGCACCTATGAAGTTTAAAGGTACTAAGGAGAAGAAGTCTTGGAAAGAGTTTGGAAATATAGATGATTTAAGAGCGTTACAAGTTTCTTCAAACGTTTATATGTTTAATACAGCATTAAAAATTGCAGGTGTGGATTATGTGAAAAATAGTTCATTAAATATTAAACAGGAATACTTTGATGAAATGAGGTATTATTTCAGGCAATTTGGATTAGGTGTTCCAACAGGCATCGATTTACCGAATGAAACGGCTGGACAAATTGGTAAAAAAGATAACCAGCCAGGTTTTTTATTAGACTACTCAATTGGCCAGTATGACACGTATACACCGCTTCAGCTTGTACAGTATATTTCAACAATCGCAAACGGTGGATATCGAATGAAGCCACAAATTGTTCAAGAGGTTAGAGAGCAAACCGCTCAAAAGGATGAAATCGGTAAAGTGGTGCATGCAATAGAGCCCGTTGTTTTAAATAGAATTGATATGAAAGAAGAATATATCAATCAAGTAAAAGAAGGATTTAGAAGAGTATTCCAAGAAGGGGATGGAACGGGAGTAAGGGCGTTCCAAAAAGCACCATATAAACCAGCTGGCAAAACAGGAACTGCACAGACTGTATACGGTGGAGAAAGTGATATTGGGAGAAATGAGAAAGGCGATCGTAGAGAATGCTATAATTTAACATTAGCAGGATATGCGCCATATGATGATCCAGAAGTAGCATTTTCCGTTGTAGTACCATGGGTTATAGATGATAAGTCTGGTATTAACTCTGATATTGGAAAAGAAGTTTTAGATGCTTATTTTGATTTAAAAAATAAGCGATTAGCTGGCGAAGTACCAAAAATAGATGACTCTAAAGAGAATTAAAATATACGAAACGTCTCTAGCAATTATATGAACTAGAGGCGTTTTTTACATACGAATAGATTAGAAATGAGGTATATATAAAGCAATTGATTCTAAAAGATTGGAGAAAAATATGTAGCTATATTTTAATTATAATAGGAATTATTTTTATTAATAAGTCATTTTTATTTTGTATGGTAGAAGGAATTTCGATTTTTCAAACTGTAGAGAAATGAAAGTTCCCACGCATAAATTATTTGTGTTAGTTGAAAATCGAAATCATAGTAAAGATAGTAGGAATACGCTTGGACTAATTGATGAGTCACATATAATAGGTAAAGTAAAAATGGTATATTATCCATTTGATCAAATAAAATGGTTAAAATAATTCTATTAACTATTCACGTTTTATAAAATAATTCATATATTGATAGCATAGGACAAGCAGAAAAGCTTATCCTAACCTCACAGAACACTCCTTATCACAGTTAGGCATCTACTTATGTAGATGCCTTTTCCGATGTCTGATAATTATTTATCAACCTAAAGTAGTAAGTATATTGGGACTATTAAGGGAAGGTTGCTTGTAATAATAACAGTACGATTAATAAGAGAACATTGAATTGTAAGGAGTGAGAAATAAATGATGAATATTTTAATAGTTAATTTTCCTGCAGAGGGACATGTAAATCCTACATTAAGTTTAGTAAAGGCCTATACTGAAAGAGGTGATAACGTACACTATATTACAACGGAAAGCTTTAAGGAAAGGCTTGAAGTTTTGGGAGCTATTGTACATACTCATCCGGATTTATTAAAGGAGATTTCTATTGATAATGAAACTTCATATGGATTAAAATCTTTCTTTCATGTACATGTTCAAACTTCTTTATACATATTAGAAATTACGAAACGATTATGTAAAAGCATTAATTTTGATTTCGTAGTTTATGATATATTTGGTGCTGGAGAGTTAGTAAAGGAATATTTACAAGTTCCAGGCATAGTTTCCTCTCCTATATTTTTAATTCCACCAGTATTATTGGAAACCTTGCCTTTTCATCCAAATGCAGAAATACAATTCCAACCCGATGAACTCTCTGAAAAGTTACTGTATCAAATGGAACATGAATTTGGAGTAAAGCCCAAAAATAATCTTCAATTTATGCATAATAAGGGAGATATTAGTCTCGTGTATACAAGTCGTTATTTTCAACCTAATAGCGATTCGTTCGGAGAAAACAATATTTTTATTGGACCGAGTATTATAAAGCGCAAAACAAATGTAAAGTTTCCACTTGAATTGCTTTCAAAAAAGAAAGTTATTTATATTTCAATGGGAACACTTCTCGAAGGGCTCGAACCATTTTTTAATACTTGTATTGATGCTTTTTTAAATTTCGAAGGGATTGTAGTAATGGCGATCGGTGATAGAAATGATATTTCAAAAATTAAGCAATCGCCAGACAACTTTATTATAACCCCTTACGTACCTCAATCAGAAATATTAAGTGAAGCAGATGTTTTTATTACACATGGTGGAATGAATAGTGTGCACGATGCAATCCATTATAATGTCCCATTTGTGATAATACCGCATGATAAAGATCAACCTATGATAGCGCAAAGATTAACTGAGCTTGAGGCAGCACATAGATTATTGAAAGAGCATGTTAATGTGCAAACTTTAAAAAAGGCAGTAACAGATGTTCTTTCAAATGAAAAGTATAGACATGGCATTCGAAAATTGAATGAAAGTTTTTTAGAGTGTGGTGGTTCCAAAAGAGCCATTGCAGTCATTGATGCTCTTTTAAATAAATAGTTCGGACAATATAAAAGCATAGAGGCTCTACCTGTATGCTTTTATATTATTATCCAGCAAATTGTACAGCAGTATTTGCATGTAAAAAAGCAGTATCAAAAACAGGAACAGAAAGGTCATTTTTGGAAATAAGCAATGGTATTTCAGTACAGCCTAGTAATATTCCTTCCGCACCATTTTGAATTAATGAATTGGTAATTTGTATTAGTTTTTCTTTTGATGTTTCTGAAATAATTCCTCTACTTAATTCATTTAATATGACGTGATGGATAAAAGTTCTTTCTTCGTCATTTGGGATAATTGTCTCAATTTTATATTTTGCTAGTCGTGATGTATAAAAATCTTGTTCCATCGTTTGTTTCGTTCCTAATAATCCGATCCGTTTTATATTCTGTTCTACCATTTCTTTAGCACTTACATCACCGATATGAAGAAGTGGGATTGATATTGCTTGTTCTACTTCCTCAGCAAATAGATGTACAGTATTAGAACACATTAGTAAACATTCAGCTCCTGAGTTTTCTACCTTTTTTGCTACCGTGACTAATTCATTTTTCACTTCTTCATATTGATGGTTTTGCAATAATGTAGTTACCTCCCCAAAGTCCATGCTATATAAAACAAGCTTCGCATTTTGATTATATTTAGAGAGAGTAAGTGTATTAATATGTTTATAGTACAATGATGTTGATTCCCAACTTAGTCCGCCAATTAAGCCAATTACTTTCATCATGCATTCCTCCCGTAACAATTTTGAATTCATTATTTCACAATTCCGATAAGAATACAATGATTTAAATGAACTATTTATCGAAAAATAAAAATAGTAAGAAAAGTATTGAAATTATTTGTTGTTAGTGCCATAATACAGATTACAAATACATACTTATCCAGAGAGGTAGAGGGAACGGCCCTATGAAACCTCAGCAACCCCTATGTAATTACATAGGAAGGTGCTAATTCCGCAGAGGACACTATGTGTTTTTTGAAAGATAAGGGGATTCTTGTACGTGAAAGAAAATGACCTCTTATTTAAGAGGTCATTTTTTGTTGTATAGAAAGGAAGTGTCGATGCATAATTCATTTTCAAAATAAATATAGAGTATTAAAAGTTGAATAATACGAGAGGGGAATTGTAATGAACAAATTAACGACAAAGCTAGTAGTAGCTATTGGAATTGGAGCAGCTTTATACGGGGTATTAGGGCTTTGGGGATTTTCTATCGCACCGAATACATTTATTAAACCCGCATTGGCTATTTTAACCGTTTTTGGAGCATTATTTGGCCCAGTAGCAGGACTTTTAATAGGACTCATCGGTCATTCCGTTACAGATACGATCGCTGGTTGGGGTATTTGGTGGGGATGGGTTATTAGTTCAGGTATTATTGGTTTTGCAATGGGACTCATACAAAAAAGAGTTGGTTTTAGTGTAAAACATGGAACGTATAATAACCGTGATATTTCTTATTTTGCAATTACAGGGTTAATCGGTATTGTCATTGCTATTATATTTGCTGGGGCATTCGATATTATTGTGATGGGAGAACCGTTTGACAAAATAGTTATACAAGTACTAGGCGCAACAATTGCAGACGTTATCGTATTTTTAGTTCTTGGCTTACCAATCACGATCGGCTTAGCGAAATCAAATAAGAAACATACACATTTAAAAATTGAAAAGTAGGGATGAATACATGCAACCAATTATTTCTTTTGAACAATTTACCTTTCAATATAGGCATGCCACGCAGCCTACTTTAAAAAATATTACATTTCAAATATATCCTGGGGAAAAGGTACTTATCGCTGGACGAAGTGGTTCAGGTAAGTCAACATTAGCTCATTGTATAAATGGACTAATCCCATTTTCTTACGAAGGGATAAGTACCGGTAACATTTTAATAGCTGGAAAGGATCCGAGAAAAGGTAGTGTTTTTGAACAGAGTAAACACGTAGGGACAATATTACAAGATCAAGATTCACAATTTATAGGCCTTACTGTCGAAGAGGATGTAGCATTTGCATTAGAAAACGATTGTGTAAATCAAATAGAAATGAGAAAGATTGTTACGGATTCTTTAAAAAAGGTAAGCATGCAGGACTTTCATACACAAAGTCCGCATGAATTATCAGGAGGTCAAAAACAGACAGTCTCTCTTGCAGGTCTGCTAACGACAAATGCAGGTATATTATTATTTGATGAACCGTTAGCTAATTTGGATCCTGCATGTAGTTTGAATACAATAGAACTCATTAAAGATATAAATGAGAAATATAATAAAACAATTGTAATTATTGAACATCGAATAGAAGAAATTTTAAACCTTGATTTAGATAAAATTATTTTAATAGATGAGGGAGAAGTTATTGCCATTGGTTCACCAGATAGTATTTTAAATTCTAATATATTACCAAATATCGGACTAAGAGAACCTATTTATATAGAGGCGCTAAAGAAATTAAATTTTGACAGTAACAATGTTAGGGCATTTCCAATTAAAAATCTTCGTAATGAAGACGTTCATAGCCTATTAAAGAACTGGATGCAGAAGCAAGATTCATCAAAAAACAAATATATTAAAAAAGCCTTATGCAAGATAGAAAATTTATCTTATACGTACAATAACAAACATACAGCCTTAGAAGATATCAACCTTTCAATAGGAGAGGGAGAAATAATAGCGTTATTGGGTCATAATGGAGCAGGGAAATCGACATTAGCTCATACTCTTATAGGAATAAATAAAACAAAGAATGGGAGAATAACATTTGATGGAGAAAATATAAATTCTTGGTCTATTCGTAAACGCGGGGAAATTATTTCTTACGTTATGCAAAACCCAAATCAAATGATTACACAGCCTACTGTTTTAGAAGAGGTTTCATACTCATTAAAATTAAAAAAGGTTTCTAAAGATAAGATTGAGACAAGAGTCGAAAAACCTTTAAGAATTTGTGGATTATATCCATTTCGTAACTGGCCAATTCAGGCATTAAGCTATGGACAAAAAAAGAGGCTTACTATTGCATCTGTACTTATAACAAACCCAAAACTTATTGTATTAGATGAGCCGACGGCTGGACAAGATTATTACCATTACAAACAGTTTATGTCGTTTATTAGAAAACTGGCTGAAAGGGGCATATCCTTTATTATTATCACACACGATATGAATCTTGCTTTAGAATATGCAGATCGAGCGGTAGTTCTGCATGAAGGGAAAATTATTGCGGACAATACTGTATCTGCTGTTTTAGGGGATCAACGAGTGTTACAAAGAGCTAATCTACGGGAGATTTCATTAATAAAACTAGCTAAATTAAGTGGAATTTCAACTCCAGAAACATTTGTAAAACTTTACATTGAGGCTAATAGGAGGGAGGAATATGCATAATACGTATTTTTATCGTATGGATGGTGCAATTAAATTATCTTTATTTATATTTTGTATGACACTTACTTTTTTATTTTTTGATTTTCGTATATTGCTAATTTTATTTATTATTGGATGTAGCGGCCTCTTAATTGCAAAAATTCAATTGCGTAAAATTATAGTTATTTTCAGCGTTATATTTACATTTAGTTTATTAAATTCCGTTATGATTCTTTTCATTACGCCCACCCATGGATCGGAATTAACGGGATCGTATACCTCTTTTTTTTATATAGGTTATGCAACAATTACATATGAAACTTTATTTTATGCAGCTACACTTTCATTGAAATATTTTACGTTATTACCATTTACACTTCTTTTTATTTATACAACTCATCCAAGTGAATTTGTGAGCAGCTTAAATAAATTTGCTGTTCCTTATAAAATTACATATGCAATAAATATTGCACTACGTTATATACCAAGCATTCAATCTGAATATATAATCATTAGACACGCACAGGAAGCAAGAGGCGTACCTTTTGAAAAAGGAGAAGCGAGCTTGTGGATTCGTATGAAAAACCGTGTTTTAATTTTTTGGCCACTTATTATTCATTCATTAGAAAGGATTGATACTGTTTCAAATGCAATGGATTTAAGAGGTTTTGGAAAAAAGGATAAACGAACGTGGTACTATGCAAAGAACGCACAAAAGGAGGATTACATCACACTTTTTGTTGGTATTATCATTTTGGTTATTGCAGTTTACTTAAAGCTGAATGTATTCCAAAGTTTCTGGTACCCATTTTAAAGCGCTCTCAATAGAGTGCTTTTACTAATTTTTATGAAGACATGCTCAAAAAAAGGAGATACACATACTGTATAATACGAACCAGTTAAAATGATCAACTACCTATTAGTTTTCAAACCAAAAGGAGGAGAAAATATGAGTTTCGGTGGTTCTTGTGGTTTTGGTGGAGGTTTCGCTTTATTAGTTGTGTTATTTATTTTATTAATTATTGTTGGATGTAGCTGTTGGAGCTAAGGGTACTAATTTCTAATTAGTCTCTTCTAAATGTAAACTAAAAAAACATAGTAGATACGTTTTGTATCGAAATAAATGAAAAAGGAGCTTAATAGCTCCTTTTTCATTTATTATACGAAATCTCCTCATTATTGCATTTAGGTAAAGTGATAGTTAAGGTAGTTCCTTTATTGATAACACTTTGGATTTTCAATGTGCCTCGCATCGTTTCGATAATTTTTACAGCAACCATTGTTCCTAAACCAGTACCTTTCGTTTTTGTACTAAAATATGGTTCGCCAAATCGATTAATTTGCTCTTGCGACATTCCAATTCCACTATCTTCAATCCGTATTATGACCTTATTATTACTAACAGTTGCAGAAATAATTAGGTTACCGCCACTTGGCATTGCTTCTATACTGTTTTTTATTAAATTTAAAAAACATTGATGGAAGTTCTGTGTATTACCAATAATTATTCCTTCAGAGAACTCTTGTGTAATATTAATATTATTCATATTACATAAAGGCAATATCATTTTTATAACTCGATGTAACTCGTGCTCCACTGAAATACAGTCTAGTTTTTCTGAAGCGGGTTTGGCAAAAGTTAAGTAATCATCAATAATTGCCTGTGCACGATTTAATTCTTCAAGTATATGTTCAATATACTCATCTCTGGATTGTTGGGTTATATTGGGTGTTTTTAAAAGTTGTGTAAATCCTTTTACAACCGTCAAGGGGTTCCGTACTTCATGTGAAATACTTGCAGCGAGTTGACTGACAATCTCCATTTTTTCAACTTTTATTAATTTTGATCGCATGCATATTGCATCTTTTAAAACTTCATTAAAATAAATCATAAATAATATTAAAATAGTTGGTAATAGAATGAAATAAATAATGTACAAATTATTCACTTCAAAATCCGATAGAGTTAACACAATTACTGTTGTAAACACTGCAAGGAAAAAAGTTAAAAACATGGATGAAGCTACTTTCATTTTTCTATTGTATGTATTAAATTTTGATGATGCGAATGCTGTAATTATTAACATCGTTCCATACACAAGGATTGTTAACAAGCTAAAACCATAAAACATAAAACGTGTTATTAACAAAATCATGAGTAATGCAATACCGACAGGAAATCCACCATAAAGTGTACCAATTAAAAAGGGGATTTGTCTTAAATCGTGAATACAATTTTCATCCATATAGATGGGGTATCGCATACATAAAATTAGTGGGATGCTCGTACAAAGAATGATAAGCAGTTTCTTATATTTCTTCCTAAAGTATCCACTATCATAAATAAAATAAAAAACAAATATACTACTTAAAATATATAGAAGATTATTTAAAACATTTTGATTAATGTAAACAAAGTTCATAATACATGCCCCGTTATCCTGAATTTCAATCCCATATGTATTATACATTAAAAAAGTACAAGTTTTATATACACATTTTATAATGTATGTAGTTTTTATAGCTTTTCAGCGTTATATACTTTTAACCATACATTATTAAACTCTTCCATTGACGCATAGCGCTCACTACGATTTTCATTTATAGCACGGTATGCGACTTCATATAGGCCTTCACTAGCTTCCCATTTCATAAAGGAACGATCTTGCCCGCCACCTAATAGTGCGAAAGCCATAGCCCCCATATTAAATACATTCGTTTTCCCGTCTATTATAGCATTAAGTTGAAACTCTTCAGGTGACATAAAACGAGATGATCCCCACATTCGCCCCATCTTATTTACATATGGTTTGTTACTGTATAAATCAATATCACAAATTTTTGTTTCATTAGTTTTAAAGTTGTACAAAATACTCCCGTCATAAAAATCAATAGCTACATAGTTTTTTTGTTCAACGTAAGCATGGAAATTAAAAATAGAATTTAATGAAATTAGCCTATTTTTAACGGATAATTTCTTATATTTATAAAATGGTGAGTTAGGATCATTATATTTTGCTGGGGGTGGGAAACTCCAGTGCGGGTGAAGACATTCACCGTCAAACCAATCAAAAATTAAAACATATCCATGTTGTACAGGGTAGTGATCGATTAAATTTATAAGAGAAACGTGTTTTAATTCATTGTATATAGTAACTGAGCTTTTTAATCTTTTTATAGCTTCATTTGTAGAAGCATTATATGCGAGTGTTTGTGCTCCTGCATATTTAATAAAGTTCTTTTTCCCATTCTTTTCAACACCAAAACTTATATTACCGGAATCTTGTTGGTCAAAAACCGCAAATACTGTACCTAGTTTTGTAAGCCAATCAAAATTATGATGTTTTTTTAGTTGGAATGTTATAGTATCTAACTGAATTTCAACTGGAATATCTTTCATAATTCACCTCAAATTTAATATAATTAAGTTGTCCATTACAGTATTCGACATATTTTGTGAAATCCCTATGTTTATAAACTTAAATTTTATAGATATAATAATGTGCAGTTATAAGGAGGAAAGAATATGGATGGAAAAATCATAATTAAACCGTACCAACAATATTGGCATACAGAGTTTTTAAATGAAAAAAATAAAATTGTGCCGTTACTCCATGAAGAAATTATTGCTATTGAACATATAGGAAGCACAGCCGTAGAAGGGTTAGGGGCTAAACCTCTTATTGATATGATGATCGGCGTAACAAATTTACAAATTACCGAAAATTGGAGGGAAGACCTAGAAGAAATTGGCTATGAATATGTTCCTAAAAAAACACCTAATTGGCGTTTTTTTAGAAAAGGGAAATGGAGAGCTGGTACCCACCATTTACATGTTTATATTTATAATAGTGAAGAATGGAAGAACAACCTTTTATTTCGAGACTTTCTAAAAAACCATGATTGGGCACGTGAAGAATATAGAGTGTTAAAAGAGATGCTTGCTGCTTCATATCCTTTTGATCGTGTTTCATATACAAATGCAAAAGCACCGTTTATTTGCAACATATTAGAATTGGCCAAAAAGGATATAAACAAAATATAAGTAATTTGCAGATTCTCATTTTATTTTAATCTTTCTCTCATGTTATTCTCTCTTTTACTTGATACACTGCTGATTATAGAGCTTTTGAGTCAAAAGGGGATTAAATAAAATGGAGAAGATACTAAGAAATAAATATTTTCATATGTACGTTAAAATAATAGGAATCACTATCATTATTTGCAGTGTGGAATTACTATTTATTAATGTTTTGTACGGGAACTTATTAAATGTTCAATGGTTAAATAAGAAATTAGGATCTATTGGTGAATATGGTGCAATTATAGCTGCATCATTATGGTTCTTACGTCAAATATGGTTGTTTTTAAAGAAGAGAAATATGCACGGATTTAAAATAATTAAAGAGCTGTATCTTTTTATAAAACAGTTTCACGTATTAATTGGATGCGCTGTAATAGCTGTTGCGACAACTCACGGTGTTTACTTTTTAATAAAAGGAAATCGGCATATTTTACTAATATACAGTGGTATATTTTCTCTTTTTACATTAATAGCATTAGGGATTGCAGGATTTGTTTTACAGAAATCTAATCAGAAAACAAAATTGAAGATGTATCGAAAAGTACATCAATTCATTGCGGTTATATTCGCAATAGGATTAATTATTCATTTAATCGTATAGGAGGAAGTATCGTTGCAACAAATACTAATTATTGAAGATGAAGAAAGTTTAGCGGACTTTTTAGAATTGGAATTAAAGTATGAAGGATATAAAGTAGATATACAATTTGATGGACGAAAAGGATTAGACGCAGCACTTGAAAAGAATTACGATCTCATATTACTTGATTTAATGCTACCAGGATTAAATGGGCTGGAAGTATGTCGGCGATTAAGAGCAACTAAAAATACACCTATTATCATGTTGACTGCTCGTGATAGTATTATGGATCGTGTGACAGGGTTAGATAGTGGGGCTGATGATTACCTTCCAAAACCGTTTGCGATAGAAGAACTTTTAGCACGTATGAGAGTTATTTTTAGGCGCGAAGAAAATACAGAGCAGAAACACCCATCATTTCTTACGTTTAAAGATCTACAGCTTCAGATTGAATCTCGAACTATAACTAAAGGAAATGAAGAAATTGAACTTACAAATAAAGAATTTGAGCTATTATTTATGTTTATGAAAAATATTAATCGAGTTCTTACCCGTGATATTTTACTGGATCAAGTATGGGGATATGATGCAATGGTCGAGACAAATATAGTCGATGTATACGTTCGTTACTTACGTAATAAGTTACATAGTGTAGATAAGGAGGAGTATATCCAAACAGTACGCGGTGCTGGATATATAATGAAATGATAAAGAATATTATGTACCGGATTCGAAATCTACCTATAAAGTGGAAATTAACACTTTGGTCCACTGCACTCGTATTCATTTTGTTTATTTTGTATAGCACGTTACAATTCATTGTTATTAATAAGTGGACTATAGATTATGAACAGAAACAAATAAACAGACAAGTGACAGAAATAGCGGCATATTTTCAAGATAAAAATGATACGCTCTCGAGCAAAACATTTGAAAATAGTAAAGAATTTCTAAACAACATGATCGATAAGCATCAAATGATTCGTATTATAGGAAATGACGGAAAACCTATTGTCACCGTTTCGAGAGATTTTAATGAAATGTGGATAGAACCCAAAATGGTTACGCAAGATGAATCATTTATAAAAAGACATATAGAAGATCGAATATTAGTTGAGCGTATACCCATTCAAACAAAGAAATTTACTGGAACTATTGAGCTTGCGAAAAACTTAGAGACATTTGATCATTTGTTAAAAATAATTTTAGTAGTAATGGCTATTGCAGGAATATGTGGATTAGTGTTTAGTTTTTTAGGCGGAATACTTATAACGAAAAAGCTTTTATCGAGTGTTCAGAACATAACAGAAACGATGAAGCGTATTAAGAAAAATGGACTAAATGAAAGGGTTCCAGTACGAGAAAATAATGACGAACTTGCAAAATTATCGATTCTTTTTAACGAAATGATGAATGAAGTAGAAACTTCTTTTACACAGCAAAAACAGTTTGTAGAGGACGCATCACATGAATTAAGAACACCATTAACAATTATTCAAGGGCACTTATCGATGCTAAATCGATGGGGGAAAAATGATCCAGCAGTATTGGATAAATCCCTTCAATCCAGTTTAAAAGAAGTAGATCGATTAAATAAATTAGTTTCAGAACTGCTAGAGCTATCAAGAGCGGAATCAGAACAGATGCATCCTATAGCATCTGAACAAGTCCATGTTAATAGCGTATTAAAACAAGTTACACAAAACTTTGCAATGCTGCAAACTGACTTTCAATTTGATATGAAATTGGATGCAGATGAAGCGTATGTTTCAATACCATCATCTTACTTAGAACAAATAATCATTATTGTAATGGATAATGCAGTGAAATATACAAAAGAAGCTAATAAGTATATTTGCATTGAATCAAGTATGCGGTCAGGAAAAATTAAAATCCGAATAATAGATCATGGGACAGGAATACCTGAAGCAGATTTACCATTTGTTCTTAACCGTTTTTATAGAGTCGATAAAGCGAGAAGCCGAAAACAAGGTGGAAATGGGCTAGGTTTATCAATTGCAAAAGGGCTTGTAGAAAAATATAACGGAGCTATTCAATTAGAGAGTAAAGAAAACGAAGGAACAATTGTTACAATTACATTTCCTGATACTACACATGAATAGTTAAAGGTAAAAAATTCTTTTTGAAAATACTTTTTAAAAGGAGGAATACATTTTGTATTTCCTCCTTTTTTGATGCTTAGTAATCAAATTATTTTATTTATTTCGATATTTAAAGTACATTGAAAGGATTAAGGGGGAATAATTAATGAAAGCTATTGTACATCAACATAAAAATGGAATAGAAGGTTTAAAATATAAATTTTCACCTGAGATAACACCTAATGTTGGGGAAGTTAAAGTGAGATTAAAAGCAGCAGGTTTAAATCATCGTGATTTATTTATAATGAATAATAGAAAAAATATGGAATTACCTTTAATTTTAGGATCAGATGGTGCAGGTATTGTTACGGAATTAGGAGAGGATGTTTCAAATATCGCACTACATACAGAGGTTATAATAAATCCTAGTATTGGCTGGAATAATACTCATGAAATACCAGAGTTACCTGAAGTACTAGGCGGACCAGCCGATGGAACGTTTGCCGAATATGTTATTGTGCCGGCTGAAAATGTAGTAAAAAAGCCATCTTATCTTACGTGGGAAGAATCTGGTGTATTATCTTTATCCGCATTAACTGCATATAGAGCGCTTTTTACAAAAGGTAGATTAAAACCTGAAGAACATGTCCTAATTCCGGGAATTGGCGGTGGTGTAGCTACTTATGCTATGTTATTTGCTAAAGCAATTGGAGCAAAGGTAAGTGTTACTTCAAGGATAGAGGACAAAAGAAAGGCTGCAGAAAACTATGGTGCAGACTTTTCATTTAATAGCTCTGGTATTTGGGAAGAGTGCCTACATGGAGAAAAAGTAGATTTAATTATAGATAGTATAGGTCCGGCGACTTTCTTGAAATATTTTGATGTATTAAAACCAAACGGAAGAATTGTTAATTTTGGTGCAAGTTCAGGGGATAAAATTGAATTACCGTTACGAGCATTATTTTATAATCAAATCGATATTATGGGAACATCAATGGGGAGCTGTGAAGAATTTAATGAGATGGTTCATTTTATAGAGAAACATAATATTAAACCAATTATTGATAAAGTATATCCAATTGAAGAAGCAATCCAAGCTTTAAATCGAATGCAGCAAGGAGAACAATTCGGTAATATTGCCCTTCGTATGGAATGAAAATATGATTTCGTTTACAGTATATTTAAATGAACATGTTAAGTATTATATTCATGCATAGAGTGTTTATCATACTATTTAAAATGTTTTACAACCTTTATACATACTTAGCTCTTGTAAATAGTTACACGATTGTCAAATGAATAGTAATAAAATGAGAATTAGATGAGAAAAGTTTAAGCCCATTTTCATATTGATGTTGTATACTGTGTAAATCAAGAACACTTGTATCTTTATTTAAAGTACAATGAGTAATAATAAGGAGAGAGTACTATGAATTTCACAGTATTTCAATGGATTAATAACTTTGCTGGATCATCCAAGCTATTAGATACGCTAATGATCGCTATTACAAATAGTGTTCCATATGTAGCTATTCTATTCATGCTTATCCTATGGTTCAATAATGGAAAGAAAGAGAATGCAATTAGAAAACAATATACAGTGTTATATACGACACTTTCAGTCAGTATTGCATTATTAGTAAATGTTCTTATACATGCGGTATATTACCATCCGCGTCCTTTTATAACACATCATGTAAATCAATTAGTACCGCATGCAGCAGATTCATCATTTGTAAGTGATCATTCTGTGCTTGTATTTTCGATTGCTTTCGTATTTATTCTTAGAGGAGAAAACCTTAAATATATCGCGTTAATATGGGCAATATTAGTAGGTGTATCACGCATGTACGTAGGCGTTCATTATCCTCTAGATATACTTGGTGCTGCGTTCTTAACATTTATTACAAGTGGATTAGTAATGCAAAGTGCACGTATATTTGAACCGTTAGCAAGTTTTATTTTTAAAATGTATGCACTAGTAGCAAAACGGGTGCCTTTTTTAGCGAAATATAACCATATAGCTTAATCTGAAGAACCTACAAAAAGTAGGTTCTTTTTATTTGAAATTTCTTAAATTTCACTTACCGTATTTTTATTTTAAAAAGATAAATTAATAAAAAACAAGTAGTAACATAGCTAGTTTTCTTATAGTTATAGAGGAATTACTAAAAAAACTTCGAAAAATATAGTATCTAATATAATAAAGAACATATTTAGTAACACATCTTTGCATTAATACATTGGAAAAGAAAGGAGATAAATATGCATAAACTTCAAACGAATAAAGGCGCTCGATATATGATGATTGCTTTTATTGTTTTGTTTCTTACTATGCTTTTACGCATATTTTATATTCAAGCGGTAGGAGTCGTGCATGATGTTAATGTAAAGGATCTTGCGAAGGAGCAACAAAACATAAATGGAGTTTTAGAGGCAAATCGCGGGACAATTTATGATCAAAACGGTAAAGTATTAGTCCAAGACTCAACGACATATCGCATCGTTGTAAACTTAAAAGGAAAAGATAAATTAAAAGATAAAGAAGATACTGCACAACGTTTAGCAGATGCGCTTGAAATTGATAAAGAGGAGATCATGAAAAATTTTCATGAAGGACGTACGCAAGTTGAAATTGGTAAAATTGGACGTAACTTATCTAGAGAAGCGAAGGAAGAAATTAAAAATTTGAAAATACCAGGTGTATCGTTTACAACAGAAAAAGCCAGAGTATACCCAAATGAAGATTTCGCCTCGTATATACTTGGTTTTGCAAGACCAGACGATAAAGGTAATGCGGTGGGGAAGTTTGGGCTTGAAGAAAGTTTAGATAAATATTTGCGCTCTACAAATGGTAATGTTTCATATGTAGGTTCACGAAAAGGAATCCCACTTACAAATGATATAGGAAAAGTAGAACCTGCTAAAAATGGGAACAACGTATACCTTACATTAGATAAACAAATTGATAGTTTTTTAGAAGAAGCGATGAATAAAGCTGAGCAACACTATGATCCTTCTATGTTAGTAGGTATTATAGCAGATCCAAAAACCGGGCAAATTTTAGCAATGTCTAGTAAGCCTAGTTATAATCCTAACAAAGGAGACATTGAATATTTTTTAAATGATCCAATTGCGAACGCATATGAGCCAGGGTCCACAATGAAAATATTCACATTAGCTGCCGCAATAAATGAAGGTGTATACAACGGAAAAGAATATTTCCAATCAGGAAAATACGCAGTTGGTTCAGCAGAAATCAAAGATCATAATGGCGGATATGGATGGGGCTCAATTACATTTGATGAAGGGTTTGAAAGGTCATCAAACGTCGCCTTTTCTATTTTAGAAGACCAATTACTGAAACCAAATAAATTTAAGCAATATATGAATAAATTTGGGTTCAATCAAAAAACAGGTATAGATTTGCCCGGAGAAAGTAAAAATACATTATTGTTAAATACTCAAATTCAACAAGTTACTACTTCTTTCGGCCAAGGATCTACTGTAACTCCTATTCAAATAATACAAGCAGCCACAGCTATAGCAAATGACGGGAAAATGATGCAACCTTATATTGTTGATAAGGTTGTAAATCCAACAAATAAACAAGTTATTATGGAAAATCAACCTAAAGAAATTGGGAATCCGATAAAAAAAGAAACATCAGAAAAGGTTAGGGGCTTAATGGAGCGAGTAATAACTTCATCAAAAGGAACGGGAACGATGTATAAAATTGATGGGTATTCAATTGGCGGTAAAACAGGAACAGCGCAAATCCCTAATCCTGAAAATGGACGATATATGGAAGGGAAAGAAAATTATATTTTTTCTTTCTTAGGGATGGCTCCGATTGATGATCCGCAATTAGTTGTATATTTAGCTATTAAACAACCGAAATTAAAGGGCGATGAGTACGGCGCTCAGCCTCTTTCTGAAATTTTTAAACCAGTTATGAAAAATAGTCTAGAATATTTAAAAGTGAAACCATATACAGAAAAACAAATGACTGATGCAACGAAGCAGGCTGAAATAAAAGTACAAAATTATGTGAACCAATCGATAGATACAATAAAAAATATTATAGAAAAAGAAAAACTTCAGCCAGTATTATTAGGAGAAGGAAAGATAATAAAACAATATCCGCAGCCTGGCGAAATAATGAGTGAAGGAGATCGTATATTTCTAGTAGGGAATAATGTGGAAATGCCTAATTTAAAAGGTTGGTCAATGCGCGATGTTATGTATTTCTCCAAGCTTCTGAAATTAGATTTAAAAACAATAGGCACAGGGTATGTAACCGGGCAAAGTATTGAAAAAGGACAAGTTATACAAGAAGGAGCTACTTTAAAAATAGATTTAGAACCACCTCTAGAACCATTAGCAGAAGCAAGTGCAGATTAATATAGAATTTCGAAAGAGCCTAGAACATAATGGGCTCTTTTTAATAAAATTACAAGCAATTTCACGCACCGTATTTTGTATTAAATAAAAAAACACAAAAAATTATAAGGGATGCTCCGTTTGGAAAAAACAGATTATTCTTTTAAATCATTTACAATATAAAACCTCTATGATAATATGGATAAAATTACATGCAATGAAGAGAAGAGTAAATAAAATGTATTTTTCACAGAGAGCTCCATTTAGCTGAAAAGGAGCAAAAATCTTTTATTGAATCAAGCCTCTGAGCAGCACACCGGAACATTTAATTAGGGGGTGGAGTGACGGTAGCTCCCGTTATAGAGCTAAGGTATAGGCATTTTGAAATGCAGTACCTGATAAGGTTAATATGGCGACATATTAACAAACTAGGGTGGCACCGCGATGATAAATCTCGTCCCTAAGACTTTAAGTCTTGGGGGTGGGATTTTTTTATTGATTTAAAACAATCTTGAAAGCGGGTGCCTAAAGTGAAAAAATTACTTGAAGATTGGAAATATCCTTTATTACTACTGTCCGGAGTTGGTATTGCAAATTTAGGTGCATGGATTTATTTAATTGCATTAAATATACTTGTATATAATATGGGAGGATCGGCTTTAGCGGTCGCTACTTTATATGTAATTAAGCCATTTGCGACATTATTTACAAATGCTTGGTCAGGAAGTTTGATAGATCGTTTAAATAAACGGAAGTTAATGATCCACCTTGATATATATCGCGTAATACTTATCGCTATGTTACCTTTACTTCCATCTCTTTGGAGTGTCTATCTCTTAGTATTCTTTATTAGCATGGCTAGTGCAATTTATGAGCCAACTGCTATGACATATATGACAAAACTAATTCCAGTAGACAAAAGGCAACGTTTCAATTCACTACGTAGTTTAATAGGATCTGGCGCTTTTTTAATTGGCCCAGCAGTGGCGGGGATATTATTAATAACTGGTACACCAGAGTTTGCTATATATATGAATGCTATAGCATTTCTGTTATCAGGGTTAATTACATTACTTTTACCTAATCTTGATAAAAGATACGAATCTAATACATCAAGTGATAAGTTATCTCTAACTGTACTAAAAAAAGATTGGAACATAGTTTTAAATTTCAGTAAAAAATCTACGTATATCGTATGTGTATACTTCTTATTCCAGGGGATAATGGTATTAGCAACAGCTATTGATGCCCTTGAACTATCGTTTGCGAAAGAAATTTTACTACTAACAGATAGTAAATACGGTTTCCTAGTTAGCATTGCTGGTGCAGGTATTATTTTAGGGGCAATAATAAACACTATTTTGTCAAAAAAATTAGCAACTGCATTTCTTATTGGAGTAGGATCACTATTCATCGCGATCGGTTATATGGTCTATGCTTTTTCAAATGGATTTTTAATAGCTGCAATTGGATTCTTTATACTATCTTTCTCTATGGCGTTTGCAAATACGGGGTATTACACATTTTATCAAAATAATGTTCCTGTTGATTTAATGGGGCGAATTGGTAGCATTTACGGGCTTATCATTGCAATTATAACAATTTTTGTAACGATACTCTTCGGAGTAGCAACTCAATTTCTGTCCATTCAATTTGTAGTAACTGTAGGCGCATTTATAATGCTATTAATTACTATCATATTGTGTGTATATACTTTATTACCTTCAAGGATCAAAGTATATACAGCTGAATCCATAGATTCAAAATAATCTTTCTTCCTTTTTAAAATTAATGGCACGTAATAAGAGGGTTCTTTCATCTCTATATTGAAAAATAATTAGGTGGAAGAACATTATTGAATGATAAGGGTGGTTGTCATGATTAATACAAATAATGAGGTTGCGAAAATTGTAAAAGAATTACACCAAGAATTAGAGTTTTCCGGGGTAATTTTAATTAAAAGAGAAAATGACATTATCTACGAAAATTCATTTGGATATGCTAACCGAAGTGAAGGTATAAACAATACACTACAAACAAGATTCGGAATCGCTTCAGGATGTAAAATCTTCACTGCAATCGGCATATGTCAACTCGTTGAAAAAGGTTTACTTTCTTTTCATACTAAGTTAAAAGATTGTTTAAGTATTGAATTTCCAAACTTCGATCAAGACATTACAATACATCAACTTTTAACGCATAGCTCAGGTATTCCGGATTATTTTGACGAAAGTATTATGGATAATTTTGAGGATCTTTGGAAAAAAACACCTATGTATCTATTAAAAGGTTTAAAAGACTTTTTACCATTATTCCAAAACAGTAATATGATGTTTGCCCCAGGAAGTAAGTTTCACTACAACAATGCCGGTTTTATCATACTCGGATTAATTATAGAACAACAGTCAGGACTTGAATTTACGGAATATATAGAAAGAAATATATTTGTTCCAGTTGGAATGAATGATTCGGGTTATTTTTCTTTAGATAATTTACCTAAAGATACAGCCATTGGATATATAAAAGATGTAAATGATCAAAAATGGAGAACAAATGCATATTCTATACCTATTAAGGGAGGCGCTGATGGCGGTGCCTACGTTACTGCACCAGACATGTTGAAATTTTGGAAGTCTCTATTTAATAATGAAATATTAAGCCACCAATATACAAATTTACTTTTAACCCCTCATATTTTAGTGAATAATAGTCAGTCTTACGGTTATGGAATATGGATTGAGAAAAAACAGAATACCATTTTTAAATATCATGTAATGGGATATGATCCTGGCGTTAGTTTTCGCTCAGCCGTATACCCAGACTTAGGAATCACATTAGTTATTCCATCAAATAAAGGGGCAGGACCTGAAAAATTAATGGTAGAAATAGAAGGGGTTTTGTAATTACATGGCTATAAAAATTAGAGCATATAAAAAAAGAAGACAAAATAAGCTGGGTACGTTGCCGTTCGTTATCTTTTTTAGATACAGCATATTATGACAATGTACTTAGAGAGAAAGAAAAATATGAAAATCCAGCTATTGAACTAGTAGCTATATATGAAGACCAAGTAGTAGGTTTGATAGATATTGAATATGAAATAAAAGTTTAAAACAGTTTAGGAATGTACTAATAAAGCTACTAAAGACGTATGAGTAAAAAGTACGTCTTTTTACTTTTATAAATTATGCTTCAGGCTGATGGGAAACCACATTCCATATTATACAAATTAAAGTAGCTATCGTATTTCAAGTATGGTATGAGCAGAGACGAATATAATTTTCAAAGGTAAACAAGTATATAGGAGGACTCTAAATGGATATTCTACTTGTTATTCTTATAATTGTATTAATGCAAGGTAAGGAATTCAAAGTGAATATTAATCGTATTTGGCTCATTCCGACTTTGCTGTGCTTTGTAACAATCCAGTCCATTATTCATATGGGACAATTAAATATATTGCACGTACTACTATTCGTTGCAATGCTCGGAATTGGATTGGGTCTTGGAGTTATTAGGGGAAAAGCTTTAACATTTCGATTAGATAGTGAAACAGGTCATGTATTACGAAAAGGAAATTGGTTAAGTACAATTATTCTCCTTGTTATTTTAGGTGCAAAGGTTTTGATTAAGCAAAGTATGTTTCCTGACAGTACTCACTACACATTAATGGTTGTAACGAATGCCTTTTTATGCATCACATTAGGTACAGTAATTAGTAGACGATATTATATTTGGAAAAAATATAATAAGTTAATACAAAAAGTGTAAATACATTTATCCCTTGTTTAACAATGCTGTGAACGGTAATACTAAATAACATTGAATTTTTACAACAAGGGATGATAATATGATATTCATTTACACAGATTTCGGCGGAACACATTCAACTGCACTCGCTGCAGCTTATCATTTGAATAAATTACCAACCGATCGGAAGTTAACGAAAGAAGAAATTTTAAATGTGGAGTACTTTAATAAATTGAAAACAGAAGATATGGGGAAAATTATTTTTCATGGACAAGATGAATATGGGAATCCCGTATATACAATTGGATGCGGGGCATCCAAGGTCGTTGTACCTGCGATGAAGCATTTAGGAGAGATTTTGCAAAAACATTATCAAAGTCATGAAAAGATTATTTTTTCTAATACATCACCAACTGTTCCTTTACCCATGACTTTTGGTGGACTGTTTTCTAGAAGGTTCCACATCGACTTTATCGGTGTACCATTACTCGTATGGGGAGCAAAACTTAGCTGTGATAACATACAAAGACTTGTTAGTTATACGAAAGAAGCTGGCCGATTGACGAATGATTATGTTGTAATTTTAGATAACGAAACATTTAAGTAATGTTAAGAAAAGACCGCAAAATTTCGCGGTCTTCTTTTTTTGACAAATAGACAAAAAATATTCACATTTATTATACATCTTCTATAGCTAAAATATTAAAGTCCTGTTACTATTACAGGGGATATTCTCTTTTCATAAGATAAATATATAGAAAAGTCAGAAAAGAGGAATTGAATAAGGGAGGAACAACATGAAGCGTGTTGCTTGGATTACTGATAGTACAACTGCGAGTTTTACAACAGAAGGAGATAATTTTGTTATCCCAATTGAAGTTATTATTGATGGAGTGTCGTATAAAGATTGCGAAGAGGGAGTTCATGAACGTCTTTATGAAGCGTTAAATGACGGAAGAACGGTTACTACTTCACAACCTAACATAGGAGAAATGGTAGAGTTATTTACGAAATGTAAAGAAGAATATGAAGAAGGTTTTGCAATTGCTATTAGCGGAAAAGTAAGTGGGACCTATCAAAATATGAAGCTAGCTGCTGATATGGCAGGTTTCCCTTTAACTGTATTAGATAGTGAAACGACAAGTTATCCAATGGATGAACTTATGAGAAAAGCTAAGACGTTATACAATGATGGTATGACTTTACAAGATATACACAAAACATTAGTTGATGAAAAAAGAAGACCTTATTATGTATTTCCAAAGAGCTTAAAAGGTTTATATGCAAGTGGTCGTGTAAAGGGAGTTCAATTTTTACTTGGAAGTTTATTAAGTGTCAACTTAATCTTAGAAGTAAAAGGCGGAGAACTTTTACTTGAAAAGAAAGTACGTAAAATACAAAAATGTAGAGAATACATTAAAAATGAGCTTGAAAAAGAATTACCAAAAGTACTTCATATGTTCTATGCTAACGATAAAGATGGAGCTGAAGAATGGATTTCAGATATTAAACAATCATTTCCTGAAATGGATTTCAAACTGTATCCATTACCGATTTCATTTGCTGTTCATGCAGGTGAAGGTACAATAGCAATTAGTTATTAAAAGGAAAAACCCGTGAATGATTCGCGGGTTTTTTTATTTGAAAATGGGACACACCACGTCGCCAGCAAGTTGAAATTAAAAATATAAACCTTTACCTACTGGCTGAACCGTTTCTAGCACAGTATCAACCATTTCTTCATTAATTAGAGTTCTTATGATCCAAGCTGAGAGATCTTGAGCAGCAAAACAACCCGCAGCAGTCGAGATACTTCCTTCGTTTACGAAACTTTGTTCAATAACGTCTACATCAAATTCTTTAAGCTGTTCTACTGCGGATGGATATGTAGTTGCTTTTTTGCCAGTTAGCAATTTTTTAGCTCCTAGTAGTAGTGAACCAGAACACATTGATCCTATTAATTGTCTTTGAGGATCTACATGAATACTAGTAATATATTCTTGGTTTTTATATAAATCTTGTACCCCTTTGCCACTTGCAAATATTACAGCGTCAGCAGAAGGAATATCTGATATGCTTCCTGTCATGGGAATACGTAAGCCAGACATGGATATATGAGTTTTTTCCGTTCCTAATAGTTGGACATTCCAATCAGAAATACCGCCAACTAAACGTACACGATTTAATAAATCCCATGGTAGAAAAACATCTATATCAGTAAACTTATCGAAACAGACTATTGCAATTTTCATTTTCTAATCCTCCATTACTTTTGTTAACAGTACCAATTAACTTTTCTAATACTTGAGCTACACCATTTTTATCATTAGTATCGGTAATTTCAAACCTGTTAATTAAAGAAGGAGGGAACTACCTCCACCATTCTTTAACAGTAATTTTATGGGATTTTTCATTTTTATCTATAATCTCTACAAAACAATCATATGTTTCTAGTTTAGCACTGGAAACTCCAATGTATGGATCTTCAATATTAAAAATTATGCTTGCCGTTGCGGAAAAAACATTATCTAAGGGAATATTTCCACTTTTTAAAAGACGTTCGAAGTCTTTCAATAAATCATCTAAAGACTCCTTTATTATTGGAATTTCAAAAACTTTGGGTGTAATACTTTTTTCTAAAATATTTATGACAATGTTATCTATATTTTTCTCTTCAGCAATATTATATACATCAAATTGTATCTGAAGAAGAACAAACAGTTTGCAGAACACCTAAAGATTATGCTGAACATGTAAGAGAGATGATTGAAGTATATGGAAATTTCTCTTTAGAAATTCAAGAATTTTTAGTACAAGGAAGTAAAGTGTATGTACGTTGGAAACAAGTAGGTACACATCTAAGAGAAACCGATGGATATCAACCTACAGGACTCCCAATAGTTCAAATGGCAAGTGCGGTGTATAGAATAGAAGATGGGAAAATTTCAGAGTATTGGATTCAAATTGATAGGTCAGGAATTCAAAATCAATTTGATTTCAATAAAAATATTAATAATATTTAGTAGCTAATTTTTAAGAGTAATAGAAAAATAAAGCACTATACAAAATTTGTTAACACAATCGTTCGATATGGGATTTCCCGTATCGCGAAATCCGTAAAAATCAAACAACTTTAAAGAGCCTTTCTGCATTTTATTGCAGAAAGGCTCTTATGTTTTTATATCAAAATTAAATAAATTTATTATCATTACACTTTTCTATCGTAATTCAGCTGTCTTTCTAATAACAATCTTATCAATATCATCCTCTTCATCACCAATAAATAATCCACGTTCTTTTAAATATGTTTCGAAGTATAAATCTGCTTCTGCACGTTCATCGTATGGCTTTACAGAAAGAACGAAACCTAATTTATTTTGCTCCTCTAAATGAGAAGTGGAGATGTAAGCCGGTACATTGTGGCGTAAAAAGAGCTCTTTAACTGGAATGATCATATCTTTCATTAATTTCGTTAACATACCCATTTCAAACTCAAAATTAAAGCGATCTATACTAGATAAATCCGCGAATACTACACCAATAAAACCTGTATTAAATACTTCTTGATATTCAATATCTTCGTCACCATAAAAATTCTTTTCGATCAAATAATTTATAAAATAAGAAACACCATCACTTTGTTCAAAAGGTTTTGTTGAAAGAACGAAGCCGATTTTCTTTTGTTTATGTAAATAAACACATGACATGTATGCAGCGATATTATGTTCTTTAAATAATGCACTCGTTGCTCCAGATAGACCATCTAGTACGTGGTGCACAATTTGAAGTTTTTTACGAGCGAAATAATAGGATTTCTTTTGTAACTCCAATGTATCAATAAAGACAGAGCCGATAAAGCCTGTATTTGAAATAATAGGTGTTTGCTTTTTTCTTCCTCTGCGCTTTGCTTGAGTCATTGTTAAAATCATCCCTTCATGTACAATTAAAATAAAAAAGAACATTTGTTCGTATATTTATATTTTACTATTAAAACACTCTAAAGTAAAGGGTTTTTGACGAAAAAAACAACAAAAAAGACACCTGAAAAGGTGCCTTAAACGCTGTAGGGAAGAGGTTTCATCCCAACTATTTATATTATGATACAGAAACAATCTCTTCTGTATCTTCTACATCTAAATGACAGTCCATAGTACGAACATCTTGATCCTCATGACTTCCGAAATAAATAGTAATTTTCATATGTATCGCTCCTTTATTCTAGGAATACCTAAAATAATTACTAGTAATGTTAATATTTATTATATACCACTTTTTTCATTCCGACAACGTTATATCATTTTTAATTCTTTTAGGACGCAAAGAGTGATTTATAGAGATATTTTTATAGAAATAGGTAGATTTCTTATATGTTATATTTAATACTGAAGGATTCGAATACGAAATTTTATGACAGGAGCAAAATGAATGAATTATAAGCAGTTACTAATAGACAATTTTACATATAAAACCTCATACATTGCGCGGCGGGTAATTGGAATGGATGTAAAAGAAACGAAGGATTACATTACTGTCGACTGCGGATTACCTGCAGATACATTTAATATTATTACACTACTAAATAGTAATGTAACGAAAGGGATCGAGAAATTATATAAGGAGGTAGAATGCTATAATCAAAAGAAATTTCCAATGAGTGTTTGGTTTTGGGATGATAAGCAAGAACAGACTATAAAAAGCGAATTAATCAAACTTGGTTTAAAAGAAGTAGAACAGAATATCGCGATGGTAGCAGACTTAAGAAAAATTCATCCAATAATAGACATTCCAGTAAGTTTTACAATAGAAAAAGCAACATCGCCAGAACAAATACAACAATTTGGCGAAACGTTAGCAGCTTTATTCGGTACATCAACAGAAGGTACTCACGTACAAGCATACTATAATCAAATTGCTTCTTTAGATTTATGGAATAGTGATGCCATGAAACTATACTTAGGCCTTTATAAAGGGAAGGTAGTATCTGTTGGCTCTTTAGTTTGTACGGAAGATAGCGTCGGTATTTATGATATAGCGACTAAAGAAGAAATGAGAGGAAAAGGATTTGGTTCTATTATGTTCAATTTCCTGCTTCAAGAAGCAAAACAACTAAAAGATACTTACTGCATTTTACAAGCTTCACCTGATGGAATAAATATTTATAAAAAATCTGGCTTTCAAGCTGTAGGACAAATGACAGTTTTTGAAAATCGACATTTAATTGAATAATTCATCCAAATCAAATCGCTTTAAATATAGGAGTAAACATACCGTTATGAAGAAAATATCTATAATTACAATTATCTGTTTCTTTTTTGTAATTAGCACTTTTGTTTTTCAGCAAGTAAATGAACAAAAATATACAAAAGCTATTAATCAATCAAATCATATTAAAAATATTGCGCATAGAGGGGCTTCTGCATATGCACCGGAACATACATTAGAAGCGTATCAATTAGGACAGCAATTAAAAGGTGACTATATAGAAATAGATCTCCAAATGACAAAAGACGGACATTTAGTAGCTATGCATGATGAAACATTAAACCGTACAACAAACGGTACTGGTTTTGTAAAAGATCATACATTAGATGAAATAAAACAACTGAATGCAGGTTCTTTTTTCAATAAAAAGTATCCAAATTTAGCAAAGAAAGAATTTGAAGATGCTAAGGTTCCAACACTAGAAGAAATTATTGAAACGTTTGGACGTAATGCAAACTATTATATTGAAACAAAATCGCCAGATGAATATCCTGGTATGGAAGAAAAGCTATTAGAGATTATAAAGCACTACGAAATAAGTGATAAAGTAATTATTCAATCATTTAGTGAAGAAAGTCTGCGAAAGATTCACAGTTTAAATGACAATATACCGTTAGTACAATTATTATCATATAAAAAAGCAGTTCAATTAACAGACTCAGAAATAGAAAAGTATAAAACATACTGCATTGGCCTAGGCATGAACTACAAATATATTGATGCAGTCTATGTGAAAAAAATAAAGAAACATGGATTAGAAGTTCATCCATTTACAGTAGATAATGAAAAAGATATGGAAAAGTTACTAAAATGGGGTGTAGACGGGATGTTTACTAATTATCCGGATCGTTTGCATTCAGTATTAGATTTGAAAAGTCAAAATTAAAAAGTATTATTCTTAAGGGAGTAATAAATAAAAAAGAATCCAATAAACATATTGGATTCTTTTTTATTTCTATACGCCAAACTTGATATAATACAATATTGATGATTATTTTTCATAAGTTTTGTCAGAAAGTAATCAAAATGTAATTAATTTTTTCTTTGTTTTTTATATTTTTTTGATACACTGACTACGAGCGGAATACCGATTAACGTCGGCAAAAACCAAAACCATATTGGCGGCAGTAAATTTATAATAGGAATATGGATGCCGATATTTACTAAAAGTGCGGTGACGGCACCTATATAAGAACCTAACATACCTCTAATGTGGTGATGGAGCCAATTTTTCCAACGCCTTTTTCTTGCAAGGTATCCATAAATCGCGAATGAATAAGAGAAAATTGCTACATAAAATAAATATGCGATTTTATCCCAGTTTATAATGGATAATATAATTGCAGTAAGGGTGATGACAACATAGGATGCATGATATATTTCACCCCACTCCGTATGTTTTCCTTTCTTCTTTTGAGCAACCATAGCTACAATACCGGTGATTAAGCATATTGTTCCAAATAGTATGTGTATGGTTAAAAGAATGCTGAAAATGCTCATAATAATTCCTCCTTTTTTTATTTTTATAGTATTGCAGTATAGGAGAAAAGTTGAAAAATATAGTTAGTTCGGCTTAATATTTTGAAATAAAGGTACTCTTAGAACAAATTTTTTTAAATTAAGTGAGGCTCGTATTACGTTAAATGAAGGAGAGACTTCTATGTTTACATCTATTACATATTTACAATCGGGGAATAACAAACAACAAAAAATATATGATGTTTTGAATGAGCTAAACATAATGGAGGATTTAGCTTTATATAGCCCAGTTCTTTGCGGGACAATCCCTATAAGAATTGATACTCCTCAATCTGACTTAGATATTGTAATGGAAGTATATAACTTTGATGTTTTTGAGCAGGAAATGAGATCTTTATATGGCTCTTATGAAGGATTCAAAATAAAAAAGAAAAAAATTAAAGGTACTGAATCGATAAAGGTGAATTTTAAATTTGAAGGTTTTGATTTTGAATTATTCGCTCAGCCTAAGCCAGTGCGTAACCAAAATGCATATAGACATATGATAGTAGAGCACATGCTATTAATGCAGCATCCGCATATAAGGGAAGAAATTATTCGCTTAAAAGATCAAGGGCTAAAAACAGAACCGGCTTTTGCTCAAGTATTAAACATTGACGGTGATCCCTATAAAGAACTTATTTTATTAGGACAGGAAATGAGATTATGGTAAAAAAGGCACATAAAAAATCCTCTTTATAAAAAGAGGATTTTTTTATTATGCCATTAACTTACGAATCAAATTACTTACTATAATAATACCTTGAGTAATTTGTTCAGGGGAAGAATACCCATAAGATAAACGTATAAACTGATCTGATTCTTCCTCATAAATACGTCCCGGGTTAATAAGAACTCCCTTTGATTGAGCCTCTGAAAATAGTTTTTTCATCGAAATGTTAGGCACCACCCTTAGCCATATAAAAAATCCACCACTAGGGATATCCCATGTAGTAATGTCAGCGCAGTACGTATTTAGTGCTTGTATCATTATTCGTCTTCGTTCTTTTAGGTGAATCCTTACGTTCGCTACGTGATCTTCATAACCCCCTTTACTTAACCATTCCGTCGCAACTCTTTGAGATAAAGAACTTGATCCATAGTCAGTTTGCATTTTTATATCTGACAATCTCTCGATAACAGGCTCTGGTCCGATGATCCATCCAATTCTAAGTCCTGGGCTAAGTGTTTTAGATAGACTACCGATATATAATACATGTCCATGTTTATCCATCGACTTTAAAGGAGGAGGCGGTAGGTCATCAATCCATAATTCACGGTAAATATCATCTTCAATGATAGGCAATTGTTCTTTTTCACATATTTTTAGTATTTCTTTTCGTCGATCCTCGGACATTAATACACCCGTCGGATTTTGAAAACAAGGAATCGAATATAAAATATTTTTCTTTTGACTATAATTAATTCTTCTTAACAAATCATTAGGGATAATTCCATGTTGATCCATCTGTATTCCAGAAAGGTGAATATTAGCCGATTGAAATACGTGAAGAGAATATAAGTAAGAAGGCCGTTCAAGTAAAACAGTTGACTCTCTATGTAAAAGACCGATTGATATTAATTGTAATGCCTGTAATGCACCAGAGACTATTAATATAGAACTCGGTGATGTATTTATTCCAAATGATTTTACATAATTACTTATTGCTTCACGTAAAGGGAGATATCCTTTTTGTTCTTCATATCCGAAATAATCTAGTTCCTCACATACGTTACGCATAATGAATTGCATAGTTTCTAATGGGAAAAGATGCGGTGCAAGTTCTCCTTTACTAAGATGAATCAATTTTTTATTTGCTTCTGCTTCATTAATCTCTCGGACCATTAGCTTACTTGGCTTATGAATACCAGCTTTTACATATTCACTCCAATCGGGCGGGGGATTGGTAGCTAATAATGACCATGTATTATTTATTACAATTGTTCCCGACCCGATTTGCCCTTGAATTAAACCATCTGCCATAAGTTCTTCTAGTGCAGTTATTACAGTACTACGATTTACATGAAATAATTTCGCTAACTGCCGCTGGCTAGGAAGCTTACTTCCAATCGGCCATTCTCCATATTCAATTTTTCCTTTCATATAGTCTATTATTTGCCGATATTTAGGCAGTTTTTTATCAGTAGACATATTAAAAACTCCCTCATTCATTTTAAAAATGCAAAGTGGTTGGTTTTTTCGAGGAATAACTGGTTGAAGACATTGTATCAACTATTAAATATGATGAAAAGAAATAATTGGTAATTAGAAAATGGCTGGTTTATTGGAGAGGGAGAGAGAGAAAGTATGCATAATAAAAAATGGGATTTTCGTATTGTATGTGCTCACATTTTTACGATTATTATATGGGGAACAGCTTTTCCAGGAATTCGGATGGGGCTTGAAGCTTACACGCCTGAACACCTCACATTGCTACGATTACTAATCGCTTCTTTGATTCTTTTTCTGTTTTCACTTATATACAAATTACGTTTACCTGATTTGAAAGATATTCCAGTAATATTTATATTTGGCGCTCTGGGATTTACGATTTATCATATTGCACTCAACTACGGTGAAAAGAGTGTGAATGCTGGACCTGCTAGTTTCATTGTATCGATAACACCGATATTAACGGCAATTCTTGCTTCTGTTTTTTTGAATGAAAAAATGAAATTTAATGGTTGGATCGGTGGTGTAATTAGTTTGATAGGAATTGCTTTTTTATCATTAAGTCAAGGTGATTCTATTCAATTGAATAGTGGGGTATTACTTATATTATTAGCGGCATTTTCAGAAAGTCTATTTTTCGTTTTCCAAAAGTCTTATTTAAAAAAGTACGGTTTCTTACCATTTACAATATATACAATTTGGTCTGGTACGGTATGTATGCTTATTTTTTTGCCCGGGATTTATGAAGAAATCGTAGCAGCTCCTATAGAAATTACTTTGAGTGTTATATATTTAGGTGTGTTCCCGACAGTACTTCCATATATTGCATTAGCGTATATTACATCCCATTCCGGTGCTTCTGAGGCAACAAGTTCTCTATATTTAACACCAGTTACTGCATGTTTTATTGCTTGGGTATGGTTAGGCGAGGTACCAACCTTTGTTTCGATTGTTGGAGGGATAGTTACTATACTTGGAGTTGTGATTGCTCATTTAACATTTAATAAAGATGATTATAAGCAAATTGAGCGTGAAAAAGTATGGTAAGACATTCTTACGAGTATTTGCAATTTGAATGCAAAATTTCGGATTAATAACAGGCTTTCAATTCAATAAATATAGTGAAAAAGATTTATATTAAAATCAGCTAGTCCAATATTTGTACGAGATTTAATTAAACTGTTAGATCATTTATCTGCAAAAGAACTAGCATAATGCTAGTTCTTTTTATCAATACATTACTCACCATTAATATTTGCTTAGAATTGTATAGATTTAAATTTTTTCCACATATACATAATTATCTTACCTATGAAAGGAGTGCATTTCTTGGAGAAGGTTTTATTTTTTGGAGACCCAGGTATTGATGATTCGTTTGCAATTATGTATGGCTTACTGCATCCTGAAATTGAAATTGTTGGTATCGTAACTGGATATGGAAATGTTGAACATATACATGCCGCTCATAATGCCGCATATATTTTGCAGTTAGCAAACAGACTAGATATTCCTGTAATTAGCGGAGCAACAAAACCACTTACAAATGAAATTACAACGTATTACCCTGAAATTCATGGACCAGAAGGATTAGGACCCATACATGTACCGGAAAGTGTGTTATCCATTCCGATATACAATTTTGGTAGTATTGCTTCGATTCTTGTAAAGTATGGAGAAGATCTAACAATTGTCGATGTAGGAAGATCTACCTCGTTAGCAATTGCGTTTAATTTATGGAACGACTTGATGTTAAATGTAAAAGGAATTTATTTTATGGGTGGTGTCTTTTTAGAAGCAGGGAATGTTACTCCATTAGCAGAGGCAAACGTGTACGGAGATCCTATAGCAAGTCAAATTGTATTTCAGCAAGCGAAAAATATAACGTTATTCCCTTTAAATGTAACAAATAAAACGGTTTTAACCCCAAGTGTATTTACTTATATTTTAGCTAATACAAAAAATCCATTTAAACCGATTATGAAACCCATGTACGATTATTATTTATCAGCATACCAAAAGCTCAATCCATCTATTGAAGGACCATTATTACACGATGTACTTGCTATAAGCGGTTTGGTGAATCCTACTTTTTTAAATTACACATCCCGAAAAGTGACTGTGGATATATGCGGTGAAACGAAGGGACAAACTTTTGCTGATTTTCGCCCACACTCTAAATCTGAAGGGGCTCGTATAGCGTTACAATTAGATGAGGAAAAATTTATTCAGGATTTTATGAAAATCATGTTATAAGTTGATGTCGAAAAAGGGAATCATTTCACTCCGTTGAATATAAAAGATAAATTCTCTTTTTAAAGGAGCTTAAAATAGTGAACGTCCAATTAAAAATTGTTACGAGAGAAAATTGGGAAGATGCATTAAAGTTACAAGTTAAAGAAAATCAAATGCAATTTGTTCCGGCAGTGGCAGTATCACTTGCTAAAGTATACATAAAACCAGATGGTGAAAATGTCGAATATATTCCATTCGCTATATATGATGGTGACCTTATAGTCGGTTTTATTATGCATGCTTTTGTACGTGAGTCAACAGATATGTATTGGATTAACGGATTTATCGTTGATGAAAAAGAGCAAGGAAAAGGATATGGAAAAGCTGCATTACAGGAAATCATTAACTTAATAAAAAATAACTTTAAAGAGTGTGAGGAAATTAGATTAACTGTTCATAAAGATAATATTTCTGCAAAGAAACTATATGAATGTTATGGTTTTAAACCGTTAGGAAATGTATATGACGGTGAGGAAGTATATCGCTTATTGTTGTTGAAATAAAGATGTACTGTTTTGAATAAAGTTACATCGTGTATTTATAGTGAACAGGCAAAGAACATCTAGAATTGAAAGATCGATTAAGAAACTGTTTGGAAACAATAAGTTGTTCCGTTAAAGGGTCAAATTGCGGAGAATTGGTTGTACCAATTCATATAAATTATCACAAATTGAATTCACGCAATTATTTTAACATTTTATTATAAAACAGTATTTATATATACTTAAACTATCATTAATAAAAACATCAATGGAGGAACTAATATGAAACAGAGCAATAAAAAAGAGTTGTCACTAGAGCAACGTGAAGAATTACTACAAACATTGAAAGATCGTTTTGAGAATAATATGAACCGTCATAAAGGTTTAGAATGGGCTAATGTTCAAGAAAGGCTGAATGCTAATACTGAAAAATTGTGGTCGCTTAATGAAATGGAAAGAACTGGTGGAGAACCTGATGTTGTAGATTTTGATAAAGAAAAAAGCGAATACATTTTTTATGATTGTTCAGCAGAAAGTCCTAAAGGTCGTAGAAGTGTTTGTTATGACCTTGAAGCGCTAGAATCAAGAAAGAAACATAAACCAGAAAATAACGCTATTGATATGGCAACTAGTATGGGCATTGAACTATTAACGGAAGAAGAATATCGGGCGTTGCAAAATCTCGGGAATTTCGATTTAAAGACATCGAGTTGGGTGCAAACACCTTCTGATATTAGAGAACTTGGAGGTGCCCTTTTTTGCGATTATCGCTTTGGACACGTCTTTGTGTATCACAATGGGGCAGAATCTTACTATGCCGCAAGAGGCTTTCGTGGTTCGTTAAGAGTCTAAAATTTGTACAGGCAGGTAAATTTGAAGTAGAGAATAGATTTGCTTATGGAATAGTAGTGATTGCATACTTTAGCTACGGCTTCGATTTTGAGGCCGCAAAGAATAGGGCTAATCGAACCTTATTGTAAAAGAATGAATCAACTAAAAATAGCAAGAGTATGTTTCGATGATTTATTTTCATAAACATACTCTTTTTTAGAATCGTTTATCAAAAATATTAGTTTCAATTAAATTGTAAACTAGAAGATGTAAAATGTTATCTTCTAGTTATTAATAATGTTCATCCATATGAAGCACCTATGATTAATATTATCCCGCTTTTAAATGACAATTTTTGAGCAAGTATAAAGTGAATGATTAGGAGGAATACAAAATGAAAAGTAAATTCCATCATATTGTACGAGCTATCATGATAAAAGATGAAAAATTACTAGTTGCTGAATACATAGGACATCACTATTTTTTACCCGGAGGCCATGTTGAAATTGGGGAATCAGCAGAGAATGCACTAATAAGAGAGTTACGCGAAGAACTTGGAGTAACTTGCAGTATAAAACAATTTTTAGGTGTCATAGAAAATAAATGGCAAGCTAAAGAAACCCTCCACCATGAAATTAACCACATTTTTGAAATAGATTCAAATGAGTTGAAATCAGATTTTACTCCAATATCTAAAGAGTCCCATTTAGTATTTCACTGGATTGATTTTACTAAAGAAAATATAAACTCCTATACAATAATGCCGACACCTTCAGTAAAAGAATTACTAGAAAGAAAATTAAGTGATGAACTATTAACTTGCTGGATTAGTAACTTTTAGTTATCTCTATTTATATTAATTCCGTCCACTAAAAGAATGTAAAGAAAATAGGCTCATGAACAAGGTACATCACCTAGTGTAAAGTCATATTTTGTTGATGTACGCATTTAGTCTATAGCCTTATTTCTACTTTATTTTTAAAAAGAAATAAACTTAAAGATATGGACGGAATTTACATTTGTAAATGGAGGGTTTCATAATGAATGAGTTTCAACAAGAACTACAAGCGTTAAACCTTAATGCTTATCAACCTGGTAATGTTGTGTATTGGGATCAGCAACAAAATCAATATCCATATTATTACATCCAAGACGATGCACGTCGTTGTGGCGGATGCGGTGGACGTTGTGGTGGCTGTGGTGGTCGCTGTGGTGGTTGTGGCGGCGGACGTTGCGGTGGTTGTGTAGGTTGTGTTGGTTGTTTCAGCTGTTCTAATTGCTGGAACTGGTGGATTATTTAAGTACAGAATAATATTTCACATGAAAGAAAAGTGTAAATACCAGTTTATGTTGTGTTAACGCTTTTCTTTCATGCTATCATTTTTTCGTTTTCATTTTAGGGGGAAATTTATTTGTACAAATATGAGAAATTAATTTCATGGGTAGAAAATATTAAAGAAACAAATCAAAGTTCTGCGGCTGCACTTTGTATTATGAAAGATAATAAAATTGTACTAGAGCACTATAGTGGAAAGCATTCAAATTCTCCTATTAGTAAAAAAGTAAACATATCTTCACAGTTCAATGTCGCTTCCGCAAGAAAAAGCTATTTAGGATTAATGGTAGCTTATGCAGTTTATGAGGGGAAAATAAAATCTCTTGATGACGAGGTAGTAAATTATTTAAAAAAACATGATCCTTCATTACTCGGTAAGACAACGATAAGACACTTAGTAACTCATTCACACGGTTTAAATGAAACCGATGAGGGGACAGTTTTTCGTGAATTTGAGCCGGGACAAGCTTGGGCGTACAGAGATATTAATGTAAGAATGGTAACGCAGCTTATTTATCAGCTGTATAATAAGAGTTTTCCTGAATTATTAAAGGAGCGTGTATTCCTACCTGCCAACTTCAATGAAACTAGATGGAGAATTGAGCATGATGAAAATTTAGTTAAGGTTATTGTAAATCCAAATGAAGATGCTGTAGAAAGTGTCGGTGCAGTAGATGACGGATCCGAGAAAAATTTATTTGTCTCTGCGAGAGAATTTGCATACTGGGGGAACCTGCATTTAAATAACGGGTACTTAAATGGTAAACAAATTGTGCCAAAAGAAGTTATAGAACTTGCTACAAGCATACAAAGTCCAGCGTATAAAAATAAAGAACTACCTCAAAACGGGTTGTTTTGGTTCGTTCAAAATGAACCTGCTTTACTTAGCGAACTTGGTGAGCGAGTTCCGAAAGGTTCCTATCAAATATTAGGAATTACAGGACCCACGAACGATATTAGTCATTCCAGAATATAATGTCGTCGTTGCTAAAATGTACAATAAAAGATACAACTATGGTGGAGACAATTATTTATATTATTTACGTGAATTTAGCAATTTAGTCGCTGATGCATTTAGTAGCAGTATAAATAATACGATTAGGGCATAACTACTCCTATAATAAAAAGGAGTGAACAATAATGAAAAATGAAGTGAATAAAAATAAAAAACAAAACATAAAGGATGTAAACACAGAACAAAATGCGATTTATAGCGATCCGAAAGATGCAGCAAATATGCAAACTGTACCGCAACCGAAAGACTTCGAGGAAGTTGAATATTAATTTTCTCTCCGACTTATTTATGAAAGAAAAATACGTCTTAAGTCTCATCACTTTCAGCAAATTATTTGATAACATATATACATAAGCATTTGAAAATGTCTTATCTTAACAAAGCTTTCTTTAAATACATCCGTATATAACCTACAAAAAGGCACTTCTTGATGAAGTGTCTTTTTGTGTAAACTAACTTAATTTCCATTTTCCGTACGGTATCGTGCAATTTATCATGGATATACTAATTGTGAAAATTCATGTCATGATAAAAGAAGGGGACAGTTAGTATGAAACAATCATCTATAAATCCGTTGCTAATTGTTCTAGGTACAATCATTGTTCAAATTGGCCTAGGTACAATTTACACATGGAGTTTATTTAACCAACCCCTTGTAAGTAAGTTTGGATGGAACCTCAATTCAGTCGCGATTACTTTCGCAATTACGAGTTTTTCTTTATCATTCTCAACTCTATTTGCAGGAAAGCTACAACAAAAATTTGGACTCCGTAAACTTATCGCTACTGCAGGAATTGTTTTAGGACTCGGTTTAATACTTAGTTCACAAGTTTCCTCATTACCATTACTTTATTTATTAGCTGGTGTTGTCGTTGGATATGCTGATGGAACAGCATATATTACCTCACTATCTAATTTAATTAAATGGTTTCCAAACCGTAAAGGACTTATTTCTGGTATATCTGTTTCGGCATATGGAATGGGAAGCTTAATCTTTAGATATATAAACGGAAATCTTATCAACAGTCTTGGGGTATCACAAGCATTTTTATATTGGGGTATTATCGTCTTACTATTAGTGTTGATAGGATCATTCTTCTTACGTGAAGCAATTGTAAGTAACACTACGGCTGAAACATTACACAATGATTATACGCCGCGTGAAATGATGAAAACGAAACAAGTATATCTCTTATTTTTCATGTTATTCACATCATGTATGGGCGGACTGTATTTAATCGGTATGGTAAAAGACATCGGTGTGCAGCTCGTTGGTCTTAGTGCAGCGACTGCCGCAAATGCCGTCGCAATGATCGCAATCTTTAATACAATAGGTAGAATTATTCTTGGAACGTTATCAGATAAAATAGGCCGATTAAAAATTGTCTCTGCTACATTTATTATTATTGGATTATCCGTCTTCACTTTAAGTTTTATTCCACTAAATTACGGGATTTATTTTGCTTGTGTAGCAAGTGTTGCCTTTTGCTTTGGTGGTAATATCACTATATTCCCAGCCATTGTCGGGGATTTCTTCGGATTAAAAAACCATAGTACAAACTACGGGATTGTTTACCAAGGTTTCGGATTTGGTGCGCTTGCAGGATCATTCATTGGAGCACTACTTGGCGGATTTCAACCAACCTTCATTACAATCGGTGTTTTAAGTATTATCTCCTTCATTATTTCTATATTAATTCGTCCACCGAATGCAGAGAAGAAAAAGGAAATAAAACATTTACATCGAAAAATAGCTTAATTCAAAAAAGGGTCCTAATGTCAGGGCTCTTTTTTATTACGCTAACTTTGCTTCTTTACTAACTCATTAAAGACAGGACAATATCATTATAAAATTGAATAGATAAGTAAAAAGGAGCGTGATACTTAAAATGAAAATAGCGCAGCAGTGGGTACAAGAAGATAGTGATTACATAAGAGAGAAAGTAATTGAATATAACCAAAAACATCTTTCAAATGAGGAAAAAACACCTTCAGAAAAGGTAAGTTTTATAGTAAGGAATGAAAAAGAAGAAATAATCGGAGGGGTAACAGCTATAACATTTTGGCATCAGTTGCATATTGACTTTCTGTGGGTGTCTGAAGAATATAGACACGAAGGCTATGGTAGCAAATTAATGAAACTTATTGAAGAATTTGCAATCGAAAAAGAATGTCGACTGATAAAATTAGACACTTTTAGTTTTCAGGCTCCAAACTTTTATAAAAAACATGGATATAAAGTGATCGGAGTCAGTAAAGATCATCCTAAAGGACATCATCACTACTATTTAGAAAAAAGGTTGTAAAAAACATATTAAATTTATAGTTGCTATCGCTTAGTATCTTTTAACCGAATCGATTTTTAACATTTAGAGGGCATGTTTTGATTATTCTTTTTCAAAGCACGTTCTTTTTCTTTTTTGTGAATAAAAATAATTTAATGGTAGAATGAAATAAAGACAGAAAATTCGTATCATTAAAGGGGATTAAACATGAAAAAGGTGAATGTTACATACGCGCTTTTATACGATGAAACTCACGAAAAGCTCTTAATGGTTAAAAACAAAGGGAAAAATGGCTCTTATTACACTTTACCAGGTGGAGCAGTAAAATTAGGTGAAACGTTAGAAGAGGCAGCAATTCGTGAAGTGAAAGAAGAAACCGGACTAGATATATATGTAAATGGGGTTTGTTCCATTAGTGAAGCGTTGTTTGAGGAAAGGGGACATCATGCAATCTTCTTTAATTTTTTAGGAGAAATAATCGGAGGGGAAATCTGTATATCACGACCAAAAGAAATTGAAGAAATTATCTGGATGGAATTACATAAAGCAGAACCTTATTTACGTATACCAGAACACTTAAAAGGCCTTTTACAAAAGAAAGAAACAATACCTTATATTTTTAATGGAACTATTATTCATCAATCTTCATAAATATATTATTACATTTAAGGCGGGGGAAAAATGGAGTTTATCGTTAATCATAAACAATTTACACAAGCTCTTTCAGAAGTAAGTAAAGCTATCTCAACAAAAAATTTAATTCCTATATTATCTGGAATAAAAATAACAGCAAATCCATCCGGAATTACTTTAATCGCAAGTAATTCGAATATTTTCATTGAAAAATTTATACCTAGTTCAATTGAAGGTGTACAAATTACAACTATTGTAAAAGCAGGAAGTATTGTTGTACCAGCGAAATATTTCATTGAAATTATTAAGAAAATGCCAAGTGATATTTTAATAAAAAGCATGAATGAGCAATTGATTACAATTCAATCAGATGAAATTACTTTAAACTTAAATGGATTCTCGGCGAACGAATTTCCAAATGTACCATTTATAGACGAACATGCAGAAATACAAGTAGAAACGGAACAGTTGATTGAAGTATTCAAACAAACTGTCTTTGCAGCTGCTAAAAATGAATCTAGACCCGTTCTTACTGGCGTACATTTTGTTATTGATCATAACAAATTAATTTGTGCTGCTACTGATTCGCATAGACTGGCTTTACGTGAAATACCCATTTCTTCACATGCGAAATTAAATTGTATTGTACCAAGTTCCACTATTAGTGAACTACTAAAATTAATGAACAGTAATTCAAATGTAGTATACATATATCTTTCAGAGAGTCACATTATTTTTAAATTTGGTACAATTACGTTGTATTCAAGGCTTATTGAAGGTAAATATCCTAATATATCCGGCCTAATTCCAAATGAATCCCAAACAGTTATTAATATAGATAGAAAGCAGATTTTACAAGGTGTAGATCGGTCAAGTTTATTAGCTAGTGAATGGGCAAACAACAACGTTAACTTAGAAATCATCGACGAATCCACAATACAAATCTCTTCTAATGCTTCTCAGATTGGTAAAATATCCGAGACACAACAAATAGATACTATTCTCGGTGAAAAGCAATTAAATATATCTTTTGATGGACGATATATGGTCGATACTTTAAAAGCAATAAAAGAAGATAGAGTTACTTTAAGTTTTGGTGGTTCCATGAGGCCGATAGTAATTGAAGCAGGTGAACAATCTGCAGCAGTATATTTAATATCACCTGTTAGAACTTATTAAGAAGAAAGGAATGAATTAAAAAATGTACAAGCATACTTTATGTTTTATAAAAAGAAATGAAGAAATACTTATGCTAAATAGAGAATATGATCCTGTAAAAGGATTATGGAACGGTGTAGGAGGGAAGATAGAAAAAGGAGAAACACCGTTAGAAAATGCAATTCGTGAAATAAAAGAAGAAACAAATATAGATGTGGAACAAAATCAAATTCAATTTAAAGGCATTATTAAATGGGAGGATTCCTCATATTCTGGTGGCATATATGTCTATCTAGTTGAGCTACTTAATGAATTTACATATCACACTCCAAAAAAAGTCTCAGAAGGAATTCTAGATTGGAAAGAGGTATCTTGGATTCTAAGTGACTATAATTACGGCGTAGGAGAGATGATACCTAAATTTTTAACTGAAGTACTTTATAATGAATTAATATTAGAGCACTCTTTCGTTTTATCAAATCATAAATTAGTAGAGTATAAGAATAAAGAATTAGCTAAGCAGAGCAGCCCAATAGATTCAATACATAAATTAGTGTAAGCAGTAACAGAAAATAGCTAATGTAATCGAAGTGAAACTAAAGATAAAATTTAACGTGAGGGTGAGTATTATGAAGAAAATAATCGCTTTACTCTTAGGTATTGTTCTAATTATTTTTGCTTTTTTTCATTACAATAAAGAAAGTTTAGTTCAAAATGATAAATTGTTTGTTGAGGACTTTAAAGGTAAAAATGATTCATATAAAATTCAAGCAGCCATTAATAAAGCAGAATCAAGTAAAATTAAAACGGTTTTGCTCGATGATAAAAAATATAAAATTACTTCACCAATCATCGTTAAGCAAGGTGTTAAATTATTATTCGGTTATGGTACACAGTTTGTTGTTGAGGGAAACTTTAGGGTATTGGAACTAGAAAAAAATGCTTCGATTGAAGGAGCGTACATAGCTATTGATGATCCTAAATTTAATTCTGAAGTTATATATTTAGATGGTAAAAATAAGTATTATAACACTTGGAACAAAACACAAATAAAAGATATAAATATTATAAATTGGGCCGAAACAAATAAAGGAACAGGAATTTCTTTATTCACTGGTGAAAAAGAAAATGAAATCTCATTTATTAACTTCGAAAACATTAAAGTAGCAGGAATGGAAACAGGGTTAAAATTAGTAGCGAAAAAACCGAAATCTGGACATGCTTGGATAAATGCCAACCGTTTTATGAACTTCTCTCTAGAGGATTGTGTGAATATGATTTATATGGATAGTAATTTAACTACGCCAAATGAGATTAGCGGGAATCAATTTACAAATCTACAAATACAACCGTCAAGTAAAACAAAAAACATTTTAAGGGTAAGTGGACAGCATAACGAATTCAATGGAATGGTGTGGGATTTACAGAAAATTAATCACGAAAACGAACTCATTGAACTAACTGATAAGAGCATGAACACAGTAATTGAAATGTCCAGTGTACCAACAAATAGAGTTTTAGATAGCGGAAAAGCTAATATAGTAAAGTAATATTTTTATTTATGAATTCACTTCTAAGAAGCAGTTAGAAATAAAAATTCTAGACAGGAGATTCAATATGTGGAAAACAAATATTATCAAAACTACTAGAGGCAAGTTCGAGTATTTTGTGAAGGGAGAAGGTCCGCCTTTATGCGTTACACATATGTATAGCGAGTATAACGATAATGGAAATACTTTTGCAAACCCGTTCACTGATTTTTATAGTGTATATTTAGTTAATTTAAAGGGTTGTGGCAATTCAGATTTAGCAAATAACGATTCCGAATATAGTATGACGGAAACTGTTAAAGATTTAGAAGCGATTCGGGAAGCTTTATATATTAATAAATGGGGGATTGCTGGTCATTCGACAGGAGGGATGTTAGCTCTTGTATATGCGACTGAAGCACAAGAAAGTTTAACGAAAATAATTGTTGGTGGCGCGGCAGCGAGTATGGAATATGCATCTCATAAAGATAGTATATACTGTAGTGAAAATGAAAATTTTAATAGAATCGTATCAATTATGAATGCATTAAATGATGATAGTACATTACAAGAAGAAAGAAAAGCATTAAGTAGAGAGTGGGCACTTATGTCTTTTTATTCTGGAGAGAAGCTTGAAGAGGCATTAAAATTTCCGAATAGCGGAAAGACAGTTGGCAATCGGTTAAATTATTTTAGACAAGTTGAATATAAAAACTATGATGTTCGTCAGAAACTTGAATACGTAAAAATCCCAAGCTTTATATACTGTGGTAAGCATGATGCACAATGCCCCTACATATTTTCTCGTGAAATAGCAAATTTAATCCCGAACGCAGTATTAACTAAATTTGAAGAAAGTAATCATAATCCATTTGTTGAAGAAATAGACAAGTTTAATCAGTTTGTAAACAATACTTTATAATAAATAAAAGCGAATCTTTCTTCTATACAAGGGAGATTCGCTTTTTACTATAATTAGACTTTTCGCCACCAAGCATACCTAGGATAATCTTCAGATTTTAACGTAATAGATTCACCAATTTGTGGCGTTGTAATTTTAACTCCTAAACGTTCGGCTTCTTTCGTAACACGTTCTACTGGGTCACTCCATTCGTGTAAAGCTAATGTAAAAGCACCCCAATGAATCGGAAGAAGTAATTCTCCTTTAACATCAATATGAGCTTGTACCGTTTCTTCAGGCAACATATGAATAGCAGACCATCTCGCATCATATTGTTCACATTCCATTAAAGTAAGATCAAACGGACCGTATTTATTACCAATCTCCTTAAAGTGCGAAGCATAACCACTATCACCACTAAAGAAAATTTTAGTCTCTTGACCAAGAATAAGCCATGAACACCATAATGAACAATCTCTATCTGTCATACCACGTCCAGAGAAATGCCTTGCAGGCGCACAAACTAACTTAATATTATCAAGCATAATTTCGTCCCACCAATTATGCTCACTAATTTTACTAGGTGAAACACCCCATTTAATAAGATAACGCGCAACTCCAGTCGGAACATAAAAGTGCTTTGCACGATCTTTTAACTGCATAATACTTTTGTAATTCAAATGATCATAGTGATTATGCGAAATGATAATCGCATCAATTTCCTGAAGATCTTCACGTTCTAAAGAAAAAGCACCACTATAACGTTTACTATTAAAAACAGGGAATGGGGAAGAGGCATCGCCAAACATAGGATCTAGCAACAGTTTTTTACCTTCTATTTTTAAAAGAGAAGCAGAGTGACCAAACCATGTAACACTCTCTAAAGACTCATTATCTTTATTCGATAATACAATAGGTAAATTCTTTATAGGACGCAGCTTTGTTTTTATTTTAAAGTAATCAGACATTAAACCTATAATATCTTTTGGTTTAAAACTTACATCAGTATGAATTTGATTTATATATTTCTTTTTCATTCGTTCTCCTTTTTACGTTTAACAATATACGTATGTTGTTATTGTTGCTATTTGTATTTTAAACTATATCATTTTACCTTTCATCTTAAATGCAGTACTTTTCATTAATTTGACATATTTATTATTTGTATATTTAAAATGAATTTCATTTAGCAGCAGCTAAAACTAATATGAAGTAAATGTAAATTGTTTTAATTTAGTAAATCCCTTCTTATACGCAAAAAAGAACATATGTTTCGTTATATGTTATAGAAGCAAATATGTCTCTAAATAATAAAAAGGAAGGAGAATTTGTAAATGCAAGCAGAAAGAAATAAGAAGTCAAAATGTAAACTATCAAAATCTGAAATAATGCAGCTTTATGCAGAAGGGAAGAGTACCTCAGAAATCGCGATGCTTGCTAATGTGTCTGCAAGGTATATTCGTATGGTTTTAACAGACAATAACTTTCCAAGACGCTCTATAGGGAGTTGGAAGAGAAAGTATGACATAACAGAAGATTATTTTAAAACATGGTCAAATAACATGGCTTATATATTAGGGTTTATAGCAGCAGATGGTGTCATACAAAAAGAAAGTTACATTCTAGAAGATATAAAAAAAGAATTAAACACCAACCAGCCACTTTATCAAAATAAAAAAACAGGCGTATATATGCTAAACATTAATAGCAAAACAATAAAAGATGACCTTATGAACATACACGGAATCATGCCATGTAAATCATTTAACATTGAATTTCCTTTTGTACCAGAAGAATATTTACATCATTTTATTCGTGGGTATTTTGATGGGGATGGTTACGTCAATTATGAAACTTATACAGTCAGTTTTGTAGGTGGATCATATAATTTTATGAATTCTTTAAATCAAATACTACAAAATCACAATTTACCAGCCGATTTACTAGATCAAAATAAACATTATCGCGTCATTTTATCCGGAAGAAAATCAATACAACTATTTTCAAATTGGATTTATAAAGACAAAGATATTTATTTGCATAGAAAATATGAAGTATTTTAGAAAGAAAGTCTAAGTTTAGACCAATTACAAGATCGAAAACTAAAACAAACTGCCGTTAAACAAAGAAAACGAAATTTCCTTAAAGAATATATGAAAACTAAATGTAATGCTACAGCTTGTTCTAATTTAGAAATAAGTGAATCAACTTTTAAACGTTGGTTAAAAAATGATAATCAATTTAACAGAGAGTTTGAAAAGAGTAATTTGATAAATCCAACTAGCGATAACTATAGGTATTAACATAGCCATACTAAGGTTTTTAATTTGAAATCATTAAAGGATTCTTATTTTTATTTATAGAACATAGTAAATACATAGATTTTACAATTAAATTACTAAAAAAGGAGGGATTTTAAAATGCTTGCTAATTATATTCCGGAGAAAATACTTAAAACAACTTATGAGACAAAAATGATTTCATCAGGTGAAAATTATCCAACTTTAAAAATAAGCGGAACAAACCTTCAATATTTACTTGTAATGCTCCATCATGGAATTGAGTCAAATACTATAAAAACGAAGCTAAATTGGACGAACGAAGAATTCGAAAAACAAATACATGCATTAGAACTAGAAGGTTTATTGAAAAAGATAGGAGAGAGTTACTATCCAACGTGTATGGTTATAACAGCTACTGAAGGAGAAAAACTTTATAACCTATGTGAGCCTCTAATTAAACCTACACTTAACATAATTGAAAAGTATTCTAATCAAATTGATGCTATGTCTAAAAGAATCGAGACATTTAATCATTTATCTAAAGAATCGTATAGTCTTTTACTTTATAGCGGTGTGTTATTAGATTCTGGACAAATAATTAACATTGAAGAAAACTATTTAGAAACAGAACGGCCTTTGAGAAACAATAAAAGATATTATTATGCGATTCTAGAACAAGAACAAACAGACAAAGAGGCCTTTGGAATGTATGGTAATACGTATTTGGATTTAGGGGAATATCAAATTGGTCTTTATGGAAACACTCGATATACAACTTTGAATTTAATAACTGCGAATAAAGAAACGTTTGAAGAATATTTTCACGATGCTATTATGGATATTAATTATACGAAAAAGCAATTAGTTGAAAATTTTGTAGCAGTAGATAGACAAGTAGACTTAAATTTAAATGTATTATACGAAGAATTAGGCTTATATAAAAATTCACAACCTGTTATCCCAGTGTTTACAGCCGCAGACTTATCTATACTTAACGAAATCGCGAACACGGTCAGTGAAGATTTGATTTTATTATGTAAAGAAAATGAGAAGCCTTTAAAAGAATACTTTGCAAGCAGCAGATACTCAAAAGAAATAACTTACGAAGAATTTTTTATTTGGTGGTATCACTTTTTCTATACAAAAGTAACTGAAGAATTAATTAAACACGGCGTAATTAAAATCAGTTCCCAAAAGGATCAGTCATATATAATGTATTAAACTATACGTATAGAATTTAAACTTCACATATGTAGCAGGAGGATATATGTATGACTGTTTTATGCTTAGTTAGACACGGGGAAACTGAATGGAATGCTATTGGAAAGCTCCAAGGCCACGAGAATATTGAGCTAAATAAAAACGGTAAACAACAAGCCGAAAGATGCGGTTTGTATTTGCGTGAAAAACAATGGGATATAATTATTTCTAGCCCTTTATCAAGAGCTAAGCAAACAGCTGAAATCATAAATACGTACATGTTAACATCAGTAAACATAATTGAAATGGAGAATTTTATAGAACGTGATTATGGCATGGCTTCAGGATTAACGACAGAAGAGCGGACGAAAATGTTTCCAAAACGTAATTATAAAAATCAAGAACCAAGAGAACTACTAAAAGCAAGAATTATAACCGGTTTAAATATAATCCTGAAAAAATACCCAGATAGTAATGTTATTTTAGTTACTCATAGTGCCGTTATAAACACAATTCTTGCTCTTATATCAAATAATGAAATTGGATCAGGAAAAACAAAACTTTTTACGGCCTGTATAAGTAGCATTTATTATCATCAAGAACAATGGAAAATACGTGAGTATAACAAAATTGACCATTTATAAACAAATAATAAAAATAAATATACAGAAAATACGATATTGAAGGAGAGAAGAGCCATGCAAAAGAAATTTATCAATCCAGAAACAATGCCAGCAACTTTTGGATACTCACATGTAGTTGAAGTTAGTGACGCTAAACGAACAATTTACATATCTGGACAAGTAGCGATCAATACCGATGGTCAAATAGTTGGCATTGATGATTTAGCTACACAAACGCGACAAGTATTCGAAAATATTAAAAGCGCATTAGAAACTTCGGAATTAAATTTTAATGATGTAGTAAAATTAACATTTTTCTTAACAGATATTTCTCAAATGGCCATTGTTAGAAATGTTCGAGATCAATACATTGATACTAAAAATCCACCAGCAAGTTCAGCTGTAGAAGTTAGAAAATTAATTAACGATAACTTATTAATTGAAATCGAAGCAATTGCTGTAGCAAACTAATTTTAAAAACTTATTCGTAATCATATCAATACAATTCGTTTAATGCATTCATTTTAAACGAATTGTATTTTTTATTGTCTTAAATATCATTTATATCTGGAGACATTATCATCAACAACTTATAAAACAACAACAAAACAAATAACCACACAAATCCATCACACAGAATGAATCCAAAGAAAAGGGGAGTCTAACAACTTCAATTTACATATAATAAGTTTATTACTTTTTGCTAGTTAACATAATATATATTATAGGTAGTTGTAGAAACAAAGTAATCTCAGGTATCAAAAACCAAGTAAACTATACTTAATGAGACGAAACAGGGATTTTTAGTGAGATTCACACAAAATCATATCTAAATGGATTTCTACAGTTTTTACCGTTTATTTTGCTATAAATTAATCACAGCAAATCTTAATCGATTATTGTTTAAGATTTAACGAATTGAAATCATTTTTGATTGGCAAGAATTTTTTATGCGAAATATTTTTTGCTATATAAAATACAAATTAATAATTTTATTTTATGTGTTACTTTATAAATTTATTGCTATTTACACACGTTTACAACTTTACATTATTTGTTGTTATTTCTGTTATTTACGCTTGACTTTTATTGCACTTATCGTTTCAAATCTTAGTTAACATAACGTTTATTTTTCAACATAAAAAAATCTCCCTCACCTTTAGGAAGATTTTTTAGCTTGCTAATATTTCATTTATATTTATTTAGTAACAATCCCAATTGTATATAACATTGGAAAAATCTAGATTTAACAAATCGTCTTTCTTTATAAAGAAATTAGCAACACCCGAATCTCCCCACATAATATTTAATGAATCGTCTGTATCGATTTGCAGCAATAATATATTATGTTGCTGGTACTTTTCTTCCCATTCCCTTGGATCTGTCTGTGTGAAAAATGGATAACCACCAATTTTATGTCCTTGATCTTTACATAAATCATCATACAGTTCGCCTAATTCTATGTTGTTTTCTTCATCAACGATTTCTTCCCAATCAATGTCATCGCTTATAATCTTTTCAAATCGATAATCTCTTAATGTTACTGGTTGATAACCCACTTCAAACTTTAGTTTCGCTGCTTCAGGTATGATAAAGTCATCTAATTCTAAAGTGTTTAAATAACTAAAATCAGTAATAACCTTATTTAAATCTTCTATAATTGTAGAATGATAAATAAGTCGAAAGTCATTTTGTCTTGTTAGATGATCAAAATCTGCTCCGAAAAGCTCATCATCAGCACTTACGAAAAATTGTAACATTCCCTTTTGAGGCATATATTCAACATGCGGCATTTCTTCAAAGTTTAACTGCGCAAGTAACATCATAGGTTGTCCATTTAAGTCTTTAGGATGCTCTTGGCTTATAGGTAAATACGGATAACCACCAAATTTGCTCTCAAAAAGAGTTGTCTCTGCTTTCGTTCCAGACACTTCAATATACGGTTTCACACTTTCTTCTAAAATACTACGATACTGCTCTAGTTCTTTCGGAATTTGAAGTTGATACGTATTCTTCATCACATTTTCCTCCCTTTAAAAGTGAATTAAAAATGCCTTTCTTAATTATATAGCAAGAGATAGATTTATTGAAAATCGTTAAAAATCCGTTTTCACCCTTGTTTTTTGCGCACTTGGTGGACAAATTAAATTATGTTCTGAAACCTTTTTATTAATAATTCGAATTAAATTCGCTGCTTCTGCGCTATTTGTTGTTTCTTTTAGAGTTTCTTTTAAAACATCGATTTCCTTTGAAAGTTCAATCCATTTAGGCAAAACATGATTATTTTTCAAAGTTCTATAAAGTTGTTTTTCTGGATTGTACGAAAGTTCTTTATCTAGGTTTAGAGGTTTCCCTTTACCAGGTAAATCATTAAAAACCCCTTTCTTTTCTGCTTGCTTTATGATTGAGCTAATATGGTCTTCATAAGTAAATGACCAAACCTTTTCATCTTTAACTAAAATTTCTTGTTTTTCAAGGTTTTTATCTAGTTCATCTTGATTCATAGATTCATTCCCCTTTTCATTTTTTAGCGTTGTTTTTGTATGTTTCAATGTTATCAATCCATCAAATAACTTTTCTCGCTACCACACACTGTCATGTCCGCCTCGAAACTCTTCGTAAGTAGATTTGTACCCTTTTCCTTTTAAAGCTTTGTACAGGTGCCTATTAGCCGTTAAAAGAGGTTTGTTTTCGAGTTCTCCTGTTGCTATGTAAAAATGAGGTTGACTCGTATTGGAATCTATAGTTGAAATTTTATTTTCAATCCAAGGAATTTTATTTTCATAACCATCTTTTTTCCAATGAACGGATCCAGACATTGACAACACGTTCCCGAAAATGTGTGGATTTTGAACTGCTACATAACAAGCTGCTAAGCCACCAAGACTGAAACCGGCAATTGTTGTATGTTTCGCTTCTTGATGCACACGATACTTCGACTGAATCCATGGAAGTAATTCCTCCGTTAAAAATGCATTCATTTTATCGTTATAAGTTAGCTCTTCTAGCCGATTAACTGATTCTATAGCAACAGCAATACAAGTTGGGATTTCTTTTGCGTGAATTAAATAATTGAGTGTTCTTTCGATTGAAAGGTTATTAATGAATGAATTCCCATCAAATACAATGAGAAGTTCTTGAAGATGTGAAGTGTGAGAATAATCATGAGGCGTATAAATATGAATTTTACGTGTGTTATTTAAAATCGTACTATGAAAAGAATATGTTTCAATTTTTCCGGATGGATAATGGTTTGAATGAAAACGACTGCTATACTGCACTTCCATTCCTATGTTTAACACAGACGCTTTATTGGCACCTTCTCCAAATGTATTTTCATTAAATTGGTCTAGTTCGTACTGTTCACTACGCTTTATCCAATCATTTTCGAAAACATCGTTTACTGAAAAATAGTACGTTGAAATAAAACTCTTATCCGTCCTAAACGTTGCATACCAAATATCTGTCTGTAACAATTGTTTTAATTGATTTACAGACAGATCCCAACCAGGAAAACTTCCGAATACATAAACGTTTTCAGTGTTTAGGTCCCCTAACCAAATATACGTTATAAGCTTATACTGACTATCTACAGGACATTGTTCTATTAGTGGCGTATTATTCGACTTTATTTCATGCAAAAAAGTATAAAAAGCTTTCTCGCTTCCATTCTTTAATTGATTATTAAGCTCCTCTAACTTAGGACTAATTATTGAAGTCACCCATCTTCCTCCTTTGTATTTCTTTCTTTTCACTAAATTGCTTTTATAAAATTAGGATTAGGATGTTTTGTATTTAGATGAGTTATTTATGAGCTATTTATCAGAAAGTTTATCAATTGCCTGAATAGAAAGTTCCAACGCTTTTATCCGTCTTGTTAAAAGTGTTTTTTGAGGACTACCAGCTTTAGACTTATCATAGGCCCTCTCGATTGATGGAAGCAAACCAGCAAGGACATTACGAGCTTCTGCTAACTCTTCTTGACTATATTGATGACTTTCTTGATTCCAAATGTTTTCTAGCACTGCTAACCCTACGCAAACAGCATTAAGTCTTTTTTTCACTAATGTAGTATTTGCACCTTTTTGAGTCATTTGTGATAGTGCATTTTCAAGTTTACGGATTGTTGACTGTAAAGATTTTATTGATTCCAATTTATCTATATTTGATACGTTTTCCATGTTAATGTTGTCCCTTCTCACTTATTTTGTTTAATGTTTGATAAAATAAGTACTTGATTTCACTCGAAATATTTTAACATAATTAACTAAATATATTCGAGATGGACAATAAATTAAAGGAAAACGGTCGCTAAACATCTCTCCCTCCCTTGCATCATTCTATATGTACTTCTTTCTTCGTATTAGAATCCCTATATAAACAAGGTATTAAAATTGTAGTTTTTATGAACATAAAAACGCACAAGCAATGTAACTTGTACGTTTTTATTTTTATTCAGTAAGATAATACAGTAATAGTTTCCGGACCTTCTCATAATTCATGAAATCTCTATATAAAATGGGATACTTCACAATTTCTGTTTCTATAAAACGATATTGCGGAAACCATTCATAAAATGATTTCCTTAGCCACTTTATTTGATCAAACACAATCTCCTTTTCGTTGTTATTAAGTACGTAACTTAAAGTACCTGCTGTATGCATCCAATAATAATTTAAATCAGCGTTTATACAGTCCTCATCTGTAAATTTACTTTTTAAGTCTCGTTGCAATTTTCCTGTAGCACGATACGGAAACGGTTTATGCAGCGAGCTATGCATTTTCTGCAATTCATTAAAAATAATCTTTTTTCCTAATATCAACTTCTCCCCCTTTATTTCTCTATCCAACTTAATAATTTTTCATAATGATATTGAGCATCTGTATAGCCAAGGTTATATAGATTAACTAGTTTTTCTTTATTTCTTTCTATTCCGCTTATAGGAAGTTGTACGCTAGGTTGAATGACATAAAAGTTGTCTTTTTGTTCTATTTGATTCATATACGATATCGTCTCATTATAAAAACGATAATGTTCTACTAAAGATTCTGCGATATTCGGATATTTTCTATATAAAATTTTAGCCAGGCCTGAAAATTTGTTTCGCTGCTTCTCATACCCTCCTGGCTTTGTCATAATAACGACGTTCTTTTGATAACCATCAGTTTGAGCTTTTAAAACTGGTATAGGATCTATAATCCCTCCATCTAACAATTTTCGATTATCATAATCTACAGCAGGCGCTATAAATGGGACAGAGCTTGATGCACGAATGATTTTTAAAATATCATTTCCGTGTTCTATTTTATTGTAATAAACTGCTTTTCCTGAATCGCAATCAGTCGTTCCTATTACAAACTGTTCATTTGAGTTTAAGAAAGTTTGAAAATCAAATGGGACAATTTTGTTTGGTACTTCATCAAATAAAAAATCCATTCCAAATAATTCACGTTTTCTAATTAAGTTTCGATAAGATATATACCTGTGATCTGCTACTAGCTCTGTATTTACTTTCTTATTTCTTCCTTTTTGACGTGATAAATAGGTTGCGCCCATACACGCTCCAGCGGATACACCGACTACATACGGAAAGAATAAGTCCCTTTCCATAAAATACTCGAGTACTCCTGCAGTATATAATCCTTTCATCCCGCCGCCTTCTAATACTAAACCGATATTCTTCATGCTTAATCCCTCTACTTCTGTTTTCTTACTTACATGTTAGCACAAGATTTTAGGATGAGGTTATATAAAATAGTTGCAATAATAACAAAAAACTATTAAAGCAATGTCATAAACTCTTAGTCATTCGCGTGGTACAATATAAGAAACTCATTCCACATATTATAAAGGAGGAATTTCTTATGGGTTTATTTAGTGGTATTTTAGGAAACGCATCAAATGCGAGTACAGAAAGTGTAGAACGTGATTTAGAGAAGATTATGCTAGACGATGAGAAAGTTGAGCATGCTTATAAATTAATTCGTGATTTAATTGTATTTACAAATCGCCGTCTTATTTTAGTAGATAAACAGGGGATATCAGGTAAAAAAACAGAGTATCATTCTATTCCTTATAAAAGCATTACACAATTCAGCATTGAAACAGCCGGGCATTTTGATTTAGACGCTGAGCTTAAAATTTGGATATCTAGTTTGAGTACGCCGATTACAAAAGAATTTAAAGGTGACGATAGTGTTTTAAGCATTCAAAAAGCGTTAGTAACATATACGACAAAATAACGCACTTTTGTATTTTTATTCACTTTCAAAATTACTAACCCGAAGATTTTGGAAGAATATACATTATTTTTGTATATTTAATCCCAAATAACATAAAAAGGTAAAGCGTTTTTTAAATGCCTTACCTTTCTTTTTTGTAATAAACAAGTGTAGTTTTATCATTTAATTTCTTTATTACTTTTGTTCTTTTATAACCCATCTTTTCGTATAGAAAACAATTTCGTTCTTCCTCTAAAATTGTAGCAAGCTCCCAAGTTGTTATTTCTGGAAACATCTCCTCGATTAAAATTAATACTTTTTGAGCAATTCCATTCCCTTGATATTTTGGAAGTATAAACATCGGGCTTATCCAAAATTTAAATACTTCATCTTTACGGGATATACAAATTGCTCCGACAAGATTCGTATTTTCTATAATTTTATAGAATCCGCTGTCCGGATTATTTATCCTTAAAATAGTTTTTTCAATAGATTCTTTTGCTGGATTTGTTTCATAGTCTTTATATTTATTTAATAAAGGGCTAAATGAGTCTATTTGCATTTGAAATAAAACTTCTGCATCATTTTCTGTCGCCTTCTCTAAAGTAATCTCCATGTTACCAATTTAGTCGATTTCTTAATGAAGTGATATGAGCTGTATGATGACGTCCGTGCCATGCATATAGTCCAATTGCAGCAGCAAGTTTTGTTTCCCCAGTATCTGGATGGTTAAATGTCTTTTCTAAATCTTCAACTTCTAGAGAATATAAAAGGTTCACCCATCTTTTATGTAATGAATCTAGCATTACTAGTGAAACATCTACTGGTAATTTAGAATCAGGTAGTTCTGCCCACTTTTCTTCTTTATATGGTTTAATAGTTGGATTCTTTTCTGTTAGTGCTAATTTAAAGCGTATGTAGCTATTCATATGGCTATCAACAACATGATGAACTACTTGACGAACCGTCCATCCACCAACTCGATACGGTGTGTCTAACTGCTTCTGATCTAAATCTTTGATTGCTTTTGTTAGTTCATTAGGTAAATCTTCAATTTCTTGAATCCATGTATCAATCATTTCTTCAGTTATAGGACGTTTGTATGTAAATTGGCCAATTGGATAACGTAAATCATTCATGTATAAGTCCCCCTTATTATAAGCGCGAAGTATTTCTCCAAATATAATGTACAAACTTCACATGTTCTCCGTTTAATTCTACAGAAGCTGTATCTGTTTCGTTATGATAAGAAGAAAATCCGCTTTTTTCTAGTACAATTTGTGATGCGAGATTATTTGTAGTTGTTTTAGCGTGAACCTCATTAATTTCATTATTTTTCGCCACGTCTAAAACTAGTTTTACAGCTGCTTTTGCAACTCCTTTTTTTGTAAACTTTTCTCCGACTCGATAACCTAACGAACTGCTTCGAGTTTCCGTATCTATATCTACTAAATTTATTCGTCCTACAATCTCTTTTTCTTCATTACGAATTAAATAAAAATAAGAATCTCCATCCGCCTGTTCTATTAATAAATCGTCTAGTAGTTTTTGGAAATATTCAAAATCAAAATATTGCGAGCCGCGATTTGGTACCATTGTTTCAAAAAAAGATTTATTCGTAAGTTCAAACGTAAATAAATCTTTAGCATCGTGTTTCTTTAATTGTTCTATGTATACTTTCATCTCGATTACTCCTTCTATATCTACTAACTGTTATATATTCTTTTTTATCGATTAATCTCCTGCTATTTCTTTCGCTTCAGTAACACAGCAAATAGCACTTTCGGATGAAATAGGTGAAATGGACTACGAATTAAATTCATCACTCTTACTAATCGAATATAAACGTCAGAGTCAGTTGCAGATAGTTGATATATTTGTTTCGTATACCATAGCTGAAATTTTTGCTTTATCGTTAATTCTCTTTTTAACTGAGGATGACGTGATATTTCCGTTGTAGTCATTTCCCAAGGAGTTTGTATGATATTCGCAGTCTTCTTATAAAACTGTTGTGTAAATGTTTTATCGAGATCTTTTCTATCTTGTAGTAGTAATTGCAACTGGTAAGCTTCCATAGCCGCAACTGAAACACCTTGCCCGAAAACAGGATCAAAACGACAATGTGCATCCCCAACTACTAACAATCTTTCGGGTAGATTATTTACTAAATCAAATCGCCGACGTACTTGATAAGGAATTTTGTATGTCTTTATATCAGTAATTCCCTCAGCTTTGTTTAGAAAATCTGTCACATTTGGGATTGATAGATTTTCAGCGAAATCATAAAACTCATCATCTGTTTGAGGTGCTTTCTCATTTGCATATCCGCTGAAAGTAACAAAATAACGATTATCCTCAATCGTTTGAATAAGAACACCATACGGATTATCAGGGAAACTTGGAGACATTAGCATATTACAGCAGTCTAATTTCTCATTTTCTTTGAGTTTAAACATTCTAGTTGCGTAAAATAAATCGATACGCACCTTTTCTTCTTGTACCTCAATATCGTATTCTCGTAACCACCCTATACTTTTTGAACCGAATCCACTGGCATCAACTACGATATCTGCTTGAATCTCTTCTTGCGTGCCAGTCTCTAAACATTTAGCTTTTACTCCACATATTTTGTTAAACTTTCCATCTACTAATAACCCTTCAACCAATGTTCCAAACTGTGTTGTAATATTTGAAATTAGATCAATTCGTTTTTGAATATGCCATTCAAGTAAAAGCCTACTTTGTTGAATCATATGCACTTCTCCTATGAATGGTTGTTTCCATAAGCCAAATTGATGCCATTTTAAATCACGAGTAAAGTTATTTACGATACTACCCGCTTCAATTAGTTCATTAGTGATAGTAGGAAACAATTCCTCAATTGCTTTTTCTCCACCTTTTAATAACACATGAGGATGATTACTTTGTGGAACTCTTTTACGCGTGTCTATTCCGTTCCATTCTTCTCCGGCCTCTAAAATGATTACTTCTTCAAAAGTAGTTGATAATGCTTTTGCTGCAAGTTTTCCTGCTATACTTCCGCCAATAACGATAGCCTTATTAAACATATTTTCCCCCTTAATGAAAAAAGACCCTGCCTTGTATGAATGAAACAGGATCTTAACTACATTGCTTCTTTATCATTATAATTAAAATACATGAGTGAATTGCAACGTTAAAATTAAAATACCTAATCCCCATACGTAATACGCGAATACTTTTAAGGAATGACGTTTTAAATATTGAATCATCCATGAAACTGCTATGTAACCAAAGAACGCTGCTGATAACGTTCCGACAATTAAAGGTGTACTAGAGATTGATTCTGCTTTCCCTTGATAAACATCTGCTAATTGCAAAATGATAGCTCCAACAATGGCTGGAGTTGATAATAAAAAAGAAAAGTAAGCAGCCGTTTCACGGTCTAGCTTCCTCCATAATGCAGCGACGATTGTCATACCAGAACGGGAAATTGCAGGGAAAATTGCAGCCGCTTGAAATGAACCGATGATAAATGCATCTTTATATGTAATGTCATCCATTTTTTTACGACCATTCTTTTGTTTATCTGCCATGTAGAGAAAGAAACCTGTCACTAAAAACTCCCATCCAATCGTAATACCTGTTTTTGAAATATCTTCAAAGAAGTCTTTAAATAACAATCCGATTACAACTGCAGGTATCGTCCCAACAATAAGCAATAACATTAGTTTTGAAAATGGATTTTTAATTAAGTATATAAATTCCTTTTTGTAATAAATAAACACTGCAAGCAAAGTCCCAATATGCAGCATCGTATCTAAAAACAATCCTGCTTCATCTAATTGAAACAAATGCCTACCTAAATAAAGATGCCCTGTACTACTTATCGGTAAAAATTCTGTTAAACCTTGTATGATCCCTAATATAAAAGCTTCTAACCAATTCATGATGGTCCCCTTTCTCGTTTGCTTGTACCAATATATGAAGGTTCAATTTTCGATATGAAAAAAACTATATTTCTCTATGAATTTACTTTTATTTTATGGATATATATGTAAAAAGGAGTGAGGAGGGTTACTATGTGGCAACATACGAAATTCGGCAATGTATTACTGTGGGCAGGACCTATCCTTGTGTTTATAGGGTTATGTATGACAAATGTTATTTCAGATATCCCTTTTTTTGAAGGAAAACATAGAACGCTTGGAATTATAATTTTATTTATAGGGCTTTTCTGTTTAATTGCTGCTAATCATTTTAAAAAAGGAGAAAGAAATGAAGAATGAAACACAAAAAAACAATCCCAGTATATGTGCTAGGATTGTTTTTTGTTACTTATTTATAGAACACTTTATCAACGTTATATTTTGCTTTATATTCATTAATAATGTAAGTTTCGTAAATTTCTCTTTCTGTTGGATCTTCTACGATACATGCATCGATGCGGTATACTTCATCACGATGATTTTTGATTGGTGAAACATTGTCTTCAAAATGCTTTTTAATACGTTGTCTAATTTTACGAGCTTTACCTACGAAAAGAAGTTCGTCATTAATATTGAAAAACATAAAAATGCCGCCTTTATCTCTAGGGAACAAGTGGAAATCGATAAAACCGTTAATCGGAGTAATTAATGGCTCGTCTCCTTTAATAACTTGTTTACGTTCAGTAATTGAAACATCAGCTTCAGGAATATTAATTTTAATCAAGTTCATTCACGTCCTCTTTTATTATAAAGATAAATAATAGCATAAGTATGTAAGAAAAGCTATGTTAAGAGAGATATTTCATTTTATAATTCAAATATTATAGGTATATCATGTAAACTTTTTTTCCAAATCATATGATCGTTTGATTCGCCCCAATAATCCTTCAGCACATAACTAGGTTTTCCAAACTTTTTTGTCCATATACTTTGTGCTTTTTTGTATCCACTATCTAAACAGCACTCAGTTATTCCTCTGCTAAGTAATGTAAGATACATTGTATTTAGTAGTAAACTCCCTACACCTTTTCTTTGATACTCCGGAAGTATAAATACAGTTCCTATTTCATACAAATCCTTAAGTACACTGTCTGTACAACTATTAATCAATGTACTTGCTGGACCGATTTCAATTGTTCCAATGATTTTATCGTTACTTGTATCTATCGCTAATAAAAAGTAACGACTTTCTCCGTTACTCTCCAAATCATTTTTCAAATACTGTTTTTTCGTTTTAATTTCATTTTCTATGTCATCTAATAACTGTGATAACCCTTCATTTTTAAATGTATCAGTAATAACAAGACGAAAAAACAAATGTAGTTCATCTAAATCATCCGAATTTGGCCTTCTAATGTTAACGTTATTCACGACTTGAATCTCCAATCTTTAAAAATATATGAGAAATTGTTAATACCATACTTTATATACTCTATTCAACATTATTCTACAAAGGCCTGCATAGATCCAGCAGTATAAAAAACTCAGTATAAATATTAATGTAATAGCTTTTATATCCATAATTGTATGAACAGTAGGACCAAGTACTGGAAAGCGGAATATATCGAGAACGATCATAATCCCTATAAGTAGACATATCGCCGAAAAGGAAACAACCCAAATCCTTCTCTTGAATTGTATAAAAGATACTCCTAACACTATACCTAATAAGCCTGTAGTAAAGGGAAAAACAATAAGTTCACTTGGCTCAATAATGAATAATAGGAAAATAGTAAGAATATAAGAGAGTATTCCCTCACGAATAGAATAACAAATAGCTAGAAAAATCGGCAGCGTCGCAAAAGGACTAATAAATAACCCGATACCAGGGATTAAGTTCCCCGCAGATTGAAAAATAGCAGCAAGTGAACCGAGTAATGCTGTAATGACTAACCTACTTGCAGGAGTCATCCTTCTTTTATAAACTAAGTTCACATCATGTGATATCATCAATTGATACCAATAGCTTCTAAAGCGATTCATCAAATTACCCCCTAAAGAGACCTAATTCACCACTTATTATTTTTATTCATATACGTATTGATTATATTTTACTTTCTGATTGTTAGGAATCACTATACAATAGATGTTTATCCATAGAAGGTTTTTAAAAGGCGCTAAATCATGCGTTTGAAAAAGTATGAATTCCATATATTTTTAGACTAAGAGTTTATACCGTATTAAGGAACAATTTCAAAAATAGTACCTTTGTTAAAATCCGTTACTTTCATTGATCCATAAACTCCTAAATATAATCTAGTTTGATCTAAGTTTGTTCCCAAACTCATATAATAAGCTGCTTGAGCACCAAAATCATAATTGGTTTCAATAACATGAAAATCATTACGTTTCCCGTCTATAGCTGCTCTAGTAAAAGCTAACATTCCCTTTACTGGAGATTGAGATTGTTCTTTCTTAGCAAGATCTGTAAACACGACACTACCAGCTAAATTTTGAATTGCAGTTCCCATATATGGCTGGACTCCTGTAAGTGAAGTTCCTCCAAATTTATCTAGTCTGGAATCTTTATGAAAATAACTAATTAGAGGCTGAATACGCCTCACTGACGTTTGAATTGTTTCATTATAATAAGCCATTGTTCTCTCATCCAATGTCTGATTCTCAGAACAGTGCCTTATAAAAGACGTAGGGAATTCCCCTTCCCATCCTCGCCAACCAAAATTAATAAATCCATCTTGATTGGTAGTGGATCGCATTACATGCGTTTGAACAAGTTCGGTAACCGGCATTGGTTTATAATGAGTAAACGAAAAAATGGACTCTACTATATCTTGTCCGACATTTCCGGCATATTTGATATATTGATTATAAAACCTTTGGAATGAAATACCTGTTATATTACGAACCCCTTTCGCAATTACCGTAAGCGTTTCTTGTATAGATAATGGAAACTCATTAAAGCGCGTAACTACTGGAGGGTTATTTATAAATGTATTTTTACTTACATCGATTTCAATTATTTTACCAGCTATTTCTAAATCATCCTGGCTTAGATTAAATGGATCATAACCCGATCCACCATCTCCATTTGTAAAAACAAGTTTTCCAGTCTCGGGTGAAAAGTTTAAACTATTAACACCGTTATGATTAAAAAATGGCCGTTTTATGTTAAGTAATGTTCTTCGTTTTTGAGGTTGACCGTTTGATTGTAAAATCCATTCTTCAATTGTATCAATATGATCATATTGGGTATCTCTATTTGTCCACTTTAAATTTAAAGTTTTCGGGTCACAAGGATTCGGTTTAAATTGTTCTGTAAGTGCACCTGGTCCTTGAGTCCCAACCATTGAATAATGGAGATAAAATAAGCCATTATGATTAAATTGCGGATGAAACGCTAGTCCTAGCAATCCGCGTTCATCATAACCGCTACTAGAAACACCTTCTTCAAACGTGCCTAATTTAATAATTCGCGGACTAATATTTAAAAATGTTTTTATTACACCGTCTCCTATATAAAAAATCTCTCCTAATTGGGTTGCAATAAATAGTCTTTCAGCCGATTCACCTGGAAGTATGGCTGTTTTTATTACAGTTGGTAAATTTATGTTATGAATGACTGGCCGTAAACTAACCTTAATTTTTGTCAACTTACTTTACACCCCTTTAATTGCGTTTTATTAAAAGAGTATGATTAGAACTGTTCGATTAGTATTCAATTAGGGACTAGGGCATTGAATACTATTTCTGACTGCGCTGCTTTTCTTGCTTCTCCATATAACTACGCATCCGTCGCATATATTCAGGTGCGTCCATTGGATTCTCTACGATCATTTCAATTATACAGAGTCTTTTGGCGCTTTCCTTTTCAGCATGGATTATAGCCTGATCAAGCTCTCCATAGGTCCGGACCGTAACGGTAAACGCGTTACCTCCAAAAGCTTCTGCCAGCTTGGTGTAAGACCATCGAGGGATTTGGTTGTACTTTTGATTCTCTGTTTTGACATTTAAATATCTCTCGATTGTATAACCATCGTTGTTCAAAACAAAGATTATAGGCTTGCAGCCGTAATAGAGCATAGAACTGATTTCCTGTGCCGTTAGCTGCAGGGCACCGTCACCTGTAAACACCAATACCCGGCGTTCCGGCGCGGCCATAATAGCACCAAACGCCGAAGGGATTGCGTAACCGATGGACTGCCATCCACCTTGTCCAATATATGTTACATTACCCGGCAGTCTTACCTCTCCCATTCCATAATAAAACGTTCCGGTCTCGGCGATTACAATATCCCCCTCTTTCAGCATGCGCTGAAAACGCGGATAATAGCCGTCTGCCATTAGAGGTCCGTCGGCAATAGTTGTGAATTGCTCATAAGGGAATGACAATTTTTTTGTCAAACCTTTGCCCGTATAACCCACCTTCTGAACGGCAAGTAGCATGTCGGCTGCAAGAACATTCGGATATTCCGCCTCAGCGATTTTAACTATATCTGGTTGAATATTGACAGTTATCAGCGGGTTCAGCTTTGCGGTAAAACTTGCGGTGTTTGTGTCCGCCCATACCATGCCAATCGCAATGATACAATCTGCATTCTCCACCGTACTTTGGACTTCAGTCCTCCCGAAAGAGCCTAGATACATTCCGATATAATTTGGATGGGTCTCATCGAATCCTCCCTTCCCGTACATCATCGTTACAACAGGCACATTCATTGCATCGGCCAGTTGCCGAGTTGCTGTCTGAAGGCCGAAACGCATCGTTTTCACATCCACCAAGATAACTGGCCGGTTGGCACGTTCCAAAAGCGGACGGACATGATTCACTGCAGCCTGAAGGGTATTAGGGTTGGATGTTGGACGTGGTGGTACCGGTTCTGTCCAAACTTTAATCGGCTTGGTCACTAAATCATTAGCCACAACCAGGTATACAGGCTTTTTCTTTTCCTTAGCAATGCGAATCGCAGTCTGAATTTCAATCTTGGCATTTTCCGGCGTAAGCACCGCGGTATATGCCGTAATCTGCTCATACACCTTGCGAAAAACGTCAAAATTTCCATCCATTAAGGTGTGATGCATCAGCTTATGCTCTTTTTGATCCTTCTCAGGAGACGCACCCACAATGTGTATTATTGGTACATGTTCGCTGTTGGCTCCCGCTATCGCATTGCATGCGCTGAGCTCTCCGACCCCAAATGTCGTAATAAGAGCCGATATTCCTTTGATTCTTGCATAGCCATCTGCAGCGTAGCCCGAGTTTAGTTCGTTTCGTCCTTCTATAAAACGGATGCCGTTATAACACTCCAAAGTATCAAGTAGTGTAAAATTATAGTCCCCTGCGACACCAAAAATTTCGGTAATGCCCTCGAGTTTCAGACAATCGAACAAATACTGGCCAACCGTTTTTGGAGCAGGTCCCCTTTGTAAACCAAAGTTGCCCGTATTAATCATGTTGTCCATCGCTTGCTCACTCCTTATCTATTTCTTGGGCTTGTTCTGTTTTATAGTACCCTTTTTGATAATGCCCATTAATTAAACCGATTATCCGTTGGGCAATAATTAATAGGGAAGAAATGCTCCTTATCTTTGGAGATAGTTATAAAACAAGAGAAGGAGGAGAAACACTAAAACATTACAAGAATGTATTAATTAATCTTCTAATGTTCTTTTTAAATTGTTTCCCTTTAAAATATTCCATTTATCATGCTCCTCACTCTGTTTTGCAAATGTCTAGCTTACTTTTAAAAACTTTGTAACAGAACCTTAAAAATAATAAAAACCCACGAAGAAAATGCATTTTCTTCGTGGGTTTAGTTATTTAAATGGACTTTCACCTAACTCAAGAAGCATCCGCACCTTCAAACTGACTATTATAAAGCGAAGCATAGAAACCATCAGCTTTCAATAACTCTTCATGATTACCTTGTTCTACAATATCGCCGTCTTTCATGACAAGGATTAAATCTGCATCACGTATTGTTGATAATCTATGAGCGATAATGAAGCTTGTTCTACCTTCCATAAGGTTTTCCATCGCTTTTTGAATCAGTACTTCTGTACGAGTGTCAATGGAGCTAGTTGCTTCATCGAGTATTAATATTTTCGGATCCGCTATAAGGGCACGTGCAATTGTTAGTAGTTGCTTTTGTCCTTGGGATACGTTGCTTGCTTCTTCGTTTAGTTCCATTTGATATTTATTTGGTAATGTTTTTACGAAATTGTGAACGTGAGCTGTTTTCGCTGCTTCAATTACTTCTTCGTCTGTAGCATCGAGTCTACCGTAACGTATATTTTCCATGATGGAGCCGTTAAATAGCCAAGTGTCTTGAAGTACCATACCAAACATGTTGCGCAGGTCTACTCGCGTGAAGTCTTTTATATCGTGACCGTCGATACATATTGCACCGCTGTTTATGTCATAGAAACGCATTAACAGTTTTACAATCGTTGTTTTACCAGCTCCGGTTGGTCCGACGATCGCTACCTTTTGTCCAGGTTTAATGTTAGATGAGAAATTATTGATGATGATCTTATCTGGATTGTATCCAAATTGAACATCTTGGAAGGTAACTTCTCCTTGAACTTTTTGCAGCTTCACTGGATTTTCTGCTTCTGGCACTTCCTCTTCTTCTTCTAAAAATTCGAAGACTCTTTCTGCAGCAGCTGCAGTGGATTGAAGTACGTTCGCGATTTGCGCTACTTGAGCGATGGGTTGCGTAAAGCTTCTAACATATTGCACAAATGCTAGAATGTCTCCAACTGCGATGGTTCTCTTTACCGCAAGCCATCCACCTAAAATAGATACAGCGACGTAACCGATATTACCGATAAATGTCATAATCGGCATCATCATTCCGGATAAAAATTGAGATTTCCATGCGGAATGGTAAAGGGTATCATTTACCTTTTCGAATTTTTTTACTTCTTCTTCTTCTTTGTTAAAGGCTTTTACGATATTGTGACCACTATAAATTTCTTCGACCTGACCGTTTACGTGTCCTAAATATTCTTGCTGGGATTTGAAGTATTTTTGTGATCGTTTTACGACTGCCATGATGAGAATCATCGATACTGGCAATATTAAGAGCGCCACTAATGTCATTTGCCAGCTGATTGATAACATCATGATAAGTACACCGATGATTGTAATAACGGATGTGATGATTTGCGACATACTTTGGTTTAAAGTTTGGCTCACCGTATCTACGTCATTTGTAATTCTCGATAATACTTCACCGTGCGTTGTTTTATCAAAGTATTTCAGCGGCATACGGTTAATTTTTTCATCGATTTCTTTTCTGAAGTTATAAGATACTTTTTGAGCTACCCCAGAAATAATGTACCCCTGGATAATACCAAACACAGTGCTCAGTATATATAATCCAAGGAGTAAAATGACAATGTTTCCGATATAGGTAAAGTCAATGGCCGCACCAGGTGCTCCTGATACTTTGCTTACAAGTCCTTCGAAAAGTTTTGTTGTCGCGTTTCCTAAAATTTTTGGACCAACGATTGTAAAGGCTGCACTACCGATTGCGAAAAGGATAACGATTAAGATTGATAATTTATAGGGCTTCAAGTATTGAAGGAGTTTATTCATCGTTCCTTTGAAGTTTTTTGCTTTCTCAATCTTTCTCATGCCGCCCATATGACCGCCACCGCCAGGACCAGGGCCGCTTTGTTTTGTATTTTCTATTTTTCTATCACTCATGATGACAACTCCTCTCTTGAAAGTTGTGATAAAGCAATTTGCTTATAAACTTCACAGTTTTCCATAAGCTCTTCATGAGTACCAGTTCCAACTATTTTTCCTTCGTCAAGTACAATAATTTTATCGGCATTCATGATTGTACTGATTCTTTGAGCAATAAGTAAAATAGTACTTCCTGTAATCTCATTGTTTAAAGCTCTGCGCAATGCTGCGTCTGTCTTAAAGTCAAGAGCTGAGAAACTATCATCGAATATGAAGATTTCCGATTTTTTCGTAAGAGCACGCGCAATAGAAAGTCTTTGTTTTTGACCACCGGAAACGTTCGTACCACCTTGTGATATTTCTGTACGGAAGTTTTCAGGTTTCGCGTTAATAAACTCCATAGCCTGCGCGATTTCTGCCGCTTTTTCGAGTTCTTCTTCAGTTGCTTCTTTCTTACCGTATTTCAAATTACTCTCGATTGTACCTGAGAAGAGAACTCCTTTTTGCGGTACATAACCAATTTTCTCTCTTAATTCCTTCTGCGATACTTCTCTAATATCCGTGCCATCTATTAATATTTGGCCGCTTGTGACATCGTAAAAGCGTGGAATTAAGTTGATTAATGTTGATTTACCACTACCTGTACTTCCGATGAAAGCTGTCGTTTCACCAGGTTTCGCAGTAAAGGTGATATTGGAAAGCACATCTTCTTCTGCACCTGGGTATCTAAAGCCAACATTTTTAAATTCAACGTAACCTTTCTTGTCTGAAGCAAATGTTTTTGGCTCTTTTACATCACTAATGGTAATGCCAGTATCTAAAACTTCTGCGATACGTTGTGCGGAAACTGAAGCACGTGGAACCATAATAGATACCATTGAAATCATTAAGAAGGCCATGATGATTTGCATTGTATATTGCATAAATGCCATCAAATCACCAACTTGCATATGTCCCATATCCACTTGGTGTGATCCAACCCAAATAATAAGTACAGTAACGGCATTCATGATAAACATCATCATTGGCATCATAAATGACATTAAACGGCTTACAAATAAATTTGTTTTTGTTAAATCTTGATTTCCTTTTTCAAATTTCTTTTCTTCATGTTTTTGATTATTAAAAGCACGAATAACAAGCATACCGGTTAAAGATTCACGAGTGATTAAGTTAATTTTATCTACTAACTTTTGGATACGCTTAAACTTAGGAATCGCGATGCTAAATAAACCAATGACTAGGCTTAAAATCGCAATTACCGCAACTGCGATAATCCATCCCATTGAAAGGTCTGTAGTAAGTACTTTAATAATGCCGCCGATACCTAAAATTGGTGCATAGAATACAATGCGAAGCATCATAACCATAAGTGTTTGAACTTGTTGGATATCATTTGTACTTCTTGTGATTAGAGATGCAGTGGAAAACTTATCAAACTCCGCATTCGAGAAGTTTGTAACTTTCCGAAATACTTTCTTTCTAAGGTCCCTGCCGAGTCCTGCAGCTACTTTTGCAGCAAGTAAACTCACGATAACGGTAGCTGCCATACTTACTAAGGATAAAAGTAGCATTTTCCCGCCGGAAGTAAGAATAAAATTAGATTGGAGTTTATCAGTATTGATACCGATTTTCTTATACTCATTCTCGATGTATGAAACAGCTGACTGTGTTACCATGCTGCCTGGCATATTCTTAAACTTTTCATCTGCCTTTTCTTTCATTGCATTGATTTGATCTTGAGGAAGTTTCGCAATGATTGCAAAAGGATCTGTATTTGGCGGCAGTTTCGCTGGTGTGTTGTTGTCGCCTGTCGCAGCAGGAGAGAAAGCAGATGAGCCACCTTTTTCAATTCCTTGTGTAATTAACATTGGTTTCCCAAAGATATCGTTAAGTTCGTTAATTATTTTTGTATCTTCTGTATGTAACTTATAAAGTGGCTCTTTATCAAGCTGCGGATAATCTTTGAAGTCATTTTTTAGTTCACTTTGAGAGAGGTCGTTCTTATCTAAAAGCACATAGTTGTCAGCAACTTTTTTCTTCTCGTTTTCATTCATAAAGAGCGTAAGTTTATCCATCTCACTTTTACGAATAACCTCAGGTACTGCATTTTCTACACCTTTTTGTTGAATCCCTACATTGACAATGTTAGACATGTAGTCTGGCAGTGATAGATCGCATACTGCCTGTACAGTTAAAAGACATACAACCGCAATGATGGAAGCAATAAATGGTTTTAAATGTTTGATGATCTTTAACATTTAGTTCATCTCTCCATTTTCTTTGTCTAATTTTTTTAGTTTTTACTCCGCTTCTCTCCTTTATTCTTCGTATTCTCAGTAATTCATTCTAACAGCTCTTTACGTATTTTCGACTACAGATTAATTTTATGACTATATGAATATATGATGCAAATTTTAGGGTGTAGATGTTGTTTTATAGGACTTAAATCCCAAAATAGAACGCACATGTTTATTGATAAAACGATGATCTTGTTCCACTATATCATTAATATATCTAACTAATCTTTTCTGGCGGAAAACCAGAATTTCGTAAACTAACTGAATTGATTGATGAATATCGGATTAATATGTTTCCTGTACTCTTAGGCAGTGGAATACTTTTATTTAAAGAAATTACGGACAAAATCAATCTTAAACTTATAAAAACAATACATTTAAAACCGGAGGAAAATGTTTGACTACTCGGCAATTCAACTATCGGGTGCTAATGTTCAACAACGCGTACCGAAAATAATCAAACATATTTTATAAAAAGTGATTCTATAAAATATGTTTAGAGCCTATTTTGGATAACTCTTTTTTTCAAAAACAGGTTTTTTATATTAGGTAAATTAGCAGTAATAGACTTACCAACATAACGTACAGGAAATCGACTTTTCTCTTGTCGAAATTTACTTAGCATACAGTGGTCATATATTTTCAAGAATAACGGAAGAATATATAGAAAATGCTACATAAACGTGAAGTTTGATCAACTTAGGGGGGACAACCTTGTTCAATCACATAGTAAAAGCTGTACCCAATTTATTTACGATTGGAAATTTATTGTGCGGTGTTTTTTCAATTACCATGAATATGAGTGACTATTTGGAAGTAGCCTCCATTTTTATTTTCTTTTCAGCTGTTTTAGATCTCCTTGATGGAAGAATTGCGAGAAAATTAAAAGTGAACAGTGAGTTTGGTGTACAATTGGATTCCTTAGCTGATATTGTTAGTTTCGGAGTTGCTCCTGCACTTTTATTTCATTCGATAGCAACACCATCTATTTTAACTTCTTTGGCATTTATCCTTTTCCCAACGATGGGTGCTTTAAGATTAGCTAAATTTAGTATAAAACCAACCATTGGATATTTTAAGGGATTACCTATTCCAGCTGCTGGATTACCATTGGCCGGTATGGGATTGTTTTCATATAGCAATGCATGGATTACATTAATCCTTGCTCTCTTAATGGTAAGTCCAATTAGGTTTAAAAAACTTTAATTGGGATCCCATCTATCGCTTTAATTTCATTTGTGAAACGGTTCGCTAATATCCATCAAGTTGAGGTTTTTGATGTTATTCATCATTTTACGAATACAGCGATGGGACAGACTTTAAAGAGCTTACCTATTGTAATTGCTCATAATAGATTGTGAAATTGAATAGCCTCCAGTTTTTGAGGTTATTGTTTTTATTTCGGATATGTATTAAAAGAAAGGATATTCGTCTCTATATTGAACGAATCAATCTTTCTTCTCTAATGCCTCAAACGATAAAAATGCACTTCGTTGCTATAAAAGGCAAAAAATTTTCGTTTTGTGGATTATTTATTTTCTTAACTTGATAGCGATGTGGTGGTACCCCTTGTTTAAAAGAACTCTTACCTCCAAAAATACTTAGTTACGCCCAAATAACATAATAAAAAGATTAGGAAATCACTCCTAATCTTTTTGTTTATTACTATTCCATTGCCCCAGCAACGTCATAATCGTTTAAATCTAATTCAATTGGTTGTCCTAATGCCAGTTTAGCAAGTTGAGATCCTAAGTATGGTCCCGCAGTTAAACCTGAAGCACCTAATCCGTTTGCAACGAGAATACCTTCAAATTTAGGTAGTGGACCAATAACAGGTAAGAACCCTGGTGTAAACGGTCTAAAGCCAACTCTTGTTTCAATCATTGTACCATCTTCTAAACCAGGCGCTACTGTTAACGCTTTATGGAATACTTCATGTAAACCACCCGCTGTTACACGGTGATCGAAACCAGTGTCATTTTCATGGGTAGCACCGATTACGACATGACCATCGCCAAACGTTAAAATATATTGATCGTTCGGCGGCATAACAACTGGCATATTTCCTGTTGCTGTATTTTCCATTTGTAAATGAACAATTTGTCCTTTTTGGAACGTAACTAAGAAATTAATTCCTAATGGGTTTAAGATTTCGTTCGCCCATGCGCCTGCAGTTACCATTACCTTTTCCGCTACAATTGTTTCGTCATTTACTTTAACTCCCGTAATATGATTCCCTTCACGGACTAATACTGCATCACCTTTTATGAAAGTTGCACCATGCTTTTTCGCAGCGCTTATTAATGCGTTGCGTAATAATCTTCCATTTACTCGTGCAGCGCCACTAATATGAACAGAACTATATTCTTCCGATAATGCTGGGAATAACTTTTTCGTTTCTTCAGCTGATAAACGAGTGATTTCACCAATCTCCGGTGCATCTTCACGGCGTTTATACGCTCGCTCTTCCATTTGATCTAGTTTTTTCTCATCAGTATGTAAACTAATTGCACCTACACGGTTGTAACCTGTATCCGTTTCACCGTCTTCTTCTAATTGCTGAATTAACGAAGAATAGTAACGTGCACCGCCTTTAACGATTTTATACCATGCTTTATTACGACGTTGCGACAGCCACGGACAGACAATACCTGCTGCTGCATCAGTTGCTTGACCTAAATCTTGACGATCTACAATAGTAACCTTCGCACCATTCTTAGCAAGATGATAGGCAGTAGATGCCCCTAAAATTCCCGCTCCAACTACAATATACGATTTCATTTCAAACACCTTTTCTCTTTTGCTAATTATTTAAATATAAGAACATACTTTAGTATACTGAAAGGAATCCTCTTTTCAATGTACTCTTTGCAATTAATTGTTGCATCATTGTGACGTTCCTAATTATTATTTTTTCTTCTTACGGAATAATTCAATTGTTTTATAGCCTTGTGAAAGGATTTCAATCATTTTCTCAAGACGTTTATCGCGTGTTTTTTCTTGTTTCACAGAAAATAAATTACGTGCCCAATTTTTTTGATAACCAGGAGTTAAACTTTGATAAAACTTAAGTTCAGCTGGATGATTAGCCAATAATGCTTCGACATCTTGAATACGATCTGCATAATCAGCAACACATTGACTCATAGCAGGCGTTTTCGTCGCTTTTTTCTTTTCGCGCTTTAAGCCTACAACAGTAAAGACGTCATCCATACTTACCATTCGTGCAAACTTAATATCACTCTGTCCTACATACCCATCTTCGCCAACGTTTAATGCTGGGAACATTTCATCACGGTGAATAAACGTACTGTAACGAGAATTACCTTTTTTCGGATACGCGAAGAATATGTAACCTTTTTCAATTAGTAATTCTTCATTACTAATAATATAATTCGTTTGTTTTACCATTTCATCAAGTGTTTCTACAAATACAAAAATGGCATCGTGTTCTTTTGAAAATGCAGTTTCTTTCCCTGTAAAAATGTCATAATCACTAGGTTCATTAATTACGACCATATTTGTATACTTATTAAGTTTCAATTTATCAATAATTGACATGAAAATCTTCCTTTACATTCAAAATTCATTGTTTATACTGTTCTAGTGTATTATATCTAACTAGAAAATCAAACTTTAATAGTTGTTTTAAATTAAGCTTTTAGTATTTTTTTATTACTTTTTTATACATAAAAAAAATAGACTAGACTCAATTTCAAGCCCAGTCAATATATCATCCGTGTTTTCCTCTATAAACTGTATTCCTATTTATTAATCCTCTACATTTACTCCGACCCGAATTGCTGTATCTATTTGTTGATTGTATACGGTTACTTTTTGAAAAGGATTATGTATTAAAATCGGTGTTAGATCATAGACTCCTTTGTCTTTGTTTATGGGAATTTGAGACTTTACAGTATAAACTGTATTTGGTTCTAAATCATAAAATAATACATCCTTATTATCTATAAATTTCATTTGCTCCCAATCAAAGAATTGTATTAATGCATATTGTTTTCTTGAATTACTATTATTGCCGACCTTCGTATAGAAATTCAAATTTTTATCGTTAGTTACTTCTTGAGTTAACCATCTCTTGTAATTATTTTCTTTAGCAATAAAAACACCATCTAAAATATCCTCTGTTTTCTTTTCTCCGTAACTATTAAATTTAACTTGATTATTTACAGTCTCATCCCCACCTACTACTGTACTAAATCTTACAAACAGAAGATTTGAGGCATCAGTTTGTTTCCTGAACTCTTCATCCAATATCTTTTTATCTGGGAATTTAGCAATAACAAAAGTTATATCATGCAACCCCTTTGGTAATGGTGGAATTTCTATCGGGATTTCCACTGCTTCTCCCGCACCTACTTGAAAGGTGAAGTCTTTTGCTAACTCTCTATCATCAACTTTAAATTTACTTTGTTTATAATCAACAAGTAGAAACATCTTATAAACTCTTTCAGTTTTAATTAGATTTCCTAAAGAAATAAATTTTTTAAGACTTTGATTTTCTTCTATATTAAAGTTGAAATCCTTCTCGATTTCTCCATTTAGATTATATATCCCTAAATTAATTCCCCCAGTTTTGGCAAAAGGCAATTTATCTCGATTTAATGCACTTTCAATAGTTGATTTGAAATTAGTGCTATCTAATGAAATTCCGGAAAAATGATTAGTTTGTTTTTTATCTTTGGTGCAGCCACTAAACAATAATAATATTACTAACATATATACTAGCCTAGTGTGACTCATTTCATCACCTCTAATATAAATTTTATAAATTCGAAAAGCATATTAGAAGAAATCTTTTAAATCAAAATGAATAAAATAGCCGATTCTGAATAAGAACCGGCTGGCTATTTGTTTCATCACAACTCAATAGCAAATAAAGTATATAAAAGCTCCCTATATTGAGCTTCTGTAATTACGCGTTTCGTTTTTTCCTCATGAATCATTTCAGTTAAACTCGTATTCGTTAATGAGACATGGCCAGATTCCGTCAATTTAACTGCAATTGGTCCCTTATTAAAAATAGATTTCTCATCTTCTATTACTCTTTTATGAACATCGTTCACTACTGCTTCATCAATGATACGATTATAAAAAGCATGACAAACTTTCCACTCTCCGTTCGTATCTTTTCTTTCTAGAATGTAATTTCCTTTACTTGTGTCTCGTTTTCTCACTCGATACGAACCATTTTTAGAGGAAACAGACTCTCCAGTAAAAGGTACAGGGATTAAAGGTACTAATGAAGCGATACCTACATCAATTAAGTATCGTTCGTTAGCATAATTTAAAATAATCGTTATATGCCCATCCTCAAGTGCCCATGCGTTTATTTCATTTTTATATACGGTTCCAAGTGCAAGTTGTACATCATAACCACAATCTTTTAAAAAGTAGTAAAATAGAGTATTTAATTCATAACAAAGTCCGCCGCGAGATGTAGTTAAAATTTTATTCTGTAAATTCCCCATAGTAATTGTATTCGCATTGCGTGCTATAACATCTAAATTCTCAAATGGTATAGTGTGTGCAAATGCAAAGAGAATTGTATTTAATTCTTCAAACTTAACTTCAGTACGGTTTGCAAGATTCAATCTTGTAAAAAGCTTTTGTTGTAGACTTGTCATAATCAGCACCCCTTAAATTTTATAAGTTAAAATAGTATATGCTGATTGTAAATTTGATGGGGTACTGAAACAATGTACATTTCGTTTAACTGTACCGGTACAAAAATTCTAACTCACAAGATTACTTAAGAAAAGAAGCTACAAATACAAATTTAATAGTTTGTCTATAGGTAAATTATTATGATCGCTTAAATCAACAAAATATTGAAGTTGCCACATTTGGCTCTTTTTAGCTTGGTTGCTAACAGGGATATCCCAAATTGGATAAATTCTCATAGCCATCTTTCCTTTTTGACTTTGCGTCTTCAATATTTTTTCTTTAAGAAGAGTTTCTTTAGGGAAAATAAATTGCCCTAGTTTATTATCATCTATACAAGTGATAACTAATAAGTCAGGAGCAGCGTCATAAGAAAACGCTTGATTTTGCATATTGTCATCTTTCTCCCAAAAAGAAACAAATTGACCAATTTTATTAGGAGTAATTTTTGATATTCTAAAACGAATGCTTTTATGATTTAAGTGGAATAAACATCCTGCATATTCTGCGTTTTGCTTTTCTTCTTTTAGATTCGTGATTATTAATTTGTTAGGATTGTAAACTAAATTGTTTAATTTTCGGATTGTATCATTAAAAGTGTTCAAGAAAAATCCCCCTTTATTCATTTCTTAGTTTACCACAAACGTTAGTTCTTATATGTTGTAAATAATTAGCGACATGAAAAGAGGAAGATTTTACTGAGGTATTATTATTACTTTAATGTACTTAGTTTTTCAATTGCTTGTTGTTCAGTTGCTAAGTAAAAAATGTCTTTCCCTTTATTACATTCATAAATAAAATCTTTTAAGCTTTTACTAGTATACATAGAGAAATCTCCAATGATAGCAATCTTTACCTTGTAGTTTATAAACTTTTGAAGAATATCACCCGCAAGGCGTGTTTTTAAGTCAAAGAACTTTTCACTTATTAATGATTTGTCGATAATAATATGTTTCGTATCTACTTCATATTGAACTGTTGCCATAAGATCCAACGCAGTTTGAACATCAGATATTAGTACTTTATCATTTTTTATGACCGCAATATTTATTCCATCGATAACTAATTTCTTTATTTCCATAGTCTCACCCCTTTATTACTTACACAGTATGAGTAAATTTGTATTGCAGCTCTTCATATTAATCATAGTTCAAATTAGATACAGCAAACAAAGTAGCCTCTTGTTATTTCAAATATAAATTATTTATATTACTAATACGGTCAATGAAATTATTAAATATCGAGATCGGTTTTACTTGTTATAAAAATATTGTGGTTTAACATAACTTAACAAACTATCCAAAGTATTAATCTCGGCATACGGTTGTATTTCGGCAGTGTTCTTGATTATCTGAGGGTTAAACCATACGCCCTTTATATTTGCATTTTGACAACCAGCAATATCCTTTTCTAAGTCATCCCCAACAAATAAAGTATTTTCCGGCTGTACATTTAGCTTATTTAATGCTAATTCGAATATACGTTTATCAGGTTTACTAAGTCCCACTTCTTCAGAGATAATGATAGTATCAAAGTAATTGTTTAAATTTGTGTTAATTATTTTAGCTTTTTGTCTATGCGTTGAGCCATTTGTTATAATTCCAATTTTAAAGTGCCTCTTTATATGATTTAAGAAATGAATAGTATTTTGGTCTATTGAAAAACATTTAGGGAAATTTTCATTCCAGAAATCTTGGATATAATTGTGTGGCAATCTATATTTCGGCGCGAATTCATTAAATAATGATTCTAAAACTATCGTTTTATCACGAATGCCGTATTCTCTTTTATCGTATTCTTTGAATTTCTGTAACATATTGTTTTTGACTATATCACTAACATCCTCATAACACTTTTCTAAAACAAATAAAAACAATTTATCTACTGCCTTATCCCTATCAAGTAACGTATCATCTAAATCAAACAGCATCGCTTTATAACTCATCAAATAATTTCACAACCTTTCTCACATGATTTAAATAATCCCTAGTTCGCACCTTAGGCCTTTACTAAATTAGCAAAAAAACTCCAAAATTTGTGGCGTACGCTCTAGAATTTCGCTGGCTTCTTTTATATTTAAATTCATCTCCCTTTCTCCCTTCTAGTAAAGTATCGAAAGTATATTTTCAAACAGTTTAAAAAACTACATGCAATTTACATTATTATACATTAGTTTTTCGTAAATATTAATCGTTCAGCTTTTTATATGATAAGTTTTTTCAAGCACACAAATATTTCTCCATAAAAAAGGAATATGGGTAATAATACTTTTTTATGGAGAATACACAATCTTGAAAATGGAGCTAATACGTTAATCGTCCCACTGTTTCTCCACATAAACTACAGATAGTACGGCTATAATGACTACCAGAGGTGATATTATGAAAAACTATCATATTCTCGTGGTAGAAGACGATCAAGAAATTCAGGAATTAATTAAACAATTTTTAATGACACAACAGTATACAGTGGTAGTCGCATCAGATGGATTAGAGGGTATGACACAATTTAATAAGCAATCCTTTGATTTAATTCTTCTAGATGTAATGATGCCCAATCTTAATGGATTTGAAGTATCCAAGATGATTCGAAGTCAGTCAAACGTACCAATTATTATGCTAACTGCGTTAGAAGAGGAAGAAGATCAAATGAAAGGGTTTGATCTTGGAATCGATGATTATATAACAAAACCCTTTTCGTTTCATGTTTTGATTAGACGAGTCGAAGCTGTACTTAGAAGAAGTTATGATAAAAATGTAAATAATCATTTGGTATTTAAAGAAGTGCGTATCGATGTTGATGCATATAGAGTATATGTAAATGACATTGAAATTTTATTAACGACAAAAGAATTTGAAATTCTACAACTACTATTTCAAAATGAGAGAAAAGTACTCACAAGAGAAAATATCGTAGAAAAAGTTTGGGGGTACGATTATTTTGGAGAAACACGAATAATTGATACACACATTAAAAACCTACGTAAAAAATTAGCTATTCCTTACATTAAAACAATAAAGGGTATTGGTTATAAAATTGATGAGTAGCATTATAAAAATTATGAAGATGAAGCAAATTACTTATAAACTCTTTATGACTACCTCTCTCATTTTGTTATCCTTTGCAGTATTGATTTATTTAACTTTATACTTCTTTCTCCCTACGTTTTATGAGCAATACAAAACAGATCAACTTCAAACAGGGATAAAAGAAATCATTGATAAGTCTAAAGATCTTACGTTTCAAGATGCGATACCACTTTTTGATGAATATGCCAAAAAAAATAATGCGATACTTTATCTTCAAAATAATGAGGGAATAATTAAATACTCTCCTTCATTTTCTTTTACTCAAAATGGTTCGCAAACAACAGTAGTTACTAGAGCGACACGGTTCGAGAATGCAGGTACCCTTAGCAATTCATATAACGTTACGAAACCAATTCAATTCCAAGATGGTAGTTTAACGCTTATAGTCTTTGCTACATTTCAACCAATTGATGAAGCTTCACAGGTTTTAGTACGCTTTCTCCCCTATATTAGTATCATTGTACTCGTAATTGGTATAGGGAGTGCTTATTTCTATTCCAGGTTTATTACAAAACCACTTATTTATATTAATGAGGGTGCACAAAAGATGGCAAATTTAGATTTCTCCGAAAAAATTGAGGTTCGCTCTACAGATGAGTTAGGAGAATTATCTAATAGTTTGAATGACATGTCTATTAACTTACAACAAGCTATGTTTGATTTAAAAAAAGCAAATCAACAATTAAAAAATGATATTGAAAAAGAACGAGAAATAGAAACAAAACGCAGAGAGTTTTTTGCGATTGTAGCACATGAATTAAAGACCCCTCTTACTGTAATGAAAGGATACTTAGAAGGGATGATATACAATATTGGCCCTTATCAAAATCGTGATCAATATTTAAAGAAAAATCATCAAATTATTGAAAGTATGGAACAATTAGTTCGTGAAATTTTAAGCATGTCGAAATTAGAACAACACACCTTTAAACTAAAAATAGAAGAAGTTAATCTTTCAAAGTTAATAGGTACAATCACAAAAGATCTCGAATTTTTTGCTTCTCAAAAAAGCATCCAAATAATAAAAGAAATTGATTCTGATCTTTCTGTTTATACAGATCGTGTTCTTTTTGAAAAAACATGTAAAAATATTATCCATAATGCGGTCATGTATTCACCACATAATGAAAAAGTCTATATAAAGTTAAGTGAGGATTCTAAACAAGGTCAAATCAAAATGCAAATTATGAATACAGGTGTCAATATTAAAGAAGAGGATATACAACAAATTTTCAAACCATTTTATCGAATTGAAAAATCAAGGAATCGAAATACTGGAGGAAGTGGTTTGGGGCTATATATTGTTAAACAAATTCTTGAAACGCTAGATATAAAGTATTCTATAAAGAATATGGAACGTAGTGTACAATTTAGCATGAACATTCCATTATCTAAACAAAAAACAAACAAACTCCCCTCTTAGTAGGACGAGTTTGTTTGTTTTTGTAGTTTTAGTATTGTTATTTTTCGAGTTACTTTTTAAGCATTATTGGGATTAGCCTTTTTACCAATCCACATACCTAAGCCCACCATGCCAAGCCAACAGTAAATTGCTAACATAAACATCAATCGTTGTACGGATAACCCTTCAATCTGCATTTGACTCTTCCCAACAATTGTTTGGAAAAGTTGCGACCATTCGACATTGTAAAATACCCCTACTCCCACAATCACAATCAATATAAAAAATTGTAAAAATATATTCCCCACATTTCTCCATGTTGTGTAAATGAGTAAAGAAAGCTCTCTATGTGTAGTATCCACCATATATACTTTCAAATTATTTTGAGAAGAAATACTATTAATGGCATAGCTCCCAAATGTAACGCTAAGGACTATAAATATTGGAGAATAAAACCCGAATATCATGATTAAAGTACTTACTAAAAACAAATGGATTGGATTAACTTTCTTAGCAGCTTTGATATCTAAAAATATGGACATCAAAATCCCTAATAGGTATGGTCCAACTACAATGAAAATACAGATTAACATGTTATAGAAAGTAAAACTATAAAAAATACCTATCAAAAATAAATATCCATTTCCTAATCCAAGTAAAAATGATTCTGCCTTTAAGCGAATTGGTAAAGAAGATGAAAGTTTATGAAAGAACTTTCCTTTCAACAAACTCAAAAACATGAAACAAATAAGCGCTATAGAGAGTAGAAAGAAACAGAAAATATATTGGTCATTATTTATGTTACGACTTGTTCGTATCAAAAGAATAAGCATTGAGACAAAAAGAAACTTTCCTACTACCGATACGATAGAGATAGGTAAAAGCCCTTTGGCTAACTCTGTTCTCGGCATTTTTTTTATAGCAAAAAGGATACTGATTAAACAAATCCCATATATACATGTTATCAGCGGCGGCGATAGAAAACTAATCGCTAACAATACGATTATTAGTAAAAGAAAAACGATGCCAATAATAATCGCTTGTTGATTTTTATTATAAATCTTTCCCCCGCCTTCCACATGTAGAAACAATAAAGTACTCGTCATGGTAGAAATTGTACTAACTGCAAAACCAGAAACTAACGCACTTATTTCGAGCCATCTTGAACTCCATCCAAAGAAAGTAACACTAAGTAATGATACTATCAGAATAGAAACAGTCCAATATAAGGAGCGGTGAATCCCAGCCTTATTCACAATAGGTATCCAGATAAACACACCCGTCATATAAGTTGTATAAAACAAGATTGATGGCCAGTATCCCTCAAAGCCTTTCGAAATCTGTAATCCATAAACAATATAAATAAGCATGGGTGTAAAGATAGTCGTTATTAGTAGACTAAATGTAGTTATACTTTGCACCACAAGTCTTTTTTGCTTTGGCGTATGTATCGTATAACACCTCACTTAAAATGAAATCAGTAGTTGTTATTACTTATTTTATCCGAAACGAGGTTGTTATATATGCGCTATCCAATTGAAATTCCCGTTACAAGGAAAATTCAATCTAAATCCATATTAAATTAAGTGAAGTTCAAAAAAATGGATTTTGCGATGCTGAAAAACAAAGTTAATGGATATATTAAAAACTTTAATCATAAATGGAACAAATGTGTTACTTAGATTGTCTATTACGTATAAAAAGGTGCTTTTGGTAGTACTCTCATTTTGCCATGCAAGAAACACATGAGGAGTGCTATCTGGTAGATTTATTAATTGTATCGGTATGTAAAATACCTAAACAAAATCCATATATTCTTGAAAGAGGTTGAAAATGTATGATAGTTTCAAAGAAGTTTTTTCACATTGCACATTATAAAAAGATGCTCCCTGTAGTATTACTTTCATGTGTAACGCTTATAGGCTGTTCCAATAGTAATATTCAATCCGAATCCCCTAAACAAACCAAACAAGAGCATATAAGTAATCAATCTTTTGTTAAGCTTGAAAAAGATTATGATGCTAAGCTTGGTATTTATGCATTGGACACAGGTACGAATCAAACCGTTACTTATCGTTCAGATGAACGGTTTGCATACGCATCTACCCACAAAGCCCTTGCTGTAGGAGCACTGTTACAAAAGACATCAATAGAAGATTTAGATCAAATAATTAAGTATACTAGCAAAGATCTTGTGAATTACAATCCAATTACTGAAAAATATGTAGATACAGGTATGACTCTGAAAGAGCTTGCGGATGCTTCCATTCGATATAGCGATAATACTGCACAAAATCTTATTCTTAAACAATTAGGTGGGCCAAGTGAATTCAAAAAATCACTGAGAGAAATAGGAGATACTGTCACAAATCCTGAACGTTTTGAACCAGAATTAAACGAAGTGCAGCCAGGAGACACTCGTGATACTAGTACCCCAAAGGCATTAGCTACTAGTCTTCAAGCATACGCGCTAGGCGATATACTTTCCATTGAGAAACGGAACTTTTTAATAGATTTGATGAAAAGAAATACTACGGGGGACAACTTAATTCGTGCTGGAGTTCCAGGAGAATGGGAAGTAGCCGATAAGACTGGCTCTGGGTCTTATGGAACAAGGAATGATATTGCAATCATTTGGCCACCAAATAAAAAGCCAATTATTCTTGCGATACTTTCTAATCATGCGAAAGAAGATGCGAAATACAATGATAAACTTATTGCAAATGCAACTAAAATAGTGTTAGATTCTTTAAAAGTAACGAATAAATCATAGTAATGAATTTAAGCTACTCCTACTTTACGGCACATATAGTTAGACTTGTACTTATCTAAACGCTAAGAAATGTAAGTGTATTTTCAGGCAACGAAGGAGGCAAAAGCCTCCTTCTACTCCTAATCGAACTCTCATCCCATTCCTAAAGAAGACGCCACCACATCGTAGTGGTCTTTCGCGTTCGAATCTCCTATTTAGAGTTAATATTTTACGTTTCCTTTCATCTTCAACCATTCTAATGCTCAATCATATTACGCATATTTTTAGATTTTCCATTTGTAGCTATATTAATCGAGACATTTAAATCTAATTCTTTATTTTGAAGGGATATTCCCCCCTCTTTTTTATATTGTTTCCACAATTTAGAATTCTGCCGATATAAGGAATGTGATAACTGATACGTGTCAATCCCTCTTTCGATTCCTTTTCGGTACGTTTTTTTTATTTCTTTTTCAACTTGGTTCTCTGCAATTTTTTTAATATCATTTACAGGCATATAATTTATTAATTGAAAAATATCAGCATCGAAATGGATGTTCATAAGCATGCGTAACTTTCCATTTTTAATAAAATGCTTTGTATCTATCTTTGGATTTTTTAATACTATATGTCCAATGATTTTCTTGTTAAATTTTAATAGTAATGGAGCTCGTTTAGTATTTTCATCCGTCCATCGAACACCAGCAATATCATGGCTGTTTAAATGATTTATATAGGATTTATCGTTTATAAAACCATAACCACTAAATTTTAACATTGGAAATGATGTATGCCCTTTTTTCCAATATGTTTTAGTTGTAGCTAAGAAAGGAATGCGAGTTGTCATCCCAGGTTCATAATAATTTCTTTGGAATTTATATAAAGGTAACGGATCTATTATTGTATATTGCTTGGTTATCTCTTTTGGTAAATTAATGATTGTATATAATTGAGAAATATTTAATATATTATTGTTCGCTAATATATTTTCTAAAGGCTCCTTAGTTCCAAATATCCACATAGTATCTCGAAATTGAAAAAACCGAGAAAAAAAATCATTAAATTGATTTAAGTCGCCATGTTTTAGAAACCTCTCTGTTACAACAATTGTTTTGAGATGCTCCCATGAGATTTCTTGTTGAGCACCCTTATAAAAATCAAATGCTGCCTCATCTAAAATGGGGCCTTTTCCCTTTCCGATATAGGCCTGGCTATAATTACGGGTAGTGCTCCCTTCTTGTTTAGCTATGTTAGAAAAATTAATAAATTGCGGACGGATGATATAATTATTATCTTTAAAATCGATACCTAGACTATTTATATACAAAACGTGATGCAACTCTCTTTGATCCCAACACCCTGTTAGAAACGTACACATCATAAAAAGAAATATAACTATTCTTTTATTTTTCTTCATCGGTACTCTCTCTTTTCCTTGTATTATCTTGCGTATGCAATTCTTTAGGTCTTTTTTTCATATACGTGAAAGGAAGTCTAAATGTGGCTGCTAGCATACTTTTAAACACAGGGGGTGAATATGGTGTAAAGAATGGAACTCCAAAAGAGCGTAAATTTACTACATGTATCACCATCACAAGGACACAAAAGATAAAACCCACTATGCCTAATAAAGAAGATACTAAGAATACTACATACCGCAATATACTTATTATTCCTGTTACTGACTGATTAGTTAAAGCAAATGTCGAAACAACCGAGATTGCTATTATAATGACCATAGATGCTGAAACAATTCCTGCACTAATAGCAGCTTGTCCAATAATTAATCCCCCTACAACAGATAATGTTTGACCAAATACGGCAGGAACACGCAATCCTGCTTGTCTCAAAATTTCAAATAAGGTCATCATAATTAGCCCTTCTAAAGGAGCTGGAAAAGGAATCCCTTCTCTTGATAAGCTTAATGTAGCTAGCAACGTATAGGGAATCTGATCTGGATGATATGTAATTAGTGCTATCCAAATTCCTGGAAGAAATATAGAAATCGCTATCCCCAAAAGACTTACAAGTCGTACAAAGCTACCGAATATGTAGAAAAGATCTTGATCTTCAGATGTATTCACAAAAAAAGGAAATGTAACTGGTGCAATTGTCGCTGTTGGTGACCCTTCAACTAATAAAATAAAACGCCCATATAGCAAACAATTCACAGCATAATCAGGGCGTCCAGTATATTCAACTAAAGGAAATACACTAAATTGATTGTTTGTAATTAATTCTTCAATTTGTGCACTTGAAACAACCCCGTCTATTTTAATTTTTCTTAATTTTAATCGAACTTGATTAATGATATCTTGGGATGCGACATCTTTTAAATACAAGAGTGCTACTTTAGTTTGTGTTCTTTCTCCAATAATAAATTCTTCATAACTAAGAGAACTCGTTTTTAGCCTTTTTCTAATTAATCCTATATTTGTGTTTAACTCTTCAACAAATCCATCACGTCCACCACGAATAGTCATCTCTGTATTTGTTTGTTCAACTGACCTTGTAGGTATTTGGGCAATATCAACTATATATCCATGTTTAGATTCTTCAAAAATAATAAGGAGGTTACCTTCAAATATAATCTGAGAGATAGTTTCATTCGAATTTACCATATCTAATTTCTTTACTGATAACTGGGGAATTAATGTTGAGAGGTTAAACTCTTCTATTGAATTACTTGAAAGCTCTTTGCAAACATGGGATGATGTGGCTTGTTTTAATTTTGTATTGTCAATTAAGTTTTGACAATACATAAACAATACTGAATTCTTTTTTTCTTTCTCATCCAAATCACGCTTTATTACTTTTACATCGTTGCATCCTTCAAACCACTCTAGTACTATCTTCTCATTTATTTCTACTCGTTTGTTCATCTACGTTGTCTCCTTCAAACTCAGCAACCTTATATAAAATACATCCTCATACTCTTTTAAGAGCTTTTCTTAAATTTAGCAACCCATACAAACACTATTAGTAAGATAGAAAACAAAAATAGTCCTAATGCTGAAACTGGTAAAATAATTTGAGATACAAACCAATAGAAACTAGAGTCACTGATGGGTAGTATACTTATTAATAAAATACATGAAAGTATTGCAAACATAACCCCATTTCTCGTTTTCCGATTTGTAATTGATAACAAATCTGGAATAAGAAAAACAACAAGTGATAAACGAATAAAGATCCCTACAAGCCACTGATACACGGAGAGAAAGTCTAAATTTTCAATGTACCTTCCTATTGACACAAGTCTCCATTCTTCAAATGCTGGATACCGTTGGTTTGCTGCTACGAAAGGTCCAAATTCTATAATAGCTGCCATAACTGGGCCTATTGTGATACCAATAATAACCATTCCCAAAGCAATCAGTTGATATAATTTGACTTTTGAACAAATGTGATGCTGTAAGAAAAGAATAAAAATTAACTCTAAAAATCCTGCTGCAGGATAAACCATCCCCCTAAATACTGGCTTCATTCCATTTTCCATCATTGGCTGAAGTAAAGAATAATCTTTATGCGGAACATTTGCAAACATTACAAAAAAACCAAGTAGGAATACAATAGGTAACAAAACACCTGTTGTAAGTGCAATAGATTGAATTCCTCTTGTAGCATTATAGAGACAAATCATTGAAAAAAGTATTCCTAATACAAAGTGAGGTGTTTCTGGTAAATAAAAAGAGAAAAAAGTTAATGTTTCTTTTAGTGCAACGACACCAATTGTTATTAAATAAATCACAACTATGAATATGATTGGATATACACTGAGTTTCCCAAAATTATTTTTTAACCACGAAAACAAGTGTTCATTTTTTATGTTTCTATATATGATGAATATTAATGAAATCCAAATCAAGTATATAATGCTTACTAATATGATAGAGATCCACGAATCTCTACCCGAGGTATCTAATAACATAGGAATCATAATGACATGATTAATTATCCCTATACTACCAATGAGTATCATAGAAACTTGAAATAAAGTAATTGTTTGCTTAGTCATACATACCACCATATTTTGTAATGAATAAATATTACATAGTATAACTGATACATTGCATCTTTATTCCAAATGGTTAGTGCTTAGAGCCATGGACAATTAAACGCTCTTATTTATAAAATCTATCACATGAGATGTAAGCTAGTTCCTTTTTACAGATAAATAATTAAACGGGACAGTATTTAGATCATACATCTAGATACTGTCCCGTTTTTTATATGCAATTCTTGAATGATATAGTAAACCGATCATAACAAAAAGAACCTGTAGAATATACTACAAGTTCTTTTTCGAAATTTGTTAAAAAGGGAATAACAAACTATATTAACATTCAATACAGGGAGACCATTTTGATTATGGCTTGGTTATATTGTATATCAAATATAAATATTTGAAGAAACTGATTTCGAAAATTATGTGAATTAAAGACTAGGGTATTTATATTAAATTTCGTTTACTACCAACTTCTTCTTACTTAAATAAACTGCACGATCTGATTTTTTAGCAACTTCCTGTGAGTGCGTCACAACAATAATACATTTATTTTCTTTATGTGCAAGTTCTTGAAACAGTTCTATTATATCCATTGCCGTTTCTTCGTCGAGGTTTCCTGTCGGCTCATCCGCAATCAGTAAATCAACATTACAAGATAACGCTCGAGCAATTGCTACACGCTGCTGTTGCCCGCCACTTAGTTGCAGAACATTTCGTTTCGCTTCTACTTCTGTAAGTCCTACTTTTTCTAATAATTCTAACGCTCTTGCCGTTTTATTTTGCACTTTAACACCTGTAATTTCCATTGCTGTTAAGACATTTTGAAGAGCAGTCATATAGGTAATCAAATTATAAGATTGGAAAATTACCGATACATTTTGATTACGGTACCGATCCAAACCAATTTTTCGAATATCCTTTCCATTAAACAGTACATAACCATTTTTAGGTATATCTAGCCCACAACCTAAGCTAAGAGTAGTGGTTTTACCAGATCCGGATGGTCCTAGAATCGTGTAGAAATGTCCTTTTTGAAAAGAAAAGTTAACATTTTCTAGTATCGCTACTTTTTTTCCGTTACTTTCATAATAATAATCTAAGTTTTTAAACTGTAAAATCGTCTCCATATCGAGCCCCCTTATTCATCTTTTAAAAGAATTTGTTTTGGATTCAGGCGTAGAATAGATAATGCTGGAAGAAGCGTTGCTAATATAGCAATAGCTAGTCCAATCCCCCCCATTTTCCCTACATCTTCTCCTGTTACACTTACATTAATTTTATCAATTGGATCCTCTTTTTGATTTTGTACAGTTCCACCAGGTCCAGCTACCATCACAGTTCCATTTTGTGAGGTGTTTGTTTCTTCTCCTGCTGTAGCAATTTCACTCGAAAGTAAATTATTCCCTATGAATTGAGAAATTTTTGCTCCTGTTGTTATGGATAATCCAAATGCTAAAATAGCGATACATACTACTTCTACTACGAACTGCGCCATCAGTTTCCACTTTTTCTCTCCAATGGACAATAGAATCCCCATTTCTTTACGACGTGCTTTAATCGATAACATAATGATTAACCCTAATATAATCGCCCCTGCAATCGATACAATATAAATAATCATTTGAGAAGTAGAAGAGATATTTTCGATAGGACCAATCATTTGTTTGTACAACGAATCATGTGCATCTAATTTATAATAATTAAAATCAATATCAGATTTTTTTGCTTCTTTTTTAAATGCATCAATGTTTTGTGGATCTTTCAAGAAATACACGACTTGAATGCTACTTATACCTTGATCTACTTCTAATTTTTTCATAGTTGAATGCGGCATATATAGTTTATTAGCTGGATCCATTATAGGAGGTGCCTGTTGACCCATGGCTTGCTCATTCGTTTCGTAAATGCCGATAATTTCAACCTCCAGGGTTTCCTTCTTATCCCCTGATTGCACTTTAACTTTGTCTCCTACTTTCAAATTGTTTAATTCCGCTAATCGTTTTTCCATTAAAGCTACATTCTGATCTTTCATCTGTTCTGTAATTGGTTTCCCATCAATGATTTTACTTTTTCCATTCTTAAAGCTTTCTTGTAATGCAGTTTTGCGAATGCCCTCAATCATAAAAGAAGAATTCATATCTATTTCTGTACCGGAGCTTGAACCGCCTCGTACAGCCGCCATTCCCGCCTTACCTTTTCCTTCTTCTTCTCCTTCTGAAGCTCCTACTAGTTTAAGTCCATCCGAAATTCCGAAAGTGTTAGTTATGTAATTATAGTCTTTTACATACTTTGACTTCGCTAATTGATCTGCTTCTTTTGTATTAAGCTTTGGCGGATTAGGCATCTCTCCAGTTTCCCTAGCTTGTTGACCTAATTTGTCAAAATCAAGACTTAAAGTAACATCTGCACCGAGTTTTTTTCTTGCTGCATCAGCAGCTTTTTTTGATGCATTTTGGATTGTAAATCCTGCCAACACTAAATTTGTAACAATTAGGAAAACCGCCATCAAAATTAATGATGTTCCTACTCTTTTTTTCATACTGAGAATTGCTCGTTTCATAAAGTTCATTTTTTCTTACCTCCTTGATAACTTGTATTCTATATAGGTTATCTAGAGTCTATATGGAGCTAATCAGTAGTTTATCTAGAGATATAAGGAGTTTATGTGTAGTTATTCATTGACCTGGTCAAGAAAAACCGGAACACATATTCAAAAACGTAATCGTTTTTGAATATGTGCAAGGAGGTATATGGCTTTAGATAGCATTGAATGAGAGCATACAAATCCATGCTTATTACGTAATTTCTATACAACAAATAAAAACCACCCTATTTGGATGGTTATATGTGTGCTTGTTAAATATGAAAATTCATTAAAGAATATGGAGGTTTATTGAAGTTGGTCGGATTTTCTAATAACAATATGGTGTTAAAAAGCCTAACTTATAATTTTATAAGTTAGGCTTTTATGCTATCTATAAGAAAAAGTTATAGAGACTCATAATATTTTATAATTTAACCTATTGTATTTAAACAAGTATAATAAAAGTAACAAGTGCATATATTAAGGAGGTTTTTTAATAGTGAAAGAAACTATAACATTTAGGATTGCAACGGCAGATGATTTAGATGAAATTGTAAAAATGCTTGCTGATGATGTTTTAGGAAATAAAAGAGAGCGCTATGAAACACCACTCCCTGATAGTTATATAAGAGCATTTCATGCTATTGATTGTGATCCAAATAACGAGTTGATTGTAGCGTGTGATGGGACGGAGATTGTTGGTATTCAACAAATTACATTTACGCCTTACATTGCACGTCAAGGGGGATGGAGAGCTACCATTGAAGGTGTACGGACAGCCTCATCAAAACGTGGTAAAGGTATAGGAAGTAAACTTATTAAATGGGCTATTCAACGTGCTAAATTACGGGGATGTCATTTAGTACAGTTAACAACAGATAAAGAACGACAAGAGGCTTTACAATTTTATAAGAAATTAGGTTTTAAAGATTCTCATGAAGGATTAAAACTCTTTCTCTAATGAATATAGCTATAGGCTTCGAAAATTATGGTAACAATCACTGTATTAAATATACAAATTGACACATTGTCTTTCATATAAATTACGTCACTTCAAAAGGTGTACCTTTTGATACGAAAATAAGCAAGTTAATGTTCTCTTTTATGAATGAGAATATTAACTTACTTTTTAGATTTTAGTAAAAATTATTTATAGTTTTATTTTATTGATAGCTTTATAATATAATATACAAATTCCTCACCTGTTTTATAATTCAAGCATCTACTATTAGGAAAAGAGAATATTTTACAATTAATTTACAGCATAAATTTTGTCCATTTTTTAGACAATATGTATTTTGGAGGAGGTTAATTTGATTTTTTCAAAACTCATTGATCGATACGCCTTGTATGATTTGCACAAAAAAAGAAGTGTAGAGTTTCAGTATACTTCTCTTTCTAACACCTCACTATATATAAAGGACATGGAATTTTTTTATAAAGTAAAACCATCTCATATTCATTTTAACATTAAGCATTTAAAACAAGAAAAGGAATACATGGTTGGGCAATTCAAATATAAAAGCTCGGTTCAATCTGGTGATTCATGCAACGACTCTGTCACTGGGGAGTTATTCTTACATAAAAATGAAGATGCACCTCATGTCATCTTTGTTCACGGTTGGAGAATGGATTCTAACGAACGTGTCAAAAAAATATTCCATGACCATATGACCAACTTGAAGTGGAATATGTATTATTTCACTTTACCATATCATTTTGACAGAAAACCGAACCAATCCCTATACAGTGGAGAGTACATGGTAAGTGCCAATATTGAACGAACTGTAGAAGCAACTAGACAAGGAGTAGCTGATTTACGAACTTTGATCAAATGGATTAAAGCAAATAAAAATGGTCCTTTGATTTTAATAGGAATCAGTTTAGGTGGAGTTATTACTAACTTAACATCTCTTGTTGAACCAGAAATTGATGTGTTAGCATCCATTTTCTACGCGAATCGACTCTCTTATTCAATTTGGAAGACAAATCCAGGTAAATTTATTAGAGAAGACTTGGAACATCATGGTGTTACGTATGATGATTTAATAGCTTATTGGAAAATCACTGAACCGAGTCAAACATTACCAAAAGTAAAAAAAGAAAATATTTTATTAATTTCAGGCAAGCATGATCTATATGTGCATTCTGAGGATACGGACTATTTGTGGGAATCCTGGGAAAGACCTACGCGATATATTTATACATGTGGGCATGCCGGGATTGTCCTTAAACGTAAAAAAATTGCAACTGATACTATCAATTTTATTCAGAATCGATTGAACTCCCAAAACTTCCCCAAAGACATACCTTAAATTGTGAGATTACTAAGTACGGGGTAGTACCAACATTCGTACGCTAAGATTCTTTCAACATAAAGATTGTTGATAACTTGTACGTGTCAGTAATGCTGATGTTACTCTAAATACAAAGAGCATGTTTTAAAAGATGATAATAACATGCTCTAAACTTATCTATTTATTTTAATTTCTTAAAGATGTCTACAGGTAATATTGAAACATCTCATGTATTAAAAAGTGCTGCCTGCAGTGCTTTTATGTATCGATCTGCTGACTTCTGAACAGCAAGGTCCGCATGTTCTGACACTACTCGATGAAAAGCGTTATAAATACGGTTGAATGGTAGCCCTTTTACTTTATCCATCATCTCTCTTACTTTACTAGCAGGAAGTAGAATCAGATTTGGATAACTGTACATGAAACTAACTCACTGACAGTCGGCAATCATTTGAATGATATCACCTGTTAGCAAAATACCTTTATTATGATTTCCACCTTTCCAGTGTAAAACAGTTCCTCCTTTAAAATGACCTCCAATACGATTTAAAGTAATGCCATTTGTTAATTCAAAAGACTCGCCTGACCAAAAAATTATTTTGTTACTTGGACGTACTACCCATTCTTTTTCGTTTTCGTGGATGTAAATAGGTGCATTGAATGTATCGACCCATTCAACTTGTATAAAATAATAATGAGGATGAGAAATGGCTATACTCAAAATCCCTTTGATTTGTTTTTGGATGGTAAAACATGTTTCTCTACTCTTTCATATAGAGAAAGCAATTGTTTGATAAAAGAAAATTTCGGTACTAACCAATACGAAAATAACGCTGCAACACCTCCTATTAAAGCCCCTATTGCAACATCAAAAGGATAATGAACCCCTACCCAAATACGAGAAATCGCTACACAAAATGCAAGTATAAGCCATAACCATCCAGTCTTTTTACGAACAAGCCAAAACGAAAAACAAATCGAAAAAAAGAGTATCGTATGGTCACTAGGAAATGAATTATCTACAGTATGGTCGACAAGTTTATTCACATTAGGTAATACTGCAAACGGTTGATAATTCAAATGAAATTTCCCTGCTATTTTTCCAATCACCTCAGCAATCACAAAAGCAAACATCGCTTGAATAACCATCATCCTACTTTTTCTGGACCCGGTAAACCAATAAGCTATAATAATTAAACCCAAAATATATACCATATATTCTGCCAAAAATACCATGGCTGAGTTTAGGAATGAATATTGTTTACCTAAATCATTAATTGCTCGAAAAATATCAATATTGAATTGAGAAAAAGACAGTTTAAATTCCTCCTTTTTAGTAAGGTGTTTTACTGATTGCCATATACCTTCATTACATGAATAGTTTTGGTTATTGTACTCATCTGAAAATACGAACCTCTTATAACATCGCTTTCTTCTTTTTCACTATAATAAAAAAAGAATAAGGAAAACATCGAACTTTCTTACAAACATTCGTGCATTCTTACAGTTTTGTCATTTTCTCGTCATTTTGTAAATGGATTCATCGTCTTGCCTTTCGCTATTTTCAAAAACTCTTGTAACTCTGGGTTTATATCGGTCTTTCGGTATGTAACGGCTAGTTCCGCAACAATTTTAGAATCGCATATTTCTTTTTAAACAACTTCTAATTGATATAATTTATTTGCAGACACCTATCCGCTGTTAATTAAATAAGAAAAGTTCATTTACACTACCTATACCTGCAACTATGGATACCTTAATTACAGATTAAAAAGGAGAAGAACCTTGATAAGTTCTCCTCCTTTTGTTTATTGTTATTATTAAATTATAATAAAATTACAGTATGTGAAATTATATTGCTTTAACTTTAAAAGCGAAGTGAAAACAACCGTCACTTCGCTTTTTGCATTTATTTAATCGGTTTCTCTATTTTTAAAACTAGTGAACTTAATGCAGGAACTTTAATTTTATTATCATGGATAACGTAAAGTGTTTTACTACCTGCCTGTTTACCGTCTACTAGCACTTTCCAAGGACCTTTCGATGGAAGTGTTATGTCAACAGCTTCCCTATTTGCATTGTGAGCCACTATAAAGGAGTCGCTTTTATTCCCACTTCCCTTTCCATCTAGTGTATATGCTACAACATTTTTGGGAACATCGATAAAAGCTATATGCTTTTTAATTTGCTCTGCAGATGTCATACGAAAAGCTGGGTATTTTTTGCGTAAATCTATTAAACCCTTCATATACTCTACTTCATTATTAAATGCTGCACGGCGTAACCAGTCCATCTGGTTAATTGAATCAGGAGATTTGTAACTATTATGATCACCATACTTTGTGCGCATAAACTCTTGTCCTGCATGTAAGAATGGAATACCTTGTGATGTTAATAAAATCGAAGAAGACAATTTGTGCATTTGTTTTCGCACTTCTTCACTGTCACCTGGATTAGTCAACTCAAGTTTGTCCCATAATGTATGATTATCATGTGCTTCCACATAAGTTAGCACCTGCTCCGGATCTTGATAAGTAGACGAATTTGTATCATAGTCAATACCGGCTGTAATGCCTTTTTTAATACGGTCTTCCATGTTTTGCTTTCCATTTACAAAACCATTTTCTTTCTCCTCAAATACACTACCTTTCAATCCATCACGAATATTATCGTTAAAATGAGCAATCCCTTTCATTTTCTCTGCATTTTTTTGATTTGCTTTCAATTCAGCTGCAAGTGGTGTATTTAAATCCCAACCTTCTCCATGCAGAATAATAGAAGGATCAATTTGATTAACAGCTTTACGTATCTCATTCATCGTTTCATAATCATGAATACCCATTAAATCAAAACGGAACCCATCTAAATTGTATTCTTTTGCCCAGTATGTGACGGAATCTACCATGAATTTTCTCATCATCTTTCGTTCTGAAGCGGTATCATTCCCTACTCCAGTTCCATTTGCTAATGTTCCGTCTTCATTGTAACGATAATAGTAACCTGGAACTAACTTATGAAAATTTGATTCAGCAGCATTATACATATGGTTATATACTACGTCCATCACAACACGAAGATTATTATCATGCAATGTTTGAATCATTTGCTTTAATTCAGTTATTCGAACGGTTGGCTCAAAAGGATTTGTAGAATAGGAGCCCTCTGGGACATTGAAATTTTTCGGGTCATATCCCCAGTTATATTGTGGTTCATTTAAATTCTCTTCATTTACTGAAGCATAATCAAATATCGGTAAAAACTGAACGTGAGTAACACCAAGATCTTTCATATGATCAAGTCCTGTTTTTACACCTTCAGGCCCTTTTGTTCCTTTTTCTGTTACACCTAAATATTTTCCTTTTTGCTTAATACCACTTTCAGGTTGAATGGAAAGATCGCGTACATGCAATTCATAAATAATAGCATCTTCCGGATCTTTAAATTTCGGCTTTTTGTTTGCTTTCCATTTTTTCGGATTTGTTTCTTCTAAATCAATAACTGCACCTTTATCTCCATTTACAGAAGCAGCACGCACATACGGATCAACCGCTTCAGTCCACTTATCCCCAATTTTTACCTTATACGTATAAAAGAGACCTTTTTGGTTCCCTTTAAGTTCTGCTTTCCAAGTTCCCTTTTCACCTTGTTGCATGTTTATTTCAGTACCTATTTTATCGTTCCATTTTTTGTATGTAACTAGCTTTGCCTCACTCGCAGTTGGAGCCCATAAACGGAACTTTGTTTCTTGCGGTGTATACATATTACCTAAATCATTACCACCATAATAAAATAAATTATCAAATTCCTCGCTACGAATGACTTTACCGATTTCAGTATTCGCATCAGCTAAGTTTGCTATTTTAACTTTGTATGTTTGTTTTAAATCAATTTTCTGTTCCGTAATTATTTTAACCTTATTAGTAATATCTCCACTATTTTTATCATAAGGACTAATTCCCTTAATTTTAACGCCTTCAATTTCAATTTTCTGTTCCTTAATATTAAACGGAATATTAGTATTTATAGTGATTTCATTAAAACTATCAATAGTAGCTTTTTGAATAGAGAGATCAGAAGAAGGCTTAGAATCATATACTTTTTCATCACCCGAAAGGATCCATACTTCAGCACGACCATCCCTTATATTTTCAACCCAGTGATCACCTCCATCTTTTTCCCATTCATTGGTACGAACTATAAATCCTACACGATTATAGTCACCATCTATTTTTATCTTAGCGTATTTTCCAAATTCATCTTCACCAGTAAATTCATAAGATTTACCGTTTGCATTTTCTCCCCATACCCAAAGATTCCAGTCTTTTGTATTTCCAGATTTCTCTTTGTAATGAATGATAACTTCAGTTGTTTTCGAATTTGAAACTGCCCTCACATTCTGAAAAGAAAAAACAGATGATAACATAACGATTATGGCAAGTAATAAAAATGATTTGTTAATTAATCTTTTTGTCATTTGCACCCCATACACCCTTTCTTTAAATAGTACGAGCTATTTATTATGCTCATACTAAATTACACTGCTTAAATTAATGTAGAAATCTCTTTTACTTCACCCCCATATTGACTATTTTCACGCATGTATTTCAATGATCTTTTAATACGAAAACGTTTGCATTAAAACTCAAAAAAATAGATTTGTTTATTCCTTCTTATATTTGTAAATACTAAAAGATCAGGGAAATCATTTTAAAGCAATCGTTTGTTATCGCTTTCATTTTATAGCACTTACTATTAAAAGGTCAATATATTATTAATTTTCTGTTTTTACATCCTTTAAATCTTATATATTTGTCGTAGCTTATTGAAGATAGACAGCCTGATTATTGCTTAGTAAGTTTATTTTCAATAATACATTGCTACGTAAAAAACCAGCTAATATCCTTAAAATGACATTAGCTGATTTTCATAATGTATTAATATATGAATGAGAACTATATTTCTAGCTTACTTAATTTTTGCTGCATCAAATGCTTTTTGCACTGCTTGAACTTCAGCTGTATTCGCCCCATATTTATTAGTTGCCACTCGAATACATGCGGATTTCAATTCTTTGAAATTAGAAGTCATGTTTAACTCATCTGTATTTGCATAATAGAAAATATCAAACATTTTATCTTCACCAATTCCTTTAACAGTTACTCCGTTATGAGTTCCGCCTTTTGCAATGAGATACGCAACTTTATTAATAATACTTGAATTAAAATGAACGCCACCTTGATCCCATCCATTAAAATCGTTAAATTCACTGTAATCATCTGGATACGGTACTCCAAGTGAAGATGGAACAGAAGCTGGGTTTTCCATATCACGGAAAACAGATCCAGTTTGTTCTCCCATTGTCCAGTTAAAGGTTCCATTATTTACATATTTCTCAATAGATGTTCCCATAATATCAGATAGCGCCTCATTAATCGCACCAGATTCACCGTAATATTCAAGATTAGATTCGCTAGAAGTAACCGCATGTGTAAATTCATGTCCAGCTACGTCATATGCCTTGACAATAGGATCGCCATATACAAGCATACTTCCATTATTAGCACTTAATGCATTCTGCCAATTTTTCGGATCATTCGTATCTTCAGAATCCCAAGCGTGTACAACTGAAACTACCTTTTGTCCCTTATTATCAAAACTATTACGCTTATATTTATCCTTATAAAAATCAAATACCTTTGTTGCTAAGTAATGAGCACTTACTGCTTTTGGATCGTTAAATGTTGTTGAAGTGCTGGTTGCTAGTGTACCAGGATAATAGCTTTCTTCTTTAGTAATATCTCTGTAATTCACATCATATGTTTCAATTCCTTGCCCTCTTGTATAATCAGCAAGTGCATATTTGCCATTACTTTGTTTAGAAATACCAAATGAACGAGATATACCTAAATCATCTTTTCCTGTTCCATTTAATGATGTAAGACTACTTTTTTTACTTTCCTTTAAAGCTCCAACTAGTTTTTCACTTGCTTTTAAGTTAGATTCTTGTACCATATTTTTTAACATATCACCATTTTGTGCATTTACTAAATAAGTTCCAGAAACATAGTTTGGTGTTGCCGCTTCAAAGGTAACTTGGTATGCATTGCTAGCTTGTCCATTATTTTCATCGACAAAAATAACTTCCTTAACTTCTGGCTCAGAAATAAACTTGATATCGTTCCCGTACTTCGTATAAATATATTGTTTTGCTCCATCTTTTGATAGATTAATAGGCTTTTTCAATTCTTCTTGTTTTAAATTTTGCGCGCTATCGCCTGAAACACTTTTAATAACACCCTTATTATCTACGTGTGCAGTTAATTGATGGCCATATACTTCTTTTCCTTCGTATGTTTGCTGCATACGCACAAGTGTTGTTCCATCATACGAACCACGTTTTTGAAGAACTTTATAATCTACTCCTGTTTCTCCATTGACTTGATTTGGAGAAAGAGCTTGTTCAGCTTTCTCCTTAAGAGCATCTTTTACTACATTCTCTGGTGTTTTTTGTGACGGTTGTGTAAGTTCACCTGAACGGAATGAGTCCTCCTGAATTTGAACTTGTAGTTGATCTGTTTCCTCTGCATGACCTATTCCGTATGGTGCCACAGCTGTTAAAGCTAATCCTGTTGTTAATGCTACCTTAGTTAATGTTTTTGTTTTTTTCATTTTTTCACCTCGTATAATTTTTGAAATAGAAAGCTTGTACAAAGTATACTGTCTAATCTTGTCGGAAAAAAGGGAAAATACAAAATTCATGTAATATTATGCAAAATTACATGAATATGGTCGATAAAATAAAAAATGAGCCCTTTTAGGTGCTCATCCAATTGGTTAGTTATTAATTATCTATATTCATTCTAATCAAAGTACACTTATATCTTATTAACAACATAAAAAACCACTCTTTACTATTTTAAGAATAGTAGATAAATACTTTAGTGGGGCAACGCATATACAAGTTAGATTTTTCAATATAATTTTGTTATTTATGTCTATAACTGCATGGATTGGAACGTTTTGAGACTGCTGAAGTCTTATATGAGTTTCAGGCTTTTTTTATCTTGTCAAAAATATTTTTTAAAGATAAATTTTTCTCCCCATTTAAATATAGAAAAGGACATATCTATTGCATGTTATTAACTTAAGGTATGTTCTTTTAAAGCATATTATAAATATACATAGTGAGAAATGAAACAATAATTATTCAAATGAAAAACCCCCTGAATTTTTAAAGCGATCCAGGGGATTTTTTACCGATGATTCTCTATATTTCCATACCGAACACAAACTTTTTTAGGATAATGGTATGTCCAAGTTGAATAGTTTTTTGCACGAGAGCCATCTTTTTTATATTTATTTAATTATCCTACTAAGTTTTTTGTAAAATTCACCTTTTCTTTTTACATGATTAAACTGATTTGGATTAATATTAGCTTTTTGTGAGAGTGCTACAATCTCTTCTTTTGTAATTGAATCTTTAGTATTTATAGATGCTATATTTGTATATTTTCCATCTTCTGTTTTTGGGATTTCTAAAATCCCTTTATCTACAAGATCAACTACAGCCTTATGCTCTGAAGAATGTGTATCTACACCAGTAATTTTCCAATTATGCATAACTTTTGGCGTGTATACACCGTTCTTTACCTCTTTTAAATATGTAATAGCAAGGTTACGAATGGTTCCACCTGTTTCTCCGAATGCATTCTCTTGTTTAGATGACCAAGTTTGTTCAAATTTACGTCCCTCTAAAGCTCCTCCTTTTGCCTGAAGAGCCTCCATTCTATATGCATTCATTCCTAGCGTCATAACATCGCTCATTTTGATTGGTTTATTTGTACGAATAGAGCGTAAATTTGTAATTCTACTACCATATGGTTTTGTTAAGTCAATTTCGTATTTTACGCCTCCAAAGAAATCGTTCGTACTGTATTTAGACGCACGACGGTTTTTATCAAAGCTAACTGTTACATCTCCGGCACGAGATGAGTTAAAATATCCTGCTGCCCATTCCATATAGTCTTTTAAATCTTTTCCAGTTATCTTATATACTGTAATTTCTCCCAAAGCATATTGATAATTATAAGCAATATCTTTCTTCTTTATAGGACCTATATCCAAACGGGCATAATCATTATCAATTTGATGGGCTACTACATCCGCCTTGCTGTAATGGAGCATGACTTCATGAAAGAAATCTGATAAAGGTGTCTCTTGAATCTGCACACTTGGAATACCCTTTATTTCATTTTCAGGAACAAGGTTTCTACCCTTTAATTGAGCGACTACAACATTTGCATCTCCCCTCGCATACTCGTGAAAAGGTGTTAGTGTTTCTTCAAGTGTAGGATCAGATACTACTGTTGTTCCATCAGTATTTTTTACAGGTATAGCGGTAGCAGTTTTATCTTTTAAAACCAGCTTTCCATCTTGCTTTATAAAAGTAAGGTCAATACGTGAAATATGCGTTCCGTATTTATCTGGTTCTGTAATAATTACACCATTTACAACTTCTTTTTTTACAAGTTTATGCATATGAGCCGCAAAAATAGCGCTTAGTTCCGGACAAGCATTCGCAATATCTTGAACACCAGTACCTGGGATTCCATTCTCATTTTCTAGTCCCATATGCATAACCCCTACCATTACATCTACTTTATCTTCTAATTCTTTAATAGCCTTTTTTGTCTCTTCTACTGGATTTTTCACTACTAAACCATCCAAATGATCTGTCCCTTTTTCAAAATCACTAATCATTGGTGTATTCATACCAATAATCCCGACTTTAATTCCACCTTTTTCAACAATCGTATATGCAGGAAGAAAACGCTCTCCATTTTCCTTATAAATATTTCCTGCTAACGTCTTTCCCTTGTATTGCTCACTAACTTTTTTCAATGTATCTAATCCAAAGTTGAATTCATGATTTCCAAATGCCCAGGCGTCATATCCCATTGTATTCATTGCTACCATCATTGGCGATTGTGGCTTATCGTTGAATAATTCTACTGAGTTTCCTTGAATTGTATCCCCGGCATCTACTAATATGGTATTTGGGTTTTCTTGACGTACCTTCTTTATAACCGTATAAAGCTGCGTCAAACTTCCACTCATATTTGCTCCATCAAGCGCATAATCCCAAGGCATAAATCTACCATGAATATCTGCAGTACCTAACAATGTAATATTAACATTAGATTCCTCAGCCTTAGAAATAGCTGGTTTGACTGTTACTGCTGTTACAAGAAGCATAAGAATAATAAAATTGCATACATAGTTCTTCCATTTCATTTTTTGCATAATAACAATATTTCTCCCCTTTTTGTACTGTCATAAAGTTGCTTGAACTTTAAAAATATAACTTGTTATTCAGAAAACTTCAACTGCAAAAATAAAGAGAATAAAATGCATATATCCCTTAATAGAATTGTATTTTATCGTTTTCTGACAAAATACTTATTCCTCAAACGCGTGAAAGGTGCTTACCCAATGGTAGGTGTAAGAGTACTTTCAAAAATTTGGACATATAGCTCATTTCCGAAAATCATTATAACTTAAAGATATAGTGTGTAATGCTGATTACATTTTCGGATTTCATTGCCAATTTATTTCCTTCTAAATGAAAATGCTGAGATCACTTCCAAAAATAATAACCCCGCTCTTCATTTAAGACGGGGTTACACTTATACAGCAAATCGGATTCAGATTTTTTTCGAATGTTCGTTTCCTCTTCAGGGGTAAGATCTGCTAGTTTCGTAATTTCTTCAGCTTTTTGGTTGCTTTCAACTAAATTCATCATAATTTTAATCAGGATTTCTATTTTATCACTCGAACCCTTGATGCTATCCCAAATCGCTCAATAAATAGATAATGATTTTTACTTTTCAACTCCACAAAGCAATTTTATCTCTTTAATTTGTTCTATATGACGCTGTTCATGCAAATAGATCAGTTCTATCCACTGATCAAGAAGTAATTCTCCAAGAGCTGGATGCGTCACTGATTTTTTCGCTAATATAGATTCATCTTCTATTGTACTCAGGAAACGCATCAATTCTTTTCTAGAGTCGTTTAACAAATCAACCATTTGCTGCACTTCAAATGGTTCTATACTTGGTTCAATCATTTCTGGGGCTATAAATTTTATCGATCTATCTAATAAAATAGTGTGAATTTCTTTACGCTCATTTAAGATACTATCCATCTTTTTTAATCCCGATGAAATAACTGTTATAACTCTCTCATCTAATAAAACTAAGTGATGACAAACTTGTGCTATACTCCATTTATCCTTATCTGGTTTCCTATTAAATTGAGCATCACTTAACAAAGTAATTTCCTCAAATAATTGATTTCTAGTTTCATAAAACTTGTCATTTACAAATTTCATGTGAATTCTCCTTTCATTAGAACCTACATACTTAAATTCCTACGCTAGAAATATTCTCTATGGAAAAAAGATTTTCCTTCACTATTATTCCAATCCAATCTTTTCTTTCTTTAGTAGGTTCTCTAATTCATGCTGAAATGTATGAGTTCTCTCAACATCCTTGAAGATTTCCTTGAGGTTATTATGCGCGACAGCTACATCATAATACTTTCAACGGAATCCTTTCAATATAACTACATAAAACGTTCCTAATTATCAATCTAGCATTAAATATATGTAAAAAATCAACCTATTCATTCATTTTTAATGCTTATGTATGTACATTTGTTAATTTATTAGTTATATTATGGGTATTGAATGATTACGAAAAGTTAATAAATCGCTTGTATAACACCTTATATTTTTATATCCGTGAAAACTACAAAATGTATAAAATTCCATTTGTCAAATGAATTTAATGCGGAAGGAGGTTTGTGGTTACTTCATCGGGATATAATAATCAGTTTTGAACTGATAAAAATATAGGAGGCGACATAATGTTTCGTACGATTTCAAATTTCATGAGAGTAGCTGAGATAAGAAACAAAATTCTTTTTACACTAGCGATGCTAATTGTTTTTCGAATTGGCACGTTTATTCCAGTTCCTCATACTAACGCAGAGGTATTAAAAGTACAAGATCAAGCCAACGTTTTAGGCATGCTAAACGTATTTGGCGGAGGAGCACTGCAACACTTCTCAATCTTTGCTGTAGGTATCACACCATATATTACAGCTTCTATCATTGTACAATTACTACAAATGGACGTTGTACCTAAATTTACAGAGTGGGCAAAGCAAGGAGAAATGGGCCGTAAAAAATCAGCTCAATTTACTCGATACTTTACAATCATTCTCGCATTCATACAATCCATTGGGATGTCTTATGGTTTTAATAATATAGCAGGTGGACAATTAATTACAGATCAAAGCTGGACTACATACTTATTTATTGCGACAGTTTTAACTGCTGGTACTGCATTTTTACTTTGGTTAGGTGAACAAATTACCGCTAATGGCGTTGGTAATGGAATCTCAATGATTATCTTCGCTGGACTTGTTGCGGCGATTCCGAATGTCGCTAATCAAATTTATTTGCAACAATTCCAAAACGCAGGCGATCAGTTATTCATGCACATAATAAAAATGGTTTTAATTGGACTCGTAATTTTAGCGATAGTTGTTGGTGTTATTTACATTCAACAAGCAGTTCGAAAAATACCGATTCAATATGCAAAAGCTGTTTCAGGAAACAATCAATATCAAGGAGCAAAAAATACTCATTTACCCCTTAAAGTAAATAGTGCAGGTGTAATTCCTGTTATCTTTGCCTCAGCCTTTTTAATGACGCCGCGTACAATTGCGCAGCTCTTCCCTGATTCAAGCGTATCTAAATGGATAATTGCGAATCTTGATTTTGCACATCCATTTGGAATGACACTATATGTGGGTCTTATCGTTGCCTTCACATATTTCTACGCATTCGTTCAAGTAAATCCTGAACAAATGGCCGATAACTTAAAGAAACAAAACGGATACGTTCCTGGTATTCGCCCAGGTAAATCTACAGAACAGTATGTAACAAAAATTTTATACCGTTTAACATTTATCGGTGCGATTTTCTTAGGAGCAATTTCAATATTGCCACTTGTATTTACAAAAATCGCTACATTACCACCATCTGCTCAAATCGGTGGTACAAGTTTACTAATCATCGTAGGTGTTGCATTAGAAACGATGAAGACGTTAGAAAGTCAACTTGTGAAGCGTCATTATAAAGGATTTATAAAAAAAGTGAATTAATTACAAAAACACACTAGAAGTCACAATAGCGACCTAGTGTGTTTTTATTATAAAAACTTATAATAACGGAGGTTTTGTCATATGAGTCAAAGAATGTCTTATTATGATATTTCGCCTGATGGTATGAAAATTATGATGGATATGGAGAAATACACGAAGAAATCTTCAATTAATCGAGCTGTTAGAGAGCTTATAAAAATTAGAGTCTCTCAAATTAATGGTTGTGCTTATTGTATCGATATGCATACTTCTGACGCCCGAAAATTGGGTGAAACCGAGCAAAGAATTTATTGCTTAAATGCTTGGGATGATTGTGATTTTTATACTCCTGAAGAAAAAGTGGCTCTGGAACTATCAGAGCATATTACTCTCATTCCTACTAAAAGAGTTCCTGAAAATCTATACAACCGAGTACGTGAATACTTTGACGAAAAACAATATGTTGATCTTGTGTTAATCATTAATCAAATAAATAGTTGGAATCGAATTTCTATTGCGATGGGTAATACCGTAATAAAAAAATAATACTTACCCACCAAACAATATGCGATCGATTTAGTTAAGTGTAAAATCAAATACACCCTATATTAAAACACAGTTGGTTATTTCCCCAACTGTGTTTTTGATTTTACTATCTCTAATCTGTTAATCATTTTCTTCAAATTAACTATTTTTTCTTCTAAATTTCGAATACGTTTTCCTCAGTTTTCCACATCATTAAACTTTAACTACATCTCTTTTTTTAACAACCTTCCTTGCTTAAAATAAATTCCAAGTGTAGAACGATTTGCTAAAAATACACCAATCAAGATTAAACAAGCACCAATTCCCATTGTAGGATTTAATGGTTCTCCTAATACAAAGTAACCTACAATAACAGCGATTAACGGAGATACATATAACCACGTTGATGGAAATACAGGATTTGTTTTTGATAAAAGCCAGTAATATAAACCATGTCCACCGATAGAACCTACAAATATGAGATATAAAATTGGCCATTGTACATTCCAAGATGTTAAGATTGTTGGATTAGGCTGCTCCATTACGATAGATACAATTAACAACAAAACTCCTCCATAAAACATTTGAATGCCGTTAATGAGAAATGGTGATACGTTAGGTAAATCTGAAAGTATTTCTTTTGAACGAATAGAACCAATTCCATAAAACAACTCCCCTACTAATATAACAAGGCAAGCGATACTCCATATGAATGTAAGTTCTTGATGCATTCCAGGTAAAGAAATACAAAAAACACCTATAAGTGCTATAACTAAAGCAACAAGTTGTTCTTTTTGCAATTTTGTTTTATTTCTCTTTGATTGCAATAGCAAGATCATCATTGGACCCGTAGCAGATAGAACTGCAGCTAATCCAGAAGAAATATATTGTTCAGCCCAGTATAGGGTCGCGAATGTCATAAATGTTAAACAAAAACCAGCATATATAATACGTTTCGATAATAAGTATGGCATAATATCCTTTCGCTTTAATTTAAAAATAATAATGAGAATAAGGCCCGCCAAAAAGAAACGAATTCCAGCTGAAAATAATGGTGGTGCCCCCGCTTCTATTCCAATTTTTATCGTTAAAAATGTCGTTCCAAAAATAATACATACTAAAATATAATTTAAAATGACCATTTTGCTTCCTCCTTTTTACTCTTGAAACGAGTATAGAGGATATGGTGTATAACAGTGTATCAACGCATATAACAGTTGAATAAAAATATAGTTGATTGTCAGACTGTTTTTCGCTTTAATTAAATTAAAAAGAAAAACAGGTGATTCTATGAAGATAGTACTGCGTAAAGAATCCAACATACCATATTACCAACAAATATATATGCAAATTGTTGAGAGAATTCAAAGCGGGATGCTTTCACATGGCGATTACCTCCCTTCTTTACGTTCTATGGCCGATGATTTACAAATTAGTTTATTAACTGTTCGTAAAGCGTATAAGCAGTTAGAAACGAAAGAATATATACGCATTGAGCAAGGAAAAGGTGCCTATATACATAAACGTGTGAATAAAGATTTCAAACCAATTCCGTATCAATGGCAAAAAACGAAATCCATTAATGTTATGCGTTCTCAATATGTAATGAACCAACACCGTAAATATTTCGATTTTTCACAGGCGGTCCTTTATCCACGTTTATTACCAAATCCGTTTCTTTCAGATGAAATGCACAAATTACTTAATAAGGATCAAATGATACTTGCAACATACGGACCGGTTCAAGGTGATAAAGAACTTAGAGTGGAAATAACAAACTACTTAAAAGAACACCAACAAGTAGTTACAGATCCATCTCAATTATTAATTACAAGCGGTGCCCAGCAAGGAATCGATTTAATCGCCCAAACATTATTAAAGCCTGGAGACGTAGTGTTAGTAGAAAGTCCGTGTTATGGAGCGGCGCTTGATGTATTTGTTAATAAAGGAGTTCAAATTATCCCTGTTAGTCTTGATAACAACGGCATTCGCTCAGATTTAATCGATGATATTTGTCAAAGAAAGAATCCTGTTTTGTTATATGTGAATCCTACTTTTCAGAATCCAACGGGCACAGTAATGAGTAAAGAAAGAAGAATGGAAATTGTAGAACTAGCAGAGCTTTATCAATTTTTCATTTTAGAGGATGATTCTTTCGGAGAGATATATTTTGAGGATTTTAAAATTCCCCCTCCATTAAAAAGCTTTGATACAAATGGTCATGTTATATATTTAAAAGGATTTAGTAAAACGTTAGCACCAGGTCTTCGCATCGCGGCACTTGCAGCTGAAGGTCCTATCTTTGAATGGTTATACGCTGTGAAGGCTTCCATGGATATTGGCAGTCCCTTATTGACACAAAAAGCACTACTTCCTTTTTTACGAGCGGAACGAATGAAAAATCATTTAGAAAAATTACGGACTGCTTTACAAATTAGACGCGATTTAACAATTGATATATTATCTCCATTAAAAGAATTAGAATTTGAAATACCTAATGGAGGATTTAACTTATGGGTTACACTCCCTCAGTCAATCGATCCTTTTACATTATTACAAAAAGCGAATGAAGTTGATGTTTCTTTTTTACCCGGCACAGCTTGTCTGTTAAGCCATGAAACTCAATATAATCATTTACGAATTAGTTATTCAATGTTAAATGAAAAAGATATGCTGATTGGATTAGAAAGATTATATGATACAATTGCCAAGTTTAAATCATTCATTTAAACTCCAAAACAACACTTTAAAATTTTATTAAAAGTCAAGATATAAGCTGAACCTATTATTAATAGTGAATTCTTATCTAATGTCATACATTATATGTATAAAAATTAAAAGGATAGAAGAGCTTGAATACATTCGCCCTATCTATCCTCTTTTTAACCACAAATGACTAATCATAGCGGACTTCGCTGTCAACAGAACCTGTATTGCTCTATTGCTATGCTCAAACTTCTTTTTATTGCTACTTGTTCAATAAGAGGTGTTTTCTTCCTGCATGAAATTTATTTTATAGGGAATTCATTATACTTATTAAAACAACAACATGATATAGACAAAACCAAAGAATAAACATAATGGACTATAGAACCAAGTGTCATATCTAGCAAACTGAGAATGTTTAATTTTTTTGAAAAATCCAACAAACTTAAAATCACCAATTGCCCTAACAATGAAAACTAAAGCACAGACAATACTTCCGATTTTAGATAAACTATTTGCTTCTAACCCCTGCAAATAACCTACTTGAACAACAATAATGACACTAGCTAATAGAATAAGAATGGCTACGAATAATGTTCCCCATATTCTCGGAGTAAAAGCAGGCTTATGTTCTCCCTCTTTTACTGGGATAACAGCGGCAGAACCCCATCGACCTCCAAAAGCCCAATAAATATGCAAAAAACTGATAAAACACAGAAGCACTACAGCTACTAATGTTAATAGTAATTTCATTTATTCGCCCCCAATGTCGAAACTCCAAAGATAACATACACTACCGTATGTTACAGTAAAAATTTTGTCCCTTCAGGTTTTATAACCATACTAGGGACATTTATCGAATAATCAATTATGCCTCAGCATAATTGCGTCCGGAGGCTTTACTTTTTTCAGTGGATGTTTGGACACCTGCTGAAAGAAGTTAAAAGCTCAACCATTTTATCAATATCAAAATTAGGATTTGCTTCAAACCTTGTCATCCATCCTACATACGTTAAATAGGCAAGTCTCGCTCGATCAATTGATTCAGTTTCGTCTACGCCCATTTTTTGATACAATTTTGCAACACAAGAAATTCTTTGCTCTTCTATATCTACTAAACGTGTTGCCACAACAGGATCATATTTAGCCCAAGCATAAATACCATTCTCAATTTTTTTATCTCGATTAAAACTAATCTGTAATAGCTGTTCTAAAGAGGCATCCGGTTGCTCCATACTTTGAACAATCAGCTTTGTTGCATGTACTTCCCAAAAGTCAAGCATAGAATCTAAAAGCTCTTGATGGTCACGAAAATAGTGATAGAAGCTTCCTTTGCTTATTTTTAGCAATCGAGCAAGTGCTTCAATGCGAACTTTATGTATTCCTTCATTAGCTAATTGTTGTAATCCTACTTTTATCCAGTCTTCCCTCGTTAATTGCATATCATCTCTCCAATAAAATACGGCAGCGTATGTTTTACGTTAGATTAATACTATTCTCATTTTTTGTCAATTATTCATCCTGTTTATTATTATAAACTTTAATGTTGTTGTTAATCGTAATATTGATCGTTATCACCCTTGGTAAAATACAAGCACATACTAAATCAAATAGAGTTTCTGTTATGTCCAGTAAAATACCTTCCTCTGTAAATTCCAAGAAAATTCGGATGGTCCACAGCCTAAAACCCCTGAAGAAGCAGTTAGACCACTAAATTTTTCTGTATATTATTTTAAGTCATATTAGCTTCACGTGTATAAGGAATATATCAATGATTTTGTTGGTCAAGTATACAAACAATACAACATTCACGTAATAGAATATACTATATTACACGAAAGGAGATAGCGATATTTGGAATTAAAAAAATTTATTGATCCCCTTCCGATTCCCTCTACAATAAAACCTAAAGGAACATATAAAGGTAAGCCGTTTTATGATGTACGTATGATTGAAACGCTACACAAGTTTCATAGTGATCTACCAAAGACGAAAGTATGGGGTTATAATGGCATGGTACCTGGTCCAACGTTTGAGGTGAAAAAAGATCATCCTGTATATGTGAGATGGTCTAACGATTTACCTAAAAAACACTTCTTACCTGTTGATACAACCGTTCACGGGGCGCATGATAACCCAGAAGTACGAACTGTTGTACATTTACATGGAAGCCCAAGTGAACCAGATAGCGATGGTCATCCTGAAGCATGGTTTACGAAAAACTTTCAACAAACAGGACCTAGTTTCGTAAAAGAGATTTATCATTATTCGAATCGAGAACGAGCAACTGCCCTTTGGTATCATGATCATGCACTTGGGATTACTCGTTTAAATGTATATGCGGGTCTCGCAGGACTTTACTTGATCCGTGATAAAGAAGAAAAATCACTACCCCTACCTAAAGGGAAATACGAGATACCACTTATCGTTCAAGATAAATCTTTTAATCCGGACGGTTCCCTATTTTATCCTGCTCAACCTGAAGATCCATCACCAGGTTTACCATACCCTTCTATTGTTTCTCTATTTTTAGGAAATACAATTGCAGTCAACGGGAAAGTATGGCCATTTTTAAAAGTGGAGCCCCGCAAATATAGATTTCGTTTATTAAACGCTTCTAATACTCGCACATACAAGTTCCAATTAAGTGACCTTAGCTCATTCTTTTTAATAGGGACTGATGGAGGCCTTCTTAAACGGCCGATTAAAGTACAAAGTTTAGATGTTTCACCAGCAGAGCGTATTGACATTATTATTGATTTTTCAAGGTTTGCAGGAAAAAAAGTAGTTTTACAAAATGGCATTGATTTAGATAATCCAACTGGTGAGATTATGGAGTTCCAAGTAACGAAACGATTATCCTGCCCAGATAAAAGTAAAATACCATGCAAATTAAGTAACATTGACTTTATTCCCGTAGAAAAAGTAAAGAAAGTAAGACGATTAACGTTAAATGACTCAGAGGATGAATTTGGGCGTCTCATGCTTTTATTAGATAATAAAGAATGGGCCGATCCAGTGACAGAAACACCCTTATTAAATTCTGTTGAAATATGGGAGTTAGTAAATTTGACCGTTGGGATTCATCCTATTCATATACATCTAGTTAATTTTCAAGTTCTTGATCGTCATGATTTGAATGGAAACTTATTAGATTCTCTCCCAGCTGATTTGGGTTTAAAAGATACCGTACTAGTAGCAGGTGAACAAATCGTTCGAATTATTATGAAGTTTGAACCCTATTCTGGAGATTATGTATGGCATTGTCATCGTTTAGAGCATGAAGACCATGATATGATGAGACCTTTAAAAATCATACCTTCCAGTCTTATTAAGTACAAAAAGTAACACGAAAGTCCCTTCAGAATTACTGAAGGGACTTTTACATATTTGCGAAAAGTACCTTTATGTATAAGCACTTTTCAATCTATAACTATTTTTTAAGATTGTATTTCTCTAATAGCTTTTCTAACATTTCTAACGTAACTGGCTGTGCCGTGGTAGTTAGTTGATACCCAATACGTCCGTTCGTTTCTACAGTTGCCTGTTGTAAATTCTTGATTTCATGTATACCTTTTTCTCTCAGATGCATAAACAATTGTTGTTCTGACATTTTTGCACGTAATAAATTCTTTTTTAAAATCTTTCCGTTTTCTATAACAATAATGCTAGTTCCATTGAGAAACTTTTCTAATTTTCGTGATTTCAATTCAAAAAAATGAATGATAAGTAAAACACTCGCAAAAATAAACGCAGTAAAAATAGATGGGACTACTTTCCTACTTAATATAGGTTCTACAATAATACGACCTATAGAAACAACAATAATAATTTCAGCTCTGGTCATTTGGCTAACGGACTTACTACCTGTCATTTTTAAAACAACAATTCCAGTGAGGATTAAAATAAAGCTTTCAAAAAGTATATTCATTACAGTCCAATCCTTTAATTGTGAATGTTACTAGTATTCCCATTAAAAGATTTTTATGATATTTCACATACTCATCAAATCTTTAAACCCTTCAGACCATGAAGGATATAAAGGTATCCATCCATACGCATTACGTGCTTTATTATTTGAAGCACCCCTCTCCCAGCTATTTTTCCCCGTTTGAATCTTAGGATTAAGTGCCCCTATTGCAGTTGTATATATCGGTAACCACTCTTTACTAGTAGCTGGGTAATCATCAACTATATTTACTATACCTGAGGGCCAATTAAGAGCTAACACTGCTGCCCTAGCTGCATCCTCGACATGTATAAACGAGCTGATCCCATCCGTCGCAACAATTTCGTTATTTAGAACTTGATTCGCAATCAATCCGTTTTCCGTATACCACGTTCCTGGGCCATATAACGTACCGTATCGAAGTATAACTGCTTCGGATAATTCAAAGGCTGTTTCTTCTAATTTAGCAATACCATTTATCGTAGCTTGACGAGGTATAGAAGCTGAAAAATCTAGCGGATCTGTTTCTGATGCAAGTGTATCTCCTGGTTCATATGCCCACGAAATACTTTGAGCAATTATTTTCTTTACACCTACCTTTTTAGCTGCGTCAACGAGATTACGAGTACCTTCAATTCTAATTTTTGCATTATCTTCAAAATCCCATGAAGACAATGATGTTAATTGATGAATAACTACATCGGGATTTGTCTCTTCTAATACAGAAAATACAGCATAGCGATTAAATACATCGGCTTTTACTGGTATAGCCCCAACTTTTTTTATTGCTTCTACTTGCGATTCATTACGAATCATTGCAAATACCGTATGCCCCTCTTTTATTAACATTGGCAATAAAGAACGTCCTATTACACCCGTTGCACCTGCTACAAAAATTTTCATATGTATTCCTCCTCATTTTGAATATCATAATTAAGACGAAACATATGTAAAGTATGTGACAAATATTTGGTTAGTTTTTTCATTATTCATATGAAACGTATACTTTTAAAGGATTAATTATCCCTTTCTCCAATTCCTCAAAACATTGTATGAGTGCAGTATAATGTATTTCATGTTGAAAAATTTCTTCTATAAATGGTGTTTGTTCTATTTTTCTAAAAAACCAATCTGCATGTTTTTGATAATCATATCCGTCACTTGAACCAATAATTTGCAATTCTTTCCGATAAAAGTCGGCGGTTAATGTTAGTTCTTCTTTATTACCATCTGAAAGTATACATATTACACCTTTACTATTAAGAGCTTTTTGCAATGTACGAAATCCGCTATTTGTAGCTGAAGATTCGAAACCGTAACTATATGTTTCTATTATTTGCTCTTCTGAATCATATATGTTTTTTGCACCAAATTTCTGTGCCAATTCTCTTCTATTTTTATTAGGTTCAACAACATCCACATGATCCACACCTGCATAGTATTTTAAGAAATAACATGTGAGTAAACCCATAACTCCCATGCCAGTAATAAGTACCTTTCTATCCTGTTGTGGGTTTAGTTTTAATACTCCTTTAGCGGCATCACATGAAAGAATGGATAATAAGGCAACTTTAGGATTTATATAACTAGGTACTCGAGTTACTTTATATCCCTTAACTATTCCTATCGTTTGATGCCCATAAAAAGAAACTACTTTATCGCCTACGTTTAAATTTGTTACTTTATTACCAATTTGAATAACTTTACCATAACTTTCATATCCAGTTTCTCTTGGATAAAAAGGATTTGTATCTGTAACATCCGATTCTTTATACTGTGGTAACTCTGCTCCAATACTAATTGCACCTGCGATTGTTTTAATGATAATTTCATCATCCTGTATAGACTTAATTTCACAAGTTTGCCAATTTAATTGTTTACGTCCTTCTAAAACTAACTTATATTGTTCCATTACTATCCTCTCACTTTACAAAAATATATTCTCACCAAAATTCAAACAATATATAATAGATTCATCCAAAATTAAAGCTATAACGTTGGCTAGCACTCAACAGTGATCACATGATAATTGAATTTGATGGATATGAAATTAATGAGTATGTTATTGGTCCTAACTGTTCTATTAACCAGTTAATAGTAATGTATTTAAACGTGAAAAATGAAGAGTTATCTAATGAGAATCTTGTAAGTTTATTTTGTGCACGATATCATTTTGAAAACATTCCAAAGTCATTACAAGAAAACATTACGAGCGATGTCGTCATTGATTTAGACACGGACTATATTTATATCCCTAATAGATAACAATAATCTAATAAACTAAAATGGTTGAATGTAACTTACGATTCAGACAAGAATTTAATAAAATAAGTAATTGCCCAAATGGAAGTCGCGAATTGAGTGACAAAATACATTGTCCATTCGAAAGAAGTCAGTTTTCTCTCTCGTTTAATCTTCTTTAAGTATCTGTAAAATATTAATGTACTCAAAAACATAAGTAATAAAGAGAATTGTTGTAGATCATCGACTATACGTACCGCCATAGACTCCATCACCCTCCTATAAAAAATAAAAACTATACTTTAAGGACATCATTTATTTGGCAATGTTTTTCCATTTATTCAATTAAATTTTAAAAATGTTTTATGCGATATATGTGTAGAGATAATAAATAAGATTCTTTTTGTTTTGTTGAATTTTATTTATCTTGATTCACCAGTTCATTTGAGGATGATTTGTTTAGAAATCTTCACAGTTACCTTTCTTGGTTATCATAATATGTTTTATCTGCGTATTTTTTATCCTTTCCTTTTAGATAAGCTAAGATTACTTTTGGATTTTTAAGTAAAGTCCAGTCTCCATATTTATCAAATCTTCTGCATGAAGTTATCATTCCATTTTTAATTGTACCGAATTTCTTATTATTTTGCTTTCCCCATTCTTTTAATCGTTTAGCGAAATCTGCATCTTCGGCCATAAGCATGTTTTCATTAAATCCGTTGATTGCCATAAAGTCTTTTCTATAGCACCAAAAAATCCCTACAGATATAGCGCCATACTTAAAAAGTAAGGGGATTATTATTAACATTGCGGAAACGAATATTCCTAAAGACATCCTTTCAAACTTCCCAGTTACCCCACCACCAATGTATTTACCTGAAGCTAAATATTTGTCTACATTAGACAACATAAACTCTGTCATTTGGGTATCAGCATCTATAGTAATGATTATTTCTCCACTAGCTATTTCGGCCCCTGCATTTCGGATTTTGGATAAGTTTTTATCGTTATTTTTTAATGTAATACAGTTATAAGACTTTGCTATTTCTTCTGTGTTATCTGTGCATCGATTTAAAACAACTATGACTTCAGTTTGATCTTTATATGCCTCTGATGCCTTTGCAATTGAATCCAAACATTTTTTAATGTACTTTTCTTCATTGTGTGCAGGAATTATAATAGAAAACTTCACATCTTTTTCTAGATTCCCTGCTAACGATTCTTTTGTTTCAGTCATAATATCCCCCTTATTTTATAAAGTAAATATCTACTATATATATTAATAGTTATTAGGTTGTATTATAGAAACTGAAGGTAAACTGTTATTTAAAAGTTTTACTTCGGAGTATTTAAAACATTACAGTAAACGTAAAACAAGCATAACCCCGTTCTGATGTTAAGAAAGGGGTTAAATAATATGAATTAAATTTGATTAGTATTGCGCCCTATGCCTCATTGTGCAACAGCGAGGTTCACGCTTTTTCGTTCGAAATCAGCACATCTAAATAGTGCTGATTGTACATAATGCCTAATATATTTCCGAAGGGATCAACTACAGAAGCCGTGATGAATCCCACGCCACGCTCTGTAGGTGCCTCATATTCTTTCGCTCCCATAGACAACAGCTTATTGAACGTTGCCGTTACATCATCAACATGCCAATACACGATAGCACCAGCTGGACCGGTCACTGTACCAACTGGTGCATAACGGCTATCGATTAAACCTAGCTCATGTTGGTAGTCTCCAATGCGAAATTCGACATATCCTGGGCGTTCAAAGTATGGTTCACTTCCTAATAGCTCAGCGTACCACTTCTTTGCATCTACTAAATTGTTTGTCCAAAAACTAACAGTAGTTAGCCCTCGTAACGTCTGTGTATCGCTCATAATCGATCTCCTCCATAATGTTGAGTAATACTTCCTCAAACTAAATAAAATAACCCTCTCTGAATTACCTTTAATTCACATATTAATAACCCATTCGCTTATTCATATTCAAGAAAACGACCTTTTAATGGTATATCATGAATGGAACGATTTTTTTATAATTAAACGATATTATTGTGACTCAACCAGAGCAGTACATACAAACAAGGCAATTATTTTCTTTTTCATATTACGCCTCTTAATAAACCTTATTCTTTATTAAACTGAAAATCTACACGGTTCATTCGTTTTATTTCCTCAATTACTTTGCCAATCCCTTCTTCAATCTTTTCTTCTTTTACATTAGATACATTTAACTTTAACAATCTCTCTTTATGAAAGTTACTTAAATAATTTTTATCAATAGAATCTATCCTTATTTGACTCTTGCTTAAATTTTTAATAAATGTGTCCGTGACTATATTTCTTTTCAACTGTAAACAAGTATGTATCCCAATTGGATCTACTGTTCTATAAGTAAACAAACTTGGATTTTCATTTTGAACACCTTCTACTACTGCCGCTAGTTTTTTTGACCTATTGTAGTAAGATGCTTTTATTTTATGTTTATGCCGATCAAACATTCCGCTCTTTATGTAAATTTCTAAAGCAGCTTGCGAGATCATAGGACTATCGATATCTAAAATCTTTTTATACTTATAAAAGGCATCTGCAATGGATTGCGGGATGACTGCAACACCGACTCGCAAACCAGGAAAGATGATCTTCGAATAACTTTTTAAATATATAACATGGTTACAATTATCTTGACTGTAAAAAGGATCAACTTTTGAATCAGTTTCTAAATCTGCTAAATAGTCGTCTTCCACTATAAATACATTATATTTCTTCGCAAGTTGAATAATCTTTTCTCTCTCTTTTTTAGAATACGAAGTTCCAAGTGGATGATGAAATCTTGGAGTTGTATAAAAGAATTTAATTTTTTCTTTTCTGAATATCCGCTCTAGTTCATTTAAATCTAACCCTTCATGTGTACGTTTTATTCCGATCACAGGGATCTTATTTGTTTCTACATATTCAATATATAAATGGTAACTTGGCTGTTCAATTAGTATCGTTTCGTTTTCATTTGGAAATGGTATTGAAGTTAATATAGCAAGTGCTTGCTGCACACCTGACGTTATAAATATATTATCTTCCTTCGTGAAAACTTGATAGTTTGCTAACTGTTTTTGCACAACCGAAATTAAAGATGGTAACCCTTTCGGTGTTCCGTATATAAACAAATCATTCTTATAGGTATCAATCGCTTTATTAATGCAATGCTGAAAATCTAAGTATGGAAAAACATCTGGATCTGGGGCCGAAGAAGCGAAATCAATAATCTCGTTACTTTCTACGTAACTTCCAGATTTCTTAACAACGTAATATCCACTTTGAGGTACAGAATAAATAATATGACGCTTTTCCAATTCATGCAGCGCTCGTATTACAGTCGCCTTATTACATTCATATTGTGTAACAAGCGACCGTATAGACGGTAATTTCTTTCCTTCTTTTATCTCACCATTTTGAATCATACTTTCTAAGTCGTTCAAAACATGTAAATACTTATACATCATTACACCTCCTATATTTTTTGTACCGGTACAGTTTGTATTTGTTCACATTGTAGCACTAGATCAGAAGGATTACTATGTACGTATACTGGCCAGTAAGAAATTAACTACTATGAGGTGAAATTATGAAAAATACAACAAAAGCATATATATCAGCATTACTCTATTCATTTATTATTGGATTTTCATTTATGTTTGTGAAGCTAGCACTAACCATTACGAGTCCTCTTGATACTCTGGCTCACCGTTTTACAGTTGCCTTCATGGCAGCAAATATTCCGGTTATTTTCGGTTTTGTAAAGTTAAATATATCATTTAAAAACATACTTGCACTTTTACCACTCGCAATATTTTATCCAGCACTATTCTTTGCTTTCCAAGCATTTGGATTAGTATATACAAGTTCTTCTGAAGCTGGAATTATACAAGCAGCTATTCCTATATTTACAATGATACTCGCTTCCTATTTTTTAAAAGAGTATACGAATACATGGCAAAAAACATCTGTATTTATTTCTGTCGTCGGTGTCATATATATATTTATCATGAATGGTATAGGAGCTCATGAAACGAGCTTCATCGGCGTTATTCTCATTTTATTATCGGCATTATCATCTGCTTGCTATAATGTGTTAGCTCGAAAAATGACAAAGAAATTCAAGCTAATGGATTTAACATACACAATGACAGCAATTGGTTTTATTACTTTTAATTTAATCGCTATCGTCAGCCATATAAACAAAGGTACAACAACTGTATACTTTAAGCCATTTACGAACAGCACATTTCTTATCTCCATTTTATATTTAGGATTACTATCATCCTTACTGACAGCATTATTATTAAACTATTCATTATCTTATATTGAAGCAGCCAAAATAAGTGTTTTTAGCAACTTATCTACACTTATTACCATTATCGCAGGCATTGTATTCTTACACGAGCAAATTGCCTACTATCATATTGTCGGTACACTTATGATTGTTCTTGGAGTAATAGGCACAAATTTTCTAGGAAAAAAAGGAATCATAGCGAAAAAGAAGAATACCTCCTTGAGTAAATAAAAAGTGAGGGGTAAATAATGCAGAACTCTAATACGATCGATATCCGTAATATACATGAGCTAGAGAACGAATTGTCTACTTTATTAAGTAAACCCATTTCTTCAGGAGAAGATTTAGAAAATTGGCTGAAAATACAGTCGAAATTAATTTGGGAAATCGAAGAACAATTAAGATCACACTATATTGACTTTCAATGTAATACAGATAACAAAGAAATAAAAGATATGTTTGAATATGATCAACAATATGTAAGGCCTCTTTTGAAACGTTATCAAAATTCCTTTGATAATAAATATTTAGAGTCACCCTTTCGAATGCAACTTGATCCAAAAACTTATAGCTTACTAGATAAAAAAATAAAAAATGCGCAAACATTATTTTGTGAAAAGAACATTGATTTAGAAGTAAAAGAAGACAAATTAGTAACCGAGTACTTCGAAATTACAGGCAGTTTGACTGCACTATGGGATGGCGAAGAAAAAACAATTACTGAACTACAGTCTTACTTACAAAATCCGAATCGTGATATACGAAAAAAAGCAAAAACGCTCATTTCTGAAAAATTCTTATCTGTTGAAAATAATTTACAACATATTTTAAATGAATTAATTGCAATCCGTCACCAAAAGGCAAAAAACATTCAATTAGATAATTATCGTGATTATATGTTTAAAAAACATGAACGTTTTGATTATACGGCTGATGATTGCTATGAACTTGCAGAATCCGTTCGTAAATACGTTGTGCCACTTATTGATAATATATTTAATGAGAAAAAAGCTGAACTTCAAGTAGATACACTTCGTCCGTGGGATCTAAAAGCAGCCGCACCAAATCAAAAAGTATTAAAGCCCATTGAAGACGAGGGTGATTTAATCGAAAAAAGTTCTCATATTTTACAAAAACTAGACCCAGAATTTTCTGCATTATTGAGCCGTATGCATAAAAATGATTGCTTAGATTTAGAAAGTCGTAAAGGAAAAGCACCTGGAGGATTTTGCGAACACTTACCTGCTTCTCAATTATCTTTTATTTTTATGAATCTCAATCATACACATTATGATGTTACTACTTTCCTCCATGAAATGGGCCATAGTATTCATAATGAATGTATGAATCAGCTAAAGCTACAAAAATATTTAGAAATCCCTTCAGAATCAGCTGAGCTAGCCAGCATGACAATGGAATTGTTTTCGATGGAGTATTGGGATACATTTTATGAGAATACAGAAGAATTTATAAAAGCAAAATTAGATTTCTTTAAAGATATTGTTAAGTATTTACCACAAATGCTTATCGTTGATCAATTCCAACATTGGATGTATGAAAATCCAAATCATACTGCTAAAGAAAGAAATGAAAAATATTTAGAATTACATAACACTTACCAATCGAATGTGGTAAATATTGAAGGTTATGAAAACTGGATAGCAACTGGCTGGTTACCTGTACTACACATATTCGAAATACCATTCTATTATATCGAATATGCAATCGCGCAACTTGGTGCATTGCAAATGTATAAACAATATAAAGAGAATCCTAAACAAGCACTACAAAATTACAAAAAAGCATTATCTCTAGGTAGCTCTGAATCCTTACCAGAGGTATATGAAGCAGCTGGAATTCGTTTTGATTTTTCTAGTGAGACAATAAAAGAATTAATGGCATTTGTAGAAGAGGAATTAAATTTACTTGAACAAATATAAGTAAAAAAGATGCACCTATACTTTTAGGTGTATCTTTTTTACTGTATTCTCTTCTAATTAGTTTCAATTTTCATCTCGCTTTATTAATAAGCTCTATATATTGTAGGTCCCCATATCCTATTGTTGGAAAAAGATTAAACAACCTTTTTAGTAACTCTTGTGTTGGTAAATCTTTATTTTTGGAGATATACTTTACTACTACATTATTTTCTTTTAGCATCTCTAAATATAAATCTATCGCCTGATACATTACAGGTAGTATCTCATGAGATGGCTTTTTATGATTTACTAGAACTTCATTGTAAACAGAAAAATAGTTCCCTAATTCAAGTTCTATTTGACTAACTTTAAATTCATCCTCTCTGAAGCTATTTAAGTATACTTTGCCCTTATAACCAGACTGTTCAAGGTAAGAAAGTACTGTAAGTAGATTCATTTGGCAAAACATATCTTCACCGAACCATAAAACAATACATTTATACTCTTTCTTAAAAAGATTCTCTAAAGGATGAATAACCTTTTTCGTATAATTTTCTACAGTACCTTGGTGCCCTTCTGCCCTTGTTTTAATAAACTCATCATCAAAAATCTGTGCAGTCGTCGCATTTACACACATAGCTTCATTAAATGGAGCGTAATCAGACTCCCCCATTAGTTTTTCACTTTTAAATTCTTCATACATAAATTGACCATTTAATATGTTTAGTACATCTTTATCAAACAGATCACTCTTCGCATTTCGTAACTGATCAACTTCAATTTTTCTAGAAAAATTCATTCTATCCCACTCCTTGCCATCATTGATTGAGAGTTTAATAAATGATTGAACCGGTATTTTGTTAAGTTGGAATTTTCCTGGGGTTATACCAAAAACAGTTTTAAATGCTCTACTATAAGCCTCTTGCGAAGAGTAACCGTAATCAAATGCGATATCAATTATCTTTCTATCATTCGTCAGATCTTCCGTTGATAAATACAATCTTCTAAGAAGAATATATCGTCTAATACTTATCCCTGTTACTTGATGAAATTTAAACGAACAGAAGTAAGGAGAATATCCCATATAATTAGATAATTTATCTAATGAAAACTTCTTTTTTAAATTGCCCTCAATCCATTCAATCATTAGCTGTATATGTTCATTCATTTATCCCCCTCCTCACTAAAAATTATAAGAAGTATCTACTTCTTTCTTTTGATATTTCTTGTGGTTTATAACATTAACCACTCTCTAGAACCTTTAAATATCATATGTAATTACTCATTTCATATTTTTTCAGCTATCTTATTTTGTTATACATTTACTTGAATTTCCAATAAAGTGAAACTTTAATCAGTGGGGAGTTTGTTCCTCCCCACTGATTATTATCCCATACTAATCGGGATTTTATGGGATAAATCTTTTTTAAAGGATTCTACCAAATAAAACACGAAATTTGTAAGTTAAGGAACTAGTAGTTTTGTGAGTGAAAAATTTATGTTTGGAAAGGAAGTTAAAATGAATAATATAGAAAAAGAGATACTTAAACTAATTAATAAACTATATCCATTGGATTTTATTGAAATGACACTAATAACAAATGAAATGTATCAATGTTTCACAGCACAAGGTACTTACTTCGTTAGAATTACAAACTATAAAACATATGAAGAGCAATTAGAAGAAGTTACATATACGAATTTTTTATATCAAAAGGGCTTAGGAGTCCCTCCAATAATACCTTCTTTAAAGGGGAATTTAGTAGAGAAAATAACATTAGACAAAGAAGTTTTTGCTGTATTATATAAAGCTGCTCCTGGTATACATTTACCAAGAAACGACTGGAATTCTAATGTATTTAAAAAGCTTGGTCAACAAATTGGAAAATTACATCGTATATCTAAAGACTTTGAAAGAATTCAACCGGTAAATCATATAAATGACTGGTATGAAAATGAAGAGTATAATTTTCTTAACTATATCCCTCAAGAAGAAACTTCTATAAGAGAAATTGCATCTGACGTTTTAGCTTCTATAAAGGAACTGCCAAAGAATCCTTCAAATTATGGCTTAATTCACGGAGATTTATGGTTAGAAAACATATTAGTCGAAAATAATTCAAATTTAACAATGATTGATTTTCAAGACTGTGAGAAACATTTTTATATATTCGATTTAGCAGTTCCAATCTATAGTGCGATAGAGTATTCATTCGTTGGGAATGGTAACATAGTTGACTATGAGAGTTCTATTACAAAAGCAATAGTTGAAGGATACAAAGAAGAAAATGATTTACCTAAAGAGATGCTAGACCAGCTACCATTGTTTACTAAATTAAAAGAGATATTCGAATATAGCTTAATGCATATGTATTGGAATAAAGAAAAATTAACTGAGGAAGAAGTACGGATAATGAATCTTTATAGAATGAAGATAGAAAATAAGTATACCTATATCAATATTTAAAAATGCTGTTGTTTAACTACAAGGAAACTTTAGTTAAACAACAGCATTTATTAATTAGCTACTAGACAACCTTTGTTTTATTACTTATAAATACTGATTCAATAATCTTTTCAAATACACTTCATTTTGCGGAGATATTCCCTCAGAAAATCTAGCTGCAATAATAATAGGAGCCCATTGAAAAATCTCATCTCTAGTTAGATCAGTATTATTGCAATATATTTGTAAATACATTTCCGCTAATTCTATATAAGACTGCGCATACAATAAATATGTACGAAACACATCTGCACGAATATCACCTGAACTAGCATCTACCCAATCTATAATATTCACATTCTTTTTACTCAAAATTAGATTAAATGGATGGAAATCCCCATGGCATAATCTGTGTTCAAATTTGATTGAATGTAACTTATTCAATATATTTTCCTTTTGCTTTTCATCCAATTTATGTACAGATTTAATTTGACGCTCTAACCTTTCCCTCATTGATTCCATTTCATCCGTATTCACACGTCTATCATGAATCTTTTTTTGCTCATTAACACATAGGCCAATGTAATGCTCTGCTTTATTCAAATTATTAAGTAGAAGCTCACCAACACTTTCTCCTTCCGCATATTCCATAATAATAGCTTGTCTACCTTGTATCTCTGTAACTTCAAATACTTTAGGAACGTGTAAACCACATGAATATGCATACTTTTGTTTTTGTGCTTCGTATAGAGATTCTGTATTAGGGAGATATTCTTTAAACAATTTTACAGCTTTATTATCACAAAGATAAATTTCAGCCGTATTTCCTTTGGCTATCGGATTTCCTAGATTCAATTCATTTCTCTCCTTACAGTAAATTAGAATAACACTTTATACTCCTAAATTCAGTGTAATTATCTGAAATCCTTTTCTTCATAAAAAATGCAAAAAACTTATCCCTCCCTATAATTATATAGAAAGTGGTAAGTTTAATTTGCTAGGAATATCGGAACGAAACTCCGGTGTATGCAAAACAGAAAATGAATACCTTTGCTGAATAAACAATACTTCAGTATGTTTATTTTCAAATGGAACACTATTTTTCTTAAAGTTATTTTGGATATGTTGTAAAAACGCATGATCCGGTGTTCCGAATGAAACATGTACTTTCGGTGGTAAAGCTTTCATCGCGATTGGAATCCACGGTCGCTGCCACCAGGTTGCAACGATATATGCAGTGCCACCTATAACAAAGTTAAAAATATCCCCATCTTCCTTCGTTTTCATGTCTAGATTTGATTTCAACCATTCCGTAAATACAGGTACACTTTTAACCGGAAGACCAATTTCCCTTACATATAAAATGTTTAACGGTGAATGCGGGACTAATACCTCTTCTTTAACATAACTATGTGCGATAATTTCGAGAAGATTTCCATCACCATCTTTAAAGTATAAATTGAATAGACCGTTCTCCTCACCAATTGTATTTCCATCTTTCCATTTCACAATGAGTAATCCAGAACCTTCAAGCCATCTTACTGTTTCATGAAATTTTGAATATGGAATCTCAAAGGCGAAATGCGCAGGTGCAATTGGTTCATATACTTCTTGAAAACTAATTGTTGTATACGGTGTTACTTCAAATTGAACAAATGATGCGGTTTCTTTTTTTATTGGAAAAGATAATATGTCTTTATAAACTTGTTTTACCCCTTCTATTGAAACCGTTTGTAGTTTTATATCTGATATATGTGTAATCACGTTACATTCCCCCTTGTTTCTTATTATCTATTCTTATTGTATTACACTTATAAATAGATAAAATCAAACCGAAGGATGGATTTTTTATATAAAAACTACAACTTTAGTATGAATATGTTAGCTCCAATTACTTTTTATTTCCTCTATAACAACTTCTGGTTTATCCCAATGCAGCAAATGTGTAGTGTCAGGAATTACTTTTACTATACTGTCAGTTTTCTCTGCATTCTTTTCCACAAAAAAAGCTGATTTTTTTAAGAAGATCAGCTTTTACGTTAAAATACACTATGATTTAACAGCAATAATCATAAACCTTTTTGAATTCGTACGAATACCTTTTTCAGAACTATTAGTGTCAATGAACTTTTGTAAAATATTAAAATCCTCTTCTTTTTCTCCAAATCTAGGAATAATAGGCGTATGTTTTAATAAGAAAATGAGATCCTCAGGAGTACTGTAATAATCAGTAACATCATATTCACGTACTTGTACGAGTTCAAATCCTGCACTAATAAGTTCACCCATATACTTATCTTTTAACGTACCATCTCTTTCACCTAAACATTGCCCTCTACCAAATGCTTCTTTAAGATTTAATTTATCACGTTCGCTAACTTGTTGTGTTAAGAAAAAAGCACCTTTTTTTATTACTTTTGCCAATTCAGATGCTACAAATGGCGCATGACAACTTGAAGCAATATCAAAATGAGCATGCGGAAACGTTAAAGCTTCAGAATCCATTTGAAGAAATTCAACGTTTTGTACACCTGCTTTATTCAAATTAGAATATGCTGTTTTGATCATTCCATTAGAATTATCTATCCCAATCAGTGATGCAGCTGAAGATGCTATGTTAAGTACATTTTCTCCTCCACCTGTACCAACATCAAGTAGAATATGTGATGGTTTACATCTTTCTTTCACTTCGCTATAAAAGTCCCAAGTGTCTCCTACAGTCTCACATTTTAGCTTACTAAAATCCCAACCGTTTTCACTTCCCACTTTATCATAAAAATTTTTGTACTCTAATTCATTCATTTTATTATTTCCCCTTTGCAAAAATGTATTAAATGTTTATGATGATCTTCGAAATAGACTCAAAGTTGATATTTTCGTAAATCTCCTTTTTTATCTGGTACGCATTTTTTCAGCCCCGAACAACTAGTTACTTCGAAAGATACACCATTTCATCCATATCACCTCATCTAGAAGACTGCATATGCAATAACCTATAACACTATTTAATTATATATTATAAAATACAAATTATTAAAACGATATGTTTCGACACACCATATTTAGTTTACATAATAATATTATAGTTTGTTCTTATCGATATATTCTAAATGTCCTCTTCCCCAACCACACATACTATCCAAAACAATACTGACTGTTTTTCCATGCTCGGTTAGGCTATATTCCACTTTAGGTGGTATTTCTTGATAAATTTCGCGTTTTATTAGTTGATCGTGCTCTAATTCACGAAGCTGCTTCGCTAATGTTCCTTGAGATATATCTGGTATTAATCTCTTTAATTCACCAAACCGTTTCGTTCCATCTGTTAATAATATAAATAAAATGAGTGGCTTCCATTTACCCCCGATTATTTGTAATGTTGCTATTACCCCTTTTAATTTCGGTTCCTCTAAATTCATTTTCCTCACCACTCCCTCCAGTAATTTTTAATATTATGTATCCATACAACAAGCGATTAGTACGAAATTCGCGACTAAGTACATATAAAGTGCGTACTTTTCAGTAGTCATTTTTTAACGAATAATAAAATTAACACAACTTATTTTAAATCTTATATTAAGGGAGATGTTTAATCATGTCTATTACTGTATTAAAGGATAAACATATCGTTATCATTGGCGGGAGTTCTGGTATTGGATTAGCAACAGCAAAACAAGCAATTGAACAAGGAGCACATGTTATTATTGCAGGAAGCTCAGAAGAAAAATTAATGCTTGCTCGAGAAGTAATAAATAACAACTATCTTCAAACTTATGTATTGGATAACCAAGATAAAAACCAATTACAAGATTTTTTCAAGAAAGTTGGGAATTTTGATCATTTATTCACACCAGGAGCCTCTTACACACTTGGACCAATAACTGCTACAGATGATATCGCCGAAAGCAGCTTTATCGGAAAATTTTGGCCACAATATTATGCCGTAAAATATGCAATTCCTTTTCTCTCAAACTCTGGATCTATCGTATTAATGTCCGGTGCATTTAGTCAACGGCCACTTAAAGGAGCGCCTGCTTACGGAGCTTGTAATGGCGCTATTGAAAGTTTAGGAAAAGCTTTAGCTGTTGAATTAGCTCCAATTAGAGTTAATGTTGTTTCTCCTGGAACGATACGAAGGGAAAATGAACAAAACGAAAATAGACTAGCTGCTTATGAAGCTTATAAATCCCTTTCTCTTGTACAGAGACCCGGGCATAATGATGAAATTGCACATACTGTCCTGTATTTAATGCAAAATGGCTTTACTACAGGCAATGTATTATTTCCTGATGGAGGATACACATACCATTAAATTATTTAAAACAAAAGCCCCTTATTAAGGTGGCTTTTGTTGCTAATTTAGAAACTGCTGAAGTAATACAGGATCCTTTTTTAAAAGTTCTGCTAAAAACAAAAGTTGAGAGATACATGCAATTGTGAAATTGAAACAAGAAAGAGTGGTAATCTGTCTTGATATTTACGGGCAAATTTATGATAAAGAAAAAAAGGCATAATTTATATGCCTTTTTCTTTATCATTATTTAATTGGATATGACATCTCTGTAACACAATTATTTTTCTCTATAAATTATCTACCTCAAAGCTCAACTTTAGCTTAACATTCTATTCTTCTATATGAGAGTTAACCATTTTTAATGATTAAAACAACAATTAAATATGTTATTTTTACATAATTAAAACCATGTATTTTCATCCTTATAACTAATTAATTTAATCATTATACTAGTTATTCCGTTTAATTATTTGTCTCCAGACATTCATAAACTGCCATCATTTCTCGCTTATTCAACTCACGAATTCGATTAAATATTAGAATGTCTGCAACATCCTCAGTTCGTAAACTTTCATCCACAACATCACTAACTTTTCCAGTTAACCATGTTTGTACATCTATGCCATCAACAATTTCTTTAAGCCCTTCATCATTAATACCACTTGCATTACAAGTTATACATGGAATTGTTAATTTAAACACGCCATCATGTAGGTTATCTTCGGTTATAACTTTTTTTCCGTTACAGAATGGACATGGGTTGCTTTTTTTTATTTTATTAATTTGGGTAACTAATTTTTTATAACCAAATGCTTCATACACATATGTTAATTTTTTATATTTTCCATTTGTGAAATACTTATCTATGATAGTTTCTCTTGTTTCATTGATATTTTGGAAATCACAAATAGTCACCTTATTATTATTGCTGATTGATTCGATATTACCTTTAATTTCGCCCCAGAATGGTAAAACATTTTGTAACACCATTTCATAGTTTGAAAAGCTTGCTTGTTCTAATTCAAACATTTTCAGTGCGACTTGTGTTTTCCTAGGCAGTAAAGAGACATCTTCTGTCATAATCATATTGTCACCTACGATAGATTTCAATTTGATGAGTACAGGTAAATCTCCTACAATTTTTATTATTTCATTAAGCGGCTGATTGATAATTTCACGAATATCTGTATCTCCAAATTTAAGTGGTTTTTGGTGATTTAATACAGTTGCCTCACAAATTGGACATGTCATCATTTCTTTAGAAGTCTTAATATCTTCTTTAATAGCTGCTTTTGAAATAACAATATAACCGCCAATAATTGTATTAAATCCTACCCATGTTCTACGTGTCTTGCCTTTCTTATCATAAAATGACTTATCAAAATAGCCGTACCAAAATGTATGTTTTTCTTCCCCAGACATATCACTATAGCTCTTTGACAAATCATGGCCAAGCTCATTTTTAATTTCTTCAAATAGAAATTCTATTTTTTCATATTGATAAAATTTTAATACTTTCATGATTTCCGGATCGAATAGACCATCCCAAAATGGAACATTTTTATCTTGAATTGTAATTTCTTTATCAAAAACTTCAATTTTAAGACGTCCCGAACATGATGGGCAATGATTATCCTGAGAATAGAAATCGAAGCTTCTCGTATCTTTATTAGTCGGATGAGCAGCTACAATATGATTGATCAATCCACCAATTTCATATAAGAAACTATATTGACTATACAAATGTCTTTCGAGATCAATAGCAACAACAGGTGCAATTGTATCAGATTCGTATTCACCGTAAATTAAACGAGCCATTGATGATAAGCTTTTTAATATGCCACCCTTATAGATGTTTTCTGCATTTTTAAAATAATCAATATGATTTTCTTCTAAGTAATTAATTCCATTTTGTTGATTCAGTGTTGAAGAAATATGTATTTGCTCAGCATTATTCAGACTGCTTTTTTGAAGATAATAATCCTCATGACTTACTACATCAAGATGCTCTATAGATTCAAGCTGTCTTTTTCCAAAATCGACAATATAATCAGAACTTTCTAGCATGTAACTGTTATGCTCAATCATTATGATAGAGACTGATTCATCTTGCAATATCCCTCTAACACTATCTATAAATTGATTTAAAATATTTTGCGATAAACCTTTTGATGGCTCATCAAAAATAAACAATGTATGTGGATTTCTTGTTTTTGCAAATAACTCAGAAACTAAATGAACACATTGAAACTCACCCGTTGATAATGTTTGTGTTTTTCGTTCTAATGTTAAATAGCCCAGTCCTAATTTGATTAGTAGGCTCAAGCGTTTATACGCAATATCTTCATTTGGAATTTCATCAATAATATCCTCAATTGAGCGCTCAAAAATATCATCAATTTCTTCACTATACTTTGTCAGTTTCTTTTTAATATCTAGGAAAGTTGCTACAGTTGATCGACTTGTAATCGATTGGTTTCGATCTTGTCCTACCATAACTAGTTTATCTTTTGGATATCGATTCAAGAAATCTGTAGCTAAACACTCATTGACAAGTGTAGATTTCCCGCATCCAGACTCTCCTGTAACAGTTACAAGTCTATTTTTAGGAATCTGAAACTCAGTCATTTGGATATTCCGGCAATATAATTCATGGAATGTATAATATTCTGTTGGCATTTCGTAATTTCGTTCCGATAGTATTGGCTTTGGCCTTGGTGATTCTTTTACGATTTTTCCACCATATTTTCCACTACCAGGTCCGAAGAACATTTGCTCATCCGTTGTATCCAGTACTGTATCTGAATGATCAATGAGCCAAATTTGATTTTTACACCCTAATTTTTTGATCTCTTCTAATATTTGTAATAATGTTTCGTGGTCAAGCCCCACGGAAATCTCATCAATAATAATTACAGCATTTTCACTTACTGCCATGAATTCAGCTAAGTAAAGTCGTGTTAATTCTCCACCTGACAACGTACCCATAATTCGATTTAATGTTAAATAACCAATGTTCATATTAACTATATTTTGCAGTATATGTTGTTTTGCTTCGCTAATATTTAATTCTTCTGCTAATGAAAGAATAGATTCAACACTTAAATCATTAATACCTGAAATTGTATGTGATTTAGCAAATAACTCAATAGTACGTTGTTCAACTTCTTCACTATAACGTTTCCCCTTACATTTTTTACACTCAATATTTTTAGTAGTACCACGCCCTTTACAGCCAGCACACCAACCTAATTGATTATTAAATGAAAAGACTTCAGGAGAAAGATTAAATTCTTCCGCTAGTTTTTCACGAATCTCTTTAAAAACACCTGTATGAGTGCCAATCGTCGAACGCGGATTGGAAGAAATTGATGATTTCCCTAAAAAAAGTACTAAAGGCATTTCTTCCATTTTAATTGCACTAAAATTAGTTTCCATAATATTAGGAAATAAATATTGATATTCAGCCTTTGGCAATAAGGAAACTAGACGCTTCTTTGATTCTTCACCAATTGTTTGACAAAGAGTTGTTTTTCCAGATCCAGATAAACCAGCAATACCAAGTGATTTATTAAATGGAATGACAGTATCAAGTTTATTTATGTTATTAGCAATTAATTGATTTACTTTCATATTAACCTCTATTCTTATTTTTCCACAAAATCATTTTTATAATATAATAATCATATAATGAATATTACTTATTATACAATTACCCTCTCACTTCATGAATCTTATCCTTGTATCTTTCAAACCATTGTTGCCATTCACTTTTAGAAAATTCTTTCTCTTCCCCTTCTAAAACGTAAGAAAAAAGATCTAAACAAATATGCCAACCAGCTATATCTTTCGGTGTATGATCAGTTAATTCATGAATGTATTCTTTAAGAAGTAAAAGAGAACCATTTTCCTCTTTATGTACTTCAAATCGGACACGATCTTTATCCCATGTGAATTCAAGGACTGAATTTAGTTTGCACTCCAAAATATCAATATTTAAAAATGAACCATCCATCATGTCGAACTTTATAATTCCACCTGTTTTAAGGTTTTCAATCTGTAAATTAGACATCCATTTTTTAAGCTTGCTGTTTTCAGTTAAAACAGACCAAACTTCCTCTATTTTATAAGGGAATTGGCGTTCAAATTTTATAATATAGCCATCAGTTTGTTTCTCTATTTGAGCTAACATTTTTATTTCCCCCTAATCTCGTACAGAATGTATGTTCTTATTTTATTTTACACGAATTTATGTATAAAAGAAATCTCTATGGCAATGAAATATTAAATTAATGTGTGAATGGTAATTCGAACATTAATTTATTATATATTTTCTCCATGTGTTTATTGCAATAGGCACACCTCAACATTCCCACAAAAATATTCAACATGAGAAAACGTTGATTTATTTACTTTATATGATATTCCCATTAAATATTTAAAAGAAATTCTCTTTAAGCTAAATGATGTTAAGAAGAGCTAATATAGTATTCAAATCAAGTTATGTATAATGTTCAAAATCACTTATTCTGTATGTCTGCTTCCATGTTAAACTTTAGATTACAGCACAAATATAAAAAGCCGCATTTGCGACTAATGAACTGATGGAACTAACACCTACATTTGAACTATATTTTGATATGCTTCATCTCGGAAAAACGCATCAGTAACACCGCACCGAATATGCCCTGCTGGCTTTAAAAATTTATAACAAATTTCAGCTGCTTTTACACCTTCTTCAAACGTAAGGTGTTCCCATACATGCTCTGCTAAAATAGCTGAAATGGAATTGTATTCAAATCTTTCTGCCCAAGTGGTATTGTCTAGTAAATTAAGTTCATCATCTTGAGTTTGAATCCAACCTGGATTATTATTAAATACTCCAGCTCCGACTACTACTTTAATTTCGTTTTGCTTAATTGCCATCACTTTCACCTCATAAATCTTTTAATGTATTAATATATTATATGTTTACTATATATTTTCCTTTTTCAACTAAAGTGCCAGTTAGCTCAATAAGATATGTGACAAGACTTCTGTTATTTTTACTTATCCTCCCACATACAGCAAAAACGTCTATAGTGCAAAATAAAAAGCGAAAAGAATAATTCCTTCCGCTTTTTATAGCAATAAATACATTTCATATTGTGCTAAAGAATTCTTTTCAAATCCAGATTTCTTTAAAAACCCTTCCAGTAAATTGTTGTTTGGAAACCCAATTGATAAACTTGATAACTTTAATTCTTCACTTGCTATCTGTAATAATTTCGTCCCAACACCAATATTTCTATAGTCTTTGTCTATGAAAATAAAACTAATTTTTCCTTGTTCATTTACACATACAGAACCTTTTATATCACTATCAACATATGCACCGTAAAATGTATGATTTGTTTTTTCGATATAATCAATATCATTTTGCCAATTTATATGGAAGTTTAACCATTTCTGAATTTCAACTTTAAATGTTGGAAATTCTAATTGTATTAATTCAATATTTTTATTACCTTTATTCATTATTTCAGTTAAATCATTTAAATTATAATAAGAAAGATCATATACTTTTTCATAACCTAATTTTTTATAAAATTGAATCGCACGATCGTTTCCTACAATAACTTCAAGAAAAAGCTGCTTACATTTATTTTGTGTTGCTTCTTCTTTATGTAACTCAAATAACTTTTGACTTACACCAATGCCGCGAAACTCTGGATGAACCGCTAATGTTCCGCAGCGCATTGTTTTTATACTTTCATATACCTTAATACCACCAAGTATTACGCCAACACATTTGTCTCCGTCTAAAGCAAGAAAGGAGTGCTCCAGTGAATTCCCTTCTGGTCCAAAAAACCTTTTTATAAATTCTTCTTTTGAAACATCCATTTTAATAATATAATCTGAAAATCCATCCTTAAAAGCTTCATATACCAAATCTATACTGACTTCACTACATCTCTTGTATTGAATCATATAAATATAATCCTCCGCTATGATTTGTTATATACTACATTCAAACACATGAAACGCATTCCCTTCACCATATCCATCCTTTATTTCATGAACAAAAATTTGACTAAATCCATTAGCAATAAGTATATTTTCAAACTCTTTTAAATCATATAGTCTTATAGGAAAATCCATAATCTCAGTTTCTTCAATTTTCTCATCATGAACGACTTCATATTTCAGTATAATATTTAAAAGTTTTTGCACCTTATCATATGACACTTTTCTATACTCAACAATTAATTCATTATTAATTTCTTTTCTATTTGTCTCTATCCAATCTAGAATTTGTTCTGTATCACTTCCACCTTGTACAATTGTTAGAAGCAATTTTCCATTTTCCTTTAAGTTTTTTTTCATATTTTGAAGACTAATTTCTACTAAATTATCAGGTAACAGTGAAAATGAACCTATAGGAATCATAATAAGATCATATTTTTTATCACTATGGTATTCTTCTATTCTCCCTAGTGACACAACCGGTTTTAAGTTTAATTTTTCCGCTTTCTGTTTACACACTTTAAGCATGTCTTCTGAAAGGTCGAATCCTTCTATATTCACACCATTTTGTATAAAAGGAATTAGCATTCTACCATTTCCGCACATTGGTTCTAACACTTTCATGTTTTTGTTTTTTGCAAAAGAAAGATAAAAATCCAATTCTTTTCCACTCGCAATTGATTTATCACTTTCATATATCTTTGTACAAAGTTCTCCATAATACGTATGCAATAATAATTCCCCTCTTGTTATCTATTGTTAACTACAGTAATCTCATAAACACGTAAAAAAGCAATTAAATGCTCACACGCTCTTTCGCATGCTAACATTTTAAAGATTTTTTGTTCTTCTTTCGTTTTATCATTCGCTTGATCCGAAGCAGCTTTTAAACATAAAAATGGTTTTTTATTTATATGACATACGTAAGCGAAAGCAGCTACTTCTTGATCAACCGCCAATGCTCCGTATACAGTATGAAGTAAATATCTCATTTCTGAACTACGTATACGTTGATCCCCAGATAAGAATGTACCGAAGTGAACCGGATCATAAGAACGTATTTTTTTTATTCTTCTTACAAGTGCTTTTGTCGTTTCAATAGGTGCTGTTCTACCGTTATATAAATTAAAAACATCTTCTCCTGATCCAGCAGCAGTAACATCATGTTGTATTGCGTTGAGCGCAACTACAATATGACCATTTTTTACCTTATTTGATAAACTTCCGCATATCCCTGTCATAAACAACTCATCCGGCTGAAATTCACTAATTAATAATTGCACACAACTAGCACAACTTACTTTACCAACACCTGTTACAACTGATATCACTTCTAATTCATTAATAAAATGAAAATGAAATTCCCAAGCTGCTATCTTCTCTACACGCTCACTTGGATAATGTTGATGCAAATACGTAAGTTCTGGTTCCCATGCGGATACGATGGCGATACGTTTCATTACACGCTTCACTTCCCCTATTGTCATTTAAATAAGCTATCTATACTTTCTCGTTCATAATCTGGTATCCACTCTTTATACGCCTCATATAAATCCCGTATCATTTCTTTATTCTTCGCGATTACTTCACATCCTCTATCATCATAAATAAACATGATTATATCCTTTGTTACATTTATAAAAAATACATCTGGATATGAAATTTCTATTTTTCGTCCTAGGCGTGGGCATAGGTCAGGGAAATCTTCATGATTAGCAGCTTGAATAAGCGGTTCATATTTAATATCTTCCGCAAAACATTGTAAAGAAAGTTGATATGTACAATATAAGTCAGCTTCTTCATCTTCAAATAGAAAAGGGAATGTTTCTTGTCTTATATGAAACTTTAAATCTTTCTTTTTAATAAATCTATTGTATACATTTATTTTCTGCGAATTTTTTATATTTTCCTGTTTAAATCGATAAACATTTGTGACTAGAAAGACGGTATCTTCTTTTGAAAATATATCTTTAAATAGACTTTTATTATACCTATATAGTTGTGTGAAATATTCCATATTATACGTGTTACCATCTTCTTTGAATTGATATTTATCTTTCCCAAAATCAAAATGAAGATGATTTTCCCACTGAAAGTATATGGACGGTACTAATGTAACTCCTGGAAATGTTTGAATCATATATTCTTTTAATTTCATTTTATACCCTTTCTACTCTACAATTTCTTTTAAATGCCAATATGCTTCTTCTAGCCACGGGTGTATGACTTTTAATGTATCCTTTCTTTCCCACAAATATGAAATATATACAAAAGCAGCATGTTTACGCAAAGTAGTGTGGTAAGAGATAGCATTTAAAACTTCTTCGTCCTCTATTTTAAATATCTCTTTTGCAATTACTCTCGATAATTTTTGATGAATAATCATTGGAAATTCTCGTTCTTCTTGTAATATTTCTATTCCAAATTTTTCAGCAACTGCAATCCGCTCCTCGTTCGGAAAGATTGCACTAATATCATGGAAACACCCTGCAATCGCTGCTTTTTCTTCATCTTCATAAAATATTTCCGCAATTTTTCTTGCCTCATTTGCCACACGAATTGAATGTTTATATGTACATTCTTTATTGTATTTTAATAGAAAAGCTTTAATATCATTTTCTATTTTTCCAGTCGGAGTAAATGAATATATATCATTATATAACATAGCAAGTCCCCCTTATAACTAACTTTCAATATAACGTGAAATTTGAATATCCTTCTTATTTTGTATTCGTTTTAATTGTGTTAATTCCTTTTTAATACGTTACGTGAAATTTTATGTAGAAACATTACTACAAAATACATAAATGTTTGATATTATAGTAATGTTGATGATTCGCAAGGAAAGGAACTATATGATGAATAAAAACATATTAATTATTGATGATGATAAAGATATTGTAGAATTACTCGCTGTTTATTTGCGAAATGAAGGTTATAACATTTATAAAGCTTATGATGGTGATGAAGCATTACAAATGATATCTACATATGAAGTTGACCTTATGATTTTGGATATTATGATGCCAAAACGAAATGGATTAGAAGTTTGTCAAGAAGTGCGTGAAAATAATACTGTACCTATTCTTATGCTTAGTGCAAAAGCTGAAGATATGGATAAAATATTAGGACTTATGACCGGTGCAGATGATTATATGATTAAACCGTTTAATCCTCTAGAATTAGTTGCTAGAGTGAAAGCATTGTTACGTAGATCATCTTTCCAAAACGCTGCCACACCAAAGAATGAAGATGGTATTATTCGCATTCGTACAGTTGAAATTCATAAACATAATCATACGGTTAAAGTAAATGGTGAATATATTAAGCTCACCTCTATCGAATTTGATATTTTATATTTACTTGCGAGTAATACTGGAAGAGTATTTAGCTCTGAAGAGATATTCGAACGCGTTTGGAATGAAGACGGTTATGGTTCTAATAAAACGGTTATGGTCCATATTAGTAATTTACGCGATAAACTTGAAACCGTAATGAATGGTGAAAAACTAATTCATACGGTTTGGGGAGTAGGATATAAAATTGAGAAATGAAGCATTTGATATATTAAAAGATATACCAAAGTGGAAGCTTATTTTTTGGCTTTTATTAGCTATCACTCTTACACCTATTACCGAATTAATTATATTTCGCCTCGTAACGAGTGTAATTGAGAGTTCACTTACTCTAAGCGAACTAGGTAAAGAATTCATTCGAATTTTTGGTTATGAAAAGTATAGAGGGATAAAGGAATCTTTATGGATGATGATCGTTTCTTATTTGTTTTTATTTTCTATTTTCTCATCCTATCTTTACATTTTTTATCGTCATGAAAGAAAGCTTTACTATGAAACTTGTATCAAAAAAATGATTGAAGAAATTCGATATATTGCGAGTGGAAACTTTAATCATAAAGTTTCTATTGTACAGCATAATTATTTAGAAGAATTGGCAACTGGCGTTAATCAAATTGTTGAACAGTTAAAAGTATCAATTGATGAAGAAAGACAGGCGGAACAAGCAAAAAGCGAACTAATTACAAATGTATCACATGACTTACGAACGCCTCTTACATCTATAGTTGGATATGTGAATTTAATTCATCATGATAATTATAGAGATGAAGTGGAATTGCGTCATTATATACAAGTCATATACGATAAAGTAACCCGTCTCAACGCATTAATGAATGATTTGTTTGAATATACACGTGTTCAAAATAAAGAGTTAAGTTTAAATTCTGTTCCTATTGATATTGTAGAATTGCTTGGACAATTAACTGTCCAATTTCGGATACAGCTTCAAGAAGCTAATATTGAATGTCGCCCTTCTTTCCCATCTCAAAAGCTAATGGTACTCGCTGATGGGGATAAATTAGTACGTGTGTTTGAAAACCTAATCATAAACGCTATTACTTATGGAAATGATGGAAATCATATTGATATTACAGCTTACGAAGACAATAATACGATTGCAATTGATATAACAAATTACGGACAGGCTATCCCAAGTACTGATTTACCTCATGTTTTTGAACGTTTTTATCGCGTAGAAAAATCACGATCGACAAACACCGGTGGATCAGGGCTCGGATTAGCAATTGCAAAAAGTATTGTCGAACTGCATAAAGGAACAATTGAAGTATATAGTGATGATGAAAAGACAACTTTCACTGTAAAATTACTTCCATATAAATGTTAATATGGCATATTTTTAGGTTCAATTTCTTATCTAATAAGAAATTGAACCTTTAATTTTCCATCAAAATCCAAAATTTAAGAATTCCTTAAAATTCTTTAGAAATTCTTTACCTTTTCTTTCTTACTAATTAAGCATTCCTTCTTACAATAATATTATTGATGTAATTGTAGGAGGATCGCGTATGCAATTTTTTAAAAAAATAACAATTTTATTATTATCTTTTCTTATTACTGTACTTATCGTTTTATATTTTTATCTTTATGTAAATGGTCCAACTATTCGAGCTAAATCAGCTATTTTAATAGATACTAATTCTGGTGAAATTGTTTATAAAAAAAATGAACGTACTCCTATTCAGTCGGCCACTTTATCTAAATTAATGACAGAATATATTGTAATGGAACAACTTCATGATGGCAAAATACAATTAGATGAATCTGTGAAAATTAGAAACGAAGTTTTTCAAACAGAAACAAGTCCGATCCAAGTAACATCAAAGGATAACACTACCGTTCGTGACTTACTTCATGCTTTGCTTTTAACCGGAAATAATCGTTCTGCGCTTGCACTTGCAGAACACATTGCTGGAAATGAAGATAATTTTACATCGTTAATGAATGAAAAAGCAAAGCAACTAAAGTTATCACAACAATCTCCATTTTTAAATTCAACCGGAATAAATAGTGAAAAGAATAGACAATCAATTACTACAGCAATAGACGCAGCCGAAATAGCTGCACAATTAATAAAAGACTATCCAGATGTATTAAATATTACTAAACAAACCTCTTATCGATTTACCTTCAAAGATGTTCAAGTTTTCAACACAAATAAAATGATTTATTCTCTTAATAAAAACATTAAATTAAAAGATGTTGATGGCTTACAATCTAGTTTGTCAACTAACGGTAATTACAGTTTTGTTAGTACCGCAAATCAAGGAGACACACGTTTTATTTCTGTAGTATTAGACGCCAATGAAGAAAACACCGCTTTTGTTGAAACAAAAAAGTTACTTCAATACGGTTTTGAACCTACCTCATATTCTGCACTTCAAGCTTTCAAAGACACTATTACATCTTGGACCATTTTACTTCAGTTTAAAAATTTAATCATACAAACAGTAATAATCTTTTTAATCATTACGATCCTAATGTTTTTACATATACGTCAGAAAAAATCCGAGGACTTTAACTAACCGTTCTCTTTTATATAAAAAACCGACTTGCATTTAGCAAGTCGGTTTCTCAATCTACAATCCTCTTCCAATTAAATTCGCTGAAACGGGCTGAAGATTTAATTCTCTTGCCCGTATTGATAGCTGACCTATATGATGAATTTCATGTACAATAACATGTCGTAACACTTCACCATACTTATACTCTTTATCTGTCCATGAAACTTTTAATATTTTATTCTCTAAGTCTTCTGTCCACGATCGTAGAAATCCCTCTAAATCCTTGTTATACAAATCAGATAACGCTTTCAGTTTTTGGATTGATTGATAATCCTTAAATTGCGGCTCATCTACTTCCTTTCCTTTCAAATCACAAATCCAGCTATACTCAACATCTACGATATGAAATAGTGTTTCTAAAATACTCCCAACACCTCCAACACGTTTGCGAAGCAATTCCTCCTCTGTAAGCTGTTCACACCACTTAAACCAATCTTCTCGTACTTGCCAATTATATTGAAATAAAGTGTACACATTTATCTCCCCCCTCCCCCAAGGATCCACTTAACAGCATCTATAATATAATGTGGAGCATCCTTTTGGATATAGTGACCGCTATGTTCTGCAATTATAAATTTATTATTGGTTGATAATTGTAATAATTCTTCTTGCAATTGTAACCATTTCAGTTGTGCATCTGCTGAATAAAAATCTTTTTTTCCAGCAGCTAACACGACAAGTGGAATATCACTCATTGATTTACAATGTCTATCTGCTTCACCTAGACTAAACATAAACTCTTCATATGAACTTTCATATACAAATTGCTTATAGTAAGCTTCTTGAAATTCTGGAGGCATTATTGGTAAAAAATCTTCTTTATAATTTTCTGGTGTCGAATCAACTAAAACTACTCCCATCGTATCTTCAGGATAAAAAGTCGTAAATAAACGTATATTTATACCCCCAAAGGAATGTCCTATAAAAATATAGGGTGGCTTAAGCTGTAATTGTTTTAAGCAAGCTCTTAATTCTTTTACCATTTCAGAACTAATACGCCGTTTGGAACTATTCCCACTTTTTCCCAATCCAGCTCTATCATATGTAAGTACCGTACCATATTCCGTCAGCACTTCCGCAATACGATCCCATGCCTTTGAATAATCACCATAACCTGCTTCCATTATAATAACAGGGTGCTTCTTCTTTCCTTGGAATATTTTCGTAAATATTTTAAAGGCATTAACCTGTACATATTCCTCTATACATTTAACCATTCACAATCACTTCTCTTCGATTAAGTTCCTCTATTATTTGATCAATTATTTCACTTATAGATAAAGATCCATCCAATACAATATCCGAATTCGGCTTAACAGTATGAATTGCCTCTAAATAAGCTTTTCTCGCATGTGTCATATAATGTTTCAAATTATTATGTATTTCACTCATTGTATCTTCTTTAAAATCTCTCATAATTCTTCTAGCCATCGCAATATCTAAAGGTGTATCGATAAATATAGTTATATCAATGAATTGCCCTATTTCTCTATTTAAGTATGCAAAAGGATAATCTACAATAATATAATCTAAACTACTATCTTGTATAGAACGCTGAATATCATTCATTAGCGGTGTAAGTACCCATTCATCGTAATTAGCTCCATCATCAATCCATTTACAAATATCAACAGGACAGTTATCAAAATTATAACTATCAAAATATAGAGCCTTTGAGTTTTTCAACTCATGAGCTAAACCTTCTGTAATTGTCGTTTTCCCTCCCCCTGAAACAGCTGCAATTGTAATTATTTTTGTTTTTTTATTCACGATTCCCACCAAACCCCTTTTTGTTAACATAATATAATTATAAAATACTAATATTTATTGTTCCATTCATATTCTAACATGCTCATTTCCCATAAATTCCAATACGTTTCTCCTACTTTTTTTGACTCTCTTAATAAACCTTCTTTTACAAAACCTATTTTTTCGTAACAAGAAATAGCTGACTTATTAAAGTCATAAACACCAAGAGTTACTCTATGTAGTTTTAATTCTTCAAAAGCAATACGAAGTACGGCTTTCATCATATGTTTCCCTATAGAACGCCCTCTCATTTTCGTATCGCCAACTAACACTTTTCCAACCCTTGCAGACTTATTTATATTGTCTATTTGCCCAAGTGAAATATGACCAATAACTGCTTTAGTCTCTTCATCTATTATTTTGAATGCCAGTGTGTTTGCACTTTCTGTATATTTCTCTAATTGCTGTTCATTTAAAGGATATGTAAATGCATTTCCCGACCATTGTATTAAAAATTCTTCGGAATTAATCCAATTTATTAATTGTTTGAAATCAGATCTTTTAAAGGGCACTAATTTAATCACTCTCATTCTCCTTTCGTACATCATTCTTTATAGCCTCAAACCTATTTCTATATAAAGAATATATTCTCCTTTTATACGAAATCAAAATAAAGCCATTCATAAGAATGGCTTTACAAAAAACAGCATAATTATGCTGTTTTCCTATGTCAACAATAGTTCAATCGCTTCAATTTTACAAACAGAAATAATTACCGTAACTACCCCAGCACTATTAGTAAGCTTTACAACATCGCAAGTTACTGAAGAAACAGTTCCTGCATAATTATTTCCTACTGTAGTAATGCGCACTGCTCTGTTTACTAATTTTTTAAGTTCATCTCTAATTCCTTGTACACAGCAACAATCGCATTTTTTATTTTGTTCTTCTTGTTCTTTTTTACATTCTTCGAAAGCATCCCAACAATCATCCTGTTTACATGTACACTTCTTTTTACAATTATTAAATCGAGAACCCAAAACCTCACCCCCTAATCCTTTCTATTAGTAAAGTATGTCCACAAGCTTAAAAGTGTAAGAGACAAACACATAGAAAGGAAAAAACAAACAATTGTATTAGACATTATTTTCTTTATTAACTAAAAAACAGACCTCTAACAATTAGAAGCTTGTTTAATGAGGGGAATTGAATTTAAAGTGTAGACAACCTTTTATAAGTCAGCTCCTTTAAGAGTCACCAGCTTTTCCTATTACTTCACATATACATAGGCTTTTTTTGCAGTAATATAGTAACTTTTTCCTTTGCTGTTGTGAAATATACATTCAGAAAAGCGTACTCCAAAAAAAGATATTATTTAAAATCATAACGTTTCCTTCAACAAATGTTTGTTGATTAATATCATAACTAGTAGTTCTCTCAACTATCTCTTGAAAATTAGCATAGTTTGTATGAATTCTATATCTAGTAAAAAACACTTTATCATATAAAGGTAAAATAATAGGTTAATAAACAAGCCATTCTTTTACTAAAACATAGAATAGTATGAATCCTATTGAAGGGAGGTATAAAAGAATGTCCTGGAATAATGATTGCTGGAGTTCTAAGAAAAAGCATTGTTGTGATGACTGGTGGAAATCTAAAGAAAAGAATCATTGTGATGATGATTGGAGTTCTAAGAAAAAGCATTGTAATGATGATTGGTGGAAATCTAAAGAAAAGAATCATTGTGATGATGATTGGAGTTCTAAGGAAAAGCATTGTAATGATGATTGGAGTTCTAAACGAAATAAGTGTCGTTGTAAATGTTTCTTTATTTGTTGTCATTGCAAAAGAAAAAATTGGTAATATTTTTAATATCAATTTAAAGGAAAGAATATGTCTTTTGTGACCGATAAATACTAGAATGTAGTATACAAAAAGCTGACTAAGTTTAGTCAGCTTTTTGTCAATGAACACGTAGAGATTTATTTTAATATAGTTCTTATTAGAAAAGGATTATTTTATATAGATTACTATAAGCATCCATACAGCCAAGGCGCCAATGATAGCGAGTGTTATACGTGTAGATAGAACTCTTAATTCAAAGTCTGTTTTCTTGGAGGGTTCAGGATATACAATTATGTAGATTCCCTTTAATAATGCAAGCCATGCAATAACCGTTAGGAACCCCTGCCAGTTGAATACCCATACATTATGTAGAATTACAGTACCTAACCCTAGGAAAATCGATAGAAAACCGTACATAATACCAAATCCTCTGTCTTCAACAACTAATTTTTTTAATTCACGTAGTACTGATGGCCGTACGAAAAGTATTCCCGATACAATAACCGTGATCCATCCCCAAAACAATCCTAAAAAAACACTAGTTTCCATCATTAGTTCACTCCCCTCAATTATTTATATTTCAGATATTCCCCCTTTTAGAACAATTCCAACACCTATATATAGGCTTAATCCTGCTCTTTTTTCATACAAACATGGTATTTTCAATGCCCATCTTTAATCAACATATTTCTCTACGAAATGAAATTTTTATATAATTAATCATCATCTATCCGAATCAACCGAAGTCACTATGTACTATTACCGTACACTTTTTCATAGTTTAAAGCTAACATGCACCGAAGCCAATCTAATGATTTATTTGCCTTTTCACTAGCCTCTAAAATTTTACCCACTGTAATAAAATGATCACCTTGATCCAATGTATACTCGCTTATCCCATGGAATCACCATTATTCCCCGCCCTATTAAAATAGTTTTTTTGTTTCAAATGATGCCCTCATTAATTTGAACGGATTTATCAGTATTTTCACCAAAAAATTCATGATATCGTTAATTAGTCGCGTACGTCATTACTTGATGATTACCCTTAGGAACCTTAAATACTGATTTTGTTTAAACTTTACAAAACACACCTATATTAATAAAATATCTTCTAAAATTCCTATTGAACATTTATAATACTTTTAAACGGTTTAAATTCTATAATCAGTAATGGAGGCATTTTGATGGGAAACATCCCAAGCGTATCATCACAACAATCAAATCCTAAGATACCCTCACAGCAAGTGAACCCTAACATCCAACAAGGTAATAATAAAAAAACAAGACGCCGTATTATAACTATTTTGGCTTTTATATTACCTGTAATTTTTGTCCTTCAATATTCTCTTAATAACCAACAAGAAATGATTAAAGAAAAACAAATCACGGTTAATACGGAGCAACAAAAATTATCTTCTTTAAAGAAGGATGGTCATACCCTTAAAAATGATGTTAAAGTTTTAACAGGTAGTGAAGAAGAAATTTTAAAATTCGCAAGGAAACTGTATGGGTTTTCCAAACCGAATGAAACTATATTTCAAATAACTGAATAAAATTACACTGCATTATCCAAAAGGCGATTGAAGATAATCGCCTTTTTATATTTAATTTCTAAAGTAATCATACTAATCTCTCTTTCTATCAATTAACTATTTTATTTAAATTATTAATATACAACCGCTTGTCCATTTCACTTTGCTCTATCATTACACTTACTATAGTAATACGATTTTTAGAGGGAATATATAATGGACGAATTTTTATCTTTTGCTGCACTTAATCCGGTTTCTATTGGACCTACACTTCCACCTGTTCCACCCTTCCAATTCCCTACCGGTTCAACTGGATTTCATCTTCCTGCTGAGACTGCATCTATTATCTTGACTCAAGCTTTACATGGCGAAGATTTACCAATTTCAGATGTATATAGAACAACGAACAAACAGTAAATTTAGAAGGGAAAAATCTTAAGAACGATTGACGTTAATTCTTTTCCCTTTTCCTATTTACATAACATTTTTATATGAAACGCGTACACATTTTTGACACATCCACTATCACAATCTCCTAAAAATTCATGATAATATTAATTTGTCGAATACGCCAAATTTCGACATCGAACGACAATGTTATCTCCCTTATTGAATCCCTGTCCCCCAGGGATTTCTCCTTTTATTCATTACTTTTTTCTTCACTACATTTTCATTCTTAACAGAATTCAATCACTCCATTAAATAGACAGCCACAGTATCCTATTTTGATAAAAACTAAAAACAAACAGACATACTTAACACTAATAGTAGATTTTTTAATTTCAAATTTACTTTTTCTCTCGTATCTTTTTGTAAACATTAAAAATGAGCTCTATGTAAATAGAGCTCATTCGTAATTTTATAGTTTGCTAGACTGTAGTCCTTGAATAAAGGGTACTACTTCAGGATTTACTAGTGACGATAAATCGCCTAACTCTTTTCCTAAGTAAGCTGCTTTAATAACACGTCGCATTACTTTAGAATTACGTGTTTTTGGTAAATCCTCCACAACGTGAATATCTTTTGGACATAATGCTTTTCCGATATGAGAATTTACTAAACTCATTAATTCTTTCTTTAATTCTGCTGTAAATATTACACCGTCTCGTAATACTACAAAGCAATGACAAACCTCGCCTTTAACATCGTCAGGTACACCAATTGCAGCTGCTTCTATTACACTATTATGTTTCACAAGAATAGATTCATATTCAGCAGGCCCAATACGTTTTCCAGCAATGTTTAACGTATCATCTGAACGACCTGTAATGATATATTGTTCACCGTCATAAATGACCCAGTCACCATGAACCCACTTATTTTCAAAACGTGACCAGTAAGTGTTTACATAACGCTCATCATCTTCCCAGAAACTCTTCGTCATCCCTACCCAAGGTTTCTCTAAGCATAATTCTCCAACTTCATCTCGGATTGGCTTACCTTTGTCATCGAGTACAACCGCTGCCATTCCTGGTAAAGATGCGTTAAAACTAATCGGTGCAATTGGTTTAATAAGGACGTTCCCGAAAATCCCACCTGAAATTTCAGTTCCGCCTGAATAGTTACAAATTGGGACGTTCCCTTTTCCAACCGTTTCAAACAGCCACATCCAAGGGTCTGGATTCCAAGGTTCTCCTGTTGATGCGAATACTTCTAAACTCTTGAGTGAATGTTTATTTACATATTCATCGCCTTTAGCCATTAACGCACGGATTAATGTTGGTGAAATACCTAGGTGAGTAATTTCATATTTATCGACTGTCTCCCATAAGCGGTCTGATTCTGGGAAGTCTGGAACACCTTCGTACATAACCATCGTTGCTCCATTAATAAGAGAGCCAAATAGTAAAAATGGTCCCATCATCCAGCCCATATCAGTTACCCATAATACACGGTCACCTTGTTTTATATTCATTCCAAATCCTGCATCAAATGCAGATTTTAGCGGGAAACCAGCATGCGTATGTACTGTTCCTTTCGGCTTACCAGTCGTTCCTGATGTATAAATGAGCATTAATGGATCATCACTATGCATTTCTTCAGCATGTATAAATGGTTTTTCTTTTTCTAACGTACTCCATGAATAATCATAATTATGCGGTGTAAAATCATTTCCTGCATGACGAACAATTACCACTTTTTCAACAGTTGGACAATGTTCACAAGCTTTATCTACTTCATCTTTTAAAGAAACAATTTTCCCGCGGCGTGAAAAGCCATCTGCAGTAATAATCATCTTTGAACCAGCTGCTTGTACACGTGTCATTACTGCATCCGAAGCAAAACCTGAGAATATTGGTGAAATAATCGCTCCAATTTTCATTACTGCTAACATAGCAACAACTGTTTCAGGAATCATTGGCATGTAAATTGTTACACGATCACCTTTTTCAATACCAGCATGTTTCAAACCGTTGGCAACACGGCTTACCCAGCTGTCAAGCTCTTCATATGTAAATGATTTCGAAGTTCCATTTTCCCCTTCATACATGAGTGCTGCCTGTGTTTTCGTTTTATCGTCTGCAAGCCAGCGAGATAAAGCAGATTCTACAACGTTACAAGTACCCCCAGTGTACCACTGTGCAAACGGTGTACCATTTTCTAAATCTAACACTTCTGTATATGGTTCCATCCACTGATAACCAACTGCTTTCTCAGCTTCTCCCCAAAACCACGCTGTTTCTTCAATTGATTTATTATAAAAGGCTTCGTAATCTTCATAACCTAATGATTTCATCCAACTAAATAATCTCGTTTTTTCTTTATATTCTTCTGTTGGAAACCAAACTGCTTGTTTCAATGTTTTCCCCTCCTTGACTTATTGAACAAGAAAGCCCTTAATAGGGCTTTTAAACTGGATATACAGGATGTTTACGATCCGTGAATACTTGATATTTACTCATATACATTTCGAATCGTCCTTTTAACTCTTCACGTAAATTGTTTGGATGAACAATACCATCAATCACCATCTCTGATGCTAAATGATAAATATCAATATCTTTCTTATACTCTTCACGTTTTTCAGCAATGAAGCTTGCACGCTCTTCTTCTGGTAAAGCTGCAATCTTATTTGCATATACAGCATTAACCGCTGCCTCTGGACCCATTACTGCAATAGAAGCTGTCGGTAATGCTAAGCAGCAATCTGGTTCAAATGCTGGACCTGCCATTGCATATAAACCAGCACCGTATGCTTTACGAACAACGATAGAAATTTTCGGTACAGTTGCTTCACTCATTGCAGAAATCATTTTTGCACCGTGACGAATAATTCCGGCACGTTCTACTTTTGTACCGATCATAAATCCAGGTACATCTGCAAGGAATAATAATGGAATATGGTATGCATCGCATAAATTAATAAACTTTGCTGCTTTATCAGCTGAATCATGGAATAAAACGCCGCCCTTCATACGCGGCTGATTTGCAATAATGCCAATTGGCTTACCGTCAATACGAGCTAAACCTGTAATTAGTTCTTGAGCAAATAATTTTTTAACTTCAAAGAAAGAACCTTCATCAATAATTCTGTTAATGAGATCTTTCATATTGAAAGGAGCGTTTTGATTTTCTGGAATGATTTGTTCTAACGTTTTATCGAACTGTTTCGGCTCTTGAGGTGTAATCAATGGAGTCTTTTCTAAATAGTTACTTGGGAAATAAGAAATATATTGTCTTGCTTGCGTAATTGCATCTTCTTCTGTTTTACATAAAACATCTCCGCATCCTGATACTGAGCAATGCATACGAGCTCCGCCCATTTCTTCTAAAGTTACCTTTTCGCCAATAACCATTTCGGCCATACGAGGAGATCCTAAATACATAGATGCATTTCCTTCAACCATCATAACAACATCACAAAATGCTGGAATATATGCGCCACCAGCTGCCGAAGGTCCAAATAATAAACAAATTTGCGGAACTTTACCTGATAATTTCACTTGATTATAAAAGATTCTTCCTGCGCCGCGGCGTCCAGGGAACATTTCTACTTGATCCGTAATACGTGCACCAGCAGAGTCAACTAAATAAAACAATGGCACACGTAATTTTTCAGCCGTTTCTTGAATACGTAAAATCTTTTCAACTGTACGTGATCCCCATGATCCGGCCTTTACAGTTGAATCATTTGCCATTACGCACGCAGTACGACCATGTATTTTACCAGTTGCAGTTACAACTCCATCAGCTGGTAATCCTGTTTGTTCACAATTTGCAAATAGTGCATCTTCCACATATTCGCCGTTATCAAATAGAAGAGCTAAACGGTCTCGAACAAAAAGTTTTCCTTTTGCTTTGTTTTGTTCATGATATTTCGGTGCCCCGCCTTGCTTAATTGTTTCAACTCGTTCTTCAAATGAATTAGATTGTTGTTTTTGATCTAACATATTTACTCCCCCTTATACATTGGTTTGCGTTTTTCCTTGAATGCCTGTAATCCTTCTAATCTATCTTTCGTATGGATTACGCCCTCATACGCCTGTTTTTCCATTTGTAATCCGGTATGTAAATCTACTTGAATACCATTTGAAATAGCTTCTTTTGCTAATCGAACAGCAATTGGACCATTATTAGCAATTCGATCTGCAATTTCAATTGCTTTCTCTTCTAGTAAATCAGCTGGTACTACGAATTCTACTAAACCATATTCTTTCGCTTCTTGCGCCGAAATACGTCTTCCTGTATAAATTAATTCTTTCGCTCTACCGACTCCGATTAATCTCGGTAAACGCTGCGTACCACCTGCTCCAGGTATAATTGCAAGAGAAGTTTCAGTAAGACCTAGACTTGCAGTGTCAGAAGCAATTCTAAAATCACAAGCTAAGCTTAATTCAGTACCTCCACCAAGTGCGATTCCATTAATAGCAGCAATAACTGGTTGTGGTAATTGTTCCACCATCTCCATAGTAGAACGAATCATACCCACAGCATGGCGAACTTGTTCTTCATTCATATTGGCACGCTCTTTTAAATCAGCACCAGCGCAAAACGCTTTTTCGCCAACTCCTGTTAAAATAACTACGCGCGTATTTGATTCTTCGTTTATTTGAGTTAATATATTTTGTAATTCTTCTAATAATGCCAAAGATAATGAGTTTGCTTGCCTTTCACGATTTAACGAAATCTTTACAACATGCGGTGTTACATAATCAACTGAAATGTTTTGTAATTGTAGCATCTTCTCACCTACTTATCGTTTTATGTTGAAGCGCTCTATACACATGACTCGGTAATTGGATATTTAACTTACTTTGAATAAACTGACTAGCTCTCAATAACTTTTCTTCATCAATATTAGTTTGGACTCCCAGCTTATGGAGCATATGTACTAAATCATCAGTAGCAACATTCCCCGATGCTCCTGGTGCATAAGGACACCCTCCGAGCCCACCACAAGAACTATCAAACGTTGTAATACCATGTTCTAAAGACTTAACTACATTTGCCAGTGCCATTCCATACGTATTATGAAAATGCATTGCAAACTGTGAGGCATCATATTTCTTTAATAAATATTCTAATACTTGATCTACTTGTAATGGATTCGCTACACCAATCGTGTCACCGAGAGAGATTTCATAAATACCGTATGAAAATAGTTGATTACATATTTCGTCAACTGCTTCGACACTTATATCCCCTTCATAAGGACATCCAAATACAGTAGAAACATAACCTCTTACCTTTTTCCCTTCGAATGTTGCCTGTTTCGTTATATCTTCAATAACATTTAATGCTTCTTTAATTGATTTATTAATATTACTTTTATTATGAGATTCACTTGCTGATAAAAAAACATTCACCTCATCTACATTTTGCAAAAAAGCTCGTTCCAAACCATTTTGATTTGGAACAAGCGCTGCATATGTAACATTTGGATCCCTTTTTAGCTCAGAAAATACATCACTTGCATCTGCTAATGCAGGAACCCATTTAGGGTGAACGAATGAGGAAACTTCAACGTACGACAATCCCGCTTCTGTAAGTAGTTGAATCCATTTTACTTTATCTTTTGTGCCAACAATCTTTTTTTCATTCTGTAAGCCATCACGTGGCCCGACTTCTTTAATGACAGCAAAATTAGGTAGTTTCAATTCGCTTCCCCCTATATCTCCCTATTCAATTTCTAGTAATACATCTCCTTCGTTTACAAAGTCGCCTTCTTGCACGTTGATTTTCATAACAGTTCCGGCTTCTTCTGAAACGATTGGAATTTCCATTTTCATAGATTCCAAAATGACGACATCCTGCTCTTCCTCTACTGTATCTCCTACTCCTACAACAATTTTCCAAACATTTCCTGCCATCGATGCGTATACTTTCGTCATCATTTTTTCCCCCTTAATATTCATAAACCTTATTTTTTAACAAGTTGTTTCGTTACAAAACCTGTTGTATAAATACCACTTTTAAACACATCGTCTTCCAACACTTGTAGTAACATTGGTGTATTTGTTTTAATACCTTCTACTTTTAACTCTTGCAGCGCATCCTGTAATTTTGATATCGCTTCTTCGCGAGTTTCACCATGAGCGATTACTTTCGCAATCATTGGATCATAGAACGGTGTAATCGTTACTTGATTCTCCAAAAAGTGATCAATACGTACATTTGTTGGTAAAGATAGCTCTGTAATCTTCCCAGGTGATGGGAAGAACGTTTTCGGATCTTCTGCATAAATACGTGCCTCGATGGCATGACCACTACGTTTTACATCATCCTGTGTAAATGATAGCTTCTCACCGTATGCAATCAGAAGTTGTTGTTCTACAAGATCTAAACCAGTAATCTCTTCTGTAACTGGATGCTCTACTTGTAATCTCGTATTCATCTCTAAGAAATAGAAGTTCTTCTGATCATCTACAAGAAACTCAACTGTACCAGCATTCGTATAACCAAGAGCTTTAGCAGCCTGTACTGCAACTTCTCCCATTGCTTTTCGCGTACCTTCATCTAAAAATGGTGAAGGTGCTTCTTCAATTACTTTTTGATTTCGGCGCTGCACTGAACATTCACGCTCCCATAAATACACTGTGTTACCATGTGTATCTGCTAAAAGCTGAATTTCAATATGATGTGCATCTGCAATATAGCGTTCTAAATACATTTCTCCGTTACCGAAGAAGTTTTGTGCTCTTGTTTTGTTACTTTCAAATGCTTTGGTGAGCGTTTGCTCAGTTTCCATCAACTGCATTCCAATGCCTCCGCCGCCTGCGGATGCCTTCAGCATTAATGGATAACCAATTTGTTTAGCAATTTCAATTGCTTCTTCAGCAGTTTCAATATTTGTAGTAATACCTGGAACTACTGGGACATCTGCAGCTTGCATTGTGATACGAGATTCGATTTTACTTCCCATCTTTGTAATGATTTCTTCTGAAGGACCGATAAATACAATTCCTTCTTCTTTACAGCGAATTGGAAAAGATGGATTCTCTGATAATAATCCGTATCCTGGATGGATTGCTTCAGCTTTTGACTTCTTAGCTATTTCTATAATTTTTTCAAGGTTTAAATAGCTTTCTTGGACACGCGGGCCGCCTACTAAGTAAGATTCATTTGCCATTTTTACATGAAGGGCATTTTCATCAGCCTCAGAATAAATAGCAACAGTGCGAATTCCAAGTTTTTGACAAGTTTTTATAATGCGAACTGCGATTTCTCCTCGATTTGCAATTAATATTTTTTGAAACATAGTGATTCCTCCTTTTTATCTACATCCTAAATGTCTTGCAATTACGAGACGTTGAATTTCAGAAGTACCTTCACCAATTTCTAACAGTTTTGCATCACGAATATGTCGTTCAACTTCATATTCACGCATATAGCCATATCCACCATGAATTTGTACTGCATGATTCGCTATACGACTTGCTGCTTCAGATGCAAACAGTTTTGCCATAGCCGCTTCTTTACCGAAAGGTTTATCATTATCTTTTAACCAAGCTGCTTTATGTACTAAATTACGCGCTAGTTCCACTTCAGTCGCCATATCAGCTAATTTAAATTGAATCGCTTGGAAATTAGAAATTGTTTTTCCAAATTGTTGACGTTCTTTCGCATATTGCAGAGCACGTTCAAATGCAGATTGTGCAATACCTACTGCTAATGCCGCAATTGAAATACGTCCTCCATCAAGTGTATATAAGAATTGTTTAAATCCTTTATTAACATCACCAAGAATATTTTCTTTCGGTACACGTACACCATCAAGTACGATTTCACAAGTATTAGAAGCGCGAACACCCATCTTATCGTAAGGACTTGTGATCGTTAATCCTTCACTTGTAGTCGGTACGATAAATGCAGAAATACGCTTTCTACCATTCTCTTCAACACCATTGATAGCGGTTACAATAATTGTATTTGCATACTCTGCGTTTGTAATCCAGCACTTTTCACCACTAATTACATACTCATCGCCATCTAATACCGCTTTCGTTTGTGTGCCTCCTGCATCTGATCCAGCGTTTGGCTCCGTTAATCCGAAAGCACCTAACGTTTTACCTGATGCCATTGGAACTAAATATTTTTGTTTTTGTTCTTCTGTACCGAAATAATAAATTGGAGAAGCACCTAATGAAATTGTTGCAGCGTAGCTTAAGCCTGTACCACCACAAGCGCGACCAATTTCTTCAACTGCTAACGCGTACGATACTGTATCGCCACCTGAACCTCCATACTCTTCCGGGAATGGGATGCCTAATAATCCTAGTTCGCCCATTTTTTGAAATGTTTCATATGGAAATTCCGCAGTTTTGTCATAATACACAGCTTTCGGTGCGATTTCCTTTTCAGCAAAGTCACGTACCATTTCTTTAATCATTTGTTTTTCGCGAGTTAGAGTAAATTCCATTCCGCTACACACCCCTTATCGAATATTGAGTTTCGACAGCGTGCGAGTTACTATTACAAACATTACTTCTTAAAAGACACGAATATTAGTTAGACAATTGCTATAATTCTGTCATAACTTAATTTTAAAACAGATTCTGTACCAATGCACAAAAAAATTCCTACATTGTTCTACAACAACATAGGATGATTTATGTCGAAATATGTATTTTTTTGTTTAATAATCTCTATCTTTTTCCGAATCAGAAATTATCACTATCGTTTCTGAGGATGTTTCGAAATATGTTTTTTAATAATACTTTTCATCAAATCGAATTGCCCACAATTTTAAAATAGTAATCAAACCGCTAAGTGTTTTTCTCTTCCCTGCATATTTATGAAATGCCTCAGCCAATGCTCATGCTATCTTTAAACTGTGTTCTATAATAAAATATGCTCACATACATTTCAATTTGATAAATAGAGCGGCGTATGCATTAATAACTAATAAAAGATCTTCTCATGATTTTCAAATACTACCTTTAGCATTAGTAACATTACATCCTAATTTTTTATCCTTCACTTTGTTATGTGCCATAAATAAAGATCTTTAATCAAGTTATAAGTTTAAATGGCATTCATATTTCAATTGATTTCTAATATTTTGAAATATGCGATTATTAAAAAACTTTTAAAGAAATGTTCCCGAATAATAAAATTCGACAATCTCTTTTCTTAATCACACAATTTTAACGTTTAATTTAATCAAATTTTTTCGTTTTTATTTCACATCGTGTAACATTGCCTTTATCAATTCGACTATTATCTAAAAATCAATCCAATTAAATTCATAAACTGTGCGTATACTTACTCCTGCTTTTCTACTAGAAAATTATCAATGATTTCGTTTTGAAAGGCCATAAAGTCCACTACTTTTCAGGTCATCGTCCGATTCACATCGAGTTCCTACGTTAATTCATCCTGTGGCCTATTGTTATGTTTTTTGTCTTAGCTCGTTTAATTTAGCCAATATTATGTTACGCTTCCCTTCCCTTCTGAAATAGAAAAAAAGCAATCGATTTTATATCGATTGCTTTGAATTTCGTGTATCTTTTGTAGTTCTTATTGAAAGTCTGTATTAAACAACTAGATTCACCACTAATCCAGCATGATCAGATGGCCAAATAGCCGTTATCGTTATATTAGCGTTTGAATTCAGGCTTTTTAGAAGAATTAGCAGTAGGTGTGTATTAGCTGGTCCAAACAGCAATTCGTTCCTTTATGCAACTTGAGTACTCAAAGAATTTCACATAATTTATTTCATTACCTCCGTGGCGTTAGCCCATACAATATAAATTGAATCGTATTTTCAATTTCCACTTCATCATCCCATTTCTCTTCAGGCAATAATAAAAACCTCGTTAAGAGAAATCCTAATACAGCTGATAAAGTAAGACGTAATACGGAAGATGGTGGCATTTCAATAATTTCCCCTTCTTCTTGAAACTTTACAATTAATTTTTTAAATTGTGAAAGCAGTTCTGTTTCTACTAATTGTTGTATTTCACTTTTGAGTTCCGGCTGAAATGGTACTTCTTGAATTAGTATTTTTATCATTGGAAAGTGCTTTTTGGCAAATTCAAACCTATTATGAATTACTACTCTTAAAAGACCTTCATACGATTCATAATTTGTTTTAAATATTTCCTTAGCAAAAGCTTGTATGAAAAATGGCGCAGCGAACTTTGTTAAGGTCGGCATCACAACTGCAAACAATAAATCTTTTTTCGTTTTATAGTAGCGGAAGATTGTTCCTTCCGCTACACCCGCACGCTTTGCAATTTCACTCGTTGAAGTTGAGGCGTATCCTTTTTCTCCAAACATATCAACAGCTGCCTCTAATATACGCATTTGACGTTCATTACGTTTATCAGTATTCGTTGCGGCAACTAATTCTTCCAACCAATCCTTCTTCATTTATAATACTCCTTTTTGTCGTCATTATATTTTGCGATGTTTCTTTAAAGCAAATACATTTCCTACTGCAAATAATAGTGAAAAAAGAAGTAAAACAGTAAGATCTAAAGCAATTTCTGTAAATCCTTGATTCCGAATCATTACTTGTCTCATCGCGTCAGCACCATATGTGAGTGGAAATAATTTGCCTAACATTTGTAACCACTTATTCATGGATTCCATTGGAAACAATCCAGAAAAGAAGACTTGAGGTACAATTACAAGCGGTATAAACTGAATCATTTGAAACTCATTATTTGCGTATGCCGATAAAAATGTGCCTAGTGTTAATGCAGTTAAAGAAAGCATACATGTTATAAGTAGCGTTAGCCATATTGAGCCAGCTACATATAAATCTAAAATATAAACTGAAAAACTTACAATTATAATAGATTGTATAAATGCAAAGATTCCAAAACCAATAATATATCCTACTACTATTTCCCATCTTCTCACCGGCGTGGACAATAATCTCTCTAATGTACCACTTAAGCGTTCTCTTACAAAAGAAACTCCCGACAGTATAAATACAAAGAAAAATGTAAAGAAACCAATTAATACGGGACCAAGCCCATCAAACATCGTAATGTCTTTAGAGCCATGTAAGTAATTCACTTCAGGCTTCATAACTGATACATCATTCTTTTCTGTACTCTTTTGCAACACTTGGAGTACAGCACGATTTTTTGAAGAATCACTGCCTTCTAATAGAAGATTCATTTTCCCATTCTCTAAATAAATTACTGCATCTACCTTTTGTTTTTCTAACTCAGAAATTGCTTTCTCTTTGCCGTATTCATAAATTGAGGCTTCTTGATTTTTCATCGTTTTTACTATAGGAGCAGGTACATCGACTACAGCGATATGCGGTGTATAGTCTTTTTGTGTAAATATTAGCGATAATAACCAAAGTAATAACATTGGTGCCCCAAACATCATTGCTAAAGAACGTTTATCTCGAAAAAATTGACGGATGATTCGGATGACTACACCATTGACTCTCATGATTCAATCACTCCTTCTAACATAAAGACATCTTCAATTCGTCCAGATGATGTTTGTTTTTTTAATTCCTCAGGTGTACCAATCGCAACTAACTTCCCTTCTCTAATTAGCCCTAGACGTTCGCAAAACTCTGCTTCATCCATAATGTGCGTTGTTACAATAATAGTTGTCCCTTTCTTTTTAAGATCATAAAACTTCTCCCAAATCGATTTTCGAAGAAGTGGATCAATCCCAACTGTTGGCTCATCTAAAATCAATATTTCTGGTTCATGAAGGAGTGCTATCGCCAGTGATAAACGTTTTTTCATTCCACCTGAAAATTGCTGTACTTGCATTTTCATATGCTCAGTTAATTGTACTAGTTCAAAAACTTCTACAATTTTCTCTTTTTTACGCTTACCTTTTAATCCATACATTGTTGCAATAAAATCTGCATTTTCATATGCCGATAGTTCTTCATATAATGCATCAGCCTGAGCCATATAACCAATTCTTTTCATACCATTTAAATTAGGCATGTTTGTATTAAAAACAATTACATTTCCTGTAGTTGACTCATTAATACCTGCAATCATTTTAATGAGTGTTGTTTTCCCTGATCCGGAAGGTCCAACCAATCCAAAAATTTCTGCTTTTTCTACTTGCAACGAAATGTTATGCAAAACTTCTTTTTTCCCAAAACTTTTTGATACATCTCGTAAAATAATTGAAGATTGTTGCACTAAAAATCCCCCTTTTCTATAAAATGAGTGAGTACTCACTTTTATTTTACTCTCGAATTATTATATGTCAAACTTTACAAATATATTTTTTTCTGTTATTTACTAAAACAATGAAACAGAGTCGACATTAGAATACCTTTTCTGAAAGTCGACTCTGTTTCATTGTAAATATTCAATTTTAGTTATGTTTTTAAATTTAAATACCTTCTAATTCTAGCAACATCTAATGAATATTCGATAACTATTTGCTGTATTGGTAATATAACCGTTTCCGGATATAAATGTGCATATTGTAACGTTTCTGCATACTTTTCTAACCGTTTTTCTAAATACTTTACAATTTGCTCAGGATGACTTACTAATAAAGACTTACTATAATAATGAATTTGCTCCTCAATCGCCGTATATTCCTCAATTTCAAATTCTTTATGCATTTGTACACCCCTTTATATTTTTAATATTGTTTAATAATAACTATTTTGACTCGACTAATTTTTAAGTTTTCTGATTATTTACACTATAACAAACTCAATAGGTCAAATTTTGTTACTTTATGTAACGTGGAAAAATTTTAACAAAATTGTAATGGAAACTTGTACTGAAGAAAATTTAGCTTTAAATTATTCTCCTGAACAAAAAAGCCGTACAGATTAATTTAACTGCACGACTACAATCTCGGGCCTATTAAAGATTCTTTGCGGAATGATACTATTACCTAATCCTCTACTAACTATCATTGATGTCTTTTGTTTTTCATATAAACCCGCTGTATATTTAGGTAATATACCTTGATTAGGAGCAACCAGCCCACCTATAAATGGTAGCCTTACTTGTCCGCCATGGGCATGTCCAGATAAAACTAAATCTATTTTTTCCTCAGTATACACATTTAAAAATTCAGGTCTATGAGAAAGCAGTACCTTATATCCATCTGGATTTACTTCATTTTTCGCTTTAGCAATCTCATTTTTCACTATAGATCCTTCATTATGATTTCCACTAGTAAACTCAGGATCATCTATGCCTAACAAATATATATCCTGTCCGTCTTTTTGGATGTTTATATGTTCATTTCTTAAAACGGTGACATGATGCTTCTTCAATTCTTTCTCTAAACTGTTATATTGCCCTGACCACTTTTCATGATTTCCTGTCACAAAATATACCGGATATTCCTTTACAAGTTCTCGTATTACTTGCAAACTAATTTCTGCATCGTACGATTTACTGTCTATTAAATCACCCGTAATAGCAATAATATCTGGATTTATGCTTTTTACTTTTTGAATTATAACGTCTTGATTATCACCAAATTTTTTATTATGTAAATCTGAAATTTGTAGTATTTTATACCCTTTAAAAGCAGAGGGAATTTTACTAGAGGTTATTTTAACCTCAGTTATACTTATTAAATTGTTTTGTAAATATAAAAAGATACTAATGCCTACTAATATACCAATAATTAATATAATTCCTTTAGTCTTCTTGTTCATATTTCCTCCTAAAATCTTGATCAGTACTACAGTTCACAATAAATATTACGTGCCCTTCGCATTCAGAATAACTGAAATTTTTTAATTGATTTATATTATTTGTTATAGTTTTATACGCCACTTATAAAATTTTTCAATTGCATGCGTGTATGATGTCATGCTCATTTTTCAGTAATTTTATAGCAGATCACTGGAATCTCTTCATAATATTAACATTTATCTTACTTAGTTTGATAACTATATCATGATAATTCCTATAGTTTTTTATAAAAATATTGTGTACTTTTCTCGAAGTATATACGACATTTGATTACAAATATATTATTACCACTACGATTTTAATTTGTTTAAAACGTACAAAGAGAGAATTGAAACACTAAATTGCCTTTTGAAAAGGTATTACTGTATTATTTGTTGGAAAATTGAAAAAACATGTGTAGATAGCTATCATTGTAAGTGCATATATAATTAACTTTAATTTTCTGACATAATTTCACATAATTCTTAAACTAGTTTTTTGCGTGCATTATGAAATAAAATATTGCCTCATGTCAGTCTTTAAAAAATTATATATCATAACTTTAAGGGAGGAAGAAAACTATGAAGATGAAAAGAAAAATCATGATGACGACAGCACTTGCAGCTACATTGGCTACAGGTGCACTACCAAGTATATCGGTGTTTGCTGCTGAAAAAGAGGCTCCTATCCAACAAGAAGAGACACAGATGAGTATTCAACCATTTGCACAAAATAATTTGGAAACAGCAGTTAAAGCTGCCTTAAATGGTCCAGAAGTTAAAAAAATTAAAGTATTTGAGCATGAATTTAATGTAAAACCAATTGAAGTAGTAAATTTAGGTGGCGGTAAAACATATGTTAAGGGACAAATTTCTCATCATTTAAGTTTTCGTCCAGATGATCAATTTTATTATGAGTTTACAGTGCAAGATGGAAAGGTAATAGATAAGCCTGTATTTAATATTGATAGAGGTGGTTGGACACCATTTGCTGCTCCACTTTTATCAATTCTTGCTGCGTATAATGGGATTCCAGTTAATCCAAATGATTTAAATGCACTTGGTCAACAGATTGGAAAAGTGATAGATGGAAGCTGGGAACATGCAGCCCAATCTATCGCAACTGTAGTTAGTTTAAGTTTTAATGAGTAGAATTTCTTAATTTTTGTTAGCCTAACAGAGTCCCATTTTTCGTAAGTGACCTTGTTATAAAAAATTCTGAAACAGCTATAAATAGATTTTTACCACTCAGTCACATTGTCTTGATTTGTTAACCACCTTATCATTCATTATATGTCACAAAATAGAAGTCTTTTTTAAGACTTCTGTTTTGTTTGTATACAGTACAGCGGAAAGTTTGTTTTTTACCTATCTATGCTTCAATTCTTTAAGAATCCGTTTGACTATTAGATACAATTTATTACAACAAACTATTAAAATCTCAAATAACTTCCTACCCTATTTTGATTTTTTTCAAACACAAAAATTCATTACTTTAAGAATGAAAACAATAGATGTAGTAAAAAATCATCTTGTTTTATTCTATCTATTGTTTAAAAGTCAGGAGAGATAAAATGAACAAAATAAAAATGAGGAATTTTTTTAAAATCAGTATCCTTACTTGTTTCACACTAGCAAGTTTAAGTACACCATCTACTATTTTTGCTGATAGTCATCCAGGTTATTCCTATGAATCCAATATAGGCTATCAAAACCCAGCATGGATGTCGAAAGTAGCAGATTCAACAAAATTGAGTGAAATATCTATTCCAGGGACTCACGGTACAATGGCTTTACATGGAGCAAGTTTTCTTGATGAAAATTTGACAAGAAATCAAACTATGAGTCTACCACAACAATTAAATTCCGGAATTCGATATGTAGATATGCGTGTTAAACGTGTAAAAGATTCTTTTGCAATGTACCATGGGATTGTAAATCAAAAAGCAATGTTTGAAGATGTATTAAAAGAGGCAATTCAATTTTTAAAAGATCATCCTACAGAAACAATTTTAATGCGCTTAAAAGAAGAAACTACTCCTGAAAGTGGCTCACTATCATTCGAGGAAATACTTAATAAATACAAAGACCTTAATTCTTCCTATTTTTGGGACCCGAGTTCTGTACCAACTTCAAAAAGAAATAATCCTACTCTAGGAGACATCCGAGGGAAAATTGTAATCTTACAAAATTTTACATCCTCTCAGCAATATGGTATTAATTACGATAGCTTAAATATACAAGATACATTTGAAATTGAAAACGGACCAGACGGAATGTATGAAAAATGGAATGCGGTGAAAACCCAACTTCAAAATGCAAATAATAATTTTAACAATGATAAAATCTATCTTAACCATTTTAGTGGCACAGGTGGTGCTGCTGCATTATTAAATAATGTTTATCCTTGGTTTGTTGCAAGTGGTAAAGAAAGCAGAAATACTGATAGTAACCCCAAGATGATTCAAAAAGCTACAACTAATGCGTGGGAAGATTTCCCTCGTGATATAAATGGTCAAGTATTTTATGGTGGAATGAATACACTTGGAACTGAGTTCTTACAACAAGGTGGAATTAAACATACTGGTATCATTGCAGCTGATTTTCCTGGACCAGGTTTAATTGATAGTATCATTAAATTAAATGGTATACATTCGAATGAAAAAGAAATATTAATTTCGCAAATTTCTTCCGAATCTAGTCCTTTATCCGGTCAAAAAAATCGATCCAGTCAAAACTTTAAAATTGATAGTTTACCTGTAGGTACCAAGGAATTAAAATGGATTATTGAGCCTTCAGAAAAAGATCATCCTTCTACTATTTCTTTCAATGTAATGATTGATGTTTCCCTAGGTACAGATTCTATTCGTTGGAAAAATATTTCACATGGATCTAGGACTGAAGCTTACACAAATACTAAATATTATATTGCAAGTCCAATTGGTGCCTCTAACAAATTTACAGTGAAAATATACGCTATTACAAATTAGAAAATAAAAAATCCCAATGGAATTCCTTTTTGATGGAATACCATTGGGATTCTTTAATGATTTCATTTCGTATGTATTGGGATGGAGATTAAAAATTGCACCCCTGTTCCGGTATTGCACATAGAATAAGTGATAACTACCCTTTTCCACTTATCATTTATTAAAAACTGGCTTCCAAAGTGATAGGGCAAAAATCCAATTTGAGTCGCCGTTCCCTTGATAATCTTGAACCGCTTCATACACTTTTCCCTCATGTACTACTCTATCACCTTTAGTATATGCCTTTCTTGCATCCCATTCTTCATATGTGGAATCCCCTGACTTTGTTGTTACATTCAAAACATCACTTCTACTAGATTCATTTCCAGCTAAATCAACCGCCGTCACTACATACTTATACGATGTATTAGCCTGCAAATCTTTATCCATAAAGGATGTATTATCAGCTGCCCCAATTTTATTCATAACCCCAGCGCTTTCTCTATATACAATATAATGGTCAACACCTACATTATCTTCAGACGGACTCCACATCAAATCAACAGTTGTCGCTGTTGTACCCATACTATGTAATCCTTTTGGTTGAGTCGGAGCCTCTTTATCTGGAATTTCATTTGTTGTCTTAGCCTTTAGTTTTTCACTTTCTTTTGATATGTTTCCAGCAGCGTCTAATGCCTTTATTGTATAGGTATATTCCGTATTTGCTTTTAGTTTTTTATCAGTAAAAGTTGTACCTGGTACCGTACCAATTACTTCTCCATTACGTAACACTTGATATTCTTTTACGCCTATATTATCAGTAGAGGCCTTCCATGTTAGTTCAACACTATTGGCAGAAACTTTAGACGCATTTAATCCCGTTGGTTGACTTGGAGCTACTGTGTCGGGAGTTTCATTATTTACTAAATTTACATCAATTACGTTATAAAACGCATTTGACGTATCTGCTACATCCCATACAGCTAAAATAACATGATAACCATTGCGATCAGTTGGTACATTAATTGTATGTGTTAAATTATTTGATGCGGCCGAACCGTCATGGTTCACAGTTCCAATTGGTTCTAATTCAGCACGTGTTAATGGTTTATTAGGATCCCATCCCTTTTTTGTAATGTAATAATGCCATTTACTTGTAGAATGTGCCGCTGTGTATTTCCATGTAAATGTATTTGCTCCCCCCTTTATTGTGTTTTTGAACCAGCGATTTGATGTTTGTTGGTCAAGAATCCCTCCAAACAGTCCTCCTGCCGAAGCAATTTTCCCATCAATCGGTCCACCATCTGGGAATCCTTTAGGTGCTTCTAGACTTTGAGGTTCGTACATTACATTTCCACAATTTAAATTTAATGCTCCATAATTCTGACTACATAAAGCAGCACGACTACTTGGCTTTTCAACAAACCCATGTGCATATGCACTTTGAGGAATCATTGTAATTGCCGTCACCCCTGCAGCTAAAACACAAGCACCCATTCCTTTTTTACTTTTTCTTAATCTTTCTAACTTAGATGTTAATTTCAAATTCATACTTGTCCCCCCAATATATTGTTTACGCTAATATAATAGCAATATAGGGATAAACGAACAAATCACCTACTAATATATTAATAGTTCAATAACATAAACACATTTAGTTTATTTATTAACCTGATATGGGGATAAATTAAGCAAATTAATTCTATTTTGTAACATTATGTAGTAAAGAGTTTATAAAAAACCAATAAAGATTCACAAAAAATCCAAATATCGATTACTTAATTTTTTACAACCACACCCCACACGATAACTACATTATTAAGCAGGTTTCATGATTTATTACATTCTCTCACCACCTGATAAAATCAGATCAAAAACATATCCCTGCATATTATCGATTAGTTCAACCACATCTGGATTTTTATCGTTGCTCAGCGACCAATTGATTGACACCATTGCGTTTGCTGTATACAACTGAGCTACAAAGTCAATCGGCACACTTACTTCAACCTGCTGCTCTTTCAAATAGGAATAGCAGGCATTATATAAAATAGATTCTAATTCTAAACGTAAATCCGCTGAGGGAACACGTACATGGAGTAAAGTTGCAACCTCTTTTTTTCGCGCTGAGATCTTATCGGTTATCATATTAATAGCTTGAGCCACATTTCCATTCTCTATTAATGCGAAACGAAATTCAATTTCTTCCTTGAACCAGCAGACATAATTTTGCACTAATTTTTCCAAAAGATCATATTTATCTGCAAAATGGCTGTAAAATGTGGACTTACTCACCATAGCATGTATGCAAATATCTTTAGTTGTAATTCGCCCAAACTCTTTTTCGTTCAAGAGGGTAATAAGTGTATTAGAAATATTTTTCTTCGTTTTATAAACGCGAACATCCTCTCCCATTAATAATCAATCTCCTTCCCAAAGTTGCTTATCAAACCATTTATATCCTTATGGTTCGATTTCGTACTTCTTACCCTTTCCTGCTTGTTGTTTCTTTAATATACTTCTCTTATCCTTACCTTGTAGTCAAATATAAGGAGGGATTTTATGTTTAAACAGTATGTAAACAACGAACAGTTCAATTTGCAAATTAACCGTTTTTTCAACGATTTCTATCAAGACGATGAGCGGGCAAATCAGGATTTGCAAACCATCATCCCAAGACTTACAGACACGGACAGCTGGTATAACACTTGGATAGAATATGCAGCAATGCGGGAGCATCAGAAAGACTTCGATCTGGCTTCGGTTTATTATCAGGCTGCCGAGTTTTATATGGAATCATCCGATCCAAAAAAAGAAAAAGTGTACCAAAAATACCGTGAAACTTTTTATAAGGGCTTTCATGACTTTGAGTATGAAACCTATCAAATTCCTTATGAAGATTCCTATCTTCCTGCAATCAAATTCATGACACCAGGCGCATGTAATACACTACTTTTCTTTGGAGGCTACGATTCCTACATGGAGGAAATGATGAAGATGATGAACTACCTCATAGGAATCAATTATAATATTATAGTTTTTGATGGACCTGGACAAGGAACAGCACTGAAAAACGGCTTAAAATTCATCCACAACTGGGAGAAGCCCGTTTCCACAGTCATTGACTATTTCAAACTTGACCGTGCTAGTATTCTCGGAGCTTCTTGGGGCGGCTACTTGGCAATGCGTGCCGCCGCTTTTGAAAAACGAATCGACAAAGTCATCGCCTTTAATATTTTTTATAGTGGCCTTGATGCACTCAAAATGCGCATGCCGGATAATATCTGGAATAAATTGACCACGCTTCTGGCTACTAATGAAGCTGACAAAATTAATACCATGTTTAAACAAATGATGGCCACCAGCATCGACCTGAACTGGAAAGTTAAAAAAGGTATGGAAAATACAGGTGAAAAAACGCCATTTAACTTACTTAAAAACTTTGAAAAACATACGATGGCAGGAATCGGTCCGTTCATAAATCAAGAAGTATTGCTCCTGGCTGGTGAAGACGATCAGTACGTTCCAATTAGCCGATTACCGCAAATCGAATCGGAGCTATGTAATGCAGCCTCCATCACTTCTGTAGTTTTCACTAAGAAAACTGGTGGTGAACAACATTGTCAGGCTGGTCATCGTCACTTAGCTTTTGATGAAATTAAAAGATTTTTGCGACATAACTTCTAGTGAATAATATCAAGCATTTTAGCACTTTCAAAATTTTTCATATACTAACACATTAGAACATGGTGACTATCGTGACACTCCTCAAAAAAACTGATATTTTGTCATAAAAGAAATCCCCCACTTATTTGTGGGGGGATTATTCTGTGCTTTACTTATAATGATATGTGTGAAGTTTTGTTTATTTACAAACCTAAAATCCCTACAATCTGACTCGCCTTTAAATTAGTAATATAATTGTACATCTCTAAGCCTTTTCTTTCAGCCTTTAGCACCTTGCCTCTCATTTTCGATAAATGTTAGGAAACAGTGGATTGTGGAATTTTTAAAAGCTCCGTCAATTGTGTAACATTACATTTTTTATACTGAATTAACTCGTTTATAATTTGCAATCGAATTGGATGTGCCATTATTTTTAACATATCTACATCCTCTTCAGTTATTACACTCTTTTTCATTTCACCTTTATACATTGTCATAAGAAATTCTCCTTTATTATCCGTGCATTTCCGCACGTCTTTTAATTAGAAGTATATTCTAAAATTATTACGGTTTAATATTCTTATTTTTTGGTATATTGAAGTTTATATTTTTAAAATAATATAATTCCAGAAACGCCTTACACTCATATTGTACAATTCCAATATGCGATTCATATGAACTTAATATACGGTTTAAATGAATCTTATATAATGAATCTCACTTCACTATGGAGACACTGTTGAAACTTTACTTCAATAACTCTGTAGGAAACTTATAAACAACTAAAAAAGGACACACCTATAGCATATGTATGCGTAGGTACGTCCTTTTCTAAGATAAATTTTAAAGTATTAACTTCTTTTTATCCTATCGTATAAGATAACTATTTAAATTTCAAAATATATAGTATAGAATAGGAACATTCGCTATATTTATGTATGAAAGGATTTTTGGAAATGGACTTGTTGCAAATCAAGAAAATGGAAAATTTAATTTGGACTATTGAACATAGTAGTGACCTCTCAAAAAGGTTTTACATAATAAAATTTTTTGATAGAGAAAATACAATTAAGCCAATTGAAACATTAGAATTTGGAAATAGAAATATCGACAAATTTGAATGGGTGTTTATTAATATATTTCCAAAGGTAGTAACAACTTATGTCCCTTCCACTGGAAGGAAACCTGATGAATCATTAATAGATACAACTAGAGAAAACCGTAAAGAATCACTTATTTTACAAGGAATACGAACCTACACCAAGTTTTGGTCATGTTAACCCCCACCCTTATATAGCAGCAAATATAATTTTGCATAAAATGTGGGTTTTTGAGTTAAGGTGAATTCTATATGTAAATTCTGCTGAGAGTTTCATTCACATTGTATTGTTCTTTATTTGAAGAACAAGGAGTTTTTTATAATATACGATATATCAATTTTTAAAATGTATGCTTATACTTATTTTTTTAGGCATTTTATTCTCTTAAGAGCATCCACGCAAATACATGCTCTTAAGAAAATAAAAGTAGTACGCATGAGATTGAATGAATATTAAATAAAACACTTTGGATCTGGAACTTACCTTACACTTTGTTTTATATACATAAAAGAAGAGTAGAATATCCTTTTTTATTTTTAGATTTGCCTACTAACACTTCAAACAATCTATCAGGACGTTAAGGAGTGAATAGTTCAATTTAAGGGGATTATTTTAGTCTCTACTAATTTAGCAGAAAATTCAGTTCCGCATTTAACCTTTCTAAATTCTAGATGATTAAATCCTTAATTAGCGCCTCATCGGTTGAATCAAATAGGGTATGCACTTTAATATACCTAGTCCAAAAAACGTAAATATTCCTCCTACCAAATCAAACAAAAAAATTTGAGTAGCCCCCTATTTATTGCACTAATTATAACTAGAGCTAGCCCTTTCCTTTTCTTTAAATTCCTACTTTAACTAGAACATACGGACGTTAAGTGATATGAATTCATTTTATAATGGGGGAAATTTTCACCTTTTCTAAACAACTTATTATATTATTTTTATCTAATAAGGCACAGAAACAAATTAAAAAACTTTAGTGCTCCTGAAAATCTCTTGAGGAAAAACGTTTTTAGGGTGAAACGTTTTTCAGGGTACTTTTATACTGACTCTTTTCCTTAAAATGTTTCTGTACCTAATATTTAAATTAACTTATGTCAAAATATTTCGCAATACAAGCGCTAAATGCTACATGGATATATAGAAATTGACACTTTTTATGAGCATACCCCATCAAATACTTATATTAAATATAGAAAAGTCACCTTACTATTATTAAATTTGTTAAATTAAATAATGAAAATGGAGAATACTAACTTTATAATTGTCACAATTCAATTTATATATCTACTCTTTTATTACTCGTAAAAATCATTTGATAATTCCTTCAATATTAATTTATGAAATGCAGAGACCATCTAAAGCAACAATTTTCTTACATTAGATTGTTTTTCTATTTAATTTATTTTGTCGAAAAAAGTCGATATTTTCATATTTTTTTCATTTAATTATTGTACATTTGCACATTTAATGTTAGGATTATGCCTATTCAAATTAGATCAATCCTATTGATTCCTCTTTAAGATTTCTTTATTTTATTTGTGAAAATTAGTTACTTTCTAGTAAATTCCCAGCAATAATACAGCAAACTACACTAATAATAATTCTAAAATTATATTTTCATCTCGTAAATTCATAAAAAGGAATTTAAGTCAAACTATATTTTCTATCTGTGTATATTCATTCTTTATTCAAACATGATTAATCATAAGTTCTAACTCGTTAATCAAATTTAAATAACAATTTTGATTCTAAAATAAGTTCAAAACCAAAATAAATATATTGTTATTTCAAAATAATGTTGTAAACTATCTTTAGAATGGAAAGATTTATGTAACAGCATGTTAAGGGGTTACAGGGGGAATAAAAATGAGAAATTTTTTCGATGACAAGTATAAAAATATTGAATTAAAAAGGAGACTATTAAATATAATCAGTGAAATTAGTGAATTGAAAGGAAAATTAGCTGCTTATCAGGAACAAAATCCTGATATATTTACTAGCTTAGAAAAAACCATACCACTTCATTACATAAAAAACTTTACTACTACCTATGAAGATATAAAAGTCCCAAATAAAAGATTAAAAGAACTTATTTTAGATGATATAGTACCTCAAAATATTTCGGAAGATGCTATCTTTTGTTTTTATCAAACACTTACTTTTGTACATAAGAATTCCTGTGATTTATTAATCAATCCAGAGACTATACAGGAATTACATTTTCAATTAATACATTACATTACCTCTGACAGTGCCAAATGGCGCGAAAAACCGTTTACTATTCCAGGTATTCCTGAAAACGGAATGCACTTAAATAGTTACCGCATTCTTCCACATGAGCTTATTCCACAAGTAATGGAACAATTATGTGATCAATATAACTCATTAAATTCTAGTAAGGGCCATCATTCACTTTTATTAATAGCTCGTTTTATATTTAATTTTTATTGCATAGTCCCTTTTAATCAGGGTAACGGCAGATTGGCACTTATGTTAATGCAATTGCTATTAATTAAGAGTGGAAATACATTTGTAAAATATGTATGTCTGGATAAATACATTAAGAAAAGTGAATCTGAATATTACAATTCGATTTATAAATCTTCGGTAAATTGGTACTGCGAGGAACATAATAGTAGCTTTTGGTTAAAAACGTTTTTAACTATTATATTAGAGGCGTACAAAGATCTTCATAATACAGTTCTAGATTCTATATGTAAGCATACTAAAGTGGAGAGAATTCAGGATTTTATCCTTAAACAAAAACAACCCTTTACTAAGGAGTGTATTCGTAACACATATCCAGACATAGCAGAGAGTACAATCAGTAAGGCTTTAAATTCCTTGCAATTGTTTGGCCATATTAAGCTAGTGACAAAAGGAAGAAATGCTAGTTGGATTAAAGTTTAACTATACTTGTAAAACACTTACAGTTCAAAAAGGAAAATTATAACTTTATCATTTAAATTCATGCCTTTGGACTCTTATTCATTGAATTTCACTTTAATATATTAAGCTATTATTACTAATTTAGTTATTTCTAATTCCTACAAAACGTTTTATAGGAATATTTGTCGAAAAAAGTCGCATTTTAATATTTTTTCTTTATTTTCTGGTTGTAAACGTTTCATTTTCGTGTTACCATCTTAATCAAACAATAGATGGTAATAAAAATGAAAATATTTCTTTCCCTTAGAAACATATAAACGTACGGTCATATCAAGAAAATAAGGACAAAGAAATATTTGATACCTATCCAAATTACCAATAGGAATTTTGCCGCATTAACTTTCTGTTATTTCAGAATAAAACTTCACATTTTGTCCCTAAACAAAATTTGTTAGCGTGCAAAATTCAAATACACTAAAACACCCAAATAAATGAAACGTCCTTTTTTATTGAGCATTGAGGTATGAAAAAATAATTCTTCCTACAAAATCCAGCTGAGTAACATAAAGACATCTAAATTACTACCTTTATCGCCATCTATTGTTGACAACATATTTACCAACTATTAAAAAGAACCTATCAAGGGTTCTTTTTTATTATAATCATTCAAATTTCACTTCTATCTTGATACTTAGATTTCTACACAAATTACATCTACTTTTTTACTCTCAATTATTGAATTTATAATATAGTACTTCAATTTTAGTTATTCTTGATCTCAATCCGTTTAAATTAGTGAATAAAATTCAAACATATAAAAATAATAACTACAACTAATCGTTATATATTAAAGAGGTGTCAATTTTGTCCTTAAATGAAAAGACCCTAGAAACAAAGACAGATAAAACTATTGAAAAAATCCAAACAAGTAACTTAAAAGAACTTAAAAATACATTAGATAACATCTTTGATATTAGTGCAGATTTGATTGAACATCCTTTGCAATTAAAAACAAACACGAATATTTTACTATATTATTTTGAAGGCCTTACAGATGGTGTTGCATTAAAAGGAAATGTTGTTACACCATTATTACAAGAAGTGAATGAAGACAGTCAAATATTTAATTCTAATATTATTGCTACTCATACCAAAATAGTATATACGTGGAATGAAATTAAAGAAGGATTACTTGAGGGACAATGTGTACTGTTTATGGAAGGAGAAAAGAGGTCCCTTCTAATAAATACAAAAGGCTGGGCAGAAAGAGCGATTCAAGAACCCATTTCAGAAGTTACTATTAAAGGCTCACATGATGGGTTTATTGAGAATGCCACAAAAAACATAGGCTTAATTCGTCGATATATTCCTTCTACTGAATTGAAAATTAAAAAAATGACAATTGGAGAACGCGCCACTTCTTTAGTCTATTTAATTTACTTAGGGGATGTAGCAAACGAAGATGTGGTCCAAGAAATAGAAACTAGAATCTGTAAAATTAAAACGGATGCGGTATTGAGCATTGGAGAACTATCTAATTTTACAAAGGATCAAAATTGGACTCCTTTTCCACAGGCTTATTTAAGTGAACGCCCAGATGCCATTTCTAATCATATACTTGATGGAAAAGTAGCAGTGTTAATTGATAGATCTCCTGGTGCAATGATTGTCCCAATGAATTTAATTGGATTTTTTCAGACTCCAGATGATTATAATATACATTGGCTCATTGCATCATTTTTTCGTTTATTACGATTTGCAGGATTTATTATAGCTATTTTTTTACCCGCAATTTATATTGCTATAGTCTCTTTTCACTTTGAAATCATTCCTTTAGATCTATACACTTCTATTGCAACGTCAAGAGTTAAAGTCCCTTTCTCTCCTTTATTGGAAGCTTTTATAATGGAAATCACACTAGAAATGCTACGTGAAGCTGGTATTCGCTTACCACAACCAATTGGACAAACAATTGGAATTGTTGGAGGGATTGTAATTGGGCAGGCGGCTGTTCAAGCTGGTCTTGTGAGTAATGTTATGGTTATTATCGTATCTATTACCGCCATTGCATCATTTATTGTTTCTAATTATGATTTATCAAGTTGTATTCGGCTTATTCGTTTTCCAATGATGTTATTAGCCTATTTTTATGGGATTGTAGGTATTGTTAGTGGATTAATGCTCTTATTTGCTCATTTTGTTTCATTAACTTCATATGGTTCACCATATGGATTGCCAATTGCACCATTTCGTCTCCAAGAGTTAAAAGATTCTTTTGTAAGATTTCCTATTTCCATGATCACCACCCGCTCGAGTACAGGACAGCCGGAACAAAAAAAGAAAAAAGAAGGTGGTTCGCATGGGGAATCTTAAATTTCAAAACATAACTTTATTTGAATTTATTGTTTTCATCCATTCACTGCAACTTGCATCAGGTATGTTAATTATGCCAAGCCCACTTGCTACTACCGCTGGCACCGATGGCTGGATTTCTATCATTCTGGGATGGATGGTTACTTCTATAATTGGCGTATTTATTGTATTAATGTTACAAAAAAGTCCTAGCAAAAATTTCTCACAGATTTTAAAAACATACTTTGGTAAATGGCTAGGAACAATTTTTCTTCTTTTATATGCCTTTTATCTATTTTTTGCTGGTTTTAATACTTTATTAAAGGCAACTGACATTATAAAAGTGTGGATATTCCCTTCCACTCCTGCTTATCAAATCGCCATATTATTACTATTGCCTTTTATTATTTTATCATTGAGTGGGATAAGGGCTCTTACTAGTTATTCTATGCTTGTTTTCTTCTTCACTGCTTGGATGCCACTATTTCTTCTGTTTTCATTAAAGAGTAACTACAATCCTTTACACCTACTACCTATTTTTAAAGATGGTATATCCCCTATTGTAAAGGCAACAAAAGAAACAATTACCCCTTATGCTGGCTTAGAAATTGCATATTTTATTTATCCGTTCTTACAAAAAAAACAAAAAGCCATAAAAGGAATACTAATAGCGAATACTGGAACCATGTTTTTCTATCTATATGTGACTATTCTTTCTTATATATACTTTAGTCCGGAGGGGATAAAAGACGTAATTTGGCCAGTATTTCATTTGTTAAAAGGGGTTCGTTTTTCATTCATAGAACGATTAGAAATTATATATATCGCTTACTATTTGATTGTATTTTCTACTACAATATATCCGTATTTATTTTTCAGTTTTGAATCTGTGACCATTTTATTTCAAAAAAATGCTCGCAATTGGGTGCTCGTTAGTTTTATGTTTTTAATAGTCGGCTTATTTATTTTTCTAAATCCCGACGTGGATCAATATTTGTTTATATATTCTCTTATGGATATCTTAAATATCATTTTTTTTATTCTATTACCAATCTTTTTTTTCGCATACAGCATTCTTTTCACTTGGTTAACTAGGAGGAAACAACTTTGATTCGAAAATGGATATGGATTGTAACTTGTTGTGTATGTTTAATCGGTTGTAGTCAAAAAATCCCTCTTGAACAGGTTTCATTAATCCTGTTAATCGCCTTAGATAGAACTTCTAATGGAGACATAAAAGTGGGCACAAGCATACCACTCTTTCATCATAAACAGCAAAGAAGTACTATAGAGCAATGGGCGCGGGCATCCACTGTATATAATGGATTCAGTAAAATAGATACGAAGTTAACGGGCTATATGACAGCCTCAAAAGCTGAAATCATTTTAATTGGGAAAAAATTGGCCCAAGAAGCAAATTGGATGCAGGAGCTTGATTCTTCTTACCGTGATCCTTACGCTACCATTAATGCTAAAGTAGTACTTGTTGATGGACCTGTAGAAGAAATTTTCACAATTAATAAGCCCGATAAACCATCATTACCATCTTACATAAGTAGTGTAATCGAATCCTCCATTCAAAATAATCAATCCGTTTCTTCCACGATTCAACAATTAATGAGAGAAAAAAATGAAGAAGGAATGACACAAGCTGTTCCAGTTATAAAAAAAACAAAGAATGAAATCGACACGGTAGGAATTGCACTTTTAGATCGACAAGGTAAATATTTAAGCCGTATCCCTAAAAAAAATGTTAAGTTCTTCAATCTTTTAAATAAGCCCAAAAATAAAGGCCGGATGATACTACACCTTGTGCTTCCACCTAAAAAATCCAGCCAAAAACCAAACACTTCTATATTAATACAGAATGCGACTAGGAAAATAGATGTTAATTTTCAAAAAGGAAAGTTTGTATTTAATTTCGATATAAACGCTAATGTAGCTGTAATAGAAAAAACTAACGCACATTTAATTAAGGAGCATTATGATAATAAAAAAAACATACATAATTTAGAAAATGAGGTTCAAAAAGAAATTAATAAGAAATTACAAAATATGTTGTATGAATTACAAAAGAATAAAATTGATCCAATTGGATTATCCCTATATGCTAGAGCTTTTCAATATAAAGAGTGGAAAAAAGTAAAAGGAAATTGGTTGCAAGCGTTAACAGAGGCTAAAATAAATGTAAAGACACACGTCAAAATAAAAGATACTGGGACCATTAGAAATTAGGTCATCCTATTCTTGTATTTTATATAATGTCTCCTATGAATTTTCCTTCCTCCAGTATTATTATGTGAAGAGTGATTATACTTGAGGAAGGGTCTTTTGGTTTGATTCTAGCCAATAGATATTTTCTTTTTAACTAATGGTTCATACAGAATTCAAATCCGTAATTATATATAACTATTCACGTGTTACAACCACCTCTGTTCCATTAAAATCCTTCGTAATTACTCATCTTACACTGCATTAATACCTATTTCTTTTAGAGTATTTCAACTGATTCTGTTTCACTTTCACTTTCACTACTGACATCGTTTAATTTTCTTGTATCACTTGTTTTTCTTGTATTGAAACCTGATTATTATCAAAGGACATTTTGTAACCAAAATATATCAGGAAAAATAATAAAATAATTATCCAAATACAAACAAATACTTTATAAGAATGCTTCATATTATATACCTCAATTACTCTATCTATATTCAAGTATTTTAAAAACCCAGAAATCCGTATGTATAAATTAACAAAATACTAAAACGTTTAAATTTCTCTATGAAAAATATCGTCTAGGCTTTTTTATAATACTTAAAATATCTAGGTGATATTTATTAAAGTCTAGCTTTTTAATGATGGTTTAAGTACTAACTTCTTCTTTAATTCTGATAAATCTTTAAGTATAAGAGTCTGTGTAGTAAATTGACTGAACCTTATATATGTACTAAATTGTGTGTGGAAAGGAAGTACATTTTATTTAATCTCATTGCCTAAAAAACCCCTAAATAGTTGGTATTCTTCTTTTAAGACAGAAAGGAGTTTTAATAAATTGCATGGAATTCTAACTCAAACTTTTTACTACACACACTCTTATACAAATAGAAAAAATCACAGTTTATAATTTGTAACAAACCATAAACAATAAGAAATCATTTCGAAATAATTGTTACATTTTGTAACTTTTTGTAACAATAATGTAACACAAAAAAATTAAACGTACAATAGATTTTTTTATAGCATTTTTTCATGATCGAATATTTATGAAATGTCTGGGCACCTCACTACATTTCATTCCAATAATTTTCCAATACCAGTACTATTCTAAAAACGATGGATTTTTCAAAAAAGCGCTATTTCTTTTATAAAAAAATAGTTGGTACCATTACCGATACATCGAATTAGAGAACCATTAGATTTACATGCATGAGAACTACGGGAATAGCCTATTGAATTAGATACCGTTATGTTTCCATACTTTTAAATTTTCTACTTCAAACAGTCCGTGAGGCTGTTACGTGCTGAAGGGTTTAAATGTAGTTAACTTCGAATATAATTTATATATATAATTCCATTCAAAAATACAAAATATCTAAGTAACCATTAATAATTACATTGCTTTTTATCTAAATCCAAAAAGGAGCTGTATAGCATGGATAAAGAAGATCTATTAAGCCGACAGATTAATCACGTCCCATCGGATGCTCTGAATACGCCTAGTAAAGCTCAAGAACAAATGCTAGAAACATCCTCTCAAGACAAGCATAATCCAAGCAACAATCATGTTAACAAAAAAGGTATTACCCAAGACCTATATGGCACAGACTTACCAATTTCAGATGTAGATAGAACAACAAATCAAAAGTGAATTACAATGACAAAAATCTCAAGAACCCGTAAACTTAATTCTTTTCCATTTATAAATAACAGGTTAGGATCACCCTCCAAAATAAGGGATTGGTTTTAACGTAATTCCCAAAATAGTTCTCCTTCCTCAAATATGCGCAGGCCGATAGCACAAAGATGAAATCCCCTTTCTGTGCATAGATAAGAAAACGAGCACCCTATCACAATGGATAGGAGTGCTCGTTTTTACTTTTGTAGATCAATATATAGATATACTCCTCTATTAAAGGCTTTTTACGAGCAGAACGCTTCAATAAGAAACAAAAAAGGACCGTATCCCGGTCCTTTTCTATTAATTGTTATCAATTTAAAAACATTCATCCTACTCTATTCAATTTGGTCTCAACCTGCCTTGTTAGCTTAATAGACATGGAGCTTTTCCTCTTTTCATATAATTCTTATCTCCGAATCTGTCCATTTCCACGGATCACATATTTTGTAGAAGTCAATGCAGGAAGCCCCATTGGTCCCCTTACATGTAGCTTTTGTGTACTGATGCCAATTTCTGCTCCAAATCCGAATTCAGATCCATCAGTAAAACGAGTTGATGCATTATGATAAAGTGCAGCCGCATCAACAGCTGTGAAAAATTTGCCGACGTTTTCCTCGTTCTCTGTAATAATCGCTTCGGAATGCATAGATCCATACGTATTTATGTGATGAATCGCTTCTTCTATAGAAGAAACTACTTTAACTGCCAGCGTAAGAGATAAAAATTCTGTCCCCCAGTCTTCCTTTGAAGCAAGTACAATTGAAGAATCAATTGTACTTGCTTTCTGATCACCTCGTAGCTCCACGCCTCTTTCCTTCAAAGAAGAAAATAACTCGCTACCGAATTGCTGCGCCCAGTTCTCATGAAGTATAATCGTTTCAATGGCATTACATACAGATGGACGCTGCGTTTTTGCATTTATAATAATATCAATTGCCATTTGTTTATTCGCTGTTTCATCAATGAAAATATGACAATTTCCCGCACCTGTTTCAAGTACTGGAACAGATGCTTCTCTCACTACAGTATCAATTAATTGTTTGCCACCTCTTGGAATAAGAACATCTAAGTACCCATTCAATGTAAACAACTGCTTTGCACTATCTCGCGTTGTATCTTCTATGAGCTGTACACTTTCTGGAGGCAAGCTTGTTTGTTTGAGTGCTCGGTGAATAACGGAAACGATGGCTTTGTTAGAATTGATAGCAGAAGAACTACCACGTAATATGACTGCGTTTCCTGTTTTCAAACATATTGTAGCAGCATCTACCGTTACATTTGGCCTTGCCTCGTAAATCATCCCAACAACACCAAGTGGTACACGCATCTCCTGAATAGATAGTCCATTTGGTCGCTCCCATTCACTTACACATTCTCCAACAGGATCACGTAATTCAATTAGCTGCTTAATTCCCTCTGCCATATCAATAATACGCTGCTCATTGAGCATAAGACGATCAAGAAGAGAATGAGAAAATCCTTTCGCCTTACCTTCTTCAATATCCCGTTTGTTTTCCTCTAAAATATAAGCTGTTTCTACTATTAGCCTTTCAGCAATTGAAGCAAGTGCTTCGTTTTTCTGATGGGTTGATTTAAGCACAAGATCCCTAGCAATTTCTTTCGCTTTTTTTCCCTTTGCCAACACTTCATGCATTTTTATTTCCTCCTTTTTAAAGATTACAGTTTGAGAGCCCTTTAACACCGGTATCTAAATCTTTCTTGTATTAGAATTAAAGCTTAAAATGAAACCCAATGATCCCTATGAATGACTTCATAATTATGCCTTTCGCCTCTTGCTTGAATATCTTGGCTTTGCATACCTTTTACAGCCCCTAGTTCCTCTGCGTTATATGTGCATTGTCCTTTTCCAATTACGCGCCCTTGTTGCGTGATTACTTCTACGACTTCACCCACTTTGAAAAATCCTGACACATTCGTAACACCAGCAGGAAGAAGACTCTTACCATGCTGAATGATAGCAGTAGCTGCTCCCGCATCTACTTCAATTTGTCCGCTAACAAGCGAATGCAAGGCGATCCATTGCTTGTTCATCTTCATTTCTTTTTGAGGAGCATTTCCGACATACGTTCCATCACCTTTGCCCTTCAAAACATCTACAAACTTCTCTTGTCCACGTCCTGTTCCGATAAATACACTCACGCCAAGAGAGAGTGCTGTCTTCGCAGCATCAATTTTTGATTTCATACCGCCAGTCCCAAGTTTTGATCCAGCATCTCCTGCAAGAGAAGCGATTTCTTCCGTAACTTCAGGAAGGAAATAATATTTTTTCGCATCTGCATTTTTCTGAGGATTTTTGTCATATAAACCGTTCACATCCGTAAAAATCATAAGCATATCCGCCGAAACAAGCCCGCTTACTAAAGCTGACAGCATATCATTATCACCGAACGTCAGCTCCTCTAAAGAGATGGAATCATTTTCATTAATTATTGGAAGAGCAGAACGGTTTAGTAACTCTCCTAAAGTAGCGTAAGCATTACTATATTGTTCTTTTCTAGAAAAATCACTTCTCGTCAGCAAGAGTTGCGCAGTAACGATACCATACTTACGGAATTCCTCCGTGTACGCCTGCATTAACAAACTTTGTCCGACAGCCGCAGCAGCCTGTTTTCCTTTAATTGTCACAGGTCTGCTAGGATACCCTAGAGCAGAAAAACCTGCAGCAACGGCCCCAGATGTAATTAACAAAACTTCATGCCCTTCCTCTTTCAATCGAGCCAATGCGGCAACATGATCTGAAAGTTGTTCTTTTGAAATGCCTCCATGACTATCTGCTAGAGAGCTGCTCCCAATCTTTACAACAATTCGTTGTTTTTTCACTTTTGTATCCCCCAAGTCTAAAATCAAAGTTTTTTATAAATTACACTTCTATTCATACAGCTTGCAGCGATTTCTATTCTCACCAATGCTGCACCTAGCCTATTAAAGAGCAAAATAAAAATGACCGTTTCGCCCTTAATAAAATAAAAAGGACGAAACGGTCATTGTTCCGCGGTACCACCTTAATTGATATACATAGATATCCACTTGGCGCCCATAACGCAGGCGTACGCCTAAACTTTCATTTAAGACTCAGGGATAGGTTCGATACTTTCTATACGAGGAATCTTTCAGCCGGTGAATTCCACTCTCTTTCGTAAGAAGACATATGTACTAATTCCCTTCAACGATTTTCAATCTAATTTTTTTATATTATGCGATATAGTTTGGTTTTGTGTCAAGAGATATTTTGAAAAATTATTAGAGCGACAAGTTTTTAGTATAAAATTATGAACATCACCATTTCTTAAAAATGTAGATTTAACTATACCTTATCGATTATTAATCAACATACAGCTTTTTAGCATGCAACACATAGAGCTAGTCATGTCACAAATCCTACAACTTCTCCTAATTCCTTATGCGGATAATAGAATGTTTTGCTATTATCAAACATGATTTTTGATGTTATCAAGTGTAGACAATACAAAATATTAAATTATACTGCATGTACTTATATAGTTTCAAATAAAATTATTTTCTTTATTTTTTGTATTGCAAAAAGGCACCCACTCTCTTAAAATGTTTCTTTATATTGTATGGGATGTTATTTACTTTTTCAGAATAATAATTTCAAACAGATAAAATTTATTATAAAAGGAGCCAGATCGAGTTATTATGGACAAACAAATTGGATTCATCGGATGTGGAAATATGGGGATGGCTATGATTGGTGGGATGATAAACGAAAATATAGTGCCTTCAGAAAAAATAATTTGTTCAGATTTAAACGTTACAAATTTAAAAAATGCTAGCGAAAAATATGGCGTAACTATAACTTCTGAAAACAATGCGGTAGCTAAAAATGCTGATATTTTAATTTTGTCAATCAAGCCAGACTTATACTTATCAGTAATTAACGAAATAAAAGACCAAATAAATGGCGATGTAATAATCGTAACTATTGCTGCCGGAAAAAGCATTATGAGTACTGAGGATGCTTTTGGCAGAAAGTTAAAGATTGTAAGAGTAATGCCTAATACACCAGCTCTTGTTGGCGAAGGAATGTCTGCATTATGCCATAATGAACTGGTTACAGAAAAAGATTTAGAAGATATATTAAACATTTTTAATAGTTTTGGTCAAACAGAGATAGTAAATGAAAAATTAATGGATGTTGTAACTTCTGTAAGTGGTTCTTCGCCAGCCTATGTATACATGTTTATAGAAGCCATGGCAGATGCTGCTGTATTGAATGGCATGCCAAGAGATCAAGCATATAAATTCGCAGCTCAGGCTGTATTAGGCTCTGCAAAAATGGTACTAGAGACAGGGATACATCCAGGTGCATTGAAAGATATGGTTTGTTCTCCAGGTGGAACGACTATAGAAGCTGTAGCAACATTAGAAGAAAAGGGTTTAAGAACAGCCATCATTTCAGCTATGAATCGTTGTACTCAAAAATCTGTTGAATTATCTAGTCAAACGAAAAACAATTAAAATAAAATTTAACAATTGCGTATGCCTTTATTAAGTTGTATACCATATTCACATTTGATTTAGATAATCCTCATTATAAGTAGTAAATAAAACGGACGAATTCATACTTACTCGATTCTGTCCGTTTTGTTCTTTTTATTATTCTTAAATAACTTCACTCTTTCCTAATTACATGCCTTTTGTTTCCTCTATTTTCACCACTTATTTCCCGAATAAGATTCTACATAAATACAAAAAACGATTCTTTTCACACGAAAAAGAATCGTTTTCTAATTTTAAACTTTCGATAACATGAAATAAAGAAATGCGAAAACTGAGAGTTTATTACCTAAGAGCATTGATTACAACTTCAGCAGCCTCTGCAATTAGTTGATTATCATAGGTAGCCTCTTTCTCATCTTTACTAGATAAAATTGCGATGATAATGGGTGCTCGATTTGGGGGCCAAACGATAGCAATATCATTGCGTGTCCCATAACTTCCAGCTCCTGATTTATCTCCAACTATCCAGTCAGTTGGTACGCCTGCACGAATAAGTTTGTCTCCTGTAGCATTTCCTTTCATCCACTCTGTAAGAATATTACGTTTATGAGCTGGAAGCGCATTTCCGACCGTAAAAGCTTTAAGATTCGTAGCAATTGCTTTCGCTGTACTAGTATCACGAATGTCTCCTGGGGTAGCTTCGTTTAACTCTGGCTCAAAGCGATCAGCCATAGTAACCCGATCACCCATCTGTCTAAGTGCTTTTTCATATCCTTTAGGTCCGCCTATTTTATTAAATAAAATGTTCCCGGCAGTATTATCACTGGAACGAACAGCGGCCTCTGCAATTTCCCCAAGTTTCATGCCTGTATCTACATGTTTCTCTGTAACAGGTGAATATTCTACTAAGTCGTCTTTCGTATAAGTGATAACTTCATTTAACTTCTCAGTTGAGTTTTGCTGTAGTAACACTCCTGCCGCTAACGCCTTGTAGGTTGATGCAAAGGCAAATCTTTCGTTAGGTCGATAAGAGATTGTTCGATTTGTACCAGTATCAATAGCATACACACCTAATCGAGCATCAAATTTTTTCTCAAGTTGAGAGAATTCTTTATACGTCGCATGATTATTATGTTTAACTGGTCCTGTCTTTTCTTTCGCTTCAACTTGCAATACCCCTCCTGTAAAAGCCTCTAGGCTTGTAAGACTTAAACCTACTATACCAACGCATATTCCTATTTTTAGCATCCTCTTGTTTTTCAAAATCATCATTCCTTTCAAATTTTCAATACTGAAAACAAGTAGTAAATTCAATACACTGTATCCTATTTGAAAACCTGTTTTTATACGTACACATAATAGACCATCTAAGAAACAAGTTTGTTCCATTAATGCGGGATAAATTTAAAACCTTTTTAACTAGTAGCCAAGATATTAACAAAAATAAGAGATAGCAACTATGATAGCTGCTATCTCTTATTTCAAATCTTCCTTTTTTTTAACTTATAAAGGTTTTTATATAAACAGGGTCTCTTCCCCTGAGCAAAGTGTACAAATTTTACTGATTTTGATTTGAACTATCTGTACTAGCAGCTTCACCATGTATACGTTGCTGTTTTAAATCAAAGTATACATCTAAAATTTCCTTTCCAATTATAGAATTAATTCCATTTTTATCATCATGAAGCCATGGGACTACTACAGAAAATGCTACTTCCGGATTATCATATGGGGCATATCCAACTAATGTTAAGTTGTAACATTCCATACGTTCTCCTTTTGCATTTCTACCAATTGGATCATCTCCACCATATACAGTTTGAGCTGTCCCTGTCTTTCCTGCTGGTTTATATGAAGCATTTTTGAAATACTTCACACCAGTTCCATCACCTTCTTGAAATACCCATCTAAACCCTTCTTTTATCCGATCAATATGTTCTTTCTTCATATCAACTCGATTTAATACTACAGGCTCTATAGAACTTATAACTTTGCCAACTTCCTCTTCTTTTATTGATTGTTCACGTATTTCTTGTACAATTTGAGGTTGCATTCTATAACCGCCATTAGCAATAGTTGAAATATATTGCGCCAATTGCAATGGCGTATAAGTATCATACTGACCGATAGAAAAATCTAGTAAAAATCCAGGTTGACTATCTACTTTTCTAGTTTGTCCAATTATTTCATTCGGTAAATCAATACCTGTCGGGACCCCTAAACCAAATTGTTTAAAATAATAGCGCATCGTATCAAATGCTTCTTGTTTAATATCCAACGAACCATTTGGTACGTAATTAACTCCCGCAATTTTTAAAGCTGTCTGGAACATGTATACATTCGAAGATACTTGTAAAGCTCGTAAATCATTAATATTACCAAATCCGGATACATTCCACGATTTCTTAGCTTGTGTACCTTTAAATTTCATCGGTGCATCATAAAATTGATCTCCTGGATGTATTGCCCCTGTCTCATATCCAGTTAATAAAGTAGCACCTTTTACAGCTGACCCTAGCTCATACGAAGTTGTCATGTTACCTAATGCTAAATCCTCAATCTCTATTTTCCCTTCTTTTTCTACAATCTTTTTGCCTGCCATAGATAAAATCTGCCCATTATTTGGATTCGTCATGACGACAAAAGCTCGGTCCAACAGTGGCTCTGAACTCTTAAACGCTCTCAAATTTTTCTCAATACTTTCTTCCACTTTCTTTTGTAATTCCATATCAATCGTTAATGTTAAACTATTACCACTTTTTCCTTTAGAGATTATTTCTGTGTTTATAATGTTTCCTGATTTATCAGTAATGTTTTTCACTTCTTCTTTTGTGCCGTGTAATACATCTTCATATCGTTGTTCAATATAACTTTTTCCTACACGATCATTACGGTTATATCCACGTACCAAATAAGAATCTAAGTTTTCTTTCGGTAATCCTTCTTCACTACTTGTAATATTACCTAACACGGAACGAAATAAATTACCATTTACATAATTACGTTCCCACTCAACTGCTGCATCTACTCCTGGAAATTCCGCAAGTTTTTCACTTATGCGTGCATATTCTTGATCTGTTACATCTTTTTTAATAATTTGTGGTGTTAGTTGATAACCTGAACTCATTCTACTTTTAATAGCTAACACTTTTAAATCTTGTGCTGTTAATTCTGCCAATTCCACTTCTGTCACACGACTTCGTCTTAAATCTTCAATTTTTTTGTCTAGCTCTTTTCCCTCTATTCCCTTTTCTTTAAACTTTCCTATGTCTTTTTTAGTAATCTTTGATTCCGCACGTTTTGTATTCAATTGCATCCAGAAATCTTTTTTATCAATATCAGTTAATTTATTTATATCTTGCTCAGGCATTTCAAGTACTATTGCCAAGTCTTTTGCTGTTTTTAAAATGTCTTTACTCGTTATCCCCTTCACCCTTGTATACGTAATCGTACGAAGAGATCGATTATTAACAACCATTTTTCCTTCTCGGTCTAGAATTTGTCCACGTGGAACCGGAATACTAGTTGTTTCATTTTGACTGTTTTCCACTTGGTTCTTATAAGCCTCTCCCTCTACGATTTGCACCTTTCCTAGCTGAACAATAATAGCTGAGAATAGTAAAAATATGCAAAGGAACATTATATTTAATCGAATAGATATATATGTCTTGTTCTTTCCTTTTTGTTTTTCCATAAATCCTCCATTTAATTCTTTCAGAAATTGCTATCAATATTTAGTAAATACAAATACTAAATGCATTCCTTTTGGTTAGCCACGTAATTAATAACCCTCCTTTACTGTTTTTCTCTCTATTTTTTTGTCGCTCATATTAGAAATGCTAAACTGTATAATGACCCATATTAAACTTACACATAAATTTGCTAAAAACTTTTCATACTGATTATTCCTTTCTTCATGCTGTAATACTTAATAGACAACCTAAATAATAAAGTTGTTCCACATTTACAAAAAAAATAATTAACTATAAGATGAAATAGGCTACATAAGGGAGGGTTATATGTTACATACAAAAAGATGGAGATTTTTTGCGGTTCTTTCTATTGTAGGTTTGATTTTACTAATTTTATTAAAAATCAACTTCATTTCAATTACTATCGCAACTTCTTCAGCTGAAAGAGGAAAAATTTTTGATCAAAATGGTGTAATACTAGCTACAAATAAGAAAGTTAAGTCTCTATATTGCACTTCTAATGATGAAAAGCTATCGAATCAAGATACATCAAACACATTATCTTTTTTCAATCAATTTTCAAGCGAGTTTCAACATGACATTTCTGCAAAAGACATAAAATCACAATTACAACAATCTTGTAAAAAGCAGACTAGTAATGATATACCGTTATACTCTGACATAAATGAGAGTGAGCTTACATTCATAAACAAAAACAAACCCAATAATGTAATAATCAAAGATGAATTGATCCGATATTATCCTAAACACGAAATTGGTTCACAGCTAATTGGGTATGTAGAAAATGACCTTAATTCTAAATATGGACCTGCTGGAAAAAGTGGGATTGAGCTGCAATATGAAAATGATTTAAAAGGAAAACCCGGAAAAACTCTGATTTTTAAAATGAATAATAAAAAGTTCTTGTGGAACATTCAAAAAGTACAAAAAGGAAAAGATGTCCGGCTAGCTTTAGACTCTAAATTACAGCAAAAAACAGAGGAAGCATTAAGATCTCAAATTAAGAAAATACCTGATGCTAATGCTGGTTATGTTGTAGTAACCGATGTAAAAACTGGCGCAATTTTAACTATGGCCAACTCAGCAGTTTTTAATCCAAATACATTAAATACACATGTATCATCTAAAAATGAAAAAATTAAATCACTTTCGCAAAATAAAGCAATTCAAAAATTAAAGTACGGTGAATATTATGTAAATATGGCCTCTACTATAAAGCCACTTACTATTTTAATTGGATTAAACGAAAAGCTTTTTCAACCTGAAGATACTTATTTAGATAAGGGTAGTTTTCAGTATGATAATCAAAATAACATTACGAATGCACCTGGAACGCCAACTGGTGAAATTACACCGAGGCAGGCTATCATTAATTCATCTAACACATTTATGACAGCAAAAGTAGCACTGCCCTTATTCAACCAAAATAATGGGAATATAGAAAAAGTGGCACATATATGGACAGATTATTTAATGCAATTCGGCCTACGTTCTAAAACCGGGATTGATTTACCCTTTGAAGAAGACGGACAATATGAATTCCATCCATCTAATAAGTTTGAAAATGGAATCTCCGCTTTATTAAATGCCTCTTGGGGAGGAAATGAAGTGCATACTCCTCTTCAACTCGCTCAATATGCAGCAACTTTGGCAAGTAAAGGTGATAAATATAAACCTCAAATCGTAAGTGCTATTATTGGTCAGGACGGTAAGGAAACAAAAAAGTTTAAGCCAATTTTAGAAAGTTCAAATCGTTATCCTATGAAATTTTGGAGTGTCGTGCAAGGTGGAATGAGTCAAAATATAGAGGAAATTAAAAACTTGCCCTTTCATGTGGCAGGTAAAACGGGTATTACAGGTTTTCCGAATGAGCAAGAAAGAATGATAAATCATTCTCTATTCATTGCATATGCTCCTACCGAAGATCCACAAATTGCTATTTCTGTCGTTATTCCTGGTAGTAATTCAGAAAAAAATATTGCTGCTCTCGTTACATCAGAAATTTTAGAGTCCTGGAATACGCTTCAAAAAGAAAATAAAAACAAAGAGGAAGGTTCATTAAAGTGAACCTTCCTCTTTTACCATATAGTATCTATATTTATTATTTTCCATTCACCTGCATCATTCTTTTCAAACATAAATGAATACTTAATATCAGTTAAAACATACTCTTTTTGTACATATCCAGTATTACCGTTTATTGTAGATATTTTTATATATCCATCATTCTGCACCTTTTCTGGAATCCAAGCTTTTACCATTTCATTAGATACTTCATATAAAACTTGTGATTCTCGTTTTGGTTCAGCTAAAATTTTTGTTTTATTTCCAGTAACAGTTGCATATATAAAATGCGCTTGCTTTGGTTGGTTACCTTCTGTCAATCCACTTGGTACTTTGTATACTTTTTTTGTATCATTTGCAAATTCTCCTCCCATTGTAAGAGCGACTTGCAACTCATGAAAAATATCTTCATCAAACTTCAATTCATCCTTCTTATAACTCTTCCCTTTAAATAGAACTTCATCATTTAAAGCTCTAAACAGGTCATTTTCATTTTTTGAATTTGTACTTTGATATAAATCATTCATAAATTGTTTTAATGATGGATCTTGAGCAGACTCATCTTTTGTTTTCGGCTTAATTTGAGTACTACTTTGTACCGGTGATTTATTATCATCAAGCCAAGGTTGTTGTACAATAAAAAATAACATTGTACAAACCAAAACAACTACAATAGGTAATGCTTTTTTACGAAATGGTCTCTTGTATGTTACAGAATCTACTTCACTATTTTGGTATACCGATTGCTTTATTTTATTAATAAATTCTTCTTCATCTTTACGACGCTCCATTGGTCCGTTTTTTAATTTGCTATACCAGTCAGGATTTTTTTTACTGTTCATCACTTCTACCCTCCCCTATTAGTTTTGAAACCTTACTTCTCGCTCGGCTTAATCTAGATTTGACTGTTCCAATTGACACCTCTAATGTTTCAGCCATTTCTTCATAAGACAATTCATATTTCGCGTCCAATATTAGTATTTCGCGGTGTTTTTTAGGTAGTTTTAATACAACATCCCATACATCATTCATTTCTTCTTGCTTAAAAAATTCTTGTTCTGCCGATGGAGATTGCTTATCGTCACTAAAAAATCCCACTAAAGATATCCTTTTAAAATAAGAGGATTTCAAATAGTTTATTGCCGTATTTCTTGTAATTTTTAATATCCACGTTTTAATAGATGACTCCTTTCGAAACGAATGCCAATGTTTAAAAACCTTAATAAATACATCTTGTGTGATGTCATCTGATAAGTGTGGATCTTTCGTAATAATAAATGAATAATTCCATACATCTTGCCAATAGTCTTTTATAACATACTCAAGCTCATCATGATTACATTTTTCAATAAACTTCTGTTCCATTTCCACACCTCAAACTTATTTGAATAAACATAAAACTGCCCTCACTTTTAATATGGTTTCAATATATAGACATGATACAAGTTTCATTTGTTCCATTGTTTATCTTTTTTTCGACAGATGATATTTCTAAAAAAATGTAATAAAAAAGACCAGGATAAATTCTTAAAATCATCCTGGTTTTTCCGTATTAAATATATTTTCATTATTTTTTTATAATAGAAACCGCATCTAATACATCCACTTGACTCCCCATAGTTTTAGTGAGTTTTTTCCATTCAGTTTCTGCTTGTACAGCCGTAACATCATCTGTGTTATATGGTCTATCTTCACCATACGATTTATTGAAATGAAGGATTTCCATTGATGTTTCATTTACAGGGATTTGATTGAAAGTAGTATTGTCAACAATTACAATCAGCTCCTCATAATCTGAATTACGATAGTGACCGAACCAAGTATCGCTAGCATACTGGACTTCTATTTTCTTTTCATTAATTGTTAATTCCTTAATTTTTTTATTTTTCTTACTAGCCAATAATACAGCTTTACCTTTTGGAGCTGAAGGTAATGACTTTATTGGATCTGAACTCCATACTTCATTATCATTATCTGATTCTCTCAACACACCTATCTCAACCATTTTCTCTGCAGTTTTTCGATCCATAATTAATAGTTGTTTACCACCAGTTTCTGCTTTTTTCACTTTATATAAAGTGTTGGTCTTAATTTCACTTTTATGTTGACTTACTATTTCTTTTAATGATTGTTCTTCCCCAATCAATAAAGCGGCATTCCTTGGTTCTTCTTTCTTTCCAAAAGAACAAGCCCCTAACATAGAAATTGATACAACTCCTGCCATACACACTTTCATTACTTTTTTCATTTCTTTTTCTCCTCTTTGCTTGTTTTATCAATACGTTACATTATTTTTTTATATAACCGTTGTAAATAACGCCAACGGACAGTGAAAAAGTACACACTTTGAATGGATATAAAGGCTAGTATAATTAAAATGGACATCTTTAAAACAGAGAAGTCAATTAGCTGTTGCAAGGCTATAAAAGCGACACCACTATGAATAATCGCTATAATTAAAGGCAAGAAGAACATTAACGTAAGCTGACGCGTTACGATTTTCTTTAGCTCTCTTCTACTTAGACCGACCTTCGCAATCATTTCATATTGTTGTTGTTCCCGTTCTAAATCTGCATATAGTCGGAAATATAAAAGACTGGCTGCGAACGTAAAGAATACGATACCTACTAATACACTAACGATAAGTAAAATACCGTTCTCTTGTTTCGAAGAAATCCATTCGGAATACAATGCTTCAAAATAATGATGTGTTTGCACCGAATTATTATTACCCATTGTTGCTTCTAATTTTTTTGTAACCGCTCTTGATTTTTCCCAATTTCCCACTACAAATCCATATTGATTTTTCATTACGTAAGAATCATCTTCCGTCTTTCTATTCGGGATTGTATCGTACAAAGAATCCGAAACAACAATAATAGATCCAATTGTATTTGGGAGAACTATATATGGGACCGCCTTCTTGACCTGAAGAGACATCTCCAAGTTTTCCTGTACTACATCTATTCTCTCAGGTATATCTTTTCCTCTTGCATACTTTTCCTTTTGCGAAACTATTGATGGTACTATGATTGCTTGTTGATCATTGTCTAACTTTTCCATTTCATATCCGAAGATTTTTGCAAACTTATTATACTCTGATACTTTGATTAGCACTAAATTATTTTCCGTGAATTTAGGATTCGTAACCGCTACCTGATAAGAGAAATTTGAGCGAGTGAGTTGTTTTTTTATTTCTGTAATGTGCTCTTCTTCTTGTAAATTATCTCCTAACGAAGTATAGGTAAATGCAAATGGGTTGGTCATTTCGGTTAATCCCTTATTTCCCATTGCTAGGCATGTACCAATCCCTGTGAAGGCCACAGCGGAAACGATCGCTAGCATAAAGAACATAGTTGCATTATCCTTCATACGATAGGCCAATTCAGATATAGTAAGCAGGTTTGTTTTATTAAAAAACAAAGTGTCTTTTTTCTTTAAGACTCGTATTACATACACACTCAACTGTGAAAATAGAAAATATGTCCCTATCACTACAAAGACTACCCCTCCAAGTAAGTAAGGCATAATGAAGTTTCTTTCTAGTACGAAATAGAACACACATCCATACCCTAATCCAATGAAGAATACGGAAAGAAATGCTAATGCTTTTGATGCCTTTGGCTCTGGTTTTGGTTTTTCCTCTGATTTCATCAAATCAATCAACTTGTTTCCTTTTACCATCTTAGAAGTAAACAAAGAAATAACTAGAAACAGAATCAAAAATGCGCCAGTTGTCATAAAGACAGCTTTTATAGGAACATAAAAAGGAAGTCCATTATCAATCGCTAATATATTTTCACTTGCTAATAAATTGAGCTTTGCAAATATCAATCCAATTAAGATACCAAACATAATAGATCCGATTCCAATTAACATATTTTCTAAAAAAATTAATTTGTTTAACTGCGCCGGTGTCATACCATGCATGATTAAAATTCCAAATTCTTTTTTCCTTGTTTTTAAAAAAGAACTCACCGAATATAAAAGAAAGAAAAATGAAAATATAAAAATGAGATATTGAGATATTCGCATACCCATTGTTCCTAATAGACTCATTGTTTTACTTGTGGAGACTAGTTCTCCTTGTAAATCAGGATGGAAAAGTAAGAGTGAATATGTGAAAAAAACCATAACTGAAAATGAGCTACTTAGAAAGTGTGCAGCATAAGTCCGCTTACTTCGAATGATATTATTAAAAGCGAATCTTTGAAAAGTCATGCTTACGACCTCCTAATAATGCAAGTACATCTATAATTTTTTGATAAAACAATTGTTGGTTTTCTCCATTATAAATTTCGTTATACAATTTTCCGTCTTTAATAAATACAACACGATCACAAAAACTTGCAGCCACTGGATCGTGCGTAACAAGCATCATTGTTGCATCTTGTTCTTTATTTAATCGTTTTAATAACTCCATTACATCATTAGCCGCTTTTGAATCTAAGTTTCCCGTCGGTTCATCTGCCAGTAATAATTTGGGTTTATGAATTAGAGCGCGTGCAATGGCTGTTCTTTGTGCTTGCCCACCAGATATTTCATATGTTCGTTTATTTAATATATCTTGAATTCCTAATTTTTCTGCAATACCTTCTATCTTCCGATTCATTTCCTCAACTTTGGTACCATCTAACGTCAGAGGAAGAACAATATTTTCTTTTACAGTTAATGTTGTAAGAAGATTGAATGCCTGAAACACAAAACCTAATTCACGTCTTCGAAATAATGCCAGTTCATTTTGAGATAATTGATATGGATTTTCTCCACTAATCAATATTTTTCCTGATGTGGGAGAATCAATAGTAGAAACCATATTCAACAAAGTAGTTTTTCCACTTCCTGATGGACCCATTATTCCTACAAACTCCCCTTTTTTCACACTCAAATTAATGTCGGAGAGTGCTTCATAAGATACCTTTCCTGTATAGATTTTACTCAGTTCACAGACCTTTAATATTTCCATATCATTTTGCTCCTTATTATCTTTTGATAACCTAAGTTTATCTAAACCTTCCTTCTTCTCATATCGATTAACCTTTCATGTATCTAACAGGTGTGTAAGATTTCTGAAAAGTTAAAATAAATATATGCTAACGATTTGCATAAGGGAAAATGATACGAATTGTTGTTCCTTTTCCTACTTCCGACTTTATTTCAATATTATGCTCCAATCTTTTTATAATACTTTTCACAAGATATAATCCCATCCCAGTAGATTCCTTAAATTTCCGCCCGTTTATTCCCGTATAAAATGGGCGGAACACTCTCGGAAGGTCTTCCTTTGGAATTCCCACACCATGATCTTGTATTGTAAGGATTACAGAGCGCTCTTCTTCTAATGTAGTAATAGTAACGTTTTTTCTACTTCCTGCTGAATACTTAATGGCATTGGATATCACTTGATGAATAACAAACCGAAGCCACTTTCTATCGGTTTCTACCATAATAGTTTGTTTTATTTTCACTTCTGGATATACATAGTTACGGATAAATAAACGTTTATTTTCACGGATTACTTCTTGAACAATATCCTGTAATGACACTCTTTCCACATAAAAATCTTGCTCAAACGTTTGTAATCGCGCCATATATAACACCATTTCTAATCCATACTGCATTTGATCTACTTCTTCTACAATACTTTCAAAAACCTCCCCATTCTCTTCTTGTGTGATCAGTTCAATAACTGATAACGGCGTTTTCATCTGATGCACCCATTGATTAATAAATGTAAGGTGTTCTTTTTGTTTATACTCCCAAGTCCTTAACTGTTGATGATATTGACTATATTGTGTTTCTAATACTCGCTGAAGTGCAACTGATAATGGAGTAGAATCCAGTTCTTCTAAGGATTCCTCTAATGTTTCTGAAGAAGTGGATAATTTTTTATAAAATCTACGATGGCTATAATAGCGATAAACTAAATACCCAATTAAAAAACATCCTCCTAAAAACACACTATATAATGCAGTAGATAAATGATTATATCCATCCAGCCAATAAACAGTTAGAACAACAAATAGCTGAATAATTGAGAAACAGATGAAAGGGATATGTTCACGTAAAAATAAATTCATTATTAAACCTCATCATTCTTCCAAGTTATTTTCAGACGATATCCTGCACCACGAACTGTTTCTAATGCATTTTTTATTCCGATTTCTTCTAATTTTTTTCGGACACGTGTAACATTTACACTTAAAGTATTATCATCTACATACGTATAGTCATCCCAAAGTTTTTCTAAGATTTTCTCTCGACTAACAATGCTAGGAGATTGTCGTAAGAGAGTTTCTAGTAAAACAGTTTCTTTTTTAGACAGAATACACATGCTATCATTTAGCTTTAATTCCATTTTTTCTGGATAAAGTATTAAACCAGATTGCTGAACAACTCTTTCTTCTGCTTTAGGTGCATATTCCCCATAGATTCTTCGAAGATGACTTCGGATTTTTGCCATTACAACTTCATAATGAAACGGTTTAGTGATATAATCGTCTGCACCATGTTCAAGTGCCATAACTTGTTCCATCTCTCCATTACGTGCTGATATAAATATAATGGGACAAGTTGAGACCGTTCTAATTTGTCGGCACCAGTAAAAACCATCAAAACTAGGTAAATTTACATCTAATAAAACTAAATCAGGTTGAATTTTCACAAAGTTATCTAAAACATTTTCAAAATCCTCTGTAATATTCCCTTCATATCCGTACTTATTAATATGGGATTGAAGTAATTTAGAAATTTTTTGGTCATCTTCTACAATCATAATTTTATACATATATTAAGCTCCTTTTATTTATCTTTTCCGACAGAAGACTCCCTTCCTGGTGTCCGTAGGAATCTCCCTCTTCAAACATGCCGCAAGGTCGTTAAGTGGGACTAGTAAAAGTATATGTTTATTATCTGTAAGAATATAAAATAGACTTTTACCTTTTAGTATAAAGAAATTTCCCTCTTACTTATATTGAATAACCTTACTTCAAACTAACAGCTTTGTAATGTTTCTGAAAATAAAGTTAAGCATAATATCTATTATTTTTTATTTTTTAAATTTGTTGTTTTATAATTTTCAAATAAAAAATAATCGTATTTAATTGCGTAAAAAACACGTAATTAAATACGATTATTAAAATCATAAAATCTGCATTTAGACATGATTTAACCGATTCCTACTATAATCTTGAATCGGTAAGATTAGCATATTTACTAAAGAAGTAAATTTCACCTTTTAATTAAGTATTATTTCTGAAATACATGTTTTACTTTTTCGCCTGGAACATTACTCCCCCCTCTTCCTTTTACATCTTCGATCATCATGGTAACAATCATGTCTGGCGCATTTGCATCAAAAGCTGCAAACCATCCAAGTTCTTTTCCGTCTGCTTCTTTCGACTCTTTCAGTTCTGCTGTACCGGTTTTACCAGCAAGAGTTACACCATCAACCTTAGCAATTCTCCCCGCGCCATCAGGGTCATTAATAACTTTTATTAATGCACTTTTTAATATCTCTTGATTCTTTTTAGAAACCACATTTTCTTTCCAATTCCCCGCTACTTTTGTTTCTTTTAAAAGATGTGGCGACGGAATATTCCCTTCATTCACAATCGGCGCATATGTTAATGCTAAATGAAGTGGTGTCATTAATACTTGTCCTTGTCCGTATCCCGTGTCTGCTAGTTGAATATCATTTTTTATCCCATCTTTTGCAATGATTGAAATAGGAAATTCGTATTCGATTGGTAATTTTTCGTGAAATCCGTATTTCTTAAATTCATTTACATACTGATCTTTCCCCATTTTCAAAGCTTGTTGAGCAAAATAAATATTATCAGAGTACTTCATTGCCTTATCAAAATCAACTGGACTAGCTTCCTTCACACGTGTTACATAATAATTTCCCCAGGATGAATCTTTTGTCCACTTTAACCCTTGAATTTTAAATTCTTCTTTAGGATTTATTGTGTTTGTTTCCAAACCAATTGCACCGGTAATCGTTTTAAATACGGAACCTGGTACAAATGCTTGTGTAAAGCGATTCATCATTGGTAGTTTCGAGTCATTATTCCATGCTTCTCGTTGCGCTTTTGATGCTCCTCTAACTATTGTATTTGGATTATAAGCAGGGCTACTTACAAGTGCGATTGTTTCTCCTGTTTTAGGATTGATCGCTGCACTAGATCCTGCTTCATTTTTCATCTCATTAAAGATTTTTTCTTGAATTGCAGCATCAATTGTTAACGTGACATTTTCCCCTTCTTTTGCTTCTTTTTTTGCTACGTTTTTAATCTCTTTCCCATTTTCATCTTCTATAAATACGCGTCCACCCTTTTCACCACGCAATTTATTCTCTAGTACTTTCTCTAAACCCGTCTTACCTACTAAATCATCTGCTTGATAACCTTTTTTTTGAAGCGATTTTAACTCCTCTGCATTTACCTTTCCTATATATCCAGTTAAGTGTGCGGCTGCTTCTCCTAATGGATACGTACGAATATTTACTGGTCGAGATGAAACTCCTTCTAATTCAATATAATCATTCTGTCTGGCTCCCTCATTTAAAATACCAATTGGTACAAAGGAGTCTGGTTTTATCCATTTCGCTGTGAGCTTCTGTTCGACCTCTTCTATAGACATATCAAGTAATTGTGCTACTATTTCTTTTGTCTGCGTTGCCGTTTCGCCTAGTTTCTCTGGAATAATTCCAACCTCAGTCGCTTTACCATTCGTTGCAAGCCCTTTTCCATTTCGATCATATATTTCTCCGCGTTTTCCTTGCTCTGTTTGCATACGTACTTTGTAATCTTTTTTCATACCTGGGAAAATGAAGTCTGGCGTCCAATCTATTTTCCAAGATTCCTTATCTTTCACGAGTTTTGCTTCATGGATGAATGAAACAGTTCCTCCATCTGTATCCATATTAACTTCAAAAAGAAAAAGTTCTTTATCTTTAGTATTCTCGCCTTTCGTTTTAACTTTTAAATTCTTAACTCCTATACCCTCATAGATTTTTTGATATTTCTCTGCGAAATCCTTTTTAGAAATCGTTTTTTTGGCATTTTCTGATAAATGATCATACATATTTGTAAATTTTTTATCATTCCATAAATTAACATATTCTTCAAATGCTTGTTTTGGCGGTTCGTCTTTATTACATCCTACCAACATAACTCCGAAACAAAAGAAAAGCAGCATCCATAATTTTTTCAATTCAATCTTCTCCCTTAGTTAAAAATGTTTTAACGCTTAATAGACAGTGTAAGTAATGAAATTGTTCCATATTTACAAAAAGATTAAATTTATGGTTAAGCTGCATTCCGGGAGGGAAGATTTTAAGTTTCTTCCAAACATAAGGAGCGAATATATTTAGCGAACGTTATCATTATTAGTGTTGTTTTAACAATTTTATTTTAAATACCTTTTAGTTCATTTTCACCGATCTTATCTTTTTTCTTTATAGATTTTTGATACAAAAAAAAGAATCCTTTTACTAAGGATTCTGCACCAGAAAATAACAAAAATATAGACAATAAAAAGAATTACTTAAAGTATAATTTATAGGCACTCTATATCCTTCTTTTTCACACCAAAAACCCCTGTACAGCATGCGACAGGAGTTTAGGTCATTCTACAGTTTATTTAGAAGAGTCATGTACAGGCAAACTACTAAAAATCAATTCAGCAACTTTTACATATCCTTTTGAGTTTGGATGAATTAAATCTGTAGACCAAAGCGTATTGTCATTAACTAAATGATGATTCCAAAAGTCAACATGATGAAGCTTATACTCGCTACTCAGTGAAAGTATAACTTCATTTGCCTCTAATAATTGTTCTTTTAATACTTGTTTTTTTTCAGAAGAAAAAGGAAGCCGAACTGTAAAATCTGGAAGGTTTGCTATAATAATATCAGCATCTGTTTTACTTAATGTATCTATCATAAATTCCATATCGTTCTTATATGCTTGATGATTCCAACGTCCTTTTAAAACATCGTTTGCACCTGCAATTAGACTAACCAAATCTGGATTAAAAGTTAATGCCTTTTCCAATTGCTGTGAGCGAATTTCTTTAGTTACTAATCCACGCTTTGCAAAATTAGCATATTCTATATCGTTTACACACAGTTGAACAAAATGATCTACCCAGCTTTTTAATGCTATTCCCTCAACTTCATCCCCTATCCCCTCTGTAAAACTATCACCAATCGCTACAAAACGCTTCCACATATCTAATCCCCCTTTTTGCTATTTATATCTACACTATACAATAGTTCACAACATAATTGTTCTTTCTAAATGTTTTTCGATTTCAATTAAATTCCATAGGGGATTTTTTAAATTAGCAAGACAACTCGATTAAACTATTTCACATGAACAAAAACATAAAAATCTACGTTATTTTCTCGCAGAAATGGGTTGAGACCAACTATCTTTCCCATTATCATTTAAGCGTACTTGAAAAACATATATAGGTTGAGAAAAGCCTTTTGTATCAGCGTAGTAATCTATATTATAATCTGTAATGACTAATGTATCACCTGCTTTGAAAGATATTATAGGATCAAAGTCTCCTTGTTTTAGTTTTTGAAATACTTCTTTGGGAGACAGAATTTCGACATCTCGAATATGTGATTTTTTTGTAACTGGCTCATTGTCATTAGGCATTTTTGTAATTTCCTCTTTGTAAACAGGCATTTTATTACCTTCGTCTTTTAACTCTATTAATGTTTTTATAGTGACATCAGTCATGTCTGTTTTTGTAATGGGATCTAAAGGCATATTCCCAAATTCCTTCATTTGATACGAAATCATTATTCCAAGTGCAACAAAACTTACTGTAATCGGAAGAAATAAATATTTGGTCATTTGTGTATCTGTTTCTTTTTTCTTCAACAATATAAGAACTATATTTACCATAGAATATCCTAGCATCATCCCTAAAGTATTATGAAGTAAATCGGCTAGTTCCATACTTCCACGTTGCATTGTAAATTCAAGGATTTCAATCAATAAACTTGCTATAATTGAGCTGATTAACATCCATTTTGTTTTTTGAAAAATATTACTAAATAAAGGGAATAAAATTCCTAACGGAAAAAGCATACCTATATTCACAATGATATGGAAAAAAGAAGAAAATGAAAAGGTATTCCATGCTTTTTTATAAACACTAAGTACATCAAAGTCAATTGTTCTTGCAAAGGTCATATCATCTGGACGACCAAATGAAGTAGCTGATAATGCAAGGGAATAATATCCTATTATTAATATAAATAATATAATTTGTTGTACGGTGAATTTTTTTCCTCCTTTACATACCTTTTTGTATACTACAAAATAGCTAAAAACAACTATGAGTAGTAACAAGAATGTGAGTTTTATTGTAGGAATTGCAACGGTAACGAATAGTTCGGAAATAAAATTCATTTTACACCTCTGTTTTTACGAATAAAATATTCAATAGTTTTATATAACATTCTAGATATAGGTGGCGAAGTGTTGTTACCCCTAATAATTATTAATACAGAGTTAAACCTGTATCCATTGAGCATTTCTTCCTCTTGAAACCAACTTTATTTGACCAAGCAGCTACAAGGAAACTAGCGTTTTACTAATTGTACTTTCGGCTATGTTTGGATAAACGTTACGAAGATTTTCTTTAGTAAGAGGATTTTTGAAGTTATGTATAAAATTAAAAATTTATTCAATTTTAGTATGTTTATATAGAATTTATAATTGACCGATTCCTAATATACATAGGAACCGGTCATATACGTATATTTACTAAAGAAATAAGATTCCTTCAAGCATTACACTTTTTTTCGAAAATTTGCTGTTCTTCGTTTTGCCCAGTTGATACATTTCTTTTCAATTAAATGATACGATACTATAGAAAAAAGTAGTGTCATTGTAATACATAAAGTAAGAAGGAAGAAGATAGGTATCTTTGTATACAAAAGTTTAAATAGTACCATCATGATTGGAAAATGACACAAATAGATACTATATGAAATTTCCCCTACGTATACAAATACACTCTTATTTAAAAATGCTTTTACTTTTAGGTTACTCATGGCCATGATAATAAATATACTAATACCAATTACGACACCCCAATCTTTTAATAAGAAAGTAGTATCATTACGGGAAAAACCATAAATTAAAATGGAGTATAAATATAGAATTATCCCTAATGCCATAAGAAATCCTTTTTTAAATTTTTTCATATTTTGATATAAATAAATAAGTTTTTCCTGATACTTAAAAAGTAACATTCCAACCATAAACATAGATGTGAAATGCAGTGTATCGGCATAACCATTATAAAATCCCTCTGCTTTCCCAATATGCAACATATTAAGAAAAACACTAATTAAAGAAAAGCTTAAAGCAAATAGTATCGTTTTCTTCCAACTCAGTTTATAAAAAAGAAGAAATAACAATGGAAACACAATAGATATACGCATTTCTTGAGCCAATGACCAAATAACTGGATTATAATTTTCCGTAAAAAAGTTATTAAGAAGCACAAAGTGGTTTATAATATCTAATTTTGTTATAGACCCTTGCCACCTATCATAGAACCAATCCCGTAGTCCTGCCACTTCATACGACGAAAACAAAATAAATAAAGCAAAGGTAATGATTATCCAAAAATAATAAGGGATATAGATTCTTACAAATCTCTTAATTAAATATCCCCAATAATTTGTTTTTGAATGATAAAGTGCCATAGATAACACAAAACCACTTAGTACATAAAAAACGATTACAGCTTCTCCACCCGCCCATAAAAACCTAAGCGGGGAAAATTTAATAGAATTGGGCAACGATGGTAGCATTAAACAAAAATGTCCAAATACCACTGTAAGTGCGGCTAACCCTCGTATGGAATCTAACTCTTTTATTCTCTTACTCATAAAATGTTCTCCTTGTAAATTGTAGATTTTGCTGTTTATAAAGGCCACTATACTAGTTTAGTGGGAGAATTATACATATTGTTTCTTTAAACTCCTAATACAAGCAGTACAAAGTCAATTTGGCCTCCATTTCTTTATATAAATAATTTAAAACAAAATATTAAATACAAAGAAAAGATTTTATTAAATTTTTATAAAACTTAATAACAGAAATAAGTTACCAAATATTTTTTGATTGTCAGATAATGGAATAATGAATGGTTTTTCATCATGTAACTTTATTAAACGAATCCCGCACCAAAATCCTTTGAATCGAAATATTCATAATAAACGCCATCCTTTCTGTATATTTCTACAAAAAGAATAGCGTTTTTTGGTTATATAGATACAAATTTAGTTTAGCTTGGTAACAATACGAAATTTAGTTTTATCCTATAAAGTTAGCTTTTTACTATATCAATCGCACTATCCCACATACTACTAAAGAAAGATCCTATTTCGCGCATAAAACGTGTAAACAAATTAGCTTGTTCTACATCAGATTTTGTTACAAGGTCTACTTGTAATGCTTTACCTGATAAAAACCCAGGATCTGTACTATCTTTAGGCGAGATAATCATTTTACTAATTGTTACACCTTTTTTAATAGGTGCTTCTTGTTCTTCATTCGATATTTTAAATTCTTTTTTATAAACGTCTTTGTTGCTCTTTGGTATTGGAAGTAAAATAGCTTGCTTCGTTTGAACTACTACATCTTTGTCTTTTGCATTTGCTACTCGCACTGTTTCATGCCCTTTTACTACTGAACCTTTTCCATAGACCTTCTTCATTTCAAAATTCGCAAATCCATAATCATATAATTTCTTTGTTTCATCAAAACGTGCTGTATGAGAGTTTGCTTTTATCACTACAGAGATTAGACGCATACCGTTTCTTTCTACTGTACCAGTAAAACAATCTCCGGCTTCTGGAGTTGTTCCTGTTTTTAACCCATCTACACCTTCGTATTGCTTAATTAAGCCTTTTAACATCCAGTTAAAGTTCGTCATATCAATCGGATACTTGCCACCATTTTGGAATGTTTTTTTAGGGATTTTTGCTGTATCTAATATTTTCGGGAAATCTTGAATAAGACGTTGTGCTAAAATCGCACAATCTCTTGCGGACATTTTATTTTTCTCGTCTGGAGTTGTCCCTTCTGGGTGTTGTCCTTTTAAATCATAGTTTGTTAAACCTGTAGAGTTTACAAATTTATAATTTTTCATTCCAAACTCTTTTGACTTATCGTTCATCATTTTCACGAAATTGACTTCTTTTCCAGCAATCTCTTCAGCTAAAGCAATTGTTGCACCGTTTGCAGAATAAATTACCATTGCCTCATATAAATCTTTAACCGTATAAGAGCCACCATTTTCTAATGGAACGTTTGATAATGAGCGATCTTGCGAAATCTTATATGCATATTCAGAAATTTTAACTTTTTGATCCCATTTGAGTTTTCCTTTATCCACCGCTTCATGAACTAAATATTCACTCATCATTTTTGTCATACTAGCAATTGCTAATAATTCATCTGCATTTTTTTCATATAAAATTTTCCCGGAATTTGCTTCTACTAAAATTGCTGATCCTGCTTCTACGTCTATAGCAGGAACTGTTTCCGCTGATGCTCTTCCAAATGTAACGACCATGCTACAAAATAGTGTAAGCACTGTTACTATTGCAATAAATCTCTTGCAAAACATACTTTTCACTTCTGTTACCTCCAATATCTTTGTACTCAAAAAAACGTTATTCTAACATAATCCCCCAAAAAATAGACAGCGTTATCAAATTCTATATACATATAAGACATTAGGACCACTTTCATATAGACCATCTCATCCCACCCTTTTAGGCACACTGACACTTAGTATTCCCACACATATCCCTCTTTTTAATACCTTTGTATTTTTCAAAATGATTCGTACTTTCATATCTTTTAGGATTACACTTAATAGACAATCTAAGTAATACATTTGTTCCACATTTATATAAAATAAAACCAGTGTGTCCCGATGAAATATCGAAACACACTGGTTGCTAAATTTACTATCGTCTTTTCCATTGTTCATATCAATGAACTTCCCCTTTATCCGATTAATTACTTTATAATAATAAATAAATTAACTTGTCAGCATCATGTCTACTATGAATGGCCTACTTGAATTATTAACTTAAGAAGTTTCTTAAGTTTTAAAAAAGCTTATGGAACCTTTCATTCCATAAGCCATTCTATTTGATCGGATGTTCAACAATAAAGGATATCCAACCTTCTTTATATTCTGCATGTATATTACCATTATGAAGTTCAACAATTCTTTTTGAGATAGCGAGTCCCAGTCCATTTCCTTGATTATCTTTTCTGGCCTTATCCCCCCTGAAAAATCTCTCAAACAATTTATTTGGATCGCTAACAGGTGGTTTCTCAGCTTTATTTGATACCTTCAAAATTGCTTTATTATCTATTACTTCAAGACATATTGATAATTTGGATGGCTTCATGCTGTACTTTATCGCATTCATAAACAGATTTTCATAAACACGTACCATTTTTTCTACATCCATGAAAATAGGTATTGATTCTTCCGTTATTGATTTTTGAACAATTAAACTTTCCTTTTCAAATATAGGAGTGTATTCCCCAACTACTTGCTCCAATAAACCCGATAAATCAACTTCATTAAGGTTTAACTTGGCATCGTTGTCTGATAAACGGGTGTACTCAAATAGTTCATCAATTAAATATTTCAATCTCTGTGATTTTAAATAAGTGGTTTCGAGATACTCCTGTAATTGTGCTTTACTGTCGTATTTTCCTCTTTTTAATAAATCTACATAGCCGATAATAGATGTCAATGGTGTACGTAAGTCATGAGATACGTTGGTTATGAGTTCATTTTTTGTACGTTCCAATCGTCTTTCGTGTTCAAATGTATTCTCCAATTCCTTGGACATGTAATTAATATTTTGAGCAAGTTGGGTCAATTCGTCTTTTCCCTCAATCTCAATTGTCAAACCCAGTTTTCCATTGGCAATATCATTCACATTATCAGAAATGAGCTTCAAATATACTATTTTCTTTCGAACCAATATTAAAAAAATGATTATAAAAGTAAAGATCGCTAACGCGAATATAAGAAATGTAAGCATATTATTTTCAAATGTACTAAGATCATCAAGATAGTGATTTAGAGTTAATGGTATTATAATATATATAAAAGTGAGGATTGTTAAACCAAACGAAACAAAAAAACTAACTGCAACAGCACCAAGAAGTTTTATAATTATCTTATTTCTAAAACTAACCTTCTTCATATTTTGTACCCAATTCCCCAAACAGTTTTAATATAAATTGGATGTTTAGAATCCTCTTCAATTTTGTCTCTTATTTTTGTAATATGCACCATGACGGTATTATCCGATTTATAAAAAGCATCTTTCCAAACTGCTTCATATATTTTTGCAACACTCAGGACAATCCCTTTGTTACGAGCAAGTAGTTCGAGTATATCAAACTCTTTTGGAGTTAGCCTTACTTCCGTGCCTCTTATCCATACTTGACGTGTATCTGTATTTACGGTCAAATCACCAATTTCTAGGACACTTTTATCATTATCTGTATTTGTATTATATTTTTTAAACCTTCTTAATTGGGATTTTACTCTAGCGATTAACTCCAACGGATTAAACGGTTTTGATAAATAATCATCGGCACCAGAGGCCAAACCCTGAATTTTGTCTATATCCTCTGATTTTGCAGAAAGCATGATAATAGGCATATTTCGTTCTTCCCTAATCTTCATACACGCTTCAATGCCATCCATATTAGGCATCATAACATCCAAAATAATAAGATCGAATCGCTTTTCTTCTAACAATTCTAACGCTTCAATAGCATCTTCTGCCTTTTGAGTTTTCAGACCCTCATTTTCCAAATATACAGAGATAAGATTTCTAATCTCTTTATCATCATCAACAATAAGAATTTTTGATTCCATATGATTCCTCCACATTTTTCTCATATTGAACAACTAAAAGCATAAGCAGGCGGTACATTTCTATCCTCTTTTTTGTAAACCTGCAATTGAATGACCAAAAGTAACATAATCGATATAAAAGATAACATCTTAAATATTGTTCAAAATTTTCATTAGATCCATTTACAATTAATAATTTTTCTTCTTCATTAAATTTAGCTTTTAATAAAAAATAATTTTTTTGAGATTCCTTCTTTTAATTAAATTTTTTTGATTACACCGGTAGTGTATATAACTTATAAAATGAAAAAAGAATCCTCTTCAATACGCTCTTTAAAGAAAATTCTTTTTCAAATCGTATTTTCTTTACTCGTTACTTATTTTCACCAGTTTTTCTCCTTGTTCTAAAAGTGTTTCATAGTCATTGTTCTCTTTAGTTTCTTTGATTTTATTTTCAATTGTGGGCGTATTATTTATATTAAAGTACGTATTTAATACTTCATATGGTGTCTTTCCTTGTTTGATTGCACTATCTTCAATAGCTTCTTTCCATGGAATATTTACTTTGTCTATGCTTAATTCAAGGGCTGAACCAGTCTCATATCTTATATTTCTCTCTAAAAAACTTGGAGATTCTGCCTGTCCATTAGCAATAAAATTGAATGCCTCCATATAACGGGGGCCAATTATGATGATACTTAGTATACATAACATTATTACATTAACCTTCTTTCGGAAGTACAATTCTTTTATACAATTGAACTGTAATCCAGTAGTAAATCGAGTAAACCACTATGAAAATAACAATTGGTAACCAAATTCGAAAATACGGATCGATTAAAAGAGGGCCAAACATATTCATACCAACTAATATGTGAGCAATACCAATAATTGCTGGGACTAAGAATACGAAGGATAACTCCTTATAAATCGATTGTGTTAATAATTCCCGGCGAACACCAATTTTACGAAGCATTTGATAACGTATACTATCTTTAGATGCACCAGATAGAATTTTAAACATTAAGCAACTTGCCATCATTGCTAAAAACGCAATTCCAACGAAGAACCCCATAAACATTAATCCGCTGGAAAAACTTTGATTCGCCTTATATGTTTGATACTTACTATCCAGTTCTTCCACTTTCACATTTTTATATTTAACTACCTGTAATTCATCAATTTTTTTCCATTCTTTTACGTATGCTCCAAAAACATCTGTTTTCCCAATAAACACCGTATTTTCTGTATCTTTCATACTATCGTATATGTTTTGATCTACAATTTTTATTTTATGATCAGGATGTATATAATTTGGCTGAATTGTTTCGAAAGCTTCGCTCCATTGTTTTGATTTTACATCCTCTTTACCCCATTGTCCCGACAATACAAATGCATCCATGGGAATCTCTTCTGAAACTTTCATTATCTTCTCATTTTTTCTATCTTTTACTAAAGGACGATTGTTCTCTAGCTCTTCTTTTATATAATAAACATACTTATCATCTACTTTGTAACGATATTCAAGTTTCTCTTGAAATAAAATACTACTCAAAATGTTCTTTTCTTCTGCTGTTGGATTATGAACTACCGAATCGTAAATTGTTCCTTTATCAGTCTGCTTTAAAACGTCGTTTTTAAATGCCATGCCACACGCGATTCCACCTGCTCCAAGAGCAACTAAGATTGCTACCGTCGCAAGCACATTTGTTAGGCCATTAATGCGGAAGTTTAATTGAGCAAATGTAAAAGCATTAAGCCCTTTTTCACTACGCTTTTTATTACTTTTTATTTTTTTTATCATAACTGGAAGAAGTGATCCAAACAACATGTAAGTACTAACAGTTGCTGCGATTAATCCAAGAGCCATTAATGTAGGAACTGTTCCTAGATTTTTTGCCTGTGGTATATAGAGCAATGATGCATAACCAATACCTAACAAAATCAGACCAAGTAATGCAACTACAATTGTCATTTTTCCTTTTACCGCGACACGCTCTGTTTGTGCATCTGCATGTACAAGCTGTAATACAGAAATACGTGACAATTTAATACTATTCATACTTGCTGATAGTACAAATAATGCAAAGAAGAAGATGCAAGTAACAACCATAGACGGAATGTAGAAAGCTTGGTAATCTTCTCCAGTTAACTCCAATTGTTTCATTAATAACTGCCCGATACCTTCTGCAAGTGCTACACCACTTGTAATCCCAATTACAAGTGACGCCGCACCTAATATGATTGTTTCAAGGAACATTAATAATGTAACTTTATACTTTTTTGCTCCTAACATCATATACATACCAAACTCTTTTTGGCGAAGAGATAATAAGAAAGAGTTTGCATACATAATGTAAAAAAATGTTACAATCGCTAATAAAGAGGAACCTATTTGAAATATTAATACAATAGGACCAACGTTTGCATTGGATTCAAGGAACGCTTTATTTAGTGATAGCGTTTGAAACATATAAAAAGTTGAAATAGATACAATAAGACCAATAAGTAATACAATATAATCTTGCAACTTACTTTTTAACCCTGACATGGAAAGTTTAAATAACATGCCCAAACCTCCTTTCTTACGCTTTTTGTGTGCCTAAATCTGCAAGCACGTCTAAAATTTCTTTATAAAACTCTTCACGTTTACCACCACGGTAAATTTCTTTATATAACTCACCATCTTGAATGAATAAAATACGCTGACAGTAACTTGCACTATATGGATCATGCGTAACCATCATAATCGATACGCCTTGTTCTTTATTTAAATTTGTCATTGCATTAAGTAAACTAGTTGCATTTTTAGAATCAAGAGCTCCTGTTGGCTCGTCCCCTAAAATAATTGCAGGCTCATGCACTAACGCACGTGCTGCTGCTGAACGCTGTTTCTGTCCACCAGATACTTCAGATGGGTACTTTTGAAGTATTGCTACAATCCCTAACATATCAGCTACCTTTTCTACTTTCGGCCCAATTTTTCGTGATGGGACACCTTGAAGAGATAATGGAAGTGCAATGTTTTCGTAAATAGATAAATTCTCTAATAAATTAAAGTCTTGGAAAATGAATCCTAACTTTTGCGAACGGAAATCAGAAAGCTCACCTTGCTTCATTTTCGTAATATCCGTTCCTGCAATTTCAATAACGCCACCTGTCGCTTTATCAAGAGTCGAAATTACATTTAATAATGTTGTTTTGCCAGAACCAGATGGCCCCATAATCCCAACAAACTCCCCATCTTGAATCGAGAATGAAACACCTTTTAATGCGTGTGATTGATTCTCACCTTTTTTACCGTACACTTTTTGAATGTTTTTTACGTCTACGACTGGTTTTATCATATATATCCTCCTACATCTCTATGATTGATAAGCTACTGTTTGGGTTGTTTCTTTTTCGTTTCCACTTGCAATGCCTCATCTGTAAAAGTATTAAACTTGTACCCCACCAATATATATCCTTTTATTTTTCAAAATAATAAGTCCTCTCATATTTTTGCAATACATAAAAATAGATATCAAACAGGATAAATTGTATTCAATTTGAACATCCATTTTTAGGAATACATGCAATAGACAATCTAAGTAATAAATTTGTTCCTTTTTAGATAAGAAAGCACTAGGTATTTTGTTAAGAAAACAAAATGAATTGCATAAAAAATCCCTTTTCGCTATCTCAAAAAAAAGAATCATTGCTGCAGGTTTTATAAACTGTATAATGTCCAGCTTATGCATAAGTACAAATGTTGCTGTCCACCAATACTTCAGGTGAATACTTTTGGAATATCGCTGAAACTTCTAATATATGAGCTACCTTTTTTCTACTTCCTGGCGAATATTTCGTGATGGAACACCTTGCAGGGAAAATGAAAAAACAATTTTGTGCAATCATTTGAATTATAAATAAAACATATTAAGAACTACTGGTTATATTTCTTAATTTTTCTTAAGATAGTTTATAAAAACTAAACCATAACGGGGAGATTATTTCATAATTATTTCTAGTACAAATAATAAAAAACTACACCCTATTTAGGATGTAGTTTCTCTAACTGATTTATTTCTTTTTTACTTCATTTTTATAAAAAGCAAATAATGGTTCGATGGCTGGACTAGATAAAAGAGGAATTGCCTTCTCAATCAACTCTCTATCCCAATCAAACCAACGCATCTCCATTAGCATATTCATTTCTGTATCAGTGAACCGCTTCTTTATTTCCTTAGCAGGATTTCCACCAACTATTGTATACGGCGGAACATCTTTACTTACGACAGATCCTGCTGCAACGATTGCACCTTCACCGATTGTAACGCCAGGCATTATAATAGCATTCATTCCAATCCAAGCATCACTTTTAATGACTGTATCACCCTTCGGTTCATATGATTGTTCAATTTGCTCAGCGAATGGATATACTGTAATCCATTCTGAGTGATGATTATGATTACCACCCATTAATATGACTACTCCACTGGCAATACAAACATAATTCCCAATTATGAGTTTATCAAGATGCCATCCCATCTGTTCAAGTGGATTGAAAAGTGCTCGGGACTTAGCGTCTCCCCACAAATACCTTACACAGCCATCTTCAAAATTTTGATGACTATAATACCCAGAATAATAGGAGTATTCTCCTACTTCTATGAGTGGATTTGTTACTATATCTTTTAAATACTTCGTTTCTGACCAATGATTAAATAATGGATGCTTCATAACTTTATTCCTCGCTTCTAAGTATTATAGATCTTTGTAATTCACTTAGAAGCTTAATACGACCGCTACATTTTTTAGCTTTCTCAAACGACGAATCATTATATTCAAGCCTTTCTTTTATAATAAAAAAATCATAACGTGATAAATTACATAAGTCAAATTGTAAAATTATGTGCTCAAACTTAAGGTGTGCATTGAAATTTCAGTTTTAAAATAATCATGGTTTCAAATAATATATCGCAATTACATATAATAATGATTTATTAGCCATATCTCTAACTTCTTTCTTATATTAGCCTTCACTCCCTCAATATAATTTTATTATTGATTGATTTGTCTGATAAATCAATAAGTGTTAATATGATTATAGAAGATATTATCAACCATTAGATTTCACAGCTAGTTTTTCACAAAAATGATTTCTGAATCCTTTATTAATTAGGAGGTCTAGATGATGAAACTTTTAAAGCAATCAACAATTATCGGTGCATTGACTGTTGGAGGATTTTTATTTTCAAATACAATTAGTACAATCCCACCTGTGTCTGCTGAATCGCAACTTATACAAAAAGAATCTCAATTTACAGATAATTGGCGGTGGCAAAGCTATTTTTTATTACATCATAATGCAGATTTTTTAGAAGAGTTAGCAGTTGGTGACTTAAAGCATGGAGATACATTCGATGTTAATATATATACTGGTGGTAAGGATACTGGTATTGTAAAAATATATCAATTGAGTGGAAATGAAAATGATGGAATAAACTTACATAGATATAAAACCATTTACGACTCAGGTATAACACATAATTATGGTAGATTTGTAACACCTATTACTACGGTTTATAATCCAGGAACATATGTAGCTGTTATGAAACTTGGAGAAAATTATTATTATGGGGGCAGCTTTAAAATCTCAAAATAATTAACGTTAATTCGCCATTAATTAAATGTTAAATACTATAGTTATTAGACAAAGACCATTTTAAAAGCCCCCTTATATAAGGGGGACTTTTTTGATTGTTTCTCCTTTTTAAGGCTAGAAGAAATCCTTACTTTCTTTATAAATTAGCATTTTTATTCACTAACCGTTTTCACTTCTCTATGTTCTACAATTCGATATGCAATATTGCATATTCTATATGTTCACTCTTTAAACATGCGATAATTTATTTATATAAAGGTTTAAAAGTGCTATTGAAAGGAGAATATTAAATGTCTTTCTTTTCTTGGTCTCCTCTTATTTTTTTAATAGGTGTTGCAATTATCATTTCTATTCAAAGGGCTAAGAAACAATAATTTATTATTTGGAGGTGTAATAATGTCATTCGCAGCATGGAGTGCAATTTTTATGACTTTAATTGGAGCAATATCCGGAGCAATCTTTGGTACAATTCCCTCTAGAAATAAGAACAAATCTATGAACTAAAAAGCGAATAATAAAAATTAGTATCTATACTTCTAATAAAATTCAATACAAAAAAGTAGCCTATACAGTTTTATAGGCTACTTTTCATTTCATCCATATTATTTAGCTAATTCTTTCGCACCCTTCATTACATCAACGAAGAATCCCCAGTTATTCACAACGGAAGAAATACTAATATGTTCATCCGGTGTATGAACGTTAAAAATGTCTGGACCAAATGAAATCGCATCTAAGTCCGGCATCTTTTGAACGAATGCACTACATTCAATACCTGCATGTACAGCGAAGATTTCAGCATCTTTATTGTATTTTTCTTGATGCACTTTTTCAAACAAATTACGAATTTGTGAATTCGGATTGTATGGCCATTCTGGATACTCTGACTCTATTTCAAATGTTGCACCAACTAATTCGGCAATACATTTAATTTCATTTGCAACATGTTGTTTTAAACTACTGACAGAACTTCTCACTTCGTTACGTAATTTAATTTCATCTTGCAACGTTTCAATAACGCCTAAATTTGTTGAGCTTTCTACTAGACCTTTAATATCCATGCTCATACTTTGAATGCCGTTCGGAATTAAGAATAATGATGAAATAAGCTGCTTTTGTGTCTCTTTAGCAAATACTTTTTCTCCTGCTTTATCCAATTTTGTAAGTGTTACATGAACATCTGGATCAACAGCACGCATTTCTTCTTGTAATACTCTTGTCCATGATACTAGTTTTTCTTCTACTTTCTCTACATCTTCTGTACGTAATACGAGTGTAGCTACACTTTCACGCGGAATTGCATTCGTTTTTAATCCGCCGTGAACCTCACTTATATCAAATTGAATAGTTGCTGATAAATCACGTAATACTCGTCCTAATACTTTGTTCGCATTACCGCGTTGTTTATCAATTTCCATACCAGAATGTCCGCCTTTTAGACCACCAACATATAGACGGTATGCATCCATATTCGCTGGCGCTTCATCCCAAATTACTGGAATTGTTTCAACTGCTTTCGCACCACCTGCGCTACTTACAAGTAATTTATGATCTTCTTCAGAATCAATATTAATAAAAATCTTTCCTTCAAAATGATTTGAATCAACAGCGAAAGCTCCGCCCATTGTCGTTTCTTCTTCAGTAGTAATAACTACTTCAAGTGCTGGATGCGGAATGTCTTTTGAATCTAATAGAGCTAATGCATACGCAACTGCAATACCATTATCAGCACCTAAAGTCGTTTGATTTGCATATAACATGTCCCCAATGATTCGTAATTCAATTGGATCTTTTTCAAAATCATGTACGGTTGCTTGATTTTTTTCACATACCATATCCATATGACCTTGAATGATAATAGCTGGTACATTTTCATAGCCAGTAGTTGCGTCTTTTTTAATAATGACATTCATTGCTTCATCTTGAATCACTTCTAAGTTACGCTCTTTTGCAAAGCCCACTAAATAATCACTAATTTCCTTTTCATTACCCGATCCTCTAGGAATCTTTGAAATTTCTGCAAAATGATAAAATACAGGGTGCTTTGTTAATTGTTCTAAAGTAGAATACATTTTTCAAGCTCCTCTCAAAATGACAAAATAATATGTAAGTCTTTAATCATTATACCATGATTCATTATTTTACCTTTCTTTTAACTTTTTAATATATTATTCATTTTATGTACAACACTCTTACAACATTGTAAGGGTGTTGTACGCTATATCGATTTTCCTCATTTCATAATAGCCGTATACTGTGTAAAGAAACAAATTGAAGGAGATAAAGAAAATGAAAAAGTTTTTATCAATTATTACACTATGTTTATTATTTTCTAGTATTACTATTGGGTGTGAGCGAGCATCACTAAATCGAATTGGTAAAGATGTGTATTATGTGCAGATAAAAGGCGAAGGAACTATCGAAAAAGTAGAAGGTAGAAACTTACGAAACTACACGCTGCCCGCATATGACGAAGACGGAGTAAAAAAACAAATTACATTTAGAAGTAAGAAAGCATCAAACGAACATAAATTAAATGAAAAAGCATTTTTATGTCTTTATGTAGATCAAGATGATAAGAGCAAAAATGAAATATCATCAATTGAAGTGAAGTCATATGAAGAGGTTCAGGAAGCTGACTTACCTGCAAAAGTAAAAGAAAAGTTAAATGCTAAATAAAAAACAAAAGAAAATGCACTATGCATTTTCTTTTGTTTTTTTCACTCGTATATATTTTGAACCGCTATTATTCATCAGTTTCTCTAAACGATTTATATTTTCCGTTAATGCACCTTTCACAAGAGAGAAATCTGTATTTGGTTCATCTTTTTTTTCTTTAAAAAATGAAGACTTTTGTACATTTACTTTAGCCATCTCTTCTCCCCCTTTTCAAAAAGATACAACCTTCTATTTATATTATATCGCAAATGTAGACAGTATGTACAAGTATCATTTTCTTTTTAATTCTTCTTCTAACTCTTCTACTTGCTGTAATGTATCTCCTTTTATTAAAGAGAAATCTGATATACCTTTAACTCCTACCTGGCATTCTCTCTTTCTTATTTTTGTTAATTATCATAAAATTACCAATATTAATCTACTATTTAATAATAATATTTGATATTATAAAAAAGTAGATTTTATAAACGAAACAACGATTACTGCTAACATTTATATTGATAACACTTCAAACGTTACATATCAGAGTTTAGATGGGATTGCACATAAAATCGAAGAAATTTCAGACGATAGATTATTTTTAGAATCTAAAAATTTATTACAGCTAGTATTTCAGCAAGAGGAAAAAGGAAGTAACATTGTAGGGACTCTTCCAAATCATATCGTACAAAATATCGAAAAGTTATTCCCTCTGTCTATTCAAGAAGGGAAAACAATATTAATAGAGAATGGATTTAATTCCTTATATGCTGAAAATTTTATAAAGGATTTAAAATCAACGCAGTCTATTTACACTATTATGCGTCTGGATATAACAGAAAAGAATGAGGTTATTTCTGACAATGGATTCTTTGTTATTGAATCACCAAACATCCAATGGCTATTAACTCGAAATATAATAAATGATTCCTTTGATATAACCTATTTAACCAAAAATCTTTTCGAAAATGAAATAGCAAAACTAGTAAAACATTAATCCTTTAAGACGGGAGTATATCTATATTGAATAAACAACAGCATTCTAGCAAAAAAAGGAAGGTTTTTTCGAAAATAGGATATTACCTATCCTCACTGTTCTTTCAGGTGTAATACTATTAGTATACAAAGTGTTAGAATTCATTTCAAAGTATGTATTACTTTTAATCTTATTTGCCCTAATTATTGCTTCGTTATACTTATTGTTTATGAAAGAAGTAGTTGGTGCTGCTATTGGATTCCTTTTTGCAGCCCTTGGGTATTATATGTATAAAATCATTTTTAAACAAAAAAAGAAATAGCAGATAAGCAAATCATAAAGAGTGTAATACAAAAGAGAATGCTTTTACGCATTCTCTTTTGTATACTTATATGGAGTCGCCTCTATAAATTTTTCTAATCGATCTACATTTTGAGTCAATGCACCTTTCACAAGAGAGAAATCTGTATTTGGTTCTTCTTTTTTTTCTTTAAAAAATGAAGACTTTTGTACATTTACTTCAGCCATCTCTTCTCCCCCTTTTCAAAAAGATACAATCTTCTATTTATATTATATCGCAAATGTAGACAGCGTGTACAAGTATCATTTTCTTTTTAATTCTTCTTCTAACTCTTCTACTTGCTGTAATGTATCTCCTTTTATTAAAGAGAAATCCGTTGTATCTTCATTATCTTCTTTAAAAAAATCATTGTCATAATCTTTTATCACTACAATCACCTCTACGTGCTAGTGTAGGGATGATTGTCCGATTTTATACAAGTTTGTCTAAATTTACTTTGTCTTTATGTATAAGTGAAAAGGACAGAAAAAAACTCTGTCCTTATTTACTAAAATAACTATGATGTATTGTTAAATTATATACATTTTCAAAATCCCGATCTTGCAGATTATTTTTCTTCCCATCAATAACAATAAAAACATCACTCACTATTTTTGCTGGTATAATTCCGACATTTTCTACTTGCACCGCTTTCTGCTCATTCAATTGCTCAATGTGTTCAAACGGAACGATAATACTAAATTGCGAGCGGATACCGCGAAAGTTTGTATTTAATTCCTTTGCCGCTTCAAATACAACAATCTTCGCCCCAATCTTTTCCCCATATGAATCTAAAAATGCGTTTAAACTTTTTGTATATTCTTCTTCCGTATGCCATTCCATTGTACCGAACATTGCTGGATTGACATTTTGAATAATTGTTGTGTATATTTCTCCTCTTGCTTTAGAAGCAATTAATGACCGTTTTATCGATTGAACAGTCTTGCCGATATCGCTAAATTTCGCTCCCCATATTTCTGAAATATTAGGTGTTAAAATAAAGGCAATATCAACGAAAATAACCATTGCAGTGAACATTAAAAGATTTTTCCAGAGGGTTAAATCAATTCCTTTTATCATGAAATACACGGTGACTGATACTATAAACAACCCATACCAAGTCTTTCTAATTCGTTGCTTCTTCTCCTCGTACAACTCTTCATTTCTCCAGTAAAAGAAAATAAGTACTAGAAAAACGATTGCTAAAATAAATAAGCCGATTCGAATGTTAGAGATCACCAATGACATCACCCTCCATTCAAAAACTACTCACGATATCATTACATGCACAAGCAGCTCTCTTTATGACAAAAGACGTGGACAAGCTTCTAAATTTAGCAATATCGCATATACATTAGAAGGTACCACGTCTTTTATCTTGAATCTACATTGTATATGTAGACAAGCATGCGTTTCAAATTTTCATGTTAAAAAGAAATATGTTTCGGAATTTCCCCTTCTGGTACTTCTCCGTCCATACTTAAGTAATAATGACGAATTGGACGTAAATTTTCGTCTAATTCATAAACAAGCGGAATGCTCGTTGGAATATTTAATGAAACTACACCATCATTTGAAAGGTTGTCTAAGTATTTCACTAGCGATCGAATTGTATTACCATGAGATGAAATAATTACTTTCTCACCATTTTTTAATGACGGTGCAATTTCTGAATGCCAATAATTAAGCACTCGTTTCTCCGTATCCTCTAAACATTCAGTTAATGGGAATTCACCTTTTGGAAGTGTTTTATATCTTGGATCGTTCGCTTCATATCTAGGGTCATCTTCAGTAAGTGCAGGTGGTCTTACATCAACACTCCTTCTCCAAATATGAACTTGTTCTTCTCCATATTTTTTTGCAGTTTCTTCTTTATTCAACCCTTGTAGTGCGCCATAATGTCTTTCATTTAGTTTCCACGATTTATGTACAGGCACCCAAGTAAGATCCATTTCATGCAGCACAATCCATAAAGTCCGGATTGCTCGTTTTAATACAGATGCATAAGCAACATCGAAAGTATAACCATTTTCCTTTAATATTGCTCCTGCTTCTCTTGCTTCACTTAATCCATTCTCTGATAAATCTACATCAGTCCATCCAGTAAAGCGATTTTCAAGATTCCATAAACTTTGTCCGTGACGAATAAGTACAAGTTTTATCATTATAATTCCCCTCTCGGAAATGTGAATTTTATTGTTCCATCGCGTACACGTATAAAGTATCTAGTAATGTAACTTTTTATCCATTCACTCTATGATTTATCCCTAGTTACCAAATCCATGGATAAAATTCATTCTTTTTCAAACTATAAAGAAAGGCATACTTCTCATTATTTTTGATCAACCGGTATTTCTCGTTTTGATATCCATGCATCAAAGCCTGAACGGCTATTCGCCATTTCATTCATAACTTGATGCCAATTTTCTTCACATGATTCACCAAATTTTGAAAAAATAGCATCCATTTGCATCCTTTGAACATCGCTCAGTTTTTTCTCTAAATCTGTACCTTCTTCTGTTAAAGATAACTGTTTCACACGGCGGTCATGTGTAGCTTCATTACTTTCAATAAGTCCCTTTTCCACAAGTTGACGAAGTGGTCCGTGAAGAGCTTGTTTACTTATTTCTAATAGCGATAGTAACTCATTTACACTTATCCCTGGAAAACGTGCAATAAAAAATAAAATTCGGTGATGTACTCGTTGTATACCGTACTCTTTTATAATTTCATCTGGCTTTTCAGTAAATGTTTTATATGCAAAGTAAAATAATGCTAATGCCTCATTCATCTGTTCTTCTTTATGTTGTGTCATCTACTTTCCCCCTGTATGTAAATTATACCACAATCCAGTAATCAATATTTTAATCAATGCACTGGAACTTCTTTAGTTAATTGAAATATTCATTGTACAGTTAGGAGATGATTCAATTGCAAACGCAATATACTGTAAGTACATATTTATTAGATCGACTAAACGAATTAGGAATTGAACATATATTTGGTGTTCCTGGTGATTATAATTTGGCTTTTTTAGATGATGTAGTAGCACATGAAAAGTTAGAGTGGGTTGGCAATTGTAATGAAGTGAACTACTCACCACTTAACGTCCTTACAGACTGTTTGAAGTGGGAGCTTCTTGGGAAGTAGATACTTTTATTAGCTACCTATATTTACCAAGCTATAAGGGTAGTACCTACCCCTAAAGAAAATACCAATTACATGGCTAATTTTAGTAAGTTTATACTTGCGTTTATATCTCTATCATGATGACTATTGCATTCAGGGCAAATCCACTCTCTAAGGTTTAGATTCTTGACTTCCTTATTTTTAAAACCACAACAAGAACATAATTGGCTACTCGCATAATTCTTAGGTGCGATTATCAAATCACGACCTTTCCATATTGCTTTATAGTCAAGGTACTCTCTGAATTTAGCCCAAGATACTTCACTGATTGCTTTTGTTAATTTGTGATTCTTTTGCATTTTCTTCACTTTCAAGTCCTCAATCACAATTACTTGGTTTTCGTTTGTGATTTCATTGCTTATCTTGTGAAGAAAATCATTGCGTTGATTCGCAATCTTCTCATGAAGTCTTGCAACTTGTAATCTGGCCTTGTTTCTATTGTTTGAACCTTTCTTTTTACGAGACAAAGAGCGCTGCAGAAAAGCTAATCTTCTTTCGGCTTTTCTCAACCATTTAGGGTTCTCATATTTCTTGCCATTAGACAATATTGCAAAGTCTTTTAGTCCAACATCAACACCAACTTTTGTATCAACTTTAGGAAACAATTGCTCATTTTCTTCTACTAAAACCGATACAAAGTATTTCCCAGTAGGTGTTTGAGACACTGTAGTAGACTTAATTAATCCAAAGAATTGTCTGTGCTGTTTAATCTTTACCAAGGTCTTTATTTTTGGCAGCTTGATATAACCACCCTCGATGTAAACCGTGCCTTTTTGGTTATTTGTTGTATAACTACGATGGTTATCTTTCTTACTTTTGAACTTCGGGAATCCAGCAGATTTATCCCGGAAAAAGTTAGCGTATGCTTTATTCAAATTCATTTGAGCATTCGCCAACGCAAGACTATCCACTTCCTTTAGGAATGGAAATTCAGCCTTATATTGTGCAGGCGTAGGATATTTAACAGATTTATCAAGTTTATCCTGTGATTCTTGATAAAATTTGATTCTATCTGCAAGCATCTTGTTGTATACAAACCTAACACATCCAAATGTTTTTAAGAAAAATATTTGTTGTTCTTTATTTGGATAGATACGATATTTGTATGATTTTAACATTTTCTACACCTCATCTTTCCCTTGATTTTCAATATATTTCTTACTACACCTATCGGCGAACTACCCGTAGTAATCAAGCAAAACCTTCTTGACCAAAACATTTCTTTCCAAAGTTTCTTTCTCACATGGGGAAAGTCTCTCTTGATTACACAAAACTAGTAAGCCTATTCGGATCAGAAAAAAAGCAAGCATTTAAAGCAGACAATGAAATAGAGTTAACATCAGTCTTAACAAAAATGAGTTTTAATAAGAATCAACTTACCTTTGTTGAAGTTGTAATGAGCCAAGGGGATCAGCCTGAATTGTTAGCTAAACTTGGGAAAAGATTTGGCAAGCAAAATTCTTAATAAGAAAAAGCGTAGCTATAAATGGACTACGCTTTTTCTTATTAAATTTTTATTCCGCAAGCGTTAACTGCCAAGACACACCATACTTATCATTTAACCAACCAAACTTTTTGCTAAATGGATAAGAACCTAAAGGCATTAGTACAGATCCATCCTGCGATAGTTTATGAAAAACCGTTTCAATTTCTTCTTCTGTCTCACAAGTTACATAAAGAGACATAGATGGTGTAAATGTAAAACCATGCTTTACATAACTATCAATGCACATGAATTCTTGGCCATTTAACGTAAAGGTTGCATGAATGACAGAACCCTCTTTACCAGGTCCATTTTCATCGTAACGAGAGATATTTACAATTTCTGATTGATCGAATAGCGACGTGTAAAAATTCATCGCCTCCTCAGCTTTACCTTCAAACATTAAAAACGTAGTGATTTTTTGATTTGTGTTACTCATATAGAGACAGCCCCTTGTTATGTATTTATGCGAAACATACATCAGCCAACAAAAACCGAACGTATATTCTTATAAATATATTGTCTATAAAAACGATGAGTTTGTCAATTATCTACTTATTTATTTCTTCTTAAATAATGCTGTCCAAAGAAATGATTCTCCAAACATAGTATTTGGTTGTTCAATCTGTTTCATTTTTCTAATTTCAATCACTTCAAATTCTTTAAATATTTCTTTTAATTTTTCTTCAGAATATGCAAGACCACCTTGTAGACTCCATCCTCTATATACGTCCCAATCTGTTATTTCTGATCCATTTCGCTCATCTAAATCGCCTGCTGCAAAACATGTTACCCCCAAATAACCACCCGCTTTCAATGAGTTTTTAATTAAATCCACATAATGTATCCTTCTATGTGGTGGAATATGATGTAAACAGCCCGAATCGTATACAAAATCAAAATCATTTTGACCCTCTAAATTAAAAATCGAATCACAAATAAAATCAATTTCTATTCCTTTTGCTAACGCCCTTTCTTTCGCCCAATTAATGCCCTCTATAGATAAATCCACTGCTGTTACTCCAAATCCTTCAATCGCTAAATAAATAGCATTTCTTCCTGGACCGCATCCAAGTTCCAACACTTTCCCTTTGGAAACCCATCCTGTTTCTATATATGAAACTAGATTTTCATCTGGAACATTTGCAAAAAACGGAACATCTTTTTCTCTATTCGCATAAAATTCATTCCAAAATGGTTCTGCCGGTCTTAATAATGAATCGAGCATTTTAATAATGTCTTCTTGCTTGTGCAACGTTTCATTTTTCATATGTACTCCTCCAAATTTTAATAGTCAGAAAATTATTATATATCTTTCAGAACTTTCATACAAAGAAAAACTCCTACATTTAATAGGAGTTCTTATCTTTAAAATCCAAGTACAGCTAACCATTTTAACAACTTCTCTTCTCGCACTTTCAAATCATCGTTTCTATACTTACCCATCTGTATTTCGCTAACAATTTCTCCGTCCACCATAAAAAGAACTCTTTCTGTTTTAGCTGCTACCTTTACATCATGAGTCACTAACATAATAGTAGTTCCATCACGATTAACATTTAGTAATATTTGCATTACCTCTTCTGTTGATTTTAAATTTAGAGCACCAGTTGGCTCATCAGCAAAAATAACATTTGGATTATTGATTAGCGCTCTACAAATAGAAACTCTTTGTAATTGGCCTCCAGATGCTTCGGTTATATAATGAGACGCTATATCACTTATCCCCATTTTCCTCATTAGCTCCAGAGCACGTTGATTTACTATTTTCTTACTCTCACATTTCGCTAAATATGCTGACAAGATGATATTATCAAATAGATTCAAGTTTCTTAGAAGGTTGCTCTGTTGAAAAATAAATCCTATTTCAGTTAGGCGCAATTTGGCTAACGCTTCTTCTTTCATACATGATATTTCTTTATTATCAACTTTCACACTTCCTGATGACATTTGATCCATTCCACTAATATTATATAGTAACGTCGATTTCCCAGAACCAGAAGGCCCCATGACCGATACAAATTCTCCCTCATAAATCTCTAAATCTATATTTTTTAGTACATGATAATTTGCATTTCCATCTATTGCATATTTTTTGTTTAATTGCTTTACTTCTAAAATTTTTTTCACGTTACAACCCCTACTCCCCATTTCGTTTTAAATCTTTTGTTTGTTTCATAGTAAAACTACTGAAAAGTGTTGTTGCTGTCACAGATATAAATAATATAGCTGGGCATATTACATAAGAAACGATAGGATTCACGACAAACTTTATATGAGCTGCTCCCATAAATGAACCTAACCAACTTACTAGCATTTCACCAAACGTAGCAGCTATAAATGTCCCTGTTAAAATGCCTACTAATACTATAGCAATAGAACGAGTAACATATTGTATACGAATATCTTTGTAAGAAAAACCGACACTTTTCATAATTAATATTTGTGAAGAATCTTTTGCCAATAACATTTTAAAAAACATTGCAGTAATTAAAACCGATATCAATATAGCCACCAAAATTGCCACTTGAGTCACGAGTCTTAATTGTTTAATTGTCTCTCCTAAAGTTTGAGATAAATAATTATCCGTATCTGTTATTTTTGCAGAATTAAAATTTTGTTTATACTCCTTCACTTTTTCTTGTAGATTCACTTTAGGTTTCATATCTATATTTACTACATACCATAATATATTTTCTTTATTGTAAGAAAAACTCGCTTTAGCTGTTTTGCCGCCATTTGTTACATCTTGATATATACCAGTAATAGTTAGCACTTTCTCTTTTCCTTCTACAAATAAAACGATCTCATCCCTTACATTCTTTTTTAATTCATTTGCGTTCATATAAGAGAGAGCGATCTCATTTTCATTTTTTGGTGCCATACCTTTAACATATTCTATTGGAAATTGAGTGAAATCTCCCACTTCTACATTTAAGTTTTCATGTGTACCATCAGCTTTCACCACTTTAAATGTACTCGTTACAAATGCTGCATATTTTTCTACCTCTTCATCGTTTCCGATATACGATATAACGTCATTAAACCGCTTTTCTATATTTTCAGATTGCTGTAAATCTATTCGTATATCACTCTTTCCTGTTCCCATATAATTAACAAATTGCGGTGACTGAATCGTGTACAAAAAGTTAACTGGTACAACAATCATGAACACTGCAATTATTAACACGATACTTAATACTCGATATAACTTAAATCGTTTCACTACATCTTGTATACCAATAAAGATATTTACATTTTTAATTTTAGTTTGAGAGAGAGAAAAAAATCTTCTACTCTTTCTTTTTCCTAGTTTATCTCTTGATCGTAAAGCGTCTATTGCTGTAATTCTCCTGAAATTCCGCAAAATGATGCGGCAAAAAAGGATAACGGCTAGAAATAACAATGTTGTGACTATCAATGGCACAACATAATGTAAAATACTTTTATTAGCTGTCCCCATATAAAGTGCGATGTTAGAGGTAAATATTTTTGTAACAAATAACGAAAGGATATATCCACATATACATCCGATAGCAGCAATAACAACATATTTTGTTACATATAATTTTTGGATCTCTTTGCTTGTAATGCCGATAGCTTTCATAACACCAATTTCCCGATAATCTTCTTCCATAGAAGTCATAATCGTAAATCTAATACATAAAATTGCGATTAACATTAATAATGCACTTATTATGATAAGTACTGCAGCTATTATTCCATCTGTTAATGAATTGAGTGTTTTAAAGAGTGAATACGTAATAGAGGGACCTTTTTGAGGTAAGTTCGATGACTGATATAGATTTTCAAATTCATTTATATTATTTAAATCTGCTAGCTGGAATTCAATAAGATATTCACTTTCTCCAAAATTCCCCTTTATTCTTTCGAAGTCTTCATCGCTTATTACAAATCGTTTTGAACTAACAAGTGATGGGTTCATTTGAACATCACGAACAAATGCCGAAATAGTATATTCTAGCTCATTATTATTTTTCACAAACCATATTTTATCTCCAATACGCAAATTATATTTTTGCATATAATAAATTGGTACACCTATTTCCCCTTTCCTAACATCGATCACTTCATTATTTAAATCTAATAAAAAGTCAAAAATAGTATTTTGCTTAACGAAGCTAATGTCCATTACACTATTATGTTCCGCTTGATTTTTCTTCTTTATAAAAATGTTAGATCCGCCTATTTGAACCATCTCTGCTGTTTGTTGTTTTTTTACAAAAGGAGTTTGCGCTACAAATGAATCAATTGACTTTTGGTTTATTTCTCCGGCATGCATTTGTACGAAGTGCGGTGCGTTTGATACTTTAAATAATTGATCCATTGAGTTCAATAGATTTATAACGTTACTTGAAGCACTTGCCATTAAAAGACTGGATAACATGATAAACATAAATAGAATGGTAATTATCATTTTATTTTGAGAGAAATCTCTTTTTAACATTCTCCTAATCATATGGAGCTAGTTCCCTTCATTCCATAATATTTTCTTCGTCACTATCGCTATTATTATCATTATGAAACTAATAGCTAATATAGGTAAATAAATTTTCATACTGAATTCTTCAAACATAAAACCATAAATGACTTGCCCAATTGGTGCCATACATTGAGATACCGCTGTTATAATTGCCATTACTTTTCCTAAGTTTTCATTTGGTGTTTTCTTTTGGACTACAGTAATCACATAGATGGATACAATTGTCATGATCATTGCAATTAGAATAGAAGAAAGTATAAAGAGGATAAATGGTGGATAGTATCCTAAATTAAGAATAACCGGCATAACTGAAAGTGCCATTGGTATTACTAATAACGCTATTAAAAGCATCCAGTAATGCAATGTTTTCATCTGTAGCTTTTTCGCAAAAAAACCTATTAATAATGCACCTAAAATAGTAGCAAAATCGATCAATCCCATTCCAATTCCGTATAACGTGTCGCTACTTTCCAATGTTACTCGTATAATAATTGGAGCACCAACAACAAATAGCGGTGTAAGTATTAAATTTAGCAATGCAGCTAAAAGCATAGATTTCAAAATAAATGGTTGTTTTAAAACGAATACGAAGCCATCTTTCATATCCTTTACAATTGTCGGTATAATATGGTTTCCTTGTGCTCTTTTTATAAAAGGTATTGTAATAAACATTTCTAAAATCGCAGATAAAAAGAAAGCAAGGCAACTTATTATTACAAGTATTTTCAAACCAATTATACCGTACAATATTCCTCCTAATACAGGAGCTACTATGTTAGATAATGCTTGCACACCATTTACGATACCGTTCGCTTGTTCTAACTTTTTCTCTGGAACTAATTGCGGAATACTCGCCATTACAACCGGTGAGTACATTGCACTAATGACTGCAAGTAAAAACATAATAGTTCCAATCAATATAATAGATACAGATCCAGTAAATAATAAAACTATAAAGCTTAATACAATCGCAGCGTTTATAAAATCAAAAATAACCATTAAATTACGGCGATTGAAACGATCTGCTATTGCTCCGCCGAGAGGGGATAGCAAAAAAGGAATACTCGTTACTGCATATAGTCCTGCGAATATATCAGCACGTCCTGTTATATCTAATACATATAAAGACAGGGCAAAACGTAAAAGTGTTGAACCTAAAATAGTAATAATCTGCCCACTTACCATTAAGTGAAAATCTTTCATAGAAGATTTTATACTTACTGGCATCCTCATCACATCCTTCATTTAATTTCGACCGACTGTCGGTCTATAATAATTAAACAGAAATCATTATTTCTGTTTAATTAAAACCTCGACCATATAATCAAAGGATCCTTCTTTCGCACCAACAGATACTTCCATCATTTTAATGTAAGCTTTAACTCTCCTCATCATTTCTTCCGGCTTCCACTGGAATAAACCCTCATCAAATATGACTTGTGCTGAAGAGAGTAATAATTCAATTGTTTCTTGTGGGTATGGAGTAGAAAATATGCCTTCAGCGATTCCTTGTTCTAAAATCTCTGCTAAAACAGGAGATAAATGAATAATTGATTGTACTATACTTTTTTGATGCATTTCCGCATTATTTGGCTGATGAAATTGTTCAATCATTTTATCTTTAACATCTCCTGATTTTGGTGATTGCTCCATCAAAACTCGAAATAACTTTTCTAAAACTGGGATATTAGGATTAGAGACAATTGCTTTCGCTTTAGTAACATCCGCTTTAATAATCCTCATAATAATTTCATCCATTACTTCTTCTTTCGACTTAAAATAATGATAAAACGTCCCCTTTGCTATCCCTATCTCTTTTAAAATATCATTTACTGTTGTTTTCGTATAACCTTTCGTAATAAATAAACGTTCAGCAGTTTCTAAAATTTCCTTTCTACGCTCCTCATACTCCTTTACAATTCGCATTCAAGTTCTCCTTCCCACCAGACCGACTGTCGGTCTACTTAAATTATATGTTTAGTTAGTAAAAAGTTTCCTATTATCGTACATATACACCATCTTACTTTCTATTTCCTTTATAAATTTTAAATTTTTTAATACGGTGAATGAAATTTTAAAGGTTATTTCTACGTAACCACTCTTGTACTTATATCGACTTCGTTGTATAAAAACAAAAAAGAGCCGCAACGATTTGCGACTCTTTTTGTATAATAACTATTTAACGGCCACGTCTTTGCTGACCTTGTTTTGTACTACTTTTCTTATTACTTGGCTTATTAAATGATCGATTGTTATCATTTCTCGAACTATTTCTTGAATCGTTTCTTGGGCCACCTTTTGAACCACTTCTTGAACCGTCACGGCTATCTCTTTGACGATATTGACCTGATTTCTTTGGAGCCGGCTTTTGTACCGGTTTTCCATTTTCATCTACATTTTTTATCATCGGTTGTTCGATTATTTGTCTTTGTATTGGTGCACCAAGCGTTTTTTCAATTTCTTCTAAATGTTTTTCATCTTTCGCTGCAACGAATGTAATTGCAAGACCTGATCCACCTGCACGTCCTGTTCGGCCAATGCGGTGAATATAACTTTCTACATCTTCAGGGATATCAAAATTAAATACGTGCGTTACACCATCTACATCAAGTCCACGAGCTGCTACATCCGTTGCGATTAAGTACTGAATTTTAGCTTCGCGGAAACTCTTCATAACTCTTTCACGTTTCGCTTGAGGTATATCACCATGAAGTTCAGCACAATTATAACCTAGCCCTTTTAAATTATCATAAAGCTTACTTGCTCTAACCTTTGTACGACAGAAAATAACTGCTAAAAATGGCTGATCACGATCCATAACAAAACGAAGTGCATCTGGCTTTGCACGATCTGTCGTCTCAATGACACGCTGCTCAATTGTATCTACCGTTACTTCTTCACTTTGTACTTGAATCATTTGCGGCTCATCCATATAACGCTTCGCCAATTTTTTAATATCTTTTGGCATCGTTGCTGAGAATAACATCGTTTGTTTACTAGCAGGTGTCTCATCTAAAATATCTTCAATATCATATAAGAAACCGAAATAAAGCATTTGATCCGCTTCATCTAGTACAATCGTTGAAAGATTACTTAAATCAATTGTTTCACGTCGTATATGATCTAATAATCGTCCTGGTGTCGCAACAACAATATGTGTATTACCTTTTAATTTTCTTAATTGTTGTGCTACATCTTGTCCGCCATATATCGCTAGTACATTAATATCTTCTCTTTGAACAAGCATTTTTTTAATTTCAGTTGTAATTTGCAGTGCTAGTTCCCTTGTTGGTGCAACAATTAAAGCCTGAACATCACTAGACTCTGGATCGATTTTTTCTAAAATCGGTAACACGAATGCTAACGTTTTACCCGTCCCTGTTTTCGCCTGACCAATAATGTCTTTACCTGACATAATAACAGGAATTGCCTTCTCTTGAATTGGTGTTGCTTCTGTAATTCCATTTTCACGTAATGTATGATTAAAAGTTTCACTAATTCCTAATTCTAAAAAGTTTTTCAAATAGACCACTTCTTTTCCTTATTTTTCACATTAGCTTTCATTGTACCATTTGTTTCGCCAAATATGAAAAATAAAAAAATTCTTACCTTCTTTTTTTATATTCATCCTGTACTAGATGAACAAATTCTTTTTGTTTTTTCTCGGATTTTATTAATGCTTCCATGTTAATAGAAGACAAAATAAACTTTTTAATTTTTCTATTACTCCAAATTAAACTTGTATACTTCGAATCTTCATGTAGATTTCGAAACCACTCTAATTCACTTAATTTTGCGATATGATGTTTTAATTTCATGTCATTTCGAGGGTAAAATAAAATTATATCTGCTATTACATCAAATAATGAGCCCAAGTTATTCCCTCCTATAACTTCTTTAATGAAGATATTAACCTAATTTTAAAAATCATTGTTTCACCAATTCAAAATAAATTACACCAATATGTACATCACGGAACTAAGTTCTATCATTTAATATGTAATACGAAAGCATTATATAACCTTCATTTTGATTTAGCATTTGAGCTTATCTTTCAGAAAGATGGTTTGCAATATAAAATGGAAAAATCCTAATAGTGCATTAGAGATATTTATTATTTTTCATTATAGTTTTTATAGCCTTACCATATCAATTTGGGAATTTAGTGCGTTTAGAAAACCATTTAGATACATTTAGCCATATATTGTACGCCAATAATATAGTAGTAAGAAATTTACAAATGAAGGATATAGAAAGAATAAGGGGTTATGGCTAATTAATCATGAATGTATAGTGCGGTTATATGAATAAATAGGCTTCATTTGCAGTAACATAGTATGTTTTCCCTTTACTGCTGCGTACTTTGTACTGTGGCGAACCATTGACACTCACCTTTGCATCAATCATAAATCCCTGCATCTACAGAACCAGCTCCATTTTTATACTTCTAAGATGGAGCATCCTAGAAACGTAGATTGTCCACTTTGAAAACAATGCGTTTTCAAAGTGGACAAATAAACTGTGCTTTTCTTATCGAGTAGCAACAGATACTTCTGAAAGAAATAGACTACATCGTAATAGGGGTTATATTCACAGCTGTAATTTTACAAGTTGAAATTGCAAACCTAACGGTTGTAGTTGGATTTATAGGTAATGTCCCTAGTACTATACCAAGTCCTGTTTGTTCCACGTTAAAATCTGCTGCAATAGAACCATTACTTGCTAAAAGACTTACTGTAGATCCGATAAACGCATCCAGTAATTGTCTAATTGGTCGTTCACGACATTCACACTCGCATCCTACATCGGTAGGTGGAAGCAATGTTATAGGTGGTCCTGGTGGTAAAAAACCTACCCCTGTTACATCAGATATATTGACCACAAAGGTTGTAGTGCCATCTGTAACTGTAACTAAAAAATCATTCACGGAAGTGATAGTAAATAGAAAGAAAAGCGGGGGCGTGTTGGGTGTGTCTGCAATAGTGCCAAGAATAACAGTTTCTCCAATAAGTTGTTGTAAAACGCTTTGCATAGGTAAAACACAGCAATCACAAAGACAACCTTCAGTTCCTCCTGTTGGACCTGTCTCTCCTGTTGGACCCGTTACTCCCGTTGGACCCGTTACTCCTGTTGGACCTGTCTCTCCTGTTGGACCCGTTACTCCCGTTGGACCCGTTACTCCTGTTGGACCCGTTACTCCTGTTGGACCCGTTACTCCTGTTGGACCCGTTACTCCCGTTGGACCCGTTACTCCTGTTGGACCTGTGGGTAAAGTAAATGGTGGGATTGGGGGAAGTGTAGGGCCAATTAAATTTGGATTTAATGCATTAGCTTGAAGTATCCCATTTATCTTTTGTATTTCATTTTTATCAAACACATAACTACCTCCTATGAGTGTACTATACTGTAGTAATACAGTTACATATACATAAACTTCATTGATCGTAATATAATATGTTTTTCCTATACTATTGTGTACCTTAAATTGTACTGAACCTTCCATATTTGACTTCCTAAAAATTGTAAACACCTCACCTACATCTACAAAACCATCCACCTCTTTATCCTGCCAAGATCGAGCATCATAGAAACCTAGAATGTTAACTTTAGAAACGAGATTCATACTTTTGAATATTTCAGAAGTCGCTGTACTATGAGCTACTACGCCCTCATAAACACCTACGCCATAACGATATGGTTGTTTTGGTAAATTAAGAATAATAAACGTTCTATCAGCAAAAACACTTGTAGCAAAAGAACCAGCAAGTACTAGAATCATAAGGAACGAGGTAATTAGCTATATTAAAACCAGCTAAAATTGAAATGAATGTAAGTGATTGATTATTTATATCCTTAATTCTTTTCAATATTATTGTTGTATTCGGATTCATATACGCTATAAACAATCTAATAATTATTGTCAAGATAGCTAGTATTAAGAAATCAAAAGTTTTTTCTGCCTTCGTTGCAGAACGCAAATAATTCATTGAAACCTCTATCAGAAACTTATTTGCTTTCCAAAACAGATTTTCTCTTCGTCCATCTCCATAATCGTATCCGCTTAACAAGCATTGTTTTATTTTGAACAGGTATTCTCTTATACATATCGAAATATACAATAAGAAAAAACAATAAAATTGATTATTCTTTCTCTACTTTGTCCATCCTTTTAAAAAATCTATGTTTTTTGTAAAAGGAGTGTTTTTATGGAGAAACAGACACTTTGGAAAAAATTCAAAAAAAGTTCAGTAAACCTCGGTAAATCCAGCGTATATGAAAGTATTATTTTATTCTACACAATGAAAAAGAAAGCGTTACCTACTAAAGCGAAACTCATAATATTAGCCGCTTTATCCTATTACGTATTAACAATCGATTTCATTCCAGATATTGCTGCTATTATTGGGATCGGCTTATTAGATGATGTTTTAGCAATCGCTATAGCGCATAAATTTGTAATGCGTCATGCAGATGCTGAAATTCGAGAGAAGAGCAAAGTAAAAATGGAGTCATTATTCACTTCAGCACAAGCATAATTAAAAAGAGCTAAGATAATTTCCCTTAGCTCTTCTTTCATAAAACTATATTATCCCTTAATACAATTAATAATCAGTGGGACATTTTCACTTTATTATAAATATCATTTCACTTCATTAGCTACAAAAAATTGCTCACAAACACTCGAAATGCGCTGCAAGTCTACGTTCCCACCAGATATAACCGCGACTACCTTTTTCCCTTTAATATACGTATCCACTTTCCCTGCAAGTAGTGCAGCAGTCGCTAATGCACCTGCACCTTCTACAACAGCTTTTCCACGCTGTAATAAGTCTTTCATCGCTACTTCTAATTCACCTTCTGATACTGTTACGATATCATCTACTAATTCTTTTACAACTTCAAAAGTTAAATTGCCTGGTATTTTAACCGCACAGCCATCTGCTATAGTAGGTGCCTCATAATGTTCTACAATTGTACCTTTGTCATAAGATGCCTTCATCCCATGAACATTGTTTGCTTGGACACCAATTATATTAATGGATGGATTAAATGATTTCAATGCAACAGCAATACCAGAAATAATGCCACCTCCGCCAATTGGTACAATGACAGTATCAACATCCCACATATCATCAAGGATATCTAAGCCAATTGTGCCTTGACCAGCCATTACCTCTACATCGTCATATGGATGTAAGTATGTTTCACCTGTTTCGCTTATAATCTCCTCACATTTTGCCTTCGCATCATCAAAAGTTTCACCGTATAAAACAACTTCTGAACCATATCCTCTAGTAGCCTCAACTTTCGCCTTCGGTGCAGAAATCGGCATCACAATTTTACTCTTAATACCAAGTAAATGAGCAGATAAAGCAACTCCTTGCGCATGATTACCAGCGGAACAAGCAATTACGCCTCGCTCTTTTTCTTGATCTGTCAACTGTGACATTTTATTAAACGCACCACGAAATTTAAAAGAACCCGTTAATTGCATATTTTCTAATTTCAAGTGAATTTCTCCGCCTGTTTTACTAGTCAAATAAAAAGATTTTACTAATGGAGTTTTACGCGCATTTCTGTCTAGAATGTTTTGAGCTTTTTTAATGTCTGCTATATGTAATGGTAGTTTTTTAGTTATCATACTAACACCTCTTCTAATGATTTATAATTTACTATTTGTCTCATTTCTAAGTTTTCGTAAATAATAACCCCTCTATACGCAACCAACTACGTTAAAAAATCATTCCTCATATATGTACGCCATTCTTTAAAGTACATATACGCAAACAATTTAGCATCCTCTTCATATCACGTGCTTTATAGTGATTCAGACATGCTATTTGGATCCAATTATTCTTTTGTAAATATGCTGATTCATAATGAACAATATATCCTTGTAACGCTAACTCATCACCTAGCGCCTTAGAAGACTTATCTTCATTTAATTGAATGGTAACTATAATTGGCGCGGCATGTTCTTTAGGTGAAACAAGATTTAAACCCATATTAGTAATAGCTTGTTCAATATAAGCATATGTCTCTTTTATTTTTATAAATGCCTTTTCATCTTCAAACCTTTTCAACGCTTCTTGCAATGCATAAATTAAATTCCATGAATGGGAGTATGGAATACTATCATTCATTTCATACATACCAATATCCATATACACAGGTATCGCTTCGTTTTTCTCTATCATGTGATTATGAAAAACGAAACATAATCCTGTAAATGATTTAATCGCTTTTCCGCTTACACCACTTGCAAAATATACATCCTTTAAATTTATTGGTATTGCACCAATTGAGCTTATACAATCTACACATAGTTTCATTTGATACTTTTTACAAAGAATGTTTAGTTCTTCTAAATTATTTAACATTCCAGTTGATGTTTCATGGTGAACAAACCAAAGCCATTCATAATTTCCAGTTGCCATTATTTCTTCTAATTCTGTATAAAGAAACGGCTCTGCCCTTTCTTTTTTATACGTATCAAAATTTAAATGTGCACGTCTTGACTGCTCAATTAATCTATTACCGAACTCCCCGTTCGCTAAAACTAGTCCTTTACCTTTTAATGAACGTAGCTGTAAAGCAATTGCATCATTCGCTAACGTCCCTGTTCCTAACATTACTTGTACACGTTTTGCTTTTGTCATTTGCAGTAATCGTTTTTTTACATTTTCCATCGACACTTGAAATGACTTAGAACGATGTGAAATAGGCTTAGTAGAAAATGCCTTTCGAACATTTTCTTCAATATCCACTGGTCCAGGTAAAAACGTATATTCTTTCGTCATAATGCCTCCAGCACTCGACTCTTCAAACATAGAAGGTGTAACATACATTGGCTGAAAAGCGGCTTCTTCTGTACCAACTAGCGTATGGAAAGGTTTGAATCCCATTTGCTCATATAAAGGTAGTTCACGTGTTGTAGCAGAAATGAGCGCCAATTCATATCCATTTAGAAGCAAATAACGATGTAAAAATCGAATTAGACCTAACAATGCTCTTCCATTTCGATATTCACGTTCTACTGAAAGTAAACGAATTTCATATACGTTTTCTCCATGTTCTTGCAAGTGAAAATCTAAATTTGAAATTTTATGATCTAATGAGAATGGTCGTTTTCCTCGCAACGCAACCATACCTACTAACTTATCCTCATCTAAACAAATTAAATATGTATTTTCTTCATGAAAACGATCTATACGAAAACGTTCTTTCGTTTCTTCATGCTGCGGAATCTCTTCTACAAATGTTTTATAGTTCAATTTATGTATACTTTCAAATTCCCAAGCTTGATCAGCAACTTTATAAATTAACCCCATGTCCTATCCCCTTCATCTCTCTATTTATCGCTCGCTTTTTAATAAAATTATAAGTGGAGATTCCTCCACTTATAAAAGATTCCTTTATTCTCGATTTACATATAAAATAAGTAGAATTATAAGTACACTTAAAATAGTCGTACCAATAGAGAAAGAATAAAAAATCATGCACATTGGTAAACAAGCGATTGTAATTAATCCTGGCTTAGTAAATCCTTTAAATATTAAATAAAACACTATAAAAACGCCTATTAGAGTAAGCGCTATCAAATAATCAAATGCGATTAACCCTCCAATAAATGTTGAAATACCTTTTCCACCCTTGCCTTTAAACAAAATCGGGTAAATATGTCCAAGTAAAACAGCCAGTAAAGCTAACATTACAAATGTAGAATCTTCAAAAAGGTATTTTGCAATAGAAACTACGATTGCCCCTTTGATTGCATCACCTAAAAATGTAGCGACGAAATACCCTTTTCCATATACGCGCCCCATATTTCTTGCGCCAGGATTACCGCTTCCTTCCTGCCGAATATCAACATTATGTTTCCATTTCGTCACTATATAAGCGGTCAATATGTTTCCAAATAAATAAGCAGCCACCAAATACAAAAATTGCATACTATTAATCATGTAATCATTCACTTTCTACATAGGAGTACTTATACAATATTCAATGACTATGTATATTGTACTTTTCTTGCTTTACATCCCTTTGTATATTTTAACATCATATTTTTACAAATCATACAAAAATTCTCATGCATCTATTTTTCAAAATACACACCCTTCATTAGATGATATGTTCCTTTCACTGCCATTTCTGATGGTGATACAAATATAACTTCTCCCATACTTTTCTCACAGCATTTCTTAAATTCAGCATATATTTCAGGTACTGAACACAATATACTACCACTAACTGCAATTGAAGTTAGTACATCAAACTGCATCTTATTATAATTATTTACTGTAATTCTCGCTAATTCCTTGCCAGCTTGCTGCATAATTTCATATGCATCAGCATTCCCATTTCTCGCCTCCCGAATAATTAATGGCGCAATTGCTGCAACCTTATCTTTTGAGGAAGTATATATTAGACCTTTTATGTGAGATGGCGTCAAAAGTTTAAACTCATTTTGAATGTTTAAGCTTAATGGACAAAGGCTTAATCCTTTATCAAATTGCAATGCCATTTTCTTTAAGGCTTGCAAGGCAATCCAATAACCGCTTCCCTCATCCCCTAAAATATGTCCCCATCCACCGCTATACTCGTACACTTCGTCTTTCTTTCCTATACAAATTGCACCTGTACCACCTATAGTTAATATTCCATTCTTACCTTTTAAAGCAGCTGCATGTGCAATCATTGCGTCATTAAAAACTTCAATTTGCGTTTTATATTTCTTTATTAATCGTAATGTTAATTCATTTGTATTCGCTCCACTTATACCCGCTAATCCTAAACAAATACAAACGCAGTGCCCATCTATTAAAGCTTCCTTGCATTGATCAATCGCCTCCATAATATGCGAAACTGCTTTTTCATAATCTATTAATATGTTTCCAAACCCACTCATACCTCTTACAACTTCGTTTCCGTCTTGATCAAATGCAATTGCTTCTGTCTTCGTTCCCCCGCCGTCTACTCCAATCATATACTTCATATGTCCGCCTCATTTTCATCTTCTTATTGGAGGGAATGTTGTATTCCCTAAAACTACAGATTTCTTTGCACCTGTTACGCTCGGCACATTATTCGGATTACGATGATGCGTTTCGTTTGCTAAAATCGCAAAGGCGATTGCTTCTTTCGCCTCTGAAGAATAGCCTATATCTTCTTGAATAAATATTGCGCATTTTTCTTCTTTCAATCCTTTCCGAATCATTTCAACAAGTGTATCATTATAACTTCCACCACCACCTAGAATTACCTCATCGATTTCATAATATGGAAGAATAAATTTCTTATAATGATGAACAATTGAACTTGCTGTAAACATCGTGACAGTCGTCAAAAGATTTTCTTTACCATGCTTTTCAAACCGCTTCAATAATTCACTTACAAACTCTTCTCCAAACTGTTCTCTACCAGTTGATTTCGGTGGATTCATTTTCAAAAATGGATGGTTCATACAATATGTCAAAATTTCATCTACAACTACTCCTTGTTTTGCAATCCAACCATTTTGATCATATGGCAACTGAAATAATCTTTGACATACATCATCGATTACCATATTTCCTGGGCCAGTATCAAAAGCGATAACTCTCTTATTACTTACTTCACTTGGAATCACTGTAACATTACCGATCCCGCCAATATTTTGTAGTAGTCTATTTTTAGTTTGATGACGATACAAAATGACCTCTGAATATGGCACAAGTGGTGCACCTTGTCCCCCTGCTGCCATATCCATCGTTCGAAAATTAGAGATAACCGTAGTGTTCGTTTCATATGCTATAACTGCTGGCTCTCCAATTTGTAATGTTGAGGGCATCATATTACCATCTTGTTTTGGTTGATGATAAATCGTTTGTCCGTGAGAACCTATTAAATCTAATTTTTCCAATGAAATATTTGACTCTTTACAAACTTCCTTTACAGCGTTGGCAAAACATAAACCGAGCTTAAAATTCAAACTGCATATGAGTTGGACATTTGAATTTTCTAATGATAACGATTGTTGTATTTCATTTTTTATATCATTACAAAATGGAACAGTAGTAAAATGTATAAGTTCGACTTTAGAATCTACACCGCTTCCTTCTATATGAACGAGCGCTACATCTATTCCATCTAATGAAGTACCTGACATTATTCCTGCAATATACATAACATGTATGACCTCCTATTTATTAAAAAACAATCATGTAAGTTACAAACGTACACCCGATCGAAAACAATATAAATCTAAAAAATAACTGAGCTTTTGATACAAATGATCCATCAATGAAAGAAACAACAATCGTAAGCAAAACACTCGCCGCAAAGCTTGTAACGAGCCATATACTATGCATTTGTGATAGATTTAGCATTCTTAATAAAGGCACGAAAAGTAAATTCGCACATATCACTCCAAATAACAATAAAAACACACCTTTATAACTAAATTTTATATTCATTCCATTTCACCCTCTCTGGACTTAATGTGAAAGAAGTGATAGACAAAATGCCTATCACTTAAAAATAAAATATAAAACTTACGGATTAATAGATTCCCCATCACCATTTTTCTCAATTTCAAGCATGTTTTTATCGTACATTTTAAAGAATGGTAAATAAATAAGGAATGATATTGTTATGTTTATAAATACGAGTACAATCGCTCGCCAATCCCCACCTGTTGCTAAATACGCGCCAATTGGAGCTGGTAATGTCCACGGCGGCATAATATGTGTTGGCGTTACAAATCCCATCGCAGTTGCTGAATATGCAATAGTTGCTGTTACTAGTGGTGTAATGATAAATGGGATAATTAAAATTGGATTCAATACAATCGGCAAACCGAATATAACTGGTTCATTAATATTAAAAATCCCAGGTACAATACAAGTTCTCGATAATGCCTTCGAATATTTTGATCGACCAAATACGATCATTGCTAATACAAGTCCTAGCGTTGCGCCCGAACCACCAATCCATATAAACCATTGGTATAATGGTTCTGGTGAAATGAATGGCAACTGATCTGCTCCACTAGCAACCGCTTCACCATTTTTCCCTAAGTAAACTTCCCATAATGGCCGAGCAACAGTTCCAACAACCGACACACCATGGATTCCGAATGACCAAAAAAATGTAATTAAAAACACTGGAATGATTACACCGAAGTAACTATCACCAGCTTTTACTAACGGTGCCGCTAATTTATCAACTACATGATGTAAATCAATACTAAAAACGACAGTTACTAAACTCATTAAAATAATTACGAATGCAGCAGGTATAAGTGCTTCAAACGAACGTGAAACAGACGGCGGTACTTGTTCTGGCATTTTAATCATTACATTTTTCGTCTTACAAAATCTTAAAATCTCTACTGATAAAATAGAAACGATCATCGTCACGAATAATCCATGCCCCCCGAGATTTGTCATCGGAAGCATAAATCCTTTTTTATCAATTAATTCAGGGGTTAACGTTAATAGCAGTGAACATACCGCAAGCTGTGCCCCTGATAAAGCGTCTAACTTATAACTTTTCGCTAAATTGTATCCTATACCAAATGCTATATATAAAGACATAATAAACATCGTTAAACGATATGGTATTAATATACTTGTTTGATTTTTCAATGCCCAAACTGATATGAAACTATCTTTCGGTAATGGTGGAAATGCTACTATTAAAAAGAAACTCCCTACGATAATAAATGGTAACGCCGAAATAACTCCATCACGGATTGCTTGTAAATGCCTCTGTTCAGAAAGCCTTGCCATCGGTCCAGATAAGTTTTTATCAAGAAACGTGACAAACTTATTCATAACGCTTCCCCCTAACTAACTAATTAATTCATTTACAGTTTTTAATAAAGTCGGTCCACCAAGCGGCGTGTATGCTTGCGGTGGAATAATACCGCACGGAATGGATTCCTGTTCTGTAAGTTTTTTTACAGCGTCAAATCTATGTCTAACTTGAGGTGCAACCATTACAACATCCCAACCATTCTTTACTTCTTCCTCCACCTCACTTGTTCCAATAGCATGCACTTCCATGTTCATACCTTTTTTCTCTGCTTCTTTTTTTAAAGCGTTTACAACAATTGCGCTGGACATTCCTCCAGAACAAACGAATAAAACTTTCATTATTGAATCCTCCTATACTTATAAATTATTTCCTTCAAATGAAAGAAAGTTTCACTTTACTAACAAGCATATGAAGAAATGAAACGATTTAGTTATACTGAAAGTAAATTTCACTAAAAATATTTTTCCTATTAAATTAATGTTTCAATATTTATTTTTCTCAATTGCAGGGCCAACCTCACATCATATATTATTTTAAATAATCGTATAATAGGGAGGCGTATAAATGATTATGAAACGTTTATTAATGATGTGCTGTATCGTCATCTTGTTTACTCCTTTCTCTTTCATTTCCCCTCACTCTACTTATGCTGAAGTAAATACTACTTACAAAAAACATGAATTACGCGCTGTATGGATCGCATCTGTTCTTAATATTGATTGGCCCTCAAAAACTGGCTTACCCATCGAAAAGCAGAAACAAGAATTTATAAGACTATTAGACGATGTAAAAAACACTGGTATGAATGCAGTCGTTGTACAAATTAAACCGACTGCCGATGCTTTCTATCCTTCAAATTACGGTCCTTGGTCTGAATACATTACGGGTACACAAGGAAAAGACCCTGGATACGACCCACTCGCATTTATGATTGAAGAAGCACATAAAAGAAATATAGAATTCCATGCATGGATTAATCCATACCGAATAACGATGAATCACACTGATATAAACCGATTATCGGATAATCACCCTGCCAAACAGCATCCGGATTGGGTTGTGTCTTATGGCGGAAAATTATATTACAACCCTGGTATTCCAGATGTGAAAAACTTTATAACGGAAGGCGCTTTAGAAATTGTAAAAAATTATGATGTTGATGCAATTCATATGGACGATTATTTTTATCCTTATAAAGTAGTTGGTGAAGAATTCCCTGATCAAAAGACGTACGAAACTTATAATAATGGTAAATTTATAAATATAGAAGATTGGCGACGTAACAATGTTAATGAACTTGTCAAAGGTTTAAATACTGCTATAAAACAAGAAAAATCATACGTAAAGTTTGGCATTAGCCCATTTGGCGTATGGCGAAATATAGCTGACGATCCAACTGGCTCTAACACAACTGCAGGTCAAAGAAACTACGATGACCTTTACGCTGACACACGTGAGTGGATACAAAAAGGATATATAGACTACATTACACCTCAAATATATTGGAATATAGGTTTCACACCTGCCGCATATGATATATTAGTAGATTGGTGGGTAAAAGAAACAAATAACAAACCGATTCACCTATACATCGGTCAGGCGACTTATAAAATTAATAACAACTCTGTCCCTGCTTGGTCTGAGCCAGAAGAATATCCAAAGCAAATCGCTTTAAACCATCAATATCCACAAATAAAAGGTAGTATGCATTTCAGTTTAAAAGATATTAATAACAATCCACTTGGAATTAAAGATAAACTCTCAAAAGACATATATAAACACCCTGCATTAATCCCGCCTATGCCTTGGCTTGATCACAATCCACCCAAACAACCAACTTTAAAAGGTGCCATTCCAAGAAATGAAGGTATTGCTATAGGTATCATTGATGATAGAGAAAATGACTCTGCTTATTACGCCATTTACCGTGTAAATGGCAAAAATCAAGTGGATATACAAAACCCAAAAAATTTACTTACAACTGTAAGAAAAACAAAGCTTGGAGAAATTTATGTAGATAAAACGGCTATTTCTGGAGAAACGTATACGTATGCGGTAACTGCAGTTGATCGATTGCATAATGAGAGTGTTGCTTCTAGTTATACTACCGTAAAGGCAAAATAAAATCTCATAAAAAAACGCCTTAAAGCTGTAATACTTAGCTTTTAAGGCGTTTTTTTTATTTATTCTTAAACTTCTCAGTCGCTGCTCTCATCTTCACATTCAAATCATGATCAATGGAGTCGCGAATATCACGCTCGACTACTTCCATTTCTTTTTGGAAATTTTGCAAGTAGACTTTTAACTCTTCTTCTTTTTCTGGTCGTTGTGACGGAGGTAATTGCACCACTAAAGATAACATCGCAGTTAAATCTTTCATTAAGAACGTTTCAAGTTTATGTTGTTGTTCAAACATACGCTGCTCCTGATAATACGGCAAGGCATTTAATACTGAAATTGTAATATCATCAACCGTTCGTTGTAATGAAGGATTTATTGAGCGTTTATACGCTTGAATTGTATTTAATGCATCTGGATATCGATCATAGAAATACAATTTATAAAACGATAAGTCTGTCGGTTTTACAGTTTGTTGTGATTCTTGTCTCAAGAAATCTTTCACTTTCATTGTTGCGATATCAATATCTTCATTCGTAAGCTTTTTCGTTGTTTTTGCCATTACATGCACTTTTTTCTGCTTTTCTTTCGGTAACATTGAGAAAACTTGCTCTCTCGTACGTTGACCTGAAGTACAGAAAAGAGTGTTTAAAGTATTTTTTTCTTTTTTCCCTTCTGTACGAACCCAGCGATAAAAGAGTGGGTGCTGCGTAAATTCTTGTAAAAACGGTGTTGATTTGTTTGATAATTTCTCAATGGAATCTTGTGCTCTCTTATATGGTTTCGTCCATGAAAAATAAAGTTTACGTCCGAAGTATACAACTAAAACAACGACAGTAAATGCGATTAAAAGTAATGACCCTAGTAGTAATAATACTCCTTGAATGAAACTCATTTTTTCACCTCCTCTAAAAGTCTGTTATTTCCTTGGACGCTGAATGAGTTTCTGCTTCATCTCATCATTAAATGTATCTAGTTCAATTACAAATTTCTTACTAGACTCAATAATACGTTCTGACGATTTCTCAGATGCTTCAATAGCGGCGAATACATTTTGGAATGATTCACGTAATTTATCCATACTAATAGCAGGATTTTCAAGAAGTTTTGTTGTTTCTTCTGTATTTTGTTTTAATGCTTGAGAATTGCTTAATACCATTGATTCGATCGCTTCATTTGTCGCATTAACTGCATCGATTGTTTTACGTTGATTTGTTAATGCTAACTGGATTGCAGCTGAAACCGTTACAACATTTTGCGTCATCGTAATTGCATTACGAATTGCCTCTGATAGCTTTTCATTATTTTTCTTAATGATGTCTACAGATGCGATAGATTGTAATAATACACTTTTCGCTTGCTGCATATTACGTGTACGTACAAGTATCTTTTCTAATGCATCATTTATTAATGGAATATCCCTTTGACGTTCTGGGTTTTGTTTCTCGGCTTCAAGCATGCCTGCCAGTTTTCTTCCTAAGTATACTTGTTTATCAAGAGCGTGAATTTTATCGTGCGATTGTTCTTTAAGCATTTCAAGACCAACTGTATCTTCTTGTAAGTTATCACGACCAATTAGAAGGGATCTTATAATCTCCTCAATTTGCTTATCTATAGATTGATATTTATGCACGTATGTTTCAAGTGGATTTTTTTTGAATACTTTAAACATAATTTTCTTCATACCACTTGCTTTTAATGAATTCGGATCAAGCTCTGATACCACTTTTCGTAATTCTAACAATGTATTTGGAATTTCTTCATTCTTTCCATTCATCATCGCTGTCACAGGACGTTTTAAAGCTGATAGCGTTTGTCCTGCCGCTTGCTGCTCTTTATCTCCTAAGTCTCCAAGCTGCGACAATACTTTTGATAAATCTGTATTTTGCTCGCTATTTAACTTTTGTACATACAGATCAGCTTCTTTATTTAATTGTTCAAGTTCTGCATCTTTTATTACTGTATCCACTACTACTTCTACATTATTATCTTTCACAATCGATACAGGTTCTTTTTTCTCGAGTTCAGTCAACAAAATCGCTCCTTTATTTATATGTGCGAATTTATATGCACTATATTTCATCTAATATATCGTATTTCATACACATTTTGCTTGCTTGAAATCGATTTTTCAAGAAATACCTGCTTATGCAGTCATTCCCTGTTTCATAGTATAAGTATACCTGTTCTCTTCTTTATTTTCCTCAGACTTAAGACCTAGAGAGGAACATGCTGAAGGCGGATTCTTTACGGATCCCATTATTTATTACCTCTCCATTCTAATTTGAAATTCGATTGGTCAATCTCCTTCAAATCATACAGCACTCAATCTTTTGACATTTGTTATCTTTCAATGTGATAATTATGTCATGCTCGCTTCTACTTATTTTTTCGAGCAACGAATGCTCCCTTTTGAAAAGCTAATAACGCCGTTTCGTACGTATCATCTTCTTCAATCATCTTGATAAACTCCGCTAATTCTTCTGTATGTGAAGTTGCATTATCAATAACAAGCAAACCTTTTGGCTCTAAAATACGTTTTATATGTTCCCACCACCACAAGTATTGTGTACGTTCTGAATCTAGGAAAATAAAATCAAATGAATGATCTAATTGCGAATCTAAAAACGCCCCAGCTTCTTGATTATGGACATCAATTCTCTGTACAAGGTTTACCTTTTCAAAATTTACAATTGCCTCTCCAACCCGTTCTGAAGAAAGCTCTACAGTTGTTACATTTCCATTTGTTTCTTCTACCGCATTAGCTAACCACAATGTAGAATAACCATTAGAAGTTCCAATTTCTAAAATGTTTTTTGCATTACACCCTTTTACTAAAATTGATAAAAATTGCCCCATCTCACGAGAAATATTCCGTAATTTTTCTTCCCGCGTTTTTTTATTTCGATCATGCTCTACTCCATATTGTTCAAGTTGAGATAATAATGAATCTACAGTATCCATCCTTTTCATCGCCTTTCAAAAAGCAATATGATGAAAAAGCTCTTGCTGCCCGTCTACTTTTCATTATATGCGAAACGAAACCCTTTTTCTCGTTATATGACAAAGTTTTAAATTTTTTTATAGCATATTGTTTCGTTTTTTGGTAAAGTTAATTTCTACGTGCAATTATTCCATTCATACTATTTTTAATTAAATTGCAGTTATTAAATAATATAAACCCCATTTAAATGAATCGGTATTTCAAATTCAATTAAGCGCCCTTTCCGGACGCATTTTCTTTTGTTTATATATTTCTAGAAGAAAGGATGCTTACAATGAACGTGATTAGCTTAGATGCCGCTAGAAAGCGAAAACAGCATAAAAAATTAATGATTACTATACCGATTATTTCACGTATTTATGAAGAAGACGGGGAAATTAAATTTGAGGTAGCCGGCGAAAAAGATGTACCTCTTGAAATGTTAGAAAAATAAAAAAAAGACGCACTTCTAAAGAAATGCGTCTTTTTTATACTATTACATTTAAATGCATAAGTTTTTCAGGATTAACCATCATATAAATGTTTGAAATTTTCTCATCCTCAAATGCGAATGAAAGTACATACGTCACTTTATTATTTATTGTAACTATAACGCCCGGTGCACCATTTACTATTTTGAAATCAACACTATACTTTTCTGGCAACCGTTTTGTAATTCCATAGAACAAACGTATAATTTTATCTGCAGAATAAATCGGATTAATAGCAGTTGTAACTTTACCACCACCATCTGCTTTAAATATCGCATCTGTTTTTAATACTTCTAACATGCCTTCTGCATCCCCACACTGTAATGATGATACAAACTTTTCCACATAGGCAGCCATTTTCTTCGTACTTAGTGTTGATTGCTTCGGCTTATCTAAAATACTTTTTCGTGCGCGTTGAAAGATCTTCCGGCAATTCACACTACTCTTATCAACAATTGAAGCTATTTCCTCGTAGTCATAACTCAAAACCTCTCTTAATATGAAAACAACCCTTTCTACCTCAGACAGTTGTTGTAAAAGTAATAAATATGCCGTAGAAATTGATTCTTTCATTACGAATGACTCTGCTGGCTCATCAGTCTCTTCCACAAATGGCTCTGGTAACCACATCCCTACATATAAATTACGTTTATGCGCTGCCGAACGTAATTTATCAATTGAACGATTTGTCGCCATTTTACACAAATATGCTTTCATATTTTCTATAGATTGAACATCCTCTATATTATTTACCGCGATAAATACGTCATGAACGATATCTTCAGCGTCCATAACACTCCCAAGGATTCTATATGCTAATGAAAATAATAATGGTTGATACGCTTCATATAATTGCTCCGTTTCCATGATGAACTGCCTCACTTTCTAATTGCTTTAAAATGTGTAACGCTGCACGTTTCCCGCTTGCTACCGCAGCATCAGCTAATATTTCATCATGCCCAGCCCAATCTCCTGCAACGTAAACACCTGGCATTTCAGGTATATTAGGGCCCGTTTTTTCAACACGGTCAATATGAGGAAAATCATGTACTACCGTTATTTTCGGTAAATATTGCTTTGCAACAACTTCTCTTTTCCAATTCGGATGTAGCAACTCCATCGTATTTTCTAACTGTTCTTGATCATCATGAAAATGATTTATCTCTAGCATAGGATTATGGTACTTAATTAAGCTCACTACTATTGAGCCATCTTCACTTAATTTAGCTGCTCTTGATTGATTCGTGAAAAATATAGGTTGATCTAACCCTAATGCAAATTGATGTGTAGGGTTGGTTAAGCGTCTTAAACCAATATCTAATGCAGCGACGGTAACCGGTACCGATTCTTTACTCCATCTATACAAACTTGTTCTTTCTGCACCTTTTATTATTTTACAAGCCTCTTTTGGTGAAGTCGTCACGATGACTGTACCTACTTCAAATAACTCATCGTCAAAACAATGTATTCTTTGTTTACCTTCGTAATGCTCTATTTCCAAAACATGTTTATTAGCCGAAAATTGCACCCCGACATTATTCGCCATATCTCTTAATTTTGTTATTATCGTCTCCCAACCACCATCTACATAAAGTACCCCTTCTTTCATAGACAGCTGTATTTGCTTTAGTACAGATGATGCTAATTGTATCGTAGGAGCAAACGTATATGTTGTTGTTCGGCATAACGCATAAAATATATTTCGAACCATTGGATCTTTTATTTCATTTTCTGCCCATGTAGATAAACTCATTTTTTGAACTTTTCCTACATCTAATTTCCCTAAATGAATCATAAGACGAGAGAATTGTACTTTTGCAGACCATGAAAGTAACGGTGTTGATAAAATGGAGCGAAAATCTGTTGGAATGGTAAATACATCCCCTTTCCATATTCCATGTGCTTTTGTAGATGGCATTCCACCTGGGAGATTCAAACCTAACTCATTAAAAGTTAAAAATGCTGCTCCTCCTCTGTATAAAGCATGTGCACCAAGATTCATGCAAATGCCATTTTTATTTATAGTCATCCCTCGACCACCAAAGCGACTTGATTTTTCCAATACAATAACTTTCCTTCCAGCTTTCGCTAAATATATAGATGCTGTTAATCCAGCAAGCCCACCGCCAACAATTGCTACATCAAATTTTCTCATAATAAAATCCCTCCTTATCGTTCTACATACAAGACGAACGAACTAGGAGGGATGTGACATTCAGTTACACATAATTTATTTCTCCTAACCACTCCATTGCAGAATCAACTGTCAAACAGTGGCTTAATACTAATTTATATTCCAGAAAGTGTTGGTGAACATTTTTAAAATAATAACAGTTACAACTTCTACAAACAAACTTGTTTACATAATAATATTATTTTCTAAACACTTACATGCTGGTACCAAACTTCACTTTCTTCTTCACTCATTTCTCCTATTATTTTTGAAAAATCTATTTTTCTATCAAATAAGTCTTTTAACATATGAAATTGTTCAAACGAGCCTGTAAATGTTTCTAATGACTTAGAACAACAAACCATTTCAATGTTTTCAATTGTTGCTCCATCTAATTCTAATTCCTTTAGTCCTCTCATTCTACCTAATGCCGATCCATCCGTTACCTTTGTATCTTTCAACTTTATATTTTGAATTGACGCATTATGTTGAAAGCAATCTAAATTATCAATGGTACTATTTTCAAATTCAATTGTTATTAAGTCATTTAAATTTTGTAAAACAAGTAAATCCAATTCACTAACATTCTCTAAACCTAAAATATACAAATGCTTTAAAGTATCTACTTTTGAAATTGCATAGAGCTGCTCACGATTTGAAATATGTACAGAAAGCGATTCTAACTTTTCAAACTGCGGTAATAACGAAAAATCTTTAATACTAGTATTAGAAATATCCAATTTTTTTAATGACTGTATTTCTACAAGTACCGATAGATTATTTATCCCCGTATTCTTTATATTCATTTCTTGTAAGTGCTGTAAATGTATAATTGGCGTTAAATCTTGAACCGGATTATTAACTAAATATAGCTTCTTTAAAGTATTCATCCGTTCTAACCCTGTTATATCTTTAATTTCATTACCAGTTAAAATTAGTTCCCTTACTTCCGTACATATATGTAATGGACTAATATCTACTAATCCCTTTCCACCTAAATATAGTCTCTTCTCTCTAATAAATTTATCCGCACGTTCAGAAGAACCCACAATGTTTTTCCATTCTCCATCTAAACTATCGTACCAATCTTTAACATTATTTTCAGACTGAAATATAAATTGAGGATGTAAAACAGGTAATTCAATATTAAATAATGCGTCTAAAAAATGTAGATTGTCGTTAGCACCATAACTCCAATATAAATAGTCTTCCTCTTGGTGAATGGTGAAATTTTTATCTTTTAGCGTTTGTAAAATAAATAGTAAAAAATCTGAAATTCTATTTGCCATTACATATTTTACTTCTTCATCTCGTCCAAAATTAATAACTTGTCCCATTTCCCCCTTTTCATCCGGATCAACATCTATTCCTATATTGTTACCGCCATAATCCTTACTAATAGGTATCCATTTGTGATTCACATATCTTTCCTTAATACATTTTGCTGGTATTGAAAATGCATCAAAATTAAAAAACTCCTCTTCTTCAATTCTTTTCCATACTCTCCACTCATTCAAAACTTCATCTAAAGAGAGAAATGGCAAACCAAAAAACAATCCTGGCCCCGATTTAACTTCACCGTTATGTGTGAGATAAAGCATACGTAATTCATCTGGAAACGAAATTTCCATTTCGCTTTCGACATATTGAATTTCTTCTATTGTTGCAGGTGCATTCAAAAATGGTTTAAAGTGATTTTTCAATTCAACTTCTAACTCTTTTAAAATTAGACTATTCATATCCCACACTCCCTTTTTATTAACTAACAAAAAAGCTCCTTTAATTACATTAATTGTAATTAAAGGAGCTTTTTCTCGCAACCAAACTTATTTTATACTATTTCATCGAAATTCAATCCTACTGCATATGTACTTGCAATTTTATTATTTAACGACCTAAAACCATCTTCACTTTCACATTTCGATAACTAGACTCATACCCTAATTTCAGATTGTATTAAAACATAGGAAAGGCTGGTAATACAATTGACTTCTAATATCGACTACACTTCCCCCTCAACTAATTTCACTCATGATTTAAGTAAAAGTAATTTTTTTAAGAAAGATGCCCAAAATTATATAAATGTACTTGGCATAAAACAATTAAACACTTTAGAAAATACTTCTTTATTAGATATTTATTTAAGTACAGGTAACGTTGTAGAACCACATATTCATCAAAATGCAGCTGAACTTGTTTACTGTATTTCAGGATCTGCTGTTGTTTCTTTACTTAATCCATTTACGAATCAAATATTAAACTTACCGATAAAACCAGGGCAAGTTGCCAACATTCCACAAGCGTGGTGGCATTATGAAATTGCTTCCGCAGATAATACTCATTTATTAGCTATATTCGACGCCCCAACCCCAGAAGTTATTTTTGGTTCTGATATTTTAAGATTAACTCCCGCTAATATGATGGCTCATACTTATTGCCTCAATGAACAACAATGGAAACAAACAGTATCCCCAATTCAATCAACTACGGTAATTGGTCCCCCGGCGAACTGTAATCAAAACCGCGAAATGATAAATCAGTCAACTCAGCCCCCTACTCAACAACAAAATCTATATTACCAAGATTCTTATTACTTCCCTCTTTACTGGGGGTATTAATTAGCATCATTTTAATAGAATCATCATTTATCTCCTCGGAAAATATCGAGGAGATTTTTTATCGTAACAATTAATAGAGTACATACATATAATATTAATATATTTAATTGGAGGTGATAGTACTATGAGTAATTATAACTATCGAAAAAACTACTCTAATAATAAAAATAGTAGCTCGTCAGCATCCTCGCAATCTTCGAACTCTCAATCTTCCAGTTCCCAATCGGAAAGAGATTTAGCTCAACAAGGCTACGTAAAGAAAAAAGGATGTAATTGTAATAAAAATAAATAAGGTCTTTTTTAGCTATACAAAAAGGAATACTCTTAAAAAGAGTATTCCTTTTTTCAATTCTCACCATTTAAGACGCGATACTTAGACGAATGTTATCCCTGCACTTGCGAATCCTGTAATAGCAGTAGCTATATCAAAACCTGGTGTAGTTGATGAAACAACAAGTAATATCTTATCTTGTGGAGCGACCCCAATTGCTTGTGCGCTAATACCACTCGAAGCAGCACCGATAGCAATAAGACCACTAAATGCTGGTGTTAATAGTAACGGTGTACCTACTGGAGTGAAAGTATTACTTGCTGCTGGCGCACTGTACAATTGCATTTGAATTTGTATGCTTCCTAATGCCACAGCAACCGCTACAGTTACACTAAAGAATCCTGCTAACGAAGTAATTGTACCTGCGCGAGGAGCTACAAATGCGAAATCAAATACTGGAGGTACAGGACCTATAGTAATTGGGCCACCAGGTGGGACAATTACAGGGAAGAATGAACTTCCAAATCCAAGAAGTGCTCCTGTGTTTGCTAATCCACCCAAAACAGTTGCTAATGCTACTGGTGTACCTGATGCATACGGAATAACAGCTCCGCCTCCTGTTGCACCAGTTGCTCCTGTTAGGCCTGTTGGACCTGTTGCTCCTGTTGCTCCTGTTGCTCCTGTTGCTCCTGTGTCTCCCGTTGGACCTGTTGCTCCTGTTGCTCCTGTGTCTCCCGTTGGACCTGTTGCTCCTGTTGCTCCTGTGTCTCCCGTTGGACCTGTTGCTCCTGTTGCTCCTGTTGGACCTGTTGCTCCTGTTGCTCCACCTCCTGTTGCTCCTGTTGCTCCTGTTGCTCCTGTTGCTCCTGTTGGACCTGTTGCTCCTGGAGTAGCATTGATTAATTGAATTAATAAACTAAAAAGAAGTTGTAAAGTTGCAGAATCGATATTTGAGTTGCAGGATACAGGGATAAGGTCTAAAGCGAAGAAGAATTGTGCAAGAGCGCTATAAAATTGTTGCAATAATGTTGACAATTGTCCTAAATTAGGTGCTGGAGATTGTAATAAAACTATAATACTTTGAGTTAATTGTTTCAAAAAATTAACTTCTGGGGAAGGTAATAAGGAATTTAAGAAAATTAAAAATTGATTAAATAAATCGAGTAACGCTAATCTGTTTGCATTACTTGGATTTGCAAAAAATGCTGTAATAGCTGATACTAATGAATTTAGTAGAGTAATTAATTGACTTAATTGTTGACTAGTAATAGGAACTGATTGTGGATTTTTACAACAATCTGCTGAAAAAACTATCGGATTGCAATTGTTATGACCAAAACAATCATTATGTTTCATTTATTTCCTCCTTACTTTTCTTATATTTGAGTGTTTTCCTATTTTAAAAACTATTAGAGATGTAATTGAAAAAAAAGAGTTGTATTATATGTTTAACTTAAAATAGGAAACATGAATTATAATTAAACTTTAAAATATAATTTAATTATGTTCATGACTCACATATTAATTATATGTTTTTAATAATTGACTGCTTAGATTAAATACCTAAACTTAAAAGTTTATTTTATTTTTCCACGTTTATCTCTTAGGTCCAAAAGCACATTTTTATTTATAAATTAAAAAACAAATTAATCATTAGCATATACCAAAAGTAACAACATCATTCTTTCAAATAATTAACAATGATACCTTTACTACTATTGTGTTCCTTCTATAATCATGAAGCCGTTTCTATTATAAAAAACTTTCATACAATATAGTGGACAGGTTATTCTATACTTCGTTCAAAAAAAATAATTAAAGGAGTGAAATTTAATTGCCAATCATTCAACCATTTATGGCTTCTAGAAGATTTACATCTACACTTGGAGCAGGAACAGGAACAGGTGCAGCCTTTGCGGTTGCTGCCACAGCTTGTTTAAACGATGCGGGTACTACTGCAACTGCTTTTCCGACTTTCACGTATTACAACTTGTATGTAAACGGTATTCTTCAGCCAAGCGTGAACTCCAGTGTTACTACTGGTCCTACTGGCGCTATTACAATTCCTGGCGGAGATGCATTAGACGGTGGAATTCCAATCACAATCGAATTTATCGTCACTTAATTTTAACTACTTTAATGTAGAACAAAAAAGACAGATTCCTTTTCATTTAAGGATCTGTCTTTTTTAATTAATAATGACAAATTGTAAAATAATTGAAGAACCTTGCGATGGTGGTTGATTATCCAATAAAGTTAGTTTACCAGTACTAACTTCATAAAATGGTTGTGGTTGCAGAATTCCATTAATAAACAAATTAATATATGAAACCTCACTAGGTGATAATATATTCGTTGTACCATATTGAGCTATCCCATCTGCATTTGTATATATAAGTTTCTCTCCATCTGAAAAAGTGTAATATAACAAATTGGTTGTTGTTATGGGGCCAATAACCCCAGGTTCTCCGGTTGGTCCTGTTGTACCGGTTGGTCCTGTGAGACCTGTTGGTCCCGTTGTACCGGTCGGCCCTGTTAGACCGGTTGGTCCCGTTAAACCAGTTAGACCTGTTGATCCCGTTGTACCGGTTGGTCCTGTTAAACCAGTTAGACCTGTTGATCCCGTTAGACCTGTTAATCCCGTTGTACCAGCTGGTCCTGTTAGACCTGTTGGTCCCGTTGTACCGGTCGGCCCTGTTAAACCAGTTAGTCCCGTTAGACCTGTTGATCCCGTTGTACCGGTTGGTCCCGTTAGACCTGTTGATCCCGTTGTACCAGTTGGTCCTGTTAGTCCTGTTAGTCCTGTTGGTCCTGTTGGTCCTGTTGGTCCTGTTGTACCAGTTAGTCCCGTTAAACCTGTTGATCCCGTTGTACCTGTTGGTCCCGTTAGACCTGTTGGTCCCGTTGCACCGGTCGGTCCCGTTAAACCTGTTGATCCCGTTGTACCTTTTGGTCCTGTTAAACCTGTTGATCCCGTTGTACCTGTTGGTCCTGTTGTACCTGTTGGTCCTGTTGTACCTGTTGGTCCCGTTAAACCTGTTGGTCCTGTTGGTCCCGTTGGAATATAAATTGGGGGAAGAACTGGAAATGTAGGTCCAATATTTCCAGGTTCTATCATAGCTTTATTTATTGATAATTTATCATCTCGCTTCAATTTAATACCTCATTCCACATTTTTGTCTACTAATTTATATAATAACTCTATCCTTTTAAAAGAATTCCATAACTAATCTTTTTTTCATTCTCAAATGATTTTTACATATATTAAACTTTCACCTTTGCTATAACTACTACTATTAAACTCTTCCACTCCACTTCCTAGATCTATTTTTACTCCCGCAATATCAACTTCAAATTATAATAATAATTTAATTACCAATTTATTTGCTGGTAATACAATTTCGCTTCAATTATTCGGCATATTATCCATCGTTAATTTAGTTGAGGTGGTTCAACAGGTACCTCTCTAACAATTATACGAATCGATTAAAAAATGATTCATTCTTTTTTTAATAAACATTTTTAGATACTAAACTAGTAACTATCACGACAGTGATTATGCAACAAAAACACATTGCACTATATTCATAGTAGTAACTATCTTTACTAAATTTTCCGTATATATATTATCAATTTACACTGCGCCCATGCTGATGTTACATTAAATAAGAAGACAGTTTCTCCTTTACGGACCATCTCAATACGTATTTGAGAAATATTCTCCAATCCTATACGCGAGAGCAATACTGTGTTGACACTCAGATGAGTGTCTTTTTTTTGTAAATTGTAATAAATAAAACCATCTTTTATAGATGGTTTTATCAAAACGTATCTCTTTATATTCTAAATAAAATAACAAGTTTATGAAGCTGGATAATAAATGGTCATACTTAACCGAGTTAGCGTTCGTCCGGAATTATGATAAGAGTGCGGTCTATCCGCCTTAAAGCGAATTGAATCTCCGCTATTTAATGTATATTGACAATCATTTATTTCAATTGTCAATTCTCCCTCAAACACCGTTATAAATTCTTCGGTCCCTTCTTTATGGCCTTCCGAACTTAATTTTCCTTCCGTTTCAATTTCAACCGTATAGATTTCAAAGTTCCTATCATCTTGAAAAGGAAAAGAAGGATACACTTTATATCTCCCATTGTCTTCTGATAATACTTGAACATCGTTTCGTAAAACCACTTTCGTATCAGGCTGTGGATTATTAATTAAAGACGTAAAAGACACTTTTAAACCATTCGCAATTTTCCATATTGTTGTTAGTGTTGGACTTGATTCTCCCCTTTCAATTTGTCCAATCATCGTTTTACTTACACCTGTTAATTGGGCAACCTTTTCTAAACTTAATTTTTCTTTCTCACGAATTGTTTTTAAATTTTTCGCCAAAATAAGTTGAATTTCTTCCATAAAAAAACACTCCCACACTATATACAATATAACGACCGTTATGTATAATAAAAAGCACACGTTATATTGTTCTTTTCGGTCATTATAACATACGAAAAATACTTAGGGGGTTTTGAAATGCCTTTATTTTCTTTTTTATTATTTGTTTTTATAAGTAGCTTCACACCCGGTCCTAACAATTTTTTAGCGATGACATACGCAAATCAACTTGGTTTGAAAAGGAGCATGCAATTTTGCTTTGGAGTAGCTTTCGGTTTTTTCCTCCTCACTTCTTTATGTAGTTTCTTTAATATCGTACTAATTAATATTTTGCCCAAAATCGAATTACCTTTAAAAATTTTAGGAGTAGCATACATGTTATATTTAGCTTTTAAAATACTCACTAGTAAAGGCAGTACAGATCCCGATGAAAAAGATAATAAAAACTTATTTACAGTGGGGATTTTTCTTCAGTTTGTTAACCCTAAAGGGATATTATTCGGACTGACTGTAGTTTCTACTTTTATTCTCCCTTACTACAATTCATATTCCAGTTTTCTACTTTTTTCATTATTTCTAGGTGTAGTCGGTTTAATGAGTACATTTAGTTGGAGCCTGTTTGGTTCAATGTTCCAAAAACTATTATTAAAACATACTCAATTATTTAACATCATTATGGCTGTTTTATTGGTTTTCAGTGCTATATCAATCGTTATAAACTAGCTCTATACTCATTCTAATTCTTATATTTTGTTTAACTGAACCAAACGCTACAGTAAGTATATCTTAATCTTTTTCTCTTATTCTCCTAAATAAAACTTTTTTCTACCTTGTACAAACAGTTCTTATCCTCATTAAATACAATATATAGACAAATAAAAGATAGGAGATTAAAGAATGGCTGATTATTTTTATAAACATGGTAAAAAGTACTATAAAAACTATTCATATTCTCACAATAAAAAAGAGAACTGTTTCACTAACACGCATACGATTGCTGGCTCAAATATACCGTTAGATATTATTGTACCAGCTAACACTTCAAGAATAGTTTTTGAAGATGCTACTAATAATCACAATAAAACATTACTGCAGTTTCATGTTCCTGGTACTTCTGCACCAATTGTTGTAACTATTCGTACAAGAAATTCTCGTAGACCGATTACCGCTACAATAGCTTCAGGTGAAACAAGAATTCTTCAAGTAGAAAATTTTGAAAGCCTCACTCTCACAAATAATAATAATACAAGTAGCGACATTGGTGTTTATATCCAAAAAACGTTTTGCATTTGCTGCAATGAACAAAATGATTATTATAAAGAGCATTCATATTCTATTAACGAAGATAGTAACTGTTTTGTCGAAACTCATACGATTGCTGGTTCGGGAACTACCTTAGCTGGAAATGTACCGCTCGATATTATCGTACCCCCTAATACCTCAAGAACAGTATTTGAAGATTTTACTATTAATCACAACAAAACATTACTTCAACTATCTGTTCCTAACGATTCCGGTCCCATTGAAGTAACAGTTCAAACAAGAAGTTCTAACATACCAATTAATGCAACTTTAGTTCCTAATGAAACAAGGATCTTTCAAGTAGAAGATTTACAAAGCCTTACTCTCACAAATAATTCCGATACATTTGATTTTATTGATATATTTATCAATAAAACATTTTGTATTTGCTGTGATGACCAGAACAACCCTTGCGATGAATGTAACCATGAATACGACAATGATTATGATTGTTAATTTTAGACATTTAAAGTAGACAAGCATATGTTATTATATGGAGATTTCCTCCACTCATAAGATTCTTATCTTTCTAAGAGTACGTTTATAGGCGTGCTCTTTTGATTTTTTATCCAATAACGATTTTTATATCCACACGCTTCTTACTAAGCTTCATTGCTAAATAAGGTTGGATATATTTTTTCTATTTTTGAATGTATAATCCAAAACTTATTACTAGAAACCGTACAAATACTAATAGCTCTTCAAAAAAAGAAGCACATGCTTCTGTGGCAAAAGACAATTCGAGTTGCCGAATTTGATTTTTCGCATCATCAAAATCGGAAGCTACAACTTTTTATTAAATACAACTTCATCCTTATGACCTTGCAGTATATATTGACAATACTTTAGCTAGTCATAGAAAATTTTATGGATCAATCGCAGTATATAAAAATCCAAATGCTTCTCAACGGATAGGATTATGGACAGTATATGATCCATCAAGATATTTAATATATTCCTAATATGGTTGGGTAAGTAATAGACCAATTAATCCATAATAAGAAAAAGAGGCTGTGAAATAATTACAGCCTCTTTTCTTTAATCGCATTTTTCTATTTGGTCGCCTTCTTCACCTGCATTTTCTGCCGAACTATCCGTACCGCCTCCCACTGCATGTTGCTGTTTAGTATTAGAACTTTCGATGGCAGCGTTGGTTCCCGCTGCACTGTCTTCTCCACCACCACTTGCCACTTGAGTAGCACCAGACTGTTCCTTACGGGTTTTATTAATTTGATTATTGATGATAATTACAAATTCTGCCTCTTCATCCGAAGTTTCTTTTTTCTTTTTATGCGGCTCAATCTGATCCCCACTAATTCCTTTATTTATGGCTTCGCCTCCAGCGCCCACCGTTCCTTGCTGTCGGGTATTCGATGAATCGATCGCTGCATTACTTCCTGCTGCACTATTTTGTCCGGCTCCACTGGCAATTTGTGTTGTATTCGGTGCAAATGTAATCTGATTATTAATGACAATGACAATTTTTCGTTTATCAGCAAGATTTCCCAAATTAATTTCTTCTCCATCTTTTTTTACAAATCGAAACGTGATTTTTTCATTGTTTTCCATGTTCTCCCCCCTTTGTAGTATTAAATGACTAGAGAATGATAATGGATTGGACAAGCGTATTTTTTTATAAATATGTGCCCTCGCCCACAATGAAGGGTGTATTATCAGGTTCCGGTAATTTGCCCGTATTAGGTACGTCGACTTGGCGACAGTCCAGCATCCGCCGAATTTTGGGATGGATGGAGAATAACCTTATAGGAGATATAGAAAGAGAGATTAGTAGAAACCATTGGTATATAAAGGTTTCTAAGTTTCATTTTATTTTTCTATTTTCCTTTTCTTATTTAGATTTATCAGCCAAATATCTAGCATAGTGAATTAAATTTCTAGCTACATCTAGTTCAAGATTAAATATATTAGGTACCCCTGGTCTCCAATTCACCTCAAATAACCACAATTTTTGATCTTTATCAATCCCTACATCAATTCCTAACTCATCAAATAATACATCTCTAAATAAAGAATTAAAATGGTTAGAAAAAGTTACTGCAAATCGTTCTAAATATCTTTTAATATTATACCAATCGTTATCAAACTCCGCTTTTAAAAAGACATCTAAATAAGTACTATAACCACCCTTAGCCATATTTGATACAATACTTCCTAATGGACCTATTCTCGGGAATATAGAAGTAACAACCCACCTGCCTTCCCCATTTCTTTGAACATGCAATCGAAAATCATAAACATGACCAGATTTCATTTGACATGAAATAAACTGTTGAACTATGTATCCTTGCTCTTGAATCTTATCAGATATAAAGCTCTGTAATTGTTTTTTATTAATAGATGAAATTTGTTCTGACTCATTCATACTGTAATTCATCCCATTTTTTTCAATGAAAACAATACCACTACCTTGATGTCCAGAAATTGGTTTAATAATAAGTTTTTCATAACGATTAAACATGTCAAAAAACTTATTAACATCATTTAATTCATAAAAAGGAATAAGATATTGCTTAAATTTTTTTGCTCTATTTATTCTGTTATATACACTTAATTTATTTCCAATTGAATGACTTGTAAAAGGAACTTTTTCATGTAGATAATCATAGATTTGCTGATTTTTATTACTAACATGAACACTTGCATTATAAATAACATCTGGAAAAGAAAATTCTTTTTCAATCCACTTACCATTTTCATAAGTTTTACCTAAAATCTTCTTCGTTTCTAAATTTACTTTCCCTAAAGTAAAATAAAAAAAGTCCACACCTTCAGCTTTAGCTACAGCAGCGTAAGTATATGCTTTCTTTACGTCATTCGGATCTTTCCGATGATGAAGCATACCAATTATAGTCATGTTAGTTCTTCTTCCCTTCTTTCTAAAGATTTTTTTCAGAACAAATATCAAATTCATTATATATATATTCATGTTCTTCCTCATTCAACCATTTTTCGAAAAATCCAGAACAAGCTTAACCTCATTTTAATATTCTACCTATAGAAATTATAAACCTGAGATTTTATAAAATGATAAAGGTTAAGGTGACATAAAATGGATACTATCGTTTTCATTGAAACAAATAAATCTGGATCAAGTAGGGAAGCAATCAAAGCAGCTGAAAAACTTAATTTCTTTACTGTTTTATTAACTAAAAAAACAAAATTTATTAATGAACGCACTATATTCCCTGATGTACATCAGATGATTTTCACTGATATAAATGATTATGATAATATAATTACAACAATTGAAAAATTAATTAAATCAGGAAAAAACATAAAAGGGATCTTTAGTTTTATTGACCCTTTTGTTTATGTGGCTGCACGTTTATCAGAAAAATTTTGCTCAAATATTGTATCTACTAAAGCTATCCATCATATGGAAAACAAAATATTAACTCGTAATGTACTTAAAGAATTACCAATCTCACTCAACTATTTAATTTACAAACCAACAGAATCATTATCATCTTTTCTTGAAAAAACTAAAGAGATGAATTTCCCTCTTATTGTAAAATCCCCTAAATCAACAGGATCCAAAGATGTATTATTAGTAAAAAATAAAGATCAATTAATCTTATCTATACAAAGTCTTTTAAAAAAACTACCTAATGAAGAAATTCTACTTGAAGAATATATAGATGGACCTCAGTACTTAGTTGAAATTTTAGTTCAAGATGGAAAAGTCCATATTATAGCAGTAATTGAACAAGAAATTACACTTTTTGAACGTTTTATTGTTACTGGTTATTCTTTACTAGGACAGGTAGACAAAAGACTATATAATAGTCTTTTCAATGCAGTTAATTCTGTTATTCAGGCCTTTAATATGAAAAATGGAGCGTGTCATCTAGAACTCCGGAGAATAAAAGATGTTTGGAAATTAATTGAGATAAATCCCAGAATATCAGGTGGAGCAATGAATGACATAATTGAAATTGGACATGGAATCAACTTAGTGCAAGAGACTATTCAGTTAATGTTAGGAAATAAACCTTCACTAAATAAAAAACATTATAAATATGTGTACGCTCATTACCTAACAGTTAAATCTAAAGGAAAACTAATTCGAGTTACAGGGAAAAACCGTAGTTCTAAATATCCTGGTGTAGAGAAAGTTTATATAAAACCTAAAAAAGGAACTATCTTAAAACCACCTACTTCAATGGGCCATCGATGTGGATACGTTTTAGCTGCAGCCTATTTTAAAACAGAAGCTAAAAAAATAGCTTTAGAAGCAGCTAAAGAAATTTCATTTGAAATCCAAAAATAATAAATACAACATATATACACCAACTGATAAAAATATACTAAAAATCATATTTCTTATAATTTTAATTTCTTTACTAAATAGACGACTCCAAAATGTTTTAATTTATATATGATAAAATATATCCATCGCCGATATGCCCAAACATGTAATTTTCATAACAGCAAAATTACAAATAGACTTTTACAACATGATTCAAAAATCAATGAAGGAATGTTTTAAGTGAAAGGACATATTCGAAAAAAAGGAACAAAGTGGTGTATTATTGTCGATATCGGAGCTGATTCAGAGACAGGAAAAAGAAGACAAAAGTGGTTTTCTTGATACATTTAAAGCCTATTTGAAAAAATCCGAATTAAAAAACATTTGATTTCATGATTTACGCCATACTCATGCACCGCTTCTTTTAAAACAAGGAGTACATCCAAAGATTGTAAGCGAACGATTGGGTCATAAGGACGTTTTCTTAACCTTAAATCGCTATTCACATTTTTCACCTAGTCTGCAAAAGGACGCTGTTAAAACATTCAGTGATAGACTTTTCGGATGGCAATGTTTGCAAATATAAAAAATGAGGTTTCTCTTTTCTAGAGAAACCTCACCACATCAATGTTTTTGTTAAATTTTAAACTGACTCGTATACAAATCAAAGTAAAACCCTCCATCTTCCATGAGAGTTTCATGATTTCCTCTCTCTAAAATACTTCCATCTTTTATTACAAGTATTTGATCTGCTTTTTCAATCGTTTTCAGTCGATGAGCAATTACAAAGCTCGTTCGCCCTCTCATTAAATTATTTAATCCTGCTTGAATTTGCAATTCTGTTCTCGTATCAATATTAGATGTTGCTTCATCGAGAATTAATATATCTGCATCTGCTAAAATTGCTCGTGCAATCGCAAGAAGTTGTTTTTGTCCTTGACTTAAATTTGAACCTTCTGAAGCAATTTCTGTTTCATATTGATCCGGTAAATGTTTAATAAAAGAATGCGCCGATGCTGCCTTAGCTGCAGTAATTATTTCTTCATCACTTGCATCTAGTCGTCCATAACGGATATTATCCATAATTGTCCCAGCAAATAAATACGTATCCTGTAAAACAACGCCTATTTTACTCCGTAAAGAATTAATATCATAATCCTTTATATCTTTTTCATCAATACTAATTTGTCCTTTTGGAATGTCATAAAAGCGAGTTAGCAAATTTATAATCGTTGTTTTTCCTGATCCAGTTGGACCGACTAAAGCGATTGTCTCCCCCGGATTCGCCTCTAGACTCACATCTTTTAAAATCATGTTGTCCTGTTCGTATCCAAATGAAACTTTCTCAAGCGTAACGCGTCCTTGTAAATTTTGTACAAGTACTGCATCTTTTTTATTTTGAATTTCTGGTACTTCATCCATAATTTCGAAGACACGTTCTCCGCCAGCAACTGCCGCTTGAATCGTATTCATTAACGTTGCAAATTGACTAAGCGGTCTTGCGAATTGACGAGAATAGTTAATAAAAGCAGCAATGACACCTACTGTTGTCATTCCGTTTAATACCATAACTGATCCAGCTCCAATTACAAGCCCCATTCCTAAGTTATTAATAAAGTTCATACTCGGAAAAATAAATGCTGAAAATGTTTCAGCCTTCGTTGCTGAAATTCTTAACTGTTCGTTAATTTCATTGAAGTTATGTACGGTTTCTTTTTCTTTTCCATATAACGTAGTTACATCTGCACCTGTAATAGCTTCCTCAATAAATCCATTTAATTCTCCTAAGTCCTTTTGACGCTTCGCAAAGTTTTTCCCACTATAAGCAACTAGTTTTTTTGTAACGAAAAACATAATAGGTACCGTAATTAAAGTGACAATTGCTAAAATCCAATCTAATGAAAACATCGCAATTGTTACACCTATAAACGTTAACGCTGATGAAATGATTTGCACAACACTTTGTGTCAAAGCTTGATTTAAGTTATCAATATCATTTGTCACACGGCTCATTAAATCACCTTGAGAACGTACATCAAAGAATCGTAGAGAAAGTGTTTGGATTTTCTCAAAAATATCTTGTCGTATTTTTTGTATTGTTTTTAATGCAACATTAATCATGACAAATGTTTGTAACCATGTTAACAATACGGTTATCCCATATATTGCAATGAGCAGCATGCACATTCTCGCTGTCCCGCTTAAATCCTTCGGTACAATATATTCATCAATGATGACCCCCATATAATATGGCCCAAGTAAACCGAGTAATGTCGTGATAAATACAAGAATAATAACGAACATAAGAGATGCTTTTTGATACCCCATGTAGTTCCATACTCTCATTATAGTTCCTTTAGTATTCTTTGCTTTTCTCTTTTTCGGATTATTACGTCCACCTTTATTTCCAAATTGCCCTTGAAAATTACGCACGCTCTTCCCCTCCTTCTTGCTGCAGGTTACCACCTTGGGAAAGATAAATTTCCTGATACACTTCACAAGTTGCCAATAAATCCTCATGCGTACCACTTCCAACTAATTCACCGTTATCCAGAACGAGAATTTTATCAGCATCTATAATAGAGGATATTTTTGATGCGATTAAAAATGTCGTTGTGCCACTATATCTCGACCTTAATGCTTTTTGTATTACAGATTCTGACTTCGCATCAACTGCCGATGTAGAATCGTCTAATACAAGAATAGATGGTTTTCTCACTAAGGCTCTTGCAATAGATATACGTTGTTTTTGACCGCCAGATAGATTGGTTGCACCTTGTGTTAAGTTATATTGATAAGAGTCTTCCAGCTTATTGATAAACTCAGTCACACAAGCAGATGAAGACGCTAATTCCAATTCATCATAAGTGGCATCTTCTTTTCCATAACGTAAATTCTCTTCTATACTGCCTGAAAAGAGAAGTGCCTTTTGTGGAACGAAGCCAATTGAAGCACGAAGTTTTTGCAAATCGTACGCTTTCACATTGACATCGTCTATATATATTTCACCTTGATCAACATCGTAAAGTCGCGGCAATAGTTTCGCCAATGTAGATTTACCACTTCCAGTAGATCCAATAATCCCTATTTTTTCACCTTTACGTACAGTAAATGAAATATCTTTTAATACATATTCATTATTTTTCGTATAACTATAACTAACATTTTTAAACTCTACATTACCATCCACTTGCTTTGGTTCATATACGTCACCTTCAGTTTTAATGTCAACTTCAGTATGTAAGACTTGTTGTACACGATCAGCTGATGGAAAAGCACGGGCAATTTGAATAAATACCATACTAATAGACATAAGTGACATTAAAATGATATTTAAATAATTAATGAAAGCTAAAATGGCCCCTACTTGGAGTGTGCCGTTAAAAACTTTTTCGCCACCAATCCATAAAGTTGCTACAATCCCGCCATTTACAACTAGCATAATAATTGGCATCATCAATGAAATAATTTGTATAGCACGAATATTTATTCCAGTTAAATTTTTATTTACTTTCTCAAACTGTGAGATTTCATATTTTTGTCTTACATATGCTTTTATAACGCGTACACCGGATAAATTTTCTTGTAGCTTTGTGTTTACTTTATCTAATGCTTCTTGTACTCGTCTAAATGAACCGCTCGCTTGACTTGCAATCAATACAATTGCAACTAATAAAACTGGTACGACAACAAGTAAAATAGGAAATAGGTCTCTCGCTGTTACAAAGACTATAATAATACTTCCAATAAATAACAACGGTCCACGAACAAGTACACGTAACGTCATCGTCATCGCCGATTGAACGGATGTAATATCATTTGTAACAATCGTTAATAATTTTCCTGTTCCAAATGAATCACGATTTTTGCTAGAAAATGTTTCTATTTTCGCAAACACATCTTTTCGTATGTCTGTAGCGAAATTAACAGCAGCTTTTGTAGAATACATCATACAACCAAGTCCTCCAACTAAACCGATCGCTGCTGCCCCTATCATAAGAAGCCCCATTTTTATTACATAATTCAAATCCCGATTTGCAATTCCAACATCAATAATATGTTGCATAATTGTCGGTTGAATTAAGTCCATCGCAACCTCAAGTACCATAAATAGCGGTCCAATAATAGCGAAGAACATGTATGGTTTTAAATACTGTAACAACTTGCGAAATGATTTCATACATAATCTCCTTTTTTCATGAAATTACCATTGAATAATTCATATTCCTCCTTATTTAAGCGATATAGTCTAGAATTTCTTCATTACTTCTAATATATTATGCAAATTAATATTTAACATTATTAAATGATAAGTTTTAAATCATTTTTAGTCAATAAAATGGAACTTTAATCTACCAGGCATTTTCACTGCCAGTTGATGTGAATACTCTTTAACTTAATAAAAACCGCATTCTCATTTAGTAAGAATGCGGTTTTCCTATCTATATTTGTTCAATTTTAAAATCGAAAACCTCGGTCTCGAATCCATTATTTTCTGAAGGACTACACGTATAAAAACCAATTTTAACAGGCTCATTACCTATGTCCTCCATCAAATGAGCGATTCTTATTTGTTCCCATCGCTGACTCGTTTTCACATATATTGTATAATCACCAAGTTTTCGAATAATTCGAAAACTTAATTGTTGCTTAGCAAACTCATTTGGAAAGTCTTGCGTTGACCAATCAGAATAGCCATTATTCGTTACGACAGCACCTAAATGTGATGGCCCCTCAGGAATATATTCTAAAGATGTTTTTAACCAACACTTCTCAGAAATCATAACAAATAAACCCGCTTGATCGTATGTCGCATTTGGATTCATGCGCAATTGAACTTCAGCCTGAAAATCTGTCATTATCTCATCATAAAATACATGGCCATTCATTACTTCAAAACCATAATGGGTTTTCAGCCAAAAATCTGTTTCTTCTTTAGAATGGACAATGAATGTATCATTGTCTTCAAGTTTGTAAAATTTAGGTGCGTTCATTACAGTAAGTTGCTCAATATGATTTGGTATATATGATATTTTCATAATTCCTCCATAAAAAAGCATTTAAATTAATATTTAAAACTCAGTTAATACCGGGAATTTATAACCTTTAAAATCTAATTCTTTATTACTTCGAACCATTAAATACTTACTAGTCTGTAATTCTGTATATTGTACATCATCAATTCCTAATTGATCTGGGTAGAAATAAAATTCAATCTCCGTAAATTCCCCAGAGATTTCCTCACATAATTCATCTAAAATCGGTATTACCGGCGCAAATACTCCAAATAATTTTAGTTTTTGATTTTCTACTGTAAAAACAATCAGCGAATCTAATTTCTCTGAATAATAAAGGTTTTCATTCCATGTTGAATCATACATATTTAAATAAAACGAAGAGCGGTAATTTAACGTTGAAAATTTATTAGAAAGCCTTTGGCCATTTTCAATAATCTCATGTATTAATTGTCTATCCTCTTCATTATAAAAATCTAACTTTTTAAGTTGAGAATCTTTATCACTCTTGTTTTCGTATGATACTGTCATCAAATATTCCTGCACAATTTGAAATCCAAATGATTTATATAGTTCAGGCGTTTCAGTAAACAAGAAAGCACATTCACATTGCTTATCAATTTCTTCTATCATCTTATTAAGCAATTGTGTCATTAGTCCTTGTCTACGAAAATCCGGATGTGTCATTACTGATTGAATACCCGCCGCATTTATTTTTTCACCATTAATTAGTAATGGAAGTGAAAACGCCGCAACATTTGCAATCACTTTATCATCTTGTATAAATGATAAAGCTTTATATGTATAATCCCAATACCCTTTCTCTCAAAAATCATGTAATGTTTGACTTGTAATCCCAAACACTTCATCAAATAAAGGAAATAACTGCTCTCTTTCCGGTTCTTCTAATAGAAGATTTGCAATTTTTTCAATATTCCCCATGTTGTACCTCCATACGTCGATTCCATTAAATTTAGATAAACTTATAAGACCTACCCATAAAATTATAGGCCTTACAAATCAATATAGTATCATAAAACATAAAAAAAGAATCTAATTAATTTTATGTTTTGACTCTTTAAAAATAAGTCGAATAAACCAATATTAAGTTTTTTTGAATATTAATAAGTTTATTATATAAAAATAGCGCTTTCTAATGAGTTTTTACTAATAGAAATGCACCATTTATAATAAAATATTTATTTAATTTTTAGTTCCTTCAATCCTCTCCTTCGTATTAATTTCTTCTCCCCTCATTCGTTTTTCAAATGTCTTTCTCCAACTTGTAGAAAGCGCATGTACTTCTAAAATTCTTTTTAGTCCTTCCATATTTTGTTTTTCTTTATGCATGATACAATTAGCAAACGCTACTGTAATACCTTTCGAATCAGACTTCAGCAATTTTAACGTATCGACTGGTGATACCCATCCCTCTTTTAATACGCGAAAATAAAACCCTGTATATCCTGTTTCTTGAAAATACAACGGTAACTTTGGAACATTGTATTTCTTAGCTAGTTTAAAACAAGGCTGTCTTGGCTGCGTCACTTGTACTATCGCTTCTCCAAGTTGAAACGTATCACCAATACAAACATCCTCTTCGCGCATACCGCTAACTGTTATATTTTCTCCGAAGGCTCCATATACAAGGTCTTGACTCAATTCTTTCTCCCAATATCCATAATGTTCTCCCGAATACACACAAACTGCCTTATCCACTCCACCATGATGAACTAAATCCGCTTGGCCATCACCTTTAAATTTTTCAAACGATAAATATATAGGCTCCTTTGTTTCAACTTTATTTATGCCTGTTTGAATTAACTTTCCTCCATATATAACCTCTTTTGGCAATCCTATGTTTAGAGATAGTATTTCATATTCTTTATTCATCCTTATCGCTCCTCTTGCTTATTTTACATATAAAGGCGTTACATGATGTATTCCTGTCGGTAAACCGCCTCATCCCTTTTTTGAAGTACTTGTGTATAAATTTCTGCTAATACGTTCAATTTCAACAATTCTTCCTCACCTCATCTAATTTTTATAATCAATCCATTTCTGATAAAGTGATTATAAATCTCATAGAATCATTGTTCAATTCAATTATTTATATAATAATGATAGGTATATCCTATGATTAAATTTGAGGTGATTCCAATCGAATTACGACAACTAGAATACTTTTTAGCTGTTTCGAAAGAGTTACATTTTACAAAAGCAGCTGAGAAATTAAACATTTCACAACCTTCACTAAGTCAACAAATACGTGCATTAGAACATGAAGTGGGAATGCCACTTTTCGATCGAATTGGTAAAAAGATATCTTTAACTGAAGCAGGAAGAATTTTATTATCACATAGTAAAACCATTTTTCATGAAGTCGAACAAGCTCGTTCTGCCATTCAAGGTTTAAATGGATTACAGCACGGTTCCTTAACAATAGGATCTTTGTTAACCGTCGTAAATTATTTACTACCGCCGGCTATTTTAAATTTTAATAATTTATATCCAAATATTGAACTATCTGTGTTAGGGCTTCGCACAGGAGAAATTCGCGAAAAATTATTACAAAATGAATTGGATATTGGCATTACGTTTCTCCCGGTACAAGATAAAGAGATTGTTTCCATCCCACTATATAAAAGTGAACTTACATTAGTCGTACCAACCGGTCATCGATTAACTGAACGTGATCATGTATCTATTGCTGAATTACAGAACTACCCTTTAATTCTTTTACCTAAAAATTTCTTTTTAACCGAACTAATTACATCTCATTGTCAAAAATTCAACTTTACACCAAAACCAATTTTAGAAATTAGTACGATGGAATCTTTAATTCAAATGGTCTCAAAAGATATGGGAATTACAGTATTACCAAAACCTTATATAGATTTTTTGCAAAGCGAACACATTCAATCTATTAAAATTGAAAAACCCACTCCAACAATAGATATAGGACTTATTTATAGAAAAGATAAATACATGTGCGCTGCTACCCGAGAATTTATTGAACAACTAAAGTTAACAGTACATTCTCTACAAAATTAAACATAAAAAGAGATTATCCTATGCAGCCGTTACACAACGACCTATTAGAATAATCTCTTTTTATAATGATATAAAACATTACATTTTATGGTTTCTTTTCTAATAACCTATTATTCATTATAAATGCTTAATTATTATCGTATTATTAAGCTACACATCAGCGATATTTTATGTCTATTTCGTATAGGTGTTAGCAAGTCCGTTTGCAAACTTGTTAGCACCTTTTTATAAAAATTATATAATGCTTCAAAAAGTAGGAATCCGTTTCGATCAATCTTTTTTTTAATGGATTCCTTTTTGTCTCTTATCAATATTCATATGTTACAGTAGTACCATTAAAACCATCAAAACAATTAGAACAATTAGAGCAATTAGAGCAACCACCACAACCGAAGCAACCAAAACAACGGAATCCACCACAACGACCTCCGCCACAACCGCCACAACGACCACCACCACCACCACAACGGCCACAACCGCCACAGCGACGAGCATCATCTGTAATATAGTAATATGGATATTGGTTTTGCTGGTCCCAATACACAATATTTCCAGACTGATAATCATTTAGGCTTAACGCTTGTAGTTCTTGTTGAAACTTATTCATTTTCATGACCTCCGTTTATAAACTACAATCCTATCGATGCTTACCTATATTTCTGTTCGTTAAATCTAAGTAGAAATAGCGCTATAAAGTGAAACTTTAATCAGTGGGGAGTTTTACTGCCCACATATAGCGGGATAAACTAAGTTCAATACGTACACCAACAAAATATGACCTATCACTAGATGATGTACCTTGTTCATATGCCTATTTTTAGGTTATTTTTACTATGGGCTCATTTTTATAAAGTGAAACTTTAATCAGTGGGGGTTTACGGGTAGTTAATTTCCCACCTAACTTCTTTGCTCCAGTCGAATTTTGAGGTGGGAATTGTACTGCCCGTTAATGCGGGATAAATGGAAATTATAAAATATGAATTTAAATAATAACATTTAGATTTATGTCATACAAAAGATCATAATTTCATCTTCACTAAAATAAAACTACGTTCATATAATTCCTAAAGTAATAGCTATCAAACGGATAGCTATTTTTTTATTCTCATAAAAACTATCACGCCTCATCATCAATTCATTATAAACATAGGAATCTTTGACTTTATCACTCCCAAAATACTTCAACTCAGTTATCTGACGTTGATCATTATCAAGAGCATATTTCAATGTCCGTTCAATTTGTTTAAAACGTATCTCATGATTCTTATCGTCACCTTTCATTTTAGGAAAAAGAACGATGCCCCCGCTTGAGCCTGTTCTTCTTGATTTTTCATCCGAACGCACAATCCTTTGTAGTTTTTCAGCTCCTTCACCACAAGTCTTCGCATCTCTTTTTCATCGATGCCTTCAGAAAATGACAATTGATTCATACGATACGGTTCCCCTCCGTTCGATCTATTTACTTATAAAAGGATTATTTTATTAAGTTTTATTTCCACTAAACAATCCAGTCTCTTAAATGTATTAAGGGACTGGAAAAAATTCAAATCAGATGCCCGTTATATGGAATGCGAGTCATATTAATAAAATCATATGTCATAATATCTTCTATTCCTATGATTACAACATCCTTATTAGTAACTAAGTATTGATTATATGTACTATAAAAACATCTTCATTTTATTTGTATATATGATTACACACAAAACAAGATCATCTTCACTTTATTGACATATACTTTGAAGGAAGAAACATTTCTGTACATTTCATATTAAACATATACCCATAAATACTTTAAACTCAGTTGCTAATATAAATTATCAAGACATATCTAACATTTAAAATTTTTTAGAGGAGTTATTTATGAGACATAATAATAAGTCAAATTCACCAAATTCGTGTGATAAGTTTCAGCTCCCCTGCTTTATTTCTGTATCCCCTTGTAATCAAAGTAATTGTTGTACACCTGTTTTTTTCTCAAATTCTCAACAACAAGAATTATTGCAAATAATAAACCAATTAAACCAAGCTATCCTTTCTTTCTTCACAACACCAAATCCTACAACTAGACAAATACTCCAAACAGCATTACAGGCATTAAATGATTTATTAATAGCAGTACAACCAAATACACCAAATAGAAATTTAGTTTTACGAACTATAAACCAATTAATCAATTCCTTACCTACTGCAACTCTCACTCAAATCTCGGCATTATTCCAATTTCTATTCCAAAACTTGTCTTCACTTATTAGTTGTTCAAATATATCGGACCCCTTGTTACAGCAGACATTTAGCTTAATTTTACAAGGAGTCTTGAATAGTTCACTATTAAACATTACTGGAACGACGGGGCCTACGGGGCCTGAAGGGTCTGAAGGACCTACTGGACCTCAAGGCGTGCAAGGCATTCAAGGAGCTGAAGGGCCTGAAGGACCTACTGGACCTCAAGGCGTGCAAGGTATTCAAGGAACTGAAGGGCCTGAAGGACCTACTGGACCTCAAGGTGTGCAAGGTATTCAAGGCATTCAAGGACCACCAGGACCTACTGGTTCAGGGACAGGAACAGGAGTTCCCGGGCCACCAGGACCTACTGGACCTCAAGGCGTGCAAGGCATTCAAGGGCCTGAAGGGCCTGAAGGACCTACTGGATCTCAAGGCGTGCAGGGCATTCAAGGAACTGAAGGGCCTGAAGGACCTACTGGACCTCAAGGCGTGCAAGGTATCCAAGGGCCTGAAGGACCACCGGGACCTACTGGGCCATCGGGAGATTGTGATTGCCCACCGGGACCTACTGGACCGACGGGACCTACTGGGCCTACTGGGCCGACGGGACCTGGATGTAATTTCCTTGTTTATGCTACAAACGCAGGAGCCATTGATGATCCTGCAGATGATACAGTATCTGTAATTAACACCGGAACAAACACAGTAGTCGATACAATCACTGTAGATAATGCACCTCTTGAAGTAGCAGTTTCACCAAATGGAACTCGTGCTTATGTTACTAATATTTTTTCTAATACCGTTTCCGTTATTGATACTGCCACTAATACAGTTATCGCTACCATCCCTGTTGGAGCTAATCCAATTGGTGTAGCTGTTTCTCCAAATAACACAACTGTTTATGTTGGAAATCATGGTAATAATACAGTTTCTGTTATTAACGCTGCTACCAACACAGTTGTTGGTACCATTAATGTCGGAATCGCTCCGCAAGGAATTACTGTTTCTCCAAATGGGAGTCTTGCGTATGTTGCAAACGA